>NZ_BBUL01000079.1 GCF_000953825.1 Cellvibrio sp. OA-2007 | reverse complement strand
CGTTGTACTGGCAGCAAATGTTCGATGATTTTGAATTGTGCTTTTGAAATTTCCATGCACAAATTTTAGCATAATTAGTGTTAACAGGACCTAGTAAACGATACTCCAAGTACGAATATTGCTCAAGGAGACTCTGTCGAGCAAGTGAGGTTATGGGGCCAAGTTCGGCTCAAGTGGTCTTATTAGACCACTGACAGGTCCCAGTGATCAAAGAGCACCATTTTGCTTATGCGACTTCGATTGTGTTCAGAGGCGAATGCTACTATACCTATGATTGTCACCGTTTAAGTTCAGGCATTGCGGCCACCAGTCGGAGCGTAATTGTTAATCGCTCCCCACCAACTCATATCCATCTTAAGTGGACTTGAAGCATTCTGCATGAAGTGGCATAGCAATCTCGGCGTAAACTGGATAATGCATCGCCAGTGTGTAATGACAGAGTGAGGTGAGAGGTTAATACAGGCATATCAAACTCCCTTAATATCTTCGATTTGGATTCCGGTTGGCCTTATCGTCTGTATTGATTTAAAAATCGGCTCTCGTAGGAATATCAGGAGCCCTCTTCTTTATTTTGCGTTGTACTATTTCGCAGAATTGATCTTGCAATCCTGCTAACGTCGCAACAATCAATATTTTCAAGTACATATGCTCATCACGAGATGCGTGAAGCAGTTTTTAATGGGATGGATTAAATGAATCAAGAATTTCTACATGGAGCTAGCGCAGTTGCCCGGTATGACGAGATGAGTCCTTTGGATCGTGCAATAGAGACCTACACCAATAAGGCAAAGAAATACTATTCAGCTTTGAATAGAGCTGAAAATGCGCCAAAGGATGTCCGTGAGGCCCGTAAAAAGGAATTGGAATCAATTAAGAAGCATTTGGAAAATGAGCGCAGATTGATGGAAACAATTGTTGATGTGCGGGCGAGGCTTGAGATTTATCGTGAAACTGGTCGTAATACGGTACGCCAGGTTGGCGAGTCAAGAATCGCAGCTGCGGATAGGCGTAATACGTTACTTGCAGAGGAGCACCACCCCACTAAAGTGTTGGAAGAGTTTATGAGGGCGGTGCCTATGCCAAAGCCAAGTCCTAACCATACGGCTCACCATATTGTTCCTGGCAAGGGGCGAACAGTTCACTCGGCACGAGCCAGATCAAGAATTCATCTCTTTGGAATTCGAATTAACGACCCTGACAACGGTGTATGGTTGCCATCTGCCTCAAAATACACACCTCATTGGTCGATGCCTGAGGCGTTAGGGCACAAGCAGTACCATACCGAAGGTTATGAAAAATGGGTTTCTATGCGTTTGAGAAATCAATCTTCAGAGGCTTTTATACGGCAAGAATTAAGGATAGTTGCTTTGATTTTAGAGCAGAATAAGCTGCCCTCTGAAGCCAGAGTCAAGAGCAAATAATATGACAATATTTAAGATTGATAATGACGATTTTCGTTTCCAAGAGTTGGACTTATTTATTGATGATTTTATCGATGCTTTTCCGGAGGATATTAGTGATATTGATATCCATGATTTTAGCAGAAACAATATGGCATTAGCGCCGCACTGGCCTTCTATGGTTACCGGGTTTTCCGTTATTGAGGGTAGGGAGAATTTAATACCAGATATAGCGGTATGGATTGATGCTACTTTGCTCTTATCACCTAAAGCTTACCGATTGCTGGGTGATCTACTGTCACCTTGCGGTGAATTTTTGCCAATACATATTGAAGATGAGACTTATCAAATATTTAATTGTTTGGCTGTTGAAGATATTAAAAATGCTTCTCAAAGCAAGGCGGCCTTCAAGCCGTCAAGAGTGTCGGATGAAATCAATATTGCCACGTACTGTACAGACCGTCTGAGGGACGCTGTTCAGTCTTTCGAATTGCAGGGGATTGTTTTTGAAAGCGTCAATTGATTTTGACGATCGAGTGTATTGTGGGGCAGCATTGACCCGTCAGTTTTTCTTCAAACGTTGTCCTATAAAAGCGAAAATTATTTGGAAACTTTTGGCGCTGATATCCAACTAGCTATAGTCTAAAAAATCACTTGCGCAAAATCACACACTACCCAATCCAATCAGTTCAATATTTGCTGGAGAGAAGTTTCTCAATTGCATAGTAAGCGTCTAATCATGCACACCCAATTTCACCATCCAGGGCATCAGGTTCTCAAGGTAATCCCCTGAATCGCGCTTTGGGATTTCCGTTAGCAGAAGTTCAACATACTTCACCGGATTCAATCCGTTCGCTTTAGCCGTTTCGATAACTGAATATAAAATTGCACTGGCTTTTGCACCGCTGGCGGTGTTGCTGAAGAGCCAATTTTTTCGGCCAATCACAAAGGGCTTTATGGCGCGCTCCGCACGATTATTGTCGATACTGAGCTGACCGTGCTGCGTGTAAGTGATTAGTTTTTCCCATTGCCGCAAGGTGTAAGCGACCGCCATACCCAAAGCTGTTTTAGGGGGAATCTGCTGTGCAGATTTATCAAGCCATACTTTAAATTCATCGAGCAACGGCACGGCGTATTGTTGTCGCAGCGTGTATTTCTCTTCAGCCGTTTTGCCTACAAGCTGCGCTTCGATGCGATACAGTTTTTGAATGTGTGCCACGGCCCAATCGGCGCGACCGACTTTGCCCTTAACTTGTACCTTTTGCGCTTCAACAAATTTTCGACGTACATGCGCCATGCAACCCGCAAGTGTTGCGCCGATACTTTCATAAGCCGCATAGCCATCAACTTGCAAATAACCGGCATAGCCCTTTAAGTATTCTTTCGGGCACGCCGCCGCGCGACTAGGTTGATAGTCGTAAATCACGATGTTTTTAAGAGTGCTATTCGGATCAGGGGAATCGCCTCCACTACAGTAGACCCACATGTAACTTTTCTGGTTGTCATCGGCAATAACAACAACCGGGGTTTCATCAGCGTGCAGTACCTGCTGCGCCAGTTGTTGATAATCATTGTTAGCTTTTTTTAAAGCTAACTTATTAATCGACTCATCAGCCTTTCTAGCATCGCTGTTAAAAAGTGTTGACGTGGATAGGTGTCTTTCAATATTAGATTTTCTATTATTACAAGAAACGCAACAACGGAATAAGAAATTAAAATCGGTAGAGCTGAAGTATTCATTTGGAACAAATTCGCGAGCTATTAAATGCTCTTTATTAGACTCTACGCCTGAGTTAACGCCAATATAATTTCCGCAGTATAAGCAGTACTGATTCGAGCGCTCAAGACTTCTGTTAAACCATACAACCGGTTGATTATCTTTGTAATTAAAGATTTTAGTCATAAGTTTTCGATAAATTGAGAAATTATAAAAAGAAGAGAAAGTTGGGCCACAAGAAAATTAAACTTCCGCTTCGGGCACGTTCACGACCATCAATCGTTCGCGGGTCGTAAACTCACAAGGATCCTATAGTTAATTTAAGGCCCTACAAAACTATTATTTCTTGTTGCGCCACTCCCATGGAGCCATTATTTGATCTTGTCTCAAGGACCACAGCCCAAGCTGCTTTGACTCCGCATTTTTTTGGAGTACAAAATAGTGTTGGGGTTCCGGGGATTTCCCCGCCATAGATTGCAATTCGCCCTGTAGGCCCCGCCATTCCTAGCCTGTAGAAGGCTATTGGTTTGTATCTGCCTTGATTAGCGGTATCCTTCTTGACTTTTCGGGTCAAGATATGAGCAAAGGTAAGCGCCTCTCGATACTGGCAGAGGCAGAAATTGAAGAATTGTATTCGCCTCCTGTGTTCTCCGAATCCGATCAACGGTTTTTCTTTGCTCTTAACGACCGAGAACTTGAGGTAGTCAACCGGATTCGAGACCGTAAGCATCGAGTGGTTGCCATCGCTTTACTGGGATATTTCAAATCTAAGCCCATCCTGCTAATTCCCAGCTTCAAATCCATGCAGGCCGACCTATCATTCATTTCTGAGCTCTATTTTAAGGACCTGAAATACCGTCGATTTAGCCTGAAAGCGGACCAGAAATCCCGATTATACGAACGTGTACTGGTGTTACTTGGGATTTCTGATTGGAATGATATTGAACATCAGGCAGGGCTGGTTACCTATCTACGTGAAAAGGCAAATAGCTGGGCTGCACCACGAGCTCTTTTTGATGCGGCGATCGAATACCTAGCCCACAACAAAATCGCCATTCCTGCCTACAGCACACTACAGAAGATCATCAGCCAGGTGCTGGTACAGCATCAGAAAGCGCTACATGAGCAAGTTAAGTCCGCTTGCACTCAAGGCCTGAAAGATATGATCACTGAGCTGCTATCCGGCGAGCATACTTTTACCTTACAGCACTTGCGCCAGAGTGCTCGCAATTTTACCGGTACTGAACTGGATAAAGAGCTTCAGGTCTATCAACACCTTCAGCCATGGATGGATGAGATTGCACAAGTACAGGAACGTCTTGGGCTATCGCAGATGAACCAGCACTATTATGCCGGGCGCGTGGATTACTACGGAGCCAAACTCAAACGGCAAACAGGTCTCAATCAGCAGTTGTACCTCCTGAGCTACCTGCAAAACCGTCATCAACAGTGCTTGGAAAGGATCGCCGATGGCTTTATCCATCATGTGCGGCAAGTCAAAGCCCGCGCCAAAGCGATGGCAAAAGAGCAGGTTTATCAGGATTGGCAGAAAGCGGCTCGTAACGTTGGCAAGGCCGCAGATGTGCTGGAGCTGTTTTTGGATGAAGAGATTGCGCCAGATACTCACTTCCAGTCCGTTCAAGAACTAGCGTTCAAGGTTCTGAATGCCAAAGACCTCAGCTCTGTCTGTCACTACTTGAGCAATCAAAAACAGTCTGCTGACGAGGCCTATTGGCAGCACCTGGACGCAGAGTCCACGCTACGCACTGGCTTGCTACGATCATTGTTCTGCTGTTTACGCATTGAAGGTGCGGATCAAACACAACGACTGGCGAGAGCGCTAGATCAAGCCCGGTTGGATCTGTTGGCTCATCAGGAGCTCAGTGATGCCAGCCTGGATCGGCGCTTGCCACAAAAACACATGCGCCCACTTTTACTGAATACAGATGGTGGCCTCAACAAAGCCCGCTACGAATGGTACCTCTATCTGCAGGTTCCCGATCGATTGCAAGGTCAGCTGTTGATGCCAGACGTCATTAAATACCGGGCTTTGGATGCGGATCTGCTTAAGACCCAACGCTGGAAACAAGACAAGCAGCGCCTGTTGGATTCCACCGCACAGGAGAAGTTGATGGCCGATCCGACACAACTCATCCCTAGCATGGCCACCGAGCTGAATCTGCGCCTGCACGAGGTCAGCCACTATCTAGAAAAGACCGACAACCGCGACATCATCCTAAGAAATAAAGGTGGCAAGCGCTACTGGCGACTGCCTACGGCGAGTAAAAAGCACTTAGTTAATAATCCGTTCTTTGGACAGATGCATTCGGTAGACATCGCCGATGTGCTGCGTGTTGTCGATCGGGACACCGGATTTATTGATGACTTTGAACATGTCTTGGGGATGAGTTCCAAAAGTCGGCTGTTCGAAGTGGACTTACTGGCGATCCTTATTGCCAATGCCACCAACTAGGGCATCTATGGTATTGCAGAGATCTCTGATCGCAGCTATGAGCAGTTGCGCACCATCCAAGCCAATTATCTGCGATTGGAAACCCTGAATAACGCTAACGACCGCATCAATAACGCGACGGCTAAATTACCGATATTTAAACACTACTACATCCAGGAAGGCATCGTACATGTCAGTGCCGACGGTCAGAAATTCGAAGCCAAACGAGAAACATTCCGCACCCGGTACTCCTCTAAATACTTCGGTACGGCCAAGGGGCTCTCGAACGTGAGCCTCAATGCCCATCATATGGGGATTAACAACCGGATAATTGGCTCGAACGAGCATGAAAGCCATTACCTCTTTGACCTGCTGATGAACAACAGTACGGAAATAATCCCGGACGTTGTGTCGACTGACACCCATGGGGTCAACCACGTTAACTTTGCACTGCTGGACTTGTTTGGCTACCACTTTGCGCCTCGTTACGCCAAGGTGGGTACCGTGATCGAGAAGATGTTTAATGTCACCACCGACAAAGACGACCGCGTCCAGCTGAGTCTGAAAAAACCCATTAACACCAAACGCATCATGGATCACTGGGATACCATCCAACGCATCTCGGTATCCCTAGCGCAGCGCAAAACGGATCAAGCTACTCTGGTGCGAAAGCTATCTGCTTATAAAAGTAACCACCCCTTACTTGAAGCGTTTACCGAATACAACCGCCTCGTAAAAGCACGATATCTACTGAGCTACATCGATGACCCTGAACTGCGCAGCCACGTGCAAAAGGCCTTGAACCGCGGTGAAGCCTACCACCAGCTGCGCCGAGCGATCAGTCAGGTCAATGGCGATCGGTTCCGCGGCAACAGCGATGAGGAGATAGAGCTGTGGAATGAATGCGCAAGACTAATGGCCAACGCCATCATCTACTTCAACTCGAAGGTGCTGAGCAACCTGTTGCAAAGCTTTGAGCATCACGGTAAAGATAAACTGGCGGAAGCCATCAAGCGTGCTTCACCGGTAGCCTGGCAAAGCATAAATCTGAAGGGAAAATACTTGTTCGGTCAGACAGGTGAAGCACCGGATATTGAGTATCTGATGGCATCGATCTTGGAGTATGTACCGCTTTCTGAAAAGTAATGCACCTCTACAGGTTAGGAATGACGAGGCCTACAGGGCGAATTGCAATCTATGGCGGGGAAATCCCCGGAACCCCAGCTTGGGACAACACGTTAGATACAATCAATGGTACTGCTGGCATTTTTGATATTGCCACGCTTAAAGCCAATCGTGTAGCAATGCAAACTGTACGTATCGCAGCGCTCGAAGAAAAACAACAAGCACTCGTTCAAATGATGACTGAGTTAGATGCATGGGTTAACACCTGGCCTGCCTCGATCAACGAGGCAGGGTGGGATTTAGTTGAAAGTAATCGTTTTAATCAGATCGTGAACGCTGCGCAAACCAACATGATGACAGCCCTTTTTTCGATGATGAAAAATGATGAAACGCTCGCAAACATAATGAAAAAATACATGAGCGATGTCACCGGTGATGGATGGATGATGGCAGGCGGCTTTTATCAAAAAATGAGCGGAATTCGCGAAGAATTCAGCAAGATATACAGCGAGCCAGCAGGTGATGTTTCTCCACCAAGCCTAACAGCTTTACCGCATGATGCAGCAGGGCAGTTAGCAAGAAATTCTCTCGATACAATTCATCGAACTGTTGTATCGAAAGCGCTTGCCGGTGTCGATTTTACACCGGCCAAAGGTGCGCCGAGAGCGGCTGACATTGGAGCACTTTTGCCGTCAAGCCTAGATGATTTAAGTATTGACGCCCTCGGGTCGCGCGGTGACAGTTATTTTTCTTCGATGATTAGCTGGACAATGCAATCTACCACGGAGGCGTTAATCGGAAGTGAAGGCGACGTAGACGCAATAGCTCGCATTAAAACGACAGGAGACATTTTGCGAGTAGCAGAATCCAGTATGTTCGCAATAGATAAAGTACTTGATACCGGTATTAACGCACTGCGCGGCGCGGCGGCAGTTGTTGGAAGCGTGCAAATTCTCGGTAACGGCGTTGATTTAAAGCCGGTGGGTGATGTGATCCGCGATTGGGTTCATCACAATATTCTGCCCCAAATAGCACAAATCGGTAGCTGGTGCGGCCTGTTGGCCTTCTATTTTGGGATCTTCCTCCCGAGCCTGCCGTACACCATTTTCATGGTGGCCGTCGTTGGTTGGTTCCTCCAGGTATTGCAATCAATCGTAGCAGCCCCGCTCTGGGCTGTTATGCACATGACCCCGGACAAAACTTTCATTGGCTCACAGAGCCAAGGCTATTTATTGCTACTAACTTTGTTTGTGCGACCGGCGCTAATCGTTCTGGGATTGTTCGCCGCTTTTTCGTTGGCCAATCCGGTTGTTGGTTATCTTGCGAAAGCATTTTTTGCGATGAGAACCGCAAATGTGACAAGCAGTGAAGCCCTTGGTTGGTTTGTTGAGTTTCTGACTTTTAAAGACTGGTTGGTTATGTTTGGTCTGTTACTGCTGCCTATGATTTACCTGATTTTCAGCTTGCCACAAACATTGGTAGACACAGTGCTGGGATGGATTTCTGCCGGTATCCGCCCGATGGGTGAAACTCAAGCAGGTGATGAAATGCGCCGCTCATTCGAGCGCAGCAGCGTTAGCACCGGTGGCGGTGGGTTAGGGCGCACTCGTTCTGCACCCATTCAGTCAAATCCTGCTAATACTATATCGTCCGGTTCCACCGGTGGAGGTGAAACTAATCCTGGTGGCTCAATTGGCCCAAGTGGTGGCGGGGGAGGGGGCGGTGGTCGTTCATCACGCACTAGATCTCGCTCGCTAAGTAGCAACGGGCAAGGAGTTACGCCGAGTAATAACAACGTTTAGGAGGTTTGCATGTATCAGTCAAGAGAAGCATACACAGCCGAGTCAATAGGCCACTCTGTCGGCTTGAAACAAGGCCAAGCACAAGGCTATGAGGCTGGCCATATCGACGGTTGGAATGAAGCGATTGCAGACGCTAAACCGAAGTTTCAACAGCTTGAAAATAAGCTGCGTGAAGCGCGTGAAGATCTATCAATTGCGCGACAAGTTAATAACGACCAATCTTTTGCGTTAAACGCTGCTCAATCGCTTGTGATCGCAGCCATCCAGACCCTGGAAAACGCACCGCAAGAATTCAGAGATAATTTCTGTAATGCATTGCTTGAGTGCTCGAATAAGCACATCAAAACCGGTCATTTACGAAAAATATCTTTGATTGAACTGAGTGAGCAAAATTGCTCACAAAATATCGTCAACACAATAAAACGGTGGTGTGAAGATGCAGCAGCAAGAAGTAATGACCGCGAGTATTAATCCTGGTGTGCTTTTAATTCAAATTGCAGAACAAATCATGCAATCCAAGAAAAAGCCAATTATTAAAAAACGCTTTCCGGCAGTGAAGCCTGTAAAAAATGTTTCTCGATTGTTGGAAATGGAAATTGTTAAAGGCCGTTCATTCGCTACCCTGGAAGAAAAATGGGCATTTGAAGAACAATTGGCGAGAGGTCATAAATAATGGCTTGTTTCTGCCCAGAGTGCGAAGACGGACAACTCTATTACGGCAAGGGGAAATGGCACTGCACAAAGTGTCATTTCCGATTGAAAGCTCCCGAAGATATAAACCTTCTCCGAGAGAAGGCCAATGAAATTCGCTATGAAAAAGGCCAAGAGCGACTTGATAAAATGAGGAACCAGGAGCGCGAATCATTGGTAAAAGCCCACAGGAATAAAAGTCGTTGCAGTTACGCTGTCGGCTTCATCTGCTTACTTGTTGCTGCCTTCGGTTGGGCGCAAGGGCAGGGCGGCCAAATCGTACTTCAATGGTTAGCAGTGGGCGCTATGCTCTGCGTGTTTGGATTCAAATGGGCATTCAGGAGCTGGCAAATTGAAACAGGTATCGTATTCGTTCCCGGAGCCTTCCTTCGATTTTTCCACCATGAGAAGTGGCTGCGCTAAATGCACTTTAAAATTAATAGATACAAAAATAAAACCTTGGGCGGAGTGGTCTGCGAAGGTAACTCTGTCCAATGTTATCGTGAGAAGTCGGACGGTAAAGGGTTGGTAATGGTCGCCTCCTTTAATCGCTTTGATGCTGAGCTCCCCGCAGAAGTTGCGGCACTATTTACCCCGGACGAAATACAGCAGTGGTCAAAATGGAAGCGCAAGCATGATATGAAACTGCGCCGCCAGCAGTTGCAAACCGCTCTGGATAGCGTCAGCAGCACGATAGACCTCGCAGTCAAGGCCATAGGGGAAGGATTGGAGCCAGCAGATCCAGAAGCAATTTGGAAGTCACTAGACGGCATGTTCAAAGCGCTGGAGAAGGCAGGGCATAGCCGCCCAGAGAAGCCTCGCGGGAGGCCGCCGATTGAAGCTGACGATCAATGCCAGGAAGAGGATTCGTTCATCTTGCTGCTGCCAAACTTTATGCCGCCGGGGACGGAGCTGCATGCTCAATACCAAGCCTTACTTGATGCCCGAAAAAATGACCAGGGATAAAACTGTATTGATCACCGCTGAAAATGGGGAGCTAATAGCTCACTTGACGGATGGACGCATGCTTAAACATAGCGATGCAATTACCTTGGCCAATATGTTGCTGGAAGAAGGGGTAACTATCGAGGATATATCTATTCCAGACTGGAGAGATGAGCGGGGTATGGGTATCGGTCAAAGAATTGCGATTTCATCCACGCTCATTAAAGCTACTCGAATTAAACTGACGCAAAACCATCGTCAGTAATTTTATCTATAATCGCAAGGGCTTCATCTACATCCGCAGAGGAATCGCCTCTCTCCTCAATATAGGCTTTTGCTTGTTTTAGAGCAGTACCAATCACAAGTAACTCGTGTACACCATCCGCATTTTCTGCTCGAATATTACTCATAATTTACCTCAATAAGTAGTATCTGCAATTGCACCAATAGTTGTGCAAAATTGATTAACAACAGCCTCGACAGGCGAGTCCAATCCCCCAGAAATGGTATAAGTCATTGATACATTCACACCGCCATTTGCCTCATCAACCAGGACATTCAGCGGGGCTGTTTTTCCTTGGCCGTAGGTAACAACTTGGGAAGCACTAATGACGCCCATGCTTTCATTGGTGCTGTTAATTTGCCAGCCAACACTTGCCAAATCGCGGCCAGCTGCATTGATCGCATCAGCCTTGGATACATTTGGAACAAAAGCCGCTGTCTTGAATGTGCGACCACTTTCAAACGTACCATCGACCGTGAAATTATCTGCGCAGTCTCTTGGGCTTGCTGTTGCAAATGATGGTACTGCTAGGGATAAAATTAATATTGTTATCAAGTTACTTTTCATATAAAACCTACGGTTTAATAAATATTGCCTCGCCAATCGGCTTCTAGAACCCAAACAACAAGTTCTGAATCAATCACCTCGTAGACCACCCTAAAATCACCAATCCGGTAACGGTAGCGATTAGAAAATCCCTGCATCGTTTTAATCGTTGTGGCTGTCCCTAGGCAACATTTTTTGATCACCAGCCCTTCCTAATCAAATTTAATTATTCATCGAATCTAACTTGTTCGCAATTATCAGAAGCTCCTCCTTCGTGGTATTGTCACCATAATGATAGAGAGTATAAGAATGCTCTTTTCCATTCCAAGTTAATAATGAAAGGGCTTTATTTGAAGGAGATTTTCTTATTGAGTACATTGCTTCTTTGTCAGAAACACTGCTGTTAACGAACTCTTTTACTAAAGAGTTGTGTCCATTTTGCAATGTTGATTCCTCAATGATTAAGACACCATTTGAATCCATTTTTCTGAACAGGCGCCGTACCGAGTTTGCTGGTAGGCTATTGTCTGGGTTGTGCGTGACGCTATCATATGCATAACCCTCATAACGATAAGTTTCATGTATATCATCTTGGATTTTTGAAGGTTCAAAGCTCAAATTTTTTATGACTGACTGACCTTCCATCAAATTATTTTCGATATCCGTTATGTTGGCTATATCTTCTTCGCTTGCGGATTCGTATCCTTTTTCTCTGACTTCACTGAGAGACGCTTTTAACATTGGTTGCAATGCCTCGGGCATCTCATTTATCGATATGGCTTGATTTTTTACGAGTGACCGTTCGCCTCCACCAGAATAACCTGCACTTAAAGCAGACTGAATTTTAAATTCTTCGCTTTGAAATTCATCGATAGCTTCTTGTGGTGGAGTGTTATCCGATACTTCGTGTATATCCGGTGGAAATGAAGTGGGCGCACTGATCACGCCCAACTGTGGATGCTGAATCCTGTTTTCTTTAGAGAACTCCATTTGTTTTTGCTCAGAGGAAAAAATCAAGAGATTTTTTCGCTCTGAAAAAAAATAAAATGTAATTCCTGCGCAGATCAGCGAAAATGCAATAATATATTTTTTCATACTTAGAGAACAGCTAGTAATACTACCAGTTGTTCACACCCCACGTAAGTAAATTGCATGAGGTGACATACCGTGAACGTTGCTCATTTCTTCTCGTGATTCGGTTATATCTATAGTGATAACCGTAAACACCGCTGTAATAATAATTGCTGATATAATTGAGGACTTGACCAGCATACGATCGCCAAGTTAACTGCCAGCCTCCCGATGTAAATTTAACCCACTCATATCTGCCTGCACCTCTTTTGGCAAGTTGCATTGATTCAGTGTAAAACATTTCACCTCTTTGAGACCAATCCATTGAAATAGATTCTTTAGCCCCTGCTGCTGGGCAGTCACGGCTAACATAACCAATCGAATAAGCTTGGCTTGATAAAACGCTTACTAAAATTACTAATATAGTTTTGTAGACTCTTTGCATTTATTAATTCCTTTAAGCATTGTTAGAACTAAGTTTTTAGTGCAAAAAAATTCTAGCTGAGAATTAAATGGAAAAACACCTAGTTCGCGGTAATTCGATCACAGTTAGCGGATTATGTGGCACGCAAATACTTGTAGATGGTCGCCCTGGATACACTATATCGCTTGGCAATCTCTGTTACCTCAATATCGGGATCTTTCAAAAGCTGCCTAATCTCCTTAACCGCTTTCTCGGTTAAGGCTGGCTTTCTGCCGCCTTTACGACCGCGCGCCCTTGCTGCCTCTAACCCCGCCTTGGTTCGTTCCCGGATCAGGTTACGCTCAAACTCTGCCAAGGCTGCGAATACATGGAACACCAGCTTACCCGCTGCACTGCTGGTTTCGATTTTTTCCGTGATGCTTTGGAACCCAACCCCGTCCGCTTCCAGCTCGCCTATGATGCTCACCAGGTCAGGTAGTGATCTCCCAAGCCTATCCAACCGCCACACAACCAACGTATCGCCTGATCGCAGCGCTTTGCGGCACTGAGCCAGTTCTACCCTGGTAGCATTTTTCCCGCTGGCCGTTTCTTCATAAATAACCTGGCAACCGGCCTTCTGTAGTGCGTCCCGCTGCAAGTCCAGATTCTGGTCATCCGTGGAGACACGCGCATACCCTATTAACTTTGACATACGTTTTTAATACATAGATTGATAGACGGGTATTTATACACCAAGCGAATGGATTTGTGTTGTTTTAACCAGGAGAAATAGACTGTCTTAAAAACCACCGTTTTATATACACCATAGTAGTGGCTACACATTTAGGAAGTAGCCTTTGTCGTTTCCCCCGGTTACGCCCCTCAAGTGTCTATATATGTAGAGCTTCTTACTCGTAACCAGTGGAACGATAGGCCGCCGGTGTAGTGGCCACAACTTTAAATAGTCGTTCTCCTGGTTACGCCCCTCAAATGTCAACAAAGCCCGCCGTGTTTCAAGGTCGCAAGAAAAATCAGCAGCTTAGTCCTGATATGTGGAGGAATTCTTACCTGTAACCGGTAGAACGATAGCGCGCCGGTGTAGTGGCTATAACTTTAGGTCGGTGTAACCAGGAGAACGGAAAAAGGTAGGGGTTTGACTTAGAGTAAGAATTCCTCCACATATCAGAAAATATAACATACTGATTTGTATAGATTTTTATTTGCAGCAAGGAATTACTCCACATATCCGTCGTTCTAACGGTTACGGGATAAGTAGTGGTTATGGCTTTAAATCGCGGTTAAAACGCGCAGATGGTGACACTTGAGGGGCAGGCGTATTTTCGCGTCCGCGAAACTGGCAAGGTGTTGCAACGGATATGTGGAGAGATTTCTTGTTGTAACCGGAAGAACGATAAGAGGCGCGGCAGTGTGACATTTCCGCTCTAATTGCGTGGTGCGAGGGACTGACGCAAGGCTATTTTAACGATTTTACAGGTAGTGGCTATACCTTTACGTTGGGCATATATGGAGGAATTTCTTGTTTATCGTTCCTCCGGTTACAGCCCCTCAAGTGTCATCATCGAGGGTTAGTTTCGCTTGCGAAACTGACAAAGGCCGGAAGCTCCAAAGGTTCGTTTGAGTCTATAAAAATAGGGTTTTTTGTGATTCTTGCCAGCGCAATTTGCGTGGCTTGTTCGGCAGTTACTTTGCCCTGGACGTAGGCTTCTGTCAGTTCATGGAACCACTGGGGCGCATCATCTGGATCAAACCCTTCCAACCGGTGAATGGCGTCCACCTGCTCCACAATCTCGCGCCGGGCAAGCTCAGTTTCGCTTGCGAAACTCTCATTTACAGTTCCCATCAAAGTGCCTTCTTGTTGATCATTTTTGAGTAATGGACTATATTATGATCTGTAACACGAATTGTTTTAAACCGGATGCGACAGACTTGTTGGTAACAACATGACATCCCACCACCCGAAAGGGTCAGCCAGTGGCGGTAAGGGTGATCTGGAACAAGCTACTGCTTGTCGTAAGGGCTCCTTCGGGAGCCCTTTGTTATTTTGGGGTAGGCAATTTCTTGTTTTGCGCAACACTCAGAACGATAGAGGCAAAGTTCACCCGTTTTTTAGCATCGTAAGTATTAGCATCAACACGGTATGCGCTCGCAATGTGTAACCTGAATTTCTTTGCAAAACGGTAAATTGCAAAAGCCACTTTGTAATGCACCACAACCTCCCCTTGGATTACTTCGCAAAAAGCATAGTTGTTGTATCCCGCATAATACGTCTTGGTTTCCATCAATCCTGGAAGCAATGATGGCAATCTCTTGGAAAGTTCGTATCGCTCCACATGAAAAGCGCGCACCTCATTGCCAAATGGATATACCCATTTAGGATCGATGTTGCTACCTTTTGAAGCCTTGTTGCCGTGGAATTGCGTAGCAGTCTCTGCGGAATAATATCAACCTAAAAAAAGGGACGTTGCATCCAGCTAGCCCCTTTGCTCCTGCATGGGTAAGCAATCATCCTAATTGCCACGGCATCCTGTGCCTGATCCCTTTTTCTCCATTTAACCGCTTCATCCTGAAGCACAATTTCCTTCACCGCACTCCTGTATCGGCGACATCCTTGTGGTTGCTATTTTAATGATTCACATCGGCGGCAATAGTCGTAAAAAGCGGAAAAATCTGTAGGAAATTGACTATAGTGCGGCGTCAAGGGTGTGGTTGGGGCTTCGCTTACGATTAGGTTGCTATTTAACGCACAATTTTTAACAAGTTTGTAATTGTCCGCATGTTATTTTTTGTCGAATAAATTTACTGGGAGTCGTTAGTTTCTTAAAAAGTGTTTTTTAATTGGTGATCACTGAAATTTTGGTTGGTTTTTGATTGTTTTGTTTGTGACTTTTTCACATATGGCGTTTGGAGTTGCGTGTTGTCGCGTTAGTTTTCATTTTAAGTGTCTCGCTGTCTTGTCATTGAGGTTCTTACTGAGTAGCATGCGACCCAGCCTGGAAAGGTGCAGTATTTGCTGCAAATGATTAAGGATGGGAAAGTAGTTAATGTAAAGGATTGGAGAAGGAACGTGTAACAGAATGCATTTTGTACTCTGTGAGGCACTGCACGCTATTTTTATCGAAGGTGTGCATGCTTGTATTCTCACGATAATCCCCCCTTATTCAACCTCGGTTGACTGCTTTTTGCGAGAATCTCCAAATATTTCTCGTTAATTTTTCCGACTAATTAATTGGCATGCCGCTGTCTTTTTTTGTTTCGCTTTTGTTTTCCAAAAAAATTAGCGCAAGTAGAGAGGTTTTTCTGCAAAAACGTCTTTAATATTTGGCTTTCAGAGAGGTTTGTGTCGATGATTTTTTTTGCGGGTGACCGGATTTGTATTGTTCAGAGCATTGGCTGATGTCTTCGTTTTCCATGATCCAGTTTTAATATTTAATATCAGGTACAGGTGAGTTGATATATATGATTATAAAAAATCTTAACCATATTAAAGCCTTTTTACATGTTATAGATACTGGCTCAATCACGGCCGCGTCTCGACAGTTAAGGAAATCCCAAACTTCTATCAGCAACAGCGTGACTAATCTTGAAATTGATCTAGGTGTCGATTTGCTGTTGCGTGATGGGCATAAAGCCACGCCAACAGAAAGTGGTATAAAATTATTGCCGTATTTTCGTAACTTGCTCGACTATGCCTGTGTCATTGACGATGTCATTAATAGCTTGCAGACCAAGCGACAAAAACTGTCACTCTTTATTGATAATGCTATTCCACCTAGTGTTTGCAATGCGCTCGAACATCTGATACGCAGCGATGAGTTTGAATGTGTTACCGTAAAGCGTGGTTCACCCGCTGATAGTTTTCAAAAACTGAAAGAAGGTGATATTCAGGTAGCTATCACTATTCATGAAGAAGTAAAAACTAAACTGTTTTCCCAATCTGTGCTTGGCTATTGTCGCGGTGTAGCTGTTTGTCATCGCGATCTTGCTTTAGCTAAGGTTGATATTACCTCGATCAATGATTTGGTGCGTTATCGCCAAATCGCTTTGACTTGCTCTGCAGTCGAAGTATCCCCGTCATTTGTGCCAGTAAGTGACGAAGTCTGTTGCGTGGATAATTTTTGCGACATGAAGTCATTGGTTATGAGGGGTTTGGGTTGGGGTATTCTGCCGTCACATATTGTGCAAGCCGAACTGGAGAATGGAACCTTTGTTGATCTGAGCAAGGATTATGAGCAGGGGGGGATTCTCACTAAAATCTATTGCTATTTCAGTGCGCACTTGCTTCAGCATCAATGTTTTCGAAATTTTATCTCAACAGCCAAGCAAACTGTTCAAGATTTGAATGCGCCAAAAAATGCGCCAACACCGTTGTTGCGACGGGAAGCCTCTATTCCATTTTTGAATAGAGCAAGTTAATAGTTCGCACTGGAGCCAGCTCCGCCAATGCAGTTCGCTTCAGAGAAGGTAATCTCTTTTTATTGCAGTTAATTGCTGACTAAATTCATCAGTAAATAATCGTTGTTTATGTTTTAAAATTCGTCGTGGTGTCAGTTGTAGGCCCAGGATTTTGGCTTGTTGTATCCAACTTGTTTGCCAATGAGCAATAGCGCCCGCTGCAAATGATGACTGCATGAGTTTGTTGGTTCGTTTCGCACGCAGCTTGTGAAAATCGTTACTTGGATTATTGCTGTGGCTTTGTAACAAATAACCGAGGATTACCGCATCTTCCAATGCAATTGCAGCGCCTTGGCCCAAGTTTGGTGTCATAGGGTGAGCTGCGTCGCCGATTAGAATGGTAGAAGACTCCATCGGCATATAGACCGGCGCATCGACCAGTGGGTGAAACAAAATGTTCGTAGATGAGTCAATTTTATCTGCCAAATACGAAAACAATTTACCGCCTTGTTGCAAGGATTTTTTAATGTGCTGCCAGTTCTGGGTGGCCGCTAAAACCCCATCAATGTCGGCATTTACCAAATAAATATAAGCTTGTCGTGAATCGGTGGGAATCATGCCAAAACGCAATGCGCCGGCGTGGATTTCATAGGCTTCATTATTGTGCTCAACATCATCAACCAGCATTCGCCAACAATATTGCCCTGTCGAGCGAAACGCGGTGGCTTTGCCTTGCATGTCTTGTCGCAAGCGGGAGTGAATACCATCGGCAGCAATTAACCAGCGGCACCGCACGCGGCGGTTGTTATCTAATTCGAGTTCAATGGTTTTGTCGCTGCATTGTCGCCAGCATTTAATGCTAGTGCCCCAATAGAGATCGGAATCATTGATCTGCTTATGTAATTCATGCAGCAGGCCTGCTCGCGGCATGCCGCGAGCATTGCCTGAAGTGGATAATCGCATGGCATCAGGGTGTTGCACAGAGCCGAGATTAATATGGCTTATGGTTGCGGCGTGCGTTATTTGATGTATATCGATATCGAGGTGCGATAGTGCCAGAATTGCATTTTCCTGCAATAAGATGCCTGCGCCCGCAGCGTCCAAAGTATGGCGTTGATCCAATGTCATAATCGACATGGTGGTTTTTTGTAGCATTTTAGTTAATGCTAATCCCGCAATCCCTGCTCCTTGAATAACTATATCAACACTCTGCAATTATTTTTCTCCGTTGAATAATTTCTGCTATTTTTTTTATGATCTGGTTTGGTTGGTTTTCTGCGATTTGAAAGGTACTTGATGACATAAGAATTTCCAAGCCTTTTTAACCTTAAATCAAATGTGCCGTAAAATATTATTTTCTTAACAAGAACCACAACAAAAACCTGATGAAGTTGAACAGGTTTTTGTATTCGCATCTTGCGGCATATTTTAATAAGCAAACATCAACAGCATTTTCGTAGATAGTCATTCGCTACCTCGATTTTTATTGTTAACCCTAAAATTGAGCACAATTTATTTTTTGTGTCACTTGTAGGGAATGCAGTATGAAAATCGGTTTATTTTATGCCTCAACCTCGGGCAATACTGAGGTGGTAACAGACTATTTGATCGACTCTTTGGGTGAAAGCAATGTCACCCGCCACAACATAGAGCAAGAGGGCTTTATTGGTCACGAACTTTATGATCTGGTGATTTTTGGTGCGCCGACTTGGGATTACGGCCATTTGCAATCGGATTGGGAGGCTTGCTGGGAGGAATTTACAGCGCAGGATTGGCAGGATCGTGCGATTGGTCTGTTTGGGCTTGGTGATCAATACGGCTATCCAGAGTGGTACTTGGATGCCATGGGCACAATTTATGAGTTTCTGGTCTCGAAAGGTGCGCGTGTTATTGGTTTTTGGCCTAATCAGGGATACGAATTTGTCGCCTCAAAAGCCTTAACCTCCGATGGAAAATATTTTGTTGGTTTGGCTTTGGATGAAGAGTCCCAACCGCTGCTAACGCAAGAGCGTGTTCAACAGTGGTGCGTAAATCTGGTGGAAGAATATGTTCAGGTGTTGGAGGAGTCATGCCTCTAAGTAACAACACCAACTTGGCCAGATTATTATTGTGGAATGAAAAACTGGCTGGTGATCTGCCCATTTATGAATTTGGGGGTAAAACGATCACGCGCCAGCAACTGCAGCAGGATGTGTTAAAGAAAGCCGCAGGACTACGTCGCTGGGTGAACCCAGGTGAGCATATTTTATTGTGCTTGAATGACAGTCCATCATTGGTGAGTTTGTTTCTGGCGGCTATAGCTATAGGTGCGGTGCCTGCTGTTGTTAATCCGCGCTGCCGCGATGTCACTTTGCAAGACTTATTGCAACATAACCAAACCAAACTGTTATTTGTTCAGCCAGAACGCGTAAAAAAAATCTGCGTAGAGGGACGCTCGCAGGTATTTTCTGATGCTACTGCTGACCACACTAGTTTTGCAGGTTTTGGGCTGGAAGTTACTGAAGATGAAATTTTATCTTTAGACAATTTTTATTCAGCCAATGCTGATGAACGCTGCTATTTGCAATATACCTCAGGCTCAACCGGCACGCCCAAAGCGGTAATACATACCATCAACACCACCCTCGGCTTTTGTAAAGTTGTGGTTGATCATTGCGCGCAAGTTCTGCCAGGAGTACGCAGCTATTCGGTCGCGCGGATGTTTTTCGGTTATGGCATGGGCAACAGTTTATTCTTTCCGCTCTACGCAGGTTGGCACGCCTTATTACATGCGGAGTGGCCATCAACAGAGCTTGTGCTCGATGTGTTGGCTGATTTTAAACCGGCATTATTTTTTGCTGTTCCCGCACTTTATTCCCAGCTGAAATCCCACAGTGCCGTACTAAAAAATATCACTTTTGCAGTTTCCGCCGGCGCGCCATTGCCTGATACGGAATACCAATTTTGGCGTTCGCAGGGTTTGTTGTTGCGCGATGGTTTGGGTGCAACAGAGATGGGGCACATTTTTCTAGCCCAGCCGCACTCGCTCGATAGTTATAGCTGTGCGGGTTTACCTTTGCCCGGTTATCAGTGCGAGCTGCGTGCTCCGCAAGGGGATGTTCTTGACGGCAGTCACCAAGAAGGCGTGCTTTATGTGCGTGGCCCCAGTATGTCGCCAGGCTACGCGGGTAATGTGGCAGCAACCATCGAGCGATTTACGGGCGGCTGGTATAACACGGGCGACCGTTTTGCGCGCGATGAAAACGGCTTCTACCATTTTCGCGGGCGAGCTGACGATTTATTTAAAGTCAAAGGGCGCTGGGTTACCCCCCAGGCTGTCGAGCAACGATTTTTAGCACAGTTTTCCGATGTCACCGAAGCGGCTCTGGTCGCCAGCCATCCTCACACTGACGAATACCATCCAACCCTGTTCATCGTCTCCGGGAAATTCTCACTGGCCGAGCGTGACACTATGCAGCGCTGGTTAAGAGAAAGTTGTGAAGCGCCAATGGTGCCGCGTTGCATCGCGCAAGTGCAGGCGCTACCGCGCAATGATAATGGCAAGTTATCGCGTCGGGATTTGCAACAGCAAGCCTATGCACTCCTGCAAAAGGAATTAGACGAGGCATTAGTATGAAATTAATTTCAGCTTCTTGCTGTATGCCAGCCAAAACCGGTACGACTCCGGGAAAAGTGTATGGGGTCGCGCGCGCGCGCGCGCCGGAAGGAACAGTTGCAATGGATTATCTTGCTACTGCTGTCGAACGCGCACTTGAGCGCGCAAAATGTTCAGCGGCTGAGTTGGATTTGATTGTAAGCCTGTCGTGGTCTCCAGATCATTTGGTGGCTGACACCCGGATTATGGGGCCTCGAATTGGCCACCCTCTGCAGAAAAAAATTGGTGCGAGCAACGCCTTCGTTTTTGATTTGATGGATGCCAGCCTCGCCAAAGCACTTTATGTCGTCAACCAATTTGCCATCAGTCAAGCTGTGCAGCGCATATTGGTTGTGCGTGCGGATATAGGGCAGGGGTTGAATTCGGATCCACAATCGGGCTTTGCAATTCCAGATGGTGCTTTCGCGCTTTTATTGGAACCGGATGCTCAGCAACAATTCTCCAGCATTGATATTGGTGCTGGTTTTCAACCGCTGCGAGTTGATTTGAATACACAAATTTTCAGCGCTGCAGATGCAAAAGGCACTCTGTGCTTCCCACATCAATCCGAGCTGGACGAGGCTATTTGTCACGCTGTTGAAGCACTCAACAAACCTTTTGGTTTTGCGCTGGACAATGTCTTGCACGAATGCTGGCTTTCCCATGAAACCGGTCGTCCCCATTGCTTGGGTCCATTCGATTTGGCCTTTCAATTGGAAATGTGCATGGAGTTCAAATGTGAACCGATCCTTGCAACCAGCTTCGATCCTTTTAATTTGAGAGTGGAAGGCGTCACTCTTGCCATTGCGGGAGGCTCGTATGACGGGTGTTAAAATTTCTGCGCTGACGGTGGAGTTACCTTCAGTTTCGTTCGCTAATGATGATCCCATTTTTAATCAGTTGCCCGAAACCTCTGGGCGATGGTGGAAGTTTTGGGGTATCAAGCAGCGGGGATTTTTTAGCCCTGAAGCGGGAGAGAACGAATATCAAGCTGCGCTCAAGGCCTCGTCACGTATTTTGCAGAGTACCGGTTGCGCGCCGGAAGAAGTTGATCTGCTTATTTGCGCTGCTTCTTGCCCAATTATGACCGACGGCCCGGGGGCTTTGGCGCAACGAGCGCGGCTTTACCCGCGTCTTAGTACACCATTACAGCAGGAGCTGGGTTTAACCAATGCGCTCTGTTGGGATGTGCAAATGGAATGCGCCAGTTTCCTGCTCGCATTGGCGCAGGCAGCCGCATTTATTCGACAGGGCAAAGCCAGAAATGCGTTGGTGATATGCAGTGAATATATTTCCAATATGTTGGACTTTACCGCGCGCAGTGCCACCATTTTCGCGGATGGATGTGCCTGTGCTCTGGTCACCGCAGATGCAACTGGTCGTTCAGATTTGCTTGCCAGTGCCCATCACAGTAACGCCGATTTTTACGAAATTGCCACAGGTTGCTGGCGTGCTCCGGAGCTGGCAACGGACGATGCACGACATAAATTGTATTTCTCATTACTGGAAGAAGGGCAAGCGCAAATGCAAACCTTCGTTCCCCATCAAGTTCCTCTTGCGATTGAGCGCGCGTTAAAGAAAGCGCATTTGCGTAGCGAGGAAATTGACTTTTTTGTGTTTCATCAACCTTCACCCTTTTTGGTCCACGCATGGGCTAGTGGTGTCGATTGTCCGGAACATAAAACCCTGCTGACGATGGATCAGCATGGGGTCATGGTGTCTGTGTCTATTCCCTTCACATTGTATAGCGCCTTAAGCAAAGGGCTGGTTAAACCTGGCCAGCGGATTGTGCTTGCTGGCGCAGCAACGGGCTGGGGATTTGCCGCACAGGTTTGGCAAATGGATGAAGTGGTGTTGTGTTGAAACCGCTTTTTAACTGATGAAGTAAATTTAAAGGAATCGCATTATGCAAGTACAAGAGCTCTATAACCTGATTCAGGAATTAATTATTGAAGCGGCCGAACTGGATCCGATGGATATTGCACCGGAACAGGATTTGATTGAACTGGGTCTGGACAGTCTGGCAGGTTTGGAAGTTACCGTTAACCTCGAAAAACAATTCAAGGTTAAGGTGCCCGCAACCCGCTATGAAGAAATGACCAGTATCAAGGCCATTGCTGACATAGTTCAGGAATTGCTTGAAGCGAAAGAAGCAGTGCCAGCCTAATCATGATGAACCATTTGCACGTTGATGAGATTGTTGTAGGCGCGGGCCTGACCGGATTGGTTTATGCCAATGTGATGGCTGCTGCTGGGCGCCGGGTTGTGGTGGTTGAAAAACACACCAAGCCCGGCGGCTATGCCAGCAATTTCAGTCGTAAACGGGAATTTGTGTTTGATTGCAGTTTGCACAAAATTACCGGTTTTGGTGAGAACGGTAATTTGGCGGACGCACTGCGTCGCGCCAATCTGGACCACTTGGTTCCGTTTTATCATTACGAACACCTGACAACGTTTGTTTTGGATGGCGAGCATCTCAGTTTGCCCGCCGACGGAGCCGCGCTGACCCAATTGTTGTTGGATTATTTTCCGCACGAAACCTCGGGGCTCATGCGTTTTTTTCAGGATATAAATCAGATTGGCCGACAAAATTACATGCTGGCGCGTATGGCGCTCGGTGAGTTCGAAATGGACACCGAGTTGTTTTCTGCCAGCCGCAAGTTGAGTCGGATTAGCACCTACCAATATTTACAGGAATGCTTTCAGGATAAGCAGCTGATCACACTGTTGTGTTCACTCGCGATCAATCTTGGTGTGGAAGCTTTCGAAGCCGATGCACTGTATTTTTTGCACTTTGCTTACACATTTATTTTCACCGAAAAGAAGTACATAAAAGGTTCTTCCCAATCCTTGTCGGATGCACTTGCGGCGGAATTGGAAAAGCGCGGTGGCACATTATTGCTGCGCGAAGAAGTGACCAGTGTGGATAGCGAAGCGGGAAAAATTATCGGTTGTCAAACGCGCCGTTATTGTTTGCGTGCTCCACATATGGTGTGGACCGGTTGCCCGAACCAGCTGCCTTTACTGGCAACCGAAGGCAGTATTCCCGATAGCTTTAATGAACAGTTGGCGCAACTGCAGTTGGGCTTGGGTGCTTTTATTGTGTACTTGGGATTGGACTGCCCCCCTGAAGAATGCGGCCTAGTCAAGCAGGACTATTTGATTGCTGACTGCCGTTACCTTGAGGATGCCGCCACGGCCTGCCACAGCGATCTGCGCTATCAGCGCTGGCCCTTGTCAATATCTAACTACCACGCGCTCGATCCGAGTTACGGCAATGTTGTGCAACTGGAAATTCTCGATCAGGCCAGCGATTGGTTTGCCTTGTCACGCAGCGACTATAAAGCCCGCAAAGAATTAATTGCGCAGCAGATTATGCAGCGTGCTGAGGAATATTTTCCAGGCCTGCGCGACAAAGTCCGCTACATCGATATTTCTACTCCACGTACTAATCAAAAATTTACCAATTCCAGCGGTGGATCTGCATTTGGGTATAAACCTTTGCCCAAACGCAATAGCCGTTTCTTACAACACCCGCCGTTGCAGGGACTGCAATTCGTCGGTACCTGGATCAACGGTGCCGGCTACGAACCTGCCATGTGTCTTGGGTTTACAGCCGCCACTTTGCGTGTGCGTCAATCACTAACGAGGACAACAGCAACATGACTGAAGTATCTGCCTTGCACTTGCAGCGTTTGAATCAGGTGACCGAGCGCCTGATCGCATCATCGGAAAAAAAATCCATGAGCACGCTCTACAGCCATCCTTGGGATGAACCTGTAACCGAAGCGCCTTACTTGCGCCGTAAAGAACGTATTTCTATTTATGGCACACCCTACTGGGAAAAGGCCACAGAGGAAGAAATTCAACGTTTGTCCCTTGAAGAAATGGTGACCTGGTGGGCTGCTTTTGTGCACTTGGAATCATTGGTTGTCGAGTACTACATGCGCGAGCTCAACAACGATGCGTTTGATGATTTGCCCATTGTGCGCGATTACATGAAACATTTTATTAAAGAAGAGTTGGTACACACACTGGTGTTTAAAAAAGCCATCGATTATTTCGGCAGCTCCCTCTATGCCATGCCGCCATTTTTGCGCAGTTTTTATGACGATAACGCAGGCACCGGGCGCTATCCGCTGATGGCGGTTTATCTAACCATGGTAATTGAGTGGATTGCCGACCAGTACCAGCGCTTGGATGTAGAGGCAGATTATGTTCACCCCATGGCCAAGGCCGTTGTGCAAGAGCACTGGCGGGAAGAGATGCGCCACATCAAGTGGGGGCAACAGATGGTGCAAAGTTTGATTAGCACCGACGATGAGTTTCGTCGTCACGCGCAGGAATTAACACCGGTCTATGTGCGTCAGTTGATCGATCAAGGCATCACCAATGTGGAGTGTTTTGACCGGATAGGATTTGCCGACCCGGCGTTTCAGGATCATGAAGCTCTGCTCGATGCCGTGCTGTATTCCGAGCATCGTCAACAACTCAACAGTGAATTGATTCGCCCGCTGCTGCACTACTTTATTCAGGCCGAAATCTATCACCCTGACTACCACGACATCTGGGTCTCGCAAGGTTTTGAGGCCGACTTGATGCCCCTGCTGAAAAAAGCCAGTTAAGGAGAACACATGTCTAACACAACCAAAATGACATCCGTTGAGCAGGTAATTGCCTCAATGACCAACCGTTTCAATCCGGACGCCTGCCAGAAAATCAAAGCCAATTATCAATGGCGAATTTCAGGCGAGAAAGGCAAGGATTTTTGTGTCGCGGTGAATCAGGGTGCGTTCGAAATTATCGATGGTGTGGTCACTGATCCGAGTGTGACCTTTGAGACAGATGCAGATACTTATTTGCGGCTGGTGAATAACGAGCTCAAAGGCATGACCGCGATTCTGACGCGCAAGCTGCAGGTGCGGGGCAATATCTACCTCGCGGGCAAGATGGATCATATTTTTAAATAGGGTGATGGAAATGCAGCAGGTTGCACAAGAAGGGCGGTTAGTGATTCGGGGTATGGGTTATGCCTTGCCGACACGGCGTGTGAGCAATGCCGACATAGTCGCACGCATGAATACTACGGAAGAGTTTATTGTCGAGCGCACCGGTGTGCTTAACCGGTATCACCTGGACGGTAATGAAGGGGTAAGCAGCTTGATGCAACCCGCTGCCGAGCAAGCAGTCGCCAGCGCCGGATTGAATATGCAGGATGTGGATGCACTGATTATCAACACCCTTTCACCGGATGTGCACGACCCATCGCAAGCCTGTTTGATGCAGGCGAGGTTAGGGTTGCGTCAGATTCCCGCGTTTGATATCCGCGCCCAGTGCAGCGGTTTTCTCTACTGTCTTGAGTTGGCGCAAGCCATGCTCAAGACGGGACGTTATCGCAACATATTGGTGATCTGTGGTGAAGCCCTGTCGAAGCGGATGGATTGCTCCGACGACGGCCGCAACCTTGCCATCTTGTTGGGCGACGGTGCGGCGGCGGCTGTGGTTTCGCTTTCCACTGAACCCAATGCGGGCCTGCAAGACCTGCGCTTGGGGGCCGACGGTCATTACTTTGATTTGCTCAAAACGCAAAAGCCGGGCAGTGCCGGTTCCGGTTCTTTCCTTGCGGATGAAGATTTAACCGATGCGCGCCACCAATTTCGCATGCAGGGCAAACCTATGTTTGACCATGCGAGTTCAACGCTCGCGCGTATTGCGCAGGAGTTGTTGGTCGATCACCAATTGCAAATCAGTGATTTGCATCAGGTGATTTGCCATCAACCTAATCTGCGCATTCTCGATGCAGTCCAGCGGCAGTTGGATATCCCCCGCGAAAAAATGCCAGTCAGTGTGGATCAACTGGGCAATATGGCTTCGGCCTCCTTGCCCTTAACGCTCGCGATGCAATTCCCCAGCCTGCAACCCGGCCAGTTGGTGTTATTTCTTGCCTATGGTTCGGGCGCAACTTGGGGCGCTGGTTTATATCAGGTGCAAAAGCAATGATCTGGCATCAACAGTCCGGTTGGATTGAGGAGGACTTGTGCCTACTGGGGCACGCGGATGTCCCTGTTTACTTGCTGCATTTGGGGCGCGACCAATATGCGCTGATTGAAGGTGGCATTTGCGTTGATGCCGAGCTGATCTGGCAGCAGCTCCTGGAACGGGTAACTCCCGGGCAAATTCGCTACTGGCTGATCACCCACAAGCACTACGACCATTGCGGCGCTGCTGCTGTACTCATGCCCCGATTGCCCGAGGCGCGTTTGTTGGTATCGCCGGAAACTTGGTTGGCATGGCAGAGCGAATCCTGCCGCCGCTTGATTACACGCCTGAATGCTGAACTTGATACTGCCGGTGAAATGCGCAGCCAGATCTGTATGCATCTACACCAGCTGCCCCATCAACTGGTCAGCCCGGGAACTCGTTTTATTGCCGAAACGGGTCGCGTTTTTGAAATGTTGCCAGCTCCCGGGCATAGCGATGATTCCATCGCTTGGTATGACCCCGAAAGGCAACGTCTGTTTGCGGCTGACGCTGTGGGAGAGTACGACCCGGACAATCGCAACTGGCGACCATTAATTTTTGATCATGCACCCGACTATCTCGCCACCTTGGCTAGTTGGAAAGATCTGCCGGTGCGCCAGCTGATTCCCGGCCACGGTGGATGCCTGACGGCGCAAGACAAGCACGCCATCATGCCCGGCATTTGGCGCGACTGCGCCAGATTTATTGCGCAGTACCAAAGCCTTGATCAAAAAGAACAGCGCAAAACTGCCGAGGATTTACACCAGCGTTGGCGCGCACAAAGCCAGCGTTTTGTATCGGCAGATCTTCACTTTGCCAGCATGCATCGCATGCTGCAGCAGGTAGCAATATTTAATTTACACAGTCAAAAGGATTATCCAAACCATGTATGAGGAACTAAAAGGCCGAGTGGTGCTGGTCACCGGCGGCAGCCGCGGTATAGGGCGCGGCATCGTTGAACAGCTTGCAATGCAAGGAGCACACGTCGTATTCACCTACCGTGGACAGCAAAATGTCGCCGAAGATGTGGCGGCGACCTTGCGTAGCCAGGGCTATTGGTGTCGGGCGGTTCAGACCGATCTGGCCGACAGCGAAGCATCGCGCGCGCTGGTTGAAAATATTGAGCAGGATTGGGGCCCTATTTATGGGCTGGTCAATAACGCGGGTATCACAGCCGACAAATCCTTCTTGACCATGCCCGCCGAGCTCTGGCATCAGGTCATAGATACCAACCTTACGGGAACTGCTTTGCTCACCCAGGCTGTATTGCAACAGATGATGTACCACAAAGAAGGGCGGGTAGTCATGATGGCCTCGGTGGGCGGCTTGCGCGCCAGTAGTGGCCAGGCTAATTACTCGGCAACCAAGGCTGGGCTCATTGCCCTGACCCGCACCCTAAGCCATGAAGTGGCTCGTTTTAATATTCTGGTTAATGCCGTGGCCCCAGGTTTCATTGCCACTGAAATGACCAGCGCAATGCCCGAGGCCGCCCAGGCCGCTATTCCCAAACAAGTCCCGCTGCGCCGTATGGGTTCCGTCAAGGAAATCGCAGCGCCGGTACTGTTCCTGTTATCTAACCAAGCCAGTTATATCACCGGGCATTGCCTGGTTATCGATGGAGGATTAAGCGCATGACGACTTTAGGACGAGTAGTAATTACCGGGCTCGGTGTGGTTTCACCACTGGGTAGCTCGCTCGACACGTTTTGGAAAAGCTTGACGGAAGGCAAAAGCGGAATCGACCAGCTGACCAAGTTGGATGCCAGCCTCTACCCGCGCCCGCGCGCGGCAGAAGTCCGCGATTTCGGCGATCTCGCCGAAGCGAGTGACGGCGAGCTGGGCGCCTATGGTCTAGCCGTTGGTTACGCATTGGCTGCAGCACGTATGGCGCTTGAAGATTCAGGTATCCATATCGACCCGGAACAAACTAATGATTATGCCGTAATGGTTGGCACTACCATGGGCAATCAGGACATAGTCGAGCGGGTGATTGATCGCTTTGATTTGTCAGAGGAAAAACCAACCCATCCGGAAATGGCTGAACAACTGGGCTATTTCTCTCCTGCATTGTTGAGCAGTGAAGTTGCACGTCGTTTTAACTGCTATGGCCAAAGTGCCACACTCGTCAACGCTTGCGCCGCCGGGAACTACACGGTGGGCTTGGCGCTTGACCGTATTCGCACTGGCCGTAACAAGATGATTCTGGCTGGCGGTGCAGATCCTTTCAGCCGCACCTGCTACACCATTTTCCATCGTCTAAGTGCCTCTTCAGCGGATGTCTGCCGACCGTTTGATGAAAATCGCACCGGTATGGTGGTAGGCGAGGGCGCTGCCATGTTGGTGTTAGAGGACTACGAGCATGCGGTAGCCCGCGGAGCGCCTATTTACGCGGAGGTCACTGGTTATGCACTGACCTGCGATGCCTATCATGCTACCGCCCCGCACCCCGAAGGTCGCGGCGCGATTCAGGCCATGCAACAGGCGCTGGATATGGCTGGCCTGACTCCCGCTGACATCGACTATGTAAGTGCTCACGGTACGGGTACTCAGGCTAACGATTCCTCGGAAGCTGAGGCTCTGTATCAGGTATTCGGCAAGCAGCTGGCAAGCACACCGGTGAGTTCAATCAAATCCATGCTCGGTCATTGCATGGGTGCCGCGAGTGCACTTGAAGCAGTAGCCTGTGCGCTCGCCCTGCAACATCAGCAGCTGCCACCCACGCTTAATACGCAAACCGTCGATCCGGCTTTTCCTGCCCCGTTGGATGTTGTACCCGGTGAAGCGCGGTCGGCCGAGTTGACCCATTTAATGAGTAATGCCTTTGCCTTTGGTGGCAATGTGTCCTGTGTCATTTTCAGCCAAGTGGCACCATCAGCCTAAGGAGGAGCTTATGTATTTTTCAATTCAGGCCAGCGCCTACCAACTACCCACTGCGGAAGCCGCGCCCAGCTTTGCCAACGCACTGGCTAATCTTTCCGATAGTGCATCTACATCAGGACAGCCTGGTGGTTTATCTGCGCAAAAATTCACCCACTACGACGCCAAAGGCTTGTTGGGTAAAAGCCGCCACCTGAGTTCAGCCACCAAGTTGCTATGCAGCACGGCGGTAGAATTAATGGAGCGCCCGGATAACCGAATTGACCCGGGTGCGGCAACTCAAGTTGGTGTATATGTGGCAGCGGATACCATCAATCTGGAAGATGACTTCGAGTTTGATATCTGCGCCCGCAACCTCGGGCCGGATTTTGTCAGCCCGTTGAAGGCGCCCAACACCCTGTCGAATGTGGTGGGAAGTCACCTCGCACGGCTTTACGAAATCCAGGGGCCCAATTGCACTATTGCGGCGGGTCAGCACAGCTGGTTACAAAGTCTGGATATCGCACAGTTGGCCTTACAGGCTGGCACTATTCAGCGTGCGTTGCTGGGTGTTGTAGAAGTGAGTTCGGTTTATCACCAGGCTTGCCAGCAGGAGCGCGAACTGGCGCTGCTGCTGGATGTAGTTCCTCACCGCAGTGGCAAGGTGCGTTTTGTTGAGCCGCTATTGGGGCGCATGCCGAGCTGGAAGCCGTCGCTGCTGCAAGCTGCGCTGCAAAACTATCTTGCCAAATATCAGCGCCAATCGGTCGATCTGGTCATGCTGGCTGGCGAGCCCTTGGCTGCTAAGCAACAAGATGGCTTGGCCTCTATGTGTGCGGGCGCCGGTATTTCTGCGTCGATCCTCTGCGGTGAATCTCTGTTTGGTCGCGGCGAGTCCGCTTCAGCCGCTTGCGGAATGTTACTGGCAGACAACCTGCTGCAAGACAACAGTCTGCTTGCAACGCTCAAGGGTGATTACCTGGGCTCGGCACCGTCAAGCGTAAACTCGATTCTGATCTTAAGTCTGGATCAGCAGTATGCCTACAGCGCACTGTTGTTGGAGCGTGTGTGATGGACTTTCCTGCAATCAGTAGCTTGATTCCTCACCGCGACCCGATGTTGTTGGTGGACTCGATCAAAACCTACAGCGCTGGCGAAGGGCTTACCACTGTTACTGCGGTGAGCGACGATGCCTTTTGGGTCAGAGGCCATTTTCCCGGCAATCCGGTAATGCCCGGGGTGCTTATTACCGAAACACTGGCTCAAACTTGTGCGGCATTTATGGCGATGGAATCGCAAGACAACCCGGCAACAGTCGCTCAGGTTTACTTGTTGCTGCGCACTGATATGCGCTTTATCAAGCCGGTAGCGCCAGGCATGGTTATGGAGTGTCAAATCATGCGCGAAGAGCAGAGCGACGCCTTCGATGTCTTCAGAGTGCGTGCCACTGTTAACGGCGAATGCTGTGCGCGTGGCAAGTTGACCGTCGCCTGCCGCCCGCAGCAGGGAGTGGCAGCAATATGAAACGGTTAAGCATTCACAGTGAGCAAATGCCGGTGTTATTACCGGGCGACAAAATGGGTTGTTTTTCCCATGTCGCCAGCGCTCCCAATCGCTTTTTGTTTCAGCGCCGCGCTGCCCATGGCAGCGCAGACATTCAGCACCGCGCCATTCTCCACGCAGCATTGAAAGTGCAAATCTTCGGGCGGGATATTCACCTGCAGGCTTTTACCGAAAATGGCGAAAGCCTGCGTTGCTGGTTGTGCGAGCAGTTACCTGCCAGCCTCAATTGGCGCATGCGCGATCAAGTGCTCATAGCCAGTTGGCCTGAGTGTATGCCGCCATTGGATGAAGAGCAGCGCCTCATCCATGCGGGAGTGATGGATGTGGTGCGCACCCTGATGTACGGCGTGGACTGTGGTCGCCCCTGGCATTGTGGCGTCATGTTTAGCTACGACCTCGCTGACCAAATGGAGCAGCTGCCCGCAGCAAAGGGGGAGCGCCAAGTGGCGGACGTAGAAATGCTTTGCCCCGAAATTCTTCTCGAATGGGATGGCAGAAGTGCTGAAGCGACACTTACCGGATTCGCCTTCGCTGAAAACCAGCGGCTCAAGGTGGAGCAGCGGCTTGCCCGATTTGTACCGGAAATCAAGCGCGAACCGGGATTGGGTGGCGACTCCAGCATTTCTACTGACTGCGAAGACGCGGAATTTATGGAGCGGGTAAAAGGTGTGAAGCACTACCTTCACAGTGGCGATGTATTTCAAATGGTGCTGTCGCGCAGTTTCTTTATCGATTGCCCGCGCCCCTGGTCCGCTTACCAGCAATTGCTGCAGCAGAATCCCGCTCCCTATCACTTTTACTGGAACCACCCCGACTGGCAGCTATTCGGTGCATCACCGGAAACCTCTGTGCAGGTGGACGCCCATAGCCGCCGGGTTACCCTCTACCCAATTGCCGGAACCAGACCCAGAGGTTTGACTGAAACCGGATTGCTCAACGCCGATCTGGACGAGCGCCTGGAGGCAGAGCTGCGGATGGATGCCAAAGAGCTGGCTGAACATAGCATGCTGGTCGATTTGGCGCGCAATGATCTGGCGCGCATCTGCCTGCCCGGTGCACGCCATGTGCAGCGCCTGATGCAAGTCGAAAAATACAGTCGGGTTATGCACTTGGTATCCACTGTGTGCGGACATCTGCGCCCGGAGCTGGATGCACTCCACGCTTATCAGGCTTGCCTGAATATGGGCACGTTGGTCGGTGCGCCCAAAGTGCGGGCCATGAGCCTGTTGCGTCAGCACGAAACCGACTATCGCGGCTGCTATGGGGGTGCGCTGGGCATGATTGATCAGTACGGCAATCTGGATACTTGTATCGTCATCCGCTCCGCCTTTGTTAAACAGGGGCGCGCGCGCGTTCAGGCAGGTGCCGGGATAGTACTGGATTCAGATCCACACGCTGAAATGGAAGAAACCCGGATGAAAGCCATGGCGGTACTGCAGGCGATTACTCGATCCAACCAGTCCACTGCGAGGGAAATGTATGCATATTCTGCTATTGGATAACATTGATTCGTTTACTTACAACCTGGTCGATGCCTTGCGCAGTGCGCAGCATCAGGTCACGGTTATTCGCAACAACCAGCCTATGTTCGCGGTGCTCGATTGGTTGGAGCGAGAACAGCCTGACTTGATTGTGCTCAGCCCCGGCCCCGGCAACCCGCGTGATGCGGGTTGCATGATGGAGCTCATACACGCCGTCTCAGGGCGTTGGCCAATATTAGGAATTTGCCTTGGTCATCAGGCACTGGCACTGGCTGCAGGTGGGCAAGTGCGCAGAGCTAACCAGATTCGCCATGGCAAGGCCTCGCGCTTACAACTAACCCAATGCCACCCGCTGTTTCTCGGGCTGGTCGGCCCAGTGCATGTTGCTCGTTATCACTCGCTGGTAGTGGATGAGCTGCCTGTATGTGCCGAAGTACTTGCAGACTGCGACGGCGAAATCATGGCTTTTGCGATTCCTGAGTTGCGCCAGTTGGGGCTGCAGTTCCATCCGGAATCCATTCTTACCACCCATGGTGCGCTGATTCTGCGCAATGCGCTCGACTGGCTAAAGCCCTTAGCTAAAGAGCCTGCTCTTACTCTGGCCTCATCGGTGCGGACGTCAAATGCCAAGGAACTCAGTTATGGACTCTAACCACAACACTAACCCCTATTTGCTTGTAGCGGCTCTGGCCTGCTTTGCAGCTGCACTGGCTCATCTGGGAATCATTGTCGGTGGCCCCGACTGGTACCGGTGGTTCGGTGCGGGCGAAGAGATGGCGCAAATGGCTGAGCAGGGGTTATGGCTTCCTGCATTGATGACACTGGCAATCAGTCTCGCGTTATTTTTCTGCGGTTTATGGGCGCTCTCTGCCGCTGGTGCTATTCACCGTTTGCCTCTGCGTCGTATCGCACTGGTGTTGATTATCCTGGTGTTTTTGGGCCGGGGTACGGTTGGAGCCTTGGTTATGTCAATGAGCGACGATCCCTATCTGCAAGAGTTGCAGCAGCGGCCGCTATTTCTGCTGGTGAGTTCCACTATTTGCATTGCAATAGGCGTCTGCTTTCTGGTCGGGTTGCGGCAGCGTTGGCGCCAACTCGACTAAAGCTGATTAACGGATGAATCCAAACACTGCTGATAATTTTTTGATTTGTCATCATTTCTGAATAAAGCACAATCTCGCCCAGGAGCACCCATGGTTACCCAATATGCACGCTGGCTTTTACGCTGGCGCTGGCCTTTTATGATCCTCACTATACTGCTGGTTGGTCTTATCGCCAGTGGCATGCGTCAGCTGGAATTTACCAATGACTACCGCGCTTTTTTCTCGGATGAAAATCCGCAGCGACAAGCCTTTGATGCAATGCAGGATGCTTATGCAAAAACCGATAACGTGATGTTTGTCGTCACTGCTGAAGATGGCCAGATCTTCACTCCAAAGACGCTTGCTTCGGTGCAGTGGTTGACAGAGCAGGCCTGGAAAATCCCCTTTTCCAATCGCGTTGAATCCATCACCAATTTTCAGCACACCTACGCTGATGGCGATGATCTGACGGTCGCGAATCTGGTTTCTGGTCCCGATAAATTATCGAGCGCAGAACTCCAACATCTGGAACACATTGCAGTTAATGAGCCTGTTTTAATTAAGCGTTTAATCAATAGTGACGCCTCGGTAACTGCCGTTAATGTCACCTTCCAGCTGCCGGGCAAATCGCTAACCGAGGTTCCTGAAGTGGCTGACTATGCACGACAGCTAGCCAGTGAACTGGAAGCGCGCGATAACAACCTGCGCATTGATTTGACCGGCGTGTTGATGCTTAACGACACCTTTGATCGCGAGTCCGAGGGTGATATGAAGCGCTTGCTGCCGATAATGTTTGCCGTGGTGATAGCGCTTATTTGGGCGATGTTGCGCAGTTTTAGCGCCTTGGTAATTACCCTGTTGGTCGTGTTCATGTCCATCCTGATTGGTATGGGCGCCTTTGGTTGGAGCGGAGTAAAACTCACCGCGCCTATGACGACAGCACCGACAGTCCTGCTCACGATTGCGGTAGCCGATGCGATACATTTGTTGGTGAGTTTCCTCGGCGGAATGCGACAAGGTATGAGTAAGCACGATGCTATGGTGGAGAGTCTGCGTATTAATTTTTCGCCCGTAACTCTGACCTCTGCGACCACTATCATCGGTTTTCTCACCATGAATTTTAGCGACGCGCCACCGCTTGCACATTTGGGCAATACGGTCGCTGTCGGCGTTGCGGGAGCATGGTTTATCAGTTTGGTATTTTTGCCTGCGCTTGCGGTTTGCTTACCTTTCAAGATAAAGGTAGCGAGTCAAACGGCGGTTACCTCAGGCTTTTTTAATGCGCTGACCCGTTTTGTCATCAAGTTCCGGAAAGCGATTTTATTATCTGCAGCGGGTGTAACTTTATTCAGCGTCTGGCTAATTCCCAATAATCAAATTAACGACCAGTTTGTAAATTATTTCGACCCGGAAGTTGAATTTCGCAAAGCGACCGACTACGCCGCAGACGTATTGCTTGGCCCTTACAGTCTGGATGTTTCTGTAGACTCTGGCAGTGAAAATGGAATTGTTAGTCCCGAGTTTTTGCGCAAGCTGGAAGATTTTGTTGCCTTCGCGAACCAGCAGCCAGAGGTTAGCCATATTTTTACGCTGACCGATGTACTCAAGCGGCTCAATAAAAATATGCACGGGGATGATCCGGCTTACTATCGTTTGCCGGTATCCAGCGAACTTGCCTCGCAATATCTATTGATGTACGAAATGTCGCTGCCCTATGGCATGGATCTGACTAACCAGATCAATCTGGATAAAAGTGCAACGCGAGTGAATTTGGCGCTGCAAAATATTAGCTCGGCAGAAATCATTGTGCTTGAAAATAAAATCAACCAATGGTTTGCCAGCCATTATCCTGAGCTTTCTCCCACTATCGCCAGCACTACGCTCATTTTTGCTCACATAGGGCAGCGCAACGCCGCCAGTCAAACCATTGGTGTTTTTTTATCCCTGTTCGTAATCTCGATGATTCTGATTGTGATTACGCGCTCGGTTAAAATCGGTTTGGTCAGTCTTATTCCCAATGTTGCTCCTATGTTAATTGCTTTTGGCTTATGGGCAATTATTGACGGTCATATCGGTATTACTCTTGCCATCACTGCCGGCATGACTTTGGGCATTTTGGTCGATGATACGATTCATTTCCTAAGCAAATATTTACGTGCTCGCCGCGAGCATCATTTCACCGCGGAACAGGCGATTGGTTTTTCATTCAATCAGGTTGGCCCCGCGCTCATAAGCACAACGGTGATTCTTATCTGCGGATTCTCTGTATTGTTGTTTTCCCAATTTAAATTAAATGCTGATTTGGGGCTGATGGCATCCATGACAATTGCAATTGCATTGGTTCTGGATTTTCTCGCGCTGCCCGCCCTGTTGTCATATCTTGATGGAGATAAAAATCATGTTAAATCGCGTATCGAAAATACTAATTCCACTGCTGAGCTTGATGTGGCTTAACAGCGCTGCTCAGATAGCAAGCGCTGAAACACCACAAGAAAAAGGTCTGCGTATAGCCACCGAAGCTGACCGGGTGGACAGAGGGTGGGAATCTGCACGGGTGGCATTGCATATGGTATTAATTAGTCCCAACGGGCAGAAAACTACCCGTGAAGTGCGCATGCAATATTTGGAAGGCAAAGAAGCGGGCGATAAAAGCCTGAGTATTTTTGATTCGCCCAAAGATGTTCAGGGCACCGCTTTTCTATCCTTTTCCCATGCGTTGCAATCCGACGAGCAATGGCTATTCCTGCCCGCCTTAAAACGGGTAAAACGTATTGCATCGACCAATAAGTCCGGACCGTTTATGGGCAGCGAATTTGCGTTTGAAGATTTAAGTTCAAGCGAAATTGAAAAATACAGCTATGAGTTTTTGCGCGATGAAACTATCGACAATCAAGATTGTTATGTCGTGCGCAACTTTCCTCAGTACGAGCACTCGGGATATAGCCATCGCGATGTATGGATAGATAAAAAACACTATCGCGTATTGCGTATTGAATACTTCGATCGCAAAGGGCAATTGCTAAAAACCCTTGAGCAGCATGGCCATCGGCAGTATCTCGACAAATACTGGCGCGCTGACAAATTTTATATGGCTAACCACCAGACAGGAAAATCCACCGAGCTACACTGGTCCGGTTTTGAGTTCGGCTTGGGGTTAACTGATGCGGATTTCAATCAAAACACATTAATGCGCGCACGCTAGCCAAGGAAGAATGGATGTTTTTTTTACGTTGGAAAAGCTGCCTTGCAGGCAGCTTATTGGTTGCTGTTTTACCTTGCTCCCACGCGGCAATCGATTTGCGTGGTTCGGTCGGATTAGAAGCTCGCGCGTTTACTGAATTGGATTTTGTTCAATCCTCGCTGGCGTTAGAAACAGAGTGGTATTGGGAATCAGGCGATAGCAGTATCGCCTGGAAACTCAAACCCTTTGCCCGGTTGGATAACCGCGATGACGAGCGCACCCATGCAGATTTGCGTGAATTTTTTTTTCAATACGCTAATCAGCGCTGGGAATTTCGTGCGGGTATCAACAAAGTATTTTGGGGGGTGACGGAAAGCCAGCACTTGGTTGATGTCCTCAACCAAACTGATTATCTCGAAGGTTTTGATGGTGAAGACAAACTGGGTCAGCCCATGCTCCAGTTAACATCTGTAAATGATTGGGGCGTAATTGATGCATTTGTGTTGCCCTATTTTCGCGAGCGAAAATTTCCCGGTCAGGATGGCGGCTTTAACTATCAGCTAATGCTCAACACGGCTACCGGTGAGCAAGCCTTCAAGGCTCACTGGCTAGATGCGGAATATGAATCGAGTCAGGAAGACAAACATGTTGATTCTGCCATTCGCTACAGTCACTTTATTGGCCCCATTGATGTCGGGATTAGCTATTTCTCTGGCACCGCACGTGACCCGCTGTTAGCCATCGCGAGGGTTGATCAGCAAGAGCAAATTGCCTATTGGTCGCAAACCTACTTACAAATGACCCAATGGGGCATAACTTTGCAAGCTACCCTAGGTGCCTGGCTGTTGAAATTGGAGGCGATAGAGCGGGACTGGAGCGCGGAAAATTATTCGGCACTCAGTGCAGGTTTTGAATACACCGTTTACGGCGTAAGTGAGCAAGGTGCAGACTTGGGTTTGTTGCTGGAATGGAATCACGACAGCCGCGGCGATCAGGCCACGAGCCCCAATCAAAATGACTTGTTCGCTGGTATGCGCTATAGCTTTAACAATCCACAAAGCTCGGAAATTTTAATGGGGGTTTCAACTGATCTGGACAACCGTCGCAGCAGCATGGGTAAAGTAGAGGCCAGCCATCGGTTGGGTGATAGTTTCAGGCTCAGTATTGATGCATGGTTTTTTAACAGCGATGATGCTACCGATCCTGTTTATTTATTTTCAGAGCAGAATTTTATTCAAATTTCTTTGGAGAAGTTTTTTTAGCTGCGGTAATAAAGTTCTATAGTCGATAATTCCCCTTACCTGACGGCCCCCTGCACCTCAAGTGTAGTGGGCCGTTTTTGTTGGGAAGTGTAAAAATAGAGGCAACGTTGTCATTTTCAGTTGCCGCCTGGGTTCAGGCTCGGTTATAGGCCCAAGCATTGCCATTTTCTACCATGTGCTTATTAACATTTATTTCGCTCAGAAAAACTGTTCCCAGAGTTCTTCCGTATCTGTCTTGACCTGACGAATCAACTGTGACGTTTAGTGAGAAAATAAGGTCTGAAAGTGCTTGCTTTGATTTTTGACCCCAAGGCTGATTTTTTTCTGGCGCATCAATTTCAACCAAGCGAATCCTTATGTTTTGCATGTCCTTGGTGAGAATTGTAATCGTGTCACCATCGCTGATACCGACTACTTTTCCGTAGATGTCAGTCGCTTGCGCTGAAAACGGCATGGACAGGAATAAAACTATTATGGAGGCGTGAAGAGAGCGGATCGCATTCATTGCTTTTATGATTCCATTGGGGGCTTTGGTTTGGGATTAAAGATGGTATGGAAGGATTGATATGTCAATTACTTGATATTACCTAACCCCCTAATGATGATCAAAGCGCCCAAGGTGACTACAAAAAATATCAACAGTCACCAACAGTGGAGTTCCAGAGAATCTTATCGGGGGCTCGTATCTACTGAGATGCACTCTGGCTGAACTACTCCAGGTGGTTAATACTGAATTTAACTCTCATGTGCCGTCTAACGAGTTCATTTCGCTACAACACAAACCAGCGCACGGATTTTAGAAGGCATAATCTTTAGTATCAGCCTTGCTTTAATAAAAGACAGCCTAACTTAAAAGGAGTTTACTATGCTTGTTCTCAGTCGCCGCCCTAACCAAGTCGTTCACATACATACCAGCGATGGCATAATCGAAGTGCATCTCAATGATTGCAATGAAAGCCAAGCAAGACTTGGTTTCGTCGCACCTGCTAGTGTAAAAATTATGCGAGAAGAGATAGACAGTCCCCATGTAAAAGGAAGGCATATCAGCATGCCGAAAATGCCGGTGTCAGATCAAATGAAGACAATCACTTCCTTGTTGCGAGCATTATTTACACGCGGATCAACTGACCGCCAATGAAGCTTTGCTGATTGCCCGTTCAAGTCCTGCAGGAGACTTTTGACACCCTCATCAGGATTCATCCATCGGGTTACCTGCTCTGCATTTAATGACATCACACATTCAATTAGCCGCTGAAAGCATCACCAATCCATGAAAATCCTTTTGAAAGGGTGCTAAGTAATGTGTCGCCGAATAGATAGTTGATATACATCATGGCTGCCCATGCGAAACATAAGCACCCGATTCGTATATAAAACTTGTTCTTATGAGTGTTAAATATGGCCTCGGCTCGATCGGGGTCTTCTAGACCATGCTTACTGGAATAAATTTTTTTGAAGATGAAATAACTCATCAAGAATGCGATGCAGAAAACGCTGCTGGCAGTAAGTAATTTTGGAATGTTATTGACTGCTCCGGTTATATCAATAGCGGAGTTATTGATTACAAATTGCCTACCCAATATGAAATAAAACAACCCCATGCACAAACCAACTAGTACCTTTGATTTGGCGGATACGAGTTCCGTGATCCCATGCATTTTGTCCATTTTGAAATTGAGCGCGTCAGAGGAAGATTTTAAGTCATCAAATCTTTCCAGCTCTCTGTCTGCGATTTCTTCCGAAAATATTTGACCATTCCGAAGAGATCTAATGAGGGCTTTTCCATAGGCAATTATCCCGCATGTATCATTCAGAAAGAATTGGTCCTTGTAGCGATGCGCTCTATTGCTTTTGATTCTGTTTAGTGAGGTTAATTCTCGCTTTAACTGACATACGAGCCTTAAGCCAGCTTCTGATCTTCCATCATTGTTGTCGTCGCTAAGCGCAACGATGGTGGTCAAGGCGTCTTGTTTGGTTTGATGGTGTTTATGAATGTGAAGCGAATACTTCAAAAAGTAATATGCTTGTCTTGCAATGATATATCTGATGTCTTTTCGAATATTATCTTTAACAGATTTAATCCAAACTATTCCGTTTGCTTCGATTCGGAACTCGAATGATGAGAAGAAATAAGAGTCGTCAAGTTTTTCGATAGCTGTTTCACTAGAAACAATTTTTTCTAGCTTAGAAAAGCAATCGTTTATGTCATTTGTAAGAACGTCAAAACGGTTATTTTCATTTTGGCCCAGTCTTAAGTTGATTCTATCGCGCTCCGTCGCAATATCCCTGAGCTCGTGGCTAAGACGATGAATATTCATGTCCATGCGTTCGGCATAGGATGACGGCTCAGCGGCTATAGGGTAGATGGAAATGTGTCCAGAGAGTGCTCTCATGTCCATCGAGTGCGATGGGGTAACTTCTGCGGTTACCAGTACTCTGAAAAGCCCGTCTTCAGGGTTAAATGTTTCTGAATCCCTCCAGTCTACTTTGGACTGCAAAAAGATCTTACGTTCGTGAGAGTCTCGCTCCTTTTTAGTGGACTGATTGACCGAGATGTATTCGCGGTCTTGCGATTTGCCAACGCTAAACGGCCCAGAGATGCCAACTTTCATTAACCCAAAGTCCAGGTGCCCATTCAAACAGGGCACCCAACCCATGTATTCCCAGTTATCCATAGTTTTTCCAAAAAAAATCCTGCCTGAGCAGGATTTCTAAAGACATATTATTGTTAAATCAATCGAGGCGGTTATACCAAGCGGGCGTATTTTTCTGGTCTTTAAGAACGCCCGATTTGTCTGGGGATAAAACCATACCATGACAGATACCAGAACCATAAGGAACGATCCCAGCTTCTTTGAATTGCTGTTCTGTTGCATGCATTCTGTTCTTGCGCCATAGGGTATAAAACTCTGCGGCTAACAGTGAAAAAAATACTATTGATATCGCTATAGCAAATACACTCATCTGCCATCACTCCTGTATTTAAGGCTTTGTTATTATAATAAAGTTAATTATCGAACGTCCTTATGCAAAAACCATTCCATCGGGCGTTGTCACCCTTGGCAAAAGGCGCGGCATTCTCACGTCATTAGGGTACAGTGTCAACAAATAGTTCCGATTAAAGAGTTTCTTAGATGTCACTACGCAAGTATGGACAAAGGCGGTACCACTATGCAAGTTACACGCTATTACACTTTGGAATAAGCTTAAAATTACTTTAGTAATCAGGCAATTAGCAAAACAAGTTAATCCTGACTATGTAATCGGCAAATACCATCGCGGCTATCTGTATATATAGCCATGCAGGATGTTGAATTGTTTTCTAAGTCAATAACTTAACTGGCTGTCATCATTAATAAATAGTCCGCGTGCGTGATTTCCTACAACAGGAAAATCGCCAAATGAGCATATTTTTTCAATATGCTGTAGTGATTTCTTTGGTGCAATGAATTGTAAATTTTTCATCGACGGGCATATACATAAGTGGCATATATCGTCTGTGCTGTTTCAAAATCTATATCGGAGTCGCGAATTTTATCGTTATGTCGTGCTAAAACAAGGCATTCACGCATTTCGATGGGCGAAAAAGAGAATTCATTCCCTATACCAATCTTGCGTTTTAATCGCGCATCTAAGTAATTACAGGCTCCACAAATGAGGGTAGGAGGGAAACGACATTTTCCCATTTCCTGGCCATGGTCATGGTGTGTATGGATCCCCGCTTTCCAACCAATATCGCCATATCGCAAAGCATTAGAGCCGACGCGTTTTCCCTACTGCAGGATTTGGCGCTTGGTCCTATTGCATACCGGACAGTGCCAGCCATGGTTCAGCATTTCCCATTTTCGATTGCAGTGCATACCATCGTAGGCGGCATATTCTTCGTCGGTCGGATATCGAATCATTTTGGTTACTAAATGAATGTGTGTTGGCTAGGTTAGTGCGATGACAAGCAGGTATATCAACAATGAACACGCAGCGAAAACTGCAATAATCTTAATCCAGTCATGCCCATGGTTGGCTGGTTGCGGTGCTGATTGAGTCGCGTTGGCCAACAAAATGTATTCCTGTTTTAGCCGGGCATATTCAGCCTCCATTTCCTTGAATCGCCTTCCAGTAGTCAATATCGAGCTTAAAGTCGAACCGAAGGCTGTCGGCGTTGGAAACGATGCGTCAGCATACTGGTCTGCCAACGTCCTGGAATGGCTGTGTCCTAATGCGGTATAAAATGGAATGTCGTAGTGCATTAAAAACGACACGACCTCCGGATCATTCCATATTTCCATCGTATTATCATCCCCACCACGGACGATAACGAACGCTTGAAAATTGTAAGGTTCTGCCTCCCTTATATCGCTTAACAACGTATCGGTCCGGCCAACACGAATGACAGCTTGGCGAATACTCTTTGCGGTAGCGTTGTCCACTTGGCTGAGTACGTCGTTGATGCCCGTTTCCGTCCCTAGCAGTAGGAGAGAGTTGAGATTGCACTCATTGATGGCGTTATCGAGGCTAATGAATCGCTTCTTTTTCGGTATCGAATGATTGCGTGGGATCCTTCGTTCAGCAATTTCCCAGGAACCGACAATATTGCCGTGGATACAGCACTCTAACCCGACGAAAAAGGTGCTTGGCTTGAGGTATAAGAGCCCCTCAACGAGAATCGATTCGTTTTCATAAATATCAGCAGTGCTGTCACATTTGACTGAAATGCTGAATTCCTGATCTTTCAGCGTTAGATAGGTGGCGGTTTTATAACGATTGACCTTTGTGACGACCCCTTTGACTCTCACTACGCCTTCTATGCGGGTGAATACTTTTTGCTGACTACTAATACCAGCCTTCAGGAGCAGAGCTTCAACGGAATAGCATAATGGTTCGATTGAGGTGGTGATTGATTGTGTAATTTCCATGTGTTCAGCTTCCAGGCCTTGGGATTGTGCGATTGCAGTATATGAGAAAGGTCAGATCAATTTCAGTTGACCTCCGATATTGGTGCGCCAACTTCGTTGACCAATGTCACGGAGAAGTAAACAATATGATGAATTCACTAACTGAAAGAGTGATCGACTGAAGCGCTTTAACCAAATAGCGTGACTATTTTTTCCAATGTGTCCTCTGCCCACTCTTCAGGATTTACGGTCACCTGTTGGTCATTAACTTGTTCAGCTATGCCTCCTTTGGTTGACGCCTGAGAATCTTTAGGTGTTATCTTTTTTGCCACCGCATATGCATGTGTCAACCTTTCGAAAAAAAAGGACTCGAATAGATGTTTTGCGATTTCGGCGTGCTTCGGCTTCCATTCCTTGTTACTGGGCGGCCACCCGTTATGCGATGCAGTGAGTTTAAGCAGACCCCCGAAATTATCTTTAGTAAACTCGACAGGACCTTTGCTGAGATCTTTGGATGTAATGGCGAGCGAACTACGGCCTCTCTCGTCAGGGCGCAATTCCATTTCAATGAGATAAATATACTTATTAGGGGTTTTGATTTGAGTCCAGACGACTTTTCTTGATCGTCCCTCCGAGTCCTTCTCATCAAGAAAAATTTTGTACCAAGAAAGCTTTTTATCCATGACTGGAAACGATGTCACGATTTCCCCGTCCATGTATTCGTTGTTTACATGCCCTAAGGTGATAATTTCCCAATTAATTTTTTTTGATTTGACGCGTAAATGCTTAAGCATTTCGAGGAAAAGGCTAATGTCACGAGCAATAGGTTTTGCTGGTACATCCACGTCATCAACGCCTTGATTGCCGGCGCCAGCCCCGCCTTTTCCGTCCTCAAATGTATGGCCAGTCGCTTCTGTGTCGGATCGATAAGGTCGCCCATTGATATAATCGCGCCCATGGTACTGCCGCTGAAAATGTACGTGATTGATTTGATCAAAAAGTAACGTGGGATTTCTGGCTATAAGCCTGCCGAGGCTCGGATCTGCCGGGTTGTCATTAATTTCAGCGGGATCTTCAATATCGGTTTTTGGTGGGGTAGGAGGACGGCCTCCACCGGTGCTACCGCCACCAGAACCTTGGGTGGGCGCTCCAGTACAATTGACTATCAAACTATTGAAGCCTAGTGGATGTGTACAGTTACGAATTTGATTAACGTAGATTGCCCATTCGTCTTTGGAAGTCCTGGTATTTCTTAAAGGAATCTTTTTGCCAGCGAGATGTAGCGTCGTAACGCCATTGAAGGGAAAGCGGGAATTGATATAAAGCGGTTGTGGAGCACTAGCGTTAGGAAATCGATTTAGTACAAGGTGTTTATGAGGGCCATGGAAGGCTTCGCGAGCTTCATCGGATACTGCGGCCCTCCCATAAACGCATGCTTCGAATTTGGTTAGTGTTGAATTTTCAGCAGTGAGAATGAGTTGGCCATTCACCAACTTTGCATCTTTAACTAACTTTGACGTAGTTCCCGTTAATGCACTAGCTAACAGACGGGATGACGCCCCCACGTAATAACGAAACAATTCTGCCGTTGGGATGATTAACCAAGATACACCAATGTTATTGGATTTGGGGATAGGAACGAGGGCAAAAAGAGTTTGGTTGAGGTGCGCCAAATTTTCGCCAAAATCTAAATGAGTCGTCGGCAACAGCGTGGCGAACGGCGCAAAATTAGGGTTAACTTTCTCTGGAAGTGTATAGACGCAGGAGCGCGTATCAACAGTGATTGCTAACTCGAGAGTTGGAGGCGATATTGTTTTTTGCCCATCCTGCCACACGGTGCCTGGTGTAAACAATCGCAGCCAACCGGCGTGACCGCTCATTTGGTAAGCGTTGTCAGTTGTAGCATGAACCTGATAGGGATTGTTAATGAATCCCGGTTTAATCTCTGAAAAAAGGTAAGTGACTCTGGAGCCCAAGATGGCAGAAGGACGAATGTTCCCAATACCATCAACGCGCCAAACCCCCGGTCTTTTCTTCAATCGTCCGCAAATAAAACGCGCCACAGAACAACATCCATTTCCAATTTCCCTTATTTATTATCATATAGCGATGGCCATTCGCAAATATTTATAGAATTTACAGCCAACCAACGCAATTGCCGACGCTGTATGGTGTGGGGCGCGAAAAGGGCGACGGCGCCCGTGGTAATCCTGCCCTTGTGCGGCGACTGAGTAGATCGCCGCGACATCTAACATTTCTCGCTCACTTAAGCTGGGCAGTATTCCCGGTAAGCGGCTCGCCAGCATAGTTTTCCCGGTGCCTGGTGGGCCGTAAAACAGCAAATTGTGGCCGCCGCTGGCCGCTATCTCCAGTGCCCGTTTGGCTTGCGACTGGCCTTTTACATCGAGAATATCGAGCATATCTTCAGTGAATTTGCCGTCATCCTGGGTGTACTCAGCTTGTTTGAGTAGTTCGCGTTGGTGCAAGTGCGCGCAGACCTGCAATAGGTTATCTGCACCAAATACGCGCGTAATACTGCTAAACGCGGCCTCCTTCGCATTGGCGCCACTGATAATCAAGTCTCGCGCCGCATCACCACAGGCAAGCGCTGCCGGTAGCGCCGCACTAATAGGGCGCAATTCGCCCGAAAGTGCCAGCTCCCCCAAAAACTCGTAGTGCGCTAGCTGTGCCACAGGGATTTGCCCTGATGCGGCGAGTATGCCGAGTGCGATGGGTAAATCGTAGCGGCCCCCTTCTTTGGGCAAATCGGCGGGCGCTAGATTGACGGTGATGCGTTGGGCGGGAAATTCCAAATGGCTGTTGATCAGCGCGCTGCGCACCCGATCTTTGCTTTCTTTTACTGCTGTTTCAGGCAGGCCGACGATGGAGAGGCTGGGCAAACCATTGGAGATGTGAACTTCAACGGTGACTTGCGGGGCATCTATGCCGAGCTTGGCGCGTGAATTTACTATGGCGAGAGACATGGACAATCCTTGTGGTTGTTTTTGAACGGTTTTTTTATTTCGCCACAAACCTTGTAGCGAAATATTGGCCGACTATAAAGCAATCAGTCGGCATAAAACAATTGGCTGTTTAGCCTTTCTTTATTGTTCCAGGCGCATCAGTTCCTGTTCTAGTGCTTCCAGTTTTTGGCGGGTGCGCAGCAGCACAGCAGTTTGTGCGTCAAACTCTTCGCGGGTGACCAAATCCAGTCGTGCCAGTGCTGCTTGCAGTGCGATATGTAACTCGCGCTTGGGGATTAGGCGCTCGGCATTGGGGAGTTGGGTGTGCAGCTCTTCCAGCAATCGCTGCGCTAGATCATTTATCATCAAAAATCATCCGGTCGGTAAATTTATCCCAGTTTACCTCCTGCTCTATTCTCCTGCACCCATCCTCTCGCTCCTGTTTTTGCTGATTTGCTGGCAACTGTAGCTGCTGGATGTTGCTTTTGGTGTCAGTGTGCACAAATGGTGCTTGTCATTTATGGTGATGCACTTATGTGGTGCAACACTTGTATTCGAACTTGGATATTTTTGCGCCTTGGCGCGTGAATATATCGTAACATTTTGATTTTTATAGGTTTTATGAAATTGGCCTGCTCTGTGCAAAATTGCAAATGAATCATTTACGAGGCTAGGTTAGTTGTTTTCGCATTGTTGGTGTTGCCCAAAGTGGGCAGGTAGCCAGGTTTATGCGATATCCACTCACCTCTTGATAGTTTTTCCGGTGTTTCCCGCACCTTCAGGTGCGGGGATTTTTTTAGGAGCGGGATGAATGAAATTGGTAACAGCGATCATCAAGCCATTCAAATTGGATGTGGTGCGTGAAGCACTCTCCGACATAGGTGTACACGGCATGACCGTGACCGAAGTAAAAGGTTTTGGTCGTCAGAAAGGCCATTCCGAACTCTACCGTGGGGCAGAGTACGTGGTGGATTTTTTGCCAAAAACCAAAGTGGAGATTGCCGTCTCAGACGCTGAAGCTGATTCAGTGGTTGAGGCTATCAGTAAGGCTGCCAACAGCAGCAAGATTGGTGACGGCAAGATCTTTGTATCTGATTTGGAGCAGGTGGTGCGAATTCGTACCGGCGAAACCGGCGACCAAGCGTTGTAATTCACTTTTAATAAACAGACGGGGAAAGACCAATGGAAGAGAATATTTTTCATCTTCAGTACGCGATGGACACCTTTTACTTCTTAGTATGTGGTGCCTTGGTGATGTGGATGGCGGCTGGTTTCGCCATGCTCGAAGCGGGTTTGGTGCGCGCTAAGAATACCACTGAAATTTTGACCAAAAACGTAACGCTCTATGCAGTTGCTTGCACTATGTACATGGTGTGCGGTTACGCCTTTATGTATGGCGGCGATTTCTTCCTGTCTGGTATTGCCAGTGTTGATGTTGACGAAACCCTGAAAAGTTTTGCCGAGCGCGAAGATGGGTTCACTGGCGGCTCTATTTATTCCGGAGCGTCAGATTTCTTCTTCCAAGTGGTGTTTGTTGCGACGGCTATGTCGATCGTCTCGGGTGCTGTTGCTGAGCGTATGAAGCTCTGGGCGTTTCTGCTGTTTGCCGTGGTGATGACCGGTGTTATCTACCCAATCGAGGGCTCCTGGACTTGGGGTGCCGAAGGCATGTTTGGTCTGAATATCGATGACCAATTTGGGTTTAAAGACTTTGCCGGTTCAGGCATTGTGCATCTGGCTGGTGCTGCCGCTGCGTTGGCTGGTGTGCTGTTACTGGGTGCACGTAAAGGTAAATATGGTCCAAACGGTGAGGTTCACGCAATCACCGGTGCAAACTTGCCATTGGCGACCTTGGGTACATTCATCCTGTGGATGGGCTGGTTCGGCTTCAACGGTGGTTCAGTATTGAAACTGGGCGATATCGCTAATGCCAACTCTGTTGCTATGGTATTCCTCAACACTAACGCTGCTGCTGCCGGTGGTTTGATTGGCGCATTGTTAGTGGCCCGTGTTCTGTTCGGTAAAGCGGATTTAACCATGGCGCTCAACGGTGCTCTTGCTGGTCTGGTCGCCATTACTGCTAGCCCCGATACCCCTAGCGCTTTGGCTGCAACCGTAATTGGTGTGGTTGCCGGCGTATTGGTAGTCTTCTCTATTCTCAGCTTGGATAAAGTGCGTATTGATGACCCGGTAGGTGCTATCTCTGTGCACGGCGTGGCCGGCTTGTTTGGCTTATTGGTTGTACCTTTCACTGCCGAAGGCACTACGTTCTTTGGTCAGTTGGCGGGCGCTGCGATTATCTTTGCTTGGGTGTTCGGCGCTAGTTTACTGGTCTGGTTTGTGATCAAGTTGGTGATTGGTATCCGCGTCTCTGAAGAAGAAGAGTTCGAAGGTGTGGATATTGCTGAATGTGGTATGGAAGCTTATCCAGAGTTCACTCGCAGCAAGTAATATTCATCGCCACTGCCAAATCGCTTAAGATTTGGTAGTAGTAAAAACTCTATCCGCTATAAAGTTGTTGTTGATGTGCGAAGCTTGGGTGTATCTTAACCCCAAGCTTCCGGATTCAAGCCAAGCGCAAATTGGTATGAATTTCCGGCACCGGCACTCACAAAACTCCAGCAAAGGAATTAATAATGAAACTGATTACCGCTGTTGTAAAACCGTTCAAACTTGATGATGTGCGCACTGCATTATCTGACGTAGGCGTTCAAGGCATGACTGTGACCGAAGTAAAAGGCTTTGGTCGTCAAAAAGGTCACACTGAGCTGTATCGTGGTGCCGAATACGTTGTAGATTTTCTGCCGAAAGTGAAAATTGAGTTGGCAGTTGATGACTCAATGGTTGAGCAGGCAGTAGAAGCTATCACCAAAGCTGCACAGACTGGAAAAATTGGCGATGGTAAAATTTTCATCGCTCCGCTCGATGAAATTATTCGTATCCGCACCGGCGAAACCGGTTCCGATGCTGTTTAATTGAGCAGTGTGACGCGGCAATATTAATTTGCTGCGACCAACAAAAACGCCACTTATCCAGTGGCGTTTTTTTATGGCTTGGTATTTATGTTTGTCACTCCTCCCGCTGTAGCGAGCCGATGTTAAATATAAATAGCAATTAATTTTCTAGGGTAAAAGTTTTTGTAAGCTGCGGCGTAATTGATTGATAAAGCGGCGCTGCTGAATAAAAAAATAGGCTGGCAGCGCGATCAGCATCAAAACAAGCGCACTGGTTTGCTGTGACATGCCCAGTGCCGGCCGCAGCACCAGAACAAACAAAAAGCACAGGCTTAGCATAATGGCGGCGCTAACCAGATTGTTGCGCCAGTTTTTCATTTTATGCTCTGTGGCAAAGGCATCTTGGTAAGCCTGAGCGAGCAGGGCTTGTTGCTGTGCTGGCTCCATTGTTGCTAATTCAGGAAAATGTTTTGCAAGTTGTTTGTAGTTCATAAGCTTAATTAATAATCTACTGGTGGGTGTTTAATGCGCAAAGATTTCACTGCAATTGCAGCTTTGTTGTAACTTTTATTCACGCCGCTGGCAGGTGCTAGACTTGCTCAAGGTTAATAACTAAAATCCGCCGCAATGGCTATCGGTAAGATAAAAAAAGCCTAAAAATTCATCACCAAATATCATGACGTTTAAAAGAGTCTGCGCTATAAATTAGCCGAAGCCTTTGTAGAAATACGCTAGGCTTTGGTTGGGATGAAAATACTAAGAACTCACATTGTACAGTTTTCAGGTGACATTATGACTGATGAAGACCCCATTAACGACGAAGAGATTGAAGATACTGGCGTAGAGGGGGAAGACGACGCCGATGAGGTGGACGGTGCGCTCGATAGCGACGAAGTGAGCTATGCAAGCCCTGCTGCCAAAGTGGTTGAGTCTGAAGCACTGGAAGATTTCAGTATCGCCTCGCGTCAAAAGGCGCGCGATGAGCTAGAAGCGCAAATTGCTGCCTTTCTTGCCCGTGGCGGCAAGATCAATGAGGTGCCGGCTAATGTCACTGCAGATCCACCGAAAAAACCGACCCCGGATTATGGTGGTCGCCCTATCTAAAGCGTCTGTATCCTCTGTCGGCCCCGCACTGGGGCCGATGTGTTTTTGCCAGCGAATACCGCTGAATCTTTTTTGCTTTAAATCCATAGGCTTAGCCAATCTGGGCAGGCTGTTTTTTGCGCCGCTGAATGCTGGATTTTTAGCTGCTCATTTGAGTAGAATGGCCTCTCTTTTGCGTAGGTTCGCAGCTTAGTTTTTATCTGTTGCCAACCTGAACCGTCCCGAGCGCGCCTGCACGTGACATCTGACCCCTTGCCAAATAACCAGAGGAGCTCTGTCGAGGTGAATGAACCGCGCGCCTTGCTAAATCTCAATAATTTGTCCAAAACCTATGGTGCTAACCGGGTTCTCGATAATTTTGATCTGACTATCTTTGACGGTGAGTTTTTTACCTTACTAGGTCCTTCTGGTTGCGGTAAGACGACTGTGTTGAGAATGATTGCCGGGCTGGAAGATACAGACACCGGCGACATTCAATTGGATGGCCACAATATTGGTCAGGTTCCTGCCGAAAAACGCCCGATCAATACCGTATTTCAAAGCTACGCGCTGTTTCCGCATATGACAGTGTTTGACAATGTTGCCTTCGGCTTGCGCATGAGCGGCGTAGCAAAAGAAGAAATCGCACCGCGTGTGACAGAAGCGTTGGAGATGGTGCGCTTGGGTGATTTTGCCCAGCGTAAACCGGCACAGCTTTCTGGCGGGCAACAACAGCGCGTCGCCATCGCCCGTGCGGTAGTGAATCGCCCCAAATTGTTATTGCTCGATGAATCTCTCTCTGCGCTCGATTACAAATTGCGCCAGCAAATGCAGATCGAACTGAAACGCTTGCAGCGCAAACTGGGCATCACCTTTGTGTATGTAACCCACGATCAGGAAGAGGCGTTGTCCATGTCGGATCGCGTGGTGGTGATGAACAAAGGCAAGGTGCAGCAGTTGGGCACGCCGCGCGAAATTTATGAGCAGCCTGCCAATTTGTTTGTGGCCAAGTTTATTGGCGAGATCAATCAGCTTGACGGTGAAATTGTTGAAATTGACGGTAATCACGAATACGAAGTGCGTGTAGAAGGGCTCAAATGGCGCCTTCATGCCGAACACAATTTTAAAGTGGGCGATAAGGTCAATGTATTGTTGCGTCCGGAAGATGTGCGTGTTGAATACATTGATGACCCCCATCCTGACCAGTATCTGGTGGGCGAGGTTGTTGAGCGCAACTACAAAGGCAAAACTCTCGATTCGCTGATTCGTTTACCCTCCGGCATCGAAGTGATTGCCAGTGAATTTTTTGATGAAGACGATCCTTCGTTTGACTACAGCCTGAATCAAAAAGTCGCGATCAAATGGGTGCCAGGCTGGGAAGTGGTGCTGCCCCATGAAGTTTAGTATCGGTCAATTCCGCTTCTGGGCAATTGGGCTTGCCAGTGTCTGGCTGACACTGTTTGTCCTGTTCCCTAACCTACTGGTTATTCTCACCAGTTTCTTAACCCGCGACCCGCAAGCCACAGTGAGTTTGCCGATCAACGCAGACAGCTATGTGCGCACCCTTGATCTGCTCTATTTGCGGGTGCTGTGGGATTCGCTGCGCATGTCGCTGTTGGCGATGATTGCTTGCTTGCTGATTGGATATCCCTTTGCGATGGCTATTGTGAGCTTGCCAAAGCGCTGGCAGCCGGTGATTCTCTTTTTGGTGATTTTGCCGTTTTGGACTAACTCCCTGGTGCGCACCTATGCGATCCAATTTATTTTGGGCAATCAGGGCATCATCAATAAATCATTGATCGGCCTGGGGCTTATCGACAAGCCCATGCAGCTGCTCTATACCCAATTCGCAGTGATTCTGGGGCTCTGCTACATCTTATTGCCGTTTATGGTGTTGCCTTTGTATTCCGCGCTGGAAAAACTCGATGTGCGTTTACATCACGCGGCCAAAGATTTGGGTGCAGGCCCCTTAAGCCGTTTCTGGCATATCACTGTGCCGCTCACGTCGCCCGGTATTGTGGCTGGTTGTCTGATGGTGCTCCTGCCAGCGATGGGCATGTTTTATATTTCTGACTTGCTTGGCGGCGCAAAAAATCTGTTGCTCGGCAATGTAATCAAAACCCAATTCCTGCACACCCGCGATTGGCCATTCGGCTCAGCATTTAGTGTGATTTTGATTGTGTTGCTCGGTTTTATGTTGTGGCTGTATTTCCGCGCCTCCCGTTTTGTCAGCAAACAAGGAGGGCTCAATGGCTCCGATTTTTAGAGTAGGGTTTACCGGGCTCATCCTGTTTTTAATCTATATCCCCATTTTGGTGCTGGTAGTGAACTCTTTTAATGCATCTAAATACGGCATTAAATGGGGCGGTTTTACCTTTAAGTGGTATGAAAAGTTCTGGAATAACGATGGTTTGATGACAGCTGCGCTCAATTCGCTCACTGTTTCCATAGTTGCGGCCAGTGTCGCGACTGTAATTGGCACACTTGCTGCTGTGGCATTACATCGCTATCAGTTCAAAGGCAAAGCGCTTTTATCGTCCATGGTGTTTGTGAGCATGCTTACGCCGGAAATTGTGATGGCGATTTCGTTGCTGATTGTGTTTATGGCGCTCGGGATTAAATTGGGTTTTATCTCCCTGGTGATTGGCCACATCACGTTTTGCCTTCCTTTTGTGATAGTGGCGGTTTACTCGCGCCTGAAAGGGTTTGATATGAAAATGCTGGAGGCCGCGCGCGATCTGGGCGCTTCCGAAAGCAGTATTTTCTGGAAAATTATTCTACCGCTGGCATTGCCTGCGGTGGCGTCTGGATGGTTATTGAGTTTTACCCTGTCGCTAGATGACGTTATAGTCAGTGCCTTCGTCACTGGTCCGGGCTATGAAATCCTGCCGCTCAAGGTTTACTCCATGGTGCGTGTGGGAGTTTCACCCGAGGTAAATGCAATTTCGACGATTTTATTGGTTGTTTCTTTGGTTCTGGTTGTTATTTCCCAACTACTCTTACGTGAGGATAAATAAGATGAAAAAATGGTTGGCTTTGGCCGCAGCACTGTTGATTGGCGGATGTTCCGATAAACCCGAAACCCAAGCGCCTGCAGAAACTACCGCAGCACCTGCTGCAACCGACGCGGCTGCACCTGCAGGTCCGCAAAAAGTAGTGATCTACAACTGGACCGAATATATTCCTGCTGCAGTATTGGAAGAGTTCACCAAAGAAACCGGCATCGAAGTGGAGTACGCCACCTACGAAAGTAACGAGGCGATGTACGCCAAAATCAAATTGATGGACGGCAAGGGCTACGATATTGCTGTACCGTCGACTTTCTACGTTGAAAAAATGCGCAAAGAAGGTTTGATTCAGCCAATCAAAAAAGACATGTTGGCGAATTACGGTAACCTCGATGCCAACATGATGAACAAACCCTACGATCCCAATAATGATTTCAGTGTTCCCTATTTGTGGGGTGCCACCTCCATTGCGATCAACAATAAAGATGTTGATGCGAGCAAAATCACTAAATGGGCTGACTTGTGGAAGCCTGAGTACGCCGGTAAGTTGATGATCATGGACGACGTTCGCGACAACTTCTATGTTGGCTTGCGTGTGGCCGGTTTCCAAAACAACAGCACTAACGAAGAAGAAATCAAAGCCGCTTACGAGAAATTAAAAGCACTTTGGCCAAGCATCAAGGTAATCAACTCTGACTCGCCCAAAACCCCATTGATCCAAGGCAACGTCAGCATTGGCGCAATCTGGAACGGCGAAGCCTATATGGCGCAACAAGAGATGGAAGACCTGCAGTACATTTATCCGGAAGAGGGTGCGGTACTTTGGGTTGACAGCTTTGTGATTCCCAAAGGCGCTGCAAACGTGGAAAACGCGCACAAGTTCATCGACTTTATGCTGCGCGCTGAAAGTGCAAAAGCCGCGATCGAAGAGTTGGGTTATGCCGCACCTAACACTGCAGGTATCGCGCTGTTAGATGAAGCGCTGCGCAACAATAAAACCGTATTCCCTGCGGCGGAAGATATTGCCAAAGGCAGTTTCCATCAGGATCTGGGCGATACAGTTCTGGTCTACGAAAAATACTGGGAATTGTTGAAAGCGGGTCAATAAGCACCGGTATTTCAAATATGCAATTCACCTGAAGCGCCAGTCATACGACTGGCGTTTTTTTTGGAACTGATTTCAACTCAGTAAGTATCTGCTAATCCCTAGCGCAAGTCAGAGTGTTATCATGGCCGCTATTATTCGAATAGTGTGAATTTCTATCATGACTTACTCTGCCGCGCGCCCATTGCGTATCGCCACCCGTAAAAGTTTGCTTGCCCTCTGGCAGGCTGAATATGTCAAAGCTGAGTTGGAAAAGCATCATCCCGGCCTGTTGGTTGAATTAGTTCCACTCACCAGTCGCGGCGACAAAATTCTCGACGTGCCGCTGGCGAAAATAGGCGGCAAAGGCCTGTTTGTTAAAGAATTAGAACAGGCATTGCTGGCGAGCGAGGCGGATATCGCGGTGCATTCGATGAAAGATGTGCCGATGGATTTTCCTGAGGGCCTTGGGTTATCGGTCATTTGCCCACGCGAAGATGCACGCGATGCGTTTGTCTCCAATCGATTTAACTCGCTGGATGATTTACCCAAGGGTGCGGTAGTCGGCACCTCCAGCTTGCGTCGCCAATGCCAACTGCTGGCGAATCGGCCGGATTTAGAGATTAAATTTTTACGGGGCAACGTACAAACCCGTCTGCAAAAATTAGACGATGGCGAGTACGATGCAATTATCCTCGCCGCCGCTGGTTTGATTCGCTTGGAATTAAAAGAGCGTATTCGCGCCTACATAACGCCCGAGCAAAGTTTACCGGCGGGTGGTCAAGGTGCAGTTGGTATTGAGTGCCGGGTGGATGACGCCGCTACTATTGCACTGTTAAAACCCTTGCATCATCAAACAACTGCTGAACAGGTGCTTGCCGAGCGCGCGTTGAATCGCCATCTGCAAGGCGGCTGCCAAGTGCCTATCGCCTGCTATGCTATTCATCGCGGCGATCATTTGTGGCTGCGCGGCTTAGTTGGTTCACCCGATGGCAACCAAATGTTGTTTGATGAGATCACTGGATCGGTTGCCGATGCAGAAAAAATGGGTATCGAATTGGCCGAGCGTTTACTCGCTGCCGGTGCAGATAAAATTCTCGCTGAGGTATACGCAAGCGCGGAATAACCATGGCCGATTCACCGCAAGATTATTTTATTGTTATCACCCGCCCTGATGCGCAAGCTGTACCTTGGGCTGAGCAGTTGCAAGTGTTAGGTTTTAACTGCGCGCGGGTGAATTTGCTCGATATCGTGGCGGTGAGCGACGCGGAAAAAATTCGCGCAATCAAAAATAGAATTCTGGATGTTGACCTTTACCAGAAAATTATTTTTGTCAGCCAAAATGCGGTTGATTTTGGTATGGCGTGGCTAGAGGATTATTGGCCGCAAATGCCTGTAGGCATAGATTTTTTTGCGGTAGGCGCCACCACGGCAAAAAAATTAGCGAGCTATGGCGTGGCTGTGCAAGATTTGGCGGCGAGCACTGGCGGCGGCATGACCAGTGAAGATTTATTAAGTGCGGAGCATTTACAGCAGGTCGATGGCGAAAAAATTCTTATTTTTCGCGGCTGTGGCGGGCGTGGTCATCTCGCCGATGAATTGAGCAAACGCGGCGCCAAGGTAGATTATTGTGAATTGTACGAGCGTGTTTTACCTGCGGCAGCGCAGGCCCAATTACTGCAATTAATTACCGACACAGAGGCGAGTTCTGCGCAACGGCTGGTGAGCTTACACAGCGGTGAAAGTCTGCAAAATTTGTTAGCGGTGTTGGCGCAACTTGCTCTGCCTGAACAGCAAAGAGTGCAAGCATGGATGAACAACAGTGTGTTTCTGGTGCCTAGTGCGCGCATAGTTGTGGCAGCGCAAGCAGCAGGATTGAAGCGCGTTATATGTGCCGAAAATGCCACCGATCAGGCTATGACGGCAGCCTTGCTAGAATATTGTCGCACGCAAGAGTGCATTTTATTACAGGATTAACACAGTGACTGATTCCGATACGACAACTCAACAACCTGCTGCTAGCTCTTCCGTGGCAGTGCCCGAAACAGTAAAAACGCACGTCGCCAGTTTTGCGCTGCTGTGGTTATTTGTAGTGCTGATTGTTGCAGCGGTGTGCTACGGCGCACTCTTCGTTTCGCAGCAATCCAAGAATCAACAGCAAATAATTGAAAGCTTGCGTATTCAGGTTGAGCAGCAAGCGCAGGCGACAGAAGCGCGCCAGCAAATGCTGGAAGATAGCTTGGACAAAGAGTTGGTCGAGCAGCAGTCCGCCGTGCAGGCGAGCCTGAATGATTTGGCCGCACAAGTTAATAGCAATAATGCACGCTTGCTGTCATTGTCGAGTGTCAATCGCGATGAATGGAAACTGCAGGAGGCGCAGTATCTGTTGCGTCTCGCCGACCAACGTATTTTGCTAGAGCAAGATAGTCAAAACGCACTTGCGCTGGCGCTTTCCGCCGACGATATATTGCGCGATATGGATCAGGCGGATTTAGTCGGCGTGCGCAAACTGTTGGTTGAAGAAATTGCCGTGCTCAAGCTAGCGGGTGTGATTGATAGGGAAGGTATCTATCTGCGCTTGTCTGCCCTGTCCAATCAAATCGAAGCTATTCCTTTTATTGAGCCCCTAGGCAGTCAGGAGCAATTACTGGAAGAAGCTGAAGTGCCGGCAGAAGAAACCCTAAAACAAAAAATTACGCGCAATGTTTACGATCTGTTGCATAAGCTGAGCTCCTATGTGCGGGTGCGCGATCACGGCAAAACGATTAATGCAGTACTGCCGCCTGCGGAGCAAAAATATTTGCAGCAAAATTTGCGTTTGATGCTGGAGCAAGCGCAAGTTGCACTCCTGCGCAATGAAGAAAATATTTATCTGGAAAGCTTAGTAAAAGCCCAAAATTGGATAAATCAATATTACAGTTTGAATGAAAAGGCGACTGCCGTATTGCAAGAATTAGAGGCGTTGCAGCAGGAAGAGATTTCTCCTGAGCTAACTAATTTCAGCAACTCCACTGCCGCCTTGACCGAATACATCGCCAAGCGGGAAAAAATGGCCGCAGCACGTCGCGGGGTGCGCTAATGAGACGTCGTCTGTTAAAAGCCATTTTCTTTCTACTCATTGCCTGCGGTCTGGTGTTTTTTCTCTGGCGCGGCGACGGCTATCTGTTAATTGCATACGGCACTAAAACTATCGAGATGACCCTGTGGGTCGCTGCCTTAGCTCTTGTGTTGTTGTATGTCGCCTTCTGGTTTGTGCGTAAATTTTTGCTCGGCAGTGTAGAGATGGTGCGTCGTTTCCGTGAAATGTTTTTATTTGGCAGTGTTGAGCGCGCACAAAAACGTGCGGCAACAGGAATGGTTGATTATCTAACGGGTGATTGGCTGGCAGCTCATAAAAAACTAGTGCGTACCCTCGACAAAGTGGAATACCCCTTGGCTAACTATATTGCCGCTGCGCGCAGCAGTTTTGAAATGGGCGATGAAGCTGAAGCAGACAATATTCTAGACAAAGCACTCACGCTTGCGCACAGCGAGTTGCCTGTAGCACTCACTCGTGCACGGTTGCATGTGCAGTCTGGCCGCTACGAAAAAGCTATTGAAATTCTAAAGCCCATCGATATCAAAATGCCACGGCAGGCGGCGGTATTGGATTTGATGCACCATGTCTACATCGCGCAGAAAAATTGGCGCGCGCTAGAAGATATGTTTCCCGCTATGCGCAAGGCGAAAGTGCTATCAAATGTAGAATTTGAAGAGTTAGAGGTATTGCTCGCCTGCGAAAAAATGAAGGCGCAGAGTGCACAAAGTAAATCCTTGTTGATCGCTGAGCGTTTGCCTGCACTGCAAACCTTGTGGAAATCCTATTCGCGCGGCGTGCAAAAGCGACCGGCGGTAATTACAGCCTATGCCCAAGCTTTGGTTGAGAACTATCAAGATCAGGAAGCGGAAGTGATTGTGCGTAAAGCGCTTGCTAGTAGCTGGTATGAGCCTTTAGTAGGCCTCTATGGGCGATTGCAGGTAAAAGAAATTCACAGCCAGATTCGCACCCTCGAAGGTTGGCTCAAGAACAATCCGCAAGACCCAACACTATTGCTCAGTATGGGGCGCGCTATGTTACGCAATCAACAATGGGAATTGGCGCGAGAGTATTTTCAGCGCAGTTTGAATCTGCAAAAAAGTATGGAGGCGAGTATGGAGTTGAGTAATCTTATGGAGAAGATGGGCGAGCATCAGCGCGCCAACGAATACTATCGCCTAAGTGTTGAGCTGGCGGGACAGCACCAAGAGTCTAATAAAGGCTGATAATGGTTATTGGCAGAATGTTTTCAATATGCCGGGTTGTAAACAGAGAGTATTGGAATGATAAAAAAAACGGCATTGGCTCTTATTTATATTCTGTTGGTGCAAATCAATATTGCGACATCTGCAACGGCAGAAACTCTAGCAACATCCCCCTCAGTATCTAATTTTCATTCATCCTCTGCTGGGCAAGCCCTCACACTTGCGCAGCAGATTGTTGTATTGGAAAAATTCTATCAAAAAAAACTAGTAGGTATTGAATCCTTAGGCGGGGTAATGCCTACCCCGTGGCTAACGGAAAATTTTTCTGCGAAAAAAGAGCGAAAAATTGCCGAAGAACAATTAACGCAATTGTTGTCGCAGCAAGCTGCTGTATCTCTTTCTACTGAGCGGCGTGCTGAACTCAAAGAAGCTATTTTGTTGTGGCAATTAAAATTGCAGTGGCTGAAATATTCTGCGCCACAGCGCAAGCAATTGGTTATGGAGGCGCAAGCTAAAGCCTTGGCATTGCGCACCCAGGTTCAAGCTGAAGCAGCTATGACTCAGGCTGACGAGGTGACGCGAGAATCGAACGATAATAAACAAGCTATCAGTGGCGCGATTGAGCGCAGTCAGTCTGCCCGTGAAACTCAATTGTTAGAGTCGCAACTAGCCCTTGAAGATGCGATGGGTGAAATAGGTTTGCAACTTCGGCAGCTCGCGCAAGCTAAAAAAATATTTGCCCGCGATATAGATGAGTGGCGGCAAGAATCCGCAAAATTGAGTGGCCTATCTGCCCCGGCGAATACTCAGGAGGAGTTTACCAGCGCACGTTATCTGCAGCGTAATGAAATAAGGATGTTGTTGCGCAAGTTGTTGTATTCAAGCAATGACCGCCTTTGGAGTCGGGCAGATTTTTTTGCCCATTATGAGGGGATCAATGAAAACGATTGGAGTCCAAGGCTTTCTATATCTTCACTGCAAATTGAAGAGCAAGATTCGGAGCAAGCGCAGACGCTGATTTTTGCTTTGCAAGAAAAACATTTGGTATTGATTGCGCGAGCTAAAGAATTAAAGCGCGAGCGCGAAACCTTACTACATGAAGTGCTGCGCTGGAATCAACAGCAGCGCGATGAGTTGCTGGCATTGCGCGGCGTTATTATTGGCCAATTTATCGAAGAGGGCGCGTATCAATTAGGCAATACGGAACCCTTGTGGCTGGAACTAAAAACCTTGGCGACACGCACCTCATTTGCCCTCTGGTCTATGCAGTATGGTTGGTGGCGGGAGTCGTCCACGGGTGTATTTGCGGTGAGCAATCTTGCGCATCTGGTCAATTTGCTGTTGTTGTTGTTTTTAACCACTATATTATTAATCAAAAAAGCCCCGCTGCTTGCTTCCCTGCGCAAACGTTTAAATAGTCGTGCCCAAACAGAATCTATGCGTCGTCTGCTGTCGTTGGTGTTTGATCTGTTTAGATATTTTTACGTGTTTCTAGTGTTAATCCTGATGGGCAAATTGGTGATTGATTTTATCGCCAGCTTGGGTTTTTCACCCATTCTCGAACTCTTGCCTATCTATGACCATTTAGTCTTGTTTTTTTTAATGTCGGGCGCGTTAAATTATTTTGTGCCGCTGCTCAGTTTGCGCAATTCAACTGCGCTCAACGAAAAAACTCAAGCGATCGAAGGTGCATTGACTCTGTTGCCTAAGGTGCTGCTCTATTACTGGTTAGTCGCTGGCTTGGTGGAGCTGGTGCTGTTTAAAATTTTAAATGTAAATTTACTGCAACTTTATTTGGTCACGCTCTTAAAGCTCGGCTGTTTTGTGGCGATGTATATTGCGATTGCACGCCATATACAGCAGTGGCGCCTTATTGGCATTCCTATAGTAAAAGATACTCGCTGGGCAAAGTTAATTGCTGAATCCCGTGGTCGCTGGTGGGAGCCTTTGGTGTTATTGGTTAGCGGTGGCTTGGGTGTGTATCGTCTATTGTGGGATTTATTGTCTGCACGCCTGTCTGAGCTTGATATGACGCGCAGCTTGCAGGCAACTCTGAGTCGCGCAATTTTGGAGCGACAAAAACCGCGCTTACTTCTACATGAAACGCTCAATGAAATGCCTGCTAGTTATCGCGATTTGTTTGATTATCGGCAGCGCATTGCGGGTGATGCCTATGTCAAACGCCCCGAGCAGGATGAGCAATTACAGGTTGTCTATCGCGAATGGAAAAGCACGGGTATAGGTGCGCGAGTTATTATCAGTGGTGACCGCGGAGTTGGTAAGTCGGCGCTAATCAATCATTTTTTAGAACAGGTAGAAAGTGCGGAAGTAAGGCAGTTAGACCTGAATCCAGCGATGGCAAATATAGAACTACTGCAAACCTATTTGAATAAAAGTTTCCCGCTTGTCGATGGCAGTGAGAGTGAGAAATTAAGTGAGCGAATTGATCAGTTACCACCGTCGATTATAGTTGCCGAAAACATAGAAAATTTACTGTTGCGTAAGATTGGCGGGTTTGAAGCGATTACCTTATTGATCGATATTATTTTGCACACCTCGGCACGCCATTTGTGGCTGGTTAGTTGTAATTCCTATTCCTGGACTATCGCAAAACAGGGGGTGCGCGGCATTGACTGTTTTACTGATGCCATTGATATGGAAGGCATGAGTGAAGAGGAGGTGGCGCGTATGGTCATGGAGCGTCATGCGCTGGCGCATACGCGCAAACCTGATTTTACCCAGTTGCAATTTTCGGCAAAAAGCAAAAAGTATGTTCGCTCTGCGGAAGGCAATCAAAAGGCGCAACAATTATATTTCCGTATTTTGTGGAGCTATACCCGCGGCAACCCACGCCATGCACTCTACCATTGGAAAAATTCGTTGGTATGGGAAAAAGATCAGGTTGCCGTGCAACTATTTGCCGTGCCGCAACAAAAAATTTTGGAGCGTTTGCAAGATGGATCACTCATGTTGTTGGCCGCACTGATTGAGCACAATGGCCTTACGCTCACCGGTTTGGGTGAGGTGATGAACACAACGGAGACTATTGCGCTGCGCCGAATTGAAGAAATTTCATCTTATTCAATGGTGTATGCGGTTGATGATGCAGATGGCGAAAGCTGGCACGTAGACAGTTTCTGGTTTAAATCGGTAGAGAATTATCTGGTGAAAAGACAGTTTCTGTTTCATGGAGGTAAGCTGTGAACCCCAATCCCTCAGAGTTATTTGAAGCTTTTGATTTCTCGCGCATCAGTCTCTCGCTGATTGTCATAATAGTTTCATTGATTATTGCCAAAGCGGCTAAAATTTTTAGCAGCCGCATGAGTAAAGCCTTTCCTGATTATCGCTTGCGCATTGAACAGAGCATTACAGTGGTAAATTTTGTGTTGATTATCGGTTCGGTAGCGCTCGCCATTTTTTTATTGTTTCGCTCTAAAGAAGCGGCGATTGCGATTGGTGGCTCAATTGGTTTGGCGTTTGCGATTGGTGCAAAAGATGTGGCGGCATCGCTGCTCTCCGGTTTTATCATTATGTTTGATCGCTCGTTTCGCGTGGGCGACCGGGTTAAATTTGGCGATATCTATGGCGATGTACTATCCATTGGTGTGCGTTCAACCCGTATTCGCACGCTGGACGACTCGATTGTCACTGTACCCAATAGCCAGTTTATGAATATGCCGGTCACCTCGGCCAATGCCGGTGCGCTCGATATGCAGGTGGAAGTGGAAATTTTTATCGCACCCGATAATGACTTTATGCTGGTAAAAAAATTAGTGCGTGAGGCTGCCATTTCCAGTCGCTGCATTTATTTGGAAAAACCAATTGTGGTACTGCTGAAGGATCAAGTCGCGGAAAATATGTTTTTTACCCGCGTCTTACTTAAAGCTTATGTGTTGGATGTGACCTATGAAAAGCGCTTTGAGTCGGAAGTAATTGAGCGCCTGCATCTCGCCTTTAACGAACATAACATTCGCTGGCCAAATCAATAGCCTGTTTAGGTTCACCAGCCTTCCTTTAGTGTAATTATCCTTTTTGATTTATTGAGTGTGTTATGACTGAGCCACTACGTGATCGCATCTATACCATTATTTTTGGAACAGATACTCCGGCAGGAAAGCTGTTTGATGTGGTATTGATCTATACCATTTTGCTGAGTGTTGCTGCGCTAATGCTCGATTCAATTGAAGTCATCAATCAGCGCTTTAGTTTGTATCTTAAAATTGCAGAGTGGACCTTTACTGCGCTCTTTACCTTGGAGTACGTCACGCGCATCTATTGTTCGCAAAATCGGTGGCAGTACATTAAAAGTGTATATGGCATAGTGGATTTGCTCTCTATATTGCCTTCGTATCTAGGGTTATTTTTTGCCGATATCACTTATCTGTTAATTATTCGCTTGCTGCGGGTCTTGCGTATTTTTCGCGTACTGAAGTTGATTAATTATTTAAATGAAGCCAATGTTCTGATTCGTGCATTGTTTCAGTCGCGCCGAAAAATATCAGTATTTTTCTTTGTGGTGATTGTGTTTGCTACTATTTTTGGCTCAATCATGTATGTAGTTGAGGGGCCTGCTAATGGTTTTACCAGTATTCCGCGCAGCATCTATTGGACTATAGTCACTATTACAACTGTAGGTTATGGCGATATCACACCGCAAACCCCACTAGGGCAAGTAGTTGCATCGCTGGCGATGTTGACGGGTTATTCGATTATCGCCGTGCCTACCGGTATTTTAACGGCGGAATTAGCCCGTGAAATGCGCAATGATGAGCTGTTAATTAAATGTTCTAACTGTGGCAAAAAAGGTCACGAGCAAGCAGCCGATTATTGTTCCCGCTGCGGCAGTGAGTTAAACAACCCTGCCGAAAATTAATGCTTTCTAAACTGAGATATTCTATTTGTGGATAATTTTCTTATGGATACGCTGGCGAGCAGTTTAAAAATAATGCAGCAAATTATGGATATTAGTCTGATAGAAATGGATGACTATAACCTAAAAGTCAGCGGCTTTTTATTTGCTATTTTTCTATTCTTTGCAGTGTTGTTTGGCAGCAAGATATTGCAGAGAGTATTACAACGCGTTTTTTCTGCATCCCATCGCACCACGCCAGCGCAAGTCTATACCTTAACTCGCATCATTCATTATGTAATGATCGGTTTGGCGATTATTCTCACTGGCTCGGCGCTTGGTTTAAATTTCAGTAAGTTGACCTTGATCGCCGGTGCGCTATCGGTTGGTATAGGGTTTGGTTTGCAAAATGTAGTGAGCAATTTTATCTCTGGCATTATGATTTTGTTTGAAAAATCATTAAAGATCGGCGATTTAATTGAGCTAGAGTCGGGCGTGTTTGGTGAAGTAATAGAAATTAACATCCGCAGTACTTTGATTCGCACGTCAGACAATGTAGATATTCTGGTGCCCAACTCGGAATTTGTCAGTGGCAGAGTTACTAACTGGACACTTACCGATGCAGTGCGCCGTTTTCGCATTCCGTTTGGTGTTGCCTATGGCAGCGATAAAAATCTGGTGCGCACTGCCGCATTGGAAGCAGCGCATTCAGTGAGCTGGACATTAAATGACGAAGCTACCAACCGTTTGCCTTCGGTGTGGATGACGGGTTTTGGTGATAGCAGCTTGAATTTTGTATTAGCAGTTTGGGTAAGTGCCGATGTGGTGAAACGCCCGAGTTCGATGACATCTGATTATTTATGGGCGTTGGATGATGCGTTTCGCAAGTATAAAATTGAGATTCCGTTTCCGCAGCAGGACCTACACATCAAATCCTCCCCTTTTATCATAGGCTCGCCACCGAAAAATTAATTAACAATTAAATGAACATGCGAGCAGATGAAAAAAAGCGCCCCGCAATAAAGGGGCGCTTTAGGTCGCGCTACTGGCGCGGTCTAGTGGTAATCGCTGTCACAATATTTTCTGCGTTGTCATTTGCGCCGCTGCCTCCCGCGTTACAACAACAATCTTATGCCACGTTATTGCTCGCGCGCGATGGCAGCTTATTGGGTGCGACTATTGCTGCAGATCAGCAGTGGCGCTTTGCACCGGTAGAATCCCTGCCCGATAAATACCATAAAGCACTGTTGTTATTTGAGGATCAATATTTTTATCGCCACCCGGGCATTAATCCGTTGGCGATTGCGCGCGCTCTGCGTGGAAATTTTTCGGCGGGAACCGTCACCAGTGGCGGCAGCACAATCACCATGCAGCTGGCGCGCTTATTGCGCCAGGAAAACTATCGCCAGCAAGATAAAAATAAACCCGCGCGCAACCTGTGGAGTAAAACGGCAGAGGCACTGCGTGCGCTGCAATTGGAGTGGCGTTTTACCAAAGAGGAGCTATTAATCCACTACGCGAGCCATGCACCTTTTGGCGGCAATATTGTGGGTTTGCGCGCGGCGGCTTGGCGTTATTTTGGCAGGCCACCGGAAAATTTATCCTGGGCGGAATCGGCGCTGTTGGCGGTGTTGCCCAATAGCCCGGCAATGATTCATCCGGGGCGCCAGCGCGAAAAATTAAAACAAAAGCGCGATCGGTTATTGCATCGTTTGCATCAGCGCAATTATTTTTCTGATTTGGATTTGCGGTTGGCGCTGTTAGAGCCGCTGCCGGAAAAGCCACAATCCCTACCGCAATTAGCGCCGCATTTATTGGCGACCTTAAAACAACAATATCCTTCGCAATTTGTATTAGGCAGCAGCATTGACCTGTTTGCGCAGCGCAGTGCGCAGCAAATTGTGGCGCGCCACAGTGCGCGCCTGGCCAATGAAGGGGTAAATAATATTGCATTGGTATTAATTGATCATGAAAAAATGGAGACGGTTGCCTATATAGGCAATGAAGCCTGGCAGCAACAACAGCGCTATGCGCCTAATTTGGATATAGTTCAGCGCCCGCGTTCTACCGGCAGTATTTTAAAGCCATTGTTGTACGGCTTAATGTTGCAGGACGGTGAATTGGCGCCCACCAGTTTGATTGCCGATATTCCCACTCAATTTGGCGGCTATAGCCCAAAAAATTACGACCGCAGTTTTCGCGGTGCAGTACCGGCGCAATTTGCTTTAGCGCACTCGCTTAATATTCCCGCTGTGCGTATGTTGCGCGATTATGGCATTGGAAAATTTCAACAAAAATTACAAGCCATGGGTATGAGCACTTTATTTCGCCCGGCGGATGATTATGGCCTCACTTTAATCTTGGGTGGTGCAGAAGGCACGTTGTGGGAATTAACCAGCATTTACGCGCGGCTTGCGGCCGGCGCACGTGACGGCGATAAACAACAGTTTATGCCCCATCTTTTACTGAATGAAAAAAGCCAGTTTGCCAAAACGATCATGAAACAGGGTGCCGCTTGGTTGACTTTGCAAGCGTTGATCGATGTGGCGCGCCCAGGTAATGATAATTACTGGCGCGATTTTTCTGGCAGCCAAACTATTGCGTGGAAAACCGGTACCAGTTATGGCTTGCGCGATGCCTGGGCGATTGGCAGCAACGGGCGTTATACGCTCGGCGTTTGGGTGGGCAATGCGGGCGGTGAACCGGCGAGTTTTATTAGCGGGCAAAGCAGCGCCGCACCGATTTTATTTGATCTGTTTGATGCGCTGCCCAGTGTGAATTGGTTTAATAAACCCGCGCAGGCGTTAAAAACAATTTCTGTTTGTGCTGACGATGGTTATCTCGCAGGAAATCAATGTGCTGCCATCGATAAAGAAATTCCCATTACCAGCCATTTTGATAAGGTCACACCCAATCATCGCCGAATCCATTTAGATCAAGCGCAACAATTTCGTGTGCATGCGCGCTGTGAAAGTATTAACAAGATGAGTGCGCAGGACTGGTTTGTATTGCCACCGGTACAGGAATTTTATTGGCGCCAACATCATAGCGATTATAAAACCCTGCCGCCTTGGCGCGGCGATTGTGTTGCCGGTCTGTTGCAGGTTGATGAAGACCAGCCGATTGAATTGATTTACCCCAATGAAGAAAGCCGCATTTATATCCCCATGGATTTGGATGGAAAGCGCAGCCGCGCAATTTTAAAAGCAGTGCACCGCAATCCTGCCGCGCAATTGTATTGGCATCTCGACGATGAATTTATCGGCATAACCAAGGTTTTTCACGAGCGCGAAGTTGCGCTTGAACCCGGTGTGCATAAATTATCAATTGTCGATAAACAAGGTTACCGGCTGGAGCGTCGCTTTCGGGTGATCGGCAAAGAGTAAAGATCCAAAATTGCCCGGCATTCGTATCAGTTTAATAGGCACACAACTGATGCGAGAAAACTTATGGGGCACTATTTAATTGTTGGCGGTACACGCGGTATAGGCGCAGCACTCGCTACCCAGCTTGTTGAGCAAGGTCATGAGGTAACTGTCTGGGCACGCAACTTGGTAGACCTGGCCGGTGCACAAGTTTTTGTTAATAATCCCGCTGAGTCTGCACCTGATCTCGCTGGTTTACCCGCTGCTTTAGATGGTGTTGTCTATTGCCCCGGTAGTATTAATCTCAAACCCTTTGCGCGTTTAACACAGGAAGATTTTCTACAGGATTTTCAAACCAATGTACTGGGCGCTGTGCGCACCATGCAAGCAGTAGCGCCCTTGTTAAAAAAATCAGAGCAGGCGAGCGTGGTGTTATTTAGCAGTGTGGCCGCTAGCCTTGGTATGCCTTTTCACGCGAGTATTGCGAGTAGCAAGGCCGCGATTGAAGGCTTGGTCAAAAGTGTAGCGGCGGAGTGGGCACCCAATATTCGCGTAAATGGTATAGCGCCTTCGTTAACCAATACCTTGCTAGCCGAAAAATTGTTAAATAGTGCGGATAAAATTGATGCAGCCGCTAAACGCCATCCGCTACAAAAACTGGGCAGCCCAGAAGATATTGCCGCAATGGCGGCATTTTTATTATCGCCACAAGCCAGCTGGATCACCGGGCAAATTTTGCATATTGATGGCGGTATGTCTGCGTTAAAAACATAATCTCTCCCTGATATGCGCAGCCGCCTTACCACTTTTTAACAATTGTCTGCACCAAGAAGCTTTATACTGCGAGCGTATTATTTGTGCTCTCACTGTCAGGTGTCTCTCTTGGTCGCATCCCCCGCATTAATTTCCCTTACCGATAAGCGCGCATTTTGGCGTGCGGTTATTTTGTTATCCCTGCCTGTAGCTGCGCAAATGTTGCTGCAGTCGCTATTGGGTATGGCCGATGTAATTATGGTCGGCGATTTGGGTTCCACTGCGATAGCCGCCGTGGGCTTGGCCGCAAAAATTCATTTTCTATTATTGGTGTTGATGAGCGGCCTGGCGACGGGCTGCAGCATTTTGGTCGCGCAATATATTGGTGCGAAAGATTTTACCAGTTGTCAGCGCACGCTGGCGGTGACGCTGTTAGTAGGCACACTGGTGATGATTCCGTTTGCGCTGGTGTTTGGTTTTGCCTCTACTACTTGGGTGGGTTGGATTAATCCCGATGAAACGGTTGTAGCGCTCGCTGCGCAATATCTCATCATCACCGCGCCGGCGTTATTGTTTACCCAGTGGATTGTAATTTACGAGGCATCGCTGCGCGCATTGGGCAGCACTACTATGCCTCTAGTCGCCGGAGTATTTGCAGCGGCGCTCAATATTTTGGGTAACTATGCACTGATCGGTGGCAACTGGGGTTTTCCTGCGCTGGGTGTTGCCGGTGCCGCTTGGGCAACATTGGGTTCTCGCGCTTTGCAGTTGTTGATTGTAGTGGGCTGGGTCTATGCCAAAAAACACGGCTTTGCGTTAAACCTTGCGCAATTGCGCATGGGCTTGGATAAAACACAAATTCATCGCTATCTCGCCTTCTCATTGCCGTTGGTGGCTAACTATGCGATTTGGGCCGTGGGCAATTCTACCTATCATTTGGTCACTGGTTTTGCAGGCACCGAAGCGCTCGCAGTGATGGGTGTCATTGTACCGATTGAAAGTGCATTTTTTGCGTTGTTTGTCGGCCTAGCCAATGCCTCTGCAGTATTAATCGGCCGTGAACTGGGCGCAGGGAATAATGACACCGCATGGCAACTGCATAAATTTTTTGATCGCATCACCTTTGCCTTGCTTATTATTTTTTGCACCGCACTTTGGTTTGCGCGCCCGCTAATGCTGCATATTTTTGATCAGCTGGATGCAACATCTACCGAATTATTATTTAACACCCTCGGAGTGTTTTGTTTGTTGGTGTGGGTAAAAATTATTAATATGATGCGTATTATCGGCGTGCTGCGCGCCGGTGGCGATAATCGTTTCACCTTGATAACCGACACCATCGTTATGTGGGTATTTGGCTTGCCCATTTATATCGCCGTGGTTTTTCTCACTAAAATATCGTTTGTTTATATTTATGCGCTGATGTTTTTAGAAGATGGGTTGAAGTTTATTCCGGTGATTAAACGTATTGCTAGCCGCAAATGGATGAATAATTTAACGCAGCCATAATTACACATGGCGCTTGGTTTGCTGGGGATCAAAATGCACAGACTTAATCTGCTGGATGCCTGGATTCTATTGGCTATCTATCGCGCTGGAAAACAGCACAAGCTTGACTATGCGGCAATAGTGTCCTGCTTGCCCGATGTATCCCTGCCGGTTCCAACACATCAAGAGTTTAAAAATGCCTACAATAAATTTCTCTATATTAAATTTATTGTGGCCGATGGCGCTAACACGGCGCTTTCGCCAGCAGCGCAGCAACTGGTTGAAAGCAGCATGCCCATCGCTGCGACTACTGCCAACGCAATAGGCTGGGTAGAGGCATTAAACAAAACATTGTCGATTTATAAATTTAGCAGCATCTGTAATCGCCACGAGTGGCAAGAAGATCAGTATGCGCATGGGCTTGAATTGTTAACTGAAACTACAAGGAGATAAATGTGTTAATTAAAATTGATGACCTGAGCGGCCCAGAAGTTGCGCAAATATTAATGGAACATCTGGAGGATATGTACGCCGTATCGCCACCGGAAAGTGTACACGCGCTCGACTTGAACAAGCTGCGCCAGCCCAATATCACCTTCTGGTCAGTATGGGACGGCACACAGCTGGCAGGCTGCGGTGCAATCAAAGAATTTGAATTGGGGCATGCTGAAATTAAATCCATGCGCACTGCTAACGCGTATCGCGGCAAAGGTGTGGCAGTAAAATTGATGGAGCATATTTTGGCTGTAGCCGCAGAGCGAAAATATCATCGCTTGAGTTTGGAAACCGGAACCCAGGAATTTTTTCTCCCCGCCAGAAAACTCTATGAGCGTTTCGGTTTTGAATACTGCGGGCCATTCGGCGATTACAAAGAAGATCCTTACAGTGCGTTTATGACTAGAGCGATTGTGTGAATGGACTTTTTAGCCAAAAAAATCTAGCGCCAAAACCAACCACATACACATAACCGCAACAAAATTAATAGTAAAAATAAGGCCGCGCAGGCGAATGTTTGTGGTAAAGATTTGCACAATGCTGTGAATAATTCGGCCAACTACAAACAGCCACGCAAACCATAAATAAATGGGTTGATAGAAGTCCGGGCGGGCAATTAGTAGGGTGCAGATTGCATAAAACAAAACCGGCCATTCAAATTGATTGCTCAGATTTGCGCTTGCTCTAGGTTCAATTTTAGCAAAGGGATTGGTGCCATCAGCCTTGGCACCAATGCCCCAAATTTTAGGCGCGCGCATTACCGTTAACAGCACGTAGAGCATTGCCACCCACAAAATGTGAAATAACATTGCTGCAATTAATACATCACTCATGGTGTGGCTCTGCGCAAGTTGAGCTGGTTAGTCTAGCATCCGATTAAAAAGTACCTTTTAAAAAGTACCTTTGGTATAAGTTCCTTTCATTAGTTCGCAGCTAGACTGCAAACTAGCGGCTTCATCGGCTGCTCTTTTGTAATAAAAGTAAATCGTTTTTGCGGTTTTGGTGTTATCGCACTTTGCCTGAAACGGTACAGGGCAACTGGCGAGGTAAGTGATTTTAGCCGCAGGCCCGCCCATCGCAACCGCCGCCTGAGACATGCCTTCGCACTGCGCTTTAAAATTAGCCTCGGAGAGCCCTGCATTTTGTACGCAGTCTTTAATATCCAGCTTTATACCCATCATTGTCCCTTTTCCTTCAAGCAAACAAGCTTTATTGGCGTGGGCGAGGTTGCAAAAAAACAGGACACCAATCATAGAAAGGGTAGACATTTGTATGCGCATAATGAGCCTCATATAAGGTTGTTGAGTACTCAGGCATAGTAAAACTAAAACCGTAGTTTTCAAATAGTTATTATTTTTTAGGATTTGATAATGAGATAGGCGCCAGCGCTAAACTGGCCATAACTGAAAATAAAACTCCTTTTTGCAGTCAAACTTATAGTGGATGTTGTGCTTGATTTATTTTTCGGTCTATTTAAAGCTTTGAAACGTTATGAAAATAATTTACATCCTTGCGCCTCATTTAAATTACAAACGCTACATGTGATGAAAGCTACCGAAGGTCGTAGAACGGCCAAAAGCGGACCTTGGTAACAGGAAGTTTCACTGGATTTAATGATTGTTTTAGTGCCAATCATTCCTAGTTTTCGCCGCAGCCGCTTGAAT
>NZ_BBUL01000080.1 GCF_000953825.1 Cellvibrio sp. OA-2007 | reverse complement strand
TTTTGTATTTGCTTTGTATTTTTTGTAGGTTGCTGGTGAGGAACGAACCGCAACACATTTTACCCATCATCAATCCACTTGTGGCAAAAATTCAAAGCTTGGCAGATATCCACCTCATCTTAAGGTAATATCTAATCAATACGCTCAAAGCAACGAATCAGTGAGGATACATCCATGCAAACCGTTAAACAAATTGTGTGCGACACCGTTAATCACTTACCTGAACAAGCCACTTTTGACGATGCCATCTATGCACTTTATGTGCGTCAAAAGCTCGAAGAGGGGCTGCGCGACATTGATGAAGGCCGCACCTATACGCAAGAAGAAGTGGAGCTGCGTTTATTAGGTGCCAGATAAAAAAACATCACAACATGAACCGCGAGTGATCTTGAATAACAAATTCTTTCGATACAATTTTTAATTAGCCCCCGTATTCCGTTAGTCTCCATACGGGCTACCCTCGAAATATTTTCCCGCCCGTCATCCCTCTCACAGATTTTAGGCGCCAGTTTGGCTATGATGATTGCCTGTTTAGCTGTATTCCCGTTTAACGTTTATATGGATGTTGTAGATGCATTACCTCTCACCGGAATTCGGACTCGTTTTTGTTGGTTTTTTATGGCTTTACTGGTGGTTGGGTTCGGCGCGTGGGGTTGGGGCGCAGAACTTGTTGCTGTTGGTGGCGAGTTACCTTTTTTACTGCAGTTTTGATTGGCGTTTTGCGCTGTTGCTGCTGAATTTTTCGCTGGTGATTTTAGCGCTGGCGCAGGCAGTGCATGGGCACAATGGTGTGCGGCGGCGCTGGCCGATGATTCTTGGGGTGGTATTAGCACTCGCTAACCTCGGCATATTCAAGTACTACAACTTTTTCCGCGAAGAAGCGTTGGCGCTCTTGTCGCCGCTGTTTAATGGGGCGAGCTTGCCGGTGCTGGAGTTTGTGCTGCCGGTGGGGATTTCGTTTTACACCTTTCAAGGCTTGGCCTATTTGATCAGCGTGGGACGCGGTGAATGTAAACCGGCGAAATTGTTGGATGGTTTGTTGCACCTTTCGTTTTTCCCGACCTTATTGGCGGGGCCGATTTGTCGACCAAGTGAATTGCTTGTGCAAATCCAAGCACCGGACGAACGCAAAGTCGCCGCCCCGGAACTGGCGATTTTATTGATTATCTCCGCGCTGATTAAAAAAGTCTGGCTCTCCGCTTGGCTGGCGGAGGAGTGGGTGAACCCGGTATTTGCCGACCCGGAGAGCTACCACGCGCTGGAGTTGGCCTGCGGGTTGATGGCTTATGCATGGCAATTGTTTTTTGATTTTTCCGGCTATACCGATGTGGTCACGGCACTCGCGCTGTTGCTCGGTTTTAGTTTGCCGGTGAATTTCCGCCAGCCTTATCTCGCCACTAGCTTGAGCGATTTTTGGCGGCGCTGGCATATCACCCTATCGCGCTGGATTCGCGATTATGTGTACATCAGCCTCGGCGGCAACCGCGCGAGTTGGGCGCGCACGCAAGTGAATTTATTGATCGCCATGGTGCTCTCGGGCTTTTGGCACGGTGCCAGCGCCACCTTTGTGGTCTGGGGTTTGTGGCATGGGCTGGGGTTGATCGCGCAAAATAGCTGGCAAAAAATCACATCATTAAAGCTACCCGATGCCATCACCCAATGGCTGACCTTTGCCTTTGTGTGTTTCGGCTGGCTGTTATTTCGCGCGGAGGACTGGCGCGCGGTGACAACTTATACCGCCGGTTTTAGTCGTTGGGATAGTTTACCCAGCCTGAACTGGATTGGTTTACTGGCCGCTATGGTAGTGTTCTTTATGCTCGCGCGCCGCGCTGAACCTATGATGGAAAAATCGGCCGCCGCCTTGCGCCTTTTGCCTTGGTGGGGTCAGGGTTTAACCCTAGTCGCGATCGCTTTGTTGATTATGGAATTGGCACCGGCGGGTATGCCGGGTTTTATCTATTTTGGTTTTTAACGTTGCCAGGATTAAGACGTTATGAGTGCAGTACAGGATACGGAATCGCAACACCTTAAAGCTTTACTCGGCATCACCTTCGCCAGCCTGTTGCTGGTAGCGGTGAAGGGCAGCGCGTTGCTGCAATATTGGCAGCAAACCCACCATATATTGCTGGAATTTGGCAGCCTGCCCAAAACCAGCAGCTACTTGCCCGATACCCCCTTAATTCGGGAGTGGAAACGGCAGTGGCAGAATACCAGCGATTATTGGGCTGGGGTTATGGCGCAGAGCGAGAGCCGTATGCTGCTCGCTGGCCAGCTGTTATTGGTTGGCGATAAGGCAATCCCCGCGCCGGTATTGCCGGTGGTGGCCGCGCCAGTTTGCCCGAAACAGGAAATCATCACCCAAGCCTGCCCCGAGCCAAAACCCATCGCGCAACAGACGGAGGTAAAACCTGCGGTTAATGAGAGCCCGGCGGTGTACGCAACACCTGCTGCGGCGATGACCGCTAGTGTGACGACTAACAGCGCAGCCGATACGCCCGCACCCGAGCATCGGGATGAGCCAGATTCCCTTCAACCTGATTCATTAGAACCAACCCCCCTTGAGCCACTACCGGAGGCAACCCCCGAAGCCATCGCCGCCGCGCAGGGGCCAATCACACTCACGGCCAATGACCGCATTCTGCTGGTGGGCGATTCATTGATGCAGGGCTTGGCGCCGCACTTGATGACTAACCTCAAACGCAAGTACAAAGTCGAAACCATGGATTTGAGCAAACACAGCACCGGCCTGACCTATCCGGCGTTTTTCGATTGGCCTGCAACCGTGGAAGATGCGTTTGAGCTGGAAGATTACTCCGTGGTGATTGTGTTTCTCGGCGCCAATGACCCTTGGGATATGACCATTCACGGGCGCTATATTCGCTTTGGCTCCGAGCCTTGGGCGGCGGTTTATCGCGAGCGGGTAGCGCGCATTATCAACACCGCAGCGACTCATCGCGCGCGCTTGATCTGGCTTGGTGTACCGCCGCTAGGGCGCGAAGATCTGCTCGGCAAAGCGCCCAAACTCAATGCGATCTACGCCGAAGAAGCGGCCAAAATGCCGCTATTTGCCCGTTTTGTTGCCACCGACCCAACCCTCACCAGCGATGGCAGCAGTTTTACCAAATTTCTCGAACTGCCCGACCGCGGCAGTGTTATGGTGCGCACCGACGATGGCGTGCATTTCACCACCCAAGGCCATCGCCTGCTGGCGAACCTGACACTCACCCAATTTGGTGCGGCAAACACAGGCAAGACCCCTACTAACACTGCTGATACAGCAACCGATAACAAGATCACGCAACGATGAAGTATGCAATTCTCGGCCTGTGGCTGCTGGTATTCAGCAGCGCAATTCCGGCGCTGGCGACCAATAAAACCACGCCCCTGCTGGATTACGGTGACCGCAAAGCACCTGCACTCTGGCAAAACCTGCGCGCGCTGGACAACAACCAACGGCAGGAACCGATTCGAATCATGCAATTGGGCGATTCCCACACCGCGGGCGATTACTTCAGCGGTCAACTGCGTCTGCGCCTGCAGAACCAATTCGGCAATGCCGGTATCGGCTGGCTAACGCCGGGTTACATCAGCAACCAGCGCTCCCAGCAAGCCTTGTTGCGCAATATCGGCAACTGGAAACTAAGCGATGCCAAACAGCGCAAACACTCCGGCGTCTTTCCGGTCGGTGGGTTTATCAACACCTCGGCGGGCAACTCCATTTTGGAGGTCAAAATTAAAGAGGCACCAGCTGCTGGCCCATGGCGTCTGAGCATTTGGCAGCACTCTGGCCAAACGCCCTGGAGCCTCGCTCTGCCCGGCGGCAAACTGCATAAATTGCCCGGCCAAGGCGATGCCAAAGCGCCTTGGCGCTTGAGCACCCAAGAGTTGGACGCCAACACAATAAGCGGGCTGAAACTGCTTGCACCCTCTGGCGGCAAGTTGGGCGGAGTTATTCTCGACCGCATGGCGCCGGGCATTACGCTGGATGCACTGGGCAACAACGGCTCAGTCGCCAATGTCATCAACCGCTGGGATCCATCCACGCTGCGCAGCCAACTGCTTTGGCGCAACCCGCAATTGATTATCCTCGCCTACGGCACCAACGAAGCTTTTGGCCCGGATTTGCTGCCCGAAACCTACGAAGCCGAACTGCGCCAAGCGATTCGCTCACTGCGCGGTGCCGCGCCAGAAGCGGCGATCCTGTTAATCGGCGCGCCGAGCTCGGCCAAATCCCGCCCGCCCCACATTAACGGCGGCTGCCGTGTGCCACTGCCGCCAAGTTTAATCAAAGTACAAAACAGCCAGCGGCGCATCGCCCGCCAAGAGCGCACCCTCTATTGGGATTGGAGCACAATGATGGGCGGCAATTGCGGCGCACAATTTTGGCTCAAACAAAAAACACCCTTTATGCGCCCGGATTTGGTTCACATGAGCCCGGAAGGTTATGCCGCCAGTGCCGATGCCCTGTATATCGCCATTTTGGATGAGATGGATAAAGCGGAAAAACGGCAGGCTGCGGCAGTAAAACACTAATCGCCACTGCACACTAAAACTCTAATTCAAAAAAAACGGCAGACGATTAAGTCTGCCGTTTTTGTTTCAGCCTATTTGTTTACTGCCGCAAAATATCGACAAACGGGCTGTAAACGCCGTTTTTATCGAATGCTGCAATTTGAAAAATATAGTCTCCTTCCAACCAGGGAAAGTTGTAACTGTTAGTCCATGCGTCATTAATGCTGATGTAAGTGAATTTAGCGTCACTTGTTTTTTTATAGCGAATTTCATAACCACCTAAATCAGTCACATCAAGATAATCGCCATTTTCTCGCTTGTTGGGCGCCGTCCAGCTAATGCCGACAGAACCAGCAACATGTTGAGTGTTGGATGCGGATGATGACGACGACCAACTCGATGAACTCACCGCAGGTTTTGATGAACTGGAAGAGCTGAGTGCCGCAGAGGAAGATGAACTTGATGAACTACTGGTAGCAGGCGGCACAACAACAGGGTTATTCGCCTGATCAACCGGTTCGAATTTAATCCAATTTACATTAAACCCGCCCAATAGAGCTTTAACACCAAAATAATGCTTTCCAGCAGGCAAGGTCACTATGCGTTCAACACTGGTCCATTTTTGCCAACCGCCGGTTACAGGAACAGGCACCGTATCAAAAACCGCTGAGCCGCCCGCCTCATGCAAAGTGAAACTTCCTCCTGCACTCAAGCTGGCAACACGATAAGTAATTTTATAATTGGCCGTTGCAGGAATAAGCACTTCAACATTTTTGTAGTCCATCCAATCACCAGTGTTGATATTGCCGGTGTTCTGACCGCCACCTACATCCTGTGTTGGTTCATTCCAAACACCACTCATCGCCGAATAATTCTCAGCTTGAATGGTGAGCGGCATAGGTGTGCCCATAGGCTCAATCTTAAACCAGTTAACGTTAAAGCCACCGACCTTACCAAAAATGATGAAATAGTGGTCGCCTTCCGTCATATCAACTATTGCCGACACATCCACCCAATTTTGCCAGCCTCCGGTTTTGGGCACACTGACCGTATGGTGTGTGGCATTAGTGCCCACTTCATTCAGTGCCAAACTCCCGCCGCCATTTAAACTCGCAACGCGGTAAGTAATTTTGTATTTTCCGGTATAAGGTAATTTAACTTTGGTATTGGAGTAATTCATCCAATCGCCAGTGTTGATATTGCCAGTGTTCTGACCGCCACCTACATCCGTCGTCGGCTCATTCCAAACACCACTCATGGTTGCATAATTTTCTGCCTGAATTACCACGGCACCCGGCGCGAGCGAATTCGCCGCACTGCTTGCAGCAGAGGATGAAACGGAAGACACAACGGAAGAGGCACTGGACGATGAAACAGTCGTGCTAAGGTTTTCGATTTTAAACCAGTTGACATTAAATCCACCGGCGGTAGCCAACAAAGTCAAGTTATTACTACCGGCAGGCAAAGTAACTGTGCGTTCAACGTCTACCCATTTTTGCCAGCCACCAGTTACAGGTACGGATACAGTATCGATCACCGCACCAGTTCCAGATTTAAGCTGAAAAGTTCCACCTGAACTAAGGCTCGCGACACGATAAGTAATTTTATAAGTACCAGACACTGGCATCACAATACCGTTATAGGTCATCCAATCACCGGTATTGATGTTGCCAGTATTTTGCCCACCGCCGACATCTTGTGTCGGCTCGTTCCAAACACCACTCATCGTTGAGTAATTTTCCGCTTCCACAACAATGGCGGGATACGAAGCTGCACTAGAGGTAATACTAGAAGCTGCGCTTGATGATGAAGCAGCAACACTCAAATTTTCAATTCTGAACCAGTTGACGTTAAATCCACCTGCTGTAGCTAACAAGGTCAGGTTATTACTGCCTGCTGACAAACTAACCGTGCGTTCAACGTCTACCCATTTTTGCCAGCCACCAGTGACAGGTACGGATACAGTATCGATCACCGCGCCCGTTCCAGATTTAATCTGGAAGGTCCCGCCGGCGCTAAGGCTCGCAACCCGATAAATAATTTTATACGTGCCGGTTACCGGTATTTGGATGTTGTTATAAGTCATCCAATCACCCGTATTGATGTTGCCAGTGTTTTGTCCACCACCAACATCTTGGGTTGGCTCGTTCCAAACACCACTCATAGCCGAATAATTTTCGGCTTCCACCGTAATAGGCGCTGGGCGGACAACGTTCGCTGCCGCACTGGGGCTAAAAATCATAAACGGAGCGCAAAGCGCCATAGCAATAGAAGCATTGCGCAAGCGCTGCTGCCAATTCAAGCCGCGCTTTAATTGCAGCTCATCAATGAAACCCAGTTCAATTAAGATTTCACCAATGGGAGTAACCACAGCGGTGGGGTCGGATGGGTCGAGTAATCGCTTGCGGCGCGACTGCTCTTTAATAGCGTGTTCAAGCTGTACCTGAGTGATGAGTCCTTTACTGACGAGGATGTCACCTAAGCGTGTGAGTTCTTTTTTTTTGAACAACATAACCCCTCCAAAACTACAACAGCATGATTTTGTCGAGCCGTTTGATAAAAAATCCTGAAAAACAACCTGAGAGAGAACGGGCTTTTTTAGTGTAGAAGATGAACCAGAATTTGTGATCTATTACACAAGAAGTTCATTGCAATCTTTTCGCATATGAGCAAGTGCAGATATGCATTTTAAAAAATGCACACTTCTTTTATGGATAAAAAAACCTCTTGGTTATTCGGTTTTTTGGCGATTTTCACAGCCTAAAACAGAGGATTAGCATCATAAAAGGTAAAGTTTGTTCGCAGGAGGCTGGCTAACTGCTACCTTTTATAAGCGCATGTTTACGCAGGCATCGTTTTGACTACTGCATATAATCAATATTGATTACCATCTTGCGCCTCCTGATGAGGCATTGCGTTAATTGATGCAAATGATTGAATTGCCATCTCTTTGTTTAAATAACAGGTCATCCACTATGAACAATAAAACACAGCTTCGGTCGCTGGTGTCCGGCGCCGTTTTACTCTCACTGCTTGCGGGGTGTGACGCGCAAAAAACTGAAGCGCCACCAGCCGCCACTGCCTCACCCGCCGCAACCAGCAGCGCCACCCAAGTGGCATGGCCTGCCATTAACAGTGCAGTCAAAAAAGATCCGGCGGTTGAAGCGCGGATCGATACAATCATGACGCAAATGACACTGGAAGAAAAAATCGGCCAGCTGATCCAACCAGAGATAAAAGATCTAACCCCGGAAGATGTTAAGCAATATCACGTTGGTTCAGTATTAAATGGCGGTGGCAGCACCCCCGGCGGTAATAAATACGCACCACTGCAAGATTGGATAGCCATGGCGGACAGTTTTTATAACGCCTCGGTAGACAAATCCAATGGCCGCACTGGTATCCCGATTATGTGGGGCACAGACGCAGTACACGGTTTGGGCAATGTGGTTGGCGCCACTCTTTTTCCCCATAACATCGCGCTGGGCGCAACCAATAACCCAGAGCTCCTGAAAGAAATCGGCCGAGTCACTGCCGTTGAAATTGCGGTTACCGGTCTGGATTGGGATTTCTCCCCCACCGTTGCGGTTGCGCGCGATGACCGCTGGGGCCGCGCTTATGAAAGCTGGTCAGAAGACCCACAAATCGTCGGTGCTTTCGCCGGAGAGATGGTAGAAGGCCTGCAAGGTAAGGGTGGTTCAGAAGCCTTTTTATCCAACGATCATGTGATCGCCACTGCCAAGCATTTTATTGGCGATGGCGGCACGCTCAATGGTGTCGATCGCGGCCCAACCCAAGGCGATGAACAACATCTGCGCGATATCCACGGCGCCGGTTATTTCAGCGCTTTGGAATCCGGTGTGCAGGCGGTCATGGCCTCTTTCACCAGCTGGGACGGCACCCGCATGCACGGCCACAAATATTTACTTACCGATGTGCTTAAAGGCCAAATGGGTTTTGATGGTTTAGTTGTTGGGGATTGGAGCGGTCACAGCTTTATTCCCGGTTGCACTGCGGTGGATTGCCCTGAATCGCTCATGGCCGGTTTGGACATTTACATGGTGCCCGAATCCAACTGGAAAGATTTGTACAACAACTTGTTAGCGCAGGCTAAATCCGGTGAAGTTACTGCTGAGCGTTTGGACGATGCGGTGCGCAGAATTTTGCGCGTAAAAATTCGCGCGGGATTATTTGAAAAAGGCGCACCCTCGACTCGCCCACTCGCAGGCAAAAAAGAATTGTTGGGCGCACCGGAGCATCGCGCAGTCGCACGCCAGGCCGTGCGTGAATCGCTGGTATTGCTGAAAAACAAAAACAATTTACTGCCGCTGGCGCGCAACCAAAAAGTTCTGGTGGCAGGCGATGGCGCTGACAATATTGGCAAACAAGCAGGCGGCTGGTCAGTCACTTGGCAGGGCACCGGCAATGTAAATTCCGATTTCCCCGGCGGAACCTCCATTTATGCAGGTATCAATGAAGTAGTAAGCGCAGCCGGTGGTAAAGCGACACTCAGCGTTGATGGTTCATTCACCGAAAAGCCCGATGTCGCGATAGTTGTCTTTGGTGAAGATCCCTACGCGGAAATGCAAGGCGATGTCGGCATGCTCGCCTACAAACCTCGCAACCCAAGCGATTTGGAATTGCTGAAAAAATTGCGCGCGCAAAATATTCCGGTGGTGTCTTTGTTTATCACTGGTCGCCCACTTTGGGTTAACCGTGAATTAAATGCTTCCGATGCGTTTGTTGCGATCTGGCAACCGGGCACTGAAGGTGGTGGTGTAGCCGACGTGATTTTCAAAAATGCGTCGGGTGAAATTAATTACGATATGAAAGGCCGCTTGAGTTTCTCTTGGCCGAAACACCCTGACCAAACGCCACTGAATCGCGGCGACAAAAATTACGACCCACTCTTTGCCTATGGCTTCGGTTTAAGTTACGCCGATAAAGATACACTCGCCGACAATTTGCCGGAAGACGGGTTAAAAGCCGCTGAAGCATTAGACGTATTGGAAATTTTCAACCGCCGCCCAATCGATCCATGGCAATTGGAAATTATCGGTTACCAAAACGATATAGTGCCGATGAACAGCAAAACGGTTAAAGCCTCTTCGTTAGAGATCCAAGCGGTTGACCGCGAAGTGCAAGAAGATGCACGCCGTGTGCAATGGAATGGTTCAGGTAGCGGACAAGTTGCCATGTCAGTCGCGAACCGTCAGGATTTTATCAATTACTACAGCAGCGATTCGGCACTGGTATTTGACATCAAAGTCGATGCGGCGCCAAGTGCCGTCACCTACCTGCGTTTGGGTTGCGGCTCTTACTGCGCATCGGATATCGACTTGAGTGAAAAACTGAAAAGCTTCGTTGGTCAAGGCTGGCAAACAGTAACCGTGCCCTTTAAATGCTATCCAAACTCAGGCGCGAATTTTGGTGTAAATCAACCACCAGAAGAGTACTGGACACAAATCCTGCAACCTTTCTCGCTAATCACCAGCGGTACTTTGGATGTTACTTTTGCCAAAGTGAGTGTGGTGAAAGGTGCGGGCAAAGAGGTAGCTTGTCCGTAACAAAATAGTTGTCGCGTTAAACTAAAAAGCCCCGCAAGTTTTCACTGGCGGGGCTTTTTATTAGCCTTAAAAAATTACCGCTGTGACTGCTGGCTTTCCATGTAGCGGCGCAACAGATTATTAATTCGCGTTTGGTAGCCTTGTCCTTGTGATTTAAACCACTCCAATACATCCGCATCCAATCGCAGGGTGACTGGTTGTTTAAGCGGTACAACCAATTTTGCATTTTTAAAAAAGTGTTCGTCCAGTTCAGGAATGTCAGATGTATCTATCTCGTCATCAGCCATTTTCACCACACGCTTCCAATCAGTTTTGGATACTTTGCTCATACATCCGCACCTCATTTTTGGTTGCCTTTCTCGCTGAAATAATACGTATCACATCACCCGAGCGCTCGGTATAGACCACCACACCTATCAAACTGTGTATCCAGCCAACACCAAGCCAGCGCTCTTCGCCATAATCCAACCGGTCGTCTCGCAGCGTGAGCATGGGATGATTGAAGATATCAGCCACATCCGCAAAATCGATCCCATGCTTGGCAATATTGAGTTCGTTTTTCCTTTTGTCCCAATCTATGCGCATCACAACTCCTGTATTGACACTTGTACATACAAAATACATCCGAACGACTGAAAAGTCACCTGCTATTTACACATAAGAATACTGCAACCTTTGGTGAAGGCGAACGCGACTCCAGCGATGATTTGCGTTTGCAGTTTGAAGCTGTTTCCCGTATGCCGGAAGAGGAACGCAAGATTGTGAAAGCCTTGCTGGAAGGCATGATTGTGAAGTACCAGACCAAGCAGATGATTGGTGGGCTTAGCAGCTAAGAGAAAAAACAATTGCTAAAAAACAAAACCCCCGACCAGTAAACTGATCGGGGGTTAGAGTGTTTTTCTGTTCTTAATTTAATCCCGTGTTTAGTTAGACGCCACATGAGCTATTTGCTAACTGCATGGATCAATCAATATTTCCCTGAATCCACCAAAGATCACTTTTCATATTCTCTGGCACACCAGGATCATCAGAACTATCAAGCCCCATCTTATCAAATACAATTTCAAACCATTCGTCCCGTAAGCTATCTGGCAGTTTTGAACCGCACCACGGGCAGAAATCTATTTCTTGAAAGGAACTGCCACCATCAAGTATAAGCACTCCATACTCTCTAAATTTTGGAATATATTTTATTGCAATATCAGTACCCAAATTAGAACGCATTTTTTCGCAACAGTGATTACTTATCATTTTAACGCTCGCATTAAACATCAATTTTTCTGCCCTTAACTGGAGGCTTATACATCTCTCCAGTGGAAGGATCCTTTGAACCTTTGTGGTTTCCTTTTCCGTCGTAAACTTCAATATCATTGTGTGTATGATCCCATTCATAAACTTCCTTATCTTTTCCCGTTTCACCATTTACTTTTCTACCATTTTTGGATGGTTTCAAGTTTTTCCAGATAGGACTGTCTGCTTTTGCTGGATTTTCAGTTCTTCCATTAGCATCATCGCTTTGATTCTCATTAAGCATTGATGATGCAATGTAGAGAGCAGTGGCAGCCATCACCATATTACGCTGTTGCTGCTCTACCATAGCGCGAACAAAGTTTTGAGCAGCTTGACCAGTTAAGGACTCACATCCACATGAAGCAGGTTTTGGGGCAACCACAAAAACCTCTTCAAGAATTTCCGTGTTCATCCCTGTCGGGTCTAAATTATTAACCGGATCATTTCCCACATACGCATACATGTTCATTTGGTCTGCGTAGAAAATCGGATCGGTTTGTAAAAATCTTCCGAGCTTCGGAGAGTACATGCGCGCTTTGTAGTGGAAGAATCCTAACTCTTTAAACCAGATTTGCCCCGTATAACCAAAGCGACCTTCGTTTGTTGTGGCTGGAATTCCGAAGCTGTCGTATGTCAGTTTACCCAGGTAGCCGCCATTACCATCGGTTCTGGCGATGATGCTACCTTGATGATCTGCATGTAAATAGATGCGGTTACCAACCCCAATGCTACTGCTGCCGTATTCAACCCAGGGTTCATCAACTTGGTCGCCATGCACATAGCGACGGGTAAGAACGTTGTTGTTGTATTCCGCCACCAGCGTATCGCCGTCATATAAAAATTGGGTAACAACACCGCCGATTGTGGTTTGGAACAGGCGCCCTAGAGGATCAAAATAATTTACCTCGTAAAAATCCCCGCCAGTTCAAAAAGCTGGCGGGGATTTTTTATTGCATTAACAAACCTACACAGACGCTTTGCAATACTGTTGCACAAAGTCATCATGCAGGGGTAACTTCTCTGCTTCACTGCGAATAACGGTTTTCATTTTAGTGAAAAATTGTCGCAGCTCGTTTTCACTCATCAGGTGAGCAATGTGATGATATTGCTCAGGCATAATGCGCTGGCCAAGCATCACTTGAGTCCAGGAATCGATACGGAATAGTTCACCCGGCGCCTGATATGCGTGGCCGGTTTTTTTGAATAACTCAATGCGATGCGCCAAGGTTTCCGGCACTTCCATATTTTTACAGTAGCGCCAAAAAGCGCTGTCATCCCGCTCTGTTGCTTTGTAATGCAAAATCACAAAATCGCGGATAGGTTCAATTTCAGCGTGTGTCTCGCGGTTATATTCATTGACCAGTGCAGGCTCGACTCCGCGAAAGGGAAAGAGGCGCATCAGGCGTGTAATCGCCATAATAAATAAATGAATACTGGTTGATTCCAGTGGCTCAATAAATCCGCTTGCCAAGCCCAATGCCACACAATTTTTATTCCAACTTTTATGTCTGCGCCCAGCGCGGAATTTAATCGGACGCGGTTCAGTGACAGTGTTGCCTTCTACACTTTGCAAGAGAGTGGTGCGCGCTTCGTCATCGTTCATAAAACCGTTGCAATAAACTAACCCATTGCCAACTCTGTGTTGCAAGGGAATTTGCCAACGCCACCCTGCGTGATGTGCAACAGAGCGAGTGTAGGGCACTGCGGGGCGCACCGATTCAGTTTGCACTGCGAGCGCAGAATCGCAGGGCAGCCAATGCGTCCAATCTTCATAACCGGTACGCAGTGTTTGTTCAATTAACAAACCGCGAAAGCCGGAGCAGTCGATAAAAAAATCACCATCAATTGTTTCTCCGGATGCGAGAGTCAAGCCGGTAATAAAACCAGTGTCGTGATCTTGTTTTACTTCAACAATTTTTCCTTCTACACGCTTACCGCCATTTTTTTCGTAGAGCTCACGCAAAAATTTTGCGTAACGAGTGGCATCCAGATGATAGGCGTAATTAATATCAGCATTGGGGCCGGTATAAAATTTATTAGTGAGCGATGCCTGCACTTCCAAACAGAAATCGCCAAACTCAAAGTCCATTCCCAACTCGCGACTGCGCAGCCAAAAATGATGAAAGTCTCCAAGCCAGGTTTCTTTGCCGGTTTTACCAAAGGAGTGGATATATCTATCGCCCTGCTGCCCCCAATTCTCAAACGAGATACCCACTTTAAAGGTAGCCAGAGTCGCACGCATAAACTCCTGTTCATCAATACCTAGCAATTTATGAAATACGCGGATTGGAGGAATCGTCGCTTCACCCACCCCAACAGTGCCAATGTCGTCAGATTCTATAAGCGTTATATCCAGCAACTCGCCGAATTTTCTGGAAATAGCTGCCGCCGCCATCCAGCCAGCGGTGCCGCCACCGGCGATGACTAATTTTTTTACAGGTGATAACTGCACAGGAAACCCCGTTTTGCTCTTTTATTGTGTATTTGTGACCGGTGATCAAACCAGTAGTGGTGAGAGAATATTCGCTATTCACGCGCAGTATCGCAAGCGATGTTCGATTTATATTTACTATTGCGAACCTAAACAGCATGTAACGAGAGTGATTAGCGATTCAGTTTATTGATGATGATACTGCGCAGTTGCCGCGCCTTAATCTCGTCTAGTGGCCCGAGTACACCCCGAGCATGTTCAGGGAGATGTTCCGCTGCACGCTCAGCATCTCCAAAAATGTAGTAGTCAAATAGATGCTTCCAAGCCATTTTTTCGTGCGCTGGCTTATCGCGCAAACCCAGTAGCGCATGCTGCAATACTGTCATACCCGAGCCGGTATACACAGGCGCATCGTCCCACCAGTAATTCACCAAAATATTAAAATCACTCAGCCCCTCTACATGATGCATCCACATACTGGGCATAAAAATGGCATCACCGGCCTCTAACTCTGCCATCAAACCATTGGCTTCTGCGATTTTAAAACGCGGAAACTGTTCGTAGTCCGGATCACGAAAATCGACCATGCTGATAGCTTGGCCGCCGGGCGTAGGACTCAGCGGGCCAAAGTACAAATTTTCAAATTGACTAGGAGGAAACAAAGTAAAACGCCGCTTTCCAGCAACAACACAGGCAATATTTTCCAGTGCGTCATAGTGGCAGGTTGCGATAGAGCGCGTGCCAATCCAGATTTTTACATCGGGCGGATAAACAGGATAACCTCTATCGGCACGCGGCAATTGAATATCGTTAGTGGCGCGCAACCCTGGGAAGTGAGTATCAATAGTATTTGAAGAAATATAATAGGAAGGTTTTTCCGGCAGGCGAGTGCTAGCAAGAATTAAATCAAGTGCTTCATCGATCCGCATTTTAACGGTGTCGTAATTTAAGCCGTTTAATTCCTGATTATAAAAATAGCGCCCCTCAATACCAGAGTGCCCCTTATTAATTAACGATAAATTCCCGTTGTAATAGGATTTTAAATAATTCACTGCAGTCTCTGGCGATGAAACAGCAGCTTTTGTGATATCCCAGTCTTTGACCAAACCTTTTAATACTAAGGGTTCAGCGGATGAGCCTATTTCTACTGGAATAGAGCCCGGCGTACAACCCTCAATGACCTTGATGTGTTTGCTGATATTTGCCATAACTAATTTCTTTTATCGCACAAAAACACACTACATGCGTGCGTTTTTCATGCGAATCAATTTTTCAATGTTGGTAAGTGACGCTAGCATAAGATAAGCGCCCTGCAAATAACCTGACTTATTAAGCAGCTCAAGTTTATCGCCGGTCAGGTTCATTAATTTTTCTTCACTGATGGTGTAGTAACCGCGCAGCTGATGTTTATCGCCGTTGACTAGATCAATATTAATTGTAAGTGGTTCAATTAATTCCAGTGCAGCAAACTGGGCAAACATAGCATCACCAACAATTTTACCTTGCTGAATAATATTCAACAGTTTAGTGACATAATCCAGATAGGGACTATTACCACCTTGAGGTAAAAACAGCGCTTTACCCTGTTGATTATTTAATTTGGGGCTATTTAGATCTATGTAAACCATTGCCTCAGCACTACCATCCATTTGCTCGCGCAATCCAGTAATAAACGGTCCTTTAGCTAGAATTGCTGGAACATAGCCACCACTCCAGAAAAAATTATCCGCAGCAGGATTTTTTTGCAGAAAAAGATTTTCATCCTTCTGAATTCCAAGCAGGGCCACCGCTTGATATTGACCACTTGCCGGATCTTTGGAGAGCAAAATGGGATATTCTCTCTGGATATTAGAAAACTCTGTCGGAAAAGTCAGCACAGCGGTTTTGTTGTCTGCCACAGCAGTAAATACCTGATCCATTACTTTTATGTCGAAATGCTCGACATTGTTCAACATTACATAATTAGTCATTAAGTGTCGCCTACTAGATAAACTCATCGGTAATAGAGTGCATAGTAATTCAAACCGATAAAAAAAAGCCGCTGAAACCAGCGGCTTTTTCGTTCTATATGATCAGAATCAATTCCGAGTTAGAACTTGTAGCGAGCACCCAGAGCATAACGAGCACCCAGATCATCCGCAAAACGGATCATTCGGGAGTTACGGTTATGCTCACGGTTGTCTTCACCAGTTAAGTTAATTGCTTCAGCAGAGAGCGACAAATTCTCGGTGAGTTCATAGCTTACACTCAAGTCGATTTGCGAGTATGCCTCAACATAACGTGGGTTACGCGAACCACCCTGGTTGGTTTCGGTCAAGAACTCGTCGCGCCAGTTGTATGCCAAACGTGCTGAAACACCGTAGTTCTCGTACATCAATACCAAGTTAGCAGTGTCACTCAAACCAGTCAGAGCAAATTGCGTTTCAGTAGGCAAGCCATTGTTGTCAAAGCCTACATCGCCACGCACCAAGGTATAGTTAGCCAACACGCCAAAGCCGGTTTCGCCGAAGAAATGCTGTACGGCAAATTCTGCACCGTAAAGTTTTGCTTCTTTGTCATTTACCGGAGTACTGGTCAAGAACACCATTTCTGGCTCGCTACCATCCGGTGCTATATCCCAACCATTTGTTTCACCGAGCAACAATAATTGTTCGCTGGTAGCTTCAAACTTGCCGTTCGGGAAAATCAAATTGCCTTGCGCGTTTTTCATGTTCAACGCTTCAGGATGCGCCTGCAACACCATCATCGCATAGAGGTTAGTGTCGTCGGTTTGCATATTCAAACTACGCAAAGCACTGGCAGCAGTTTGGACGCGTGAACTGCTAGCTGATGTTTGATCTTTTATACCGTAGAACGTTTTTTCTTCCTGGCCTTGGCCAATGAAGTTACTTACGCGCTTCTCAAAAACACCCGCAGATACATAGCTGGAATCTGCGTAGTAATATTCAACTGAGAAATCCACGTTATCTGATTCCAATGGCAACAAGCCGGGGTTACCAGAAGAGGCAGTTGCTTGATAACCATTGAAGCTGGAGCCTGTAGTACCGAAGCCGCTTGGTGAGTAACGCATGTCACCAAAGCCAGCACGCGCGATGGTTTTACCGAAAGATGCACGAGCAACCAAATCATCAGTCAAACTTACTTTTATATCCAGACTTGGCAACAGGTTATCGTAACTTGCCGATTCACTGGCAGAGATAGTGGTATTGCCAAACACGGTGGAAAAGTCGTTGTTATTTTCCCACAGAAGATATGAAACTGGGGTTACAACACTCGCTGAAGTAACATCCGTGGTCTCATAACGCAGACCCGCTAAAACGCTGACCGGAAGGTTAGCAACTTCAACATCTAAACCACCCTGAATGTAAATCGCTTGGGTCTCTTCAGTAATCACATCATCAGATGAGTTGGCATCGGCAACACACAGGCAGGTACCAGGATAGAGTTTGTTCGCTTCGCGGGTTAAATCAGCCGCATTACCTTTAAAGGCAATAGTAGGGCTATTGCCAATATCAAAGTCATCAAACAAGCTAGCAGCGTTTACCTGGGTCAACAAACCCTTCCCAGCGAATTCACCCGGATTAGCAACACCCCAGTTACCCAAGGTTTGGTTAACACCGGCAGTTTGATAAGCCGACATTTCCATTTCACGTGATTCCACACCGAAATCAAAACGTGCACCATCAACTTCGTAAGAACCATCGAGTTTGAGCTGTGTAATATCGTTCACAGAGCCGGCACCGCGTACGCGCAAGATCGATGAACCTACGTTAGCTTCGGTGATGTTATTGCCAGCCACACTGGTGGTATAGCTGTAGGTTGGAATGCTTTTTGAGAAATCCAACGTTTTACCGCGTACAGTAGGAGAACCCAAACCAATAGCAATCTCACCTGAACCATCCGGACCGGTTGGCAAACTTTCCATAGATGAATCGTGCGCATCCAAAGTCAGTTTAAATTCGTCGCTAACTTGGAAATCGACATTCAAGCCGAATGACTCCAAGGTATTGCTCTGCATACGAAATTGCTGCTCATAACCCACATCTACTGTGCCGTTATAAGCTTCTCTGATGCTCAAAGGTGTGGCAATTTCAGAATCATCAAATACTACTTCGGCAATATTAGAACCATTTTGGATCCAGTTAGTTACTTCAGCGCGGCTTTCAGTAATGTCGTTATCAGCATAGGTGTAGTCACCGGTAACAGTAATATTTTCTACCGGACGGAATTGCAATGTTAACTGGCCATTCAAACGATCACGTTCGAAATCAGAGAAACCGTAACGGAAATCATTAGGGCGCGCATAAAGCTGACCCACTTCCGGGGCGTTTTTAAATACAGAATTGGGCGCTGTGTCATAAAGTTTGTTAGTGCCCCAAACTCCAATGTTCCAGTTGTTAACAGTTACGCCAGCAGAACCAGAATCACGCTCTTGAGAGCTTACAGAGAGCGATGCACCAAACGTTTCTGAATCGTTAGCCCAGCTAACTAAGCCGGACAATTCTGGAGTGATATCGCTACCCACTTCATTGGTGGTATCCGCCAACGCTTTTGCGCCGACAGTCGCTTTGAAGCCTGCGGTATCCAACGGACGGTTTGTTTTAACGTTAATAGTTGCACCAATACCACCAGTTGCAATATTTGCCTTGCCGGTCTTGTACACTTCTACCGCTGAAATACCATCAGAAGCCAGATTAGAGAAGTTAAACGCACGGCTACCACCAGCCCGGGTAGTACCATCTGCTCCCGAACCACCCGCATAAGTAGTACCAGTTGGCATAGTGCGGCCGTTCAAGGTCACCATGTTATTGCCAGAACCAAAACCACGCACGGTGACTTCAGAACCTTCGCCATTTTGACGGCTGATAGACACGCCAGTAATGCGTTGCAACGATTCAGCAAGGTTAGTATCGGGGAACTTACCCATATCCTCTGAATTGATTGAGTCAACCACACCCGCCGACTCACGCTTAACATCCATCGCGCGCTCCATTGAGGCGCGAATACCTGTTACAACTACTTCTTCAACACCTTGATCTTGGGCTACTGCGTAGCCGCTCATCCCGGTTACAGCAGAGGATGCAATGACTGTTGCTATGAGTTTCTTTTTGAAATGTGCTCTTGTGTTCATGGAGCTCTCCTATTGGATTAATTATGGTCTGGATTTTTATCGGTACTACACATCAGGATTGATCGCACCTATGGAAGCAATTCATCCTGACTCATCTTTTAGCAAGATGATCTAGTCACACCGAGCGCCGTAGCTCGTCTCTGTTATTACCATTGCCGTGTTGTATTTATGGGTACACCTAAGAGGGAGTACCAGCATGGTTGGATACAAGTATCATATGTTCATATTGACTACAACATATTGACTCACATTGGCTCATAAAAAGTTAACTACTGTTACGACACGCCACACATTGGCGCATAAAGCCTTATTCTAGTAGCACTTTAAAAGTGAATTTAATTAGTGAAATTGGCTGCTTTTTGCGACAGCTTGGATTTGGCAGGGCAGGGGTAGATATTGAGAAACAAACGAAAATAATTTTTTATTGATAAAAACTGAATTATTAGCAATTTTTTGAACCTGGCGATGAGAGTAACACCGCCAGGTTGATAACCTCAGGAGGTAATTGATTAGGATTCAGGTTTTGAAAAAGGCAGGATATTGATAACCTGAACCGCGTCTTTTTTGTCTTCTTCGGTCTGATTAACGCGGGTCTCTAACTCCCGTGCGACCGGTTTAAAGTGCATTTCCTCTTTGTAACCGCAGGCGACGCATTCGCGGTAGTCTTTTCCTTCTTCATTGTATACAACGAGTTTGTCCATTTCTGAACAGCGCGGGCAGACTGCGCCCGCGACAAAACGGCGTGTGGTGCTGTAAGCCATTAGGCAACCTCCCCTGATGCATCGCTAAGCGCAATGCCGGAATGACGCAATAATGCGTCGATATTGGGTTCGCGGCCACGGAAATTTTTAAATAACTCCATAGGCGCCCGACTACCGCCCTGCTGCAAAATTTCAGTTAAAAAACGTTCGCCAGTTTGCGCGTTAAAAATACCTTCTTCTTCAAAACGCGAATAGGCATCGGCCGATAATACTTCTGCCCATTTGTAGCTGTAATAACCCGCCGCGTAACCACCGGCAAAAATATGACTGAAACTATTTTCAAAACGATTGAAGGCCGGTGGTTTGATGACTGCAACCTGGTCGCGCACTTGATTCAATACTTCCTGAGCGGTTTGCGGCGCAGTTGGATTGTATTCGGCATGCAGGCGGAAATCGAATAGCGAAAATTCAATCTGACGAATCATTTGCAGGCCAGATTGGAAATTTTTTGCGGCGAGCATTTTATCTAACAAATGTTGCGGTAACGGCTCACCAGTTTGGTAGTGGCCGGAAATTAATGGAATCGCCTCTGGCTCCCAGCACCAGTTTTCCATAAATTGACTGGGCAATTCCACTGCATCCCAAGCTACGCCATTAATGCCGCTCACTGCTGCCACATCAATTTGCGTGAGCATATGGTGCAAGCCATGACCAAATTCGTGGAACAGAGTGGTGACCTCATCGTGCGTGAGCAGCGAAGGTGTAGTGCCTACTGGCGGGGTGAAATTGCAGGTTAAAAAGGCCACGGGCAATTGCACACCAGTTTCAGTTTTACGGCGCACGCGGCAGTCAGCCATCCAGGCGCCGCCCTTCTTTTTATCGCGCGCAAACAAATCCAGATAAAAACTCGCCAACTGCGCACCATTTTTTTCGATGTGATAAAAACGCACGTCGGGGTGATAAGTATCAAACTCGGCGATTTGTTTTACCTGAATGCCAAACAACCGCTGCACTACTTCAAACATACCGGCGATGACTTTTTCTGCCGGAAAATAAGGGCGCAACTCTTCTTGCGAAACGGAATATTTTTCTACACGCAATTTTTCGCTGTAGTAGGTTGAATCCCAAGCTTGTAGATCGGCGCAGCCATTGCGCGCGGCAAACTCACGCAGCTCGGCGTAATCGCGCTCAGCGTAGGGTTTGGATTTTTGTGCAAGCTCGGTTAAAAACTGCAGCACTTGCTCGGTTGATTCCGCCATCTTGCTCGCCAGCGAGCGCTCCGCGTAATTGGCAAAACCTAACAGTTGCGCCAGCTCATGGCGCAGCGCCAATGTCTCGGCAATCAGCGCGCTGTTATCAAATTCTGCTGCTGAACTACCGTCGGCTTTTTTACCCAACGCCGAGGCACGGGTGACATAGGCGGTGTAAATTTCTTCGCGCAGAGCGCGATTGTCGGCATACATGATGACCGCGTAGTAGGACGGGAAATCGAGGGTAATCACATAACCGGATAACTCTTTTTGCGCGGCGGCTTGTGCAGCTTGCGCTAGCGCCGATTCGGGCAAGCCAGCCAATGCTTCAGCACTATCAAATTGTTTGTACCAGGCTTGGGTTGCATCCAATACATTGTTGGAGAATTGGGTGGAGAGTTCGGACAAACGTTTTTGGATAGCGCCAAACCGTTGTTTGTCTTCTGCATTTAACGCAACACCGCCTAACCGAAAATCGCGCAGCGCATTGTTAATTGTCTGCTGTTGCGCTTGTGTTAACTGCGTAAATTCATTGCTGTCGGCCAGCTGTTGGTAGGCTTTGTAGAGCGCTTCGTTTTGGCTGAACTCGGTTGAATAATCAGTTAGCAGCGCAACACTTTCGGTATAGGCTTTGCGCATCTCATCGTTATTAGCGACGGAATTTAAATGGCTCACCGGCGCCCAAGCTTGGTCTAATTTATCGCCCTGCGCTTCTAGGGGCACAACAAGTGTTTCCCAACTTGGGTTGGGTAAGTCGGCGAGTATGTGTGCAAGTTGCGCGCGCCCCTGCTCGATCAGTTCGCTAATCGCAGGGGTTACCTGTGCGGCGGTGATGGCAGAAAAAGGCGGCAAAGTGTGGTTGGCTAACAGCGGGTTGCTCATGCGGTGGCTCCGTGTGGCGAAAATCAGGCGGGGTTTGGCGTATCATACACCCACAATTCAGTTGGGATTTGAGGAGTATATCTATGGGCGCAATTCGAAATTACCAAGGCCACTGCCCACAATTAGGCGCGCGGGTGTTTGTCGATGAATCAGCGGTGGTAATTGGCGATGTAGTCTTGGGTGATGACGCGTCCGTCTGGCCCTGTGTAGTCATTCGCGGCGATATGCACCGCATTCGCATAGGTGCGCGCACCAGCGTGCAAGATGGCTCGGTACTGCACATCACCCACGCCAGCGATTACAACCCCGCCGGCCACCCGCTCATAATTGGCGACGATGTAACTGTGGGTCACTCGGTGTGTTTACACGGCTGCACCATTGGCAACCGGGTTTTGGTGGGAATTGGCTCTACTATTCTCGATGGCGCCATAGTGGAAGATGAAGTAGTAATTGGTGCAGGTTCGCTGGTGCCACCGGGCAAGCGGCTTGAATCGGGTTTTATGTATATGGGCACGCCGGTAAAACAAATCCGCCCGCTCAAAGATTCCGAGCGCAGCTTTTTTCTCTACTCAGCCAATAATTACGTCAAACTTAAAGATACTTATATACAAGAGAACCAATAAATTATTCCGGAGTGCCCATGAATCATTCACTGCCTATTGTTAACACGGGTGATCGCTTTTCAGTTAACAAAATTATTTGTATTGGCCGCAACTACGCTGAACACGCGCGCGAAATGGGTCACGACCCTGAACGTGAGCCGCCGTTTTTCTTTTTTAAACCGCAAAGTGCATTGGCGCAAAATGGCGACGATTTTATTTACCCGCATTTTTCGCAACAGGTTGAATATGAAATCGAATTGGTAATTGCAATTGGCAAATCCGGCACGCAAATTCCCGCCACACAGGCCGCTGAATATGTATGCGGTTATGCTGTCGGTTTGGATATGACCTGTCGCGACATTCAAAAAGAAGCGAAAAAAGCAGGTCGCCCTTGGGAGCTAGCCAAAGGCTTTGACGGCTCCGCCCCCTGCACCGCCATTCAACGCGGCACGCTTGATGATTTGCAACAATTCGGCGATTTGGTATTAACCTGCAACGGCACCGAAGTACAGCGCGGCAACTGGCGCGATATGGTGTGGGCGATTCCCGATTTAATCGCCGAAGTATCGCGCTATATTAAATTGGAAGCGGGCGATTTGATTTTTACTGGGACACCGGCTGGTGTCGGGCCAGTACAGCGGGGCGATGAATTAGTGGGGAACTTGGAAAGCTGGCCACTAAATTTGTCAATTAAAATCGCTTAGAGAATTTAAATCATAACTTTTACCAATGGACCACTTGCGTCACTTAGGAAGCGACATGGAAAATTTATTTATCAGCAGCAAAAAACTTATTTTCTCAACAAAAGCTTTAATGTGTACCAGTATTTTACTTGGACTTACCGCATGTGGAGGAGGTGGTTCAACTACATCCCCCAGTCACAGCCCATCTTCTTCCCCACTTAGCAATACGATATCCAGTACGGCCCTGTCTAGTACAGATGCGTCCAATGCCGCCAGTTCCTTATCATTAGCTACAAGCTCTGATTTTTCATCATCAACACATTCATTCGAGCCCAGTTCGCGTTCATCCTCCAACGAAGACTCCGTCAGTGCAGCTAAATCTTCCACTGTCGAGTCCTCATCGAGCAATATATCCAGCTCTTCGCACAGTAGCTCTTCGTCCGCTGTAGTAAGCTCCTTAGCAATGAGCAGTTTTAATGGAACATTGACCATTACCGGTGCGGTACAACATGCTTTTATCAATGAACCCGTTTATTTGTGGGCAAGCATGAGTGAAGGGTCCGATTGGAAGTATCAGTGGCGCCTAATTGAAGACGGTAATTATCAACGTCGAGATGCGTTCGGGTTTATCTGGGATTCTTCCACTATCAGCGCGGAATGCCATCCATCATTTTTTGGCTCACGATTGAGCGGAAAAATTTATCCCCCGCGCAGCGGTTTATACCGTTTCTTGGTTGCCGCCGATACCAGTCACGAATTCTATTTAAATAAAAACGGGGTGAATGAAAAACTCACGCATTCAAATAACAAAGTGGATAAAGCCGGATATTTCAACGTTCCACAACAACAAAGTGAATGGATTGAATTGCAAGCAGGGCAAGCTTATCCCATTGAGTTTTTTTATATAAAATCCAACTCGCAAGGCCATTACAGTTTACTCTGGCAACAGCCAGGTAGCAGTAGCTGGGAAGAAATTCCCGATACGGTATATTCGAAGCCCGACGAGCTAACAGCATCTGGTAGGTTACAGCGGGAAACCATTAATGGGTCATGGAATAATCTTGATCAAGTACGCGAACAACTTGCGCAGGTAAATAACCCCAGCGAAAACAGTTATCGTTTTTACCAAAGTGCAAATATAGGTGTTGCTGCCAACAGTTATGCACGCCATACCCTGGAAGTGACCGCTACATCGGGCAATTTAATCGCACGCAAGCAAATTTCATTTGTTCCGCGCGACAGATTTGTTAGCGAAGATAATTCGGGTGCAACCAACCACTGGTTAAAAAAATCGGATGGCAACGCTCAACTCACGCTGACCACCGTAGATGATGGCAGTGCTCAAGGCTTAGTGTTGCAAATTGAAACCAGCAGCAGCGCGCGCTTTGCTGAGTGGTTTACCAATATTCATCTTATTCCTTACAAAGCTTATGAAGTTCGCGCGCGTGTTCGACTGCTAAATCCACCCAATAACCTGCCTATGACATCGGGAATGGGGGATAGTAGATCCTGGAAATTGGCACGACTACGAGTTGGTGTGCATGGCGATGCTTCTGAGCAGGGAATTGATCCACGCGACCCAACGCAATGGCGCGAGGTAGCGGTAGATTTTATTGTTCCATTTCACGGTATTGTCGATATCCATGCGCACATGGGTGAATACACAGGTAAATTCCAAATCGACAATTTACGTTTGATAGAGCTCAATGACCACACAGTTACACAGTTTGAATTCCCCAATCTGAGCGCAAATATTTACAACGAGGTTGTAGAACGCACAGGTGGTTATGCAGCAACTCATCAATATTTTTCGCGTGTTGCACAAGCTGCTGCTGACATGCGCGAGCTTTCAGGGAAGTACGCCTACGCAGAATGCCAAAAAGAAAATATTTTTATGCCGCGCAATTGGAGTGTGTTTGCGATGGGCACCAACTATAACGGTATGATTTTAAAAACACCTGATTTATTGACCACTGATTTTTTAAAGAGTGTGTGGGCGTCACATAATATCGTCGGCGGAGTAATGGTGCATGAGCTGGAGCACAGTTTCGATTTCCCCGGCTCCAGTTTTGATGCACATTTACCTGTGTTGCTACAAGCCTATGCAATGGATAAGCGCAATTTATTACGTACTGCAGACTCAAATTTTGTCACAGTTGACCAGTGGATGGAAAACGAACGAAACCGTTTTCGTGGGTGCTTTTCAGATCCTGGCGCACTAGTGCCAAAATTATTTGAATTCCAAAAATTATTGCCCGCCGATCAAAAATGGGCCTCTTTTAAACAAATAATGCATGACCGGTGGTCGCCCTACAAAACTGAAATTGAAGGTAGAAGCTGGCCAACTAACTGGGGAAGTGATTATGATCAGTATCGCGCTTGGTGGCGGGAATTAAAATCCTATACCGGTTTGGATGGCTGGGAGCTGCTGCATACCTACTCAGAACGCCAGCAGATAGAATCCATGTTTCAACGTAGGAGTTTAACGTTCAATTTCAAGGATCCCTCTGACATGCCAACTACAAAATCTGAACTATTTCTTTGGGAAGCGACACGCAAAAGTGTCAGCGTAGGTTGGGGAGAGTTAGATACCAATATTGTGAAAATCGAAAATACCTGTAACGACAAAAGCATTTACGCACATGCACCATCCAAAATCACTTATCAACTCAATAAAAAATGGAAAACCTTCGATACCAGTGCGTTCATTAAAGACGATAGCCAGTGGGGATTGGTAGCCGCTCGCATTATAGGAGATGGCATTGAATTGTATCGATCTACCGCATTCGATGCACGCGATGGCCTACAGAAATTACCATCCATCAATGTGTCGAATGTTGACCAGCTGACATTGGAGTTTCTTGATATGGGTAGCACTAACAGTGATTGGAGTGTTTGGGTAGAACCCAGATTATCGCGCTAGCGGTAATTTCCTCATTAAATGTTAAAAAGGGTCATCATAAAATGATGACCCTTTTTAACAACTCATTATTTTATGGCAAATCAAATACCAGCTCCTTTACTGCTTTTTGCTGCGCAATCATCACCAAACTATTAACGTGTTCGATTTTCGCACCGTCACCTGGCGTGATAAGGTCTCCGTCAATTTCCAACTCGCCGTTGATAACATGCACGTAATAATTACGCTTTTTGGAAACTGGTAATTCAGCACTGGTATTTGCATCGAGTAGCAGTTGATACAAACGCGCATCCTGCTTGATAACCAAGCTACCTGCTTCACCATCCGGGCTTATGGCTAAGGTCAAATCTTTTTTACTACCAAAATCCTTTTGTTGATAACCCGGCGCTTGACCATAAACATTTGGTTAAATCCAGATTTGCAAAAAGTGCACCTCTTTGGTTTGCGACGGATCAAATTCGCTATGGCGAATACCACTGCCTGTCGACATCAATTGGAATTCACCGGGCGGTAAAGTCGCCACATTGACTGCACTATCTTTATGGGCAATTTCTCCCTCAAGTACATAGCTAATAATTTCCATATCGCGGTGGCCATGGGTATCAAAACCGGAATCGGCGGCAACACGGTCATCATTAATCACCCGCAGTGCCGAAAATCCCATTTGCTATTCATCGTAATAATTGCCGAATGAAAAGGTATGCTTGCTATTGAGCCAGCCGAAGTTGGCACTGCCACGCTGGTTGCTGCGTCTGATACTGATCATAGGTCACCTCATTTTTTGCGGCGCTTTTATTAAAGCGCCATGTGTCAGTTTGTTAGCTTGCATTCAATTCCGGTTTAAATTTTATTTGCGATCCAATTGTCGGCACTTGCACGACCACCACCAGAGATGACAGGCTGGGAGACACAATTGCGTATCGCGATGGATGCAATATTGCCTCTGGCGCCACTGCTACAACAGATCAAGGCGTTCAATCAACTCGATAAACGTGTCGCCATCACCATCAGTGAAGAAGTGTTGGACGGAACTTGGGATGCATTAATTGCAGGGCGCTGTGATTTGACGCTGGGCGCCAGCGGGGATATACCCAAGGGGATTTTTGAGCATAAATTAATAGACGACGTGGAATTTGTTTTTGCCGTTGCACGGGGTCACCCACTTTGTTTACACAAAGAGCCTGTGGATGCCGCCGCTATTAGTGCGTTTCCTACGATTGTTATGGCCGATTCATCGCTCAGCGTCCCCGCTCGCTCTTCGGGTTTATTGGAGAGCCGCCAGATTATTCGCGTCGCAAACGCTGCTGCAAAAATTCACGCACAAGTGATGGGGGTCTGCGTAGGTTTTTTGCCCACGCATCTTATTCAACACGAAATTCAACAGGGCGATTTAGTGGTACTTAATTGCACTGTGCCGCGGCCGAATATTCCACTTTATTTGGCGTGGTATAAAGGCAACCAAGGAAAGGCCTTACACTGGTTTATCGAGTCTTGTTCGAGTTCATCTTGGTTAAACCTACACTAAGACTAAGCGCACAAAGCGATATAAATAATCAACCCATAACGCACTGCTTTACCGAGCGCGACGAGTGCGGCAAATTTCCAAAACGAAATGCGCATCACACCCGCAATCAATGTCAGCGGGTCGCCAACAACTGGCACCCACGCAAACAATAACGACCACAAGCCATAGCGTTGAAACTGTTGTTGCGCACGCGCTAATTGTGTTGGGTTCACTGGAAACCAATTTTTATCCTGCCAGCGCAGGCACTCTTTGCCCAAATACCAATTGATACAGGAGCCAAGCGTATTGCCGCTGGTCGCCACCAACCACAGTAATAATGGGGAATAGTGTTGATAGAGCAGTGCAACGAGCAGTGCTTCAGATGAGAGCGGGAAAAGTGTGGCGGCAATCAATGCGGTAAAAAACAGCGAGAGATAAATCATGGCGCCACAGAGGAATAATTAATGCGGAAGATGCGCCCACATTTTATGTAGGCGCACAAGAGTGTTTATTTTTTCTCGGAAATCTGACGACGCATTGCGCTGATAACCGGCACTACTTCGGGGCGAATTTGTCGCCACAAGTAGAATGCTTCCGCAGCTTGGCCGATTAACATGCCCAAACCATCGGCAACTTGTACAGCGCCGTGCTCTTGCGCCCAGCGCAGAAAAATTGTTGGCTCGGCACCGTACATCATGTCGTAACAATTGGCGTTAGCGGACAGTAAGTTATCTGGCAGTGGCGGCAACTCACCTTGCATACTTGCCGAAGTGCCATTGATTACCAAATCAAAAGTTTCGCCGGCCAATTGTTCAAACGTTTTTGCTTGTACATCACCCATATCATGGAAATTTTTGGCGAGCTCTTCGGCTTTGCTGAAGGTGCGGTTAGCAATTACAATTTGTGCCGGATTTTCTTCTAGCAGCGGCTGCAAAATACCGCGCACAGCACCACCTGCGCCCAAAATCAATACACGTTTACCTTCCAATTCCCAACCGAGATTGTGCATATCGTGAATCATGCCAATGCCATCCGTATTATCGCCAAGGATGCTGCCATCACTTAACATCGCAAGCGTGTTCACGGCACCGGCACGCTCTGCACGCGCAGTGCGTTTTTGCGCAAATTCAAATGCGTTTAATTTAAATGGCACGGTGATATTTAATCCTTTGCCGCCTTGAGCAAAAAAATCCTGTGCTGCCTGTTCAAACTCTCCGATAGCCACTAGTTGTTTGGTGTAATGCATATCCTGCCCGGTTTGCTCGGCAAACTGGCGATGGATATGGGGCGATTTGCTTTGCACAATCGGGTTGCCAAACAAGGCGTATAAATCAGTCATGGGTTATCCAACAAATAAAACGAAAAACAATAATGAAATACTAACTACCTATTTATTTCAGCCAGTCGCGGTGCGGCAAAAACTTTTCGTACAGCTGTGCTTCAGCGGTGCCGGCGTCTGGTTGCCAGTTGTATTCCCAGCGCACTAATGGCGGCAACGACATTAAGATCGATTCAGTACGGCCACCGGTTTGCAAACCAAATAAAGTGCCGCGGTCATAAACCAAATTAAATTCCACATAGCGGCCGCGGCGATAGAGTTGGAAATCGCGCTCGCGTTCCGTAAATGCCATGCCTTTACGCGCGTTGACAATCGGCTGATAGGCGGGCACATAGCTATCGCCTACGGCGCGCATCAGAGCAAAACTGTGGTCAAAACTTTCGGCGTTGTAGTCATCAAAAAATAGTCCACCCACACCGCGCGCTTCATCGCGGTGTTTTAAATAAAAATACTCGTCGCACCATTTTTTAAATCTGGGATAGAGGTGCTCGCCAAGTGGATCGCAGGCATTTTTTGCGGTCTGATGCCAGTGCACCACATCGGCTTCATTGCCGTAATAGGGCGTTAAATCGTAACCGCCGCCGAACCACCAGACCGGCGCTGCACCTTCTTTCTCGGCGATAAAAAAACGCACATTGGCATGGCTGGTAGGCACATAAGGATTGTGCGGATGAATCACCAGCGACACCCCCATGGCTTCAAACGCGCGCCCTGCTAACTCGGGGCGATGTGCAGTCGCCGAAGCGGGCATTTGAGTGCCGTACACATGGGAAAAATTAACGCCGCCTTTTTCGATCACCGCGCCGTTAGTTAATACCCGCGAACGACCACCGCCACCTTCAGCGCGCGTCCAGGAGTCTTCCATAAACTCGGCACCGCCATCTTCAGCGGCCAGTGCTTGGCAGATGCGATCTTGTAAGTCGAGCAGGTATGCTTTGACGGCGGCCTTATCGGGCCCATGTGAAGCAGTCATAAAAGTTCCTCAAAGTGCGGCATCCGCGTGTTGCAGCAATAGATGAGTGAAGGATGAAATCAGAAAGGCCGCCATTCTACGCGGCCAGAAGTGAAAGGGGAAAACTAGTTCACAGGATTTGACCTGGGTTAAGCACCAATCAACCGGGGCGAATGATCTCACCGGTGAGCAAATCACGGATTTCAGAGGGGGCGGTGCGCTTGCCGACTTGGCCGGAGGTGATCGCATCCAATTCTCCGCTAAAATAGCGGCGCACCTGATGGATACTGGTGGCGGGCGCTAAACCTTGGGGATTGCAGGAGGTGGAGACCAAAGGCCCGCCAAATGCGCGCGATAGCCCCGCTGCCACCGGGTGATCAGTTACCCGCAGCGCCACGCTGCTAAAACTGCCGCTAATCCAATAGGGCACTAAACCATTATTGGGCACCAGCCAGGTATGGGGGCCGGGCCAGGAGTTTTTTAATCGCTGGCGCTGCAAATCATCCAACTCATCAAGAAAGGGGGCAAACATTTTGATATCGGCGGCGATCAGAATAAGGCCTTTTTCTATTGGGCGGCTCTTCAAGGCCAACAGCTCCAATACCGCCCCTTCGTCAAAGGGGTTACAGCCTAAACCCCACACTGCCTCGGTGGGGTAGGCAATCACTCCGCCTAGTTTCATTTGTCTTGCTGCGAATTGTATGCGGGGATTACGCGACCAATCGATCATGAGCCATACCTATTATCAAGTTACAGCCAATCTACCCCAGCTATAGCACAAGCTCAAGAATTCATCCGTATTGGCTATACCCGCTGATAGCAGGCGCCAACCTGTTGAATCAAACCTTTGATTTCCAAGCCGATGAGCTGCGCCGATAAATTGCCCACATCCAAGCCAGTGCGCTCAGCCAGTAAATCCACCGGCAGCGGATCGTAACCCAGGGCCTGTAATAATTTCTGTTCATCAGCGCCGAGTTCGATTTCCGCATTCACGGACTTATCAAACAATTCCGGCTGCACTGTTTTGGCGGATCTCACCTCTTGGCGTTTATAGCTGAGCAATCCGGCCAGTTGATCGACTATATCCTGCGCGGTTTCCACCAAAGTCGCGCCTTGGCGAATCAATTGGTGACAACCCCGCGCCAGCGGATTGTGGATAGAACCGGGAATCGCAAACACTTCGCGGTCATGTTGCAGTGCGTAGGAAGCGGTGATTAATGAGCCACTTTGTACCGCCGCCTCCACCACCAAGGTACCACCGCTCAAACCGCTAATAATACGATTGCGCTGAGGGAAGTTGCTGGCCTGTGAACTTGTTCCCAACGGAAACTCACTAACTAGAGCGCCGCCACTGGCAATAATTTCCTGCGCCAACGGGCGGTGGCGGGATGGGTAGATCAAATCGATACCGGTGCCCATCACCGCGATGGTTTTCCCACCTGCCCGCAGCGCGCCGCGATGCGCCGCCGCGTCTATCCCCAGCGCCAAACCACTGGTGATTGCAAAACCGCGCTCGGCAAGATAGTGCGCAAACCGCTCCGCATTTTCGCTGCCGCCGCCGCTAGGGTTGCGGCTACCGACAATTGCCAACTGCGGCAAACTGAGGCAGGCAGGTTCACCGCGCACAAACAGCAGCGGTGGCGGGCGCGGAATTTCACGCAGCAACCGCGGGTAGAGAGGGTCATCATAGGTGAGGCAATGCAGGTCAGGCTGGGATTCGATGTAGGCTAAATCGGCAGCCAACTTACGGCCAATGTCACTGGTATCAGGATCGGTGCGAAACTGGCTGAGCATGTCGGCAGCAGCCGGGTTAAGCAGCGAGCGCAAGGATTGCGTGGGTTGATCGAGCAATTGCAGCGGGCTGTCAAATAACTCAAGCAGCTGCCAGTAACCAGCAACACCAATCGCAGGGAGACGTAACACCAATAGGGTAGCAGCGAGGGGGGAGAGCATAACTATCATCCTTGATTCTGGCTGCCCACAGCGGGGCAGCCACTACAATACCACTTAAGGGTTGCGCACCTTGTCGTTAACCGCCAAAGCACGGTCAGTCTCAAGCACCAGCGCAAAACTCATTTTTTCAAAAGTACGGAAAACCATCAGCAAGCCTGCACGCTCATCCGGCAATGCGACTTTGCCACCTTTAACACGGTCGGTAACCACTTCACCAGCCTTATAAATCGCCAGTACATTACCTATTTGCAGACCCTCACGCTCACCGCGATTTATCATCACTACATTAAACTTACCAACTTGCGTCACACCACCTTCCACGGCGATGATCTGGGCTTCTATATCTGCATCTGGCGCGCTCGGATAAAACACTGAATCCACCGAGCGATCTTCGCTTGGCAATAAGCTATCACCGGGGCGAACCTCCTCATAGGTGCGAATAACATCGAGTGTTGCAACATCATCGGTTTTTTTGGTAACGGCGACAGTACCTATACCTTGCGCATAAATACCCAGCAACTCTTTGGTGATCGGGTCTTTAAACGTTTGGCCTTTGCGATAAACACCGTAATTAGAGTAATGATCATCAAAATTTCCGCGCGCATAAGCGCGATCGCCTGCCCCAACAATCAAATGTTGCTGTTGACCAGCGAGCATATAAGGGCCTGCCTCCAACTCGCCTGGATTGACGATTCGGCTGCGCGATAAAAACGCCTCGATCCTATCCAGCGGGATAGCACTGATGGCATCTTCAGTGTGTTGCACCCGAATGCTAGGGCTCAATTTCGTCGCGCCATTTATACCTCCACCTGCGCCAGGCACCATTTTCAAGGTGCGCTCAAGTGTGAGACGAGGCTGCCCATCCAGATAAACCAAGCGGATCAGATCGCCGGGGAAGATCAGGTGCGGGTTTTCGATTTGGGGGTTAACATGCCAAATCTCTGGCCAAAGCCAAGGACTGTTCAAAAAGGTAGCGGAAATATCCCAGAGGGTATCGCCCTTTTTGACGGTGTATTCATCGGGGTGACCCGTTTTAAGAAGTGCATCATCAGCCCAAGAAAAGAAGCTAATGAGTGATGCAGCCGCAACGGCCAGTAATATTTTTTTCATAGAAACCGATCCTGTTTTATTCGGTCCTGAGGCAGATAGACGTATAATAGTTAATTAAAAGCCCATGCTGTTTCCGTGTGCACCGCATAAATCCTGTGCGATCATCATGTTAGCAGCGGTTATTACCTTTTTACTAGAAGTTTGTCACAAACACTATGGCCTTGTTACCTATCCTTGAATTTCCAGACCCACGGCTGCGCACTGTCGCCAAACCCGTCACAGAAGTGGATGATAAAATCCGCCAGCTGATAAACGACATGTTTGAAACTATGTACGACTGCCCCGGCATTGGCCTTGCGGCATCGCAAGTGAATGTGCACAAGCGCGTAGTAGTTATAGACGTGAGTGAAGATAAATCCCAGCCGTTGGTCTTCATTAATCCAGAAATCGAAGTGCTGGATAACAGTGTTAGCGAGTACGATGAAGGCTGCCTGTCAGTTCCCGGCTTCTATGAAACGGTAGTGCGCCCGGAGCATATCCGGGTAAAAGCACTGGATCGCGACGGAAAACCGTTTGAAATTGAACCCCAGGGGTTGCTTGCAGTATGCATCCAGCATGAGCTGGATCACTTAAACGGCAAGTTGTTTGTAGATCATATCTCGCCCTTTAAGCGCACCCGCATTCGCGCCAAACTAGAGAAAAAACACAAGGCTGAAGCGCGCTAGAGGTGCGCAGCAGATAAAGGCGCTACTGGCGCCTTTTTTATTTTCTATTGCCAATGATTTAAACACTTTGCAATTCGACAGGTTATTCATGAGCCAAGGTTTACGCATTATTTTTGCCGGCACCCCCGATTTTGCGGCGGAGCATCTAAAAGCGCTGCTTACTAGCCGCCATCAGGTGATTGCCGTTTATTCCCAGCCCGATCGCCCCGCCGGACGCGGCAAAAAGCTCAGCGCCAGCCCAGTAAAAGAGGTTGCGCTCGCACACGATATTCCGGTTTACCAGCCGCTCAACTTTAAAGCGCCCGAAGCGGTAGCCGAATTGGCCGCGCTGAATGCGGATTTGATGGTAGTGGTCGCCTACGGCTTGATTCTGCCCAAAGTCGTACTGGATGCCCCGCGCCTCGGCTGCATCAATGTGCACGCTTCGATCCTGCCGCGCTGGCGCGGTGCCGCTCCCATCCAACGGGCGATAGAAGCGGGTGATAGCGAAACTGGCGTAACGATTATGCAAATGGATGTAGGGCTGGATACTGGCGATATGCTGAGCAAAACATGTTGTCCGATATTAGCCGACGATACCGGTGGAAGCCTGCACGATAAGCTCATCAGTATCGGCACACCCGCACTTATCGCGGCGCTCGATTTGATTCAAGCGGGCACCATCAAACCGGAAAAACAGGATGACAAGCTAAGCAACTACGCACCCAAACTCAGCAAAGAAGAAGCGGCGCTCAACTGGCAATTGCCCGCAGTGGAGCTGGAGCGCAAAGTGCGCGCATTCAATCCGTTTCCGGTCGCACACACCAAACCGGCAGGCGCGGGCGACGATCAGCGCATCCGCATCTGGGCGGCTAAAACGGTCGACAACACAGCCAATGCCGCACCCGGCAGCATCACCCAAATTGACCACCAAGGCCTATGGATCGCCTGTAAACAGGGGCAGCTTATCCTCGAACAGCTGCAATTACCCGGCAAAAAACCGATGAACATCGGCGATATACTGCGCGGCCACCCGGATCTATTTAAGGTCGGCGCGCAACTGGAGCAACCGGCATGTTAAGCGTGCGCGCCGCAGCGGCGCAGGTAATTGCCCAGATACTGGCCGCAAAAGGTTCTTTATCCAGCTTATTGCCACCAATTTCGGCGAAAGTAGCCGAAAATGATCGCCCTTTACTGCAAGAACTGTGTTTTGGCACCTGCCGTTTTTACCCGCAACTGCAGGCCTATACCGAATGCCTGCTGGATAAACCCCTGCGCGCCAAAGATGGCGATGTTCAGGCGCTGCTGCTGCTCGGCCTCTATCAATTGCTGCACACACGCATTCCCGATCACGCTGCCATTGGCGAAACCGTTGAAGTCACGCGCCATATTAAAAAGCCCTGGGCGACCAATCTGGTCAACGGTGTATTGCGCAGTTTTCAGCGTGATAGCAGCAGAATTAACGATTTTCTCGCCGAGAATCGCGCATTTAACAGCAATCATCCCGCGTGGATGGAAGCCATGATGAGCAAATGCTGGCCGGCGCAATTCGATGAATTGATCGCCGCCAACAACCAGCACCCGCCCTTTAGCCTGCGTTTGAACACCCAAAAAATCAGCCGCGATAACTACCTGCAACTGCTGCGCGAACTCGACATTAGCGCCAAAGCCACCCAACACAGCCCTTATGGCATCACCCTGGAACAGGCTTGTGACCCGCGCAAACTGCCCCATTTCACCGAAGGCTGGCTAAGTGTGCAGGATGAAGCAGCGCAATTAAGCGGCGACCTGCTCGAATTGTCGCCCAACTTGCGGGTATTGGATGCCTGTAGCGCCCCCGGCGGAAAAACCGGCCACCTGCTGGAATTAGAACCCAGCCTGAAGGTGACCGCACTGGATGCCGACGAGCGCCGCCTCACCCGCGTGCGTGAAAATCTGACTCGCCTTGGTGTCACTGCTGAGGTGTTATGTGGCGATGGCACCAAACCCAACAGCTGGTGGGATGGCGAACTTTACGACCGCATACTGCTCGACGCGCCCTGTTCCGCCACCGGTATTATTCGCCGCCACCCGGATATTAAAGTACTGCGCACCCCCGAAGAGCTGGATAAACTCGGCGAACTGCAACAACAACTGCTGAAAAACCTCTGGCCATTGCTCAAACCCGGCGGCGTTTTGCTCTATGCCACCTGCTCGATTATGCCCAAGGAAAACACCCGTATTATTGAAGCTTTTTTGACGCGCAATAAGGATGCAAGCTGCGACCCACTCGATGTCGATTGGGGTTTAGCGCAACCCTGCGGCAGGCAATTACTGCCGCAATTGGATGGCCACGACGGTTTTTACTACGCGCGTTTGCGCAAAACAAATTGATACAACTTCTTCACATTAGCCGACGATAGCGGCAATTTGCTGCACTTAGCACTAGACTTGGCGATGGATTAGACAGCGACTCACAACGGGTAGACTATGAAAATTATTATCCTCGGTGCCGGACAAGTCGGCGGCAGCCTCGCGGAACATCTGGCGAGCGAATCCAATGACATCACCGTGATCGATACCGACGAAGCGCGCCTGCGCGAGCTGCGCGACCGGCTGGATATCAGTGTGGTCACGGGCGAAGCATCGCACCCGGATGTGTTGGAGCAAGCGGGCGCGGAAGACGCCGATATGCTGGTCGCGGTAACCAGCAACGACGAGATCAATATGATCGCCTGCACCATTGCCGAGAACCTGTTTCACACCCCCACCAAAATTGCGCGGGTGCGCGCCACCTCTTACCTCACGCACCAACAGCTGTTTGAAAACGGTGCCATTCCGATTGATGTACTTATCAGCCCGGAGCAATTGGTATCGGAATATATCTTCCGCCTGATTGAACAGCCCGGTGCCCTGCAGGTATTGGACTTTGCCGATGGCAAGGTGCAGCTGGTCGCGGTTAAGGCCTATCACGGCGGGCCGCTGGTCGGCCAGGAGCTGCGTTTTTTACGCGAGCATATGCCCTCGGTCGATACCCGTGTTGCCGCCATTTACCGGCGCAATCGCGCCATTATGCCCACCGGTAATACGGTGATCGAAGCCGATGACGAAGTCTTCTTCATCGCTGCCAAGGCCGATATCCGCGCGGTAATGAGCGAGTTGCGCCGCCTCGAAGTAGCCTACAAACGCATCACTATTGCGGGCGGCGGCAATATCGGCCTGCGCCTCGCCAAGATGCTCGAAGGCCGCTACAACGTGCGCGTGATCGAATACAACAAGGCGCGCGCCATCCGCCTATCGGAACAACTGGATCGGGCGATTGTGATTCAGGGCAGCGCGTCCGACAAAGACCTGCTGATGGAAGAGAGCATTGAAGATACCGATGTATTCCTCGCGCTTACCAACGACGACGAAGCCAATATCATGTCCTCCATGCTTGCCAAACGCTTGGGCGCGCGCAAGGTGATGACGCTAATCAACAACCCCGCTTACGTAGATGTAGTGCAGGGCGGCGATATTGACATCGCCATCTCCCCCCAGACCACCACCATCGGCAGCCTGCTCACCCACGTGCGTCGCGGCGATATAGTGAATGTTCACTCACTGCGCCGGGGTGCAGCCGAGGCGATTGAAATTATCGCCCACGGCGATGCCAAATCCTCCAAAGTAGTCGGCAAAGCGTTGGAAGACATAGACCTGCCCGAAGGCGCCAATATCGGCGCGATTGTGCGCGAAGGCCCCGATGGCGACGAAGTAGTGATCGCCCATGACGATGTAGTAGTGCAGTCCGGCGACCATGTAATTGTGTTTTTGCTGCAGAAAAAGCATATCCGCGACTTGGAAAAACTTTTCCAAGTGGGTTTCAGTTTCTTTTGATAGCATCCCCCCCGATAGTGTTCGATTCCCTTCCCCAGTCATGCCGGGAGCTAGCGCCTGGCAGCTAACCTGTTAAGGAGCAAGCAAGATGGCAACAATCAAAACCCAAGTGGTAGTTCTCGGCAGTGGCCCCGGCGGCTATTCCGCCGCCTTTCGCGCCGCAGACCTCGGCCTGGATGTGACCTTGGTAGAGCGCTACTCCAGCCTCGGCGGCGTCTGCCTCAACGTAGGCTGCATCCCCTCCAAAGCGCTGCTGCACGTGGCGGAAGTGATTAATGAATCCCACCATGCCGGCAACCTCGGCCTCAGTTTTGGCCCAGTTACCCACGACCTCGACAAGGTGCGCGGCTATAAAGATTCCGTGGTTAGCAAGCTGGTTTCCGGTGTTAATGCCATGGCCAAAGCGCGTAAAGTCAACGTGGTGACAGGCTATGGCAAGTTTGTTAGCGATCACCAACTGGCGGTGGAGTCAGGTACCGAAACTACCCTGATCGACTTTGAACACGCGATTATCGCCGCTGGTTCACGCAGCGTAAAACTGCCCTTTATCCCCGAAGATCCACGCATTTTTGATTCTACCGGCGCGCTTGAACTGCGCGATGTACCGGCGCGGTTATTGGTGATTGGCGGCGGTATTATCGGATTGGAAATGGCGACTGTGTATGAAGCCCTGGGCAGCAAAGTCACTGTAGTGGAATTTGCCGATCAACTGGTGCCAGCCGCCGATAAAGACCTGGTCGCCGTTTACAGCAAATACAACAAAGACAAGTTTGAAGTACTGCTATCCACCAAGGTGGAAGCGGTCAGCGCCAAACCCGAGGCGATCGAAGTGGCCTTTAGCGGCGCCAATGCGCCCGCCGAACCACGCCAATTTGACGCCGTATTAGTGGCAGTCGGGCGGGTGCCCAACGGCAAACTGATCGACGCAGAAAAAGCCGGTGTTGAGGTGGATGAGCGCGGTTTTATCAAGGTCAATGCCTTCTTACAAACCAATGTGCCGCACATTTACGCTATTGGCGATATCATCGGCCAGCCCATGCTCGCCCACAAAGCCACCCATGAAGGCCACGCCGCCGCCGAAGGTGTCGCCGGTCATCCACACGCGTTTGAACCAATGGCAATTCCCTCCATCGCCTACACCAACCCCGAACTCGCCTGGGTCGGCCTGACCGAAAAAGAAGCCAAACAGCAGGGGCTGGATTTCAAAACCGCCGTATTCCCCTGGGCCGCCAGCGGCCGCGCCATAGCCGCCGACCGCAGCGAAGGCAAAACCAAACTTATCTATGACGCCAAAACCGATCGCCTGCTCGGCGCAGGGTTAGTCGGCGTACACGCGGGTGAATTGCTCGGCGAACTCACCTTGGCGCTGGAATTTGGCGCCAGCGTGGAAGATATAGCCCTCACCATCCACGCCCACCCGACCTTACATGAATCGGTTGGTCTGGCGGCAGAATTGGGCGTGGGTACGATTACCGATTTACCTAACCCCAAAGCGACTCTGAAAAAATAATGTCCATATCATGAAAAATAAAAAGCCCGAGCAGAAGATTCTGCTCGGGCTTTTTTGTTAATCCCATTAATTACCTGCTACAGCTTTTGCTTTTTTAACCGGTAAACACTGGTCTAAAAATGTATCCATCGCACGGAAAGTATCAATACGATTTTTTTCGTTTAACAAATAATGATCTTCACTCGGCAACTCCAAAAAGGTCACTTCTTTTTTAGCTTTTTGTAGCGCGTCGCGCATTTCATAACTTTGTTGTATTTTAACCTGGCGATCATCAGTGCCGTGCACCAACAACACGGGCACTTTAATTTTATCGGCAAAATTAACCGGCGAAATTGCGCGCAACGTCGAATTGTCATTTCCGATTTGTTCGTCCACCACATTGTAACTGCGCCAAAATGCACGATTGTCTTTTACCAAGTCAAACACGTTAGACACACCGTTGACGCTGATTGCACAGCGATAAAAGTCCGGAGTTTTTACTACTCCCATTAAAGCGGCATAACCACCATAGCTTGCTCCCACAATCGCGATGGCATTAGGGTCGGCTATGCCATCAGCAATTAATTTTCGCGCACCGTCTTCAATATCATCCTGCATCTCCTTGCCCCAGTTTTTCAAGCCAGCATTACGCAACTCAATACCTTGGCCATCGGAACCACGGAAGTTCATCTGCAGCACAGCATAGCCTTTATTGACAAAAAACTGTGTCCAATAATCAAAGGCGTCATTATCACGCGAGATTGGCCCGCCGTGTGGGAATAGCAACGTGGGTAAATTTTTGGCAGGTTGATTTTTGGGCGTGGTTAAATAAGCCTCAATTTTCAACCCATCTCTCGCCTTGTATTCGATCTGCTCGGTTTTGCTCAGCACTTCGGGAACTAATTTTTTGTAGCTATAGGCCACCGCCTCTAATTTAATCGGATTAGTTTGCCCTAAATAATAAGTACCTGAATCTGTACTACTTGTGGAGAATACTAAAAATTTTTGCTGATCATCGGTAATCGAATAAATGTAATTACGATTACCTGGAATTGCTTTATCAATTTTTGTTTGTAGAGTTTGCAATTCTTTATCGAAAAAATAGGTTCCACCTTGCTCCATGCTAGTCACACCAATAACTGCATCATTCAATGGCGAATATATCAGGTGCCCCTTTACATCGTAGGTGGGGTCAGCGAGAACTAATTCCCGTTTTAAATCAGGATCTTTCAAATTAACCTTAAATATTGCCAGACGTTTTTGGTGGTAGGCGCGGATATAAAGCACGTTGGGATCCTTATCAAATCCCAAGGCTTCTACTCGCTCTTCAGAAAAAATACTGTATGGCCACAGCTCTCGCCAGTTCCCAGAGTTGGCATCTAGCACTTTTGTTGATTGAATCCCTTTATCATCGTTGGCATGCCCTAATCTAACCTGATGGTGTTGATCGGTTATCCAATCACTTACTTCTTTTTGCGCGGGATGATAAACGCTGGCTTTTTGTGTTTTGATATTCACTTTGTAAACAATGGGCTCACGCCAGTATCCAATATCCACTCCTGGCATTTGCATTAAAATATGTTCAGGATCATTGGGTAACGTGTCCACCACATAATCACGTATTGGTGGCAATACGTTGTAACGGCGCAAAAATGTGCGCGTAAACGGCTCAGTAACTTCACCGGTTTCGGTATCTATAATCATCAAATGAAAATCACGGGTTTTAAAACGAACCCGCTGCGCATTAACAACAGTGTCACGTTCGGAAGGGCTAAATACACCAACCAATAACGTCTTGTTATCTTTCCAGCTCAACCACCTCATAAAAAATTTAGAGTTATCGGTGAACAAGGCAATTTTCATTTTTTTGTGGCCAGATCCAACACATGTACGCCAACGCCTTGAATGTCGCCAACATTAATTCGGGCGTTATAAGCGAGTGTCTTGCCATTAGGCGATAACACTAAACGATTCACATCTGGCAGTTGGGAAAAATCTTCTGTCGCAAGTTGAGTTGTTGCAGAATTGGTTGCCGAAAACAAAGCAACGCACATAATGAATAAATAACGAAAATAAAAGCTCATAGATAATCCTTTTTACCCTGGCTATAGCCCACTTAATTTTTATATATGCAATCCCATTCAGCGTTTTAAAAACGACAAAATCACATGCGCAACTACAATAAATCACCTCTCTTTATTCAACAAGTTTTCAATACCTAGTTAGCAATCAAAACCTAAAAAAAATGCCCGACGAATCGAGCATTTTTATAAGTAAAAAAAGCGTGATCGCTTAAATCACCATAATCCCATCAGCTTCAATCAGTGCGGCGCGGGGCAGTTGGTTGATACCTACCGCAGCGCGGGCGGGATAGGGTTGCTGAAAGTATTGCCCCATCACTTCATTTACGACTGGGAAATTGGCCAAATCAGTCAGGTAAATGTTGAGCTTAACTATGTCCTTCAAACTGCCGCCGGCGGCTTCGCATACGGCGGCCAAATTTTTAAATACCTGATGCGCTTGCGCGGCAAAGTCGCCTTCAACCATTTGCATGGTTTTTGGGTCGAGCGGAATTTGGCCGGAGAGGTAAACCGTATTGTTGGCTTTTACGGCTTGGGAATAGGTGCCTATGGCGGCGGGGGCGTTATCGCTGTGAATAATAGCTTTATTGGTCATGGAAGAACCTTTATCGGTGTTTTTTCAAAAGAAGGAAGGGCGAGAGTATAAAACAAAATCTCCTTTGATCCTCTTATTTCAAAAATCCCCCTCAATCCCCCTTTGGCAAAGGGGGAGGATATATTTCACTCCGAAACCACATTTACAGGGAGTCAGGCTCCTCCCTTTGAAAAAGGGAGGCGGGGGAGGGATTAGTTTTTACTGCGATTGACCCGAATCACAAAACCCAGGTTGCGGATGCGGCGCATGATGTTGGCGAGGTGGATACGGTTGTGCACGCCGATGCACAGATGAATCACACTGTTGTGGGCATCGCGCTCGTGTACGTTGATATGTTCGATGCTCGCGCCCTGCTCGGTAATCCGAGTGGCGAGGGTGGCGATAATACCCCGGTCGCTTTCCACTTCCACCCGCACATCCACCAAAAACTCACCACTGACTGTGGCAGCCCAGTTTACCTGGCTGATTTTGTCGGGATAGTTGCGGATTTCGGCAATATTGCGGCAGGTATCCTGATGGATTACCAAGCCTTTGCCAGAGCTGACGTGACCGATAATCGGGTCACCCGGAATTGGGCGGCAGCAGCGCGCGAAGCTGATCATCATGCCTTCGGCGGCATCGATTGTAATCGCCGAGTTGAGCGTACCGGGTCTGCCTTTCACATCCGCATCTGGCTGCAGCAATTTGATCAGCGAATAAACCACTTTGTTGCCAAGGCCAATCTCTTCGTAGAGTTTGTCCATGGATTCCAATTGCGCGCCCATCAGCAATTTATGCTGCTGCTCTTCGCTCAAATGCTCCAAATCTATATGGTTTTCTGCCAGCGCGCGGCTGAGCATGCGCTTACCGAGAGTAACTGACTGGTGATGGCGCTGATGTTTGAGGTAATGACGAATCGCCGAGCGCGCCTTGGCCGATACCGCAAAATTGAGCCAGTTGGGATTAGGCTGGGCGCCCTGTGCGGTGATGATCGCCACCTTTTGGCCGCTCAATAGCGGCTGCGACAGCGGCGCCATGCGCTCATTGATACGGCAGGCGACACAAGTATTACCCACATCGGTATGTACCGCGTAGGCAAAATCGACCGGTGTTGCACCGGTGGGCAACTCGACAATTTTGCCTTTCGGCGTAAATACATAAACCTCATCGGGGAAGAGATCAATTTTGACGTTTTCGATAAATTCGAGGGAGTTGCCCGCATTTTTCTGCATTTCCAGCAGGCCTTGCACCCATTGGCGCGCGCGGCTGTGGCTGGCGTTGATTGGTTCATCGCTATTAGATTTATAGAGGAAATGGGCGGCGATACCGCTGTTGGCCATTTCGTCCATTTCCTTGGTGCGGATTTGCACCTCAATCGGCACGCCGTGCATACCCACCAGCACAGTGTGCAGCGATTGATAGCCATTGGCTTTGGGAATGGCGATGTAATCTTTAAATTCGCTGGCGACGGGTTTGTACAGGTTATGCACTACACCCAGCACGCGATAACAGGTGTCCACCGTGTCCACAATGATGCGGAAGGCGTAGACATCCATAATTTCTTTGAAGAATTTTTTCTTCAGGCGCATCTTTTCGTAGATGCTGTACAAATGCTTTTCGCGGCCAATGACAATTGAGTTGATATTTTCTTTGAGCAGGCGCTTTTCAAAGGAGGTTTGAATCTGCTCAACCAATTCCTTGCGATTACCGCGCGCGGTTTTCAACGCCGCTTGCAAGCGGGTCGCGCGCAGTGGGTACATGCAGTAGAAACTGCGGTCTTCCAACTCCAAACGCACTTCATTCATGCCCAAACGGTGAGCAATCGGCGCGTAGATTTCGAGGGTTTCTTTGGCGATACGGCGTTTTTTGTCGGGCGGCATGGCGCCCAAGGTGCGCATGTTGTGCAATCGGTCGGCGAGTTTGACCAAGATCACACGCAGGTCATTGGCCATGGCCAAGGCCATCTTCTGGAAGTTTTCCGCTTGTTTTTCCGCGTGGGATTCAAACTCAATCTGGGTGAGTTTGCTCACGCCATCCACCAAATCTGCCACTGAATCGCCAAACTGACCGGCGATGGCTTTTTTGCTGATGCCAGTGTCTTCAATCACATCGTGCAGCATGGCCGCCATCAGGCTTTGATGGTCCATATGCATGGTGGCGAGGATGTCGGCAACCGCGAGGGGATGGGTGATATAGGCTTCGCCGCTGCGGCGTTTTTGGCCGTCGTGGGCTTGTTCGGCGTAGAAGTAGGCGCGCTTCACCAAATTAATTTGGGAAGGTTCCAGATAAGACGAAAGCCGGTGGCTCAAAGCCTCTATGGTTTGCACGTCCCTCTCCAGAAATCACGCCAGACAACAGACCCGCCGGGGAAGATAGCGGGTACTGGCAGAAAAAAAATCGACTTAGATATCGTTTTCGTACACACGCTCTGGCTTAGGTTGCGGCAGAGTGTCTTTTTCCAACAGGATGCTCGCATCAATAAAACCTTCTTCGATTTCGCGCAGTGCGATAACGGTAGGTTTGTCATTTTCTGGGGCAACGTGTGGATCTTTGCCGCCGATAGCCAATTGACGTGCGCGTTTGCTGCCAACCATTACCAACTCAAAACGGTTATCAACGTGATCCAAACAATCTTCAACGGTAATACGTGCCATAACTTTGTGTGCTCTACTTTCTATGGATGATCTAGGGCGCTGGGAAATAGGCGCTTGGGGGTTAATGCAGCTCAGCTGCAGCCCGGTCGGCTATTATGCGTCAGCAGCAGCAACTATGCCAACCGCGCGTGACTAAATTTAAGCCAATAAGTCTTTCAGTAGCTGACTATGGCGCTCCGCCTGCCGTGCAAGCCGGATATGTTGACTGGTAATCAGCGCCTGAAACTGCGCCAGCGCGACGGTGAAGTCGTCGTTGATGATTAAATAATCCGCCTCGACATAATGGGACATCTCGCTAATCGCCTCACTCATGCGTGCATCGATCACCGCTTCATCATCTTGCCCACGGCCGGTCAACCGCTGGCGCAAACAGGCCAGTGACGGCGGCAGGATAAACAGGCTAACCGTATCCGGCATCAACTTGCGCACCTGCGCAGCACCCTGCCAATCGATTTCCAAAATCACATCTATACCCTGCTTAAGCGTATCCACCACCCACTGCTGCGAAGTGCCGTAGAGATTGCTAAACACCCGCGCATGTTCGAGAAAAGCACCCTGTTCCAGCATAGATTCAAACGTCGAGTGATCGACAAAGTGGTAATTCACTCCGTCGATTTCACCGGGGCGCATAGGGCGGGTGGTATGGGAAACAGAAACGCAGACTTCTGGATTGGATTTCACCAGCGCGCTGACCAGACTGGTTTTGCCAGCACCCGAGGGCGCAGAAACGGTATAGAGGGTGCCAAGATTAGCCATGAAAGAACCTTAATCAGCAGTGAGTGGAGGCGGCATTCAATTGATGGGGGAAATTATGGCACAGCTTGCCGGAACTCACAGCCAAGGCGCCCAAGTTCTGCAACCAATCGATGGAATTCACTGCGCGAAATGACATCGCCGAGCGAGCAAAAGGTCATAAAGGCACATTAATATGGCATAGTAAGCCACACCCACAGATCAACCCTTGAGTTATTTATGTTGCGCCAATTACTCTCCATCACCCAAACCGCCGAACGTTTGCGCGTGCGCCCCGACTATGTGCGTGAACTGGTGGCAAAAAAACGCTTAAGTTTTACTCACGGTGAACAGTTGGATGCCGCCCAGGTAGAAAAGCTGGCGCGATTGATGGACAAGTTGCGCAACAATGGTATTGCCACGCTGGTGGAAATTACCGCTCAAGATGAGGCGCAAAAGGGCGAGGAACCTAGCGAACAATAAGCTCGCGCCCGAGTCATCAAGCGCGAGCGTTTAATCGTGTTAGTGCCGTTGCGTTTGTTGTTCGCGCACTTCGTAGTAGGTCTGCTCAGAAATTTTTTGGTAGGCCGCCGAATCTTTCATAAACGCTGAATAAGAGTCGTACACCTTTTTAAATTGCGGATCTTTGGCCGCCTGCTCCGCGTATACCTGCTGCGCTATTTCATAAAAACGCTGCAACACCTCATCCGGCAATTTGCGAATTTGCACACCCTGATTTTCCACCAACTCCTTCAACGCGCGGCTGTTGTGCGCGGTGTAGCTGTCGAACATATCCTGACTCATCGCACGGGCGGCATAAGTCACAATCGCCTGCAAATCCTTGGGCAAATTTTCAAACGCGGTTTTGTTGATGATCAATTCCATCGACGGCCCCGGCTCATGCCAACCGGGGTAGTAGTAGTATTTAGCGATCTGCTGAAAACCAAAGGCCAAATCATTTTCCGGCCCGACCCATTCAGCCGCATCGATTACACCGGTCTGCAGCGCGGTATAAAGTTCGCCACCGGGAATATTCACCGAGGTGCCACCGGCGATATTAAACACTTCACCGGCCAGACCGGGGATGCGCATTTTTAAGCCGCGCAAATCCGCAACAGAATTAATTTCGCGATTAAACCACCCCGCCATTTGCACACCGGTATTGCCCGCCGGAAAGGGGATTAAATTGAACGGCGCGTAAAGTTCGCGCCACAACTCCAAACCGCCGCCGTGATTGATCCAACCGTAAAGTTCCTGCGCGTTCATACCAAAAGGTACAGAGGTAAAAAATTGTGCCGCGGGCACTTTGCCGCGCCAAAAATAACTGCCCGAATGCCCCATCTCCACACTGCCGGACGACACCGCATCAAACACCCCCATGGCGGGCACTAATTCATTGGCGCCATAGACATGAATTTGCAAACGCCCACCGGACATCTCATTAATCACCCGCGCAATATTTTCCGCACCCACCCCTAAACCGGGTGTATTTTTCGGCCAGGAAGTCACCATTTTCCAATGGTATTGTTGGGTAGAAACACTGGCGGATGCTTGTTCAGCTGCCGCCTCTTGTTGCAGCGCACCTTTAGGTTTGGATTTCTCCAATACCAAGGCCGCAAAAGTCGCGGCAAACAGCGCAATCAAAACGATGATAACCAGCGGATACCAATTGATGGATTTATTGTTCATGGTGTTTGATTCGTAGCTCCTGCGTTTGGGCACTTCGTATTATTGTATTTTTTGTGTAGCCAAATTTGCTACAAATGTAGCTGATTTGGCTACATTTGTAGTGGCGGGCTCATCACCCTTAAGGTTTACAGCCCCTGCAACTTCGCATATTGCATCACTAACCGCTTGATGCCAATTTCGGCGAATTTCACTTGAATCACCGCGTTGGGGCCGGTGCCTTCAAATTGCAAAATCACGCCTTCGCCAAACATGGCGTGGGTGACGCGCTGGCCGAGGCGGAAGCCGGTGTCTTCACCGGTTTCGTACATGGGGGCGCGTTTGGAGGCTTGGGTTAAGGCCGGGCGATTAAAACTCACCGGACGGGTAACCGCGGTTTTTAAACGGACTTCTTCGATACAATCTTCAGGAATTTCTTTCACAAAACGGGACACCGCGTTAAAGGTTTCATTGCCGTACAAGCGACGGGTTTCAGCGTAACTGATAAATAACTTTTCCATAGCGCGAGTGATGCCCACGTAACACAGGCGTCGCTCTTCCTCCAATCGATCCGGGTCGTCCGCCGACATTTTATGCGGGAACAAACCCTCTTCCACACCGGCTAAAAACACCAGTGGAAATTCCAACCCCTTGGCCGAGTGCAGGGTCATTAATTGCACTGCATCTTCAAATTCATCGGCCTGGGTTTCACCGGCGTCGAGCGCGGCGGTGTCTAAAAATTGTTGCAGCGGCGTGAGGCCGTCATCATCCTCTTCTTCGGCATCAAATGCGCGGCAGGCGGTAATTAATTCCTGCAAGTTTTCGCCACGCGCCTGACCTTTTTCACCTTTTTCATTTTGATGAAAGGCCAGCAAGCCGGTTTCATCCAATACCTGTTTGGCAATCATATCGAGCGAGGCGGTATCGCCGTGGATATCAATCGCGTTGGCATCCTGTGCGAGCTTTTCAATCAAATTTAAAAAGGATTGCACCGCGTTGCCGGCGCGCGCGGCAAAGACCCGCTTGGCTACCATTTGCTCTGCGGCCGCCCAAAGCGAGCAGCCCTGTTCGCGCGCAAACAGGCGGATATCGTCAACCGTTTTGCCGCCTATGCCCCGCGTGGGGGTATTAATAACCCGCTCAAAACCGGCATCGTCATGGCGATTGCTGATCAGGCGCATGTAGGCCAAAGCATTTTTAATTTCGAGGCGATCATAAAAGCGCTGGCCGCCGTAGATGCGATAGGGAATCGCCTCGCGCAGCAGCGCCTCTTCCAATACCCGCGACTGGGCGTTGGAGCGGTACAAAATGGCGATGGTTTTCTTCTCGCGGCCTTTGCGCGCCCACTCCTGAATACGCTCAACAATAAAACGCGCTTCGTCCTGCTCGTTGTAGGCGGCGTAGAGCGAAATCGGGTCGCCCTTGTCGCCTTCTGTCCACAGTTCTTTGCCGAGGCGGCCGTAGTTGTGTTTGATCACCGCGTTGGCGGCTTTGAGAATATTGCCGGTAGAGCGATAGTTTTGCTCGAGGCGATAAGTGGTGGTGTCGGCAAAATCCTGCGAGAAGCGTTGGATGTTTTCGATTTTTGCGCCGCGCCAACCGTAGATCGATTGGTCGTCGTCGCCCACTGCCGAAACACAGGCGGTTTTACCGGCGAGCACCCGCAGCCAGGCGTATTGCACGCTATTGGTATCCTGAAACTCATCGACCAATACAAACGGAAAGCGCTGCTGGTAGTGTTCCAGAATGTGCGGTTTGTGCAGCCAGAGTTCGTGGGCGCGCAGCAGGATTTCGGCAAAATCCACCATGCCGCCGCGCTGGCAATCTTCTTCGTAGGCGCGATAAATCTGCAGCATAGTGCGCACAAACGGATCGCCCGAATCCTGAATATGCTGCGGGCGCAGGCCTTCGTCTTTTTGCCCGTTGATATACCACTGCGCCTGTTTATGCGGCCATTTGTTTTCGTCGATATTAAGCGCTTGGTAGACCCGCTTGATCAGCCGCAACTGGTCATCGCTATCCAGAATCTGGAAGTTCTGCGGCAGTTTTGCATCCTGCCAATGGGCTTTGAGCAGGCGATGGGCAAGGCCGTGGAAGGTACCCACCCACATGGTGCGGCTGTTGATGTGCTGGCCGTTCTGCGCGAACAACTCATCCAGCCGCGCGCGCATTTCACGGGCGGCTTTATTGGTAAAGGTCACCGCCATAATCGAGTAGGGCGATACTTTTTCCACCTGGATCAGCCAGGCAATGCGATGCACCAATACGCGGGTTTTACCACTGCCAGCACCGGCGAGAATCAACTGGTTGCAGGCGGGGGCGGATACCGCTGCGCGCTGGGCATCGTTGAGAGAATCTAACAGGAGGGAAACATCCATAACCGGTGCCAGTAAAAAATGAAGGGCAATTTTACTGGCTAGATATACATATGGCCATCTTTGTTTTTACTGGGCGGATCAGCGGGGCAATCTTGCGGGTAAATTACTTGGTGTTGTAGCTCTTGGCGCGGACTAATAACACAGCGAGCAATGCACCGATCAAGACTAAGAGTGGCGCTGATTCAGGTATTGCACTCGCCGTACGCGTTTGGTTGACCTGAAAACCCGCGCCTGGGGTGTTGGTTGCGGGCGCGGAAACGCTATGATTCCCAACCGTTACTTTGCCTTCCGCTGCAGTCATCTCAACAAAAACACAGTCTGCACTCGCGACCAATTCCAACCTTAAGGATTTACCGCAGTCGAGCATGGATGCATTGGCTGCCGCTGCCATCATCAACGCACTCAATACCAATACAATATTGATGCTTACCGCCTGATTGAGGTGTTTCATATCCTTTCCTCACATGGGTATGTTTATGGGGTAACTGTGACTCTAGCAGCAAAAATACGTGATTCAAGTCTCACTATTTCGGCAAAATCCCGGCAGTTAGTTTGCTTATTTGTATGTTTAAGCGACAAGTCATTGATTTTGCTGGGGTCCGCCAGCGCAGCGCAACATTGCATTTAGCAGAAAGTTATAAGAGGAAAATCAGAAGGGAAAAAACGATCCAGGCAGTTCTTGTTTACGCAGCAGTGCGGCTATATCCATACTCAATGCCACCCCGGCGTGCACCAAAACACCGCCCCAAATAGAGCGAGATTGCAGCGCGAGTATGCCGAGAAACAGGCCAAACAAAATTGCCCCGGTTGCTTCCAGCGCCAACTTGGGCAGGTGAATCATCATATAGGGTACACACATCACCCAAATCGCATTGGCGCCAATGGCGGGGCGCAGGGCATTCACCATAAACCCGCGAAAGAAAAATTCGAGAAATACAAACTGGCTCATATAGAGCAGTTCCCACAGCAGAAAATCCAACCAGCTGCGCCCGGCGTTGCGATAAAACGGGTAGTGATTGACAAAATCTTCACCAAAACTTACCAGCACCACAAACACCAAAATCGGGCTGAGCAGCAGCAGATAACCGCGCCAGTGTTCACCCACCTGATTCCAGCGCCAGCCAAAATCCAGCATGGATTGTTTGAAGCCATAACGAATCACCAGCCAGGGCAACACAATAAAGGTGAGCAGATGGCACAGCGTCCACCAGAGATAACCGCATAGCTCTAACCAGCCGCTGGCCTGTAAGCGCGGCCAGTAACCCGCATCCAACCAACCCAACAACAACTGCAGATTTTGCGAGAACTTGGCGTAGTGGAGTACCAGCAAACTCACCGACACGCAGGCCAATACCCAGATCACCCGGCGCAGGGCGGCAGGGCGATCCAGCGTATAAGAAGTCTCCGCCCGGTCGATAGCATCGAGCGCGCGCAAAATCTGGCGCGGATGCAAGGCAGCAGTAAGGGCGGTGAATTTCATCGCTATTTTTTCTTCTTGGCGGCGGCACGCGCGGCAACCTGGGCGCGCTCGTAGCTATCGATAAATTTAAAGATTACATCGCGCGCGAGACGGGTTTCGGAGTTGGATAAGAACACCATGCCGATTTGCAGGTCGCGATTAAACACCATCTCGGTGCGGAAGCCTTTTACATGGCCACCGTGATGGATAAAGTTTTTATAGCGCCCGTAATCAAATACGCGCCACCCCATGCCGTAAGCCGTATTACCCACCGCTTTGCGCACGCCATAATAGTTTTGCGCCGGGGTATTTTTAGTCACCCGCGACTGGATCGGGTTGAGTACCGCAAGCGGCAATACATCCTGACGTTTGCCCATTTGCGCCAGCAAAAAGCGCGACATATCGACAATACTGGCATTCACCCCCGCCGCTGGTGCCACGCGATACCAATTGCCCACCACGGCGGTAGGCACCCAGCGTTTGCCATTGGTGATATGGGGCGCAGCGCGGTTGGGTGAGGCGTTGTAGCTGGCCAAACCATAGGACGCCGTGCGCATACCCAGCGGATCAAATACTTTCTCTTCGGTGTACTGCTCGAAACTCTTGCCGGATTTTTTCTTGATCATATCCCCCGCCAAACTGAAGGACACATTCTGATAGGCAAAACACTTACCCGGCGGGCAGACAAAATTGACATAGCGCAAGCGCGCGACTGAATCGGCGAAGCTTTTGCCCGCATCGATATAGTGGCTGTAAGTGTGACGCGGCAACCCTGAAGACTGAGAGAGAATATGGCGTAAGGTGAGCTGCTTGCCGTAGCGCGCATTGCTGAAGGTCACTTCAGGCAGTACCGAGGTGACGGGGGTGTCCCAACTGATACGCCCTTCGCTCACCAACACACTCGCCGCCGTTGCCGCAAAGGATTTGGATAAAGAGGCGAGGCGAAACACTGTGTCCGGAGTCACTGTTTCGCGGGTGCCAGCGCGGCGCACACCGTAGCCGTTGAGGGATTTAATCTGCCCGCCAGAGACAATCACCACCGCCACACCCGGGACAAAGGGGGCGATTTTGTGGGCCACGTAGTCTTCAAATTCCGGCACAAACGCCTCCGGATGCCCAACCGGATAACGCGGCGCCTTTATCGGCGCGGTAGTCACCTGCGGAATATTGATCGCTGCTGGTCGCGCCTCTTTAACTGCCGCCACCTTTTTTTCAGCCCCAGCTACGGCGGCAGTTGCTGCAGCACTCTTAGCGCTGGCACTGGCGACGACAACTGCAGCAGCGGAGGAAGCGGCCGCCGACGCCACCGCAATTGGCGGCGGCGATTGGGTAAATGTCATCGGCTGGATTTTGGGTGCGTAGGTGTTCTGCGCCGCACCAAGCGAACTGGCAGCAGCACTAGCTTGCTGTTGAGTCTGTTGTTGAAACGGCAGGGCGATGGGCACAGTGACCCGTTTTTCGCCGTTTGCCTGCACCACTGGCACCACCAGTAATACCCCTAGAGCAGCGCCGGTGACAAGGCGCACCCATGAGTAAACATTCCTACTTATTGTTGATCGCATAACCAAACAGCTAACTCGTTAAGGGTCAGTAAGTGATGACCATAAAAATTGGGGGCAACTAAAAAATGCGATCTTTACTGCTCATCTTTGATGCTTTCCAGCATCAACAGATACAAGAACGCCACTTTTGCCCTATTCCCAGTACAGGTGATAAGACAAAAAGTGGCGTTATCGTTCCTTTGATTACACTCTGGCTTGTGTGTTAATCAGGCTTTCACCTAAAAAAACACTGCAGGGTGTAAAAATCCAGCATGCGGATCTATTTAATGATCGCTACAAGGTTTTAATGTACTCAACCAAATCCCAGCGCTCCTCTTCGGTCAGTGGCTCCATTTTCACGCCATTGACCGCCGGTGCATTGGCGGTTCCGTATTCGTGACCGCTGTTGTAATCCCCGCGCTTGTCGGCTTTGAAGGTAAAACCCTCGTAACCTTCGGTGCGCAGGCCCACTTTGACCGGATCAAACTCGCGGCTGCCCACTTTAAATTCGTTCGGGCGATAGTGCCCATCAGCCGGGTCATTAGCGCCTTTTACTGGCAACAACAGGTCATAAATGCTCGGTACTGAACCGTTGTGCAAATAAGGTGCAGTTGCCCAAATGCCATTGAGTGAACGCGCCTTGTAGGATAGCAGCGATTGGTAGGGCGATGCGGTGGTATCCGGTTGATAGTTGCCGGATTTTACACTGGCTTTGATTTCATTATCAAAGAAGGATTTCGCCAACATATACAGCCAATCCAGCGCGCGGCGCGGCCACCATTTATCCGGATCCGGTGCGGTAGTGACTTCACCCATAGTAGTAGCCGTGAGAATCTGCACCACCGGCGCCTGATTTTTTATCACCAGTGAACCCACGCTCTCACTCTGGTAGGTATTTTTAAAGTTGCCGGAGTAGCCTTTGTAGTTGACGCTGTTCTCCGCCATAGCGCGGTCGGTGCCCACTACATCCAGACTCGACATATCGGCCACCACAATCCGGTCGTGGTCGGTGCGGTCAATCACCTCGTGGCAGGACTCGCAATACTCGGCGTAGAGTTGACGGCCACGGCGCACTTTTTTGGCATCGATTTGCCACTCAGGCAATTTGCCAAAAATCTCATTGGCGATTTTTTGCTGGGCGTTATCGGTTGCCAGCGTCGGCCAGACGGGTGAGGTGAGGCTGGCGAGATGGGTTTCCAGACGCGACAGGTTTACCAAGTCGATAGAGGAAGTGAAGTCGATTTGGTAACTCTTACTTTTTTGCCCGGTAATAAACGATGACAAACTCCAGCCGCGCTTGTGTGCGGTCCAATCGAGAATACCAAACACCCCGATCACTTCACCGGTATTGCGCCCCAGTGGGCCAACCCCGGCATTGGCAGCCAGACCGTTCCACTGCACATAATCCGATTGCACTATGTCCCACAAAAATGGGTAGCTCACCGGCGCGTTAGGCTCGTTAAATATCTCTGCTTTGATGCGATTCATATCGCTCATCGCCAACCCGGGGTAACCGTCTTTAGTGGACATTAACCGGTCGATGATTTGGGCAAATTGCAGGTCGCCAATAATGGTTTCGCTGATACCTTCCAGTACTTTGTCTACCTGTGTTGGCGTCAACAAATCAGCTTCGGCATCACCGGCTTTGGTCATCCCCAACAGTACGTCGCGCACTTGATTACGGCTGATCACATGTTCCAGCACGCGGTTGTAAATACGGCCAAAGGCATCCAGCCGCGCATAACCATAGGCAACTTTCGAGTCGTTAATGTTGTTGTAAAGGCGAATTTTGCGCGCCCAGCGCCGCAGATCAGCCTGCACGGTTTCGGCATTGTTATAGGTGTTATTCAGCTCCAATACCTTGGCCACAAAACGCTGGTTTTTTTCGCTGTCAGCCAGGGCTATATCCATACTTTTTTGCAGCTCGGTGAGAAAACCCACCATATCAGCCATAGATGAGCCACCATCAATACGCAGTGCCGTGCCCTTATAATTCACCTGCCCGGTGTGACAGGCTGCGCAGGTAAAACCTATGTAATCATTGCCTTTGTAGGTCTCTTTTACAAAACCCACCGGCAGACCGTCCGGGTTAAAAAAAGTGGGTTTTTGCGGTAGGTAGCGATACTTATCGATAAGGCTGTTAGCGCGAAATGGCTCTTTGGAATCCGCCTGTTCCAGCGCGATAAAAAAGTCGTAGGGCATTAACGCCGAGCCTTGCGTGGTGTTGTAGTACCAGAGGCTATCGTTGGCGGTCCAACCCTGATCCAAATAAATGGGGGTGGAATAGCTCTCGCCAAAAGCGCCGTTTTCAATCGCAATGGCGCCGCGCTCCGGGTCATCATCCCAACTTTGGTAGAGTTTGCCGATTAGCAGGGTGATGCCAAACGGGATGGCGAGAATGATCAGCAGCTTGGTCAGCCGCCACAGATTGTGTCGGGACAATAGATTGCACAGGCCAGCGTTGAATGCGCCCATAGGGTTAACTCCTCTTTAGCGGTTTTCCTATTGGTAAACTTTTTATTTTGGTAGATCAGTTAATGATAGTGGTGGATACCTTATCGGGGTTACAGCAAAATCAACCGCTGCAACGTAAGTAATCGCTCGCTAAAGATACTACTCATGCCCGCGAATACCAAAAAAAATTATTACCGCGTATTACACCAAAAGACTTGGCTAGCCGCAGCTTGCAACTGGATCGCCATAGGATTAGTGTATCCGCGAGTTTTTTGCCCCCCTGATTATGCTTGATCACTACCGAGGAATTACCATGAAAAAAACCACCCTTTTACTCGCCGCCATCGTCAGCCTGACCAGCGCCTGCAGCTGGGTAAAAGTCAGCGAACAAGGCGCCAGTGTCGCAGTTGCCAATGCCGGCAATGTACGTAGCTGTGAGAAAGTGCGCACTGTGAATGTGAAAGTAAAAGACAACTTTGTTGGCTCAATGAAACGTTCACCAGAAAAGGTAGCGACTGAATTGACCAATATGGCGCGCAACGAAGCTAGCCAATTTGGCGGCGACACAGTAGTGCCTGCAAGCTTGGTACAAGATGGTCGCCAAAGCTTTGATGTGTACAAGTGCAACTAAGCTAAAAAGAGTATCGTCACTCCCGCATGCGGGAGTCCAGCGTTTGATCTCCCTCAAAAACCTATGGATCCCCGCTGCGCGGGGATGACGACTCCCCTTCCACCGGGTTAAATACCTTTAATGGAGCGAATAATTTCCTATCCCTCCTCCTTTACTTCCCATGTTTGACTAAGTCTCCGTTACGCTTAAAACTTTGCTAGTGTTAGCACTGGGCATTGGCTGTCTTATTTCTGTCACACAATTGCCATAATCTGGCGCGATATTGCTCCACACGAATCAGTTTAACGAGGTACAAGGTGTCTAACGCCTATTTCAATCGCGAGCTGAGCCTGCTCGAATTTAACAAACGTGTCCTCCATCAAGCTTACAATCGCAGCTTGCCACTGCTGGAGCGGCTGCGCTTCTTAGGCATTTTTTCCACCAACCTCGATGAGTTTTTTGAAGTGCGCGTCGGCGGTCTGGTTGAAATTCTGGAGCGCAACGCACCGCCCACCCAGGGGCCGGATGGCTTGACCCAAACCCAAACCCTAAACGAAATTTCAGTGCGCGCCCACGCCTTAGTGGCGGAGCAATATGCCATTCTCAACAACGAAATAGTGCCGGAAATGCACGCGCACGGCATTCATATCCTGCGCCGTGAAGAGTGGACAGAGGCGCAAATCCAACACCTCAAGCAGGTGTTTTTATCCGATGTATTACCCGTACTCAGTCCGATTGGTTTAGACCCGGCGCACCCGTTTCCACGCATTCTCAATAAAAGTTTGAATTTTATCGTCCGGCTGGATGGCAAAGACGCCTTCGGGCGCAACTCCGGCCGCGCCATAGTGCAAGTACCGCGCTCGCTACCGCACATTATTGAACTGCCCGCCGAGTTGAGCAGCAATGGACGCTGTTTTGTGTTTGTCTCCTCCATCATTCACTTTTTTATGGCCGAAATTTTTGTCGGCATGACGGTGATGGAAAGCTATCAGTTCCGCCTTACCCGCAACTCGGATATTTTTCTCGACGAAGAAGAGACTGAAGACTTACTGCGCGCGGTACAGGGTGAACTCGCCTATCGCCAATATGGCGACGAAGTGCGGCTAGAGCTGACCGATTCCTGCCCCGCCGAACTGGAACAATTTCTCTTACAGCGCTGTGAAATTAAAGAGCGCGATTTATACCGCATCAACGGCCCGGTCAATTTGAATCGCTACGGCGACTTGTTCGATCTTATTAAAGATCAACAGTATTATTTCAAACCGTTTGTACAGGCCATGCCGAAGCTGCCCAAGCGCACCAATTCTTATTTTGAGGTGCTGCAAAAGCAGGATATTCTGCTACACCACCCCTTTGATGCATTTCAAGGTGTAGTGGATTTTTTGCGCGAAGCCGCCGCCGACCCTCATGTATTGGCGATTAAACAAACTCTCTACCGCACCGGCACTAATTCCCCGATTGTAGATGCACTAGTCGCCGCCGCTAAAGCGGGCAAAGAAGTAACCGCTATTGTGGAGTTGCGCGCGCGTTTTGATGAAGAGCAAAACGTGGCACTCGCCGAGCGCTTGCAGCGCTACGGCATTCATGTGATTTACGGTGTTGTAGGTTTTAAAACTCACGCCAAAATGATTTTGGTAGCGCGCCGCGAAGCAGACAAGCTGCGCTATTACGTGCACATGGGCACCGGCAACTACCATATGCGCACCAGCAAGCTCTACACCGACTACGGTTTGCTCACCTGCGACAAAGAAATCGGCGAAGATGTGTACCGCATCTTTTTGCAATTATCGAGCATGGGCAAAGCCTCCAAAATGGATGCGCTTTTGTACGCCCCCTTCACCCTGCACAAAGGCATGGTGAAGCGCATCCGCACCGAAAAAGAAAATGCCGAACAGGGCAAGCCCGCACGCATCATTGCCAAAATGAATTCACTCTACGATGAAGAATTGGTAAACGAACTCTATGCCGCGTCACAAGCGGGAGTGCAAATCGATTTGATCGTGCGCGGCGTCTGCCAACTGCGCCCCGGTGTGGCAGGCATGTCCGACAATATCCGCGTGCGCTCGATCATCGGCCGTTTTCTGGAACATCACCGCGTGTTTTATTTCGAAAATAATGGCAACGCCGAATTATTTTGTTCAAGTGCAGACTGGATGCTGCGCAATATGTTTCACCGGGTCGAGACTTGTTTCCCGATCAAACACAAAAAAATTCGCGACCGCATTATCGAAGACCTAGCCCTTTACCTGCGCGACAACACCCACGCTTGGTTGCTGCAGGAAGACGGCAGCTACACCCCCACTCATCCCCAAAAGGATGAAGATGCAATAGACGCCCAAGCCATTCTGCTGGAACGCTGGTCGGCGCATATTGGTAGTTAATCATATCGCTTCCTAACCACGATGTTGCGCATAGATCCTACTCATCACGGCGGGATCTATGCTAGCGTGCACCTTATCGCCAACGATAAAGCACAGCTGAATCTATTTATGCTCAATATTGAATCTCTCGAAGACATTATCGCCATGCGCGAAAGTGTTGATGTGGAATGCAAACTCGCTATAGGCCGCGATGGTAAAGGTGCGTTACCTAACGACATCTGGGAGACCTACAGCGCATTTGCCAACACAGCAGGCGGCGATATTTTTCTTGGGCTTAAGGAAAAACAAGATCGCACCTTTGAGTTTCAAGGTGTAGAAAACACGCAGAAAGTACTGGATGAACTCTGGAATGGCCTAAACAATTCGCAAAAAATTAGCTGTAACCTATTGTGCGAGCGCTGGGTAAAGGTGATTACACTGGATGGAAAATCACTTATTCAAATTCACGTCCCGCAAGCTAACCGCAAACAAAAACCGGTATTCCTGAATAACAATCCCATGACCGGTACTTTCAAGCGCCTGAATAGTGGCGACATGAAACTCAGTGGCGAAGCTGTGCGCCGTATGTTGGCGGAGCAAATCGAAGAGAGCCGCGACGCCGAGATTCTGAAAGGTTACGGGATGAGCGATTTAGATATCGACAGTTTTAATGCCTATCGCAATATGTATAGCGCCCGCCAACCAGACCATCCGTGGAACAAAATTGATGCTCAGGAATTCCTATATCAAATTGGCGCCTGGGGTCGAGACAGGGAAACAGGCAATAACGGTTTAACTCGTGCAGGGTTATTAATGTTTGGTCAGTATCGTCCGATTATGGAAGCCTTTCCTAATTACATGCTCGACTATCAAGAGCGTCCTGAAGCAAAAACTGAAGCGCGCTGGATTGATCGTTTGGTGCCCGACGGCAGCTGGTCGGGAAACCTGTTCGATTTTTATCAAAAAGTAATCCGCAAACTTACTGCTGATTTAAAGGTTCCGTTCAAACTGGAAGGCGATCAACGACAGGACGATACCCTGGTACATAAAGCGCTGCGTGAAGCCCTTGTGAACTGTTTGGTGCATGCGGATTACACCGGCAGAGCCTCTATTCTTGTCGTTAAACGCCCCGATATGTTTGGCTTTAGAAACCCTGGCAATATGCGTGTTCCTATCGAGGGAGCGGTCATGGGTGGCAGCAGCGACTGCCGCAATCGCGCCATACAAAACATGTTTCGCTATGTGGGCTTGGGAGAAAATGCGGGCTCAGGTTTACCCAAAATTTTTGATGGCTGGAATAGCCAACATTGGCGCAAACCCTTACTGAAAGAAAAATCTGACCCCTCAGAACAAACCTTATTAGAACTACATACCTTAAGTTTGGTGCCAAACAAAGTATTGTCAGAATTGAGAGAACAGATAGGTGCGGACTGTTTTGATAAGCTTTCTGAAAATGAGCGCTTGATACTAGTGACTGCACATATTGAACGCACAATTGACCATGCGCGCATGATGTCGGTACTGAATATCCACCCGCGTGACCTATCGGCCATACTTTCTAATTTAGTGGAAAAAAAGCTTATTTATCAAGAAGGTAACGGTCGTGGTACAGTCTATTTTCTGGCCGAAGCACGCCTGGATGATGCCTATCGCGAATTGGAGTCCGGAATAATCGCCAAAGGTCCGAACCTTGAGTCCGGACCTTTGCTGAGCTCCGGACCTGTGGAAAATCAGTTGCTCGCAATCGCAAAACCTATCGCGAGCCGCAAAAAGGCGACCGCCGCTGAAGTACAAGACACAATAGTGAATTTATGTGCAGTGCGCTCCCTGCGACTTGAAGAGCTGGAAAAATTGCTAAATCGTAGCGGCGAATCACTACGCAAAAAGCATCTCCAGTATTTAATCAAAGAAAAAAAACTAAAACTGAAATACCCAACTAAACCCAATCATCCACAGCAAGCCTACATTACACAAATTGAAACGCCTCCTCACTTATCCTAAATAAGGTGAAAAAGGCATCGATGCCCAAGTGATCTGTTAGAACGCTGGTCGACGCATATTGGTAATTAACCTCAAGGTGAGCTTACAAACTGTAATTGGCGGGTAATTTGGCGGCAGCTGTCGTCACCGACAGTGCTTTAAGTGGTCTAGTTTGGGGGTGTCGCAACCGGAGATAGACATGCTAATTCGGAAACTTAGAGAAGATAGGGGTATTTCGCAGGAACAACTTGCTGAAGCGGCTCATTTAAGTCTTCGCACCATTCAGCGTGTTGAAGCGGGTCATCGTGTGAGTTATGCATCGCTTCGGGCTCTGGCGGCGACATTTGCTATCAATGTCGACTTACTGGAACGGGAGCTATATGCAATGAACAGCACAACAGATGAGTATAACGAGAGACCATTATGGGTAAGGCTTATTCTGGGGCTGCCGTCCTTAAGCCGCTTGGGGCGCCCCGAGCTGATAAGGCATGAGGCATTCCTGGTTGCCTATGCGCTTTTTGCCTATGCCGCATCCTTTATTGTCGCGCGCGTAGAGTTTCCGTTTTTGGGTTTAACCACCGTCGATGCGCTGTATTTGAGCGCTTTCTCGGCTTTGTTCGTGGCCTACCTTGCCGCTATCTCATTGCGCCTGCGCGATAAATTTAACGCATGGACAGCACACTCATCCTGAACCCTTGGGTTGGGCAGCAATGCCCAACAGCAAATCTCCCATCACGTCGCAAAATTGAGAAAAACTTCGCCAATCTGGCGTTTAAAATTACGCCACTGGTTTTTCATTAATCATACTTATTATATTATCGCTCTCACCCGCTTCCGGCAACGTACCGGTTTTCTCCAGCAGGCTAACAATCACAATAATTCCAATAATCAGTTGTAGCTGAACCTAACGGCATTCGGTAACACCCAAATAAACGCGGCTCCGGCGCGCATGACAGGTTTGCTATGTCTGGCGCTCGGGCCTGCCTTACTCATCGAATAACGAGATAACCACTATGAGCAGATTCTCTTTGCAGCCACGGCTGCGCAAAACCCTGTTAGCGTGTTTTTGTGTCGGCCTCAGCCTCGCCAGTTTCAGTAGCTTTGCCGCGCGCCAAGCCGAATACCTCGACCGAGGTGTGGTTGCGCTGCCCTCTGGCAGCGGTGTGCTGATCAGCTGGCGCATGCTGGGTGATGATCCATCCAACGTGAGCTTTAACGTCTATCGCAACGGCAGCAAAATCACTGCATCACCCATTACCAATAGCACCAACTTTCTGGATAGCAGCGGCACTACCAGCGCGGCTTACACCGTGCGTGCAGTAGTGAATGGCGTCGAGCTGGCAGCGAACGCCGCCAAAGCGACTTGGGCGAACCCTTATCTGACCATTAACCTCAATCGCCCTAATGGCGGTACTACACCGAGTGGCGAGGCCTATACCTATTCGCCGAATGACCTGAGTGTGGGTGATTTGGATGGCGATGGTCAGTATGAAATTGTCGTCAAATGGGATCCATCCAACGCCAAGGACAACTCCCAATCCGGCTATACCGGCAATGTGTTTATCGATGCTTATGAGATGGATGGCACCCAACTCTGGCGCATCGACCTGGGCAAAAACATCCGCGCTGGCGCCCATTACACCCAGTTTATGGTGTACGACCTGGATGGCGACGGCAAAGCCGAAGTGGCGATGAAAACCGCGCCGGGCACCCGCGATGCCGCAGGCACAGTGCTCGGCGGCAGCAATGCCAATACCGACTACCGCACCTCTGCCGGTTATATCCTTTCAGGCCCGGAATATCTCACTGTTTTTAACGGCCAAACCGGTGTGGCAATGGCGACGACCGACTATCTACCCGCACGCGGTACCGTCAGCAGTTGGGGCGATAACTACGGCAACCGTGTCGACCGTTTCCTTGCCGGTGTTGCCTATTTGGACGGCAGCCGCCCCAGTTTGATATTTTCCCGCGGCTACTACACCCGCGCCGTGCTGGTCGCCTGGGATTGGCGCAACGGCCAGCTCACCCGTCGCTGGACCTTTGATAGTAACTCCAGCGGCAATGGCGCCGCTGCCGGTCAGGGCGCACACTCGCTCACGGTGGGCGATGTGGATCAGGACGGCAAAGACGAAATCGTCTTTGGCGCCGCCACTATCAACGACAACGGCACTCTGTTGTACTCCACTGGCTTGGGTCACGGCGATGCGCTGCATCTCTCCGACTTCCTGCCCAATCGCCCCGGTCTGGAAGTGTTTATGGTGCATGAGTCGCCCTCCAGTTACGGCAACCACGGGGTGGAAATGCACGACGCGAAAACCGGTCAGATTATCTGGAGCTTTCAGGGCGGCGGCGATATTGGCCGCGGCGTGATAATGGATATAGACCCGCGCACCCCCGGTGCTGAAAGCTGGGCGAGTGCAGGCGGCATCAACAGTGCGACCGGCAACCAGATCACCAGCAGCAAACCAGCGTCGATTAATTTTGCCGCCTGGTGGGATGGCGATCTGCTGCGCGAGCAGCTCAACAACACCATGATCGATAGGTGGAATTACGCCAGCAATAACAGCTCGCGCCTGCTCACCGCTTACAACTACGGCGCCGCCTCCAACAACGGCACTAAAGCGACCCCCGGTCTGTCCGCTGATATCCTCGGTGACTGGCGCGAAGAGGTGATCTGGCGCCACGAAAACAACAGCCAGCTACTGATTTTTGCCACCCCCCATGTCACCAGCCACAAGCTGCGCACGCTGATGCACGACACCCAATACCGCACCGCCATCGCCTGGCAAAACGTGGGCTACAACCAACCGCCACACACCAGCTTTTTCCTCGGTGATGGCATGGCAACACCACCAGCACCCGACCTGTATTTTGTCGGCACCAACCCCAATGCCAGCGTACCGGTTAGCAGCTCGTCTAGCAGCAGTTCATCGCGCAGCAGCACCGCTGTGAGCTCAACCCCGGCCAGTTCAGTTGCGCCCAGCTCGACTCCGGCCAGCTCATTGCCTGCCAGTAGCCGCGCAACATCCAGTGTCGCATCCAGTACAGCAACCGCAGCGGGCAACTGCAGCTATGTGATTAGCAATAACTGGGGTTCGGGGTTTACCGGCGCGATCCGCATCACCAACAAAGGCAGCAGCGCAATCAACGGCTGGAATGTGAGTTGGACTTACGCAGGCAATACCCGCCTGAGCGGCACTTGGAATGCAACGGTCAGCGGCAACAATCCTTACTCTGCATCTGGCCTGAGTTGGAACAGCACCATTCAACCGGGGCAATCGGTTGAGTTCGGCTTCCAGGGCACTCACTCAGGCACAGCAGAAATTCCTGTAGTGAGCGGTTCGGCGTGTAATTAATTCGTGTGCAAAAAAACAAAAAGCCGATGGTGGTTTGCCATCGGCTTTTTTATTGCGCCTGTTCTATTCAGAAATAAAATAGCCGACTTTGGTCTTGAATGTTTCCGCATCCAACTTGGTGACCTTAACCTCTGGTACCGGAAAAATAATATTGCCTGCTTTAGGAGATAAAACTCTCATCCACAAACCATTAAGAACATAATCAGTTACGTTTTTTTCAAACTCAGCAAAATTTCGATCAAACGCCTGCATTAACGCCTCATCTTCATTTTTACCGTCTTTTACTGCAGTTAAATAAACATCTAGACCCTGCCGTAATTCAGGTGAAGAGTTTATGTAATGCATAATAAAAAATGCGCGAGCATAAAACTGATCAATGACAACTCTATCGCTTATTTTGGTCGAATGAATGGGCAAACTTTTGGTTTTCATGATGCTTTCAGCATCTATCTGCAATCTCCCTGCATTGGAATAAAGTCCTGCGGTGCGAAACATAATGGCTTTGGGATTACCCAAATAAATTTTGTCACCGTCAAATTTAAACGTGCCTAGATACTCAGCCTTACCTTCCTGAACCCATAATGGATGAGGAACCCGATTGAGTGAATACTTTTGCACAAAATGCGTATATTCATGTAATAAAACCTGACGGCCAAAACTCGGCTTTTTCAAATCATCAGAGTAATTATCCACATTGGCGATAGCATAGTATCTGTCGGGGTGAATCACAAAAACGCCAGCCCAAGTTTTGGGCAACCCCATATGTTTAAAACTTGAGCCAGACCCCAATGCCAATACCTGTAGCGGATCAAGGTTTGGCTGTAATTGCATGCCCATTAACTCAATCAAAAAATATCGGTATGCTTCAAGATCATCAATCAAAATTCGCGCTTTCTTTTCTTTTAAATCAGTAATAATTTGAAAATTATCACTAGTGAGCTGCAACCATTTTCCCTTAGCCAATTTTTCAATATTAGCGGCAAATACTGTACTTGATAAACACACTGCCAACAGTAATAAAATAAAACGAAACGTGTAAATTAACCCTGACTTCATATAAATCCCTGCTCTATTATTCGATATGGAAAAATTCTTTTTAATCATCAATTAACTGTCAATTCATACCCAATATCCCCCAAATAACGCTGTTCGGTTTCCAAGTCTGCGCAGGTCAGCGGGTGCTGTTCCAGCCAGTCATGGGGCAGCTGTAAATCCACACGTTTTTTTCCGGCCGATAATGTAATTGCTGGCATTCCGGATTTAACCCGGCCGCGATGAAAGATAACGGCGAGGCGCAATAACATAGCAAGGCGAACTAAATCGGTATTATCGAGCGGAAAGCTTTTGCTGGGAAAGCGTTTACGATGGGCCAGCACTAATGCGGCGAGTTGGATTTGTTCGGCGCGCGAGCATCCGGCGAGATCGACGTTTTGCACTATGTAGGCAGAGTGTTTGTGATAATCGTTGTGCGCTATGTCCAGACCCACTTGATACAAACGCGCCGCCCAGCCGAGTAATTTACTGGCGTCGTCAGCGGTGAGCTGCCAGCTTTCTGCCACTTGCTGCAATAAATTGAGCGCGGTTTTTTCTACCGCTTTAGCTTTATCCATATTCACATGAAAGCGCGCGGCGAGCGCATCGACACTCGCCTGGCGAATATCGTGATTTTCCAAGCGGCCTTTTTGATCAAACAACAGGCCTTCGCGCAGCGCCCATTCGGCGGCGACCATTTGGCGCAATTCGAGCGCATCAAAGAGTGCACTCAAGACAATCACGCCGCCGAGAAAAACCGGTTGGCGATCATCTGACAAACCGGCAATTTGTGCATCCAATTTGCCGTGGTCTAAATAAATCGCCATGATTTTTTCGAGCGATTCGAGGGTGATAGTGCCATCGCTCCAACCGTTGGCTTCACAGACTTTGGCGACCGCTTTAATACTGCCCGAGGCACCCAATACCTGTTGCCAGCCAGCTTGTAAAAACTCTTCTTTTACTGGCTCAATTTCTTGCAAGCAGGCAATCAACGCTTTGGTAATTAATTTTTCGGTGACCTTGCCATCCATAAAAAACTTTTTGGTGATGGCGATGCAGCCCATGTTCAAACTTTCTTTCAATTTCGGTTGCATGCCATTGCCGATAATCACTTCCGTGCTGCCGCCGCCTATATCCATCACGATACGATTATCGCCGTCCGGCGCTATATCGTTGGCCACGCCGAGATAAATCAGGCGCGCCTCTTCATCGCCGGAAATAATTTCCACCGGATGCCCGAGGCGTTTTTCCGCCTCAATCAGAAACGCAGTCGAATCTTTTACGGTGCGCAGGGTTTTGGTGCCGACAATTCGCACGCTGCGCGAGGGATAGCCGCGCAGGCATTCGCCAAAGCGCTCCAGACAGGCAAGCGCGCGATCGCGCGCGTCATCGCTCAAGCTGAGATCTTCCTGCAGCCCGAAGCCTAAACGCACAGGTTCGCGCAAACGGTCGAGCAGGGTGAGCTGGCCATTGTCCCAGCGCGCCACAATCATGTGGAAGCTGTTAGAGCCGAGATCAATCGCGGCGATATGGCTGGTCTTGCGGTTATTGCTAGAGAGATTGAACATGCGAAAATTCCAAAGCGAACGGCAGGCTTGATTATGCGAGACTTTGGGGAGATTACAATGACAAATTCCGTGCCAAGGCGGATAGCGATAAATTGCGCGCAATAAAAAAGGCGATCATCGCAATGATCGCCTTCAGGTAACCTTCATATAACCCAGCGGTTAGATTAGTTCACCACTTCCGGCTTTTCTGCTTGTGCCTGCTCTTGAGCTTGCTGTTGTGCCGCGGTGATCGCTTGCACAAATACTGCATCAAAATTGATAGGAGCGAGCATCAGTGGAGGGAAGCTGCCGCGACCGAGAATGCCATCCACCGCTTCGCGCGCGTAGGGGAACAGAATTTGCGGGCAGGCAGTATTGATCAGCTGGGTCACTGCCGGGCCTTCGATACCAGAGATCGCAAACAGACCGGCTTGTTTCACTTCTACCAAAAATACCGCGCGATCTTCAATGCGGGCGGTAATGGTGAGCAACAATACCACTTCAAACAAACCGTCTTCGATTTGGTTGGCTTGGATGTTTAAATCCTGTTGGATATTAGGCTTGTAAGCCTTGGTAAATGCCTCTGGACCCATAGGGGTTTCAAAGGAGATATCCTTCAAGTAAATACGTTGAATCGCAAATACCGGAGCGCCAGCAGCTGCTTGGCCAGCATCTTGTTGGTTATTTTCTTCTGTCATAATGAACTCGACTTGACTGGTTTAGGAATATTTAAAAAGGCGCTTAGGCTTGTGCCAGGAGCGCATCTAACTTACCGGCTTTATCCAACGCCCAAAGATCAGTGAAGCCGCCGACATGCTGCTCGCCAATCCAGATTTGTGGAACTGTGCGCTGACCACTTTTGTCCATCATTTCCTGGCGCAAATGCGGTTGGCTATCCACGCGAATTTCTTCCACCGCCACACCTTTTTGCGCCAGCAATTTTTTCGCATTGACACAAAAAGGGCATACAGCTGTGGTGTACATTTTCACGTGCGCCATAACAAACTCCAAAAAATAACAATGGGTTCTAAAACGATTACTTACCTTTTACCAGTGGCAGATTTTGTGCCTGCCACTCGCCGATGCCACCGCCTAAACGGCGCACATCAAAACCTTCTTTGCCCAACAGCCGACCAACGGCGCCAGCATGCTGGCCGAGTTTATCCACGAGGATGATGGTTTTGTCTTTGTAGCTGGCCACTTCAGTCGATTCTTTGCTGAGCTTGGCATAAGGGATATTCAGCGCCCCTACGATGTGACCTGCTTTAAATTCCGCGCTCTCGCGCAAATCCACCAACACGGCATTGCCATCATTCACCAGCTTGGTCACTTCATGGGGCGACACAGGGCGGCCACTCTTGATACGGTCGCGCCAAACATAAATGTAAATCAACACAATCAGGGTGGTGACTAGCAGCCACTCTTGCGAAACAAATGCGATAAAATCCACGATACTTGCCTTTTAATGGTTTGCGGTAAGGGGCTCAGACCGCCCGAAACTGCGCCGCCAGGACAAAAGTGGGGGCAGGCACAGAGATTTCAATGCAAGCCGCCGCAACTTTTTCGGCGCGGGCTACCGGCGCGGGCGATAAGGCGGCGAAGTATACACGATTGCCTATTACGGTTAGACGCCGGATTGCGCGCGGGCAATCGACCCTATAGCCAGATCCCAATCGCTGCTTTTTTGTTTAAACATTAGAGTTGAGGCGCCCAACCCGCTAGAATGCTTGCCATTCTTGGGTTTCCACCCAAACCATCACCCACGAGGTTGTATCCCTGTGCTGCCACGAGCGGCTGCCGGCATCAACCAATCATGTTCATCCGACATTGGAAGCGATTTATGAGCGCGAAAAAACCTGTAGTTCTGCTGATCCTCGACGGCTATGGTTACTCTGAAAAAACCAAGTACAACGCAATTGCTGCTGCCCACAAACCTGTATTCGATAAACTCTGGGCCAACAACCCCAAAAGCCTGATCGAAACCTCCGGCATGGCAGTGGGTTTGCCCGAAGGGCAAATGGGCAACAGCGAAGTGGGGCACATGACCCTTGGCGCTGGCCGCGTGGTGTATCAGAACTTTACGCGCATCAATAAAGCCATTAGCGATGGCGACTTCTTTACCAATCCGGTTTATGTAAAAGCCATCGATAGCGCGATCGCCACTGGCAAAGCCGTGCATATTCTCGGTTTGCTGTCCGAGGGCGGGGTGCACAGCCATGAAGATCACATCTACGCCATGATGAAAATGGCGGTACAGCGCGGTGCCAAAGAGGTATACCTGCACGCCTTTTTAGACGGCCGCGATACCGCGCCGCGCAGTGCGGAAAAATCCCTGCAAAAGGCGCAGGATCTGTTCAAAGAATTGGGCGCTGGCCGGATCGCCTCGATTATTGGCCGCTATTACGCACTCGACCGCGACAACCGCTGGGATCGCGTACAAGCTTGCTACGATGTGATGGTCACTGGCGATGCTGAATTTGATGCTCACACCGCCGTTGAAGGTTTGGCCGCCGCTTATGCGCGCGACGAAAACGACGAATTTGTCAAAGCCACGGTGATTTGCGGTGAAGATGAAGAAGTCGCCACTATTAACGATGGCGACTCAGTGATTTTTATGAACTTCCGCCCGGATCGCGCACGCGAAATCACCAATGCCTTAATCAGCCCGGACTTCGACGGTTTTGCCCGCGAGCTGCACCCAGAAATCGCCCACTTTGTGCAAACCACTGAATACGCATCGAGCATCAATGCGCCTATCGCCTTTCCACCGGTGAGCCTGAGCAATTCCTTTGGCGATTACATATCGCAGCTGGGCAAAACCCAATTGCGTATCGCTGAAACGGAGAAATACGCGCACGTCACCTTCTTCTTTAACAGCGGTAACGAAGTGGTTTATCCCGGTGAAGACCGCATTCTTGTGCCATCACCCCAAGTCGCAACTTACGATTTACAGCCTGAAATGAACGCGCCAATTGTGACCGACAAACTGGTCGAAGCGATTGAGTCAGGCAAGTACGATGCGATTATTTGCAACTACGCCAACTGCGATATGGTCGGCCACTCGGGCATTATGGAAGCGGCAACCAAAGCGGTAGAAGCCATCGACATCTGCCTCGGCCGGGTACTGGCAGCGGTAGAAAAAGTCGGCGGTGAAGCGCTGATTACCGCCGACCACGGCAATGTGGAAGAAATGTTCGACGAGGAAACTGGCCAGCCACACACCCAGCATTCCACGCTGCCGGTGCCATTTATTTTCTGCAGTTCACGCAAGGGCACTATTGCGCCCGGCGGTTCATTGGCCGATGTCGCCCCCACCATGTTGCATTTGATGGGTATTCCTCAGCCAGCAGAAATGACCGGTAAGAATTTAATTACCCTCGGTTAATGTGTGCCTAATTGTGTAGGGTGGGTGGAGCGCAAGCGATACCCGCCTGGCATTCACGACCAAAGTTGATGGGTATCGCTAGCGCGCCATCCATCCTACGTTTCCTATCAGATCTATAACAATGATGAATCGTTTGTTTGCATCGATTACCGGAATTATTTTTGCGGGCTTGGTCTGTAGCATCGCCACCTTTGCGCTCGCCGACGAAAAAGCCGAGATGGCAAAACTGCAAAAAGAAATCGAGGCGCTGCAACAAGAATTAAAAAATGTGCAGGGTACTCGTACAGATTTGCAAAAAGATCTGGAAAAGTCGGAAAAACAAATCAACGAGCTGCAAAAGAAAGCGAGCGATATCAACAAGCAGCTCAATGAACAAAACAAAGAGCTGGAGCAATTAAAAAACGAGCGCAGCCAATTAGAGCAGGCGCGCAAAAATCAGCAGGCGCAGATTGCCGAACAAATGCGCGCGGCGCACAAACTCGGCGAGCAGAGTGAAGTGAAGGTACTGCTAAATCAGGAATCGCCCGATCAGTTATCACGCATCATGAAATACCACAGTTACTTCATGGAAGCCCATACCAGCAAGATGCAAGCTTATTTGGATACCATCACCCGCATCGATGCACTCACCCCGGAAATAGAAAAAAAAACGCTTGAATTAGGCACTATGCAAGCGGAGCTGGATGCCCAGCGCGCGCAGCTCAAAACCATTCACGGGCAACGTCAGCAAGCGCTGGCAAAAGTGAATAGCCAGCTGAAAAATAAAAGTCAGGAACTCAACCAGCTCAACAATGATCGCCGCCGCTTGCAGGCGCTGTTAGAACGAGTAACTAAACGTGTCGCCACCACCGGCGCCATCAACTCCCCCAGCTATGTGCCCCTGCCCAAAGGCGGCGAAAAATTCTCGCTGCGCAAAGGCCGCTTGCCCTGGCCAACGCAAGGCAGCATGATTCATCGCTTTGGCAGCGCACGAATTGCCGGACAAATGAATTGGAATGGCGCTTATATTGCTGCCCCTATGGGCAATGCGGTGATAGCGGTGCATCATGGCCGGGTTGTCTTTGCCGATTATTTTGGCGGCCACGGTCTGCTGGTGATTGTTGACCATGGCGAAGGTTATTTAAGCCTCTATGCCCACAACCAAAGTTTATTAAAAAAAGCCGGTGAACCCGTGCGCGCCGGTGAAGCCATCGCCAACGTCGGCAATTCGGGTGGTCAGGCGGCAACCGGTTTATATTTTGAAATTCGCCACAATGGTAAGCCTATAGATCCCGGTGGTTGGTTAGCGCGCGGTTAACCCCTACACTGGCGCCGGAATTATTTTTTGGGGCGGCTGTCATTTTTTTATGGTTTAGCTTAGTGTGCGCCCGCTAAGCCATTCAGATTGCGACCTTGATGTCGCGCTTATTTTTCAGTTGTTGCGCTATCGGAGACGTTATGTTTCGCGCTGCTTTTACTTTCCCGTTTAAAGCACCTGTTTTTATCAGGCTGGCTGTTCCCTGCGCGCTGTTCAGTGTACTCATGGCGCCCGCCCAAGCCGACAACAAAGCCAATACTGACGCCGGTTTGTTACCGCTTGAAGAACTGCGCACCTTCACCCGCGTTTACGACCATGTACGCAACGGCTATGTCGATCAAATCGACGATGCCCAACTACTCGAATATGCCATCAAAGGCATGATCGCCGAGCTTGATCCCCATTCCGCCTATCTCGATAAAGAAGCCTTTGCCGACTTGCAAGCCAGCACTTCCGGTGAATTTGGCGGGATCGGTTTAGAGGTCAGTATCGATGAAGGTTTTGTCAAAGTTGTTACCCCAATTGATGACAGCCCCTCGGCGCGCGCAGGCATAGTGTCGGGCGATATTGTTATCCGTATCGACGACCAACCGGTCAAAGGCATGGACTTAACCAAAGCCATCAATTTGATGCGCGGCCCAAAAAATAGCTCAATCAAAATTACGGTGATGCGCGACGGCGCTGATCAACCCATCGATTTTGACTTGGTACGCGATATCATCAAGGTGCAAAGTGTGCGCACGCGGGTACTGGAGCAGGATTATTTTTATATTCGCCTCGCCCAATTTCAACTCGATACCGGCAAAGATGTGGCCAAAAAGTTGCGCGCTCAATTAAAAAGAAACCCTGAAACCAAAGGCGTTATTCTGGATTTGCGCAATAATCCCGGCGGGGTGTTGCAGTCGTCGGTGGAAGTGGTCGATGCCTTTCTCGACGGCGGCCAAGTGGTTTACACCCAAGGTCGCCTCGACAACAGCAATATCAGCTATAACGCCGAAGAAGGTGATCTCACCCATAACTTACCGCTGGTAGTGCTAATTAACGATGGCTCTGCGTCTGCGTCCGAGATAGTCGCCGGTGCGCTGCAAGACCACAAGCGCGCCGTCATCATGGGTACGCGCAGTTTTGGCAAAGGCTCAGTGCAGTCGGTGATCCCAATCAGCAATGACCGCGCGATCAAACTCACCACTGCACTCTATTACACCCCCAATGGCCGCTCAATTCAGGCACAGGGAATTGAGCCGGATGTAGATGTAGAACGGGTGCAAGTCACCGCCATTCAACCGGGCATAAATACCACCGAAGCTGATCTCGCCCGCCACCTCGGCAATAGCAAGGGAGGCAAAGAAAGCACCAGTAAAGATCGCGCCAAAAAACGTATCAGCAGCGCCGAGTTACTCAAAGAAGATAATCAGCTACACGAAGCGTTGAACCTGTTAAAAGGGCTGCATATTTTTATTCAGAGCTCACCGCTCTCGGCTAAAACAGAGGTTGCGCCCATAGCACCTGATATAGCCGTTGAGCCAGAACAGTCCACCACGGGCGACAGCGAATAAAGTCGCGTGTTAAAACCGCGCGCCCATCGCCTGACGTTAGGCCTGACCTTGCTCTGGGTTGCGACGCTTCTCAGCTTGCCAGTGGTCGCCTCAAATCGTTTGGCAATCATCATCGATGATATTGGCTACAATCTCACCCTAGGCAAGCGCACGGCAGATTTAAGCGGCGATTTCACCCTCGCCGTACTGCCTTTTACCCCCCACGGAATCGAGCTGGCCGAGCGCGCCCATCGCAGCGGCAAAGAGATTATGCTCCACGCGCCCATGAGCAATCAGCACAACTATCCACTGGGGCGCGGTGGATTAACGAGCGGCATGCAGCGCGGTGAATTTCTTGCTGTATTGCGCCAAAACCTAGCCAATATTCCCCATATTAAAGGTCTCAACAATCACATGGGCAGCCAGCTGACCGAGCAAGCTGAACCCATGAGCTGGTTGATGGAGGAACTACAGCAGCGGCAATTGTATTTTGTCGATAGCCGCACCAGCGCCCAAACTCAAGCGCTAGCTATGGCGGAAAAGATTCATCTGCCCAGCCGCAAGCGCGATGTATTTTTGGATGATGAGCGCACCACCAGCAACATCAAATACCAATTGATTCGCGCCCTCAAACTGGCACAGCAACATGGTTCGGCCATCGCCATTGGCCACCCTTATCCCGAAACACTGCATGAGTTGGAGCAATTACAATCGCTGCTGGATCACTATCAAGTTCAGCTGGTCAAAGCATCGCAACTGATGCCACATGCGCAGCCGCTGAACAATACAAAACAGACTCGCTGTATCGCCCCACCCATGGGTCTCTGGCCACAAATTTGGCTACCGATTGATCCTTTTTCTCTGGATTTAGTCTTCAAACCTTTAAAAATGGCGCATTAAATTTAAAATACTTACTTTTGGTTATAAAAAAGCATATATAAAAGACCAACTAAATCTAGCCGGTAGTTCCCAATGCTGTCTATAATCATCACGGGTGATATTTGATCAACCGCTGAAGGATCCGATTTTCAGGAATAGACGCGAGGAGTTGTATATGGCTACATCAAACAGAGCAGGCGAACAGGGTTCAGTACCTTCGCGCCATGGTCGCTACCTACAAAAAGATGGCTACTGGTACTACACCACCCGCGAGGGTGTGGATATAGGCCCGTTTGATAGCCACAACGACGCTGAAATTGGCGTTGGTGAATTCATCGACTTTATTCAAGCATCCGAACCAAAAGTATCGGACATGCTAAAACAGTACCGCGCGGCCTGAAGTACGCTTTAGGCCGAGCATAAAAAGGGCGCTCACAGAGCGCCCTTTTTGTATTTCAGCGGGGGTGTTTTTGCAACAAGCCTTACAGCCGCACCTCAATTCCCTGAGCGCGCATAAACGCTTTCGCCTGCGGCACAGTGTATTCGCGAAAGTGGAAAATACTCGCTGCCAATACCGCATCGGCGCGGCCTTCCGTCACGCCGTCACACAAATGCTGCAAGTTGCCCACACCGCCTGAGGCGATAACCGGAATCGGCACCGCATCGCTGATCGCACGGGTTACCGCCAGGTCATAACCTTTTTTGGTGCCGTCGCCATCCATACTGGTGAGCAGGATTTCCCCTGCGCCAAACTCCGCCATTTTGATCGCCCACTCCACCGCATTAATGCCGGTAGGTTTACGCCCGCCGTGGGTGAAAATCTCCCAGCGCGGCGCTTCGCCGTCCACACTGACTTTTTTCGCGTCTATGGCGACCACTATGCACTGGGCACCAAAACGATCCGAAGCCGCTTTCACAAACTCCGGGTTGTAGATGGCCGCCGAGTTGATGCCGACTTTATCGGCACCGGCATTGAGCATGGTGCGAATATCATCCACGGTGCGAATACCGCCGCCAACGGTGAGCGGGATAAACACTTCACTGGCGATTTTCTCCACCGTATGCACCGTGGTATCGCGCCCTTCGTGGGTGGCGGTGATATCGAGAAAGGTGATTTCATCGGCGCCATCGTCGTTATAGCGCTTGGCTATCTCCACCGGATCACCCGCATCGCGGATACCGACAAAATTGACGCCCTTTACCACGCGACCGTTATCGACATCGAGGCAGGGAATAATGCGTTTTGCGAGTGCCATAAATAACTCTTAACTAATCAAACGTTGGCTTTTAAAGGGAATCGTTCTGGGTGTTCGATCATTTCTTCCGTCAGATCCACATCTATATCGGGCCAATAAAAATGACCGGGGCTTTGTTCTTGCACATTTAAGATAGCGCCGACCGATTTATCTTTGAACCAAGGGAAATCGTCGTAAGTCATCAGCAGCTCTTTGTTGTGAGCTAACAGCCAAACGCCATGTGCTGATATATGCGTCACTTCAACCGCCCTAAAGACTGTCGGGCTCATGTATAAAATCCCCTTATTGGTCGCAGTAAGCCTGCGCTTCCGCCATGGTCAAGGTGCCTTCGTAAATCGCGCGGCCAGTGATGGCGCCGCAAATTCCTTTGTGCGCTTCGGCTTTAAGTGCGCGGATGTCATCCATATTGGTCACACCGCCTGAGGCGATAATCGGGATGCTGGAGGCCTGTGCCATGGCCACTGTGGCCTGCACATTCACACCCTGCATCATGCCGTCGCGGGCGATGTCGGTGTAGACGATGCTGCTCACGCCGTCCTGCTCAAAACGCTTGGCCAGTTCAGAGGCTTGAATGTTAGAGACTTCTGCCCAGCCATCGGTGGCAACCCAGCCGTCTTTAGCATCCAGGCCGACAATAATGTGGCCGGGGAATTGTTTGCACATATCGGTCACAAATTGCGGCTCTTTTACCGCTTTGGTGCCGATAATCAAATACTGCACCCCGGCATTGAGGTAGTACTCGATGGTTTCCGCATTGCGAATACCGCCGCCAATTTGGATCGGCAGATTGGGGTAGGCTTTGGCGATGGCAGTAACCACACCGCCATTCATCGGCTTGCCTTCAAAGGCGCCATTCAGATCCACCAAATGCAAGCGGCGACAACCCTGCTCCACCCATTGTGCTGCCATCGCGACGGGATCGTCGGAGAACACGGTGGAATCATCCATCAAACCCTGGCGCAAACGCACGCATTGGCCGTCTTTCAAATCAATTGCGGGGATAATTAACATTTTCAATCTCAATTAAACAGAATGTAGGTTGGGGTGAGGAACGAACCCCAACATGACCATCTTGAACAGCGCTGGGGTTCGCAAGCTCACCACCAACCTACGCGGGATCAGGCTTTGCCATCCCAATGTAAAAAATTCTTCAACAGCTGCAGCCCAGCGGTATGGCTTTTTTCCGGGTGGAACTGCGCCACAAACAAATTACCGCGTGTTAAGGCCGCATGGAATTGAATGCCATAGTCGCAAGTTGCGGCGATCAAGCTGCCATCTTCGGTGATAACACAATAACTGTGCACAAAATAGAAGCGTTCGTCCTGCGCTATACCGGCCCAGAGTGGGTGATCATTGTGATGTACCTGATTCCAGCCCATGTGCGGCACTTTTAAATGAGCGCCTGTGCTATCTGTGTGGTTTTCGCCGAAGAAGCGCACTTTTCCCGGCAAGATACCGATGCAATCTACCCCGCCGTTTTCTTCGCTAAAGTCCATCAAGGCCTGCATGCCCACACAAATCCCCAGTACCGGTTTGCCGGTGGCGATTTGCTCGCGCAGCAGTTGGTCAAAACCCAGGCGGTTGATTTCGGCCATGCAGTCGCGAATTGCGCCTACACCGGGGAAAATCACCCGATCTGCCGCTGCAACAACTGCGGGGTCGGAGGTCACCACCACGTTTTGCTCGGGAGCCACATGCTCCAGCGCACTTTTGACCGAGTGCAAATTGCCCATGCCGTAGTCGATGACGGCCACTGTTTGTTTGTTAACCGCTGACGTCATGCTTAGAGGCTACCTTTGGTGGACGGCATAATGCCTTCCATACGTGGATCTTTTTCCAGCGCCATACGCAGGGCGCGGCCAAAGGCTTTGAACACGGTTTCGATCTGGTGGTGGGCATTGTGGCCGCGCAAGTTATCCACATGCAGGGTCACACCGGCGTGATTGACAAAGCCTTGGAAGAACTCCCAAAACAGCTCCACATCAAACTGGCCGACACGCTTTTGAGTGAACGGAATCTGCATCACCAAACCCGGACGACCGGAGAAATCGATGACTACGCGGGACAGCGCCTCATCAAGCGGCACATAGGAGTGGCCGTAGCGGCGAATGCCTTTTTTATCGCCAATCGCTTTGGCGATGGCTTGGCCGATGGTGATGCCTATGTCTTCCACTGAGTGGTGATCGTCGATATGGGTGTCGCCATCACAAGTTACGTCCAGATCAATCATGCCGTGGCGGGCGATCTGATCCATCATGTGCTCCAAAAAGGGCACACCAGTATTAAACACACCCTTACCTGCACCGTCTAAATTGAGGCTGACGCTGATTTTGGTTTCCAGTGTGTTGCGGGTAACTTGAGCAATGCGATCTGACATGCGGAACTCCATCAAACCGGAAAATGTCCGGCGGCACATAATAAAGCGCGAATTATATAGACTCGGGGCGCCAAATTCACGGAAAGCCGCCCTATTAGGCTGATTGTTAAGTTGCCATACAGATAATTTCTCCCAAAATTCTCATTCATGCGTTACAAACTGGCACAAGAGCAGTATCTTGCCTGCCGCTTTTCAACCTCTTTATACATTATGATGGATCACTCTATGGCCAACTCCCTGCTCACCCGCTGCCTGCTTGGCGCCAGCTTGCTCACCGCAACGGCTGCATTCGCCAACAACAACCCCAATAACGCTGACTACACCGGCTGGAGCTGGTCCGGCCATGTGGATCATGTGACTATCGATACCCAAGCTGCCAGCGAACAGTGGATTGAAGACACTGCCACCGCAATCGGCGGTGCCGCTGAATACTATTCCAGCAAAACTGAAAACACTCTGGTGCTAGGTGCCAACATTTTGTTTTATCGCGACAACGCTGCTTTTTCCCAATATGTTGAAGACTACTGGGGCGATACGGATTACACCGAATCCGATGCCAACGCATTTATGCTGTTTGCCGAGTACGGCCCCAAATATCGCTTTGGGCAGAACAATATGAGCTTTGTAACCCTGCGCGGCGGGGTAAGCGGCATTCTGGGGTCCGAGCGCAGCATCAGTAATTGCAGCAACTGTTACTCGGAAGATATCGACATTAACGGCGGAGTTTACGGCGTATTAGGCATAGGTCAGACCCTCGGCAGCCTCGACCTCAGCCTGCAATTTCAGCAATATTTCAGCGGTGACTTGGATAACACCCTCCGCTTGAAACTCTCTGGCGCATTTTAATATTGATATTGAAGATATCGACCTGCTGGCGCCAAAAGCATCCCTCAGGTCGATTTCATCGATTGCCAGCGTTTTTATAAAAAGTCGGTATTAAGACTCACTTGCGTTTGCCTAGTCATGGTTTACTGTTAAAGCGCGACTTATGAATGTCAGCAGCAACTTGCAGGACTGCTAATGTGATCACTTATAACCACTATCAGAGAAATAGATTGAGCGACCCCCTAAACCCTATTCGCCAGCTAATCCAGCAGGTGCAGGAGCAAGACTCTGCGACTGGAAAATTGCTGGAATTTGTCGAGTGCCGTAAAAAGCGCCTGCACAACGCCATCAAATTACCGGAACAGCAGGCAACCAAGGGATTAGCTGATTTTGTGGTGCGCTACATTAAACATGTGCCAGACTTTATCGACGCCATTCGCAGTATGGCCAAAGAGGCGGGAATCGATAAAGACATTGAGCCCCTTTTAAAAATCGCGAGCGATTACTTTATGTCGCCGCCTTCGATTGTCGACCCACACAGCCAATTAGAAGCATTGCTAGACGAGGCCTACCTTGCCCATCGCCTGCTAGAAGAGGTGAACGATCGCTTTATGGTAGAGTCGAAGACTGGCGCGCCGAGTTTAGGTAGTGGCTTCCTACTCCTGCTCTTTCGATTAATGCAGGTGACACTCCTTCTACCTTGCTCA
>NZ_BBUL01000081.1 GCF_000953825.1 Cellvibrio sp. OA-2007 | reverse complement strand
ATTCAAGCGGCTGCGGCGAAAACTAGGAATGATTGGCACTAAAACAATCATTAAATCCAGTGAAACTTCCTGTTACCAAGGTCCGCTTTTGGCCGAATTGCGACATTCAACGGCTTGCTGCGCGAAGCGCGCCCGTCCCTATGAAAACAATTGGCAACAAAAGAACTCTTCAAGCAAAAAATTATCGCAGCGTGCGATAAGAAAATTCTTACCAAAAACGAAAACATTGGGGTTTCACTCTATGCTTTTTTGCAAACAAGAATGAAACCCCTGAGTTATTAATAAAAGCGACGCTTTGCCCGTTAATGTATTGGGTTAATTTTCGCGCTTTGAGCTCTGCAAAATTGATGTTGGCCTACAAAAAATTCAGCTCACAAAATATGGGAAAGTGATCGGATGGCGGTGTAGTGCCTTCGCGGTAAGTGATGAGGTTACAGCCAGACACAGTAAATTTACTGGCAAAGATGTAATCCAATTGCACATTGGCCGTCGCGCTCCAACCGTTAAAGGTATTGCCGGTAAACAAATTGATAAGCTGCGTTTGTTTCATTAGCGTATTAATCGGGCCGCTGCTAGGTATAGCATTTAAATCACCCAGCAACACTGTTGGCACAGACCAATTTTGATTCAGGTTGGCAATTCTATCGCGAATAATATTGGCAGAGCCTTGTTGCGAATTGCCATCAACTCCCCAGTGATTATTCAAAAACAAAAATTCGCGGCTGTCAGATTTTCTGCGCAGCTTTATCCATTCACTGGTACGTCTGCCCCATTCATCGGCAATCAATTCAATGATGCCGCTCTGCACCGCATCAAATGCATCGTTGCGATAAATAATCTGACGCGCGGGCGATGAACTCCACAGGCTACCTAAATTGTTTCTGATGTAATCGTGCTGCTCACTGGTTGCTTCTTGAAAACCAATTACTTGCGGTAACTGGATATTAATGGCCTTCACCAACTCGGCTTTACGGTTGTCCCAATAGCGCTCGCCTATATCACCACCCGCTGGTGTGGTGCGCACGTTATAGGTCATCACTTTAAGTGTACCAGCGCTGCTGGAGCTACTACTTGAACTGCTACTCGAACCGTCAGTTGGACCGAGGTATTCAAAATCCACATAATTTAAATTGAAATTACCGGTTTCAAAATAAGCTTCCAATTCCTGCATACCCTGATCAAGCGATGCCTCAATACTCACATTTTGCCAAGCTTGCCAATTACTGGTGTTGGGCACACCAATACGGCTGCCAAGATCGCGACCATTAATTTTTAATTTGAAATAGGCGCCGCTATTCGGCGATGCCACTCGCGCAGTAATTTTGTAGCGTCCCTTGGTGTTTACATTGAGGTTGTAACGCAAATATTCACCTGCGTCGATCCAACCTACGTTGTAACCACCACCTGAATCATTTGTGAGTTCTATATCCACGTTATCGTTACGTAATTGGCCGCCAGTGTTGCCCGCTGTGGTATCCAGAAAACCGCTGTAACGCTCGGCTTCCACGCGCCCCGGAATCGCATGGCCACAATCAGCTTGCTGGCAAGACACTACATCGACCCAATTTAAATTCCAGCCGCCGGTAGTTGCATAGACACCCAGGTTATAGGTGCCAGAATTAATCCGTACCACCTTGGAAAAGGTTTTCCAATTTTGCCAACCGCCAGTACCAGTTATCGCAAGCTGCCCCAACTGAATAGAGCCGCCATTTAAATCCAGTGACAAAGTACCACCGCTTTCGCTGGCGACACGCGCGCTGATTAAATAATCACCCGTGGTGGGAATGCTCAAATTTTTAAAGCTGAGCCATTCCGTCGGCTCAACCCAGCCCACATTAAAACCACCGCCGGTGTCGTTAGTTGCCTGAATATCAACATCACCGGTGCGATACACATTGCCCACATTGCCGGTAGTGGTATCAAACGCAGCGGTGTAATCCTCCGCTTGAAAGCGCGCTGCGGAACACATTTCAGCGCAACCCAAGCTGGCAAATAGAATAAAAGGCAATAGCCGTGCAGGACGTTTTAAAAAGGGATGCATGGAGATTCTCCGATAATGGCAGTAGAAAGGTTGAATCAATTATTAGTATGGGAACAACGGGCCGCAGTTAAAGAACTGCAAGCTACGAGTGCGGGAGCCTAGCGCCAACGGCGAGTGATTTGTTAGTCAGTTTAGGCTGGGCGATAAAGTGATTGAATAACGCAGGTGTGCCAGTTGGAAAAAAATAAGTGGGACACCTAGTCTATCGTTATGATTTTATTGGCGTTTACGCAGGTTTGGCTCTTACCGATGACCTGTAGATTAGTTTTTCGTTGGCTGATCTAACGCCTCAATCTTCTTCAAAATCTCCTCTGCCTCACTCGTAAGCATCGAATAGGAACGGATATCGCCATTGCGCTGTGCATGCATGGCCTCTTCCAGTTTTTGTAAATATTGCTTATTGAGCTGCTTACGTGGGTCTTTTTTTAAGAAGGAGAACATAGTGATTATCCATTGGCGTAGAGGATAGCTGTTACGGCAACCATGCGAGTTTGGTTCAATGTACTATTTACGCGGTCGAGTTTTAACCGGCTTCTTACTCGCCGCGTTCGCATTGATTTGGTTCATCAGCGCAAAAAAATCCGCCGGTGCGGGTGTTTCAAACATTAATTCTTTGCCGGTTTTTGGATGAATTATTTTTAAGCGCAATGCATGCAAACCCATGCGACTGCCTTTGGTGCCGTAGCGTTCGTCGCCTACCACTGGATAACCCAACCAGGATAAATGTGCGCGAATTTGATGCTGACGACCCGTGTCGATTTGTACTTGCAATAGCGTGCGCGCATTACTGGTACGCTCGGTTTTGTAATGGGTGATGGCAAGTTTTGCATCAGGATGTGCGCCTACGTACATGCGATATTCCACCTCATCCAAACGCAGGGGTTGATCAATGGTTCCCTGCGCGGGGGTTGGGCAGCCTTCTACAATCGCTAAATAGGTTTTTTCGGCTTGATCCCATTTGTCCATCACCGCTTCACGCATTTCCCGTGAAGTGGCGAATAACAAAACGCCAGAAGTGTCGCGATCAATCCGGTTTACTGGCCATAATTTTATGGCTTGCGTGCGGTGGGATAATTGCTTGCGCAAAATAGCCAGCGCGTGTTGTTGCGTTTCTTTGGGGTTGCCTACGGATAACAAACCCGCGGGTTTATTTATCGCAATCACATCGCGATCTGAATATAAAATTTCCAATTGTGATGGGGAGCTATTGGCTGTTTTAGCGGTTGCGCCAACCTCTACCAAATCACCTGCATTAAGCGCGTAATCGTGCTGGGTAGTGGATGAACCGTTTACACTGACACAACCAGTTTGCAAGCGCTGTTTAATTTTACTGCGCGCCCAACCCTGCAGTTGTTCACTGAGAAACACCATAAGCCCGGCAGGCTCATTAACGTGCAATTTTTCCGACATAAGCTTGGCTCTGGCGTTAAGCTCTCAGGCGCGCGGCGCACAACAAGCTTAAAAGGAATGGTCAAGAATGCTTGACCATAGTCGGAAGAGCCAAAACGGACGCTCAGACGAGAAAGGAAAAATATTCAGTAGGCCGCCACAATAACACCCAACTGCACCCTATTGCCAATTAACTAGCGCGTCCCCCCTTTCGCATTAATTAACATCACCCCTGTAATAACGAGTAATAGCTATGCCCCATAGGGTTTGCTACTAATTGCCAAATCAACGAAAAAGTATAAGATCAATCTGGTCTGTCGCTGTTTTATTGTTGTTGTCCGTCACGATAGGGAAAAACAATATGAAACCAAATACGCAACTGCTACATAACGTATGGAAAAATTCGCAAGACCTCATCACCCAAAAAGATATTGCCCTTGATAAGTTCCAACTGGATGAGCTAATTTCATCCGCCTTTAGTGCCGGTCCTTACTATTTTTACATCGTTGATTTTTTTGACTTTTCAATAAAATACATGAGCCCTTTGGTCGAAGGTATTCACGGGCTAAACCCTGAAACCACCAGCTTTCAGGATATTCTCGATCAAATGCACCCTGACGATATGGATTTTGTCGCCCGCGCCGAAGCCAAAGTATTTGATATCATCGGCGGCCTGGGGCCAGACAAAGTCAAAAAATACAAAACCTCTTATTGTTTCCGTTTCCGAACCGCCGATGGCAGCTATCAACTATTCAATCACCAAGCCATCATCCTCACCACCGACGAACATGGACGCATTGCCAAATCCCTCAACATCCACACCAACCTAAACCATTTAACCAATAAAAATAATTTTAAAGTATCAGCTATAGGTATGTTCGGTGAACCATCTTATCTCAACATGGACGTTTTAAACGACACACCCGCACCAGCATCAAGCACTCCCGCCCTCAGCAAACGCGAAAAACAAATCATCCAATTAATGGCCGACGGTTTTACCAGCAAAGAAATCGCCGAAAAACTTTTTATTGCCGTAAACACGGTGAAAAATCATCGCAAAAACATCTTCAAAAAATCCAACTGCAAGAATGTTGGGCAACTGGTGGTGAGGTGTGTGATGGATTGTTTGGTGTAACGAACTATAAAAATGGCTCTTTGGGGCTATTTTCGGCAACCAGCAAGTATCCTAGGATCGAAGGCAGCAGCAGATTTACCTTCACAATCAATAAGTTTGTGATAGTCAAAAATTTTTTTGAAAAAAATATAGCCTTTAAAAAATATAGATACTCTAATTAAGGAGATGAGTTATGTCTTGGAATAGCAACAATACAGCGCATGCAGCACTATATTCCTTTGAAAAATGGAATCACAATGTTAAAAGAAAAAACTTTGAAACAGTCGGCAATTGGTCAACTGATTTTTTGATTGGTTTCGTTGCGGGGGATTCAGCCACAGTCAGACAAGAGAAAGTTGAATCTCATGCCAGAAAGCTGGATCAAGTTTTCACTGCTTTATTTGGTGCCGTCTATTCGAATGGATTCAAAAGAATTTCGGCAATCAGCAGCATGGAAAGCATACTTAATGATCAAGGAAAAACTTTGGCGGATCTCGGCGATCCTGTTGATGAAGCCTATAAATTCAGAGGAGAACTGTAATGAAGTCAGTATTTGCATTTTCGTGTATTGCACTTTTTGCAGTCTCAAGCGGAGAATCTCAAGCTCAAGATACAGATGAAAACGACATATCAAAAATCATAATAGAAAAATATATTGAAAAAGAAGGGCCAAAACAAAAATGCGAAAAAGAACTGGAAAGACTTCCTGTTTCTTTATGCAATGAAGTTATAATTTGCGTTTCCCAATCAATCACAGGAAACAATTGTGATAAAGAAAATCTAAAAATAACCGCCAGTAAAGAATTAAAAAAACCGGAATTTTTAAACAGCGCCCTTAACAAATGGATAGGGAACAAGACCCCTTTTGGTTTCGAGTTCAAATCGCTGGAATCCGACAAGAACAATGAGACAGTACTGGGTCTTACTTACAATATTGATCACTCCTTTTTCAAAGGAGATGAAATTAAGAGTACCACTGATTATGTTATTGAGCGGGAAGGTAGCTTTAAAGCCTCCGGCACTATAACTGAAGATTCAGATAGTAATCCTAGAAATTTTTTGGAAACTAAATTAACTTTATCCCAGTCTTACAGCACCAGAATTCCCATGCAGCCAACAGTATTTCAGGACGCAATAACTAAGATGGCATTGGTTGATGCTGCCTGTGACTATGAAACAGCAGTTGTCACACCAGACTGTCAAAAGGCGGAAGAAAATATTTACGCTCTGCTTGACTCTACCAGCGACTTCCTTACTTCGTTTCAATATTTGAAGGGAGGCTTGGAAGCAGGCTATGAAACAGATCAAAAGTTTAAAGCCAAACAATCGACCTTCGGTGCCTATTTCTATGGGCAATATGAAGACTGGGGCACACACTCATGGGCAGGCTTACTCAAAGTGACCCCGTCATTGCGATTGGCTATTGATAGAATTGACCCTAATGATGATACCCCTCGCGCTCAGGCAGGGGACAACTCTTCTTACTATCGCTTTTCTGGTGAAATATCAGCATGGGTTCCGCTAGGTACTTTTTACGATCGAATTGTGGTTTTCACAGCGAATTATCGTCTCTACAGTGAACTAGATCCCTCAGATATAGTTAAAAATGCCGACCTCGATTCTTACAATCTGCGAACATTTAGCCTATCAAATCCAAATGGTCTATTCGTGAGTTATTCATCAGGTAAGTTACCCTTTGATCTACAAAGTGATGATGTAATTGCTCTAGGCTTTAAAACCTATTTTTAGCATGAACAGCTTACTTACTGAAGATAATAACGCTAGGTTAGTCCAAAAAGAGCCCTACATACTGAACATTTCTTTAAGCGGTTTTTTTTAAGAAGGAGAACATAGTGATTTTCTGTTAATGAATTAACTGGCCATTACGACAACCACGCGGGTTTGGTTCAATGCGCTATTTATGCGATGCAAACTTCACCGGTTTTTTAACCACCGCCTTCACAATGGTTTAATTCATCAATGCAAAAATTCTGTAAAGGAATGGTCAAGAATGCTTGACCATAGTCGGAAGAGCCAAAATGGAAGCTCAGACGAGAAAGGAAAAATATTCAGTAGGTCGCCACAATAACACCCAATCGCACCTGATTGCCAATTAAATGGCCTGCGGCTGTTCAGCCTTGCGCACTCAAACTACTGCCAAAAATCGTTTTTACCCACCAAAAAAAAAGCCCGATCATTTTTCAATGACCGGGTTTTTTCGCTAACCAAACGCGAATTACTTTTCCATTTTTATGGTTACTGCTTTGCCGGAATAAGTGATAGTGCCTTGCACGCCTGCATCGAAATTCGCGGCATCTTTCGATGCGCCGCTGATAAAGCGAACACTAATACTGCGCTCGTTGGCCATACCGGTGAAGCTGCCGATTCGGTCGCCAATGGTGACTGTGCCGGTGGCATCATCGTAGCTAACGGGAATGCGTGCCCACTCGCCTTGCTCGTATTTGGTTGAACGGCCATCGTCTTCGTAAATCTCGAAACTGCCGTTTGCACCTGTGTAGATGTTCAAGGTTAAGGGTGTATTCAAACCTTCATCCACGTGTTGAATCGCGGCACCGGTTGGAATAATTGCGCCCGCTTTTACAAACAGCGGCATTTGCGACAAGGGTGCAGCAGCGGTAATGGTTTGACCGCCGCTTAACTTTTCACCGGTGTAGAAGTTGTACCAATCGCTGCCCGCAGGCAAATAGATCTCACGTGAACGCGCTTTGTTTTTATAGACAGGGTTGACCAAAATCGAGGGGCCAAACATGTACTGGGTATTGATGTTCCAACCGTTTTTATCTTCAGGGAAGTCCATTACCAAGGGGCGCATAATTGTGCCGTCTTTGTGATAGGTATCGCCCGCCAGGGTGTAGATGTAAGGCATTAAGCGGTAGCGCAATTTAATGTAATTTTCGAGCGTGTTGTACACCTCGGTGCCTTCATCCGCGAGACTAAAAATTTCGCGGTAAGGATATTGTCCATGCGAACGAAACAATGGCACAAAGGCGCCGAATTGAAACCAGCGCACATTTAGCTCTTGCCAATCTGCAACCAATTCGGGTTTTAGATCGCGGATGTTAAATACTTCGCCGCCGGTTTTATGGCCCCAGCGATATTTATCTTCCGGGGTAAATCCGCCTATATCAAAACTCCAGTTAGGCATACCGGCAATACCCGTGCTTACACCTGCAGCAACCTGGTCTTTCAAGTTATCCCAATCTGACGAAGTATCGCCACTCCAGATAGCAGAGCCAGTACGCTGAATGCCGCCGAAGCCTGAGCGAGTCAAAATAAATGAACGCTTCTCGGGGCTGGTTTCACGCTCACCGTTATACACCGCAGTTGCATTTGGAATGGCATAGGAGTTGAAATTCTCTGCACCTGAAGCAATACCACCTTCGCGGCTCATTAATTCTTTGCGCTTGGTGAATGACAAGTTTGAGTGAATATCCGGCTCGGCTGCATCTAACCACCAGGCATCGAAGCCTTTGGATTTAATTTTTTCGTTCAGCTGTTTCCAAAAAATTTCTTGCGCTTCTTTCGGGTACGGATCGTAAAACGCGTTGGGGTAGCCTTTGCCAATCCAATCCACATTACCTTCTTCGATATTTTTGTTGAACATATAGCCTTTATCATTCAACTCTTTATAGGTTTCGGTTGTGGGATAAAATTTTGGCCAGACGGAAATCATAATATTGCCGTTCATTGCATGGATTTTATCGGTCATGGCTTTTGGATCAGGGAAGTGCTTTTTATCAAAGTCATGACTGCCCCAGGCATTTTCCGGCCAGTAAGACCAATCCAATACGATGTTATCGATAGGGATTTTTTTCTCGCGATAGTATTTAAAAGTGTTAACGATTTCGTCCTGATTTTTATAGCGCTCGCGGCTCTGCCAGAAACCATAGACCCATTTTGGCAACATCACTGCTTTACCAGTTAAGTGACGGTAACCCGCGACTACGTCATCTTTGTTATCGCCAACCACAAAGTAGTAGTCGATGGCTTTGCCCGTGTCAGACGCAAGCGACAATTCGCCCTGCTCTTCTACTGGCAGAGGGTCAAGATGCGTTAAACGGAAGAAACCACCACTCACTGTCCAATCCACTTTGATGGCTTTTTTCTCGCCTGCTTTCATGTCCATATTGTAGGTGTGGTACCAGGGGTTCCAGTTCAAACGCCAACGATCCAGCGCTAACTGACCATCCACATAGAGTTTTGCATAACCGGAGTTATACATTTTGAAATGGTGCGTGCCCGGCTCATCGGATTGGATACTGCCTTCCCATTCGATGCGCAGGTCTTTTGCATCTTTCACTTCATCGGGGAAAGGAAATTCGCGCACGCTGTTGTTGCTAAAGAATTGGTAGTTCAAATCGGCCTCTACGCGGGTGAGCAATAATTTATCACCATCGTAGTAGCGCGCAGTCATACCACCCTCTTTGCCTTCTGCATCAAATAACTTGAGTGATGCATTCAGTGGTTGGGTTTCGCGCGGGTCACCAAAGCGAGTTACTGAGTTGTTATCCCACAAGACACCGTAATCGCGGCTAGAGACCACAAATGGAATTGAAATCACCAAATTATATGTAGTGAGTTCAACATTTTCGCCCGCATAGTTTACTTGGCCGTTTTGATGCTGCCCTAAACCGAAAAAGCCCTCGTCTGTACCGCGATTAAATTCCTGGCGAATCGCAAATGAATCTGCATCAGGCTTGATTGGATCAGCGGTCACCTCGGTGAAGCTGCCGCGATTTTCTTCTTTTAGTAGCACCTCGCCTTTGGCATTGCGGAATTTTACCGTGCCATATTTCAACGATAATTCGGCAGCAAGCTGGGTAGTTTTTAATATGAGCGATTCTTTATCCTGCTCAGTACTAAATGGCACTTTACCTACCGCGTTGGCGACAACTTGAATCGATTCAGGCAACACAGAAAAATCGTCACCGGGCAACGCGGTTACTCTAATAATTTTCTCGCTGATAACTTGCAGACGCACTTTTTTAACACGGCCATCATGCAGAGTTAACACCACGCCATCGGGCGTTACATCCACTTCAGGGGCATATTCCATTTGTTTGGCAGGAGCGGAATTTTCTGCGCTGCTCTCACTGCCCGATTGTTTAGAGCAGCCCTGTAAGAGCGCAATAGCAGCTACTCCGATGAGGCAGAATGTAATCATGGCTTTGCTTGAAAGCCGTTTTAATGCAAATAGCATTTTTATTTCCTCGTTTTGCGATGTAAATTTTTTGAATCGCCCCCTAAACCTATTATTCAAAGGGGGCTGGAGTGATTAATTATTGGTCTCGTAAGTCGCCATTTTTATACGCAGCAATAATGGACGATTGGGAAAATTCAGACCCCAGTCGGTTTGGTCACCATTCCACACGCGATGCATAATCCATTTACTGTTCTTGCCATCATCAGATGAAAAATGCCCCTCTTCCGCTCGTAGGATCATAGTTTTTTTATTAGCCAATTCCGCAGACGGTTTAATTTCTACACGCGCGTTATACGCGGTAATTAAATATTCGTTTTCACTTAACTGGGCGATTAATGCACCGCCTGATGCAGGTGTATTACCCTTGGGCGGATCAATCCAAAACATAGGGCGACCGTAAGTGACCTCCGCATCCCACAAGCCCAGATCCAAATGCTGGGTTAGTGCGGCAGCGCGATCTTTAACCTGCTGCTCTTTTTCTTCTGGTGTTGCCTCAGCATTCCAAACCTTTTGTGTGTCGGTTGCTGTATCCAGCGGTTCAGCGACGCCCCATACATTACTTTCATAACTTAACTTGGCCCATTCACGCATCATAGGTGATACCAAACGATAAACCTGAGCAAAGTTTTCGATGGTTTCATCATTTAAATTTTGCGCACCAAGTGGGTAGTTTGTGTAGGCGGTATCGTCCATACCAAACGGGGAAAAGCCAATACCCCCCTTGCCCAAGGTTGGAAAAAAGTAGCGAACGTAAGGTTGCGCGCTGCCGATTTCCGCCACAAACAATGCGTTATCGGGACGTGCATAAAGATCCAATACTTTGCTCGCGGTTTTGTAATCACGGAAATAAATGTCTGGCGCGATTAAATCAATTGCTGGTGCAGCCGCTTTCCAAATATGCATTACGTTATCCGTGCCACCACCACTGGAATATTGCCCCGGCAATCCCGGATTGTATGGGTTGCGCAGTGCCACATTCACGTACATGGGTAAATTTTTGATTGCCTTACCGGCCGCCGTGATTTCATTGCAGTATTTGGCGATGTAATAGGCGTGAAAAAATTCGTCGGCATCTTTACCAAAGACTTGTGCCCAGCTGCCGGATTTTAATTTCAATGATTCGATTAGATCAGTGGGCACCGGTGCCGCAAACTGTTGTTGCGCCATAGCGGAATAATCCCGCGCAGAACCATAGGTGCCCACTTCATTTTGCACCTGCACCATAATCACGGTGTGATCTTTATCGCGTTTGGCCAAATATTTCATCAGCTCAATAAATGCTTTTTTATCGGCCTCTAGCGTATTTTTTCCCAGTGGCGAAAGTGAATTCAAGGTGTCGCCGTATTGTTTTACTACACGCGGGAAACGTTTGTTATCCAACTTTACCCATGCAGGGGCATAATGTGGCGCGTTGTTTTTCCACGTGGCGAACCACAGCAAAACAACTTTTACTTTATGCTGGCGCGCTTCTTTTAACAGTACGTCCAAATAAGAAAAATCAAAGCGCCCCTCTTCTGGTTCAATTTGCTCCCAAGCAACCGGAATACTCAGGGTATTAGCACCCATTTTTTCCACTGTTGGCCACACATCCTTAAGTGCAGCAGGATAATTACTGGAATTATTTGTTTGTGCACCCAGCATAATAAAAGGCGCACCATCTACCATGAGGGCGTGTTTGCCGTTGTTTGTTACCAGTTGCGGCAACTCGCTCGCTTGTAGCTGATGCATAAAAATAATCGCCATTAACGGCACTAGTTTTTTAAACAATTGAGTGGGAAATCTCATAGGTGAAGCCTCAAGCTGATTTTTCTTGGAATTTCGTGGCAGGTAAAAACTAAAATGCCCTGCATCGCTAAAGCGATGCAGGGCAGAACTTCATAGCACTAATTAAAATTTAGCACGAATGCCCACTGCAAAACGGGCATCTTGAGCATAGGAGTAAGCAACGTGATCGCCCGCACCATTTTGGTCAATAATTCCCACCGTTTTCTCTTTCAACAAATTAGTGGCTTCCGCCGTCACTGTGTAATTATCGAGGAAGGTATAACTGACTGACGCATCCAGTTGGCCGTAGTCGTCGTTGTACACCGGCAAGCGAGCTTTACCACAATCTGTTGATGTGCCTTGGCAGAAGTTAAAGTCTGGGTCAAAACCATTGCCCCCCCAAGTGATCAGATACTTACTGCGCCATGAATACGCCAAGCGCGCAGAGAAACCACCTTTTTCATACATGCCAACAAGGTTGAACGCATTTTTGGACAACTGATCAATTGGTAAATTTCCATAGGTCGAATGATCTGTGTCTATTGGCGCCGCACCACCCACCGTCGGCTTACTGGGATCTTGAACTGGCAACGGAATATCGGCTTTACTATCAATGTAGGTGTAGTTGGCTTGCAGGCCTAAACCATCGAAAGGCGCTGGCAGCGAATCGAAAAATTTACTAACACCAATCTCGGCACCGTTTATGTCACCGGAACCAATATTTGCCAGCCATGTGGCCTCACCGCCAACAGTTGCCCCCACCGCATCGAATGAAAATGGTGTTGCCCCGCGACGGAAGAAACCTTTAACGTCTTTCTTAAATACCGCGAAGTGAGCCATACCACCGTGATCATCAAAATACCATTCTGCAGAAAGGTCAAATTGATTAGCAGTCATTGGCTCCAGATAAGGATTGGTATCTTGAGTTAAGGTGAATTTGTAATCATTAATACTGGTAGCAGTTGTGACTCCATCTTTTACCGAGTTTGCCAGTGTTATCCGCGCTTGTTTGTCTTTGAATGATGGAGCCCAAATGGCTTTCGATGCTGCAAAACGAATGTAGAGATCATCGGTTGCACGCAAGCGTAAATTAAAGCTGGGCAGCACATGAGTTTTATTTGTTCTTGCCTCAAACTCTTCTGTGCTTGACGGAATGCCCAATGCCGCCAATTGATTAACAACCAAACTACCCACGGCCAAACTATCAGTTTGAACTATACGCACACCCACGTTACCATCGATTGGCATGGACAGGTCATCAAAACCATAATTGACCAATGCATAAGCTGCTGTGGTAGTTTCCTCTTGAGTATTCACATAACCTGGATTGGCCAAACGGTCTGCATCTGGATATATCGCATCACAAATCCATGATTGATAATTCGCACAGGTCGTAGCGCGATCGCCATTAATTGCATTAGTAGTTGCAACAAAATCTTTTACTGCGGCGCTGGAATATAAATAACCTGCGGCAGGAACCGCAACATCTCCACGCTGAAAATTGCCGAAAGAATATAGATTTAAATATTTTGCAGCTTCATCCGCATTAACTCGCGGCAAATTGGTTTTGTCATAGCCACTCCAGTCTAACTTGGTAAACCAAGTTGCGTAACGTGTATTCCAGTCATATCCAGTATCTATATTGTCTGCGGTTTTTTCGGAAAATCTCATACCCGCTTTAACTGATTTGATAACTGCACCATCAAAATCATATTCAGCATCAAACCGACCCGTTTTTGCTTCAGCTTGGTTGCGTTCGAAATGAGTCATTTCCTGACCCAAACTGTAGTTCGAAAAATTTGCCATGTAATTCGAATCTAGCAGGATGGATGGTGTCTCGGTACCAATCCCATCCATATAACCTTTTTCTGGAATAACTTTCAAACCTAATGTGTAATCGTCCACATCGGCTTCAGCTTTTACATATTGCACATCGGCGGAAAATTTCCAATGATCATCTGGCGACCACTTGATACCGGCAGAATAATCCGTTGTTGTAGATACGTTGTTTGCCCAACGTGTACTGGTGCCAAAATCCAAGCCCCATTGCGCAGGATTGGCAACTGTCACCGTGCCGGATTGCATAGCGCCATTGGCATCGTAAACCCAATCATCTGCAGCGGTAGGAAGCAGAGCTTGATCGCCATTAGCGCCTTCCAGGAAGAAAGCATTTTCATCATAAACTGTATCGTGTTTACTCTGGAATGCAGTGAAATAAAGTTCAGTGGCATCGTTAGGCGCCCATTGCAATGCGAGGTAACCACCTTCACGTGTACTTTCATAATCGTTGCGACGCCAATCTACACCTTTAGATACCCAAACATTTTTTCCATTAATATTGCGTGGCAAAAATGCGCGGCTGTAGACCTGATCCGAGCGACTTGCCAATTCCGAAGTAGAGGCATTTACCAAAATACCAAATTCACCCAAATCTGTTTCCCAACGGTTGCTGTACAAACCAGAATATTCGCCGTTGGTTTCTTTTAATTGATCACCTCTATTCGCTTTTGCAGAAAGACTAACCAACTGGCCATCGGAATCAAATGGCATACGCGTGCGCAGATTTACAGTGCCGCCCAAACCACCTTCAATCATATCGGCCGATGGACTTTTATAAGTGTCAACCGCGTACATTAATTCTGCTGGAACATCTTCAAAGCTAAGGCCACGACCACTTGCGGCAGAAAATACATCGCGACCATTTAGTTCAGCGCGAACTTGCGATAAACCGCGCACTGCCACGCCGCTGCCTTCTGCTGCAGGGTGTTCGGCATCGTTATTGGTATAGCGGCCCACCGTGACACCGGGAACGCGCTGTAACGCTTCAGTGACACTGCGATCAGGCAACTTACCAATATCTTCTGCGACGATTGAATCCACAATAGTGGAAGAGTTTCGTTTAATGTCTTGCGCTGATTGAATACTCGCACGCTGGCCAGTCACAATTACTTCTTCGACTTGTTCATCGGCTGTGTCTTGCGCCAACACATGGGTAGCCATACCCATAGTGCTAACAACCAATGAAAGGCTTGAGGCCATTTTGATATACATTGGCAGTTGTTTTTTTAGAAAGGTTTTTTTGTGGTCAGGCTTATTGTTAGTTGTCATGATGTTCTCCAGTTAGAATTATTGAACTACCCCTAAAGTTATCTCTTGCTGTTTTTTTATTTGCCAACATTTAAGAGATATGTGCTTTCTCCTTTTGCGCTAAAGCTCCCATTGGTGCCCTTGCGTTTTAGTGCGACAGCGGCACCAGCTTGCGTTACAGTCAGAGAATATTTTTCTGCCTGTAATTGGGTTCTTAAATTAATTTCTCCCGGGCGTGTGGTGTGGATGCGAGCGCTGATTAACTGCCCCTTCGCCCAATTCATATCCACAGTGATACCGCCGCGTGCGCGCAATCCGGTTACCGAACCCGTCGCCCACGCGCTGGGCAATGCAGGAAGGAAATGCAATTCACCGTTGTGACTTTGCAATAACATTTCGGCAATACCGGCAACCGCGCCAAAATTGCCATCGATTTGAAACGGCGGGTGGTTATCCCATAAATTACTCAGCGTGCTGCACTGCAGTTGTTCGCCCAACACTTTGTATGCACGGTCGCCATCTAGCGCGCGCGCCCACATATTGACTTTCCAGGCTTGCGACCAACCAGTACCACCATCACCGCGCGCGTTAAGTGTGGTGCGCGCCGCTTGTAATAATTGCGGATCTTTGTGTACGTTAATTCGCGTGCCGGGATGCAAGGCAAATAAGTGTGAGATATGGCGATGATCATTTTTAGGATCATCAACATCTTCTTTCCACTCTTGCAATTGTCCCCATGAACCGATGCGTAAACCCGCATCCAGATGGGTTAATTTTTTTTGCACTTGTTGCGCGAATGTTTTATCACCAACCACTTGTGCTGCTTCATAGGTGTTGCGCAACAAATCAAACACAATTTGCTGGCTCATGGCCGCGCCGTTAGTAAAGCCGCCCTGCTCCGGGGAAAAACTGGGCGAGACGATCCATTTGCCGTCGCGCGGATCTTTAATTAAAAACTCCAACCAAAACTCTGTAGCACTTTTCATTAAGGGATAAGCGCGCTCACGCAGGAATTTTTCATCACCCGAAAACACATAGTGCTCGTAATAATGTTGCGCTAACCAGGCGGCAGCTTCCGGCTGCCAGAAAGCAGTTGGCCAATCGATCACGCCGGTAAAACCCCAGACATTGGTATTTAAAAAAAGCGTCCAGCCTTTTTTAACGCCGGCAATTTTCTGGGCAGAGATTTTTCCCGGTTCAACCAAACTATCGACAAAATCAAAATAAGGGCTCATCAACTCTGGCAAGTTGGTGGTCTCTGCCAGCCAATAATTCATCTGCAAATTGATATTGACGTGATAGTCGGCATTCCAGGGCGGCGTAGTGGAGTTATTCCAAACACCTTGCAAGGTGGCGGGCAGTGAACCAGCGCGTGAGGAGGCAATTAACAAATAACGACCAAATTGAAAATAAGTCGCCTCAAGGCTGCGATCCCATACGCTATTGCCTTTTTTATAGTTGGCTAATAGCTGCGGTGTAGATGTATCGCTGGCACCTTGGCCAATATTTAATGTAACGCGGTTAAACAGACGTTGATAATCCTGGCGGTGCGCCGCTTGTAATTGCGCAAAACTTTTTGTGGCGGCGGCATCTAGTATTTGCTGTACTTTTTGATGTGGATGCGCGCCGCGATAGTGGGGATAGCGCTGCGCATAGTTGGTTCCCGCCGCTAACAAAATCACCACTGAATCGGCGTTGGTAATTTGTATTTTTTTATTGTCGATTATTGTTAACACACCGCCCTGCGGCAAAACTTGCACTTGCATCTCATAAGCCAATTGATTGCTGTTGAGTTGCCCTGTCGCTGTCAACCGCCCCGTTTCTATGTTCTGCGTAAATGAGCGATTGTCGGGCACGGCAATACTCGTTGCGATAGAAATACTGCCCGGCTGATCGGCACTGAGTTTTATGGCGATCACCCCATCGGGATAACTGGCGAAATACTCGCGGCGATAATTCACCCCGTTAAGAGTAAAACTCACCGTGACTTGCGCATCATCCAGCGATAGCTCGCGGCGATAAGCAATGACATCGCTGTCATTTATTGGCGAATCAATAATGAGATCGCCAAATGTTTGATAGTCGCCATAAGCCGTGATTTTTCGCCCCAGCAATTCAGCGGCACGCTCCGGAGTGATCGAGCCTTTTTCGGCAATGCCTGCGCGAACTTCTGCCAGCGCTTTTGCCTGAGATTCGGCAGGGATTCCAAAATCATATCCCTCCGCTCCCGGGCCGCCAGTCCATAAGGTTTTTTCATTAAATTGAATCAGGTCGCGACTCAGGCCGCCCGCAATTACCGCCCCCATTGCGCCATTGCCAATCGGCAAACCCTCACTTTCCCAATCGCTCGCAGGACGATCAAAGCGAATCGACAAGGGCGTCGCAACCGGCGCAGGTTCAGCATGAGCAGCTGACCAGTGCACAGATAGCATCACGACCAAAGCGTTTAAGCCGTGCGTCAAAAGAGTGCTGATCTGTAAGGATGGCATTTTCATAGACGTAAATTTTATTAGTTTAATATGGTATATATGACTATTTCGATTAATCTTAAGTCAATGTTTTTATCTGTGCAAGACTTATCACCCGCAATAAAAAAGATTGAATCTTCATGCTACAAAAGGAAACACACGACAAAGCTGAGCAGAGTTAAAAGGCAGGAAAATAGAGAAGTGCCGGAAAATAGCGGGAAGCAGAAGCGGAGGGGGAGTGATCGGAGCCGTAGCCCCGATTGGGGATTACGACAGGGTTTTTAAAAACTCTTGATGAGAGAGAGCGTACTGAGCGCCCTGATAAACTGCACTGCGCATTTTATCCATGAGCAACTGCAGCTTTTGCGCATCCTGCACCGCTCCCGCATCCCGCGGATTCAGCCCAAAACCATAGAACATACTGACCCAACTCCCTTCCACAAAAGACTCCTGCTCCAAAAGATGGATATCGCCAGTCGCCGTAAAAATTTCAACCTTTTCAGCCAAAGTTGCGGGAATAGGCATGGCTCGCACCTGCTGCCAAAGAGGCTCCGAGCGCCCGTTGAGCGCGTAATGCAGAATGATGAAGTCGCGAATACGTTCGTATTCCAAGCGGTTGAGACGATTGGCCTCGGCTACATGTTTGGCCTGAATTTCAAAATTGACCAGAAAACCGGCCAATTTGTTAATCCCCGTTTGGATAAGGGAAATGCTGGTGGACTCCAATGGCTCCAAAAAACCGCTGGACAAGCCAATCGCAACACAGTTTTTATGCCAGAACTCCGTGCGAATCCCCGTGGTAAAACGAATCAATCGCGGATCAGTCACTGGCTCGCCGCGCAGATTGGATAGAAGCTCGTGGCGCGCCTGATCATGAGTAATGTGTTGGCTGGAATAAACATAACCATTGCCCGCGCGATGTTGCAGTGGGATATGCCATTGCCAACCCGCGCTGCGGGCAATTGAGCGGGTAAAGGGGTCGGGTGCGATATTACTGCGGGTCTGCACGGCAAGCGCCGAATCGCAGGGCAGCCAATGGCTCCAATCTTCATACGCCACCCCCAACGCCTTCTCAATCAAGAGCGCATTAAAGCCAGAACAGTCGACAAATAAATCGCCTTCAACACAAACGCCTGACTCCAACTCCAGCGACTGAATGCAACCACTATCTGGATTGAGATGAACCTGACTGATTTTGCCTTCAACCCGCTTAACCTGACGCTGTTCAGCATAACCGCGCAGGTATTTGGCAAAGAGCGATGCATCAAAGTGATAGGCATAGTTGTACCAGGCCAAACGACTCGCCGAATCAAAACTGGGCTGGGCAAACTTTCCGGCCTTGGCCAGCTGAGTGCACAAGCAAAATTCGTCCAGCTCCGCCCTATAACCCTGCGCCTTTGCCGACCACCAGCTTTTATAAAACGGGCGATCTTCCAAGTCCACGCCATAGCCAGCAAACGGGTGGAAAAAAGACTGCTCAGGCGCCGCCCAACCCTCGAAGTGAATGCCAAGCTTAAACGTTGCATTGGTTGCCTTGATGAATTCGCTCTCTTTAACTTCAAGATGCTTGATGAATTGGCGAATGCCGGGCACGGTTGCTTCACCCACCCCGACTGTGCCGATTAGTTCCGATTCAACCAAGGTGACGCAGATATCGACGCCATCCAACCAACGCGCCAAATAGGCTGCTGTCATCCAACCTGCGGTACCGCCGCCAGCAATGACAATATGACTAACAGGTGTAGCTTGCATGTATCTCAACTCCGGGCAAATGGCCTGACGACCAACGCCAGCATTATTATCATATTAATTCAGAATGGATCTTAAGCAGCTGATTTTATCTGCGCAAGGATTATCACCCATGCAACACATGGAAATTCTAACTGGCACGTCTGTTGCGATGATTTCTCCAGCAACTTAACCATTGGTTTTCTAAAGCGCCAAAATGCAGCGAAATGCAGGCGATTTCATGAGAAAAACGGTATAGATAATGGCAACAGGCACCATCAAAATACACGCACCACTCACAAGTGCACCATCAGGCAGCAAGGGCTCGCAGCAATTCGCCCTGTTTTGCGAACAATACCAGCAACGACTTGATGCACTTACACTGGCGAAGCAGCTAATTCACATGATCAAGGCGGTGCAACGCCATCGCGGTATGACCATGGGCACCTTGGGAGGCAATGAACAATTCCGCGAGGAGTTGGCGCATTTGCAAATCCAGTTGGAGCGCCGCCTGCAACTCCTACAGGCCTTTTCGGCGCGCAGCTCCGCCCTGCTGAGCCCACGCGATCAGGAAAACCTGAGCAACGCCTGGCTCACGATTAGCCGTGATTGGCAGGAAGATGCGGTAATCGACAATTACGAGCTGCACTGCCATCTGATCGAACAATTACTGGCGATGGTGGCCGCACTGGGGAAACAGCTGGAACAGCCAACCTCACAATCCATCCCGGATATGATTGAAACAGCGGTGATCCACGCCGATGGAATCCACTACCCTAATCGTTTCAAGTATTTGGAAGTGCTTCATTTTGCAACCCGTTTAATGCCCGCTGTAGCGGAGCAAATAGGCCGCATTCGCGCGCTAGCCACCTATGCTTCGGCACTCGGCTATTGCGACAAAGACTTTGCCAGCAAACTGCGCTACGTCATTCAATGCACACGAGTTAACAATGAAAAGCTGCGCCACCAGACCAAGCGCCTTGAAGGCCTACTCGATAGCGACCTCAGCCTGCTCAGCCAACTCAAAAGTTATGAAATCAAACTGGAGTTTTTGCTCTCAATGGTGGAGAGCGATGTGGTCAATCCACACCAAATTAATGCCGATAGTAGCCGCTTGTTCAGCTTGGCTACCGATATTATCGATGTCTATTTGAAGGTAGTAGATGAGGGTGTACAACTATTAACTCAGTGGCATGAACAAGATATAGAAGTGTGGGTGCAATCTTATTAATACCGGGAAAATACTTGCCTCTTAAACCCTGCTCCCTACAATGGGGCTCATTTGCCGCCACCATCTAGGGAAGCTACTCATGCGCCACACTTGGCCTAGCTGTTTGCTTTTGTTATCCGCACTGCCCGCCTTTGCCGATACCAACACAGCCATCGAAATGACCGATGGCGAATTAAATCATTGCCTGCAAAGCTCAGTTGCCAGTGCTGCCGAATCGATGACTGTTGCCGACTTAAAACAGGCTTGTCGGCTGCTGCATGCAGAAAAAATATCCACTACAGAAATTGAGGAGCAAACGCTGGCGGAAGCACCGCAAACGCCCGTTCTCAGAAAACGCATGACGCTGGAAGCTCTCAACCGCTCCAATCGTTTTATGTTGACCCCGCATAAGCGCAATTATTTTTTCCCCGTCAGCTATACCCGCCACCCCAATGTCGCCCCCTATCAGGATACTGACTCCAAATCCCTGAGTGACCTGAGCAAAACCGAGGCTGACTTCCAACTGAGCGTTAAGATTCTTATCCGCGAAGATATTTTTGGCGATAACGGCCATCTTTATATGGGTTATACCAATCACTCGCTGTGGCAAGTCTATAGCGATTCAGACTCAGCCCCATTTCGCGAGAGCAACCATCAACCCGAATTGATTTTAAGTTTCACCAACGATTGGGAAATTTTGGGTTTTCGCAATGCGCTCAACGAAGTCATGCTGAACCACCAATCCAATGGCCAAGGGGGATTGTTATCACGCAGCTGGAACCGAGTGATGCTAAATACGGTATTTGAGCGAGGTAATTTCGCATTTTCCCTCACCCCCTGGTATCGCATTCCCGAGCCTGAGCAGGAATATCCGGGCGACCCGGATGGCGACGACAATCCAGACATATCTGACTACATGGGGAATTTTGAATTCAACGGTGCCTATCAACACAGCGATGATATTTACAGCATTATGCTGCGCAACAATCTGGATGGAGATAATAAAGGTGCGCTGGAATTGGCATGGAGCTTTCCAATTAGCGCAAATTTGCGCGGCCAATTTAAATACTTTAACGGCTACGGCCATAGCCTGATTGATTACAACACCGATATGGAAGTGCTTGCGCTCGGCATTGTGTTTACGGATTTGTTCTAGTTATGCAAATACAAGTGATGGATGCGCGAAGCTGTTAATAAGCTTCGCCAAGTAAATCCACCAGAGCGCGGATCGACTCAGCTGCCTGAGGCGAGGCGTCGATGATAGAAAAACCAATCCAGTGCTTGCCCGATAAGTCAGCATCCCGCGCCCAAAGGCAATCGGCGCCCAACTGGATTACCATCTGCCCATTGACCGGCTCAGGCACGTGCAAATCGAGGGTATAAAGATGATCCTCCTCGACTGCCACATCCCCCACAATCATCAACCCCTGAGTGTGGATATTAACCAAGCGACCAATGTATTGGTCGCGCAAATTGTCGTACACATCGACATCGCCATTGATTGTATGGCGCTCCAACTCCCTGTCATGTTCACGCGAGCAGTTGTGAGTCATGATGCTTTACCGGTTTTAAGATGATCGGCTCGTTCATTAAGGGTGTGATAAATATTTTCCAGTGCGCGTTCAAAAAACGGCTTGGTGCTGCCGGCGATAATCCGCGCGCGCCCAGCGAGCATATCGCGCGCCAATTGCAGTCCTGCCGCAAGTGACACTTTACGCCCCTGCTGATCCACCAACATATAGTGCTGGGTCTTTTTGTTGTACCAGGCCACTTTCAAGCGTTTACCGCCCTCAAATTCAAACCAGGTGCCAAACTCAACCATTTTCAAACTATCGACAATTTTGGCCTCTTCTGGCAAAACCGGTTGCAGATGCGCAACTGAATGCCCGGCTTTTTCTGCCGCCAGAGATTCCAGCTTGGTGCGCATAGGTGCAGGAGCTGGTTCCGCTTTGCGGCTTAAAAGTGCCATTCGCTGGAGTGAGATGACTGCATCAAGTAGTTTTCGGCCTTTCGCCTGTTCGTATCCAATCGTTTCAAAACCACGTTCAATCGCGGTTAGCAGCGAATCCTGCAATTCCATCTGCCTGGTTTTATCTTGCGGATTGGTTTTGGGTTCCAACGTCCAAAGAAGATCATCGATAACTTGCAGCGCGCGGGTCCAGCTATCGGATTTATCGCCGTAACGCAGCAACACAAAAGAGAGATAGTCCGACCATGGCTGCAACAGCAGCAGCAAGATAGCCGAGGGCATATCGCGCTCATCGGTGCGATTGCGCACCTCATTGTTTACCTGAATTTTAGCTTCACGCAGTTTTTCTTCGCCCTGGGCTTTTTCCAGCGCGCGGCGCTCCATTAATTCCTGACGACGCGCCACATTGAGTGTATAGGCATTAAACTCAATTAATAACTCGGCAAAGATACGCACGTCATTTTTGAATTCTTGCAGCAAGCGGAACACGGTTGTTTTGATCTTGGTGAAAATATCGTATTGATCACTGCCATCGTTACTGACCCAGCGTACACCAGCCTCGGCAAGACTATTAAGCAACACACGAGCCGGGTGCTCGGGCTGCTCGAAAAATCCTTTATCGATAAATGCAATTTTCAGGAAAGGGGTATGTAAATAACTTAACAGCGCCTTGACGGAGTCGGGCAAGTGATCGTCTGACAGCATGTACTCAAACAACATACCAACCAAATCGATGGTCTGCATATCGCCCGCTTCTACCGCACCATTTTCATTCTCGCTGGCGATCTGCTCCATCATTTTGCGCCCGACATCGGCCACCGCTTGCGGCACAATCGGCACCGGGCCAGACTCATGATGGGCGAGCGCCTGATGGGTTGCGTCAAACGCTTGTGTCTGCATTTGCTCGAGCACACCAACCAATTGGGTCTGGGTGTAAACCTGCAAATTAGCTGGCGCCGCGGTAGGCACAGCCGGGGTTGCGGGAGCGCGTTCAGGATTAATCGCAGGGCTATTCGCCGCTTGCGCTGTTGTCATGGTTTGAGGTGTGAAGTTCGCCGCCTGAATTGCAGGCAGGGCTTGGGTAACATGGGTCTGCAACAGGCGAATCGCATTCAACAAGCTATTTTGGTACTGAACATCATTGGGGTTGAGCGCGCCACTTAATAACTTGTCGCTCGCGCGACGCTGGTGCTGCTGTTGCTCTTCGGCTTGCTGCTGCTCATCCACCGGCTGATCATTGCGCTCAAACGGATCATCCTCCATCGTCTTCTCTTCTGGCTTGTGCTCAGCGGGTTTATCACTGGCGGGAACAAAGCGCAGATTGGGCAATAAATTTTGGCGGATCAGGTAATCGTTCAGCTCATCATAAAGCCCGTCGAGCATGCCGATCACGTCCTGATCGAACAGCTTGTAGCCGATAATTTTGGTTTTAACATCGACATCCAAATTGGCGAGCAGTTTGCGCAAGGATTCACAAAACTGTACCGGGCTGGCCGGATTTGCGCGCTCATCAATTTTTTCGCCATCATTTAATAGCGCCAAGCGCTGCTGCAATGCCCACAAATGCTCGGCGAAAAAATTATCGGCGCGATGAGTAATAGAGGTAATTGCGATAGTTTCTTCAAGATCGGAATGTTCAACTAATGAAAGAATATCGCCACTAAAGCGCTCTTCGCCAGTCAAAGTATTGAGAGATTTATTTTTGAATTTGACGAAGCCATTAGCCAGATGTTGGCAGAATTCTTGTTCGGCGGCCTGCTGGACCGCTGCCAGCAAATTTTGGGTTTCATAGAGGGCAATCTGGTCTTTATTGGATTTAGCCTGCTCGGCAATCTCCAACACCTGTTTGCACCACTGGCGCCAAAAATTAGGAAAAACGCGGTAGGCAAAACCGCGTGTTAAATCGCGGCAATGCTTTAAATGTTGAATGACCAATTGCTCTGACATGGCCACCGCAGAATACGGAGAGGACTTGTTAGGTTCAGAGCCAGGTAAGCCTGAGTTATGCATAATTATTCCGTGTTTTTCCATGAAATTCATTTTCCTAGCACCTTTTCCTACCAAGCTAGGTTCGCTTCAACCGCGCCAGGAATCAGAGCCTGCAAACCTAGAGACTAGATGAACCAGTCTTTTGCGTAGGTTGTCCTGAGCGACAATCTTAACAGCTTGTGAGATTTCTTCCAGACAATACGACTACCAGCTCACAGTTAGATTAAAAATAGCACGATCTACGCAATTCGCTTGAAAGATGCCCACCTAACCAAATTAAAAGGCTGTTGCCCCTTGTCCATTACAATCAGCAAACAAACAACTCCACCGTCATTTGCACCAAAACAAACAACCATGCACAGCAGTGCGCACCATAATCAGGCACTCCTACCCGTGCTGCAATCGCCTAAATTCACAAAAATGCCAACAAAATCAGCAAATTAAATAATTGGCACTCATATTGCGATTAGTAACCTGTAATAACTGATTCGCACTCTGGGTGGTTTTAGCTATTCAACAAGCTGTAAACACAATGTTTTACTAATAGGAGGCTAGGGTTCCGGTCACTTGAAACCATCAAGTTGATGTCTGGTCCGAGAGCTTCCGACCTCCCAAGGCAGGCACATGGCTAAACGCCGGTAACTGTCTTGAGGTTACACGGCGGGATAAAAGCCCGGGAGATGGAATGGCTTAATCGCCAGAGTGCTCCCATTTGCTTGCGCCGATGTCACCAAAACCGCTGGAGGTTATTCATGTTGCACCAATCCCGCCTTTCAAAGCTATTACTCGCTCTTACACTCTCCTTTTCTGCCGCTGTCGCCAGTGCCGCCGAGCCCTTTAAAGTCTGCTGGTCTATTTACGTTGGTTGGATGCCCTGGGGCTATGGTGCCGAGCAAAAAATTGTCGACAAATGGGCGAAAAAATACGGCATCGAAATTGAAGTGGTGCAAATCAACGATTACGTCGAATCCATCAACCAATATACCGCCGGTCAATTTGATGGCTGTGTGATGACTAACATGGATGCCCTCACTATTCCTGCTGCAGGTGGGGTGGATTCAACCGCGCTGATTGTGGGCGATTTCTCCAACGGTAATGATGGGGTTGTGCTTAAAGGCGCCAACAAAACCTTGAAGGATATTAAAGGCCAACAAATCAATCTGGTTGAACTCAGTGTATCCCACTACTTGCTCGCACGCGGTTTGGAAACAGTCGGCCTGAAAGAGTCCGATGTTAAAGTCGTCAACACCTCCGATGCCGATATGGTCGCTGTCTACGGCACCAAAGATGTCACTGCCGTCACTACATGGAATCCGCTGCTCAGCGAAATCCTCGCACAACCTAATAGCACCAAAGTATTCGATTCATCACAAATCCCCGGTGAAATTATGGATTTGATGATTGTTAATACCGAAACATTAAAAGCCAATCCTGCACTCGGCAAAGCATTAGTCGGCGCTTGGTACGAAATTATGGGCGTGATGAGCGCATCGGACAAAGCCGCTACCGCCGCCAAAACCGCAATGGCCGTTGCATCTGGTACTGACCTCGCCGGTTTTGAAGCGCAGCTCGCCAGCACCAAAATGTTCTATACCCCCGCTTCAGCACTGGAGCTCATCAACAGCGATGCATTATTAAAAACCATGCAAAAAGTAGCTGAGTTTTCCTTTGATCACGGCTTGCTAGGCGATGGCGCACCCGATGCTGGATTTATCGGTGTAGCAGGTCCCAAAGGTGTGTATGGTGATAAGAAAAACGTAAAACTGCGTTTTGATCCAACCTATATGCAAATGGCGGCCGACAAAAAACTGTAATGCACTCTAACCCTGTTCCCAAGCCTCGCTTGGGAACACTTGACTAAAAAATATAACAAGACCGCTACACGCAACTGCCAATTAAGAGCAATGCCATGAAAAGACTTATCAATCTAACGCCCTCCAAACCACTCAAGTTATTGTTGGGCATTCTCCCGTTTGCGCTATTGCTTGTTGTCTATCTAGTCGCCTCCGATGCACGCCTCGCCGAAAATGCTAACGACAAACTCTTACCGAGTTTTGCGCAAATGGGCGATGCAATTAGCAACCTTGCCTTTGAGCCGAGTAAACGCAGTGGCGACTATTTATTTTGGCAGGATACACTCAGCAGTTTGTATCGTTTATCACTCGGCATTTTTATCGCCGCGATTTTAGGTTTCACCATCGGTATCTTAACCGGTGCGATTCCCACCCTCTATTCCCCTATAGCGCCGTTGCTCACCGTTATTTCGCTGGTGCCACCCATGGCGCTGCTGCCGGTGTTATTTATTGTATTTGGCTTAGGCGAACTGTCTAAGGTGGCGTTAATTGTTATCGGTGTTGCGCCCTTTATTGCGCGCGATATTCAGCGCTGCACACAAGAAATTCCTCTCGAACAATTAGTGAAAGCACAAACTCTCGGTGCATCCACCTGGCAAATTTTAGTGCGTGTATTAATTCCGCAACTGCTGCCGCGCTTAATTAATGCAGTGCGTTTATCACTCGGCGCCGGTTGGTTATTTTTAATTGCAGCCGAGGCAATCGCATCAACCGATGGCTTAGGCTATCGCATATTTTTAGTGCGTCGCTATATGTCGATGGATGTGATTCTGCCCTATGTAGCCTGGATTACCCTGCTCGCCTTTTTAGTGGATTGGCTCCTAGTTAAGCTCAGCACCAAGTGTTTTCCATGGCACTATCAATTAACTAGCAAATAAAACCCATGCAGCTGAACAAAAATGACAAGCAAAAGAATGCGGAATACAAGATATGACCGTTATCCCTTTTGATAAAAAATACCTCTATGAAAAAAGAGCGAAAGTTATGCCCATGATTCAGGCAAAAAACCTGTGGAAAAAGTACGGCGAGAACGTAGTGCTGGAGCGCATGAACGTAAGCGTAAACGCCGGTGAATTTATTACCATGGTAGGCACCTCCGGCTGTGGCAAAAGCACATTTTTAAAAATGCTGTTGGGTATGGAATCTCCGAGCTCCGGGGAGCTATTACTGGATAACAAACCTATCCGCAGCGAACCCGATCAATCGCGCGGCATTGTGTTTCAACAGTATTCCGTCTTCCCCCATTTAACGGTGTTGGAAAATGTGATTATCGCGCGCGAGTTTGAACACTCACCGCTTCTCGGAAAGTTGTTTGGCAGTCAAAAACGCAAAGTCGTCGCTGAAGCCAAAGCACTGCTGGAATCCGTTGGTTTAACTCATGCCATTAATCGCTACCCACACGAATTATCCGGCGGGATGAAACAGCGCTTGGCTATCGCCCAAGCAATGATTCGCCAACCGCGCATTTTATTGCTCGACGAACCTTTCGGTGCACTCGATCCAGGTATTCGCGCCGATATGCACCAATTAATTTTGGAGCTCTGGCGCGAACACCAGCTCACTGTATTTATGGTGACCCACGATCTCAGCGAAGGTTTTTATTTGGGCACCCGCCTCTGGGTATTCGACAAATTGCGTCACGACAATCAAGCGCCCGGCGCCTACGGTGCGAACATAACCTATGACCTGCCGGTTACTCGCCGCAAAAGTGAAGTGCCCACCGAATTACAAACCATTGTCCAAGACTCACGGGATTTTTAACTCATGAATAAAATGCTGTACACCACCACCCTGCCGGGCAATGGCCACTGGTCACTGGAACTGCGCCGCGGCAGCCTAATGAAAATTACCGATCTCGAAGGCGGCGCCAATGTGGGCATGCTGTTTTATAACCCGCGCAATTTATTAGAGCGCTACAACGCGCCCGACACCCTCAAGTGCCAGCACACCTTTAAATTGCAACGCGGCAATTGTTTATATTCCGATATGGGGCGAATTTTCGCCTCCATTGTTGAAGACCACTCTGCTAATGGCGAAGGCAACTGGCACGATACTATTTGCGGCAATAGCACCGCAGCACAAGTCGAACAGCAATGGGGCAAGCGCGATTATCAAAGCCACCACAATCAATGGCTGCAAAATGGTTACGATGCCTTTTTAGTTGAACTGGCCAAATACGGTTTGGGGCGCGCCGACATGGCTGCCAACATCAATTGGTTCAGTAAAGTGATTGCTGATAACCAAGGCAACATTCAACTCGATACAAAAAACCGCTGCGCCGGTAATAGTGTCACCCTGCGTTTTGAAATGGATACGCTCGTGGTGATGCACGCCTGCCCGCACCCGCTCAACCAATCAGAAACTTATCCGTTCACCTCAGTAAAAATCGAATTAGGTGAAGCAGACCCGGTCAGCGACGATGACTACTGCAAAAATTTCCGCGCAGAAAACCAGCGCGGATTCCAAAATAATGCACTGTATTACCTATCGGCGAAATAATTGAGGCGCGCACATGTCACATATTCAAAGCAATTTGCATCCTGAAACCGCATTTTCAACACACCATGTTCCCGCGGGCGATTATTTTCTGGGCGAAATAAAACAGGGCCAAACTTTTCGCATTGTCGATTTAGAAGGCAACCAGGCCGCCGACGTTTTATTTTATAACGCCAAAGACCCGAGCGAGCGCTACAGCGCTATGGACACTATTCGCACTCAAGGCAATTTGTATTTAACGGCGGGCACCAAATTAATGTCTAACGCCAATAATGAGCTGCTGGAAATTGTCGCCGACACCTGTGGCCGCCACGACACCCTCGGCGGTGCCTGCGCCACCGAAAGTAATACCGTGCGCTACAGTTTGGAAAAACGCTGCATGCACGCCTGTCGCGACAGCTGGATGCTCGCTATTGCCGAGCACCCGGAATTTGGTATTAGCAAACGCGACATCACCCACAACATTAATTTTTTTATGAACGTACCCGTTACCAGCGATGGCGGCCTCACCTTTGAAGATGGCATTTCCGCACCGGGAAAATATGTCGAGTTGAAAGCCAAAATGGATATAGTCATGCTGATTTCTAATTGCCCGCAATTGAACAATCCCTGTAATGGCTACAACCCGACACCGATTGAAGTGATTGTTTGGAATTAATCTTTATTTAAATTGAATGTCTTCAATGGACGACCATTGTCGTAATCAATCCCAGCGGGACGACCTGCCGGAGCAGACTATGTTTACCAAAGTGCTTATCGCCAATCGCGGCGCCATTGCCACTCGTATTATCCGCACCCTGAAAAAACTCAATATCAAATCCGTCGCCGTCTACGCCGAGTCAGATGCAGATTCACTGCATGTGCGTATTGCCGATGAAGCCTTTTCCTTGGGTGAGGGTGCAGCCGCGCAAACTTATTTGGACCGCAAAAAAATTATCGCCATCGCCCAGCAAACCGGCGCCCAGGCGATTCACCCCGGCTATGGTTTTCTCAGTGAAAATTCCAGTTTTGTGGCCGAGTGCGAAGCAGCTGGTGTGGTTTTTATCGGCCCCACAGCAGAGCAGATGATTACCTTTGGTTTAAAACACAAAGCGCGCGAACTAGCGCAAGCCGCCAATGTTCCGCTCTGCCCCGGCACAGATTTATTAACCAGTCTCGATGAAGCCGTAACCGCCGCAGCTGCAATCGGCTATCCGGTTATGCTGAAAAGCACCGCCGGTGGTGGCGGTATTGGTATGCAATTGTGCAATAGCCAAGCCGATCTGGAAGGCGCATTTGAATCGGTAAAACGCTTGGGCAAAAATAATTTTGCCGACGATGGGGTATTTTTAGAAAAATTTATCGCCGCCGCGCGCCATATTGAAGTGCAAGTGTTTGGCGATGGAAAAGGCACTGCTGTAGCCATTGGTGAACGCGATTGCTCCAGCCAAAGGCGCAACCAGAAAGTCGTTGAAGAATGCCCCGCGCCAAATTTATCGGACGCGCAACGCAAGGCCATGCAGCGCACTGCAGAGCAACTTTTAGCATCGGTTAGCTATCGCAATGCGGGCACAGTGGAATTTATTTACGACTCACTCGATGACAAGTTTTATTTCCTCGAAGTGAATACCCGCTTGCAAGTGGAGCACGGTGTTACCGAAGAAGTCTATGGTGTGGATTTAGTCGAGTGGATGCTGCGCCAGGCCGCAGGTGATCTCGGTGACATCAAAGCACTGCGCGATCAACTCACACCAAACGGCCACGCCATTCAAGTGCGTGTGTATGCAGAAGACCCTGCATTAAATTTCCAGCCTTGCGCAGGCTTGCTGAGCAAAGTGGAATTTCCCGCCGCAAATGACAATCTGCGCATCGATCACTGGATTGAAAGCGGCATTGAAGTACCGGCGTTTTTTGACCCTATGCTGGCCAAAATTATTGTGCACGGCAGCGATCGTGAACAAGCGCTCGCGCAATTAGCAAGCGCCTTAAACAACACTTATCTTTACGGAATTGAAACCAATATTGGTTATTTGCGCGCGCTGTTACAGGATCAAACCCTGGTGCAAGGCAAAATGACCACTCGCTATTTAAATAGCTTTGTCTATCAACCCGCGCGCATCGATGTGATTCAAGGCGGCACCCAAACGACCATTCAAGATTATCCAGGCCGCTCCGGTTATTGGCATGTAGGTGTACCCACCTCCGGCCCCTTCGACAGCTATTCATTTCGTTTAGGCAATCGCCTGTTAAATAACGATGAAAATGCTGCAGGTTTGGAAATTACGCTGCAAGGGCCAACCTTAAAGTTCGGCTGCGCGACAAAAATTATCTTAACCGGCGCTGCGATTGATGCAAAACTCGACGGCAGTGCAATTCCACTTTATGAAATTATCTCAGTCGCTGCCGGCCAGCAATTGCAATTAGGGCGCATCACCGATCAAGGGGCGCGCAGCTATTTATGTGTCGCTGGCGGCATTCAGTGCCCGGATTACCTCAACTCAAAATCCACCTTTACCCTCGGTCAATTTGGCGGCCACAACGGTCGTGCATTGCGCGCCGGTGATGTGCTCGCGCTAGATACAAATAATTGCAACGCAGAAATAAACGCGGCAATAGTTAGCGATGAATTAAAACCACCGATTAATAATCTCTGGCAGTTGCGCGTTATTTACGGCCCCCATGGTGCACCGGATTTTTTCACCGACAATGACATCAACACCTTTTTCACCACCGACTGGGAAGTGCACTACAACTCCAGCCGCACCGGTGTACGTTTGATTGGCCCCAAACCCGAGTGGGCGCGCAGCTCCGGCGGCGAAGCGGGCATGCATCCATCTAACATTCACGACAATGCTTACGCCTTTGGCACCGTCGATTTTACCGGCGACATGCCAGTTATTCTCGGCCCAGATGGCCCATCGCTCGGCGGTTTTGTCTGCCCAGCAACCGTAATCAGTGCCGACCTCTGGAAACTCGGCCAGGTGCGCGCGGGCGATAAAATTCGCTTTTTACCGGTGAGCATTGCGGATGCTGTAGCTATTGAAGCAACACAAAATCAATCCTTGCGTTCGCTAGAAAAGAAATCCCATCAATATGAGGTACAGAGCCCCAGTGAATTAAGCTCGCCCATTGTAAAAACCTTGGCGGCAGCTGAATTTGGTGAAGAGATTGTCTACCGCGCCGCCGGCGATCACTTTTTATTGGTTGAATATGGCGCGCTGGAACTGGATATTAAATTGCGTTTCCGCGCCCATGCCCTAATGCAATGGTTGGAGCAAAACACCCTGCCCGGCCTGCGTGAATTAACGCCGGGAATTCGCTCGCTACAGCTGCACTACGACAGCCAACAATTATCGCTGGAAAAATTATTAGCCCACCTTGAACGCGCTGAGCGCGAATTAATTGTGCAGCTAGCGCAACTGAGTGTGCCCTCGCGCATTGTGCACATCCCCCTGAGCTGGGATGACGAAGCCTGTCAATTGGCAATTCAAAAATACATGCAATCAGTGCGCGCCAATGCGCCCTGGTGCCCGAGCAATTTAGAATTTATTCGCCGCATTAATGGCTTGGATTCCATCGCCGAGGTGAAAAACATTCTGTTCAGCGCCTCTTATTTGGTGATGGGTTTGGGCGATGTGTATCTGGGTGCGCCGGTCGCCACACCAGTTGATCCACGCCATCGTTTGGTAACCACCAAATACAATCCGGCGCGCACCTGGACAGCCGAAAACTCCGTGGGTATCGGCGGCTCTTATTTATGTGTCTATGGTATGGAAGGCCCGGGCGGCTACCAATTTGTCGGGCGCACATTGCAAATGTGGAATCGCTATCGCCAAACCAAGGAATTTAAACAACCTTGGTTGCTCAACTTTTTTGATCAAATTCGTTTTTATGAAGTGAGCAGCGATGAGCTGCAACAAATTCGCCGCGACTTCCCGCAGGGGCGCTACCCAATCAAGATAGAAGAAAGCCATTTCAGCTTGAGCGAGTATCAGGATTTTCTGGCTGCCAATCAGGACTCCATCAGCGCCTTTACCGCCCAGCGTGAACAGGCCTTTAATGATGAACTGGCACGCTGGCACGCCGATGGCCAATTTAATTATGTGCAGGAAGAAGTTGCAGAAGAAAGCACAGAAACCGACTTACCTGAAGATGCCATTCGCATAGACAGCTCAGTCTCTGGCAGTGTTTGGCAAACTCAGGTGAAGATTGGACAAACAGTAAAAGCAGGCGATGTGTTGCTGATTTTAGAATCCATGAAAATGGAGATTAATATTACCGCGCCCTGCGCGGGCAAGGTCACCCACCTGTTAAAAGCCGATGGCGCACGCGTGCAGGCGGGGCAAACATTAGTGGTGTTGGAAGCGATTTAAACTCTTAACAGCGCAAGATATAAAAAACCCGGCGCAAGGCCGGGTAAGCATCTGAGGAGAAACTAATTTAGCGTGCGCTGCTCGCGCAAGGTACCAATTACCGCTTCCAGCGCACGATCAAACAACATGCCGTCATCTAAAATTGTCAATCGTTTGGTTTGCAATGCAATCGCCAAACTCTCACGACTTTCTTCTGCGACCTTCATACCGGAGCGGTTTACAAAAATATATTTTCCAACCGAGCGAATAATCGCCGCCAAACGACAGCGGTATTTTTCGCCCGCCTCGCCCTGCATTTCAAACCAAGTGCCTTGGGTAATATTGTTTACCAACGCCAAATGCTGTGTATCCGCCTGAACAGGTTTACTGACAGTTTCGTCTACAGTAACAACCTCACCTACTGCTTGCGAAACCGTACTCACTTCTGCAGTAACTGTCGGTTCAATTGGCTGAGCGGCAATCGGCTCGTCCGACTCAATTACAGCTTGGCTCACAGGTGATGATTCTACGACTGTTGCAACTAAAGGTTCAGACGATGGGTCAACTGGTGGCACTGCATTACTTTGTTGCTTAGCTTCTGGCACAGCTGCAGTGACGACTTGTTGCGCAACTTTTGGTGAGTCCGCTATAGCGGCTTTCAGCATGGCACTTTTAGCAGCCATCTCACTTGCCTTCACAGCATTGTCTACCGACGGCGCCGATACGGCAGCATTACCCTGAGGTTTTACTTCGCCGCGCAAGCGTGCCAAATGGGCAACTTCCAATTGCTTAAACAAGTTGGTCGTTTCAAAGGGGCTGAATGAAATACTTTCCAACCCGGTACGCAATTTTTGCAACAACTCAGGAACCAGCTTTAATAACTTTTGGCGATTATCCTTGTCCATCGTGGCCGTAACACTCCACACCAGCTGCTGTGCTGTTACAGAGTTGCTGCGCCACTCGTCACTTTCTACACCCTGTTTAAGCGAAGTAATAAACATGACATTCGCCCATGCCTCACGCAGCAGTTTTGTTGCCGCCAAGGGCAGCTCTTTACCCGCACAGATACGATTCAACTCTGCATCCACCTGCGCCCGAGCACGCTCAGATTTTGCTTTGCCATCTTCAGCATCAATGGTGCGCTGCTCAAGAATGGAGGCGCGGCGTTTTTCTTTGTCAAGGAACGAACGGAAATCCACCAGCAAGCGATCAAAGATACTCATATCTGTATCAAAATCGGTGAGGATCGCGCGTACCGTTTCTTCCATCTTATTAAAGAGACTGTCTTTGCGTTGATTTTCCTCGCTGGATTCCTGCCAGCCTAAACAAGCCATTGCCATTTCATTCAATAACCGACGCGCAGGGTGACCGCCTTTGCTAAAAAAGGCTTTGTCCGCAATTGCCACTTTAACCATTGGGATTTGCAAGCGGCCAATAAGCGCCTTCATCGGCGCCGCAAGATTGCGGTCATCCAAAATGAACTCAAACATCATGCTAACCAAATTGATTACATCATCATCAACCTGGTTAATAGCGGCCGCAGTTTGGGTTTCATTGCGCAGTAAATCTGTCAATAAGTTGCGCAAATTGGTAGGAGCGCCACTCGCTATAGAATTATTGGTGGTATTTTGTTGTTGCGCCAGCGACAGAATTTTAATCAAATCCCGCGTGGTAATTTCCTCGCCTGGCAACTGAGCTTGGGGCGCACTACGATTAGCGCCCAGTAAATCGCGCAAGTGATGCAAAACCTGATTGGTTTGCTCGTCATAACTCTGATTCAGGCCACCTGTTTCCGCGCCCGCTTGCTGCCCACCTAAACCATATTGGGCGCTAATACCTTGACCATAGAGATCAGCGCTCGAAGGAGCTGGAGACCGCTTAACCCGCACGTCCTGTTTTAGCGACGGCAAAATGTTGGCATCGATTAAGGTTTGATTGAGTACATCAAAAAGTTTACCGAGCTTGGTCATTACAATGTTGTCGAACAATTTAAACAACACCAACTTGGCTTTTACATCAATACTCAATGCCTTAGTTGCATCCGTAAAGGCATTGCAGATCACGTCCACACCTAGAGGATTATTTTTTTGGTAAACCTTGGTCGGCACCAAATGATCGATACGCAGAGTCAAATGCTGAATGGGCTCGGCGAATTGCTCATTGGCCTTGTTGACCATGCCATCAACCGCAACCATCTCTTCCAGTTCATCGTTTTTAACCAGAGACAAATCATCCAGCGACAAGGACTTATCGGGAGCTTGCTGCTCGTCGCGATAAGCCGTTGGGTCAAGCAATTGCGCAAAACCTATATCGATGCTGCGAAAAAAAGAAGCTTCCATCGCACGGCGACGAATACGTACTTCGCGCATGGAATCAAAAAAGATATTTTGGTCATGGTTGTTATTAGCTTTGTCAGCCAACTCAAACATGGCATCATCGACCTTATCGAACAACTCGCGCAAAAAAAGCTGCAGCTGCTGCCGCGCCTTATCGCGCAAGGTATGCATGGCCGCGGGCAAGCGAGCAAGTGCCACTTGGGAGTTAGCGGTGGAATTGCGCTCTACGTTTAAATGGACAACCTTTTTGGGGTCGGATTTCATCTGTTCGGACATGGCGGATTACCATTAGTAAAAACTTGCGTAACTTGAGTATAACTAAGGGCAAGACACTCCAAGTAAGCAAATGATAAGATCGAGAGACATATCACAAAAGGCTATAACCAATACGTTATCTTATGGTTTTTTAAGTATGTTTTGGAATTAGCCGAAGACTTCCGCGCCATAAATGGCCACAATCAACCACACATTGTTTAATTATTCGACACCATGAACCCTACATTTAGTAAAAGCATACCCAGCCTCATTGACGACATAGCCAAAAACGTGGCGATGGCGCTTGCCGAAGACATAGGTTCGGGCGACATCACCGCGCAGCTAATTCCAGCCGAGCAAATCGCCGAGGCGAATATTATTACTCGCGAAGAGTGCATTTTTTGCGGTAAGGCTTGGGTAGAGGAAGTGTTTCGTCAACTTGATCCACAAGTTCGCATCACCTGGCATATAGAAGATGGGCAACGCGCAGCAGCCAATAGCCCTTTGTTCACGCTGAAAGGCAGCGCTCGCAGCCTGTTGACAGGTGAGCGTGCCGCATTGAACTTTGTACAAACCTTATCGGGCACCGCGACGATTAGCAGCCAGTATGCATCGCTAGTAGCGCACACTCAGGTGAAACTACTCGACACTCGCAAAACCATCCCCGGTCTGCGCAGCGCGCAAAAATATGCAGTAGCCTGCGGCGGCTGCCACAATCATCGCATTGGCCTGTACGATGCCTTTTTAATTAAAGAAAACCACATTGCAGCCTGCAATGGAATTGCTAACGCAGTGGCTAACGCCAGAGTCATCGCCCCAGAAAAACCGGTTGAAGTAGAAGTAGAAAGTTTTACTGAACTAAATCAAGCACTGGAAGCCGGAGCGGACATCATCATGCTGGATAATTTCAGTATTGAAGACATGAAAAAAGCAGTTGCGATAAATGCAGGAAGAGCAAAACTTGAAGCATCAGGAAATATTGACGCGCAGACATTAGTTCCAACAGCGGAAACCGGGGTGGATTATATTTCTATTGGTGCGCTGACTAAGCATTGCAAGGCGGTTGATTTGTCGATGAGGGTAGTCAATCACAAGTCACAACCTTTAGGGCGATAAACCACATCAATTGTAGTAGAACAAGACCATGCGCCATCCACAGTACGAGCCCAAGTTAAACTCTCACCCGTAAAAAATGGCGTTGCATTATTACCGAATGTTGCCACAATTGTGACAGCGCCATCGGCAGCAATTGCTACCTGCGGAACCCCTGTACCAACAGGCAAAGTGGCTCCTGTTTGTGAGGTGCCGTCTAAAAGCGTAGAACCTACAGCACCGGGGTCACACTGCCCAGCTGCAGCGCCAATCACCAGTGCCCCTTGATTGATACAAGTTTCAACCAACGCTCTCAACCCTGCAGATTCCGACATCACTCGAGAGGCTTGCGACTTAGCGGCGTACGTTTGATAAGAAGGTAATGCAACGGCCGCCAAAATTCCGATGATGGCTACCACAATCATCAGTTCAATCAGTGTGAATCCAGCCGAGAATGTATTCTTCATATCAGTTTCCTGCAAAAAATTTGCTTCCTTGTGTTACAGCAATATTCAAACCAATTCTAAAAACACTTATAAAACAACGACTAATGCTTGGACTTCACACCAAGCAACGCGTCGTTAGATTTTCACCAAGTGCAGCAGGTCACATCCTGTCATTTTTTGTCACATTCACTAGAGCGCGGCAACGATCAAAGCAAATGTATTAACTACCAAGGAGACAAATCCACTATAGCGATTAGCCTCCCGCCATCTTTATTAATTAACACCGACAAAGACTTTTGTTTCGCCGCCATAGGTACAAATCCATTTGCCTCAGGATAGGCCTTCAATATCGCATCAACCTTCGCAGAATCATTGAAACGATTAAGTATCTCTAGCGGAAGAGAATGAAGAGCAACATTTTCTGCAACTTTTTTATCGTAAGGCTGTAAAAACTCAGCCCTGTAATAAGCATCGCCCTTGGCCACAGATGGGGGCACCGCATTTGCTACAGCACCCCACACAGGGCCAGTCAAGCCCAAACCAAAAGCTTCCGATTCGGGGGCAACATTTGAATTCAAGACAGCCTCATACGCCTGAACAGCCTCGAAGCGACCAGCATCGTAAATCAACCATACTGGCCGCCCCTGCGCGACCGTATGCAAACCATAAGCAAACGCCAAAAATTGAATCGCCCCAATAATTAGCAAATCCATTTTTAGCGTTTTTTTTCCTTGCTTGGCGACTAACAGTGTCAACAATGGACCAACAATTACATCAATCGAAAGCAACAATAAAAATATGCTGACAACTCCCAACGCTTTATCTAAAGGTGCTGGGTACCAAAACGAAAACACCATCAATAATGCACAAAGAGCAATGGCAAATGACACCGCCAAATGAGAAGCAAAACATAACAATCGAAACTTCATATCAGCACTCTTAAAAATAGTCTTACCGTTATTTTAACTAGTGAGAACTTAGTATAGGTAACTTTCCCTGTAAGGTGTAATACAAACTCAAGCGTTTATACATCCACCTTATCCATTCATTCTCTGGATTTTGCTGGTCGCGATCGGCGCCACTTTTGACCAATACAGTCACACCACCAAAACTATCAACAATCGCCAACGATGAAGAACCAGGCAAATAACCTTGGTGAAAATGGAGCGCAATGCCATATTTCTCGGGTTGATAATGAAACACACCCAAATGCAAACAACCTATTGGCTTCTGCAGATTGCAATCAGCACCAGGATTGTTAAGCATAAATGGCGATGGACTTTGTCGATGATGAATATCCCAAAGCAGTTGAGCTAAGGCAGTTGCAGAGCCAGATAGACCTGCAGACGAAGCGATTGCATCAAAATCAAATAATGTTAAATAAGAATCGTTAAACCATTCTTCATAGCGATAGTCATATTTCACTTCATCGGCATAATAAAAGTCATTTATAAATTTAATATCGCGCTTAGGCAGTGAAAATTCACGGCTTACAACATCACGATACGGTTCGCCGGTGACACGGTGAATTACTTCTCCTAGCAAACAATACCCGAGATTGGAATAAATTTGTTTCTCTCCCGGATTAACTGCCAGCGTCAGTGTCTGTAACTCGATTAAGTTCTGTGGACACCAAGGTTTGTTCCGGCGCAAAAACATAGGGTCGCCACTGAGCGTCAAGCGATTAAAACCTGCCTTATGGTTCAACAACTGCGAGATAGTGATGTGAGCAATACGCTCGTCTTTAAATTGGGTCAACTCTGGGAAAAAGCTGATTAATGTATCGTCCAAGTGGATTTTATGCTGACTTACTAACTTAAGAATCTCAGCAGTCGTTATCAGCTTGCTTGTACTTGCATAGCGATATCGATGATCTGCACTTACCTGAATACCAAACAGCTCATTTTTATAACCAATTTCACAATGCGACAGTGCATTCTCAACATCCAGAAAAGCCACCTGCGCAGAGTAAGCCCCCAGATGTGTTACTCCATGATCGACAAATAGATTTAACCAAGATGCTTCAGGTGAACAACTTTTTGCGGTCACAGACACTAACTTAGCTTCTATGGGCTGAAACCAGCGAGCCACTTTATAAGGGTAGGTATTTACTTGGAAGTAAAACCAAAAACTTCCGCAAATCACTACCGAGGTAAAGACATATTTTATAAGTTTTGATTTCATAAATAAAAAAGCCACCCGAGGGTGGCTTCCAGTTAAAAGCTAAGCCTTAAGCTCCGCCGCCGCCGCCAGCTGCCACCACAGTGCAACCACTTGGAGCATACTTCGCCTCGACATTAGTCGAGCAACTCCAAGTACCGCCTGCAGCACCGTCGCGAGTCCAAGTGAACGTCTTAGTAGCGATTGCAGTTGCAGCACTGTTACCGAATGTGCCGATTAACGTAGAATCCGCGGCAGCCGTCTCACCGATAGTGACGTCAACCCCACCTAATTTTTTAGCGGTATCATCACCAATATTAGCTAGTGCCGCACCCAGCAAGCTGCTACCTGTGAAGCCTATTGAGCATTGAGTTGCAGTAGGCGTTGCTGTTGGCGCAACTGGGGTCAATCTACCTTCCAACAGACAGGTCTCTACGATAGTTTTCAATGCACCGATCTCTGTCATCACACGAGAGACCTGTGACTTAGCAACATAAGTTTGATATTGCGGTAGTGCTACTGCAGCTAAAATACCAATGATCGCTACTACGATCATCAATTCGATAAGGGTGAAACCTTTTTGTACTGACTTTTTCATAAAAACTCCGAAAGAGTAAGGGTTGGTAAAAAGCATTTTTGTTGGATAACACCGAGTATGAGGCAATCGCTATGCCAACTGGATACATAGGCTGCACAATCGGTATTTACGGGTGCTTTACACCTGAGCGCACTCAAACAACTTATAAAAACAGCACACAAGGCGACGCAAAAGCTACAAAAGTGACATTTTTTGTCGGAAAAGCTTCCAGCTTTAGTAGCGCAAGGATAATAACCAAAACTGCGCCAAGGGCATTAACAACTGCTAAAGTTAGGTTACTATTGCAAGCATTCACGCTGACAACTCCGCATTCAAGTAGGCTCGACAACGATGACAACCCAATCTGCTCCTCTGCTTAATGGCCTGGCAAGACGCCTGGTAGCCGACAATCTGCTAGAGCTCGATATCGCCAGCAAATCAGTAACCATGGCAAAAAAAGAAGGGGTTCCTTTCGTTCAATTGTTGGTGTCAAGAGGATTGCTGGATGCGCGCACCATTGCGCGCATCGCGTCTGAGGAGTTTGGCTCTCCCGTTTTTGATCTGGACTCACTAAATAAAGACACAATCCCTTTAAAACTGGTTGACGAAAAACTGATTCGTAAGCACCAAACGCTGCCCATTGCACGGAGAGGGAACCGATTATTCCTAGCAGTTACCGACCCTACTGACTTGCACGCGCTAGACGAGATAAAGTTCAACACCGGTATAAACACCGAGGCCGTGCTAGTTGAAGCTGATAAATTAAAAATCGCGATAGAGAAATACCTAACATCCCAAGAAGAAACACTCGGTGATGCGCTGGGAGGGTTGGATGACAACCTGGATGATTTGGACATCCAATCTGTTAATGAGGCAGCCAATAGTGATGATGAAGCGGAGGCTGACGAGGCCCCCATTGTAAAATTCATCAATAAGGTGCTTCTGGATGCGATAAAAACAGGCGCGTCTGATATTCATTTTGAACCTTACGAGAAAACCTACCGCATTCGCTTTCGCACCGATGGCGTATTAACCGAAATGTCCCGCCCGCCGGTTAACTTAGCGGGAAGGATGGCGGCTCGCTTGAAGGTTATGTCGCAAATGGACATATCCGAGCGCCGCCTGCCGCAAGATGGCCGGATTAAACTTAAAGTATCCAAAACGCGGGCTATCGATTTTCGTGTAAATACCTTACCTACACTTTTCGGTGAAAAAATTGTATTGCGTATTCTTGATCCAAGCTCAGCAAAACTGGGAATCGATGCACTTGGCTATGAAGATAACCAAAAACAATTATTCATGGATGCGTTAGCCCAGTCGCAAGGAATGATTTTGGTCACCGGCCCTACCGGTAGCGGTAAAACCGTATCGCTCTACACGGGGCTTAATATACTGAACACACATGAAGTGAATATCTCGACTGCGGAAGATCCCGTAGAAATCAACCTTGAAGGCATCAACCAAGTACAAATGAATGCAAGAGTAGGCCTCACCTTTGCCGAAGCACTGCGCTCGTTCTTACGGCAAGACCCGGATGTCATCATGGTGGGGGAGATTCGAGACTTGGAAACCGCCGAGATCGCAATTAAAGCATCGCAAACAGGCCACTTGGTTTTATCCACCTTGCATACAAACTCGGCACCAGAAACATTAACTCGCTTGCTGAACATGGGAGTTCCAGCATTTAACGTTGCCACTAGCGTCAGCTTGATTATTGCGCAGCGCCTCGCGCGGCGCCTGTGTCCAGCGTGTAAAAAAGTAGCTACAGATATTCCCGATGACATACTCACCGCAGAGGGATTTGACGAAATAGGTATACCGCGCGCAGAATTCCAACTCTTTCACCCTGTTGGCTGTGAAAAATGCAACGGAGGTTATAAAGGACGGGTTGGTGTATATGAAGTAGTTCGCATCACCCCGCTGATTGCCAACCTTATAATGGAAGGAGGCAATTCACTGCAAATTGCGCGTGCCGCGAAGGAAGCTGGCTTTAATAACCTTAGGGTATCCGCATTGCGCAAAGTGGCAATGGGATTAACCAGCCTCGAAGAGGCCAACCGAGTAACCAAGGATTAATTCCATGGCATTAACCACAACCAGCAAATCGGCTAGCGCCGCAGTTAGCAAAGCAAAAGTAAAGTCTGTGCCCACTACAAATACCTATACCTACAAAGGTGTAGACAAAAAGGGCAATAAAATTCAGGGCGAAATCAATGGCGGCAGCCCAACAATTGTTAAAACCCTTCTTGCCAAACAAGGCATAACGGCAAAATCTGTCACGAAAAAAGGAAAGCCTCTATTTGGATCAAGCGGAAAGGCCATTAAACCCGCAGATATTGCCGTTTTTTCCCGTCAAATGGCCACCATGATGAAAGCTGGTGTTCCACTGGTTCAGGCGTTCGACATAGTTGCAGACGGGCTTGAAAATCCAAACTTGAAGAAACTCGTTCTGCAAATTAGAGACAGCGTTGCCGCAGGCGGAGGTTTTGCAAACTCATTAAAAGATCATCCTAAATATTTTGATGAATTATTCTGCAACCTTGTTGACGCTGGTGAACAAGCCGGTGCTCTTGAAACCATGCTCGACAGAATTGCCACCTATAAAGAAAAAACCGAAGCATTAAAAGCCAAGATCAAAAAAGCGCTGACTTATCCCATCGCAGTTGTGATTGTGGCCATTGTTGTGACAGGCATACTGCTCGTTAAGGTTGTACCGCAATTCGCAGAAACATTTAGCGGTTTTGGCGCCGAACTTCCGGCTTTTACCTTATTTGTTTTACACCTATCAGAGCTTGCGCAGGCATACTGGTTAATAATACTTGTTGGGATGATTGGTGGATTTTTTCTCTTTAGAGAAGCCGCTCGTCGCTCATCGGCAGTGGCATATGCAATAGACAAATATCTTCTCAAACTACCCATTATAGGTAAAATTCTTTACTTGTCTGTTATGGCTCGTTTCGCACGTACACTTGCGACCACATTCGCTGCAGGCGTACCGCTTATTGATGCACTGACTTCCGTAGCCGGCGCAGCAGGAAATAAAATCTACTCTGACGCGATAATAAAAGTTCGCGAAGATGTATCAACCGGCATACAACTGAATACTGCACTCAAAGCACGCGCCATTTTTCCTACATTATTGATACAAATGGCCGCTATCGGTGAAGAATCTGGCGCCTTGGATGCAATGCTGGACAAAGTGGCGGTGTATTACGAAGAAGCCGTAGATAACATGGTAGACACGCTCACTTCTCTCTTAGAGCCTATCATTATGTCTGTACTCGGCGTTTTAGTGGGCGGACTGTTGATTGCTATGTACCTCCCAATCTTCCAACTCGGTGCGGTTGTCTAAACGTGACGTTATTTTCAGCTTTACAAGCCTATCCACTTTTAGGAATGGCTTGCACTTTAGTTCTCGGCTTGCTCGTGGGTAGTTTTCTAAACGTTGTTATTTATCGTCTACCCAAGATGATGGAACGCGACTGGCAAAATCAATGTCGCGATTTCTTAGCCAATGATGGCGATATTGCGTCACTCCCGACTAACGATGCAAAGCAGGAACCATTTAATTTAATGGTTCCTGTTTCTCGCTGCCCTCACTGCGGCCACAAGATAAAACCGTGGGAAAACATTCCTGTCATTAGTTATTTGTTTTTACGTGGAAAATGTTCCAATTGTAAGGCCAAGATTTCTATTCGTTACCCCAGCATTGAATTAGTGACAGGCTTACTGTCTATCGCCGTTATTTATTATATTGGTGTTAACTGGAATGGCTTGGCGGCACTCATATTTACCTGGTCGCTTATCGCTTTGACTATGATCGACTTTGACACCTACTTACTGCCTGACGATATTACCCTTCCCCTGCTTTGGCTCGGCTTAATCGCCAATAGTTTTGGCGCATTTACGGATTTGCCCAGCGCACTCTGGGGGGCTATAGCGGGTTACTTGGCGCTCTGGTCGGTGTATAAACTGTTTAAACTGCTAACGGGTAAAGAGGGAATGGGTTACGGCGATTTTAAATTACTCGCCGCGCTCGGTGCCTGGATGGGCTGGCAAATGTTGCCGCAGATTATTTTGCTGTCGTCGCTTGTGGGCGCAGTGATTGGTATCGGTATGATTGTTATTCGTGGTCGCGATAAAAATATCCCCATTCCCTTTGGCCCCTATCTAGCCATCGCCGGCTGGATTGCCTTTATCTGGGGCGACACCATCAATCAATCCTATTTAAAACTGTTTGTCGCCCACTAGGTGGTATAAATGCCTCTGATTATTGGGCTCACAGGCGGCATTGGCAGCGGCAAGTCTGAAGCGAGCAACAGATTCATCGCGCGCGGTATACAGGTTGTTGATGCGGATATAGTCGCGCGCGAAGTAGTTGCTCAAGGAAAGCCGGCATTAGCAGAGATTGCCGCTCACTTTGGCGCAGACATTCTTGATGACGCTGGCAATCTCAACCGCGCCAAGCTGCGCGCCATTATCTTTGCCGACCCAGCAGAAAAACACTGGCTCGAAGCCCTATTACACCCGATTATTAACGCCGAAATTCGCCGCCAACTTGCCAATGCCACCAGCCCCTACGCGATTCTTGCGTCGCCGCTGTTACTGGAAACACAACAATATCAATTAGTGGATCGCATTTTAGTAATCGATACTAGCGAGCAACTGCAATTGGAGCGCGCCACTCAGCGCGACAAAAACAACGAGGCGCAAATCAAAGCCATTATGCAAACCCAGCTCACGCGCCAAGAACGTTGCGCAAGAGCAACTGACATTATTGAAAACCACGGCAGTATTGACGCCTTGGAAATCCAAGTTGAACGGCTGCATCAACTTTATCTTGAATTGGCGCAGTCCAGCGCAGAATCACACACTCAAACAAACTGACTCATTATGCACAATACATCGTCCGACTCTGACCTGACATCGCTCAAACTCGCCTGCCCCAGCTGTAAAAAAACAGTGCTCTGGAATGATGACTTTCCTCATCGCCCCTTCTGCAGTGATCGCTGCCGTCTGATTGATTTAGGTGAATGGGCGAGCGAAAACCATCGCATCGCGGGGGACAATTTGGATATTAATTCAGAGGATGAACAGCATCAGTAATCGCTGCCCTACTGAACTCAGAGCGCAACTTCTACCTTTCACCGACCAGCTACCACCAAGCACTAATGCCCGCAACACCCTGTGCGCCGCACGAGCGCGCAACAGTTAAATGTTCATCGCCAACTCCGCCCAAGGCATAGACAGGCACATTTGATTGCTCTACAAGCGCGGCAAACAGCTCCCAGCCCAATAGCTGCGCGGATGGATGAGAGTGGGTCGGCAATACTGGCGATAAGACGAGATAGTCTGCACCTATCTGTTGTGCATGAATAATCTCTTCTGCATTGTGACAGGAAACACCAAACAACACCTGCGCAGCAACAGGCCGCTGATGTATAGCCACAGCATGATGGCTATTGAGATGTAATCCTATATGTTGTTCAGGGCGAGAATTTGCAATTCGAGTAAATTCAGCGAGAGAGCAATTAACAACTAAACGCGCACCGGCTTGGTTAACCGCTGCCAGCGTCTTATTCAGCAACGGCCGATGCGTATTCAAATTAAAATCGCCAATACGCAACTGCACTATAGATAAGCCTTGTGCCAACGCCTTGTTTAATCGCGCAATAAAATCATCTTCATCGCGATAAGTGCCGCTAATCAGATATTTTTCCGGCAGATTAATCGCAGAAATAATCGGGCGATTCGCAGCGGGAAATTCAAAGCTCGGCAGCGCTTTGGCATCTACCCACTGAACAGGCTGACCTTCATTGCCCACCGGAACACCCGAGAATTGGGTGACTTTGTGCACATCCAGCAAAACGGATTTATCTGGGTAGTGATGGCGAATTTGAATAAGCGGCTGACTGGCGAGCACATTAATCGCAAGCTCTTCATGCAATTCACGCACTAGCGCTTGCTCAATTGTTTCGCCAGCATCGACCTTACCGCCAGGAAACTCCCACAAGCCACCTTGATGGGCGCTTAGCGGACGTTTGGCGATAAGAATTTTGCCGTCAGCATTTACAATCACACCAACGGCAACATGCAGTAATTTAGTCACGATGAAATGCAAAACAATTAAGAGCGGTAGTCCGCATTGATGCGCACATATTCATAGGAGAGATCGGTCGTCCACACAGTTTCAGCAAAGTCGCCGCGGCCCAAATTGATATTAATCGCAATTTCAGCTTGGCTCATCACCGCTTGCCCCTGCTCTTCCGTATAGGTTTTTGCACGGCCGCCGTTTTCAACGATTAGCGTATCGTTCAAATGCACACGAACTTTGGTCGCATCCAAATCAGGCACGCCAGCATAACCGATTGCCGCCACAATGCGCCCCCAATTAGGGTCTGAAGCAAAAAGTGCAGTTTTAATTAAGGGTGAATGCGCCACGGCATAGGCGACATCCAAACACTCATCGCGATTAGCACCACCACTGACTGCAACCGTAACAAACTTGGTTGCGCCTTCGCCATCACTAACAATGCTTTTAGCAAGATGCACATGCGCAGCGAGAATAACTTCACGCAATTTTTCGTAGAGTTCGCCACTGGCAGTATTCACCTCGGGCAGATCCACCTGACCGGTAGCAATTAAAATGCAAGAGTCGTTAGTCGAGGTATCGCCATCAATAGTAATGCGATTAAACGATTTATCGGCAGCTTCACGAGCTAACTGTTGCAGCAATTCTTGCGAAACTTTTGCATCAGTGGCGATATAACCGAGCATGGTCGCCATATTGGGCTTAATCATGCCCGCGCCTTTGGAGATACCATTAACGGTAATCAGCTTACCTTGATATTCAAACTGCTGACTAAAACCCTTGGGGCGTGTATCGGTGGTCATAATGCCAGCGCCCGCATCTTCCCAGCCATTTTCATTCGCCTTTTCCAATGCCTCAGGAACTACCGCAATAATTTTTTGCACCGGCAATGGCTCACCAATAACGCCCGTTGAAAAGGGCAGGACTTGCTCAGGCTTAACTCCCGCGCGCTCAGCAATTGCAGCGCAGGTCGCTTTGGCATCCAGCAAACCTTGTTCACCAGTACAGGCATTGGCATTGCCCGAGTTGATTATCAAAAAGCGAATAGGCTGTGCCGCCAAATGTTCTCTGCAGACAGTCACCGGTGCCGCGCAAAAGGCATTTTTTGTAAACACACCGGCAACACTACTGCCTTCGGCCAGCTCAAATAAAACCACATCGCGGCGACCGACTTTTTTAATTCCGGCGCTCACTGCGGTTAATTTCACACCCTTTACTGGATGCATGTGCGGAAATGGATATTCACCTACGGCCATAATATAAATCTCGATATTTGTTCAGAATCAATTTTCTAATAAGAAAGCCTAGCCAAATGCACAGAGCCTCGCAATTGCGAGGCTCTGGTGGAAAACATTACTCTAAAGCACCGTGACAACTTTTGAATTTTTTCCCAGAGCCACAAGGGCATGGATCGTTGCGCCCTACTTTACGACCTTCGCGCACCACTTGATTTTGTGGCGCTGCCCGTTGGGCCTCAGGTTGCCCCAAGGACGAAAGTTCATCGTGACGCAGCTGCATTTTTTGACGCGCCAATTCCTCGCGACGTTGATTTTCCATCTCTTCCATTTGTTCGCGTGAAATAGGTTCAACCCGCGCCATTAAATGTACAGTTTCTCGCTTCACCGTCATCAATAAACTTTGGAAAAGTTCAAATGCTTCACGCTTGTATTCCTGCTTAGGATTTTTTTGCGCATAGGAGCGCAAATTAATTCCCTGACGCAGATGATCCATAGTGGCAAGGTGATCTTTCCAAGCATTATCCAACACCTGCAACATAACTTGCTTTTCAATCTCAAACATTATTTCGCCAACACGCTCACACTTCGCATCATACGCGCCCTGAATTTCAGCAAGGATTTTCTTGCGCAACGTTTCTTCATGCAGGCGAGTATCTTCTTCCAACCATTTGGCGATAGGCAGACGCAGGCCAAAATCGCTTTCAATTTGTTTTTCCAGACCAGGAATATTCCATTGATCTTCAATTGATTGCGGCGGAATAAATTCACTTACCAAATCATCAACTACTTCTTCGCGCACGGCAGTAATGGTGTCGCGAATTGAATCTGCGTCTAACAATTCATTGCGCTGATGATAAATAATCTGACGTTGATCATTGGCAACATCATCAAACTCAAGTAATTGTTTACGGATATCAAAATTGCGCCCTTCCACTTTACGCTGCGCCTTTTCGATAGCGTTGTTAACCATGCGGTGCTCAATTGCCTCACCTTTTTCCATCCCCAATGCCTGCATAAAATTACGCACACGCTCGGATGCAAAAATACGCATTAAGTTGTCTTCTAAGGACAGATAAAAACGCGTTAAACCCGGATCACCTTGGCGCCCCGCACGACCGCGCAACTGATTATCGATACGGCGCGACTCATGACGTTCGGTGCCAATAATGTGTAACCCACCCGCAGCCAACACGGCTTCATGGCGAATTTTCCATTCAGCTTTAACTGCTGCGATTTGCTCTGGCGTTGGATTTTCCAACTTTGCAACATCTGATTCCCAGCGTCCTCCCAACACAATGTCGGTACCGCGACCGGCCATATTGGTGGCGATAGTTACCGTAGCTGGGCGCCCAGCCTGGGCAATAATTTCAGCTTCTTGAGCGTGAAATTTTGCATTGAGCACTTGATGTTTAATGCCTGCAGCAGTCAGGCGGCGCGACATTTCTTCCGACGTTTCAATCGATGCTGTACCTACCAAAATAGGGGCATTTTTAGTTTGAAATAATTTAATGTCTTCAACAATGGCAAGGTATTTTTCTTCGAGCGATAAGAAAACCTTATCATTCATATCCAAACGCTGCACAGTTTTATTGGTAGGAATTACCACCACATCCAAGCCATAAATTTCACGGAACTCATAGGCTTCGGTATCGGCCGTACCGGTCATACCGGATAAGGTTGGGTAGAGACGGAAATAATTTTGAAAGGTAGTAGACGCAAGTGTCTGACTTTCGCTTTGAATTGCCACACCTTCTTTAGCTTCAATCGCCTGATGTAAACCTTCCGATAAGCGACGCCCTGGCATAGTACGGCCAGTGTGCTCATCAATTAACACTACCTGCCCCTCCTGAACAATGTATTCAACATTGAGATGGAAAAGCGCATGAGCACGCAGCGCAGAATTGACGTGATGCAACAGCGAAAGATTATTCGCGGCATAAAGATTTTGATCTGCTTGCAGCAAGCCAGCTTGAATTAATAAATCTTCTACTTTTTGATGGCCGTCTTCGGTCAATTCAACCTGACGTGATTTTTCATCGACCGTAAAGTGACCAGGGTCGCTAATCACTCGACGATCACCATCCTCCCCGTTATCAATTTGGCGCTTCAGCTTTAGTACCAACTGATTAACGCGCTTATACATCTCCGCACTATTTTCTGCTGCGCCAGAAATAATAAGCGGGGTACGCGCTTCATCGATAAGGATCGAATCTACCTCATCGATAACAGCAAAATTAAGTTCGCGCTGAACTTTATCACGCTTACTAAGCGCCATGTTGTCGCGCAGGTAATCAAAACCGTATTCGTTATTGGTGCCGTAGGTCACATCTGCGGCATAGGCTGCACGTTTAACCGCTTGTGGCTGCATAGATTGAATAACACCCACCGTCATTCCGAGAAACTCGTACAACGGCATCATCCAGTTAGCATCACGACTTGCCAAATAGTCATTCACTGTAACTATATGGACACCTTTTCCCGTCAATGCATGAAGATAACTAGGCAGTGTAGACACCAAAGTTTTCCCCTCACCGGTACGCATTTCCGCAATACGCCCTTCGTGCAGAGTCATACCGCCAATCATTTGCACATCAAAGTGGCGCATACCAAGAACACGATGCCCAGCTTCGCGCACTGTTGCAAAAGCTTCCGGTAACAATTGATCAAGGGTTTCACCTTTTTGAAAACGCTCGCGAAATTCTGTTGTTTTTGCCTTCAGTTGATCATCACTGAGCTTTTGCATATCTGGCTCAAGCGCATTAATACGCTGCACAACTTTATTCATGCGCTTTAGCTCACGCTCATTTTTTGAACCAAAAACTGCCTTGATTAACTTACCGATCATTTTTTAATACCGTAAAAATTCCATAGACTGAATACATTTTGCACAGCGAAATACAGGCGAAATAACCTAGAAGTACCCTAAGGTAAGGCTGGCAAGTAAATAGGAAGGAGCCGAGTAAAGCAAGAACGAAATATGCTTCTCAGCTGAAGAGATGATTTTAGCGATTAGTGCGGCGGATATAGCTGGCTGGATCTACTACGCGACCATTTTTGTAGACCTCAAAATGGACATGAGGCGCTGTTGATCGCCCCGTTGATCCCGACAGGGCAATCACTTGTCCCTTTTTTACAACATCACCCGCCTTAACAAGATTAGTGGTGTTGTGCGCATAGCGAGTAACCAACCCGTCGCCATGTTTAATTTCCACCATATTGCCATATTCAGGATGACGCCCAGCCCAATTCACCACACCGGCAGCTACCGTGCTAACTTTGCTGCCTTGGCGTGCAGTGAAATCAATACCCGAATGAAATGCAGTCTTACCGGTAAATGGATCTTTGCGGTAGCCATAGCGAGATGAAACCCAAGCATTGGCGACAGGAGCACCAGACACAAGTGTCTCTTGTTGCAAGCTACGGTTGGCAAGTAGGGACTCTATTGTGTTGAGCTGCTGTTCGCGACTGTCAACTTGCTGGGAAAGTAGATCTATTGCAGTGAAAAAATCGGGCGCAGAATAAAGCGTTTCCGGACTGGATTTAGAAGGGCCGCCGAGTGCTGGAATTTGGCTGAAATCAAACTCGCCTTGCTCTAAGTTTGCCGCAGATGTGAGTTTTTCACCAAGGGCATCCAAGCGCATTAATCGTGCCTGCAACTCCCCCATTTTACTTGTTAGCGCAGCGATTTGTGCTTCTGACGCTGCTCGCTCCTGCTCAATTTCAGACTCTCGTGCAGAGAGAATGTCCATCCAGGCTTTAGTATCAGTGTTAAAAAAGCCATCCCGCTCATCAGATACCAGCCAACTATAGCCCCAGGCGCCAACAAAAGTGGGAATTCCCAACAGACACACAGACAGAAACGCGCGTGTCCACCCACCCAAGGTGAAACTGCGAGCTTGTGCATGGTCTTTGTTGACGATAATAATCTTCATTTGGAAATCTACTTTTTTATAGGTTAAAAAACCATTCACCTCGGGTCTTGCCCGATGAGTTTTCGATAAAAAATTCGACTCTCAGATCGCGTTTCACCCTCGGGTGAAACGCAGTTGGACATCCAATGAAAACACTTTCACCTTATTAAATAACTAATAAAAAGTGTTTTAAATCAGCCAGTTACAACAGTTTCTCAGAAGAAATGTGGCAGTGCGGAGATTCCTTGCAATACGCCTAAAGCGGCATAAGCTCGAAATATCGCATAGATAGGAAGGGTTTAACAAGTGTAAATTTAGCCGTCGTTTAAAAATTAGACATAATACCGAAGCCTATCAGGCAGCGGCTATTGGAGGCATATAAGCGATGGGTACCTGCTGCCCCTCTTCAAAAGTCACTATCTCCCACGCATCTGGCTGCTCAATCAACAGCCTTAAGGCGCGATTATTAAGTGAGTGGCCTGACTTATGCGCTCTATATTCACAAATCAAACTATTGCCGAGCATATACAAATCGCCGATGGCGTCGAGCACCTTGTGCTTCACAAACTCATCATCAAAGCGGAGACCGTCTTCATTAAGAATCTTGTATTGATCCACTACAATTGCATTATCCATACTGCCGCCACGGGCAAGCCCCTTGGAGCGCAAGTATTCAATTTCATGCATAAAACCAAAGGTACGCGCACGACTGATATCTTTGACGAAGGTTGAGCTGGAGAATTCCAGCTCAGTCTGGGGACGACGATCTTTAAATACAGGGTGATCAAACTCGATAGAGAACGAGACTTTGAAGCCATCGAAAGGAGCAAAACTGGCAAATTTATCGCCATCTTTCAATGTTACTTCTTTTTTAATACGAACAAACTTTTTGGGCGCATTCTGTTCCTGAACACCGGCAGATTGAATCAAAAACACAAAGGGACCGGCGCTGCCATCCATGATCGGAATTTCAGGCGCATTTAATTCGACAATCGCATTATCTATACCCAGCCCAGCCATAGCTGACATCAAGTGCTCAACAGTAGAGACCCGAACATCATCTTTAATCAGGCAGGTAGAAAGTGTCGTTTCACCTACATTTTTAGCGGTTGCTTTGATTTCTACCGGCGGATTTAAATCCACCCGGCGAAAAACTATGCCCGTATCGACTGGAGCTGGTAACAGGGTTAGATGAATTCGATCACCCGTATGAAGCCCTACTCCAGTCGTACGTATCGCATTTTTAAGCGTTCGCTGTTTGATCATTTCAACCCCTTACTCGTCTCACCGCTTCAATACCGCACAACAGGTACGGCCTGATTTTCGTGGGCATATTACCAATCAGAGAAACCACGAACCAGTTAAAACTGGCAATCTCCCCTATAGCTAAAAGCCGATTAATCAGCTTGGCGACGCAAGAATGCAGGAATATCAAGATACTCCAACTCTTTGTCGCCCAAAGGTGCAGCCAACGCAGCTGCACTGGATGACTGTGCGTTAGCGCGCAAATGTGCAGGGCGATCAAGTGCCGCATAATCAACAGGCGGCGAAGTACGACGAGTGTTATCGACAACTTTGGTTGGAGTTGGCTTAGTTTCTTTTAGTGGCGCAACAGCGCTAGCAATAACACCCAAACCAGTTGCAACTACCGTCACACGCAATTCATTGGTCATTTCTGGATCGATTACAGTACCCACCACCACGGTAGCATCGCCGGAAGCAAACTCTTCAATAATGTTACCGACTTCAGAGTATTCACCGAGTGACAGATCAATACCAGCAGTGATGTTCACCAAGATGCCGCGCGCACCCTGCAAGTTCACATCTTCCAACAACGGACTGCGAATAGCGGCTTCAGCTGCTTCACGCGCACGATTTTCGCCAGTTGCGCGGCCAGTTCCCATCATCGCCATACCCATTTCCGACATGACAGTTCTTACGTCAGCAAAGTCTACGTTGATCATACCTGGGCGAATAATCAAATCCGCAATACCCTGCACAGCGCCCAGCAATACATTGTTTGCAGCCTTGAAAGCATCGAGCAAGCTAGTTGATTTTCCCAAAACCGACAGCAGCTTTTCGTTCGGAATTGTAATTAGAGAGTCAACGCGTTCGCCCAACTCTTTAATACCCGCGTCAGCAATCAACATGCGCTTTTTACCTTCGAAAGGAAAAGGCTTGGTGACGACAGCAACAGTCAAAATACCGAGATCACGTGCTACTTCTGCCACCACCGGTGCCGCACCCGTACCTGTACCACCGCCCATACCGGCAGCGATAAACACCATATCGGCACCGCGCAATACTTCGGCGATGCGCTCGCGATCTTCCATCGCTGCTTGACGACCAATTTCCGGATTGGCTCCAGCACCCAAACCTTTGGTCATGGTGTTGCCGAGCTGCAACACAGTGCGCGCATCTATATCTTTCAATGCTTGCGAATCGGTGTTGGCGCAAATAAATTCTACGCCTTCAATTTTACTCGCGATCATGTGTTTAACTGCGTTTCCGCCGCCACCACCAACACCGATCACTTTGATTACTGCGTTTTGATGAATGCTATCAACTAATTCAAACATGGCCACACCCCTTTTGTTTCCCTTGACTCAATCTGTGAAATAAATTTGGTTAAAAATTGCTCTGAAATATTTTTTTAATCTTGCTGAAAATTGAACCTTGCGATTCTTTGGCGGTGGACGATGCACGCCCACTGCCCTGTTGTTGCTTCATGGCGTAAATCAGTAAACCTACACCCGTTGAATAAATGGGATTATTCACAATGTCGGACAAACCGCGAATATTTTGCGGGGCACCGAGCCTGACCGGCATATGGAAAATTTCTTCGGCCAATTCGATAACACCTTCCATTTTGGAAGTGCCACCGGTCAAAACAATACCCGCTGCAATTAAGTCTTCATAACCACTGCGGCGCAGCTCCGCCTGAATCAAGGTAAACAATTCGTCGTAACGCGGTTCAACAACTTCCGCCAATGCTTGGCGAGATAAATCGCGCGGTTGGCGATCGCCAACACTCGGCACTTTAATGGTTTCATCTGGACTGGTTAGTTTAGCTAGCGCGCAGGCATATTTAATTTTGATTTCTTCAGCATTAGGAGTCGGAGTGCGCAATGCCATGGCGATGTCATTGGTCACCTGATCACCCGCAATCGGAATCACTCCGGTATGACGAATCGCACCGTCTTTAAAAATCGCGATGTCGGTAGTACCACCGCCGATATCAACTACACAGACACCCAGCTCTTTTTCATCGTCGGTTAACACCGAATAACTTGAAGCCAACTGCTCCAGAATGATGTCTTCAACTTCCAAACCACAGCGACGAATACACTTTTCAATGTTTTGTGCCGCATTGACTGCGCAAGTCACCAAATGCACCTTAGCTTCCAAGCGCACACCCGACATTCCCAAAGGCTCTTTTACGCCGTCTTGATCATCAATTAAAAACTCTTGCGGTAAAATGTGCAGGATTTTTTGATCCGCAGGAATCGCAACTGCTTGTGCGGCATCGATCACGCGCTCCAGATCCTGGGAAAACACTTCGCGATCCCGAATTGCCACAATTCCATGCGAATTCAAACTGCGAATGTGACTACCGGCGATTCCCGCATAAACAGAGTGAATTTGGCAACCGGCCATTAACTCCGCCTCTTCCACTGCGCGTTGAATCGATAAAACTGTCGATTCGATATTCACCACCACCCCTTTTTTCAATCCATTGGAACGATGCGAACCTATACCTACAATTTCCAGCTGCCCTTCTGGGGTAATCGCGCCGACGATAGCAACAACTTTGGATGTGCCTATATCCAAGCCTACGATCATTTTGTTGTCGCTAGCGTTTGCCATTCATAAACCTCTTTTGCCAGTAGTTAGCCAATTCAAGCAACTGGCAATTTTCTTAATCAATTAATTGTGTGGAATAACCGAGGCTGCTGGAGTGGGCAAACTTACTTGCGCTTGGCTTTTTATGTACTTTTTTGCCATCGCAGAGTCTGTTACCCAACGCACCGCAACTCCGTTTGTGTATCGCAAATCTATCGCTTTTACATCCTGCCAAACATTACCCAAATGCGTGTCGTATACAGTAACAAATCTACGCATTTTTTCCATCACTTGATCGCGTCCAAGTGCAATTTCTACATGATTTTTTATCGTTAAACGCCATGATTTTTTGTTATCGCACTTTAATGCGATCACTTCCAGTCCACGCGAGCGCAAAAGCTGGGATAAATCCTGATATTGCTGCAAAATTTCTGGCGCATCCGCTTCACTTCCTTGCAACCAAGGCAAGCCCGAAAGCTTGCTTGCCTCATCAATCAAAACAATCTCTCCACGCTGATTTAAAAAACCATCCCCCCACCGGGCAATCGGTTTTTGCTCGGAAACCTTAACAACTAAGGTGTCCGGCCAGCGGCGATTTAACGTCACACTTTCAACCCAAGGATCGCTAAGCAATGCATTTTTTAGTCGCATCAAGTCAAGCTGTAAAAAGTCATCGTCAATTTCGTTGCCGATAAGCTCAGTCGCGCGCTGTTTTGTGATGAAATTAAATTCCCCTTCCACTACCACGCTTTTAATCGGCCGCTCAAACACTTTGGCAACAGGGCCACTCACCCAATAGATTCCAAAACACAGTGCGATTACAAAAATAACCGTACCCAATTTGCGATTCACCCAAGAAAAACGCCATGAGTACCAAGCGTTGTTTCCGGATTGCGCGCTTGTTTGCCTCGGCTCTCGCTCTCTTCGCCCTTGCGGTGATGCCTTGGCATAACCACGTTCACGTTTTGCAGCCCCATCTTGCCTAGCAACGGGCAAATCAGGCGCGATATAGCGCGATGACGAACCTTCCAATAACACATCGCGCACTATGCGCGTCTCCGCAACTGGCTCATTGTGATTATCGTGCGTCGCTTCAGTAGCGCGATTGCGCCGCGCCGATTTCACCGCTTCAGCGTCGCGCCGTTCAGCACCTATGCGCGGCTCGATGCGTTCGCCTCTCATATCACGCATATTTTTTCACGCAGCAATTAGTCATTACACTTTTACCGCAAGACTTGCGCACAACACTTTAAGTACTAATTCTGCAAATGACAGACCGACGGCCTTGGCTGCCATTGGCACCAAACTATGGCTGGTCATTCCCGGCGCAGTATTGACTTCAAGCAAATAGAAATTGCCCTGCATATCGGCCATAACATCCACTCGCCCCCAACCACGGCAGCCGACAGCATTAAATGCATTGAGCGCGAGCGTTTTTAATTCCTGTTCTTTCTCAGCAGATAAACCGCAAGGGCACAAGTAACGAGTATCGTCAGCAATATATTTTGCGTTGAAATCATAAAACGTATGGTCAGTTTCCAATTTGATTGGCGGCAATGCCTCACCATCCAAAATAGCGACTGTGTATTCAGCCCCCACAATCAATCGCTCAACCAATACACTGCCTTGGTATTGCGCTGCTTTTTGGAATGCCGTTTCCAATTCGGCCGCAGTATTCACTCGCGACATGCCGATGCTGGAACCCTCATTGGCGGGCTTTACCATTACATCGCCACCCAAAGTGGCCAGTACTTTGGCAAAATCCGAACCTTGGGTGAGCACCGCAAATTCCGGAGTAGACAATCCCTGCCGCCCATTGATATCAATGCCGCGCCACAATTGTTTGGTGCGCAACTTATCCATTGCCAAGGCCGATGACGCAACATCGCTGCCGGTGTAAGGAATATTTAAAAATTCAAGCAGCGCTTGGATGCGGCCATCTTCACCGCCGGGGCCATGCAATATCAGAAAAGCGCGATCAATTTTTGCCGCTTGGATATCGGCAATAATGTTATTGCCCACATCGATTGCAACATGATCAACGCCTGCTTCAACCAACGCTGCGATCACCGCTGCGCCACTTTGTAGCGAAATTTCCCGTTCAGCCGACAAGCCACCAAAGAGCACACCTACACGGCCCAATTGTAGTTTTAACGTTTCGCTAATCGGCAGAGTTACTGCTTGCATCACTTCATTAACCTCTAACGCAATTGTCGTTTTGCTAATTCAGGGGATAAAACACCCACATTACCTGCGCCTTGAGTAATCACTATGTCACCCGCGCGCACTATGTCTTTTACTATTGCGGGAACACCGTCTACCGTTTCCACAAAAATCGGTTCGATCACACCGCGCGCGCGAATACTGCGGCAGAGATGACGGCTGTCTGCACCGGGAATTGCATCCTCACCCGCGCTGTACACTTCCAGCATCACCAACGCATCTGCAGTCGAAAGTACTTCAACAAAATCTTCATAAAGATCGCGGGTACGTGTATAACGATGCGGTTGATAAATCATGACTAAACGGCGATCCGGCCAGCCATCGCGCACCGCCTTAATCACAGCAGCAACTTCGCGCGGGTGATGACCGTAATCATCCACCAACATGGCTTCACCATCTCCCACGGGGAAGTTGCCGTAAACTTGAAAACGGCGACCAACACCCTGGAAATTTTCAAGGCCAGCTTGAATCGCTTCGTCACTGATCCCTTCATCAGTCGCCACAGCAATAACGGATGTTGCATTCAACACATTGTGAATGCCGGGAATGTTAATGCGAATATGCAACGGCTTTTCATGGCCTGGACGCAACACATCAAACTCGGAATGCATTTTGTCTTGTTTGATGTTGATTGCGCGGAAGTCGCAGTTATCACTAAAGCCGTAAGTCAAAATCGGACGCGACACATCTGGAATAATGTCGCGGATCACCGGGTCTTCACCGCAGAGCACTGCCAAACCATAAAACGGCAAGTTGTGCAAAAATTCGATAAAGGTTTTTTTCAGTTTGGAAAAATCGCCGCCGTAAGTTTCCATATGGTCTGCATCGATATTAGTCACAATCGCAACCATCGGTTGCAAATGTAAAAACGATGCATCGCTCTCATCGGCTTCGGCGACTAAATAGCGGCTCGCACCGAGTTGCGCATTAGTACCGGTACTATTAACCAAACCGCCGATAATAAAAGTCGGGTCTTGTTTTGCCGCAGCCAAAATGGAAGCCAACAAACTAGTCGTGGTGGTTTTGCCGTGCGTACCCGCAACGGCGATGCCGTGGCGATAGCGCATTAATTCGCCCAACATTTCGGCGCGGCGCACAATCGGAATGCGCGATTCGCGCGCGCCCAGCATTTCCGGATTGCTCTCATTCACTGCGCTGGAGTTCACCACCACATCAGCATCGCGCACGTTATCCGCTGAATGACCGATAAATACTTTTGCGCCCTTGTTAGCCAAACGCGCAGTGACGCTCGACTCTTTAATATCCGAACCAGAAATTTCGTAACCTTGATTCAACAACACCTCGGCAATGCCACTCATACCGGCACCACCAATCCCAATAAAATGAATGCGGCGAATACGGCGCATTTCCGGCACACAATGACCAATGGATGTCTGCATAGAATTATCCACGGGCTACCTCCTCACAAATATCAGCCACTTGCGCAGCAGCATCTGGCTTGGCCAATTGCTGTGCTTTTTCCGCCATCGACATCAAGTGATTACGGTCAGCTAATTCGGTTAATAACAAGGCGGCCAATTTTTCCGCCGTTAAATCTTTTTGCACCAGTGCAATACCCGCACCGGCTTCTGTTAAATTTTTTGCATTAAATGTTTGATGATCATCAATAGCGCTCGGCAGTGGAATTAAGATTGATGCCGCACCAGCCATCATTAATTCCGATACAGTCAATGCACCCGCGCGACAAATCACCAAATCCGCCCAAGCGTAAGCAGCAGCCATGTCATCAATAAACTCCGTTACTTTGGCATTAACCTGATGCTGCATATATAAAGAAGTGGTCGCTTCTGCATGCCCCTTACCGGTTTGATGCCAAACTACCGGGCGCGATGCAATTGGCAATTCAGCCAAGGTTTTTGGCAACAATTCATTAATCGCTTTTGCGCCCAAACTGCCGCCCACCACCAACAACTGTAAGGGCATTTTTTGTTGTGCGCGCTCGTCAAATCGACCTTGTACAGATGCAATATTTTTTATTTGCGTGCGCACCGGATTGCCAACAACCTGTTCGCGCCCCGCACTGCCAAATGCATGCGGAAATGCGGCTAACACTTTATTGGCAATTTTGGCCAATAAACGATTGGTTGTTCCCGCTACCGCATTTTGTTCGTGAATAACTAATGGTTTGCCCAACATTTTTGCTGCCAAGCCACCAGGGCCGGAAGCAAAGCCACCAAACCCCAACACAACATCGGGATTGATTTGACGAATAATGCGTACTGCTTGCAGCAAGGCATAAAGAATTAAAAACGGTGCTTTCAGCAATCCGATAACACCGCGACCGCGCACGCCTTCCACTTTAATTAAATGCAGAGGAATATTGGCTGCTGGCACTAAACGGTTTTCTATTCCGCGCCCAGTTCCCAGCCAATTGATAGTGGCGCCCCGTGCACGCAATTCATCGGCAACAGATAGCGCAGGAAATACGTGGCCACCGGTACCACCCGCCATAACTAATACGGATATTGGTTGTGCAACTGGCGCACTCATGTAGTGACCTCCATTAAACTTCTGCGTGAAGGTTTTGATACTTCTGGCACCGCTGGGGTAAACCCGGCAAGCTCCCACTGCACTCGTGTTACAAATGCCATCAACACACAACAGATCAACAAACTACTGCCGCCATAACTAATAAACGGCAAGGTCAAACCTTTGGTTGGCAGCAATCCAGATGAAACACCCATATTGATAAAGACTTGAAACGAAAACAAAATCGCAATGCCAAATGTCGCCAAGGCAGGAAACATTTTTCCAGCTGCCAAATTTTGTTTTGCCACATTGAAAATACGCAGGATCAACGCACCAAAAATTCCTAACAGCGCAATGGCGCCAATCAAACCAAACTCTTCGGCAATAATGGCAAAAATAAAATCGGTATGGGCTTCAGGTAAAAAGAACAACTTCTGTAAACTGTTCCCCAATCCCAAACCAAACCACTCACCGCGACCAAAACCAATCAGCGATTGAGTCAATTGGTAGCCGGTGTCAAATTGATCTGCCCAGGGGTCAAGAAAGGTAATCAAGCGCTGCATACGATAAGGTGAAAGCACCGCTACCGCAGCCAAACCGCCAACACCAATAATGATCAGCAACAAGAAATGCAACATGCGCACACCGGCAATAAACATCATTGCAAATACAGTTGCACTCAATACCACTGAGCTACCAAAATCTGGTTCGAGCAATAACAGACCAACAAATACACCAACAACCATCAAGGGCTTTAAAAAGCCTTGCCAGCCAAAATGTAATTCTTGATAACGGCGCGCAAAAAAACTAGCGAAAAATACCACCGCACAGAACTTGGCAATTTCGGAGACTTGAATCGAAATTACACCCAGACCGAACCAGCGCTGACTGCCGTTAACTTTTTTTCCAATGCCGGGAATCAACACAATGACCAGCAGGAAAAAAGTCAACAGTAAAAAATGCCCTGAATATCGCTGCCACACACTCATCGGTACGCACACAACGAAAATTGCCAGCAACATACCGAGCAGCATATAAACGGCATGACGTTTGGCAAAAAACCATGCGTCGTTATAGGTCAATGCCGCAAAAGAAACAGACGCGGAGGCCACCATAATTAAACCAATCGACATCAGTGCCAACCATAAGCACATGAGTGTCCAGTCAATACGCTGGCTCAAGGGGATTTGGTTAATATGGGTGGTGGCGTTAATCATGACGCGATTAACTCCTGCACAGCCAAACAGAATTGCTCACCGCGATCTTCGTAATTTTTAAACATATCGAAGCTGGCACAGGCGGGGGATAACAACACCGCATCGCCAGAATTTGCAGAGGCAAACGCTTTATTCACTGCATCCTGCATTGAGTCGGCATACATAATTGCCGCAGCATCACCAATAGCTTCAGCGATAACAGGTGCATCGCGACCAATCAAAATAACTTTGCTATTAATCGCACGCAATGCAGGTGTCAGTTCGGTAAAATCTTGCCCCTTGCCTTCACCACCTAAAATCACAATCAGGTGTTGCGGGTTGCGCGCCAAACCTTGAATCGCCGCGAGAGTTGCGCCTATGTTGGTACCTTTTGAATCGTTATAAAATTCCACCGCATTTTTTTCGGCGACAAATTCACAGCGATGACGCAAACCAGCAAAACGCTTCAAGGTAGTCAACATGGCATCCATAGGAATACCCGCTGCATCACCTAGTGCCAACGCAGCAAGTGCGTTGTCCATATTGTGACGACCACGAATTTTTAATTCTTTTGTAGCCATTAATGGTGTGAGATTTTTTGCGAGGAACTCCTCGCCATCCTGGATCAAACCGAAACCACCAAAATCCGCATTACCACCAAAAAAAACAGGTTTAACAGCTGCGGCCAATGGAGGATGTGTCAGCACATCTTTACGGTTAACAACAATATGTTCAGCACCAAAATACACGCGCAATTTGGCGAGAATATAGGCGCGCATATTTTCGTAGCGATCCAAATGATCAGCACTGATATTCAAAATTGTCGCCACTTTTGCATTCAGTTTGGTGACGGTTTCCAATTGAAAACTGGACAGCTCCATTACATACAGTTCAACGGAATCATTTAATAATTCCAATGCAGGTGTACCCAGATTGCCACCCACCGCAACATTGATGCCCGCGGTTTTAGCCATTTCACCAACCAATGTAGTGACGGTACTTTTGGCATTGGAACCGGTAATAGCGACTATCGGCGCTTTTGCGGCACGCACAAATAATTCGATATCGCCTACAACTGAAACACCTGCTACTTTTGCTTGTTCAATGGCAGGCGTTGCGATTGCAATACCGGGGCTGACAATAACTTCATCGCAAGCGAGCAAGGTATCTACATCCAGCTCACCGCAAATAATCGAAACTCCTGGAAATTCCTCCTGCACTTTTGCAAGATTGGGCGGATTGCTGCGAGTATCCAATAATACAAATGCCTGCCCTTGCGCCGCCAAAAAGCGCGCAACCGACAAACCGGTAATGCCGGTGCCGATAATCGCTTTTACTTTGCTGGTGGCAATCATTTGGCTCACAGTTTTTTCTCTCTTGTATTCTTGTATCAAAAAAATAGTTAATTTAAATCTAACGCAGTTTTAATGTCGCCAGACCAATCAATACCAATACCAAGGTGATAATCCAGAAGCGCACAATGACGCGCGGCTCCGGCCAGCCTTTTAATTCAAAGTGATGGTGAATTGGCGCCATGCGAAAAATGCGACGCCCGGTTAATTTGAATGACGCAACTTGCAAAATGACCGATACAGTTTCTAACACAAAAATCCCGCCCATAATGAACAGTACAATTTCATGACGAACAATCACGGCGATTACACCTAAAGCTCCACCTAATGCCAGCGCACCTACATCACCCATAAACACTTGTGCGGGATAAGTGTTGAACCACAAAAAACCCAAACCGGCACCGACTAATGCACAACAAAAAACCGCCAGCTCACCGGCTCCGGGAATGTAGGCAATCTGCAAATATTGCGCGAACTGTGAGTGACCAGTGAGGTAAGCAATTAATGCCAAAGCACCAGCAACCATTACGCTCGGCATAATCGCCAAACCATCCAAACCATCGGTTAAGTTCACCGCGTTACTGGTGCCCACAATTACAAAATAGGTAAAGACGATGTAAAAAATCCCGAGATCAAGCGCGACATGTTTAAAGAAAGGAATAAAGAGTTGCGTCTCTGCCGGACTTTGTGCGGTGTAATACAAAAAAATCGCCGCGCCAAAACCGGCGATAGATTGCCAAAAATATTTCCAGCGAGCTGGCAATCCCCGCGAATCGCGTTTTGCTACTTTGCGATAATCATCCACCCAACCTACCGCGCCAAAAATCGCGGTGACAATTAACACTACCCATACATAGCGATTGGATAAATCAGCCCACAACAAAGTACTGATAAAAATGGCCGCTAAAATCAATGCACCACCCATGGTAGGTGTGCCCGATTTACTCAAATGCGATTGCGGTCCGTCATTGCGCACCGATTGACCAATACGCAATTCCGTTAAACGGCGAATGAACCAAGGGCCCATTAACAACGAAATACCTAATGCGGTAAGCACACCCAAAATGGCGCGCACGGTGAGATATTGAAACACTGCAAAGCTGCGCAGATATTCTTGTAAGTATTCTGATAGCCAGTACAGCATTAGTGTGCACCCTCCACTGAGTCACAGAGCTGGCGCACGACTAAATCCATAGCGGCACTGCGCGAACCTTTTATAAGCAAAGTGGTGTCCTTATTTGCAATTTTTTTCAAATGCTCAACCAAACTGGCTTGATCGACAAAATGTTGCGCGCCCTCACCAAAACCACGGCTAGCATTTTCACTCAGCTTACCGACAGTGAATAAGTGTGCGATTTTTTTTGCGCGAGCGTATTCACCCAATTCAGTGTGCAACTGCGGCGCCTCTGTACCCAATTCACCCAAATCACCCAGCACCAAAATGCCCTGTGATTTTTGCGCAAGCACATCAATCGCGGCACGCACTGAACCTGGATTAGCGTTGTAACTGTCATCGATAATCTGTGCGTTATTGATACCGACATGGCGACTCATACGCCCAGCAACTGGAGCAAAATTCGCCAGACCTTGTTTGATTTGTTGCAATGTTGCCCCTACTGCCGATGCACAAGCTGCAGCCATCAATGCATTGCGTACATTGTGTTCGCCTTGCGCGTTGACGCTAACTTGGGTTGATGCGCCCTGCAAATTAATAGCAAATTCAATACTGTTTGCGCTTGGCTCAATATCCTGTGCAAAACAATCAGCGTCGCGATTTTGATAAGCAACGCGAATAACTTTACGATTCGTTAAGGCTGCCAACCAATCGGGTGCAAAGCGATCATCAATATTGACCACTGCGGTGCCGGTTGTTGGCAGCGCGGCATAGATTTCACCTTTTGCGCGCGCCACACCTTGCAGTGAACCGAAACCTTGAATATGCGCGGCCATTACATTGTTAATCATGGTGATTTGCGGTTTAGCGAGGGAGCAGAGATATTCAATTTCTGCCGGACCACTTGCGCCCATTTCGATTACCGCAAATTCATGATGGGCTTCAAGCTGCAGCAAGGTTAACGGCACACCAATATGATTATTAAAATTACCCTTGGTCGCGTGGGTTGAACCGCACTCAGCAAGAATGCCAGCCAGCAAAGTTTTTACCGTGGTTTTTCCGCTGCTACCGGTGATTGCAATAATCGGGCGCAAAAATAAACTGCGATTCAGCGCAGCAATTTGACCGAGCGCTAACAACGAATCACTCACCACCAATTGCGGTAATTTAATCTCCGGAAAGAAACGCTCTACTACTAAGGCGCAGGGTTTTTTGGCCACTGCATCTTGAATAAAATCATGCGCATCAAAACGCTCACCGCGCAGTGCGACAAATAATTCGCCTGCAGCCAGCGTGCGCGAATCGGTATTCACGCGAGTAAACTCCACATCACCTTGTTTTAGCTGTGCAGTAACGGCACGCAAAGGTTTATGTGTGGCAATAAATTCTTCAACCCACTTTAAAGTAAGAGGCTTGATCATGAGTGAGCCTCTGGTGACTGATGGTCAGTTTCATGTTTGGCGATACGGCGCTGCAGCGACAAGCGCGCATGTTTACTATCGCTAAACGGTAAGGTTTGGGTGGCGAAGATTTGATAATCCTCGTGACCTTTTCCGGCAATTAACACTATGTCGCCCGCCTTGGCTTGTTGTACGGCAAAATCAATTGCCTGAGCGCGGTCGGCAATCACCAAGCAACCACTTGGATGATTCATACCGCGCACAATTTCTGCTGCAATACTGGCAGGATCTTCCGAGCGCGGATTATCATTAGTGACAATCACATAATCACTCAAACGCTCGGCAATTTTGCCCATTTGCTGACGTTTGCTTTTATCTCGATCACCACCACAACCAAACACTGTCCACACTCGCCCGGCCTTGTGTTGATGAATGGCTTGCAGTGTATTTTCGAGCGCATCCGGTGTGTGGGCGTAATCCACAATCACTTGCACTTCTTGCGCAGCGGAATCAACCGTCACTAACTGCATGCGCCCGGGCGCAGGCTCCAGCTGTGCAATTAACGGCAGGAGTTGCGACAATGAAAAACCTTGCGCGCCAACTGCAGCAATTACCGCAAGCAAGTTGCTCAGATTGAAGTGACCCAGCAGCGGAGAATCTATATCAGCCTCACCCCACGGGGTATGCAAATGGGCGCGCACACCCTGTGCATGCAACTCAATATTGGTTGCATAAACGTCGGCAATTTTTTCAGTGGAATAAGTAATGATCTTGACGCTGGCCGGTGCTTTTTCTACCAAACTGCTCGCCCAATTGTCATCGAGATTAAGAATGGCAGTTTGCAATTGCGGCATTTGCAACAGCATCGCTTTAGCATTGCCATAACGCTGTAAATCGCCGTGATAATCCAAATGGTCTTGGGTGAGATTGGTAAAAATAGCGCAAGAAAAATGCAACCCTGCGACACGCTGTTGTTGCAAACTATGCGATGAAACTTCAATCGCAATACTAGCCGCACCAGCACCAACCAATTCACTCAGCATACGCTGCAAACTAATCGGATCAGGTGTTGTTAAACCTGTTGACGTTAACAAAGTAATTTGTTGCGCGAGCGGCGCAATTACTTTGGTATCCAACAAGCCATAACCGATGGTGCCAATCACCGCCGACTTCTGCTGCAGCCGAGCGAGCATTTGCCCCGCCAATAAACTGCAAGTGGTTTTACCATTGGTGCCCGTAATGCCAATCAGTGGAATTTTTTTACTGGGCTCACCAAAAAAACGGCCGGCAATTTCGCTGACACGCGCAGGCAAATGATCGATTGCGATAACAGGTACGGCACCTAGCCAATCAATGCCGTGCCAGTTTTTATCGGCCTCAACCAAAATTGCTGCAGCACCTAATTCAATCGCTTTAGCAATAAAATTGCGTCCATCTACTTGCGTGCCAGCCAGTGCGATAAATGCATCGCCGGTTTTTAAGATGCGCGTATCCAAGCATAAATTGCGCACCAAAATACTTGCCGCCTTATCTAAACTAAGCTCAGGCAATAAATCAGCAAGTGCGACACTGCGGGTTTGATAATGAGCGGCCATCAGGTTTCTGACCTCTCTGCGCGTAACGTATTTTTGGGAGTGGCGGGAAGTGCAGGCTCGGCAATCAAGGCTTTGTCATCGTCTTTGCGAATATTATCTGGCGGAACTTGCAACATACGCAGCGCATCTTCGGCCACTTTAGAAAATGCAGGCGCAGCAACAATACCGCCGTTACCCATAATGCCGCCGCCTTTTGGCTCATCAATAACTACCATGGCCACAATGCGCGGATTATCCACTGGCGCCATACCGATAAACGAACTGATTTGCAGGCTGGAATATTTTCCGTTTACCGCTTTAAATGCAGTTCCTGTCTTTCCTGCAACCGAATATGAAATAGCTTGCGCTTTGCTGCCGGTACCCTCTGCTGAAACTACACGCTTAAGCATTTCTTTTACTTGATCTGCGTATTTTTTCTCAACGACGCGCTCACCATTTGGCGATGCATCAACACGCAACAAAGAGATAGGACGTTTAATTCCGCCGGTCGCGATAACACCGTAAGCCTGCACAGTTTGCAGCACCGTACTATTTAAGGCATAGCCATAAGAAACGTTGGCGCGCTCAATTTTTTGTGCCGGTTTAAATACCGGTAAACGCCCAGCGGATTCACCCGGAAATCCCGTACCGATTGGCTGACCTATACCCAAGCGGGCAAACATATCGCGCACGGTATTGGTATCCAATGCAAAGCTGATTTTGGTCATGGCGACGTTACTGGATTTCGCAATCGCCATCGCCAAATCCATCGCACCATAATTGCGGTGATCGGGAATGCGCTTGCTGCCAACCATGATGTAGCCGGGGTTGGTATCGATAATATCTTCCGGTTTAAATTTTCCGCTTTCCAACGCAGCGAGAACCACCCAGGGTTTTACCGTGGAGCCTGGCTCATACAAATCGGTAATCGCACGATTGCGCAGGCCAGCACCGCGTGCGCGGCCACGGTCGTTCGGGTTGTAAGATGGCAAGTTAGATATGGCGAGCACTTCGCCGGTGAGCACATCCAGAATCACAATTGAACCCGCCACTGCACCCGCATCTTCCACTGCTTTTTTTAATTCGCGATGCGCGAGATATTGCAGACGCAGATCGATACTTAAAGTGAGGTTTTGCCCGGGGCGCGCTGCTTTCACCAAGCGCAATTCTTTTACCGTGCGTCCGCGCAAATCTTTTACGACTTCTTTTGCGCCGTTTTCACCAGTGAGCCAAGCATCGTAAGCTAACTCCATGCCTTCCTGACCGCGATCATCCACATCGGTCATGCCCACCAAATGCGCCGCAACATCTGCGGCTGGATAATAGCGGTGATATTCAACTTGCTCGTATACCCCAGGAATATCTAACGACAAAACCGCTTGCGCGGCTTCAGGAGACATTTGACGCTGCAGGTACATAAATTCTTTGGTGCCGTAACGAGCCAAGCGTGCTTCCAACTCGGCTTTGTTGAATTTTAATGCCTGAGCCAATTCACCCCAGCGATGGGGGGCTTGCAGCAACACCTTTGGATTTGCCCAGAGGGTAGAGACCGGCGTACTAACTGCTAATGGGTCGCCATTACGATCGGTGATCACACCGCGATAGGCGGGAATAATCTCAGTGCGCAAAGTGCGCGACTCACCCTGATCCTGCAGAAACTCGTAACCTTTGTCGGCATTTGGGAGAACCTGCAAGCTGGCCACATGCGCGATCAGCACCATCACCAGCGCAGCCAACAGCACACCAACGCCATAAAAACGCCAGCGCGCAACCTTCAAAGGTTTGCCCGCAGGCTGCGCGGCAGGGCGAGCTGTGCGCGGCTCAAATGCGGAGCGACGGCTCATTGCCCACCTGCCGCAGGCGCTGCTTGAGCGCGATTTTCAAGCACATGGTTACCGGAGATCATCACCATCTCCTCCGGGGTCGGCGCCATCATATTGAGCTCAGATACCGCCGCATTTTCAACGCGACCATAGGCAGCCCAAGTGCTTTGCTCCAGTAGGTATTGCCCCCACTGCACTTGTAATTGGGAAGCTTCACGGCGCAATGTTTCGAGGCTATTTACATCGCGGCGCACCACCTGCGTAGTGGCAACCACACCAAGAGCAGACGCAACAGTCGCCAACCACAACACCGCCGCCAACAGCATGATTGCTGGCGATGGTGCCTGTTGTTGTGATGGATGACTGCGGTTCATAGAATCCCTGGAGTTGATAAATGTATCGAGTAAACGTGTTCAATAGACTGGCAATAAGGCGCAAAGCAAAACGAGATTTACAACTTCTCCGCCACTCGCATCACCGCACTGCGCGAGCGCACATTGGCATTTACCTCGGCATCACTCGCTTTGATGGCTTTACCGAGTGAACGCATCCGCTTATTGAGCTGGTCATCGCGAATCGGCAGACCTTTGGGCACCGGGTCACCTAATTCCTGACGACGAATAAAACGCTTAACTGCACGATCTTCCAGCGAGTGAAAACTAATCACCACCAGCCGCCCGCCGGGAGCCAAAACCGCCAATGCCTGCTCCAGTACCGAATCCAGATCGGTCAACTCGTTATTCACTTGAATGCGAATCGCCTGAAACGCGCGGGTCGCCGGATGTTTGCCCTTTTCCCACGCTGGATTGGCCTCTTTAATCACCTCAGCCAAGTGTTTAGTTCGGGCAAACGGCGTTTTTTGGCGCTCGGCGATAATCGCGCGCGCCATACGTTTGGCAAAGCGCTCCTCGCCGTACTCTTTAAACACCCAGACCATCTCATCTTCGCTGGCGCTATTGACCCAATCGGCAGCGCTCTGGCCGCGGGTTTGATCCATACGCATATCGAGCGGGCCATCGTGCATAAAACTGAAACCGCGCTCAGCCTCATCCAATTGCGGCGACGACACCCCCAAATCCAGCAATACACCGGCAACCTTGCCGGTCATATCGCGCTCGGCGACTAATTGCGCCAACTCCGCAAAGGAGCCGTGAGCGATGGAGAAACGCGCATCTCCGGCAAAACGGGCATTGGCGGTAGCGATTGCGGCAAGATCTTTATCGATCCCCAGCAGCCGGCCATCGGCAGATAGCTGCTGCATAACCAAAGCGCTGTGACCACCGCGACCGAAAGTGCCATCCACATAAAAACCGGAGGTATCAGTAACCAGTGCCTCTACCGCCTCATTCAAAAGTACGGTGATGTGTTGTGCGTCAGACACGTAGATACCTAGAAAGAAAGATTTTGTAATTCGGCTGGCATATCGCCATCGATGCTTTGATCCATGAGCGCGTTCCAGCTGTCTTCATTCCACAGCTCAAACTTATTGCCCAAACAGACCAACATCAGTTTTTTATCCAGATGCGCAAAGTCGCGCAGGGTGGGGGGAACCAGAATCCGGCCATTAGCGTCCATCTCCAAATTCACTGCCTGCCCCATAAAGCGGCGCTGAATCTTGCGGACTTGTTCATTGCCAGAAGGCAAAGCTTGAATTTTTGCGAGCACCGGCTCCCATTCAGATTCGGCGTACACCAGCAAGCAGCGCTCATACATGTGTGCAGTCACCCATAAACTCCCGGCGCCAGACGACAGCAGCGAATCGCGAATGCGCGCTGGTATCGCCATGCGACCCTTGGGGTCCATGCTGATGGAATAACTGCCTGTAGCCACTTTTCACCACTTGACGGGATTATTTTTCACAAAAGCCCACAAAAAACCACTAATACCCACTTTTCCCCACGGTGCTCACTATAAATCGGGGTGGTGCAAAGTCAAGCAAGCAATTGCCGAAAGGCGTGGAAAATCACGGGAAACTTCGGGAAATTTCGTCAAACAAGAAGGGAAAATGCAAAAGAGAAGAGCCACAAAAACCAACTTAAACAACAAAAACAAAATGATAGAACTCAAACCTAATGTAATACATTAAGTTTGAAACTATTTAGCAGTGATAAAAGAGGATTTATAGAAGGATTAGATCTATGCAGATCTGAAAACATCAAAACAAACCACAAACTGCAGAGATAAAGCGGAGTCAGCCTGTAAGCCGGGTTCTGTCGTGGACAGTCATTCATCTGGGACTAGTGTCACCACTAGCCTCAAGCAACCTACCCGCCTCCGATACGGGCCGCACCAATGGAGGCCTATTTGGTCTTGCTCCGAGTGGGGTTTACCATGCCACGAACTGTTACCAGTCGCGCGGTGCGCTCTTACCGCACCCTTTCACCCTTACCGTTACTCTTGCGAGTACTTAGGCGGTCTACTCTCTGCTGCACTTTCCGTAGGCTCGCGCCTCCCAGGCGTTACCTGGCACTCTGCCCTATGGAGCCCGGACTTTCCTCCCCAATGCACCAAGCAACACTCAAGAGAGTTTTTTTAGTTAACACTGGAGCGACTGTCGGGCCGACTCCGAGGCCGCACATTACCCGCCGGAACCCGCAAGTGCAAGCGTGGATTTTGAGCAAAAGCCACTTTCTTTGCGAACTTCGTCACCAAAAGTGGCAGGCTTATTACCTACAGAGAGTAAAGCTGGCTATTAACTGGTATTTTTGCCACTTTAAGCTATTAATTAATAAGTATTTATTGCCCAATTTAGGCAGTCCGACTTACATTCGCCCAACCTTTACAATAAAAGTTCAGGAGACTCTCCGTGAAAGTGCATAAACACAATCTTCTTGCAGCGGCCATAGCCTTATCTCTCGCTGCTCCCGCAATCGCTCAAGATGCCGGCCCTGCTTTGGAAGAAGTAATGGTAACCGCGCAAAAACGACCTCAAAGTCTGCGCGATGTACCCTTGTCAGTTAATGCCCTGTCAGGAGAAAAACTTGAATCGGCAGGTATCACCAATATTGAAACCATGGCGGATTACATTCCCAGCTTCAATATGACTCAAACCGGTATAGGCACCAATATCGCCATCCGCGGAATTAGCTCAGGTGTTAACCAAGGTTTTGAACAATCTGCTGCGCAATTTATCGATGGTATTCACTATGGCCGTGCGCAATTATCACGCGCGCCTTTCCTTGATATCGAGCGAGTCGAAGTTCTGCGCGGCCCACAAAGTATTCTGTTTGGTAAAAACTCGACCGCTGGTGCAGTGAGCATCACCACTGCCAAGCCAGGCGATGAACTGGAAGGGAAGCTCAGCGCACTCTACGAGCCAGAACACGGCGAGCAAGATGTGCGCCTGATACTGTCTGGCCCCATCTCCGACACCGTCGGCGGGCGTCTGGCAATTATGCAGAGCAGCATCGATGGTTTTATGGAGAACACCACACTCAATCGCGACGAATCAGGCGATAAAAATCGCGTAATTCGCGCCACCTTGCAATGGCAACCAACTGATCTTTGGGATATTACCCTCAAGCTGGAAGACGGCTCGTTTGATAGTGATGGGCGGAATATTGAAGTGGTGAAACCGGTCGGTGGTTCTTATGCAAACGCTCTGGCAACATTCACTCAAGGCGCCTATCAGCTAGACACAACACATGATTTTAAACGTCAATCCAACGGCGATTACAGCTACAACGATACCGAAAACATTACACTCAATATCGAGCGGGAAATAGGTGAGCACACGTTTACCTCTGTTACTGGGTACAACGCCTACACCTATGAGGAACTGTGTGACTGCGATTTTACCGGCGCATCCGGCTTTAACATCCTCTCCGATGAGGATTACAGCCAAGTCAGCCAAGAGCTCAGAATCACATCGCCCGAAGATGGGACAATCAGCTATCTCGGCGGCGTATTCTTCCAAAGCAGCAATCTGAAGTTTCACGATGCCGTGCGTGTTCCCACTGACAGCTTTATCGCTACCGCCTTCTCCTCGCTGCTTGGTGCTCCAGCAGCCGCGTTACTGCGTGGCGCGTCAACTCAGCGCGACTTTGAACAAGATACCGATCTGGCGGCTATTTTTATCCAGGGAACGTGGAACTTTACCGATTTATCACGGGTAATTGTGGGGGCTCGTTACACCCAAGAGACTAAAGAAGCTAGCCGCCACCAGTATCATGTTAGTAACACTGGCGTGGCACTGCCGCAAGGCACAACAGCTCAGCCCTACAATTTGATATGGAGCCAATTCAAAATTGACCCGCACCAGATAAAAGGGGATAGAGATGAAAACGGATTTACTCCCCTCGTCACATTCCAGCACGACCTCAATGGCACCGATATGCTTTACGCAAGCTACACTACCGGTTTTAAATCGGGCGGTTTTGATGTGCGCGCGAACGCAGCCCCTAATGAACTTGATGGCATCTATCCAAACATCGAAGGGACATGGGAATTTGAAGAAGAACGTGTAAAAAATTATGAGGTAGGAGGTAAGTTTGTTTTGGCCGATGGCGCTGCAGAGCTGAATGTAGCTGCTTTCCGCTCCGAATTTGAAGATATGCAGACAAGCCAGTTCGACGGAAGCCTCAGCTTTAACGTTACCAACGCCGGTCAAGCTGTAGTGCAGGGCCTTGAAATAGACGGTCGCTGGGCAGTGATTGATAACATCATGCTTCGGGGTGGTGCAGCGTACATTGATTTCGAATACACCGACTTCCCCAATTCACAATGCTATTTCGGCCAACCAGCATCTGAGCGTAATCCGACTAATCCAACCGTGTGCGATGCCACAGGCAAGCGCCGCGAATTCACTCCGGAAATTCAAGGCAATGCGGGTATCGACTACACTGTTAACTTCGGTAACGGCCTCAAGCTGATAAATACCCTAGACCTAATCTACAGCTCAGATTACCTAACCACACCATCGCTTGACCCAAAGTTTGAACAGCCGTCCTATACCAAGATTAATGCACGCATTGCATTAACTGGAAATGATGACATGTGGGAACTGGCATTAATTGGCAAGAATCTCACTGACGAATCCGTCGTTACCTACGCCAATGGATTGCCTGTGGCAACCACTGTATCTAGCGGCACCGGCTATTACGCATTCTATGAACGCCCAAGAAGCATTGCAGTGCAAGGCACCATCCGCTTTTAAACACCCGCAATTGAACTCGCAATATAAACCCAGCCTTTGCGCTGGGTTTTTTATATTAGCGAAAACGCATTGATTAGCTTTCAGGTTAGAACGGCGACAAATGAATTTTGGAGCCTAGATAAATAATCTGTTTGGCTGTTTTTAGCTAATCTTCCCGGGGCATTGCTGCTATCATTAATATGATTTATTTTTAGCTTCACTATCGGAATACAGCAATGAGTAACCCCCCTGCAGGGCAACCCGCGCCAACCCAAGCTCTGCATATCACCACACCGCTGCAACACAACGCACTTAAAGGTTTCCTGCTTGCTGCTGCCGGATTATTTCTGTTTGCTTGCATGGACAGCACCACCAAATACCTGACCATTCATTACAACGTGCCCTTTGTAGTGGCGATGCGCTATATCGTCCATTTTTTGTTGATGGTGATGATTCTGGCACCGCGCCACTCGGCTCAGCTTATTCACACCCAGCGCACCGGGCTGGTGATTGCACGTGCTGTGGTGTTGAGCATTGCTTCGCTATGCATGGGCATGGCACTGCACCGCATGCCGTTGGCAGAGACTACCGCGATCAACTTTCTAGCGCCCACACTCGTGGCGCTACTGGCGGGCTCAATGCTGCAAGAAAAAATCGGCGCATGGGGTTGGGCGGCGATAGTGACGGGGTTTATCGGCGTATTGCTGATCGCACGCCCGGGTGGCGGCCTGGATGCCATCGGCATTATGTTTGCGCTGGGGGCAGCAGCGGCCAATGCCACTTACCAATTGTTATCCCGCCTGCTCGCCAGCACCGAAAAGGCCATCACGCTGTTGTTTTACACCGCGCTCATCGGCTCGATTATATTTGGTATCGCCCTACCCTGGTTTTGGGAAAATGACGCACCTAGCACCTTAGAAGTGATATTGCTGTTAAGCATGGGGGTCAGCGGCGGGCTCGGCCACTACTTATTTACCCTCGCTTATCGCCACGCACCAGCCTCCATGTTGGCGCCCATGACTTATTTGCAATTAATCTGGGCAGGGTTATTGGGCTGGATTGTGTTCGGCACCATTCCCGACAGCATGAGCTTGGTAGGTATGGCGATAGTAGCAGCGTCGGGTTTGATCATCGCATTTAAATCGCGCTTTAGCCGAGCTATACCGGTCAAGGCCGAAGCTGATCAACTTTGATTCCAACAGCACTGTTCAGGTGAGTTCGTAATACTCAAATCTGATGGTTTACACCGCCCCCCGCCGGAGGGAGGGTCAAGCAAGCGCTTTACTCGCTTTGCTGCAGCGCCCAATCGTATAAAAAATTCTTTTTCAGCCCGGTTAACTTGGCGCCGATGCTGGCCGCTTGTTTGACCGGCAACTCATCTAACAACACTTTCATAATATGCATTTGCTCTGGTGTCATCGCCTCGTTTTCCGGCTTCGGCGCGCCGTGTACCAACAGCACAATTTCGCCGCGCTGTTGGTTGCTATCACTTTCCACCCATGAGGCCAACTCACTGACTTTATTACCTTTTATTGTTTCAAACGTCTTGGTCAGTTCACGCGCCATCACCACTTCACGATCCGCGCCAAACACCTGCGCCATGTCTTGCAGGGTTTCCAGAATGCGGTGTGGTGCCTCATAAAAAATCAGCGTGCGCGGGTCAGCCGCCAAGGATTGTAGTTGCGCACAGCGCGCGACTTGTTTGGCGGGCAAAAAACCTTCAAAGGCAAATCTGTCCGAGGGCAAGCCGGCAGCACTTAAGGCGGCGATCATGGCGCAAGCGCCGGGAATCGGTACGATCTGGATACCCGCCTGGCGCGCCGAACGCACCAGACGATAACCTGGGTCAGATACCAATGGCGTTCCCGCATCTGAAATCAGTGCGATGGACTCGCCACCCTGTAAGCGCGCGACCAACTGATCTACCCGCGTATCATCACTGTGGTCGTGGTAGGCAATACAGGGCGTTTTGATATCAAAGTGGGACAACAGACGGGAACTGTGTCGCGTATCTTCAGCGGCAATTAGCGCTACTGTTTGTAGTGTTTCTACCGCTCGCGGTACCATATCGCCCAGATTGCCAATCGGGGTCGCCACGACATAAAGAATGCCTGGGTTTGAGGCTACTGATGTCATACCGGACTCCGAAAAATTTAGGTTTCAAGCCAGCTCGCTGGCTCTACATGTTGATTCATCACTGCAGGTTTTTACCGAGGTTTTCATGCCGATACGGCCATTGTTTAGCACTTTATCGACAAACTCATTGATTGCACTGGCAATCGCGACACTGACACTCAATCTTGCCAGTTGCGGTAACAATCCTACCCAACCCACCACTCACAGCCAGACTCCAGCAAAAAGCCAACCGGCTAGCCTCAGCGCCAGCAAACTGCTAGCGATGGCTAATCAAGCGCAATCACCCGAGAGGGAGAGCCTGGTTTTGCAGGCGGCGCAGGTGTATATCGATGCGGGAAAATTCAGCCGTGCGCGCAATTTATTGGTCGATATGAATACCGATGAACTGCCCGACCAAGCCTATATCAAGCACACCGATTTGTTCAGCACAGTCGCGCTGCAGGAGGGTTCCAATTTTCTAGCGCACGGCATTCTAACCAAGCCGCGCTTGGAACAACAATGGCAAATCATGGAGCCGCAAACTGAAGTAGCATTGCGCGAAAAGCGCGCGCAGGTATTTGCGTTACTGGGCGAGGCGCAAAGCAGTGTTAATGAGCGCATTCAACTTAGCAGCCTAATCGACAATAAAATTCAGCATCAAGCCAATCAGGACTCGCTCTGGCAAAATCTTATGAGTATTCCATTTGCGGAGCTACAGCAACTGGCTGAAAACGAACATGGTCAAGCGGCGCGCGGTTGGTATAGCCTCGCAGCGATCAATAAAAATAATCAAATAGATTTAGAACAACAGCGCGAACAATTGCAGCAATGGTTGAGCATGTGGCGGCAGCATCCTGCGCACAACAACCTGCCCAGCGATTTGCGTTTACTGCAAAGCCTGATTGAACAACAACCGCGACAAGTTGCACTACTACTGCCAATGCAAGGCAAACTCGCCGAAGCAGGTGAAGCAGTGCGCGATGGCTTTTTCGCTGCCTATTTTGAAGCCCTCGGCAATGGCCGCCAAACACCGGAAGTGCGCCAATACGATAGTAGTGTCGATGTGATTGCCGCCTATCAACAAGCTATCGCCGATGGTGCCGATCTAGTCATCGGCCCTATCGATAAAGAAAAAGTCACAGAAATAAGTTTGATGCCCTCGCTGGAAGTGCCGGTGTTATCGCTCAATTATCCCGATACTCCACCTGCAGAACCGCTCAAAGGATTTTATCAATTTGGTTTAGCGGTTGAAGATGAAGCGCGACAAGTTGCACGTCAGGCATTTTTGGAAGGGCATCGCCAGGCAATGGTGATTATCCCCTCGCAAGAGTGGAGTGAACGCAGTGCGCGCGCATTTGCCAACGAGTGGGAGCAATTGGGCGGTACAGTAGTAAACCGCACCCAATTTCAAACTGGCGCCAATTATTCCCGCCTAGTGAAAGATGCGATGCAAATCGAACAGAGCCAAATTCGCACCCGCGAAATGCAGGCTTTATTGGGTATTCCACTGCAATCCTCGCCGCGCAGCCGCAGCGATGTGGATATGATTTTTTTAATCGCCGATCCAGCGCAGGGGCGCCAAATCAAACCAACCTTTGCCTTTCACTACGCGGGGAAAATTCCGGTGTATGCCACCAGTCAAATTTACTCGGGGCAACCTAACCCTAAAGCAGACCGCGATTTAAATGGCGTTCGTTTTAATACTATGCCGTGGTTGTTTGACACTACCAGCAAAGAAAAACAAGCCGTTGCACAACACACAAAATCCGCTGCAGTGTATGGCCGTTTGCATGCATTGGGCGCAGATGCATTTCGCCTTTACGCGCGCCTGCCGCAATTAGAACAAGTGCCCGATATGCGCATTTACGGCGCAACCGGCGCATTGCATATGCTGAGTGACAGGCGCATCGAGCGCGAGCAAATGTGGGTGAGATTTCGCAATGGCGAAGCACAGCCACTACCCATGGTCATCAACCAAAATGACATTCAATATTAACGCAACACACATTGAGGATTAATGATGTTTACCCGCAACAAGGATGATGCTGAACCTCACAATGCTATCAGCATAGGTGCGCAAGCCGAAGCACAGGCCGAAGCCTTTTTACACCAGCAAGGTTTAATTACCCGCAGCAAAAATTACCGCTGTAAACTCGGCGAAATAGATCTAATCATGCTGCAGAAAACAGCGCAAGGAACCTGCATGGTGTTTGTTGAAGTGCGTTTGCGCACTAACAAACGTTTTGCGCCAGCGGTAGAAACGGTGGATTATCGCAAACAGAAAAAAATTATTCGCACTGCCACTCGCTTTTTACAAGAGCACAAACTGTTTGATAAAGTCGCCTGCCGTTTTGATGTGATAGCATTGGATCAAACCGGCACCGCGCCACCCATTCAATGGATTCAAAATGCATTCGGCGCTTGATGCACAATCGCGCAGGTGCCCTGTTTTAGTCAGCCACACTAGCCTGTACAACAAGTAGAAATATTATGGATCAACGTGTTATCACCCTGTTTCACGAAAGTATTGAAGCGAAGATGCATGCCGGTGAAGAGCTTGCGCCGCTGATCGCGCAAGCGAGCCAGTCTATTGTGCAGGCGCTGCTCTACGAAAAAAAGATTCTCACCTGCGGCAATGGCATTTCCGCAGCACAAGCGCAAATTTTTACCGCCAGCCTCATCAATCCTTTTGAGCAAGAACGCCCGAGCCTGCCATCCTTCAATTTGGGTGCAGACTTCACCACCCAAACGGCGATTGGTAGCGACTATAGTTTTAATGATGTCTACGCCAAACAAATTCGCTCACTGGGTCAACCTGGCGATGTGTTATTGCTGCTCACCAGCACCGGCAAAGCGAGCAATTTATTGCAGGCGATTAGCGCGGCACACGACAAAGAAATGCAAGTAATTGCACTGACCGCCGGCGACGGCGGCGATGTTGCCGCACTACTCGACCGCGGTGACCTGGAACTTCGGGTACCCTCTGTGGCCAAACCCCGTATTCATGAAGTTCACCTGCTCAGTATTTTTTGTTTATGCGACTTAATCGACCAACAATTATTTGGAGGTTTCTAATGCCCAATGCCAGCCCTATCACTCCCAAGCTAATTCAAATGGGCAAGGTGCTGGCAATGGTGTTTGCAATGGCGGCAATGCTTACTGGCTGCGCCAAAATTATCACTGTCACCACCAGTGAACCAATTCAAATCAGCGCCAACAAACGCACCCTCGGCACCAAAATTAATGACGCACAACTGGAAACTATAGCGCGAGTCAATCTGAATAAGGCGAGCCAACAGCTTGCGGACGCCCATATCAATATCGACAGTTTTAACGGCATTATTTTATTAACTGGCCAAGCTCCTACTGAGCAATTACGCCTACTCGCGGGTGAAACTGTCGGTAAAATAAATTCCGTGCGACAAGTACATAACGAACTCACGGTGGGCCCTGCCGCTTTTCTTAAAGCACGCAGCAAAGACAGCTGGATCAGCACCAAAATTAAAACAAAATTAGTTGTCAGCAGCATTCAAAGCCGCCGTATTCTGATTACTACTGAGGCGCAGACGGTATTTTTAATGGGTTTGGTATCGCGTTACGAAGCAGATCGCATCACCAAGGTTGCACAAAATACCGCTGGAGTAAAACAAGTTGTCAAAGTATTTGAATACGTTGATTGAATTGTATTTAAAGCCCAGAGCATCACGCTGCCAGCCTGACTAGCACCAAACCGCTCTATCTACCTCTGGCATTATCTGCACATCCTGCTAGTATCCTGCAGGCAGACGTTTTTCATTTCATCCCTACTCAAAGGAAACATCCATGATCTCTACCATCATTTTTATTGTGATTATTGCTGTATTGGTGTTTTACGTGATTGGGGTTTACAACCAATTGGTTGCCTTAAAAAACCGTTTTGAAAACGCGTTTTCACAAATCGAGGTGCAATTAAAGCGCCGCTATGACTTAATTCCCAACCTAATCGAAACCGCAAAAGGCTATATCAAACACGAGCGCGAAACACTTGAGGCGGTAATCAGCGCGCGCAATCAAGCAATGAATGGTTTGCAAGCCGCAGCGGCCAACCCCGGCAGTGCAGTTGCGATGAGCGATCTCGCCGGTGCGGAGAGTTTACTGACCAGTGCCATGGGGCGCTTAAATGTGGTGATGGAAGCCTACCCGGATTTAAAAGCTTCACAAAATATGATGCAGGTATCCGAAGAGCTTACCAGCACAGAAAATAAAATCGCCTTCGCACGCCAAGCGTTTAACGATGCAGTCACCAGTTATAACACTTACAAACAAAGTTTCCCGCCAGTGGTGTTCGCAAAAAGTTTTGGCCACAGTGAAAATGCAAGTCTCTTGGTATTTGCCGACAGCGCCGAGATCCAAGCGGCTCCCAAAGTTCAATTTTAACTGTGTACGATGAAAGTCTTCCTTCTATATATATAGAAGGAAGACTTTTAATACCAAGCCTATAATACCAACGCCTACCACCAAGTCTTCCTTCTTTATATAAAGTCATTACTCACTTTTCATTGATAGGTTGAGCGCATGAATTTTTTCGAACATCAGGATCGCGCCAGACGCAAAACCCATCACCTGATTCTGTTGTTAATCCTGGCAGCATTTACCCTCATCGCCATCACGACTTTATTATTTGCTGCATTTGTCTATTTTGGTCAGGAGCAAAACTCGGTCAATGCGAGCACAACAACACCGAGTATCTGGCAAGGAATTATCCACGCCCTCAGTTTTGAAACCTTTCTCTGGATTGCACTGAGTGTTAGCAGCGTGGTGTTTATCGGCAGTTTATTTCGCTTTTTCCAACTGCGCGCTGGCGGCCAAGCAATCGCCGAAGCCTTGGGCGGTCACCTGTTATCAGGCAATACTCAAGATGCCGACGAACGCAAAATACTGAACGTAGTTGAAGAAATGGCAATTGCTTCCGGCACATCGGTCCCGCCGGTTTTCCTGATTGAAGATGATGCAATTAACGCATTTGCCGCAGGCTATCACCCCCAGGATGCCGTCATAGGTATTACTCGCGGCTGCATCCATGCATTAAGTCGCGATGAGTTACAGGGTGTCATTGCCCATGAGTTTAGCCATATCTATCACGGTGACATGCGCATCAATATGCGATTGATTGCCCTCTTGCACGGCATTTTAGTAATCGGTTTGATCGGCGAGTTTTTAATGCGCAGTGCGAGCAATCGCAGCATTCGTCGCTCCAGTAAAGATAACTCCCCCGCCGCGCTTTTAGCGCTCGGTTTGGGTTTATTGGTGATTGGTTACAGCGGAATCTTTTTTGGCAATTTGATTAAAGCTGCCGTGAGCCGCCAGCGTGAATTTCTCGCCGATGCCTCTGCCGTGCAATTTACTCGCAACCCCGATGGCATAGCGGGCGCGCTGAAAAAAATCGGTGGCAGCAGCAGCGGCTCACAATTACAGAATGAACATGCCGCTGAATTCAGCCATATGTATTTTGGGCAGGGGGTAAAATCGTTTTTCAATTTAATGGCGACACACCCGCCACTTGAAGATCGCATTAAACGCATTATCCCCAACTGGGATGGCGAATTTACACAGATGAGTAATATAAGAAGCAAGACTTCATTTGGTGAATCCGGCGCAATGGGTTTTAGCGCTGGAGAATCTACAGCCGATGAAGCACCCATCAACGCTGCAATTGATGTAGATGCAACCCTGAATCAGATTGCACAACCCAGCCAACCCCAAATTGAATATGCACGCGAGCGCATCGCCGAAATACCGCCATATTTAAAAGCTGCAACCCAAGAACCCTTCAGCGCACGCGGAATCATTTTTGGATTACTGCTGGATCGCCACCGCGAATTGCGCCAGCAGCAACTCGCATTGCTGAGCGAACATTTATCGCCAGCCGATGTAAATGGCTTAACACATATAGTCACCAGCACTGCCGATGTGGATGCAAGCCTGCGCCTGCCCTTAATTGAATTGTGTTTAAGTGCACTAAAACAGTTGTCGGCAGATCAGCAAAATACGTTTATGAATTGTGTGCACTTATTAATTCGCGCCGACAATAAAGTCAGCCTGATGGAATGGGCGATTTATCGCATAGTGCTGCACAACACCCGCCCGCACACCCAACAAATTCGCAAACACAATTTGCGCGACCTGCAAAATGAATGTCAACTATTGCTCTCACTACTGGCTTACGCGGGTGCAGCAAGTGAGACAGAAGCCAATGCAGCATTTTCCCAAGCTGCTGCTATCTTGAACTTTCCCGAGCTTGAACTTTTACCGCGCAACCAGATTAAACTGCCACTTGCCGATACCGCACTGGAACAACTAAACCTCATCAAACCGCTGCAAAAGCCACAAATATTGAAAGCCATGAGCCAATGTATTTTGCATGACGGCAAGGTATCAACTATCGAGGCAGAAGTATTTCGCGCAATCGCCGATAGCCTCGACTGCCCCATACCGCCACTCATTCCCCGAATGAATCAGTAAGTGTGTATTTGCAAGCAAACGCTCTACAACAATGAGGGTCTGACCGGTTATAATGCGCCGCACTTAATTCGCAATACTTAATTTGCACCCCTAAAGAACTTCGCCAACCAAACTGAGGTACTCGCCTTGCAACTGGACAACGCATCTGTAGCGCAATTGCGCGAATGGGAAAGCCAACTGACTGAACAATATCAGGCTATCCTCGCCAAAAAACTCAACCTGGATTTAACCCGCGGTAAGCCCTCGGCAGAGCAATTGAATCTGTCAGATGAGCTGGATGGTTTGTTGAAGGGCAACTACATCGCTGCTGACGGCACCGATACCCGCAACTACGGCGGCCTCGACGGTTTGCCCGAAGCCAAACAATTGGGCGCTAATATCATGGGTGTTGAGCCAGCCAACGTATTGGTAGGTGGCAGCTCCAGTTTGACCCTGATGTTCCAAATGATGCTGACCGCTTATCAATTCGGCTTGAAGGATGCTGCAAGCGCCTGGAAAAACGAAGGCGAAGTAAAGTTTATCTGCCCGGTTCCCGGTTATGACCGCCACTACACCGTGTGCGAGCAACTCGGCATCAAGATGATCAATGTGCCTATGACCTCTACTGGCCCGGATATGGATGCGGTTGAAGCATTGCTCAAAGCCGACAAGTCTATTAAAGGCATGTGGTGTGTACCTAAATACTCTAACCCTACCGGTGTGGTGTATAGCGATGAAACTGTTGAGCGCATCGCCAAACTCGGCCAAATCGCCAGCGCTAACTTCCGCGTCTTCTGGGACAACGCCTACTCAGTTCACGACCTGACCGCAAACGCACCACAGCTGGCAAGTATCCTCGAAGCAACTCGTCGCAACGGCACTGAAGATTCAGTTGTGCAATTTGCATCGACCTCAAAAATCACTCACGCCGGCTCAGGTGTTGCTTTTGTTGCTGCCAGCGCCGCCAACCTTGCCGGTTTCAAAAAGTTTTTGAACAGCTGTACCATTGGCCCGGACAAAGTAAATCAAATTCGCCACACTCGCTTGCTGCCAAACAAAGAAGCATTGATGGCACATATGGGTAAACACGCTGCATTGTTGAATCCACGTTTTGATGCAGTACTCACAGCATTAAGCAAAGCATTCGATGGCACTGATTTAGGCGCATGGGAAAAACCCGTTGGCGGTTATTTTGTTTCTTTTGACACACGCAAAAATTGCGCAAAAGAAACAGTTCGCCTCGCCGCAGAAGCAGGCGTGAAATTAACACCTGCAGGTGCAACCTATCCCTACGGCAAAGACCCTGAAGATCGCAATATTCGTATCGCACCTTCAGTACCCACAGTGCCTGAAGTTGTTGGCGCAATGGAAGTATTCGTAACCTGCGTAAAATTGGCATCAGTAAAACAGCAACTAGCCAGCATCAGCTAATTGCCCACAGCTAATCGCCAAATAACAAAAAGCCGCTTTTACAGCGGCTTTTTGCTTTATTGCTTATATATTATTGCCCTGCAAGTCACAGCACTTCAGCGTTACTTCAGCACCCCGGCCTCACAACAATCAGTTCTAACAAATGGCGATTAATTCCAAAACACTTGGCGCATTTTTTTGAATCCTTTCTATACTCCAATTAACCAGCAGTTAATTACTAATGGCGCTATTAATTCATTTGCTTAACTATTTATGGATCCGATGCGTATTAACTATTGGTTATGACTGTAAGAAATAGTGTTCAACCCTTTTCTCTGCGCGTCTCGCCACAGGAGATATAAGTATGGGTGTTGCTGCTACTGTAGAAAAATATTTAAAAGCAAAACAAATCAACTTCACGCTGCTGGAACACGATTATTGTGAAGGGTCATACAACACTGCACGTGTTGCCCGAATCGATGATCATTGCCTTGCCAAAGGCGTACTGCTACGCGATGAAGATTTCCATTACACACTTTGTATATTGCCAACGCGCAATAAGATCCTCCGCCACACACTGAACCAAATTTTTGATCGCCACATGGAACTAGTTGATGAAGAGGAGTTAATTGAAATATTTAAAGACTGCGCAGAAGGGGCAATCCCCGCATTAGGTGAGGCCTATGGCCTTGACGTAATTTGGGACGAGGAGCTGCTGGGCGTGGAAGAGATTTATATCGAAGCAGGTGATCATCGCCACCTTATCCGCCTTAAGCAACCCGACTTTGTACAACTGATGCAAAACAAGCTGCACGATCACTTCAGTGCTGAACGCACCCGTTTTAGCACCCTCCCCAAGAAATACATACGCCACGAATACGAACTTTAGTTACACAACGACCAATTGACGAGCATAAAAAAACCGCCTGTCGCCAGGCGGTTTTTTATGGCGCAGAATCGACCATCAATCTTTCATAGGCACCAGCACCACGCTTGGTGCATTGGCAGCACGGGCAGCATCGGCAACCGTCACATAAACGCCGGTATTAGCCGCACCACTTGCCTGAATAATTACCGCAGCCTTGGGCAGTTCAGCACGTAAGCGCTCGATGTTGGAGCGCACTGCGCGTGCGTCAACGCGACGCTCGCCCTCTTTCTCCAACAACCAAATTTGGTCGTCCGCAGAAATACGCACCAGAATGTTAGGCTCAGCATCATCCGGCGGAGGATTATTGTTTGGCTCAGGAACGTTAGGATTGATGCCTGACTCTTTCACAAAGGAAGCGGTCACAATAAAGAAGATCAGCATGATGAACACCACATCGAGCATGGGCGTCAGGTCAATCTCATTAGTATCATCGCCAGCACGGTTCTTTTTTCTGCGGCTCACTGTGGGAACTCCTCGTGTTATATAGAACGTTATAGTAAGTCTAGGGGGTAAAACATCAATTCTAGCAGTTTTGCCGAAGCAAAAACCAACCCTTTATCCGGCCAGCATAATGAATTTACGTGAAATATTCAGGCCTCCCAACTGGCAAGCTCACTTATTGACCAAACAATGAGCATCCCTCAAAAATCAGTAGTACCGTCAAAAATCAGTCACCCCTCTAGGGAACGCAAAGGTAGGACACCCGCTCACTTCTCTTGCTAGCCAGATTTCAACTCTGTTGGCTATCCACCTCTTTGGCTCCCATATATTAATCACCATACCAGCGACAAAAAACTCATTGCGACGCAAAGTTTTTCTGGCGTGCAAGCCGTAGGTTTGATGCAGCCGTGCCGCAGGACAAAACTAATTTTATGCACTCATTCAGTAAAACACGCCGAGCACCAAAAAATAATATTGGACGAAGTATCGAATAAATAAACATTGAAACCCATCAACTACACCTCGGCTCGCATCGCAACAAAAACATACATCCAGATAAAGTGGAGCGTTAAGACAACAAAGCTACATTTGTTGCAGATTCATTAGGCAAGCTAACGGCTAACCTTGCTGCGATAAAAGTTTATTTCCCTAAACACACTCACCGGGAATGAACTAATTCTCACAGTACACGGACACATGAACATCGACTAGAGATAACCGCAATAGAATATAGTTTGTATTACGCAGTCAATACAAAATCAAACTTAACTCCGCGCGATAACCTCCACCCACCAATAGGCGACCTCTAACACTCACTCTGACAGCAAACCACTCACACTACAAATCACGCTCACCTCACAAGCTTACCCACATAACTACAAATACTGCTGGCTTATAGCGATTCGAGTAAAAGCTATCCCACGGCTGATTTACATTACCCCAATCGAACGTAAAGCAAATAAGCCTCACGGGGAAAATCGCAAAGCTATCTGACAACGCAATCTGAAATTGCGTAAAGGGCACGCCCTTCACCCAAAACAAACATCTGGACAATTGCCCATAATCGCCGAATTAATATTTCTCCGATCGATAGGTATTAAATTATTAGCTTCCCTGTCGTAGCAATGAAGTAGTGAAACAGCACTTCAAACCAAAAATACAACAACCATTTAGAGCCACCAAATAACCTAAAAAAGGTTTAAAAATATCACGCTCAAATAAATATTGACCGTTACAACAACTAAAAAGCTGCGCGGCAGGATGACTTGTTTTTTCTAATGCAGAACGAAACAGTCACAAAAACTTTACTGAATTTTCAGGAAAAGACATTTTTTCACTTAAATTCATCAAAAAAGCACATTTTTATTGACTATTTAACGCAAAAAACTTGAATTTTTTTAATAAAGTTTTAACTTATACATGTTGGACTTTTTAATCCATTTATCGACTTTTCGAAAACTATAAAGGAAGCACACCATGGCTGCACGTAAACAAACCGCTGTTAATACTGTTGCAAGTTTGGAACAGCAATTGGCTCAACTGAAAGCGCAACTGACAAAAGCTCGCGCAGCTCAAGCGGCTGATGCCGGTAAAGCTGTTGCAGGTTTGGTAAAAGATGCGGCAAAAGCAACTGCTGCATTGAAAGCTGCGCAAAGTAAATTGGCTGCCGCTGCCAAGAAAAAAACCCCAGCCGCTGCGAAACAAGTTGCTGCAGCCAAGGCAGTTGTTGCTTCTGCTAAGAAAGAAGCTGCTGCTGCTAAAGCAAAAGTTGTTACTGCCAAGAAAGAGGCCGCTGCTGCTAAAGCTGCTGCCAAACTTGCTGCGGCTCATGACAAAGCAGTTGCAAAAGCAGAAGCTGCTGTTGCTAAACGCGCGAAAGCATCAGCTAAGAAAGCTGCTGCAAAAAGCAAAGTAGCTGAGAAAAAAGCGGCAGCTAAAGCCAAGTTGGCAGCTAAGAAAGCTGCTGCCAAAGCTAAATTAGCTGCTAAGAAACAAGCTGTTAAAGCTAAAGCTGCCGCGAAAAAAGCTGCTTTAAAAACCAAAGCTGCCGCTAAGAAAGCTGCTGCTAAAGCTAAAATCGCTGCAAAAAAAGCTGCAATTAAAGCAAAAGCTGCCGCCAAGAAAACCGCAGCTAAAGCCAAAGTTGCCGCCAAAAAGCCAGCTGTTAAGAAAGTTGCTGTAAAAAAAGTAGCTGCTAAAAAGCCAGTTGCAAAGAAAGCAGCAGCCAAAAAGCCAGCTGCTAAGAAAGTTGCAGTAAAAAAAGTAGCCGCTAAAAAGCCAGCTGGTACCGCACCAGCTAAACGTGGCCGCAAGCCAAAAGCTGCCGCTCCTGTAGCTGCCGCTTAACTCCAAGCACCAATAAAAAAGGCACCCTCGGGTGCCTTTTTTATTGTTAGTGCCACACAAAGAATAACTATGGAACTGAATTCTCCTGCAACACCATTTGATTGAATACATATGCATACATTATCAGGCGCTGCTCATCTGACTGGCTCACGAACTCCAGGCCATAACTAACCAACGCTCCATCTGCAAGATTATCCGTCGGATCAACACGAGACCGAATCACGCCAATTAAGGTTAGCTCTTGCCTTATGTCGCGAATGCTCACCAGCGCTTTCAACTCAAGTGTATCCCCGATTTCAGCAATGTCGTCACCCAATTCTATTCTGGTGCCACTGATACTCATATCAGATATGAAACCAGATACTTTTGTTTTTCCCTCTCTACTAATATTGGTAACATCAATTTTTTCGCGCACGGCAACACGGGTCGCACCACGAATCCCCTTAAAGGTTACGGCGTCAGGGTAACTAAGATGCAAAATTGGGTATGGATCTTGGGTTTGACTTTCAACAACACCAGCAAAAACGCCAATACCGTTATCAATCATAAAGCGTACAACTAATTTTTGTCCCGCCCGGAACCTAATCAATTTTCCGGCCTGCTTCGGCACCGAGAGCAAAACACTTCGTCCGGGCAAACATCCAATCAAACGGCAAGAAAAGCGCTCTACCTGCCCTGCCACAGCAGCAGTCTGCAATTGCAATGGATAACCATAGGTGAGTTTGAGTTCTTCAAATTTCATCGCTGCAACTACGCCGATTATTGAGATGTTATTTTAAGCAGTGTAGCAGCAGATGGCAGGATTGCTGTAAGAGCAAGGAGCAGTTGCTAATCTAGTGCTCAGACTCTGTTATATGTCGGTTTTGATTTAAGGTTTCTGCCGATAACACACCAAACTCTTTATTCCATTCCAGTAGCAGCGATGCCAAGGCTTGGGATTGTTCATGCAGCGACACTAGCTCTTCCAATGTATCCTTAGGGCCAATATATAATTTTATTTGTCGATGCTTATTGGCCAACTCATGCTGTAAGTGCTGGGATCGATAAACTTCTAGCTTCCAGCGTAGATTGTGTGCGGTATTGCGATAGTAAGTGAGCTTGGTTTGCCGAGATATTGGGGTCACAGAGTTTAATGGTCCAAATACATTGAAATCCAATGCTAGCACCATTGATTCTTTCGCCGCCGGATCAGCAATTACCGTTGCCGTCCGCGCCTGCCCCATCAGTTGCGCCAAATCACCAAACACTTCTCCCGGTGTCACATAGTTTATCAGGTCACCTTGTAATGCCTGATCCACGTAAACCGCTAACTTTCCTTTGAGTAAAAAATAGAGCCAATTACCCGTATCGCCTTTTTGCAGAACAATTTCTCCAGGAACAAAGGAAACAATACGCGAAGCTTGCAGCAACAACTCAAATTGCTTCAAGTCCTGCTGCCTGACAGATTTAAAGAATGGGATACCCGATAATAAGTGTTCTAACGTCTCTCTCGGTACCTTATGCAGAGGTTTCGTTTCCATCATCTACTCGTAATATATGTTTTTATTAATGCATCTGAGGTGATCAGGTTGGCATGAGTTTTCCCGTCTCAAAAACTCCTGCAGGTATGATACTACTGAAAATTCATATAACAACTATAAGTGAAATTATCACTGATGTACGCTCCAGTGCTTTTTTTCTATATGATATCCGGGTTGTACCATCAAAATTCAGCCTAAAGACTGGACGATACACTAAACTAAAACCACAAAGTCCCTAAAAGTATAGAGAGTAGCAAGACTATGCGCTTCAACCATCTATTCCGAGTTTTTACCAGTGTCGTATTACTTATGTTATGCCAGATCGCCCGCGCCGAGCCTATGCTCAATGGTATTGGCGTGCATCAGGAGTTGGGCCAAGAAGTATTTATTGGCGCACTCTATTCTGAATCACTCAGTAATGATGCTGATACATTAATGACCAGCGCCCAACCTATGCGCATGGAGTTAAAAATTGTGGCGCCAGATGGATTGACCACCCGCCGCTTTAGTCGCATGTGGATCGAAGGTATGGCAGTGAACAGCAAGGTAGATGTACTCACCGCTCAGGCTGACAACATGGTGAAGTTTGATGGCTTATTTAAAGGCCGCTTCCAAAAAAATGATTTCATTAGCTTTGCTAACAACCCTGGCAAAGGCGTGGATGTCGCCGTCAACGGTGTTCTGCTTGGCAATATTAGTGACAACGAATTTTTTTCTATGCTTTTATCGACCTGGATAGGAAAGATTCCTCTGTCTTCTGATTATCGCGACAGCTTGCTCAAAGTCGGTGATGTGGATGCAGGTTTACGCGGCCGTTACAGTGCAATATCGACAACTGCAGCACGTACTGCAGAAATTAAGACTTGGACCGGCACTCAAGTTGAAGTAAAAACTGCAGAGGCCTCTTCAGCTAAGTCTTCAGCAAAAGCGAAAACAGAAACTGCTGTAATAGCAAAACCTGAAGTACCCAAATTTGATGTGCCGACGATTGAAAAACCAACATTGAATATCCCAATCCCGACCACTCAAGCAGAAAAAGCTTCATCTGTTACAACTGTTGCAGCAACGAGCAGTGCCGCCGCGAAACCTGCGGTTACAGCAGCAAAACCTGTAGTTGCCGCCGCAGAAGAGGATGAAGAAGAAGGGCCAGCGCTAACAGCACAAACATTATTGGCTCGTCAATTTTATGTTTCAGATGCCATCAAAAAAATTCGAAGCAAAACCAGATACCCACAGCGAGCATTGGATCGCGGTCAAGCTGGGAACGTGCGGGTTGCAATTGTGATCGATCGTCAAGGCAACGTGCTTAGCACCAAGCTGCTGGAAAGCAGTAAATATGACATGCTAAACAAAGAGGCTCTTGATGCGCTCCAACGCTCAGCGCCATTCCCTCCATTACCAGTAGAAATAGCAGGCGCGAGATTCGAGTTTACTGTACCCATGCGCTGGGCATTGCCAGAATAGATGTTCACAGCTCTTCGCAGAGCAAAATCGCATGTATAAAAAAGCCACCCATTGCGGTGGCTTTTTTATGATATCGAGTTAACTGCAAGGCTTAGCTCAGCTGTCGCAAGCGCTGCTCGATTACCTTATGAATCCCGTTGCGCTCCAATGTCGAATGTTCAATTAAGCGATCCACATGAATTGCATGCAAATGTAAACATGGGGTTGATGCATCTAACTCACGCAAATCCCCTTTCATCAACACCGGCAAAAAGGGTTTATGGGGCGGTAACTTTTGCCGGACGATGTTTAAACCCATTTGTAGTGGCACCGCGCGATATTTAACCGTGCCACTGCGAAAAGGAATCCGCAGAAACAAACAGGGGCGCGATTGATAGACGCCGGGAATTATTTCCATCCCTGTGGGGGTAACCGCACTAGAGGGTATGCCGTTAAAAGTATCGTGCGGCATATAAGGATTAGGCAAAATAACCAACTTTCTATCTTCTTCTTTAGGAAAAAAAATATTGTAGTTAGTGTAGAGTTGATCTACCGAGCTGGAATAAACACAGAGTTTGTTTTCAAACCCCATAACAAAATCCACCGCACGCTGGCGTTGGTTAAAGGCATCCAGATCCCAAATAAGATCCTTATTATCGGAAGTTGCGGTCAAGGCAGAACCTGTTTTGATTAATAATGAATAGGTTGAGTATAGCTGAGTAGACTCTCGCTAACACTCAGCTTAGCAATCCAGCGCCTTCACTTCTTCCAAAATCCAGCGAATTTGTGCCAAGCCCTTCTCGCTTAATAAAAAGCCTGTGCGGGTGTGACCAAGATATTCCTTTTCATCTATAGCGACGCAGGCATCGCGAAAGGGCTCTAGCTCAGGGCAGTGACGAAAGGATGAGGACAAAAAAATCGCCCAGTCATTTTCACTTGCCTGCCCCACCAAAATATTTTGCAAGAGCCGTATCAAGTCTGCCCGGCCCATTTGGTAGTGCGGTGTTTTTACCCAAAGCAAAACACTTATCACACCCAGAAATACTACCAATGTGCCAATAAACACTAGCATAGATATTAATGCTCGCGAGTTGCCCGGAAGACCACCTCAGGGTGGCGCTCTTGAGTGAGCGATAAATTCACCCGCGATGGCGCGAGGTAAGTGAGATGACCGCCGCCATCCAATGCCAAATTTTCAGCACACTTACGTTTAAACTCTTCCAGTTTTTTGAAGTCGGTACAATCGCACCAGCGCGCCGTGGTCACATTCACCGGCTCATAGATCGCTTCAACTTTGTATTCATCTTTCAACCGGTAAGCGACCACTTCAAACTGCAGCACACCAACTGCCCCTACAACAATGTCATTGTTGTTAACGGGGAAAAATACTTGCGTAGAACCCTCTTCTGACAACTGCTGCAAACCTTTTTGCAACTGTTTCATTTTAAGCGGATCTTTCAGGCGTATACGGCGAAATAATTCTGGCGCGAAGTGCGGAATACCAGTGAATTTCAAGCCTTCACCTTCGGTAAAGGTATCGCCAATTTGAATCGTGCCGTGATTGTGCAGGCCGATAATATCCCCCGCAATTGCCTCTTCGACCGCACTGCGGTCGCCCGCCATAAAGGTCACCGCATCGGCGATTTTTACATCCTTGCCCAAACGCACGTGCTTCATTTTCATACCCTGCGAATAGGTGCCGGAACAGATACGCATAAAGGCAATACGGTCGCGATGTTTAGGATCCATGTTGGCCTGGATTTTAAACACAAATCCGCTAAATTTTTCTTCACTCGGCTCAACCACACGCTCATGAGTAGCGCGCGCGCGCGGTGTTGGCGCCCACTCGACAAAACCATCGAGCATTTCGCGCACACCAAAGTTACCCAAGGCCGTACCAAAAAATACCGGCGTCATTCGCCCGGCAAGATATTCTTCTAAATCAAATTGATTAGTTGCACCGCGCACAAAATCAATTTGGTCGCGAACGTCCTGCGCATAAGCGCCCAACAACTTAGTCGCTTCATCGCTATCCAAGCCTTTAATTTGGATATCATCGGGAATGGTGTGCCCCATACCCTGCTGATAAACATGAATAACATCGGTGTAAAAATTGTAAACGCCGACAAATTCTTTGCCGCTGCCCAAGGGCCAGTTAATCGGTGCCGCAGAAATTTTTAATACACTTTCAATTTCATCGAGCAACTCAACGGCATCGCGGCTTTCGCGATCCATTTTGTTGATGAAAGTTAAAATTGGCGTGTCGCGCAGACGGCATACTTCCATCAATTTGATGGTGCGATCTTCAACACCTTTGGCGCCGTCGATCATCATCAATACCGAGTCCACTGCAGTGAGTGTGCGATAAGTATCTTCCGAGAAATCTTCATGGCCGGGGGTATCGAGTAAATTGACGATGCGGTCTTTGTAGGGAAACTGCATCACCGATGAGGTTACCGAAATTCCACGCTCTTGCTCCATGGTCATCCAGTCTGATTTGGCATGGGGGCCGCGTTTGCCCTTAACCGAACCAGCTAATTGAATGGCATTACCCCACAACAATAACTTTTCAGTTACCGTGGTTTTACCGGCATCCGGGTGGGAAATAATCGCAAAGGTGCGACGCTTGGCAAGCTCAGCAGTTAAATTAATCATAAAAATATCGCGCTAAAAGACAAAGAATAAAAAAGATGAGAAAAAATGTGCGGGAATTATACCCTGCGGGCGCTCACTTAGTGGCTAACGCCGGGGGAGAATTATTAGCGTGCTATGGCTCGGCAGAAGCCGTCTGCTGCTGAATATGCTTGCGCAGCCACAACCATGCCCAGAGGCCGAGCAAAAAATTAGCCAGTGCAGTGGCGATGAAAAGACCTGTTATGCCCCACCAGTGCTGCCCCAACCATGCGAGTGGTAGATACACGTAAAGTACCCGTCCGGCCGAAATAATCATCGCCGGCCAGGGGTGGCCTAATCCATTAAACGCGGCATTAACAGCCATCACCAAACCATAGGCGCCGTAGCTAATCGGCACAATCATTAAATAGGTTGCAGTGATGGTCACTACTTCGGCGTGACCGCCAAACACTCCGGCGATTTCGGCTCCAAACACACCAAGAATCAATGCCAACAACAAACCAAATACCAAACAAAAAACCGTGAGCACTCGCAGCGCGTCATAGAGCCGCTCTAATTTTCCTGCACCAAAGTTTTGCCCGAAAAAAGGCCCGACCACACCGGAGAGCGCATAAAACACAATTAACGCCAGCGGCTCGATACGCATAGCAATACCCAATGCGGCCACTGCATCTGTGCCATAGGCCGCTACCATCGCGACCACAATAGCGCTCGCAAACGGAATAATCACATTGGCAACCATTGCAGGTAGCCCGACTTCTACAATCGTCATCCATGAATGTTTTAACTTTTCCCAGGGCAAAAATGGATTGACCAGCATATGTACGCGCGTGTGCAAAATATACAGCGCCACCACCAGCATCAGTACTCGAGTGATCAGAGTGGCCAGCGCTGCGCCCTGTAATCCCAGCGCGGGAAAACCAAACAGACCAAAAATCAAGATGGGATCGAGCATCACATTCAGTAGTGCAGCGCCGCCCATTAAATAGCCTTGCACCTGACTCATTCCCATTGCACGCAGGGCCGACAAACACACCATGGGCACCAGTAAACAGGGTGCACTGAAATACCAAATGGACATGTAAGAGCGGATCAATGGAATTAAATCTGGTGTTGCGCCCAGTGCAAAAAACAGTGGTTCGAGAGTGAGCCAGCCCAGTAAACAGACGCTGGCAGAAATGATAAAGGTCAGGCTCATGGCATCAGTAGCAAGCCGACGCGCCTTATTCGAATCACCCTCGCCTATAGCTCTGGCTACCGCCGATGAAGTGCCAGCGCCCAAGCCAATCCCTAAACTGGTGAGCACCATGATCACAGGAAAGGTAAAGCTGAGCGCGGCGAGCGGCTCACGCCCTAACTGAGCGATAAAAAAAGTTTCTATCGCATTGAGCGACATGGTCGCCATCAAGCCCCAAACCAGCGGCAACGCGAGGATTTTTAGCTGTTCAGAGACCCGTCCTTCGGTGAGAGTTGCTTGTAAGGGGGTTGCCATAAACACTGCCGGATGTTGTAACCAGAAAAATATGATCAAAAAATGGCGTGCAGTATACACCAGTCCCCTCACCGCGCCCTGCCCAAGCAATAACCAAGCGCGACAAAGTGTCGCACTCAGATATGGTTGATTAGCACTTTGCGCGGCCTCAGTTCGCTATAATCAAACACTGATCCCTACTGACGTATCGATTGCCAATGCCCAATAAACCCATCATCAATCCTCCTTTTACGCTGGCTGATCACGCGCAGCATCTGGGCTATTGGGTGATTATCCGCACGTTAATTTTGATTTGCCTTGGCATTGCGGTGGTAATTTTTTTGTGGGATGGCACGGTCAATCTGCCGTTTAGCGAAATTCTTACTGCGCTGGTGATTTTAACCAGCGTCAATCTGCTTACGTTTATGCGCCTACGCAAACCCTTGCCGGTCGCCCAGCTGGAATTTTTTATCCAGTTATTGGTGGATTTAGCCTGTTTGAGCGCCGTGTTTTATTTTAGTGGCGGCGCGAACAATCCTTTTGTGTCTTATTTTCTGGTGCCTATTTGTATTTGTGCGGCAACCTTAAGTGGCACTTACACCCTGGCGATTGCTGGTTTGAGTGTGCTGAGTTATTCGCTGTTATTATTTTTTCACATCCCGCTGCCAATCCTCTCGCCACACCATCATCAAGCCGACAATTCTATCAACCTGCATGTGATGGGCATGTGGCTGAACTTTTTTATCAGCGCCTGTTTGATTACCTATTTTATTGTGAAAATGGCACGCGATCTGCGCGCACAAGAAGCGCAATTAAATCGCTGGCGCGAAGATCAGTTGCGCGATGAGCAGGTCATGGCAGTTGCCACACTCGCAGCGGGAACTGCCCATGAACTGGGCACACCTTTATCTACCATGAAACTTTTACTTAGCGAACTGCGCACCGAGTATCAGCAAGTAGAGCCGCTGCAAAACGACTTAAAACTTTTACAAGACCAGGTAAACCAGTGCGCTAATACCTTGCGCGAATTAGTTGCTACTGCAGAGCACACCAAAGATGGGCAATTACCGAGCGAAGATATTGGCAGCTACTGCGCAAGCCTAATTGAACGCTGGAAAATTATGCGCCCGGATGTGATTGCCCGTATTCATCTTGCCGATCACAACACCAATAAGGGCACCAACACCGATATTCGCGCGCAGTTTCATCCCACTATCGCGCAGGCCATTATTAATTTATTAAACAATGCCGCCGATGCCAGCCCGCAAGAAATTGACATTGAAATTAATTGGGACGAACAAAAACTTATCTGGATAATTAAAGATATGGGTGCAGGTATTGCTGAAGAGGTCACCGCTCATCTCGGAAAATCGTTTATCTCAACCAAAACCAAAGGGCTGGGTATTGGTTTGCTGCTCACGCAAGCGACGATTAACCGCTATGGCGGCACTGTATCACTGCACAACCGCATACCGCGCGGCACCATTACACAACTCACTTTGCCCATCACGCGTGGTACATCTATCGAGCCAAATACACTATGAGTGCGACCACAACAGATTTTTTAATTGTCGATGATGATCCGACTCTAGCAGGCATGCTTGAGCGCGTATTGCAGAGACGCGGCTTTTCAACAAAATCGGGCAGCGATGCAGCTCAGGCATTACAATTAATAAGCAATACCCAGTTTGCACGGGCAATTGTCGATTTAAAACTGGGCAATGATTCCGGCCTACAGTTAATTCGCGAATTAAAATTGCGTCAGCCCAATATCGCAATTGTGATGCTGACTGGCTATTCCAGTATTTCAACCGCCGTAGAAGCAGTAAAACTGGGGGCAGTAAATTATTTGTGTAAACCGGCTGATGCCGATGAAATTCTTGCGGCCTTCGGCGAACAAAAATTATCGGCAGTTTCAGAGGCAAACTATACGCCGCTCTCGATTGATCGTTTGGAGTGGGAACACATACAAAAAATACTGCAGGAAAATGATGGCAATATCTCAGCCACTGCGAGAGCGCTAGGTATGCATCGCCGCACACTGCAGCGAAAATTACACAAGCGTCCGGTAAAACAATAACAAGATAAGCTGTCTATAAAAGCTGTCGCGCCATCAAGATGGCATCTTCGTGGCCATTTGCTGTTGGATAATAATTTTTGCGCTGGCCGACTTCAAAAAAATCTTCGCGCTCATAAAGTGCAATCGCCTTACGGTTAGATCTACGCACTTCCAGAAATAACATGTCCGCTTTTTCTTTTACGCAATTCACTGCATGAGACAGTAAGGTTTGACCTATTCCTTTGCGCTGATAATTAGGCGCGACAGAAATATTCAACAACTCTGCATCGCCACCGCCATGGGTAACAACCACATACCCCACTAAAATACCCTTATATTCTGCCAACCAACACTTTTGCCTGCCATTCAAACAATCTTCAAAACTGGATTGCCGCCACGGATGCGAATGCGCGCTGCGCTCCAACAGCATTACTTGCGAAATATCCTCGGCGGTAATTAGGCGAAAATCTAGTGTCATGCCCGTATAGGTTTCGCACACCAGAGAAAGATCTTCAGTCATGACATTAACTTCAACATAAGCAGCAATTGATGCAGGAGTAGATTATGGCAAACAAGCCCATAACTTGGATTTTTGCGCGGGATTTTGTAGCAACTGATTAAGGCTAGGTAAAATCAACGCCTGTAGCGGTAAATCATTGATAGATTGAATTGTCCAACATACTGCTGACCAATCACTGCCAGATTCCAGCCAGTAACGCGCAGCGTTATCGCCCATTAACCATAGCGTCTGAATAGGTCGCAATTCATTTTCTACCGCAAGCCAGGTCTGCAATTCATTGCGCGCATCATCTTCTGTGCGCGATACAAAGCGATTTTCAATCATCGGCCAGCGTAAAGTCTCTTCAGCCAGTGTAAATTGACTCGCTTTTAAATGAGCGCGCAAAAGATTATTGAGCAGTAATTCTGTCGGCAATGCCAAGGCCGTATTTCGCGTATCGACAATTAAAAAACCCGCTTGCGGCCGATACACACTCAGCGAAAAAGGCTGGACGACAGGCGCTTTTTTTTCTTCTAACTGCTGCAGAATCGAAGCCGCATTGATTGCTAAAGGCGCTTTTTTGGGTTCTTCTATATCGACAATCGCCGTTAATAACTCAGAGGCCGAATTATTACTTTCTATACGGCTATCAATTGCGGTCGTTACAGAAGGCGCTATTGTTGCCACTGGATCGACGACAGGAATATCAAATGCCGGCATCACACAGGCAATAGATACAGGTGCAGAAGGCAATAACCACCGCGGGGCATAGTTTTCTATGCCGAGCGCAGATAAGTAAGCTTGCCGCTGTAACTCATTCATAAACAGCTCAGATTCCGTCGCGTTGCGGATGCGCTTTAGCCGCATGTGCACTGAGCAAGTTAAGCGCATGCAAATAGGCTTTTGCTGATGCGGTGACAATATCCGTATCTGCACCAACGCCATTTACAATTTGACCATCGTGCTCCAAACGCACGGTTACATCGCCCAACGAATCAGTGCCTTGGGTAATCGCATTCACCGAGTAGAGTTTTAAATTCGAGCCACTCTTGACCAAACTTTCTATCGCTTTAAACGTCGCATCAACTGGACCTGAGCCAATCGCTTCAGCCGTTACAGATTTACCATCAATTTTTACTTCGACCGTTGCGCGAGGGCTCTGGCCAGTTTTGCACACAACTTCCATCGCCCCCAACTCATATACATCCACCAAAGTGTGAGAGTGAGCATGACTGACGAGTGACTGCAGGTCTTCATCAAAGATTTCGTGTTTTTTATCGGCCAAATCTTTAAATTTTACAAAGGCTGCATTGAGTGCATCATTATCCGCAAAACTAATACCCAGTGCTTCAAACCTCGTCTTAACTGCTGCACGACCAGAGTGTTTACCCAAAACTAATTTATTAGTATTCCAGCCCACATCTTCTGCACGCATAATTTCATAGGTTTCACGATGTTTTAAAATACCATCCTGATGAATACCTGACTCGTGTGCAAATGCGTTTGCACCAACAATGGCTTTATTAGGCTGCACCGGGAAACCGGTAATACTGGACACCAAGCGCGATGTGGGAACAATGTGGCTAATATCAATTTGGGTCTCAACAGGCATTAAATCTTTGCGTGTTTTAACTGCCATTACAATTTCTTCCAATGCAGCATTCCCAGCACGCTCACCCAAGCCATTAATTGTGCACTCAACTTGTCGCGCACCGTGCATGACCGCAGAAAGTGAATTTGCTACGGCGAGACCGAGATCATTATGGCAATGGGTTGAAAAAATAGCTTTATCAGAATTGGGGATTGCCTCAATCAAACGGCGAAATAACAATCCATATTCGCCAGGCTCACCGTACCCAACCGTATCAGGTAAATTAATAGTGCGCGCACCGGCATTAATAACCGACTCAATAATGCGGCACATAAAATCAAATTCGGAACGACTGGCATCTTCGAGGGAAAACTCAACATCATCGGTCAATTGACGCGCTAATTTAATCGCCGCAACTGCCTGCTCCAATACTTTGGGCGGCTCCATTTGCAGCTTGTATTTCATATGAATCGGAGAGGTTGCGATAAACGTATGAATACGCCCGGAGTTTGCAGGTTTAATCGCTTCACCCGCGCGCTCAATATCACCCTTAATTGCACGAGCCAAACTGCAGACGGTTGAGTCTTTAATCACTTCAGCAACAGCTCGTACTGACTCAAAATCGCCTTGGCTGGCAATTGCAAATCCCGCCTCGATGACATCGACATGCATCTTCTCTAACATCTTTGCAATGCGCACCTTCTCGTCGCGTGTCATCGACGCACCGGGACTTTGTTCGCCATCACGCAAAGTTGTATCGAAAATTACAAGCTTATCTTTTTGAGTCATCGGTATTTACTCGAGAGAAATTTTGACAATTATAGATCAATACAAAAGCAATAAGTATTAACGTGGGCACCCAATCAGCCCGGAAGGAAAGTTTGGAAGAAAAATAAAATAAGAGCCAAAAGTTATCGCGGCTAAAAACCAAAAAGTTTTCGTCAAACGAAAAAGACGGGCATAAAAAAACGCCCTGCAGATAATTCTACAGGGCGTTTTTAGTATTAGAAGCTTGACGATGACCTACTCTCACATGGGGAGACCCCACACTACCA
>NZ_BBUL01000082.1 GCF_000953825.1 Cellvibrio sp. OA-2007 | reverse complement strand
TTCGTTTGCGTGGATTGTTTCTTGCTCATGGATCACCTCTGGAGTAAGTTTACTCAGTTTCTAAGGTGTCCGATATTCGCGGTAGGGATCACCCTTTTAATATGCTCGGGATCTCTATCAGAATAATGCTTGTCGATAACTTGATTGGTTTCCGCAGAAATTAGTTGTTTTGTCAGCTCTTTTTGTCTTAGCAAAATATCTTCTAAACTCTCATTTTTAATTTCGAGTGATCGCACAGTTTGTTCAAGAATTCTGTTTTCATTATACTTTTTGCATATAACTGCTGCTGCCCAAGCAATAGACGACACAACAGCGACTGCAGCTTGGGTTCCAAGTATAAGCTCTATCCAATAAGATCCATGCTCCCAATTATTAATGTTGACATAACCGTCAATATCTTTGTGAACGACAACTTGCGATAGCGAAGTCTGCAATATCGACATGTTTTTTATAAGATCGTCAAAATTTCCCGGGTCAGGAAGCTTTACGGATATTGATTCTTCACATGTTGGTGGCAGCAATTTTTCAAAAACTATCGATAGTGATGATGCACTATTGACCAAATAATTGGAGGTTTGATATATATTTCTGCCTTCTGATGACTCCAGTTTTAGTGTATCATGTCCAGTTTGATATATTTGAGACCTATGTAGTTTTTCTATTTCCGCTTCGTATATTGGCAGCGCTTCGATTAAATTCAAAAACGTTTTGAATTTTTCTATGTTAATAATTCGATCGTTGTTGAAATCATATCTCAGTCCAACATTCTCGAAGTCAATATCTTTTAATGTTCTTTGTATTTCTTTTAATCTCATTTTCAACTCTAATTAATTACCTGTTTATCTCGGATAGCCAAACTGAAATTAAACTGGCCATCCAAATAGATGGAATTCTGAAAATTGTATGAACTCTCAGAGATACAGTTGTCGCCTTCCGCTTTGGGCACAAACCAGTCTACACAACGCTCCCAGACCCGCAAGCACATTATCAACAATACCACTCTAAAAAAGCGCTTAAGCTCATACCATCTCACAACCGAATACCGCAGTTATTGGCGTTGGTTGGCAACATATATCGTAGATACTACAGAGGCATCAGATTTGGGATGAACAAGAGAAGAGAGCGAAGTGTTTTTTATCCATAATTTCACCGCATCCAAGCAGGGTTGATTCGGGTTTTAAAAGTGCAACCCTGCCCTGCAGTTGATGTTGTGGTCAATCCTTTGACTGGAGAGGTAAGACTATGCGACTTGCGGTGGTGAGGAATATTACAGCGTATTACACAAAATACTTACGAGCGTATTACTCCGTAATCTCATACCCCTCACAGACTGGTTACCTATCAAGGTGATTTTTGGCCACTTTTCAAAATTATTTTAAATAAATTTTTACATTGGCCTTTAGCGCAGCTTTTAATAGATCTTGATCCAGGGTTGCTATGGGTAATCCTTCACGCAATGCCAGCTCCAAATAAGCGGCGTCATAGCTACTGAGCTTATAGGCGCGGGCTAAGGACATGGTGCGAGAGAAAACTTGTTGATGCGTGAGAGTATCGGTCACTATGGGCAGACTATCTAAATGAGATACAAACGCCTCTACGTTTTCTGCATCCAACTGACCTCTTTTTTCTGCGCCCAATAAAACATTGGCAGCTTCAAGCTGCCAAATTTGCGGAACTATTGCTTGGGTTTCGTTCAAGGAGAGCAAGACTGTTTCGGCGTATGTTTGATCAGTTAGCTTACCCGTAGCGAGCAGCCATCGCATGGCCACCGAATTATCCAAAATGAACTGCATCATTTACGACCATCTGCTTTTAGTTCATGCAGATCAGTATCGCTAATCACTACCTTTTTAGCTTTCAATATTGAATCAATTGCCAGCTGAGTTTTTTGTTGGCTACGCGCGCTACTTGGAGTCAAGTCAGCAACCGCTTTGCCGCGATTGGTGATCGTAAAAGATTCGCCCGCCTCCACTCGCCGTAAAATCTCGGGAAGCTTGGTTTTAGCATCATAAGAACCTATTTCTTTCAGCATAAAAATCACCCCACACCAGTATAGACTAGGTACCTAGTCTATAGCCAAACAGAACGATTTTCAACCAATTATTCGGTGATCTCATACCCCTCTTCACGCAAGCGCGCGATTTTGTAACGCAGAGTGCGGGCGCTGATGCCTAAACGTTCAGCGGTATTTTTGCGGCTACCGCGTTCGTTGCGCAGGGTGTTCATGATGATTTCGTATTCGCGTTGTTTAAGGTCATTACCCAACGCCGGGTTATTCAGCGATGGATGATGCACAGGTTGATTGCTGACCAGTGCGATATTGTCTGCGACGCCGCCAACCGGGAATTGGCTGGCGCGGGCGTAGGCTTGCGCGGCGAATGATGCTGCGCCAACCGAATCAAAATCGCCACTGGTATTGACCGCTTGCGCGGCTTCTAACAAATTGGGTTTTTGGCTGTAGTTTGTTGGGCTTTGTGAGTATGGACCATTTGCACCTAAACCCAGATCATCAGCTTGAATGGATTTACCTTCCTGCAAAATTAATGCGCGTTGCATGATGTTATCCAACTCGCGCACATTGCCTGGCCATGGGTAGGCCAGCAGCATTTGTTGCGCAGATGCCGATAAGCTGACGCCGCGACGATTTTGTTTTTGCGCGTGTTTTTGCAAAATCTTTTCTGCAAGCGGGATGATATCTTCCGCGCGGTCGCGCAACGGAGCCCATTGCAGCGGCAATACACTCAAGCGGTAATACAAGTCTTCGCGGAATTTTCCGGCGACTACATCGCTGCGCATATTGCGGTTGGAGGTAGCGATGACACGCACATTTAATTTAATGGTTTTGCGGCCACCCAAGCGCTCCACTTCACGCTCTTGCAATACGCGTAATAATTTCGCCTGTAGGCCAATATCCATTTCAGAAATTTCATCGAGCAATAAAGTGCCACCATTGGCTTGCTCAAACTTACCGGGGCTGCTGGTATGCGCGCCGGTATAGGCGCCTTTTTCATGGCCGAACAACATGGCTTCTAACATGTTCTCGGGAATCGCTGCGCAGTTAATGGCGATAAACGGTTGATTGCGACGGGAGGAATGGTCGTGAATATAACGCGCGAGTACTTCTTTACCGGTGCCGGATTCACCAACAACTAATACGGTGGAATCGGATTGCGCTACGCGGCGGGCGAGTTGCAATAATTGTTTGCTGGATGGCGCCATGGCAACGGGTTCGTCGCCTTCAATTTGTGCCACACCTAAATGGCGTGCGACGGTTTCCACCAGTGTTTGCGGCGCAAAGGGTTTCACTAAATAATCCACTGCGCCCTGTTTCATTGCATCGACCGATTCCGCAATGCTGGCGTAGGCGGTAATTAGCATCATCGGGATTTGTGGGTATTCTTGTTTTACACTGCGCAATAGATCATGGCCGCTCATTGCGCCCATGTTGACGTCGGACACAATCATGCGGATATCGCTGTAGCGCGACAACTCATGCAGTGCCGCTTCGCCACTATTGACGGCAATCACCGAATAATCGGCTAGTTGCAGCGTATCTGTTAATGCTTCGCGGAGGTTGTTGTCATCTTCAACAACCAAAATTTTGATCGCATTTTCAAATGCAGCTTGTTGCAATGCTAACGCCATGATTATTCTCCTAAGATGTAAAAGTCGCGAAAGGCAACAGCAAACTTGCACAAGTCCCCTTGCCCAAGGTTGATTGCAATAAAAATTTTCCGTGGTGTGCCCGCGCAACTGCTTTAACAACACTTAAACCCAAACCTGTGCCCTGCGCTTTGGTGGTGACAAATAAATCCCCTACCGATGCAAGTAATTCAGTCGGCATGCCTGGCCCTTTGTCGCACACACGAATCCATAAACGCTGCTCTTCGCTGTTGAGCGATGTATTCGCTGCTGCATCATTGGGCACTTGTGGATAGACATTAAATTCAACACGCAACGCGGCTTTGCGATCCACCGCTTGAATCGCGTTGTTGACCAAATTTAATAAGGCGCCGATTAATGCTTCGCGATTACATTGAATATATTGTTCGCGACAATTACTCACCCACTCGCAGGTGGATTCGCTGGTCATTAACGGTACTTCCATTGCTTCGGCCAAATCGGCCTGCAACTCGGCGACGCTGATCACATCATTTAAGGCAAGCTCGCCTTTAACGTAAAATAACATGTCCTGAATTTGCCGCTCGATATTGTTCAAGCGCCCGAGAATTTTTTCGGAGAATTGTTGGCGACGTTCATCATCTAATTTGCCACTGCACAAATGACCGGCGTACAACATGGCAGACGATAAGGGCGTGCGGATTTGATGCGCGAGCGCACCCATCATTTTGCCCAGTGCGGACAAACGCTCGTGGCGACTTAATTCGCCTTGCAAACGACGGGTTTCGGTTTGATCGGTGAGTAAAATAATTTGGCCATCTGCACCCAGGTTACGGGTTTGGATACTGATTAAACGGCCATCGCGCAGTGAGACTTCATGACCATCATCCTGACGTGGCGCAAAACAGCGGCTGATCACCTCGCGCCACAATTCACCCTGCAGAGGCTCACCTAATAATTCAATTGCGGCAGGATTGGATTCAGAAACGCGACCGGAGGAATCCAACACCACCACACCACCGGGTAAAAAATTGAGCAGGCTTTCAAGGCGATTGGCTAACTTTTCTTTCTCGGCCAATTCCTGCAGGCGGCGATCGCTGAGGCTGGTCAGCTCTTCATTTAGTTCAGCAACGCGGTTTTCCAATAAGTGATACGAGTCGGCAAGTTGCTCCGACATTTGATTGAACAACTCAAACGCGTGTTTAAGATCCTGACCTTTTTCACTGATCGCCTTATCCAGCGGCAAAGGCGCTAGCAAGGGCTCAGCTGAGTTGGCAGCCAAAAGACCAGAGCGCGCTTTAATAGCACTACCGACCTTAATTACATTGGAAACTGCTTGCGTCATAAAAACCCCGAATATTCAATTTGTACTGTTTTTCATCTGCTCACCGTCAATAAACCAACGGCAACATTTAAAAAACCACAGCTTTAGATGGGTAATTGCAAGCCTAGTGCCAACTCATTTTTTTATTATTTATCAATAGCTTATCTCTACAACTGCAAAAACAAAGTCAAACATTTGGCTGAAGCATTGTTGATGCAGCGCCCTCTCCCTATAATTCGCCACCTCATTTATTCCTGTGCCGAGTCCATCAATGGAAGCCTTTTTTAGCTCAACTCTCGCTGTCGCCATCGCCGAAATTGGCGACAAAACCCAATTGCTCGCACTCTTCCTCGCCGCTCGCTATGGCCGCCCTTACATCATCAGCCTCGGCGTATTGATCGCTACCCTGGTAAATCACGCATTGTCCGCATGGCTTGGTGCGGTGTTGGCGGATGTGATTCCCGCCGAGTGGATTAAATGGATAATTGGCGGCAGCTTTATCGCCATTGGCGCGTGGTTGCTAATCCCGGATAAAGAAGATGATGAAATGGGGCGCTTTGCTAACTACGGTCCTTTTGTCGCCACACTGGTGTTATTTTTTCTGGCGGAGATTGGCGATAAAACCCAAATCGCCACTGTCATTCTCGCGGCAAAATTCAGTGCCGATATGTGGATGACACTTGCGGTAATTGCAGGAACGACCTTCGGCATGCTACTGGCAAACGTGCCCGTTATTTTTGCAGGGAAATGGTTAATGGATAAATTGCCGCTCGGCTTTGCACACAAAGCGGCTTGTGTTTTGTTTATTGGATTGGGGGTTGCAACCTTGCTGGGGATGGGAGCACCATAATAAATTAACTATTCCAGTTCGGAATTAATCTTTCAAATACCAATCATCCCGATAGGTTTTTACCATATCGGGATACAACACCGTCATCACAGTGGCGACAAGGCCGTTCACAAAACCTTCCGGAAAAGTCATCAATACAAAAACAATAAAATGCTCTTGGGTCGTGGCGAGTTGAACCTCACTGCCGGTGATAGCAAATAACAACATGGCGATGAGCCCGAGCCAGATGCAACTTAGCATTGCGCCAAAAAATCCCACGCCCCAAAAATAGGTGAAGGGGTTTTTAAATTTCCAGCGATCCACCAGCCAAAGCACACACCAAGCCCAACTTACCGGTACAACAACGCTCAAACAAAAATCCACCGGAAAGGTGCTTAAATCAAATTGTGCGACGGCAACATCCCAATCCAAACGAAGCGCATGCAGTGGCACTTGGTAAATTTCCAATGCAATTAATGCAGCGGCACCAATTAAAACCGCCAGACTCCAACCAAAAATCATCGTGGTGACGGTCATCAATAATGGGTGAATGGCCAAAGTATCGCGCACGGAAACTTGCAGCAGCCACAATAAAGCCAATGCAAGAATCGTTGCAAACAATGCGTGCTGCCGGGGCTGACTAACCAGAAGTTGTCGCCACGGCGCGTGGCGAATTGCTAATACCAAAATTGGAATTGCAATACCAAGGCTTAACCAAAACAATAATTGGCCAGGAGGGAGGAGCAAATTCATACAGTCAGCTCAAGTGCGCCCGCAATAACCGGGCGCAACACTTTATTACACCAATGCCTCGGCAAAACCCTGCCCTTGCAATACGCCGCGAATTTTTTCTGCGGTTTGTTTTAATTCTTCGCCATCGGCGTTTTTGGCGAACGCAAAACTTAAATCATCCATTGAGTCCATCGGCACCAAATGAATATGGGTGTGTGGCACTTCGAGCCCGGCGATCATAAAACCCACGCGTGTTGCGGGATAAGCCACTTTCAATGCATTGGCGATTTTATGGCTGACTTGCATTAGGTGCGCGGCTAGATCCAGCGGCAAATCGCTCCACTGATCAATTTCTTCGCGGGGGATTACTAATACATGCCCTTGGCGGATGGGCTGAATGGTGAGAATGGCAAAGGCTTTTTCATCTTTCCAGACAAAGTTGCCGGGGATCTTGCCTTCCATAATCATTGTGAAAACACTTGCCATAACTAACTCCTAAAAAGATTTTAATAAACAGCAACACCGCGCCGCAGTAATTCGCGGGCGAGCATTTCATCGAGCTGATGAATATTTTCATCGCGAAATTCTATGTACGCGACCTTGTTTTTTTTGTAGACCTGATTTTTTTCCAGCTCGCCGCTAATTACCGCCGCGCGATTATGCTCAACGCCGAGTTCATCCGCCCAGCACTCTATGCATAGCTCTACTTCGGGCAGATAAAAATCGGCGGTCGCCGAATCCAGATCCCATAACAATTCATAATCCCGGGCATGAATCAGCCGGGTGAGATACAGCCAATTGTCGATGCGGCGCTGCATGGCGTTATTGACGCTATGGCCATCCAGTGTCGGCTGACCAAGCAAACTTTCATCTCCCTTAATTTGTAAGAGTGATGCAATCAATTCTGGCTCATCCAAAATAGTTTCCGGCCAGGTCACAAACGGAATGCCCGACTCCGCCTCTTGCTGCTGCCCGCCTATCGCCTTACCTTTGGGCGACAACAACCAGCCGCGAATATGTTTTTTAATCAGCCCTTTTTCCGCCAATAACAAATTCACCAAGCGCGCGGCAATGTCCCACTTGTGCGCCAGATTGGTGGCACTGAGCGGTGCTTCAGGCAGCAGCTTTAATAAAGGGTGTTGTTGAATAGACTCAGGCCAGGCGATGTATTCACCGTATTTGGGGTGATTAACATAAATGCCACCTTCAAACTTACCCTTCTCGGTCAGCTGCCAATGGTTATCAACTTTTACGATCCAACCACCCGTGGTGAGCAGGATAAATAATTCTTTGCTTTCTTTATTAATCAACCGCGCCAGTGCAGTTGTGGAGATGTGTCGTTCAGCCATACCGGAACCCTTATTAAGGCTGTGAGTGTAAACCCAGCCATGCGCCGCGAACAGTCTCTAAGTTGCGCCCCTCACTGAATGACCCGGTGATCATCGCCTATGCAAATCTGCGACCAAGATTGCTTCGATTTAGCACTTATTTGCGATGCACTTCAAATTTCACTGGCCTTAAAAGCTACAAGTGTCTATACTCCGCGCACTTTCAGTGACCCCTCTCTTGATCGTGAATGTCTAGCCTTGGGGTGATGCTGATATGCAATCGGTCATGCGAATATTCTATTCGCGGATTGCAACAGAATCTGCCTGGCAGATTGACACGGGACTTCGTTGATTTAATCGCCCTTTACGACTGCATTTGTGCCCTGACTCATCGAGTTATTTTCACACGCAGCCGAATCTTGTATGTAGCTCATACGCGTTGCGATCCAATCATCGCCCCCACTTTATTGTGTTTGCCCATTCACTGTTGCCTTTTTTATTGGGCGATACTTTTGCAAACACCCATTAAAAAACCAATAAGAATCTAACCGTAGAAACAACAGATGCGGCATTTTGCTGCGGTCTTGTTATTTTTTGCGCGAGATTTTTATGTTTAAACACAGGTTAATACATGTCTGACCCTATTATGTTTTCCGATTTAGCCCTTTCTGAACCCGTTATGCGCGCCATCCAAAAAGTTGGCTACGAGCAACCATCCCCCATTCAAGCAGCGGCGATTCCCGTGTTGCTTGCCGGTGGCGATATTCTCGGCATGGCGCAGACCGGCACCGGTAAAACGGCGGCATTTGCACTGCCTTTGTTGTCGCGTATCGACACCAAACAAGCAGAGCCACAAATTTTGGTTTTAGCACCTACGCGTGAACTCGCAATTCAAGTTGCTGAAGCTTTCCAAAAATACGCCAGTGAAATTCCTGGCTTCCATGTACTGCCGATTTACGGTGGTCAGGATATGACTAGCCAGTTGCGCTCATTAAAGCGCGGCGCCCACGTTGTGGTAGGTACACCAGGCCGTGTAATGGATCACCTACGTCGCGGCAGTTTGAATTTGAACAACCTTAAAGCACTGGTGCTCGACGAAGCCGACGAAATGCTGCGCATGGGCTTCATTGATGATGTTGAATGGATTCTGGAACACACTCCCAAGACCCGCCAAACCGCCTTGTTCTCTGCCACCATGCCGAAAGAAATTCGCCATGTATGCAACAACTATTTGAACAACGCTACCGAAATTAAAATTGCCAGCACTCAATCTACCGATGCGAATATCGAGCAGGTTTATTGGATGGTCAGCGGCACCAACAAACTGGATGCATTAACCCGCATTCTGGAAGTTGAACCCTTCGACGGCATGATTATTTTCGTGCGCACTAAAACAGCTACCGTTGAATTGGCTGAAAAATTAGAAGCGCGCGGTTATTCTGCCTCTGCACTCAATGGCGACATGAACCAACAATTGCGTGAGCGCGCGATTGAACGTTTAAAAACGGGCAAATTGGATATTGTTATTGCCACCGACGTTGCCGCACGCGGTATCGACGTTGAGCGTGTAAGCCACGTAGTGAACTACGATATTCCTTACGATAGCGAAGCTTACGTGCACCGTATCGGCCGTACTGGCCGTGCCGGCCGCAGCGGTAAAGCCATCCTGTTTGTTGCTCCGCGTGAAAAGCGTTTGCTTTACACCATCGAAAAAGCGACCAAAAAACCTATCACCTTGATGGAATTGCCGAGCGGCGCCACCGTTACCAAACACCGTATCGACCAATTTACGCAACAAATTACCGATACCTTGGCAGCGCAATCTGACCTGAGTTTCTTCAATGATTTGCTAGCTGAATACAGCCACAAAAATGATGTATCGCCAGAGCAAATTGCCTCTGCCCTCGCCTACTTGTTACAGCGCGAGCGCCCATTGCAAGTGAAGTTTACCGATGTAAAACCTGAGCGCGAGCGCAGTAGTCGTGATGATCGTGGCGGTCGTGATCGCGATGACCGTGGTGGCCGTGACGGTGGCCGTGATCGCGGTTCACGTGAAGATCGTCCACGCCGTGAACGCAACGACGAGAACATGGATCGCTACCGTATTGAAGTAGGTCGCAACCATGAAGCGCGCCCAGGCGATATAGTTGGCGCAATCGCCAACGAAGCCGGCATTGAGAGCCGCTTTATTGGCCACATTAAATTGCACGATGAGTTTTCTACCGTTGATCTGCCAACCGGCATTTCAAAAGACGCGCTCGCCAAATTGAAAAAAGTGCGCGTGCGCAATCGCCCACTGGAAATTTCTTTGGATACCGGCCCACGCGGCGGCGATGACTTTAGCCGTAAACCAAAACGCGATTTTGGTCCACGCGATGGTGCTCCACGTGAGGGTGGCCGTGACAAGCCCCGCTTCGGTGAGCGCGACGGTAAAAAAACCAGCTTTCGTCCAAAGAAAAGCGACTAATTAACATTGTTTAGCCATTAACAATTCGTTTTCTTGTTAAGTAACTGAATAAATCATTCGGTTACTTAAACTCCTTTATCGCCATAACATGCAAATGTTCATGGCGATTTTTTTATTGCTCAAAACGAAACTTTTTTCTTTACCTCGCCATTCACTCGCTCCATCATTTTTTCGCTTTCCGATTGCCCGCCACATCCTGCGAAATACCAATTTTTAGGCGCACCAACTTTGGTATCACTAGGAGAACGCATGCACCCTTTATCAGATATCTTCATGACCTCTGCTCCTGCCGGATCGGTATAGGTTTGCAATGCTGATTCTTCAGCTCGCGCAAGCTTGGGTTTATTTGCCTCTGTAGTGAGTTGCGCACGCAAGCCAGGATGAAATACATTTTCTGCGATTGAGGCAGAATCTTGATGAGCTGTTGTCGAGTTGTGATTATCGGTAAGCTCAGCCAACTCTTGCGCAGTCAATGGCTCTATCACCACGCGAGTGGCAGGCGGCACCTTAGATGGCTTTTCTTTCGGCGCGACTACTCCTTTAATGGCCGGTGCGACAACAATTTCTTTTGCCGCGCGCGGAGCAACCACAGGCTGAACAACCTCTTCCGCAACAGTATCGGAAAGTGCATTCGGTGTTGCTGGCACGCGCCGCAAATTTATATGAAGTGTTTGGTTTGCAATCTGTTGCTGATGAAGTTGTTTTGAACTGAACTCAAACAGCAGCAAAAATAAATGCAGCAACAGGGATAAGACCAGTGCAATCCACAGAAACGAGGATGACGGTTCACGCACTGACTCGGCCGATCCCGGACTGGAATCGGAAAGCTGTAGATGGGAAAAATCAACGTCCCTGAATTCAGGAAGGGTAGCCAACATACTTGTAGCGCCAGTGATAAAAACTTATCTCTAGACCCAAGCAGTGGCTATTAGTTCAGCGGGGCATTACAACGCAGGAGTTTCAGGCTAAGAGTTACTCATCAAACATCTGAATCATATAACCATCTTTCAGCGCTTCTGCCATGGCTTTATCGGCCGCAACCACACGTGGATCGCTGGTCAGATTACTTGGCACCAATTTTCGGTTTTCAATTTGGATTTCCACAAAACCCGCGCGCATTAAATAGAGCTTGCACAAATGCTCGGCTCCGAATAAATCTTTGAAATTGATATAGACAATAAAAGGCACCATTTGACCTTCTTTAATATCGTCGAAGGCTTTTTTGGCGCGGCCATTGGCGGAGAAGATGTACATAATGTTTTTCTCATGTTGATTCAGGTAATAACCTGCAATACACAATAGGGATTTATCAGGCACCCCCATACAGAATCAGAGGGGCCACCTGTAGCTAAGAAATTAAATTGTCATCACCACACGTAGTGCATCCAAACGAATTTGGGCTTGGGACAAAAAGTGTTGACTTGCGGCTAAACGCTGCTGCAAATAATCAATTTCTTCCTGACGCACATTTGGGTTCACGTCTTTCAGTGCCTTCATACGCGCCAGCTCACCATTTAATTGCTCGCTTACTTTGGCTTGCGCCTCAGCAATTAATTCTTCTTGTTTTGCGGCGGTAATTTCTTCTGCTTTTTGCACCATGGTGGTCAGTGTCGGGCGAGCGTGGCGCACCAGATCCTGCGCATTATTGCGTGGTACTTTTTGCAGCAGTTTGCTCAGTTGATTAATGCCGAGTACCGCGGACAAGTCTTTACCTTTATCGTCCAGCAATACGCGCAAGAGGGATTGCGGCATATAGCGGAACAACTGCAATTCTGCAGGTGCTGGGCAATGCAATACAAACAATGCTTCCAGCAATAGATTACCCGGTTTTAGCGGAGGTAATTTTAAGGTGCAGAAAGCCGTGTTGCCGAACTCACTTAATCCAATTAGATCCTGTGCGCCGCGCACCAATGGGTGTTCCCAGGTGAGGAACTGCATATCTTCGCGGGACAAGGCTTGCTGGCGATCATAGGTGATGGTCAAACCATCTTCCGGCAACCCGGGAAATTGTTCGATACGCATATGATCGCTGGGGTGCAGCACCAGACTTTTTTCGCTATGTTTTTCATAGTCGATACCAAAACTATCAAACACCTGCTCCATATAAATCGGCAATACACTGCTTACATCGTTTTCAGCTAAAGCATCAACCAGGGCTTCTGCCTGCGCCGGCTTACAGGAGTTTAACTCTAATAAACGGTCGCGCCCTTGCTGCAACTGCGCCACCAACTCAGCCGAAAACTCGCGAGTTTGCGCTAATAAATCATTAAAAGTTTCATCGTCGTTATCGATCAATGCAGGCAACAATGCCTCGGCAAACTTCACATAGGCGGCCTGCCCTATCGCACAGGTTTTTTCAAAGGCATTCAAACCTTGGTGATACCAATCCAACAATTTCTGCTGTGCGGTATCGGCGTAATAAGGCACATGAATATTTACGGTGTCCGTTTGGCCAATACGATCCAAACGGCCAATGCGCTGTTCTAACAAATCCGGGTTAGTAGGCAAATCAAATAACACCAAATCCTGAGCAAATTGGAAATTGCGCCCTTCACTGCCGATTTCCGAACAGATCAATACCTGGGCACCATCTTCAGCTTCTGCAAAGTACGCAGCGGCGCGGTCGCGTTCAATCAGATTTAAACCTTCATGGAACACTGCTGTGGTTAAGCCTTTGCGCAGACGCAAGTATTCTTCGATTGATTGCGCAGAATCTGCATTGGCGCAGATGACCAATACTTTTTTGCGGCGGTGTTGGCGCAGCCATTCGGCGAGCCAAATCACCCGTGGGTCTTGCAACCACCAATCGGACTCGGTTTTTTGCTGCCAATACTGCTCGGCACAAATTTGTGTTGCGAGTGGCTGCTCCAGCAAGGCGATCAGATCTTCATCGTCCAGCTCCAGCTCATGGGCTTGCAATTTCCGCTCGGGAAAACCGCTGACCGAATTGCGCGTATTGCGGAACAGGACACGGCCAGTACCGTGGCGATCCAACAGCGTATGGATCGCATTGTCGATTGCATCACCCAAGCTCTGTTGTTCCGCTTGAGTTTGTAATTCCTTGATGGTGTCTGCGGGCAAATAAGCATCCAGCGCTTTAACCAGAGCCACAGGCATTTTGGCGGCTTCATCGCTATGGGCCTTTAATAACTCTTGCACCAACTCATTGAGCGGCTGATAGGCTTTTTGTTCAGCGATAAATTTTTCCAAATCGTAATAGCGATCTGGGTCGAGCAAACGCAGGCGAGCGAAATGGCTTTCCATGCCCAGCTGTTCCGGTGTTGCGGTCAATAGCAACAGACCTTTAGATTTTTGCGCCAAACCTTCAATGCAGCTATAGGCCTTGCTCGGTTTCTTTTCGCTCCACTGCAAATGGTGTGCTTCATCGACCAGTAATAAATCCCACTCAGCAGCGACCGCTTGTTCGTAGCGATAATTATTTTTGGTGAGAAAATCCAGCGAGCAAATAATTAATTGTGCGGTTTCAAATGGGTTATTGGTATCGTTTGACGGCTCGACAGTTTCTTTAAAATCATCTTCAAAGTCATCGACGTAATCAACCGACTCTTCAACACTATCTAACCCAACCAAGGCATTGCAGCGCGCTTCATCGAGCAAGGTAAAGGCGAGGTTAAAACGGCGCAGCATTTCCACCAACCACTGATGCTGCAAACTCGCGGGCACCACAATTAACGCGCGCTGCACACGGCCACTCATCAATTGTTGATGCAAAATCAAACCGGCTTCGATGGTTTTACCCAAACCTACTTCATCGGCCAGCAATACACGCGGCGCATGGCGCTGGGAGACTTCGCTTGCGATATACAACTGGTGCGGCAGCAATTGCACACGCGGGCCTGCCAAGCCAAACATAGGCGATTGGCGATGCAAATTTTGATAATGCAGCGTTTGGTAACGTAAGGTGAAGTGATTGTGTTTATCGATTTGACCGGCAAACAAGCGGTCGCGCGGGGTGCTGAACTGCACGAAGCTATCCAGTTCAAACTCGGGAATGGCGAGCTCTTCATTATCTTTGGTGAGGCCGACATACATCAAACAGCCTGCTTGTTCGACAATACTGGTGATCTGAATTTTGGTTCCATCTTGATGGCGAACCTTATCACCTATCTCATACTTCACCCGGCTTACCGGTGCATTGTCCATGGCGTAGGTGCGGCGTTCGCCTGCTGCGGGAAAACTCAAGGTTAAGCGGCGGTTCGCCACATCCAACACAATTCCCAACCCCAAATCTGCTTCAGACTCACTTATCCAGCGTTGACCAATTACAAAACCACCTGCTAATTGCGACTTACTCACTCAAATACCTACTTGCCCATTTATCGGAATTGTCTAAAAGGCGCGCATGATACTGTTTTAAAGCCCACAAAACCAAAAAATTTGGCTGTTAGCTTGCCAGCTTTTCTATAGAATCGAGTCCATTAATCACATAAATGGATGCCACCATGCATATCAACACCCTCGATGCACAAAGCACACTTCACCTTGAGCAGCTGGTCGCCAAGTCCAGTTTTCTGCACCTTACTAACAGTAGCGAGCAGTATCCCTCAGCTCCCGGCACCGGTTTACCGCTTTTAATTGTAGAAACTGAATTGTGCAGCGCAGTCATCTCACTGCAGGGTGCGCATCTCTTGGAATTCAAAACCACCAGTGGTGATCCACTGCTGTGGCTCAGCCCAAATTGTGACTTCTCGGCTGGCACGGCCTTGCGCGGTGGCGTACCACTCTGCCTGCCTTGGTTTGGTGTTAATCAATCCGATGCAAGCAAACCCAAACACGGTTTTGCACGCAATAATTTCTGGGAGTTGGGAGAAGCTCGGCAGCTCACCGATGGCTCTGTTGCACTGGAATTTGTATTTGTCAGCGATGCAAATGACCTATTCCCCTTCGATTTTTCAGCCGAATTGCGCATGGTGCTGGGCAACAGTGCAAAGCTTGAGCTCACCATCAACAATACCGATACCGAAGACTTTGATTGCAGTTGGGCGATGCACAATTACCATCGCGTCAGCTCGTTAACCGATGTGCGTGTACTGGGTTTGGCAGAGCGGAAATATCTCGATAACTTTGAAGGTCACGCCGAAAAACATCAAGCAGGCGACTTGAGTTTTCCCGGCCCGGTCGACCGCGTCTTTCCTGACATTCAAAATCCCGTCACCATCAAAGGCTCACCATCCATTGAGATCACCCATAGCAATTGCCCAAGTGTTGTCACCTGGAACCCTGGAGCTGAAGCCGCAAGAGGCATTGCCGATATCGGCGAAGGTCAGGAGCAGTTTTATATTTGTTTAGAACGCGGTGCGGTACTTAGCGAGCAATGGCATTTGCCAGCAGGCACAAGCAAAAGTGCATGGATGGAATTCAAACAAATCTAAAATTGAAGCCACACTAAATTTCAAACAAATCTCAACCAGACACAAATAAAACACAAACAAAAATGCCGCTGCTTTTTGCAAAGCAGCGGCATTTTTACATCAGGCTATTGCCTATTACGCTGGCAGCAATTCAGCTACTGCATCGCGCTCTTCTTGCAATTCTTTCTCGGTCGCTTGCATACGCGCGCGTGAGAATTCATTGATATCCAAGCCTTGTACGATTTCCCAATCGCCATTCTTGCACACGCATGGGAAAGAGTAGATCAGGCCTTTTTCGATGCCGTATGAGCCATCGCTGTAAACGCCCATGCTGGTCCAATCGTTTGCTGGAGTACCCAGAGCCCAATCACGCATGTGGTTCAATGCAGCGTTAGCAGCAGATGCAGCAGATGAAGCACCGCGGGCAGCAATGATTGCAGCACCGCGTTGTTGTACGGTTGGGATGTAATCTGCTTCGTACCAAGCTTGATCAACCAAGCTCAATGCTGGCTTGCCATCAACCAGAGTGTTGTGCAGATCGGGGTACTGGGTAGATGAGTGGTTACCCCAGATCAGCGCTTTGGTGATGTTATTGATGCTGGTACCAGTTTTGGTCGCCAACTGTGACAGCGCACGGTTGTGATCCAAACGAGTCATTGCAGTGAATTGACGTGGGTTGATGTTTGGTGCGTTGCGCTGAGCGATCAGTGCGTTGGTGTTTGCTGGGTTGCCAACAACCAATACTTTGATATCGCGTGAAGCGTAGTCATCAATTGCTTTACCTTGTACAGAGAAAATCGCGGCGTTAGCAGCCAACAAGTCTTTGCGCTCCATACCTGGGCCACGTGGACGAGCACCAACCAGCAATGCGTAATCGGTATCTTTAAACGCTACAGCAGGGTCATCGGTAGTCACAATGCCAGCCAACAATGGGAATGCACAATCGTCCAATTCCATCGCCACGCCTTGCAGGGCTTTCAACGCTGGAGTGATTTCCAACAACTGCAGGATAACTGGTTGATCTTTACCCAGCATGTCGCCAGCAGCAATGCGGAACAACAGGGAATAGCTGATTTGGCCAGCTGCGCCAGTGACGGTAACTCTTACGGGTGCTTTCACGATGAGACTCCATTTATTCGGGTGATATTGGAAGAAAACGAAAGTTCGGCATTGTGTGCCAGGGTTTACTGCTCAGACGGGCGAGCATTATAGGCATTTGGGCAGAAAATTCACCCCAAGAATGACACTAAATGAGAGGGGTTCGCAGAATTGACTGCTTATTTACGTCGGTGGGCCCCATCCAGATACTTATATTTGCGGCGCCATCTTGAAATTTGCCATGGAAAGCGCAGAATCGCGCAACTCCAAACCAACATCATCAACCACTTTCTTCCTCGTTCTGAGACCCTATGCCATCCGAATCCCCTTGCCTTACGTGCGGCGCCTGCTGCGCGAACTTCCGTGTGTCTTTCTATTGGGGCGAATGTCAAAGCGCCGGCGGGACTATTCCCGATGAACTGACTCTACAGATCAGCCCTCATCACGCCTGCATGAAAGGCACAGAGAAGAATCCGGTAAAGTGCGTTGCATTGGTTGGCACTCCCGGCGAGCACGTTAGCTGCAGCATTTATGAACAGCGCTCCAGCACTTGCCGGGAGTTTGATATGTGGAATGCGGATGGTAGTGTCAATGAAGCTTGCACACGTGCCAGAGCCGTTTACGGACTACCGCCAGTTGACACTCAGCTCGAACTCATTATTGTGGCTCAAGTTGATGCGATAGATGTCTTGCCAGATAGCTTTGCACTGGAAGCAGAGATAATTTCCGTACAACCTGAGAGTGTTGCTGTATTTAGTGAAGTTGCCATCATGCAACCGGAGATACTAGCGGCACATACTGAGTCAGCCGCGCCGCCACAAGAAGCTGTCACACAAACAACAACAGCTCCCGAATCATTAGTTATTGCTGATAACGCGCCACTAACGCCTGATACAACTCATCTTTAAATTCTGGCTTGGTGGTATCCAGGCTCTGCACCGCTTCAACCAAGTGTTCGTTATCTTCACGACCATCGTGCCAGTGTTTGCGGTAGCTGCCGTCTTTGTAGCCGTGATCTTGGCGGAAAAAATTCAATACATTTTTGCCTACATAACCGCGGTAGAGCTGTTCGAAAGTCATATCCACACCGGCCATCAAGCGGGCAAATAAACCAATATGAAATTGACGATCACCTATGGTCGCAGCAACAAATTTTTCCAAATCGAGACGGAAATCTTTTTCGTCGGTGACGATAACCAACTCTTTCTCAATTTTCGCAATAATGTCATTCAACGCGGCGCCTGATTGCAGCTGAATGCTCAAACCAAAATGCCAGATATCGATTAATTCGAGGGCAACTTGTTCGGTGTCAGGCGCTTGTTTTTTCCACCATTTCCAACCGTAATGATCCATAAGCTCTGCGCATTCAACCCAGATGGCGCGATACCACTCATAGCCTTGCTGTTGCCAATTGGCATTAACTTTAGTGTTCATTGCATCTTGCAGTTCGAGCATAATTTTTACTTGTTGCGCGTTCATGTTTTTTCTCTTTTAAAAGCTGGATCCCCGCTGCGCGGGGATGACGACGGAGTTTTTAAGCAGGTAAATACTGTTTAGCTTTGCCAAACAAACGATAAAAATTTTCAGTGGTTCTTTCGGCAAGTTCTTCGAGCGGAATACCGCGCACATCGGCCACAAATTGCGCGACTTCACGCACGTATTTTGGCTCGTTAGGCTTGCCGCGATAGGGAATCGGCGCGAGGTATGGCGAATCAGTTTCTACCAATAAACGATCCAACGGCATGTTGCGCACCACATCGCGGATTTGCTCGGCGGTTTTAAAGGTGACAATACCGGAAATAGAAATGTAGTAATTCAAATCCAGCGCAGCTTTGGCCATATCCCAGTCTTCCGTAAAACAATGCAATACGCCGCTACTTTCAAGGCTGCCGTGCTCTTTGATCAGCGCAAGGGTATCGGCTTTGGCTTCGCGGGTATGCACTACTACCGGCAAACCAATTTGTTTACCCACACGTAAATGCAGCGCAAAGCTGTCGTGTTGGATGGCTTTGCTTTCGGTTTCGTAATGGTAGTCCAAACCGGTTTCGCCCAGAGCGACGACTTTGGGTTGCGATGCCCAATTGATTAATTGCTCAGCGGTTGCTGCGCCCTCTTTTACATCACACGGATGTACACCAACCGAGGCCACTACACTCGGATGGGTTTGGGCAATATCAATAACGGTTTGAATATTCCCCAAACTAATACCGATACACAGCATTTGCTGAATACCGCGCGCATGAGCGGCAGCGATGGCAGCGCTTAAATCGCCGCCGTAGGGGTCAAGCTTGAGCCGATCAAGATGACAGTGGGAATCAATTAACATGGGCATTTCCAATAACAAGAGGCGCAAATAAACAAAAATAAAAGCAGCAAAAACAACAAAGCCAGGCATTACCTGGCTTCGCAGAAACTCAGCAGTGAGCGATTTTACCTGCAGGAACCGCTACATGGTATGGGTAGGCTTGTCGGAGTTGAGCATGCCCGCCAAATAGGTTTCGATTTTATTGATGGCGGTATTGTCCTGATCGCTAAACTGTACACCTATCCCTGCCGCGCGGTTACCCTGCGCACCCTTGGGGGTAACCCAGACGACTTTACCGGCAACTGGAATTTTTTCTGCTTCATCCATCAAACTCAACAACATAAATACTTCATCACCCAGCTTGTAGCTTTTGCTGGTGGGAATAAACATGCCACCATTTTTCACAAAGGGCATATAGGCTGCGTAGAGTACAGCTTTGTCTTTAATCGTAAGAGAAAGTATGCCGTTGCGGGCACCGCCACCAATGGGTTGCATAACAGATCCTGCTTGTTGGTTTTATGTGGCCTGTATCATCAACTCATGCCGAAGATATAACGCCAAGGATTGAACACTAATAGATTAGCTCACTAGTGTCCAGACGCCACAGCGCGATTCGTGCTAGCGCGCAACAAAGCGCCCCAATCGAGCAATAATTCCTCTAATAACAATTGTTTATTGGGGTTTGCTCCACTCAATAGTTGTTTTTTAGAGAGCAAGATTTTTTCAATGTAGCGATGCAATAGCGGCAAATTAAGATGACTTAGACGGTCGCGCCACTCCACCGGGGCATGCTCCATTTGCAAATCATCCGCACCGACACGCCAGCGGGCAATGCTGTGCAACAAGCCGAGAAACCACTCCATAAATCCATGCACATCGCCGTTGTACCATTGCGCCGCCAACTCAATCGCCGATACCTGCCCAAGGCTCAAGCGCACAAATTGCTGCAGCACTTGTTCGCGCTGCTCCAGCGCATCCCCCTGCAACAAGGCCAATGCACTCAGCGGCGCACCACGCGCCGCAACCAGTAAGGTTTCCGCCTTGGCATTACTGCCGATCAACAGCGGCGACAACCAGTGCAACACCTGTTCCGTGCGCGGCATGGGGAATTTGCGCAGTTGGCAGCGGCTGCGAATGGTGGGCAATACCGAGCTGGGGCTGTGAGTAACCAACACCAATAAAGTGTTGGCCGCTGGCTCCTCCAAAGATTTAAGCAGCGCATTGGCGGAGTTACCGTTCATCGCCTCGGCCGGCTCGATAATCACCACTTTATAGCCGCCCTGCTGCGCAGTCTTACTGAGCGACTCAGTCAGCTCACGCACCTGATCTACTTTGATTGCCTTGCCCTCTTCTTCAGGCACCAGCCACACCAGATCGGGATGGGTTTGGGATTTATTCAATTCGCAGCCACGGCATTTCCCGCACGGCGTGCCTTCAATGGGCGATTGGCATAACAGCAACTGCGCCAAGGCATCGGCCAAATGGCGCTTACCTATCCCCTTGGGGCCTGCAATCATCATTGCGTGGGGCAATTTTTGGGCGGCGATAAGCTGGGTCAACTGCTGCCATTCGCTGAGCTGCCAAGGGTAAGGATGAAGGGGAAAGTTGCTCATGAAACCACTCAAATACAGGGTGCGGAATAAAAGATTGGGCAAGCTTAGCAAATTTGCGATAATCCGCGCCCGCTTAATTCTGCTTCAGGCCTGCCGATGACCGATTCCCAGCTCGACATTTTGTACCTCGACGAGGATTTGCTCATCGCCAACAAACCCGCCGGGCTGCTCTGTGTGCCCGGCAAGGGCCCGGATAAACAGGATTGCCTGTCCAACCGTGTGCTGAAATTTAACCCCAATGCCCGCGTAGTACATCGCCTTGACCAAGGCACCTCGGGCATTGTGATGTTTCCGCTGAATTACCTGACACTGAAAAATCTCACCCACAAATTCGAAGCGCGCGAAATTCACAAACGCTATGTCGCGGTAGTCGATGGCTTAATCGCCGAAGATGAAGGTGAGGTCAAACTGCCACTGATTTGCGACTGGCCCAATCGCCCACTGCAAAAAGTGTGTTTTGAAAGCGGCAAAGCCGCACATACGCGCTATCGCGTACTGGAACGACATCTAGATACAAAGACAACCCGAGTACTGCTGGAGCCGGTCAGCGGCCGCACCCATCAACTGCGTGTACATATGCTTAGCCTCGGCCACCCAATGCTGGGCGATGGTTTATATGCGCCGGAAGATGTACTCGCCAAAGCCCCGCGTTTACTGCTGCACGCGCAAGAGCTCTGGCTGGATCACCCAATTACCGGAAAGGAAGTCAGAGTGGTGGCTGCGCCGGATTTTTAACCGATCAGACGCGTTAAAACCTGATCTATTTCTATCTGCACTTCAGCGAGCGTTTTGCCCGCATCGACCAACGCGTAGCGCTCAGGTGCTGCATTTGCTCGCTCGCGATAAGCCCCCCGCACTCGCTCAAAGAACACTACTGCCTCACTTTCAAAACGATCCAGTTCACCGCGCTGACGGGCGCGATTCAAGCCAAGCTCGACATCGATATCGAGAATCAAGGTTAAATCCGGGCGCAGATCACCCTGCACTAATTGTTCGAGTTGCTCGATAGTGGATTTACTCAAACCGCGCCCACCGCCTTGATAGGCGAAGGTGGCATCGGTAAAACGATCGCTCAATACCCAGGCGCCGCGCGCCAACGCCGGATTAATCACTCGCGCCAAATGTTGCGCACGCGCAGCAAACACCAGCAGCAGCTCCGCCGTTTCATCGACCGATTCATCGCGTTTACTGAGCAACAGGCTGCGAATTTCCTCTGCCAATGGCGTGCCGCCCGGCTCGCGGGTAACCACCACCTCGATACCGCGTGCGCGCAGCCAATCCGCCACAAAAGCCAAATTTGTGCTCTTTCCGACACCCTCGGTGCCCTCAATTGTCAGAAATTTACCGCGCTGCATAATTCTCTCTACTTATCAAAATTAACAATTTACACGTTCCTTCCCCTTGGGGGAGCGCGTATCATACCGGCTTTTTCCAGCACCACCCTCTAAATCTCAAGGGAGATTCACCATGATCACATTGCAAACTAACTACGGCGATATCGTTATTGAACTGGATTTTGATAAGGCGCCCAAGACCGCTGCCAACTTCAAACAATATGTTGAAGAAGGCTTTTACAACGGCACTATTTTTCACCGCGTAATTGATGGTTTCATGATTCAAGGCGGTGGATTCACCGAAGATTTCGAGCAAAAAGAAACCCGCGAAATGATCCAAAACGAAGCCGACAACGGTTTGCAAAACCTGACTGGCACCTTGGCAATGGCGCGCACCAATGACCCACACAGCGCCACCGCACAATTTTTTATCAACGTAAAAGACAACAGCTTCCTCAATCACTCAGGCAAAAATGCATCTGGTTGGGGCTACTGTGTATTCGGTAAAGTTGTTGAGGGCATGGACGTAGTCAACAAAATCAAAGGTGTTAAAACCGGCAGCAAAGGTTTCCATCAAGATGTACCTAAAGAAGCCGTCATTATTCAAAGCGCCACCGTTGCTGAATAATATGCACTCGCTTTTTATTTCAGATTTACATCTCCACGAATCACGCCCGCAGATCACGCGGGCGTTTTTTCAGTTTTTGCACACCCACGCCATTCACGCCGAAGCACTTTATATTCTCGGCGATTTTTTTGATGCCTGGATTGGCGATGATGACGATGCAGAACTGGTGCAAGATGTTGCAAGCGGATTGCATAAACTCAGTGAACTGGGCGTTGCGATTTATTTTATGCATGGCAACCGCGATTTTTTATTGGGCGACACCTACGCCAAAAAAGCAGGCATGACGCTAATTGCCGATGGCAGCGTGATCGATCTATACGGCACACCTACCCTGCTAATGCACGGCGACAGCTTGTGCACCGACGATACCGAATATCAACAATTCCGCGCCATGGTGCGCAGCCCACAATGGCAGCAACAAATTCTTGCGCAACCACTTCCTGCACGCCGCGCACTCGCCGCACAGCTACGCGAAAAAAGCCAAAGCATGAACAGCTTAAAAGCGGAAGATATTCTCGATGTGTCGCCTGCTGAAGTGACCGCACAAATGGCAGCAGCAAAAGTCACGCAACTCATTCACGGCCATACCCATCGCCCTGCACGCCATCAATTAGTTGTTGCAGGCACATCCGCTGAACGGATTGTGCTGGGGGATTGGCATGATTCAGGTTGGTGTATTAAAGCCGATCAAAACAGCATTGCATTAATCGATTGGAAAATTTAACCCCGCAGATTGCGCTGCGGAGTTAAGCGAGAAACTTATAAACTCAGTGATTACGCGCGGTTGCGACTGGTCATCATATAGAGCCCACCAATCATCACAAAAATTGGCCACCAGGTTCCAAATGACATATCGAGCAAAAACATGAGCGCGATAAAAATGATTGCGCCAGCAGACACCAATGAATTAGCCACCGCCGCACCCAAACCCTCTTTGCGATAAAAACTAAACGCCTGCTGCAAAGGACCGATTGCCGCCAACAAAATAAAAAATGCCCACCAGTTGTGAAAATCCAAAAAAAATAATTCAAAACCCAGATTGCGCGCCAGCAGCAAACCACCGATAACCACAACCGCCAAACCTAACGGCCAGTTACTCATTGCAGGCTTGGTATCCTTAGCTGGTGCAGGAGCTGGACTCTGTGGCAAATTATTATCATCAGGGGTGGTCATAACAAGCTCCATATTGGTTAGTGTGCTTTTTAGACATCATAAACCAGAAATTGGGTTCACACATCCCACACTTTATTGCCGCGCAACATAAAACCAGTCGCCCAAAAAACAAAAAGCCACACCGACGGGTGAGGCTTTTGTGCAATGGAATAACCAAAAGTACAACTAGTCTTTCAACACATCTTCCGCTGCATTCACTAAAAAGATATAACTCGCCGCCACATTTACCACATACTCATTTTGGCCCCAGAAGAACGGCCAATCTTCATGATTTTCAGGATAATCAGGCTTTAACACCAAAATACCGGGCACGATACCGCCGGAGATAAACGAGAAATCAGCGCGGTTCATACCATAGGCAACTTCTTTGGAGCGAGTCCCCACATTCGATACTAACGACAAATTGTGCGCAGGGTGAGTGCCGTAGAGGAAATTCAAACCCTGCAACACTGACTCGCGGTTAACCAACTCAGGAAACGCTTTGTGCACATAAAAATTATTGATTGCATTGCGGATTACCCAACCACTGCCCGCCCAACCGCCTTCGGTAATCGGAACAGCAAAAGGATTTTTGGCTTCAGCAGCTACTAATGCTTGTTGATAAGCCTGCACTTTGATTTTTAATTGCTGTTTAAAATCTGCATCCATATAAGGTATCGCACGTATAAACCAGGATGCACCAAAACCAAAATCTACTTCAGCAAACAATTTCGCAACTGCTTGCGCGTATTTTTTATCACCAGTGGTGATCAACAACTCAGTCGCCGCCTTGAGCTGCTCGTGCTCTAGTTTTCCACCGGTGGTATTACCATGCTTAAAGGAATCCGGCTGAGCTTTTGCGGCCTCATCGGCCCAGACTTTTTTCGCGGTTGCCAAACATTCTTTGGCCAGCTCATCGTTAAACCCGGTTAACGCCCTGCTCGCCGCCGCTAAGGCAGCTGCAGAACCGTAATTCAACGAAGAAGATTTACTGGTAAATGCCCAGCGGTCATCAAATTTTCCACTTTTAAATCCGTCAGTTTCCAGCTCTCCCATTTTGGGATCGTAAATTAAATTATCGGTTTTGGTGATGCCGTCGCCCAAATGGTGATACTGATCAATGTGCGCTTCCACAATACCGGGAATCGCATGGCCTATAGCGCGATGTTGTGCAATTAACGCAAGCGTGCCGTGTTCGATTTGTTGCAACATATCAGGCTTGCCATCTGCAGTATGGAGATCAACAAATTTTCTGGCGTAGTCCACACTGGTGGTATCGCGCTTCAGTTTGAACGTTTCCCACGCGGTGACAAGTGTATTCACCACATCGTATTGCGTTTGAGTGCGAATATCGTAATCACCCGCGTCATACCAACCGCCAATATTTAATCCAGGGATATGCTCACCCGGTTTGAATTTGGTATCGGTAGTCGGCCCCTGTGCATACAAATCAAAATGTTCGATATTAACCGGCGCTTGCAAAGCATCATCCAAATGCGAAGCACCATGCCAAATGCGATAGGATTCATTGATCGTCATGTGATCCATCTGCACGGGTAAATACATATCCAACGTGGGGTGCCATGCAGCTTGGTAAACATTTTTATCAATACGGAAAGTATGGGTTTCCTGATCGCCATACGTTATCGCATAAAGACCTGGCGTTTGGATTTTACTGAAATCAAATTGGCGATATTCGTAGCGAAGATATTTACCCCAGGATTTTGGTTTTTCAGTCAACACCACTTTACGGCTTCCATCGGCATTTATTTTCACCAAACTCGCCTTCTGGATTTTTTTATCACGCGCATCTAATTCAATCACGGCTACTTTTTTCTGCGCTGGGTGATAACCCACTTGCGAATGGGCAATCATCGGTTTGCGAATCCAATTTTTTACCGTACTCGCATCAATTTGCCATTCAATAACCACACCGGTTTTGTTGGCGGGAATTTTGCTGCGCACAACAAACCAGCCGTTCTGTGCTTTGCCGCGGCCATCATAAAGCTCAAGCGGTATATTGGTAGATTGAATGCTCACACGGCGTTCAGCATCCTCTGGTGCCAACACCAGTTGCTGACCTTGCGCGAGCGCAACAGGATCGGCTTTGCCATTAATTTCTTTTAAACCAGTGGGATAAACTGGAAAACCACCTGCCTGATCATCCATCAAAAATGATTTATGAAAATAAGCGGCGGGCAAGAACTCCAAGTTAAAACCGGCTTTGCCTTCAAGGGATTTGGGCAGGGGCTTTGGCAGGTTAACCGTTAAACGCACACCCGCTGCGTTTTTAATTACCTTGATGGAAAAATCAAACTGCTCATCCGGATAATGCAAAAAAGCTTCAATGGATTGCTCAGCGCGATTTATTTTTCGCTCTTTGAACATGGGCGTCATATCCCATTGTTCCGGCGTCGCATTTAAACGTACATCGCCATTGGTAACCGTGCGCTCACCGTGATGAATTAATTCAACCCCGCTAGTTTTGGAGTCGCTAAATAGCCCGTCATACCAATTGCTAAACACCAGTACGTTTAATCCGGATTTTTCAAAATAATCTTTATCGTTAAGAGTGAGGTCATCTTTTGCCTGAGCAGGCGAGATAAGCGAAACCATTACAACAGCAAGAACTAGTCGCCATTGACCGAATTGATATGCCATGCGGATCTCCAAATTATTATTAACACAGACTTATAGTCTATTTACACATAACATGCTGGTATACAAGATTTACACTTAATAACCCCTGTTTTAAATACCCCTGCTACTGCGACTATTTACAGACGGATAGGTACCCAGTCACCGATCTGTAACAAATATTGACGATTCTATGGCGCCTTAAACACCCTGATATCTCCTCCCCTTTGCCTTAGGAATCTCTATGCAAACTATTTCTTTCATTGCAGAAACAAGTGCCCAACAGCGCGACAAAAAACACAGTCGCCGACATATTCACACAGCGTTATTTCTCGTGCTGACTGGTTTGTCAGCGACTACGCTCGCCACTCCGTTTGAGATTTCCACAGGCGTTAATGCCACTGGCGTGCGCACTGTGACAGCAAGCGAAACTGGAAAGATCAATCAAGGAGCGAGCCTGACAAATACTGACAAAACCATCACTTGGTCTGGCGCAACTGCAGGTACAGTCACTATTGATAACCGCGGCACTGTGCAGGCAACTGGCTCCGGTCGTGCGATAGATACCAGCAGTAGCGGCGGTGCTGGTCGCAACCTTGTCTTGCGCAATGCCGAAGGTGCGCAAATTATTGGCGGCAATGATGCGGTACGCATTAACTTTTCATCCGGTACTGTCGGCACCGTCAGCGTTGATAACGCCGGCAGAATTAATTCCACCAGCGGCCAAGCATTGGATTTCAATGCGATCGAAAATGCCAGCTCTGTGCTTATCACTAACCAAACGACCGGCGTTATCAGCACCTTCGATGCGGACGGCATTCGCCCTGGCAATAACGGTGTGGTGGTCAATCATGGCCGTATTATTGGCGGCGGTGCTGGCTTAGTTGCTGGTGCGACTAACCTGTCCAGCGAAGCCATCGATTTTCAGGATTTTGGCGGTACGGTTCACAATGAAGCGACCGGTTTTATTGAGGGTGCGCGCCACGGCATTACTGGCGACGGCGTCGTTAATGTAACCAATGCCGCCGGTGGCGTTATTCGCGGCCACAATGGTTCCGGTCTCAACTTGGATGGCACCGGCAGCCTGATTAATTACGGCACAGTGTCCGGTAACTTTGATGCGACACTCATCAATGGCGACGGCGATGGTGTGGATATAGATCACATTGGCAACATTGATAACTATGGCCGCATCGAAGCTAATGGCGCTGGCGGCGTAAAAGACAGCCCCACCGACTTCAACCGCGCCGATGGCATTGCTATGGGCGGTGGCGTGATCAACAACTACGCCGGTGCAACGATTTATAGTAGCGATCGCGGTATTTTGATCGATGACAGTGAAGGCGGTGAAGCGTTTGGCGCAACTACACTTACCAACCATGGAACTATCGATGCGCAAACTAGCGGCGTAACTCTGCAAGGTAATTGGGATGATCACATCATCAACAGCGGCGCCATTATCAGCCGCAGCAATGGTGTTGCTATAGATATGGGTGGCGGTAATGACACCCTTGAATTGCACAGCAGCTCAACTATTCAAGGTTCTATCGACGGTGGCAGTGGTCAAAACCTCTTGAAACTGACAGGCACAGGAACGGCCAATCTCAGCTCAGTACAAGGCTTTCAATCACTGCGAATTGAAGGTGGCGACTGGACCCTCGGTAGCGCGCAATCGCTCAGCAACCTTATCGGATTTGGCAGCCTACACACCGACCAGCTCACACTTGAATCTGGCTCACAATTAACTGTGGGGCTGAATGATGGCGAAACAGCGCAACTGGATATTTTTGCCGCGACTAATTTTGCCGGCACCGCCAATTTGGATTTTTTTGCCAGCGGCAACCAAGACATGCTTAATATCCACAACACCTTCAGCTTTTTGGATTCCAGTCTGCTGCAGTTAAATTTCTTCGGCACTGACTTTACCAGCGGCCAAGTATTCAACGTGTTAACAGCTGTCGGCTTTAATGGTGTGGATTATTCTAAATTTATGGTGAATGGATTAAACAGTGATTGGTCGTGGGAGTTTAATCAACTATCGTTGACCGGAATGGAAACACTGAATGTCACCCTCAATCGCACTAGCGCTTCAGTTGCCGAGCCTGGCACCTTAGGTCTGGCATTTTTGAGTGTATTTATGCTTGCCGGAATTCGTCGGAGCAAACGCAAAGCAAAATAATAAAAGTCGCAGCAGTGAGGCTTGGTTAGATCACTGCTGCAAAACCTGACAATAAATTAAATTTTATCGCACCAGGCTTTGGTTCAGACACCGACACTCACAAAATATTTTTACCTTCTTCCGGCGCCCTCGCCTGCGCCTCCGTAACAATCGGGCCCCCCTCAGGGAAAATAATTTCACGCGTATCATCAGGCATAGTTATGCCATGTTTTTCATATTCACGCATGATAAAACGCATCAATATCAATTTTGAAATGAATACGCAATATTAACGCGCTGCGCTAACGCATCCAGACGTTTATCAAACGTCCAAAATAATGCGCCGGGCGTGATTAATGTGGATGCGAGCAGCATCAAATCGATCAGCCCACAACCTAGCCGGTATAGTTTTTCTTGCTCAATAAAAACCATTACCTCTTTTAGCGAGGCTTGGTTGGATAATTGTAATAGCGAAAGATCAGCCAAGGTTTGTTGCCTTGGTGCAGGCGGTGTTCCACAGGCGATTTCTGCCAATACCATAGGGTGAATAAGTACGCGATCAGACTCCACCAAATGTGCCAGAGTTGAATTACCACGCTTGAAGTGATCCACCCACACAGAGGTATCAACCAACACATTCATGAATTGGTACTTTCAGGGAATCGGCGAGCAATAGCTTCCATATCAGGCGCTTTGCCGCCCAGTGCCGCAAGGCGCTTTGCCGCTTGAACACGAACAAACGTTTTCATCGCCTCGCGGAAGATATTGGCTTTATCCATATCAGGATCAGCCATCTCAAGCGCTTGCTCATAGAGCGCATCATCAATAGTTACTGTAGTACGCATTACAAAACCCTTTGCCATCATCATTAATGATGCATTTTCACATCAAAAATGGAATCACATTAAGATTTAAGCGATGAAACGTTTCTTTAATACTAAGAACTACAACAAAAAAGCCCCATCGTTCTCGATGAGACCCCAGGCAGTCATGTGAAGATTATTGCTTAACCCAGAATTAATTAGCCACACCCGAATGAAACCGAAACTCCTCATCGCCACCTTCAATCAAGGTTTTTTCCAGTGCGAGAAACTCCTGCACGCGCGCAGAAATATCGGCGCCATCGGCGGCACGTTTGGCGAGGGTTAAATAATCTTCGTAGTGACGGGCTTCTGATCTGAGGAGTGAGAGATAGAATTTTTGTAACTCTTCATCAAGGTGCGGCGCGAGTTTGGCGAAGCGTTCGCAGGAGCGAGCTTCGATAATGGCGCCGACAATTAAAGTATCAACATAACGCCCCGGCTCTGAAGTGCGTACAGGCTTGCGCAGCTCGCCCGCGTAGCGACCTGGGGTGATTTGATCGTACGCTACGCCCCTCACCTCCATGATCGCCATGACTTGTTCGTAGTGGCGCAACTCTTCACGTGCAAGGCGCGACATTTTGTTCATCATGTCGAAATCGCCCACATAGCGAAACATTAAATTAATGGCAGTAGACGCGGCTTTTTTTTCGCAATTAGCGTGATCGAGTAACAATAGCGCTTGATTATCCAACGCATTTTTTACCCAAGCATCGGGGGTTTCGCAGTGCAGGAATTGCTGAATTTTGGTGAGAGCATTCATAGAGTAAAAACTACTTGTGTTGTGCGAGAGTTTCGGCGGTGACAAAACAGGGTGATATATAACGCTCGTAATGCGCACAGGAGAGCGCGTAAAAATCTTTGTCGATATTGTCACGAATGACGGTTAAAGGTGTGCCCACCCATTGCCTTTGCAGCGCAAGTCCGTACTGGGATAAATCCTGAATTTGGCTTGCACCTGCGCGCAGCAAATCAAATACCCAGCAGTAAGGATTTTGCTCAGGCTTGAATTGAATCTGCTGGTGTTTAATTTGCGTGAGCAATAACTTTTCGTCATTGACTTGAATCATGTTCTGCACAATCTGCGCGAGAAAATTTTCCAGCCGCTGCGCAATCAATAAGCGCTGTTCATGAGTATAACTATTCCAGTCAATCACTTCATGACCAAAACGTTTGCAGCCACGGCAGACGCTATCGCCAATGCCGGTAGAGCAGATTCCCACGCAGGGTGTTTTTACAGGTTTTAATACAAGCATAAAATCGATTTTTTGAAGCGCGCCATTACTAACATTAATTGCAATGGCACGCATATTATAAGTAAAAAGTTATTTCCTGATTAATACGATGAACCAGTAATATCCAGTTCAATTTTCCACAGTGAACCGGCACCAGTTAGAAACAGGGTTTTCCCCTCTGCACCGCCAAAGGCAGCATTGGTGAGATTGGCATCGGTAGTGGCTTGCGCAATTTGCTCACCCGCCGGGGTGTACACACGCAATTGACGCGCGATGTGCTCGGTTAAATAGATATTGCCCAAACAATCGATCGCCATACCATCCGGGATACTGATACCCGTAACCAAATCCTTACCTGCTTGCGGCATACCATCCACAATTGGGTAAGCACGCAACAAACCTTGTTCGCCGCCGCCGTTTACATAGAGCACATCTTCTTCTGGCGATAACGCAATTCCATTTGGATTGCTAATCGTGTCATCAACCAAAGTCACTGTGCCATCGGTTGCGACGCGATACACACCGGTTTTTTCTTGACCGCCTGGCGCTGCATCGCGCTGGAATGCTGGATCAGTAAAATAAATTGTGCCGTCTTTGGCGATAGCTATATCGTTCGGCGAATTAAAAGGATTGCCATTAAATTGATCAACAATCAGAGTTCGCTCACCTGTTGCAGGGTTAAACAGCGACAGCCCTTTATACTTGTGTGTACCGGCAACTAACAAACCTTTGTTATCAACTGCGAGACCATTACTGCCCGAGTCTTCGATGGCCGTTGTAACTGTGCCATCTGCCCCCAGCTTTTGAATCCGCGAAGCAAATCCATCGGTGAAGATAAAATCAGAAAAATACAGCGAATCATTGATCCAGACCGGGCCTTCAAATAAGCCAGGCTCTGTGCGGGTAGTGTTCGCCGCTTCGATGCGCACCGGCGTCAAATCACCTGCTGGTGCAGTGCCATCACAAGCAGCAACAGGTGCAGCAACAGAAATTTCTGCTGCTATTGATGAGGTGGCAGCGTCATTGGCAACCGAAGTGTCTGCTGGTTTTTTTTCGCAACCTGCCAAAGTGGCAAGCAAACCAACCATCAGGCTGGATATGAATAGGCTTTTTTGTGTCGCTTTCTTTGTCGTTGTCATAGAGTCCTCATTTTTATTAGTCAGAGCCATTTTTATCGTTGCCGAGATTCATTTGGGGTCGCCAAATACGCTCGACACCTTATCACAATCACCCTTAAATACCGATGCTCACTCACAACACAACTGCCGACAAACTACAGCCCACGCATTAACAGCTAGCATAGCTTCAGGTATACTCTGCCCCCGATTTGCTGCTCACTTATGAGCAGTTTAGGTGCAAACAATTCTTGGTTGCACTTAGTCATCCATGAAGGCCATGGATAGTCTCTTAAAGCAGAGATCCTGCCGAGGGAGTAACCCCCACACTAATGAGGATAAAACCGTGCTTGAAGCCTATCGTAAACAGGTCGCAGAACGCGCCGCAGAAGGTATTCCACCAAAACCATTAAACCCTGAAGAAGTGGCTGGATTGGTTGAATTACTGAAGAATCCCCCCGCTGGTGAAGCTGAAGTATTACTGGATTTGATCACCAACCGCGTTCCGCCCGGCGTCGATGAAGCCGCCTATGTTAAAGCCGCTTTCCTAAGCGCGATTTTGAAAGACGAAGCCTCTTCCCCCCTGATCGATAAGCCTCTCGCGATTAAACTGCTCGGTATGATGCTCGGCGGTTACAACATCGAAACTCTGGTTAACCTGCTCGACGATGCAACTCTGGCGCCTTTGGCCACCAAAGAACTCAAGCACACATTGTTGATGTTTGATGCATTCCACGATGTAGAAGAGAAAGTAAAGGCGGGCAACCCGCACGCCAAAGAACTGATGCAATCCTGGGCAGACGCCGAGTGGTTCACCAGCAAGCCAAAAGTGCCTGAGAGCACCAAGCTCACCGTATTTAAAGTCACCGGCGAAACCAATACCGATGACCTGTCGCCAGCACCTGATGCCTGGTCACGCCCAGATATCCCATTGCACGCATTGGCCATGTTCAAAATGGCACGCGATGGCATCACCCCTGACGAGCCAGGCAAAATCGGCCCGATCAAACAAATCGAAGCATTGAAAACCAAAGGTTTCCCATTGGTATTTGTGGGCGATGTTGTGGGTACCGGTTCTTCACGTAAATCAGCAACCAACTCGGTATTGTGGTTTATCGGTGAAGACATCCCCGGTGTACCTAACAAGCGTACCGGCGGTGTATGTATCGGCAGCAAAGTCGCGCCGATTTTCTACAACACCATGGAAGACGCAGGTGCATTGGTATTTGAAGCACCGGTAGACGACCTGAACATGGGCGACGTAATCGAAATTCGCCCTTATGAAGGCAAGATCCTCAATGCTGACACCGGCGCGGTAATCTCTGAATTCGCGCTGAAATCAGACGTATTGCTGGACGAAGTACAAGCTGGCGGCCGTATCCCATTGATTATTGGGCGCGGCCTGACCACTAAAGCACGCGCATCATTGGGCTTGCCTGCAAGCACATTATTCCGCTTGCCAGAAGCACCAGCTGACAGCGGCAAAGGCTTCACCCTCGCACAAAAAATGGTAGGCAAAGCGTGCGGCACTACCGGTATTCGCCCTGGCACCTACTGCGAGCCCTACATGACCACCGTAGGTTCACAGGACACCACTGGCCCAATGACCCGCGACGAGCTGAAAGACTTGGCTTGTTTGGGCTTCTCTGCCGACCTGACCATGCAGTCCTTCTGCCACACCGCTGCTTATCCTAAGCCAGTAGACATTCAAACCCAGCACACCTTGCCCGACTTCATTATGACTCGCGGCGGTGTTTCCCTGCGTCCAGGCGACGGCATCATCCACTCATGGTTGAACCGTATGTTGCTGCCCGACACCGTAGGTACTGGTGGCGATTCACATACCCGTTTCCCAATCGGTATTTCTTTCCCAGCCGGTTCTGGTTTGGTGGCATTTGCCGCAGCGACTGGTGTTATGCCACTGGATATGCCTGAATCTGTATTGGTTCGCTTTAAGGGTGAATTGCAACCAGGTATCACCCTGCGTGACTTGGTAAACGCAATTCCGCTGTATGCGATCAAAGCTGGTTTGTTGACCGTAGAGAAGAAGGGCAAGAAGAACATTTTCTCTGGCCGCATCCTGGAAGTTGAAGGCTTGCCTGATCTGAAAGTAGAACAAGCGTTTGAGATCTCTGACGCATCGGCTGAGCGTTCAGCGGCTGGCTGTACCATCAAGTTGGACAAAGCGCCCATCATTGAATACATGACTTCTAACATCACCATGCTGCGCTGGATGATCGAACAAGGTTACGGCGATATCCGCACCCTTGAGCGCCGTGCACAGAAAATGGAAGAGTGGATTGCTAACCCAGAGTTGATGGAAGCAGATGCCGATGCAGAATACGCTGCGGTTATCGATATCGATCTGGCTGACATCAAAGAACCAATCCTCGCCTGCCCTAACGATCCGGATGATGTGAAAGTATTGTCTGACGTACAAGGTGCAAAAATCGACGAAGTGTTTATCGGTTCGTGCATGACCAACATTGGTCACTTCCGCGCTGCCGGCAAGTTGTTGGCTTCTACCAAAGAAGAATTGACCACTCGTCTGTGGATTGCTCCGCCAACCAAAATGGATGAGCATCAGTTGATGGAAGAAGGTTACTACAGTATTTATGGCGTTAAAGGTGCCCGCACCGAAATGCCAGGCTGCTCACTGTGCATGGGTAACCAAGCGCGTGTTGCACCTAAATCGACTGTGGTATCTACCTCTACCCGTAACTTCCCGAACCGTTTAGGTGAAGGCGCTAACGTGTACTTGGCATCTGCTGAATTAGCGGCGATTGCAGCCATCATCGGCAAGCTGCCAACACCAGAGGAATACCAAGAGTACGCCAGCAAAATCAACAGTATGTCTGCTGATATTTACCGCTACCTCAACTTCAATGAAATTGAGAGCTACCAAAACGCTGCCAACGAAGGCAAGCGTATTGCAGCGGTAGAGATTCAAACTGTTGCTGTGTAACTAGCTTTAGGTTCCAATAAAAAACCCGCTTTTAGCGGGTTTTTTTAGGTTTGCAATTTGCGTATTCCTTTACGCAACTTCGATTTATTTCTCAAAGCTAATATCTTGCAATCGAACTTCAGCAGTGGTTTTTTTCTCTGGCTGTATTTTGATGTAGAGATCAGCAAAACCACGAGAACTTTTGAGTGTAATACTGGTGCGATCATAGGCCTTTAAATCCAGAGGTGAAATGGTACCCGAACCAATCACTTCGCCATCAAGACTGTCACGACGAATCTCAACCAGCCATCCAGTCCGCTCTTTAAAAAACAATGCGCCAACCTTCACCGAGGTAACGGAGGTTAGATCGTAGCGACCAAACCCAAATCCTGAAACACCTTGACTGCCCAGTACTTTAATCGTTTTTACTTCATTGTATGTATCTTGTTTGACTTCCTTCGTCGCGGAAGCCGCATTAAATACACTGTCAAAGTCCAACCGCGGGGGAATCAAAGTAATTTTCTTGGCTACGGATATGGGCGCTAAATTGTTTGCACCATTATCCGTGTATTGAATAGTAAAAACATAAGCTTCGCCAGCGACTGAATAGGGTTTATCTGATGCTATCGCCGCTGTATTTTTCTGATGCGATTTTAGTTCTACCTTGCCCGACAATGGTAAACCTGCTAGGGCGTTATTTTCCGCAAGTGATAACACATATGTTGCTAATGCACTACGATCAGCCTCACTCAATCCGGAGAATGCGGGCATATTCATTTCACCCCACACACCTGCGCCACCATTGCCCAATTTATTCACCAAGTATTGAAGGGCTTTAGGATCTTTCTGATATTTTTTAGCTACATCGCGGAACGCAGGGCCGACCATTTTCTCATCCAACTTATGACAACCCAAGCAATTATTAGCATCGACCAACGCTTTTCCTCGATCAACCAAGTTTACGGTTTGATGCCCCTGCCCTGCATTTTTTTCTGGCTCAGTATAAGAAAATTGAATCAGTGGATTAGCATCCGCAATAGATGTAACTACACCATCTTCTTTATCACTGATTGAGAAGCTGTAATCTACTGCTTGCGTATCTGGCCAATAAAAACTTTGGTTTTGCGGGGATGCAAATTCAATGACCGGCGGCTCATTGCCTATATCAAGTTTTTTACTGAGGGTCGTTTTGGCACCATTCGTATCGCTAACCGTTAATTCCAGTGTGTATTCACCCGCTTTCTCTAACGACACGTTAATCTCAGCTGCATCACCCAAACGCTGCTCTACACAAGCGACTTCTGCGCATTGCACTTTCCATGCATAAGTCATTTTATCACCATCCAAATCTATTGATTGTTTGGCTGAGGCGCGAATTTGCGCGGGAATACCAGACTGGGTTTTGTCGAGTGTAATATTTGCTACTGGCGGGCGATTGCCAGGCCCCACATATTCAATCCGTGCAAGGCGGGCGTCCGGGTTTCCGGTAAACCAAGACATGCCGTATTCCAATACATACAAAGTACCATCCGGAGCAAAACGCGAATCGATCGGCAGCGCATAACTAATTTGCGGCGCAAACGGTTCTATTTTTTTAATACGACCTTGCACGTCAAAGCTCACAACCTTTACCCAGGCGCGCATAAAATCAAGAATAAATAGTGAGTTGTCGTAATACGCGGGATAACGATTAACAGATTCGGGATAGTCTTCAGAATGATAAACATCGGCAACTAAGGCTGTGCGACCGCCAGTACCCATTTCAGGAAACTCATCTGAAACACCATAGGGATAGGCAATAAAAGCAGGTTGTGCAGGCGGCAATTGTTTTGCGCCAGTATTATTAGGTGAATCATTAACGGGAGCTTGTGGACTTACCCATTCACCCGTTTTTTGAGTGATGTAATCATATTTTTTATAGGGTTTATTTTGCCCTATTACTAGCGGCCAACCAAAGTTGCCGGCAGCAGTTACCCGATTAATTTCATCGTAACCGCGGGAGCCTTTTTCATCTGAATCGTTACTAGCATCAGGACCGACATCGCCATAAAACAAGGTACTGGTTTTATGGTCATAAGTAATGCTGTAGGGATTACGTGCGCCCATCACATAAATTTCAGGGCGCCCTTGTGCTGGATCTGTAAATAAATTACCTGCAGGAACATCATAACCACCGTCTTTTTTTGGAATGATACGCAGTACCTTACCGCGCAAATCCTGAGTGTTACCCGGCGCACGCAAACCGTCATTCTTTTTCATATCCGGACGAAAATCTACAGGTGCGTAACCATCCTGATCGTGAGGATTGGTATTATCGCCAGTGGAAAAAAACAATTCCCCATTGCTACCAAACTGCAGATCACCACCGGTATGACAGCAATTATTATCAATTGGATATTGCAGAATTTTTTCTTCAGTAGAGGCATCAACTTGATTATTGCGCCATAAAAAACGTGACAAACGTTGGCCAGGGTTTCCTGCATCATCTTTTACTGTGAATGCTGCATAAATTGTTTGATTGGTTGCAAAATCCGGGTCAACAGCCACACCAACCAGACCCCACTCCTGAAACTTATCGTAAGCAACAGTCAATGTTCCTGCATCACTTAGCTGGCCCGTCTTGTAGTCAACGCGCTGAAACTTTCCTGGACGCAATGCAATTAGTGCATCGCCATTGGGGAAAAATGCAAGCTTTACTGGCTCATCCAAATTTTCTACCAAGGTTTTTTTTACAAAACGATTTGGCTCCGGGCGCGATTTACTGTAGTCCAAACGAGGCTTAAAACCCGTGCGATGATTCAAACCTACCGCATAGGTCAAACCACCTAATAAATGCTGCAACAAGTCCGGATTTGAAAAAGACTCGCTGGTATGCCCCATGCCAGTATAAAAGGCGCGGCCACCATCGTAATCGTGATACCAGGAGATGGGGTGATTGTGACCATGCTCCCCCCCCTGATAAGTCGACTCATCCACTGTGGCAACTACATTGATAAACTCATACATGTCGCGATAGTTATACCACTCATCCGCCACACTGATAGAGCCAGCTAATGATGCAGTCGATGCGTGGTGTTGATCGACAAAGTTAACCGTCGCTTGTTGCACATTACTGGGCGAATTGGGATGGTTTTTAAAGACTGCTCCCACTAAATTGCGATACCAAAACCAGTCGCCTTCCCATTCAGTGTCTGCTGCAGCATGAATACCGACAAAACCACCACCAGCCTGAATATAGCGCTCCATTGCCAACTCCTGATTTTCATCGAGCACATTGAGCGTGGTATTCAAAAAAACAATAGCGTTAAACTGGCTTAACTCAGCGTCCGTAAACAGACTCGCGTCTTCACTCGCCACTACGGTGAATTGATGTTCTTCCGCTAATTTTTGGAAAGCAGCGATGCCAGCCGGAATAGAATCATGCCGCCATCCTGCTGTTTTGCTAAACACCAGAATTGTTGCACCACTAATACTTTGCTGCTGCTCAGTTGAAGGACTTGCAGCCTGCTTCAACGATGATTGTTGTACGCTGGAATTTGCATTTTCCCCACAGCTTGCAAGACTGACAGAGAGAATAGTTAAACCAACAATGTAGACGCACCAATGAGTAATATTGAACCGATGTTTGTTCATTGCCGAACCTTTATTCGCTGTTTATTTTTTATGAAAAATAGTAGTGTTTTTTATGAGCTATCGCCGTTTATCGCAATCCTTCACTCTCCCAATATGGAAAAATGATTACTTCCTGAAAGCAGAAATGCCGCTGAGTGTATCAGCGGCATTTCAGGTGTGCTCCCAGGTTTACGAATGTAAACGCTTCTTTTCGCGCTAGGCGAATCAGATTCGGGATTTCTCCAGCCAACGTTGCAACCGCGCATCCAAATCATCGTAGCGAATAGGCTTGCTGATATGATCATCCATACCTACTGACATATAGAGATCATGATCTGCGTCAGTTTGTGCCGAGGTGACAGCAACAATTGGCAAGCGACGCACGCTGTGAGTCATACGCTCGTAATCGCGAATTTTACTGGTGGCGACGAGGCTATCCTGTTCCTTCATATCATAGTCCATTAGCACCAAATCAAAACGCTCTCGCTCTACAATCTCTACCGCCTCCAATCCATTTTGTACAACCTGCACATAGCAACCGAGCTTTTTCAACATGGCGCTAATCACCATTTGATCTACCCGATGATCTTCTACTAAAAGAACCTTAGGCACTATGGCCGCGCCCAAGTTTTCTTTTTCGGATGTTTTGCGCTCGTCTTCAAGATTTACGTTCAATAATTTTTGCACGGCGGCATCGTGTAAGCGGCGACGCATAATCGGTTTTTCGATAATACAAACCTGCGGGTTATTGCGCAGATGTAATTTCATTTCAGGGCTGTCACTCTGCAGTATACCCATCGCGAGAATTTGTTTTACTCCAGCAATTTCAGGGTGCGCGGTAATTTCATGGGACAGCGCCAAGCCGTTCATACTATTCAGCCGGGTAAAGATAAACACCAAGTCAAACGGTGTTCCATTGGCAGCTTGTTCGCGCAACTTTGATATGGTCTGCTCCTGCCCCGCCACAATCGTTGTCGCCATACCCCATGCATTCATTTCATCGGCCAAGGCATTGGCATTGTGCTCAGGCAAATCCACCAACAACGCACGTTTTCCACGCAGCTTTTGTTCGGAACCAAAACGACGCTCTTCATGGGAAACCACTTGTAACGCGATATTGATAAAAATACGATTGCCGCGATTTTTATTTTGCCGCAAATGAATGCTGCCTCCCATACATGCAGCCAGCCCTTTACAAATAGCAAGACCAATTCCTTTTTGATTACTCTCGTGCGCTTCAGCATCATTTTCACCGGCGACATTTTTTTCACCATCACTGATGATGACCTGCAACTCACCAAAATCATCTTGCTCCTGATGAAAACGCGCCTCAACATAGACATGGTCAATGCGGCTCGCTTTGAGTGTATGATTAAGTAACGTGGCAAGAATTTGATTTAAGCGAGTAACATCACCTTTTACCCGCAGCGGCATATTGGGATCAAAGCTGTAATAGAGCTCAATGCCTTGCTGATGAGCATCGAGGGTAAAATCTTGTACAAATTTTTCTAACACCCGGCGCAAATCAAATTCAACATCGTCAAGCACCAGTGTCTTGGTAGTGATCTTGGAGAAGTCCACCACATTATTGACCAGATCAATTTGCCTGCCCGTTGCCTTATTCGCAGTTGTCAGCAATTCGCGATGATGCTCTGAAAGCTGACTGTCATCAATCAATGAAAGTGTACTCATTACATCGCTAATAGATGAGCGAATCTCCTGCCCGAGATTGACCAAAAATTCATTCTTTAATTCGATCTGCGCTTGCGATGTACGCTTTTCATTTTCCAACCCCTGCGCTCGCTCGCGCAACGCATAGTGCGCTTCCAAACGCTCCCAGTACGCAAGTGATGTCACCTTGCCTTGATGACTCAGCATAAGATAAAACACCAGCATAATACTGCCGTATAACACACCTTCGGCATTGCCTAAAAACATCGCAGTAATTGCAGCAGGAATTTGACCAATCGCTAAATACAAACTGAGAAAATGGCGATACGGCGCAAACACATTGGCGACACTGGAGTAAAACACGACGGAATAGAGCCACATCACCAGCGTTTCATCGCGCATGCCCTGCACCCAGGTGAGGGTCACTAAAATCACACTCCACCACGCTGCCCCCAAGCAGGATGCAAAAAAGTATTGATTGCGCCAACGTGTGGGCGCGCGGGCGTAAAGTGCATCGAAGCGAAACAAATAATAGCTGCGCACCAAAGTCACCAGCAGCAACCCCGTCACCAGCACTATCGCCAAGTTGTGTTCTTTTTCCTGAAAATCGCCGAATGCAAGGCAAAGCACAAAGACAATAAAATTAAGAATTAAACCGCGTCGGCTGTATTTGGCAACACGAGCGTCGGTTTCGCGCATGATGGCGCGGTCTTTTTGAACCTTGGTGGCGGGGACAAAAAAATGGAACATGGTTAACCCACAGTTATAACAATGAGAATCAAGGCTATGCCTTTAGGCTAGCTAAGGATGTGCACAAATACTTCTTTAATCACAAACACCATAATCGCAAAACCCAGTACCCCGAAGAGGATAAAGGTACCAAACCGGCCCGCTTTGGATTTTTTAGCAAGATCCCATACGATAAAAAACATAAAGATAATCAACCCGCCGCCACAGAGATACATAGCCCAGGTTTCAAATTGTTCGAGATCCATGGTCGTTTAAGCCCAATACAGAAAATGAGAAGGATGAATGGGGCGGCATTGTAGCGAAAAAAACAAAAAGCCGCTGTAGTAGCGGCTTTGAGGAGGGGAAATCAAGCGATTGATTACAATCTTTTTACAGCAACTCGATCAACTCGGGCACAGCCTCAAACAAATCAGCCACCAAACCATAATCTGCCGCTTGAAAGATAGGCGCATCTGCGTCTTTATTGATTGCCACCACCACCCGTGAATCGCGCATTCCAGCTAAATGCTGCACCGCGCCGGATAGCCCTACGGCGATATACAATTCGGGAGCCACCACCTTGCCGGTTTGCCCTACCTGCATATCATTGGGGACAAAACCCGCATCCACCGCGGCACGTGACGCACCTACCGCAGCGCCAAGTTTGTCAGCCAATTGATAGAGCAACTGAAAATTCTCGCCCGCCTGCATGCCGCGCCCACCCGACACTACCACACGCGCCGCGGTCAGCTCAGGCCGCTCACTTTGCACCTGTTGCTGACTAATAAAACGGCTAATGGTTTGTGATGGCGGAGGCGTGATAGCAACCACTTCCGCACTGCTTTCTCCTAGTGCCACTTCACCAAAGGCGCTCGCGCGAATACTCAGGAGTTTAATCGACTGCTCTGTACGTAGATGCGCTAGGGCACTACCTGCATACACCGGACGTTTGAATTCATTGGCAGATTCAATTGCGACCACATCGGTAACAGGTTGCAAATCCATCAGCGCCGCTATGCGCGGCAATAGATTCTTGCCAAAGGTTGTTGCTCCTACACAGACATAAGCATAATCCTGGGCCAGGTGCGCCAGCCAAGGCGCAAGTGTTTCCGGTAGTTGATGCTCACAGCGATCATCATCGGCAAGCAATACTTGGCGTATACCCGGTACACGCGCAGCCATTGCTGCAGCAGCGGCGCAATCTTTACCGGCGACCAGTAGATCCACCTCTAATGAGGTAAATTCGCCCAAACGCGCCAGAGCGCCCATCACCTTCAGGTTGATTAAACTGAAGCCACTAGCACCCAACTCAACCAATACCAGCGCACCCACCTTCTTTGATGTGTTCATAGCACTTTGGCCTCCTGCCGCAGTTTATCTACCAATTCAGCAACGCTGTTGACCTTAATGCCCTGCTGGCGTGCTTTGGGAGCATCTATGGAGATGGTTTGCAGGCGCGGCTGTAAACTCAAGCCCAATTCCGCCAGAGGGATAACAACCAGCGGCTTTTGGCGCGCCTTCATAATATTGGGCATAGTTGGGTAGCGCGGCTGATTCAGACGTAAATCTGTGGTGACAACTGCCGGGAGCTTGAGCGCAAGGGTTTGCAAACCACCATCCAGCTCGCGGGTTACCCAAACCTCATCACCTTTGCACTCAATGTGCGAGACAAAGGTGCCCTGAGGATAACCGCAGAGCCCAGCCAACATCTGCCCGGTTTGATTGTGGTCACCATCAATAGATTGTTTACCTAACAGCACCAGTTGAGGCTGCTCCTTTTGCACTAGTGCATGCAGCACTTTGGCAATAGCTAAAGGCTCAAGAATAGATTCGGTTGTAATGTGCAGGGCGCGATCTGCCCCCAGGGCGAGCGCGCTACGCAATTGATCTTGCACGGTCTGCTGCCCAATACTAACTACCACTACCTCGCTGGCCAGCCCTTGCTCTTTTAAGCGAATGGCCTCTTCAACAGCGATTTCACAAAAGGGATTCATCGCCATTTTGGCGCTGGCGATGTCCATACCACTACCGTCAGCCAAAGGGCGCACGCGGACACCAGGGTCCACAACACGTTTAATTGCCACTAAAATTTTCACAGCGTTTTCCTTGCGGGTCCAAAGTAAAAGGGTCGTATTCTCTATTTTTATTGATTGCCAAATATTCGCAACCTCACCATTCAATCATATTCGCCAAATAGCCTCCATAAAAAGGGTTTTTTACCTCATGAGTCACCATGAAACATCAATTTTAATCTAATCGTGCTCACCTTATGTACGGCATGAAACACATTGCGTACACTGCCGATCTGCATAAACCAGCCCTCTAATTTATCGGATTATTCATGCGTACAACCAAATTTATCTCTATCGCGTTTATTTGTATTTTTCTGTCTGCTTGTGTTTCGTCGCTACTGATTGGCAACCAACTACAGAGCAAACTAATGTGGTCTTTTCTTAAACCCCTAGTGGGATTCGACCCCAATGAGGTGGACCTCTTTGAAACACCTATGGTAAAAGACCGGATGACCTCATTACTGGGTGATAAGTACGAACCCACCATGAAACTATTGCGTACCGCGCAAGCGATCCAACAGGAAGGTGCATTGTTTTATGTAGCCTCCCGTTACGCGCCACCGCAAGTGCAGGAAATTACCGACAAAGCAGCCATGGTATGGAATGCCGATACCAACCAAATGGCCGTCATGTTGATTAAAGATGGCACACCAGAAATTATTTCGGAACAAGTCGAAGGCGCAAAACAGGCTATCACCCCTGTTCTACCAAAAGAATTGCAAAGTGCTTACGACCAAGCCAAAGCTGCAAAAAGCGCATTGAATGAAAAACAAAAAGCGCTAATGAATGTACAAAAAATTGTCGAGAACCCTGTAGGTGCGGTAGCAGATAAGGTCAATGAAAAAATTGATAGCAGCATCACCAACACCACTCAAAAAGCCAAACAGCAAGCAACAGAAAGTGTGCAACAAGCCCTACCTGTCACTCCCGTTATAGATCAGGAACAACTGGACTTTGATGCGGCCATGAAAAAGGAAGCTGCTGAGATCAAAAAGAAGAAAAACCAGTAACTCATTTCCGCTGAAATCGATCGATTTCAGCGATACTTAACCTTGTAACAAATTGAACACTGAGGCATCTATAGGCTATTAATCGCTATGGATGCCTTTTTTATGTTCAACTCTCCAGCACTCTGCCGTCTGCATCAAAATTTCAGTAATAGACTCAAAAGCAGTAGCTCCAATATTGCCAGCTTCGCTTTACGCCTTTACTTAGCGCCGATTTTTTGGATGGCAGGTATGAACAAGCTCAACGCATTTGATAGCACCGTTGCGTGGTTCGGCAACACTGAATGGGGGCTAGGCCTCCCCCTCCCTTGGCTTATGGCATTCTTGGCCACAGCCACTGAACTTGTCGGTGCAGTATTGCTCGTGCTGGGGTTATTCACCCGCCTGATTAGTATTCCCCTGATTATTACCATGTTGGTCGCTATTTTTGCCGTGCATTGGAGCAACGGCTGGCAGGCGATTGCCGATGCCAGCGCACCTTTTGCCAATGAGCAAGTGCTAGCAGCAACTGACAAGCTCGCGCGCGCGCGGGATATTTTGCAAACCCACGGCAACTATGAATGGCTCACTGGCAGCGGGAAATTTGTCATCCTCAACAACGGCATTGAGTTTGCAGCAACCTATTTGATTATGCTGTTGGCACTGATTGGATTAGGCGGCGGAAAATATCACAGCTTGGATTATTGGCTACGTAAAAAACTCGAGCAGAAAACTACGCAGAAAAATTAATCCACTGTACACAGCTATTATTGCGAGTGCTAAGCTTGTGCGACTACCGCCAATTAATGTGTGCGGCTCGCCCAAATCCAACACGAGTAACATGATGATAGATAATGAGCGCGAGCTAATTGCGCAATTAATGAAGGGGGATGATTATGCATTTCGCCGACTTATTGCCCAGTATCACTCCCTAATGCTGAACATCGCACGCGCCATTGCGGGTGATACTTTCGCCGACGATGTAGTGCAGGAAGCATGGGTTTCGGTATACCGCAACATTGTCAATTTTGAACAGCGCTCCTCACTAAAAACCTGGCTACTGACAATCGTAAGCAACCAAGCAAAAGCGCGCCTGCGCAAAGAATCACGCCAGGTTTCATTGGACCAATTAGATGGTGAAACACCAGGTAGCTATCTTGATGGTACCCATTTCAAAAAAAATGGTCATTGGCAACAATCCGTACCGCGTTGGAACAATGAATCGCCCGAGTCATTATTAGAAGAGCAGCAATTACAACGCTGCATCAACCGTACTCTCGATCTGTTGCCATCCGCACAGAAAGCCGCATTTATATTGCGCGATATTGAACAGCAATCCTTTGACGATATTTGCAACATTCTTTCAGTTAGCGCAGCCAATGTGAGGGTACTGGTACACCGCGCGCGCCTTACTCTCATGCAGGTAATTGATCGCTATCAGGAGACTGGCTCATGTTAAGTTGCAAACAAGTAGCTGCGCTCGCCAGCGATTATCTAGACCGCAATAGTCTGGATAACAACACCCAGCTTAAATGGCAAATCCGCTTGCATTTATTGATGTGCGCAAACTGCCGCCGTTTTGTCCGCCACTTAAAAATCACCCAGCAAGTCGGCGCTGGCATAACAAAACATGCTTCGCCTCAGGACGCTGAAATGGTCTGGAAAAAACTGCAAGCCCATATCAAAGAAGAAACACAATCAAAACAAAAATAAATCCGCGCTTGCCCGGCAAATTATTTGCGTTCAGCCCAGTCTGCCAAACGCTCTTTTGCAAGCGCTAGATCTGCAGGCGTATCTACATCCAAACTGTCATGCTCCGACATTAAATAGGGTATTTCATGGGTGCGTGGAATTCTCTCCTCTCGCAAAAAATCATCCACTTTAAAAATGGTAATAGCGTTATTAGGCATGTAAAGCGATGGCAAATCCTGACGGCGTAAATACGATGAATGTGCGCCCGCCAGCGGCTGCAAAAACTCCCCGCCACCAACATAAGCTTTCATCAATTGACTATTAATTTCGCGCACACTGATCAAGCTATGGCAAGTGGGAAAATCATGGAACTCCGCAATTGCTTCGCGAATATGTATTGCAGTACGCAAGGGTGATGTAGGCAGCAACAGGACAATAATATCTTTACCGTTTAGCTTTAAGCGGTGAATAAACTCTGCAACAACCGGGTCAATCGGCGTTTCATCCCGCGCCAAATGAGGATCGCGTTTTAATCGCTCGGCACCATAATAATGGGCTACCGATAGAATCTGATCATCGTCAGAAGATACATAAGTTGCTTCAATAACACCGGAGTCTTGCGCTGCTTTTATCGTATAAGCCAGCAGCGGATGATCCCCCACTGCCACGATATTTTTTTGCAGTATGCCTTTTGATCCACCGCGAGCAGGTACAAGTGCAACTACGTTTGACATAACCCCTCCAGTATTCGACAAGTGTCAGCAATCATTAGGGTATAGCAAAGTAATGATGAAAGGTCACTAAATGAACAAAATTAATCCGCACGTGCATCTAATGAAGGGGCAAACATTCCTCCTCATTAGGTTGAACGGGGAGGAACGCTAAAAATTAATTATTTTTTGAGGTAAACGGTAGGCGATCTAAAATACCATCCAAAAAATCACCGGTAGAATTGAGGCTGCGCACAATAGATTCCATCGCTTGAAACTGCGCCATCAACCTTGCTCTATAAGCCTCACTACGCCGAGTTAAGTCAGCTTCGGCTTTGGTGACATTCTTAATATCTTTAGTGATATTGGTTTCACGCTCTTTGATCGTGCCAGATGACTTCAAAAATTCATTGATCAAATTAGTCATGCTGCCAGAAAAACCGCGTGAAAACGTGATGCTGCCAGAGGTAGTACCCGGCTGAACGATCATACTTAGGCCTTCCGCTTTACTACCAATTGCAGGTAAAAGAATATTGCCGTAGCCAAATGCTGCAACGCCGCCTACTGTGCCGCCAACATCGCTACCCGTTACGCCTCCACGCACAGCTATACCCAAGTCACTCATATCACCGCCCGCAGCAGTAAAAGCGACTTTACTGGAGCTGCCATAGGAGTCAGAGGTAAATACCAACTTGTTAGCTTCAAAACTGACCGCCACCGTTGTTTTTACTGCCTTTAAATTAGCATCGAGATTAATCAAGCTTTGAAAATCAGCTGCTAACTGGGCGCCAGAGGTATAAGTTTTTCCATCAGGCAAACTGATAGATGCAGTGCTCACACCATTTAACGAAAAAGTGAAGCTGTAGTCTTTACCTGTGGTATCAAACGGGAAAGCAATAACGTCATCATTGGTCAATTTACCCTTGCTAGGCTGCTGGGTTATAACAACATCGTAGGTTCCAGGTTGGCTTTTGGCAGAGTATTTGTTGACATCAATATTGACACTGGACGAAGAGGTTTTGGGTACAAAAATATCGCGCACGCTGTCAAAGTGATTATCAATAGCAGCGCGAAAATCAAGGTTTTCCTGATCTTTCTTGTTTTCAATAATTTCCAGGGAGCCGTCCAGCTTGGTGCGTATCCCCATGCTTGACAGCGCATTAAAATTACCGCTTAGCCCGGCAACGGATGACGACAAAATATTGCGCAACCCCTGAGTGATGCTTTTCGCCAGTGGGTCACGTTGCAAACTGCCGTAAGCCTCCAATTCCGAATCAAAACCGACCAGCTTCTCCACTTCAGTTTTGAAGGTGTTGTAGGCAGTTACAAAATCGCGAATAGTCTGTTCTGCCGTGGCTTTATCATGATTGATAGTGACATTGATCGTTTCTGTTAACGAACTGGCAAAAAGATCGAACTCCAAGCCGCCAACCACGTCTTTAATTTGGTTGGATTCACGGCTCACCAACAAGCCATTGACGCGCACTTGTGCATCACGCCCTTCTTGTTGTTGGATTAGGTTGCGGGTGGTTTCGTTAAAATTAAAACTTGCCAGCCCCAAGGAGGCAGGGTCTTCTGTCGCGGTGATTTCAATTTCGTTTTTGGCGCCGGACTTTGCCGTCAACAACAACTTATAACCACCACCATCACTGATAATACTGGCCGTTACCCCAAGGTTGCCTTTATTGATGCTGTCTCGCAGCCCAGTAAGCGAGTTATTGGAATCGTCAATGGTAATAGTGCCGCCTGCAGTTTTGCTTGAGTCAACGGTAAAGGCTGTCACGCCTGCGTTCCACTCTCCCAACCGGATAGTTAAGGTGCCCTTGCCTATAGGGTCAGTCATAGAGGCAAAAGTACCTGAACTGAGCGATTGTGGCTGCGCAATTTGCTCTACTTTCAGTTGATAACTGCCCGCTACTGCAGCGGCATCTAGCTTGGTAATGGCCAGCAACGTAGTGTCTGGAATAGAAAGGGACTTGGCATTGAAGGTATCTGCACTGCCCAGCTTGGCGGCAGCGGTTTCGAGCTTTGCTAGCGAGCTGCGCAAACGCCCAAAATCCGATATTTGAGTCTCCAGCAATGTTTTTTTGGTAGTGAGGCGCTGTGATTGAACCGCATTATTCGCTTCTGTCAGTTGATCTGCCAACTTGTTGGTATCAATGCCAGAACCGGTTCCCAATGCACTGATAATGCTGGAGCCTGTCGCGCCATTGCTGTTAGTTGTACTTGATGTACCGTTCACCATTGATACCTCCCCACCAAAAATTACCGCTTGGCTATCTTCATTACATAAGGTTAGCGGCAACCGGTGGGTAAACTTTAGCCGGTTTTGCCGCTTTTTAAGAGATTCATTCCTCTTCCATTGGTTAAGAGCACGATCTGCGCCAATTACATGTTTTTATTATCAATAATTGACCTAACCCACCCCGCCGTTAGTTGTTAACGGCAGTGTGAAATAGAATGTACTGCCTTTACCCAAGGTTGAACTGTAGTCAATTGAGCCCCCCATTTGCTCAACAATAATTTTTGAAATACTCAACCCCAAGCCGGTACCGTCACGATTGCGCGTGTCTGATGAGTCACTTTGGGCAAACTTTTGAAAAATGCGCGAACGGAATTCATCTGCGATTCCCTGCCCTTCATCCCTTACCGCCACCTTGAGGCTTTCCGCATCATTAGTAAGCCGTACTCGCACTACACCATCAAGATAAGAAAACTTAACCGCATTGGACAGCAAATTTGCCATCACTTGTAGAAAACGATGTGGATCTATAGCGGCAAGGCAATGAATAGATTGCTCATCCGGAACATCCAATTGTAATTGCACCCCATAACGTGCGGCATACCCCTGATTTTGTTCAATGGCTTGTTGCAACAATGGATAAACTTCGCACTGCTCCAGCGTCAGTGTTAACTTGCCAAATTCCAGTTTTTCGATATCGAGAATATCGTTCACCAAACGCGCCAACCGATCTGCATTATTGCTGGCAATAGTTAATAGCTCATGCAGTTTAGCTTCACCCAATTTTCCACTCAGCGCGATGCTCAGCGCCCCTTTAATCGAAGTTAACGGCGTGCGCAACTCATGGCTGACCGTAGCAACAAATTCATTCTTTAACCGCTCCATTTTGCGCCTGGCAGACGCGTCGTGAATAATAAATGTAAAAAACTTTCGTTCGTGAAGCGCAACCGGGCTGATACTCAATTCAATTTCCAAATCATTTCCATTACTGCAGCGACCCAGTCCATCACTTAATACGGTTGCGGTATTATCATCACCAGTAAAGTTTAACCCTTGCCGCATAGATGGCACCAATTCGCCGATATGCAAGTACGCAAACTGTGCAATGGGATATTTAAAGAGTTGTGCCGCGGCGGGATTGGCGTTTTGAATAAACCCCTGCTCATCTACCACTAAAATGGACTCAACTGCGTTATCCAAAATCGCTGCTAACTCTTTGGTACGCTGCTCAACTAAATTCGTAATATGTTGAGTGCGCCCCGTGATCAATAACAAAAAACCACCGAGTAAACTACAAAACAACAAGCCGCCAGCCAATACAAACCAAGACTGTAAACTCACATGATCTACTAGATATTTTTCTGTGGGAGTCACTGTAATTAATAACTGCCGCCCCCCTAGTGCCATAGTCTGACTCAACGCCAAACTGTGCGCATAAGCGGGCACTTTAAATTCCTGGGTATGGTAAAAAGGCTTGGGATCACTCACATCGGTGATATCAGTAATTGTTAATTGAAAATCGCCTGAAGCATAGGGTTTGACTATGGCAGCCAATAGGTCGTCAATACGCACAACAGCGGTAACATAGCCTTTTAACCAAGGTTCCCGCGCAACCGGATTTAGTTTGAGCGACGCGGAATCGTAGACCGGCTGATAAATCAATACACCACTCGATGTGGCTTTATCTTGCAATAGTTGCACGGGGCGAGTCATAGCAAATTCCCCCGACTCACGAGCACGATACAACGCCTCGCGCCGAATAGGGTCGGATGCAACATCAAACCCAATAATGACTGAGTTTTTTTGCCAAGGGTGAATATAAGAAACCACTACATACTCATCACGGCGCAAAGCTGGCACAAACTGGCCGGTTGAGTCTTTTTCTTTAATAAAAAAATCTGTACCTAAACTCTGACTTTTTTGAATTTCAAACTGCGCGCGCTGGGCATCTTTAACAAACTGATTCCAAGAAAACCCTGTAATTCCATAACGCCCAATCGTCACATGCTCTATATAGGTAGCAAACTCATCGCGAGTCACCTCTTCTGACGCGATAAAAAATGAACGCAAGGTCGCTAGTGTATTCACTACCGATGAGAAACCGGTATCGACCGAACCGACTAGCAAGCCGGCCTGTTGTCGAAAATGATCATTTAATTTTCTATTTTCGTTGTTGCTGGATATAACAAACACAGCTACAACAATTAAACTGCTTACAACAATTGGAACACCTACTGTCACGCGGCGCCCTCGCCAAAAATGGCGCGGTTCCGCAAACAAGACACACACCAACGGCGCCGCAATCAAAACACCAATTGCATCCCCTATCCACCAGGTCCACCAACTATAAAAAACCTGTTTGGCGGGAATCACATCGCTCATAAATAACGCCATCACACCTACAGTGGCACTAATACTGGTAGCAATAGGTCCGCCCAAAATAAAGAAGGCGAAAATACTGCGCTCGTCGGTCAGACTATTGGGGAATCCAATATAACGACGAATCAACCACGCTCCTGCAGCACTCGCAAGAACACTGCCACAAGCAATTTCCGCTGCAAGTAACACTACTGGCAACTCCAGTATTGGCGCAGGGCTAACCGAAATATTGAGTAGCAATGAACCGACGAAGACGCCAATCGCCATGGGGTAGCCCCATATCAATAAAGCCCCTAGCGAGATCCCCATAGGGAGAAATAAACCAGAAACAAAACCGGGCGGAATTGCCAGTAATAACGACAGGCGCCCAGCAAGGAAATACGCGAGCGCAAGTAACACAATACGCAACACCCAAGGTGTTGCAGGCATACGCCAAATTTTTACCATCAAATGACTCTCGTTTTCAGCTTTCCTAAGCCTAGTCGAGTCCCTTCCCAATGGCACAAAAAAACAATAAAAAACCGCCCAAAGCAAGCCTTGGGCGGTTTGTTAAGCCGATTGCCACTATTAACGAAGCAATTGCAACACCTGCTCAGGCCGTGCATTGGACTGCGCCAACATCGCCTGAGCTGCCTGTTGCAGAACTTGCGCCCTGCTCAATGCGGCCGTTTCTGCAGCGAAGTCAGCATCCACAATCCGCGAACGCGATGCAGAGGTTTTTTCAGATACGTTCGCCAGGTTAGACATGGTGAAGTCCAAGCGGTTGTTAATTGCACCCAATTGCGAGCGAGCATCGTTAATTGTTGTAAGTGCATTGTCGATTACACCTAAGGCTTTTTGGGCTCCAGCCGCCGTATCAATACTGATTGAAGCGATGGCAGTACCAAACGCACCCTCAGCCGTAACATTGGATTCCAAAATCCCCAAAGTATCAGGGTCTGCATTTGCACCTAACTTAATACTGATCGGCGCGCCGTTAGTACTGCTGAGCTTGATACCACCGTTAACACTATTGCCGTCAGCCACTGCTGCAGGAGTTGGGTTATTTACAAAGTCCGAGTGCGCAAGCAAAGCGCCACCCAAAGCAGTCGCGACTGAACCTGCCGCACCATCTCTAAAGGTTATTGAGGATGTTGAACCTTCCAATACTACTCGCGTACCCAACAAACTTGCAGAGATGCCCGTTGCATCTGTGCTCGCATTAAATAATGCAACCACTTCAGAAATGGTTCGCGTCGCCGATGCAGCCCCCAAATCAATGGTCACGCCATTTAAATCAAAAGGACCTGCCAAGGTAGACAATGTGGCTGCGGCAAAGTCCAATGTTGCCGACGAAAACGCTGCCGCTGTAACACCCGTGTCATTTTGCGCTGCGTTAATTGCAGCCACTTTCCCAGCCAAAGAATCCGTATTTTTATTGGAAATGGCTACACCATTAATGGTGAGGTCACCCACATTCCAAGGTACAGCCGGTGTGGCCATACCAATACCTTCAATGTTGCCAGGATTGGTATTCTCGCGGAAACCTAGTGCATTTAGCTGTGCAAGTGTTCCAGTTGAACCACGCGTGATAGTAATCGGATCACCATGCTCAGACTCCAGTACCAACCGCCCAGCATAGGTTCCCGCGATACCACCACCGGCTGCGTTAGCAGGCACACTACCATCGGTAATGGTGAAGCTTGCAACATTAATACCGGCAATACTCAGTTTGCTGTTATCACCCACAATCGCATTCAGCAGACCACCGCTTTCGGTGTTAATTTTTTCAGCCAGTTGATTCAAGTTTTGCGTATTGGTTACCTGAACCGTTGTAACTGTGCCGTCCAGCTTGGTAATAGCAACTTCAAAAACTTGACCATTTTCCAATACACCCGTACCCGCCCCTGTTGCAGTCGCTTGGGCGTAGGTGGAGGCATCAATACCCAGGACGTTTTTATTGATCAAATCGATCAATTTATCCATGGTTTGCGCAGGAACCGCTGGTGGACCAACAATTGCAAAACCTTGGTAGCTTTCCAGCGATTTGGCAATCGACTGACCATTGATCAAGATGTCATTTTCATTGATCGCCAATGTCGACAGATCAATTTCCCCACCCAACATATCCACGCCAACAAAGCCCATACCGAGGGTTTTGGCGTCCATCGCCGGGATTTTCATGGTGATGGTTTGTCCGGCATCAGAGCCGACTTGTAGATTCACCTTGCCCAAGGAACCATCTAATAATTTCTGGCCATTAAACGAGGTGGATGTTGCGATACGATCCAATTCCTGAATCAGTTGTTGTACTTCTGCATCCAACGTTTTGCGGTCTGCATCGGAATAAATACCGTTCGCTGATTGGATCGACAACTCGCGCATACGCTGCAGAATATTCGTGGATTCTTGCAAAGCGCCTTCCGCAGTTTGAATCAGTGACACGCCATCGTTAGCATTTCGAATCGCTTGATCCAAGCCACGAATTTGTGAGGTCATGCGGTTGGAAATCGCCAAACCGGCGGCGTCATCTTTAGCGGAGTTAATGCGCTGCCCGGAAGACAAACGCTCACTGGCACGATCAAGCGCGTTTCCTGAGTTCATCAATTGACGCTGTGAATTCAAGGAAGCGACATTGGTGTTAATGACTAAAGGCATAATGTATCTCCTAATGATTGTTCCTGTTCACAGTGCGTTTTCTGTGACAAGCCGACTGATGAAGCTCAGGGACATTAACAATCTGCATTGCATGGTCTGTGAGAACTTCGTGGCAAGACTTGTAAGAAATAATTAACCAACAGGATTTCTATACGGGTCGCCTAAACAGGATTTTGCACAGACTGTGCCAAGATAATTTCAGGCGATTTTTAAACGGAACAAAAAGTGGCGAGATACAATTAAAAGCGGAAATAAAAAATGCGGATAAGACGGTAAAAATCACAGTCAATAATGATTGGAAAACACAAAATAATTTTGAAAAAAGTGAACCTGCAAAATAAAAAAAGAGAGCCGTTTTCACGACTCTCTTTTCAGTTAAAAAAGCACCAAATAAAAAACGATAACTACTTGTTTTTAAATGATTTTTAAGCTTTTGCGCTAAACAATAAGCCAGATGATTCCACACTCATTTTTTGCGCTAACCGCAAGAAGGTTTCATCGGGAATCTGACGAATAACTTCTTGTGTTGCACGATCCAAAACCTTAACCACCGTTTCGCCAGAATCAGGGTCATAAGAGAAGTTTAAATCGCGTTGCGTTGATTGAATATATTCATTCATTTGCGCAACGGCGGCCTGAACTTTCTCTTCTATCGCCTTAGAATTGACGGGTTCTTGTGGTTGTGGCTTTGCCGCTACAGCGGCAAGCGGCAAATCATTGCCGGTTTTTTGACCTTTTGCACTGCCCGCTTGTGGCGAAACCGACACAGATGAAATCTGTGTCGGACCCGCAGTGACTTTAGTGAATTCATTCATACCCAAATCCTCACTAAGAATTCCTCTGCACAACCCTAATCAACCAGATTGCGCAGAGGAATCAGTCATTATCTCAACAGAGACAGTACTTGCTGTGGACGAGCATTAGACTGAGCCAACATCGCCGATGCCGCTTGTTGCAATACTTGTGAACGGCTCAAGTTTGCGGTTTCTGCGGCGAAGTCAGCATCGGTAATACGTGAACGCGCTGAAGATGTCTTCTCAGAGATGTTCGCCAAGTTGGAGATGGTGAAATCCAAACGGTTGTTGATAGCACCCAGATCCGAACGTACATCACTGATGGTAGTCAGTGCATTGTCGATTACTTTAATTGCCTTTTGTGCGTTAGCTGCGGTGTCAATGCTAATCGAGGAGATAGCTGCACCGAATGAACCGCCTGCACTTACGTTTGAATCAATCAAACCAGTTTTAGTGGTCGCAGTCGCATCTTTAACGTCTACCTGGATAGGATTTCCATTGCTGCTTACCAATTGAATACCGCCAGCAGCGGTAACGCTTGCTGTAGCAATATCTGCTGGTGTAGCCGCACCGCTACCAAATTTAGCGACGTTGGTGCCTGTTAATGCAGCCACTACTGTATCTGATGCACCGTCGGCCAGGGTAATTTCATTAGTGTTACCCTCCAAAAGAAGACGAGTCCCGCTCACTGTAGCCGTGATTCCAGTTTTATCAGTCACTCCATTAAATACTGATGCGATAGTGGATAGTGTCGTAGTAGGTGTACCTGCAGCCACAGTAATATCAACACCATTTATTTTAATAGCTCCGCCAGCAAGTGCGCTCAAAGACACCGCACTAAAATCCAACACAGCAGAGGAAAACGCTTTCGCTGTTACACCAGTCTGATCAGATACACTATTTATGGCTTTCAATTTATCGGTTAAACCTGCAGTAGCGCTTGAACCAACATCGACACCATTAATCTTGAGATCCCCAACAGCCAAAGCACCTGCACCAACTGCAAAGCCTTCTATAGTGCCCGCTTTATCATTCTCGCGAAAACCTAGGAAGTTTAATTGTGCCAAGGTTCCGATAGAACCACGGGTTACAGTAACTGGGTCACCGTTATCCGCTTTCAGTACAATACGAGCATTTGAGTCAGCTATAGTGCCTAAAGCGCCACCGGCATCAGTGAAAGCAATTGAAGATACATTTTCGGCAGAAATTGATACTTTCCCATCGTCCCCAATGCTTGCGCTAAATTTACCGCCACTTGACGCATTCATTTTATCAACCAGTTCAGACAAGCTGGCTGTACCAGTTGAACCGCCGCCAATATCAATAGCAGTCGTAGTGCCATCTAGATTGGTTAGAGTCACAGTGACTGATTCAGTAGCAGTCAACACTCCGTCACCCGCGTCAGTGGCAGTTGCAACAGCATAAGTAGATGCTGTCACACCATTAACATTTTTATTAATGTGATCAAGAAGTGCTTGATCACTATTAGTTGCACCAGCACCGGCACCATCAAAAGTATCGGTACCTTTAATAATTGACTGGCCATTAATTAAAACACTTCCCTCTCTCAAAACATCGGTTGTGGTGAGTGAGTCAATAGCAAACGCACCGCCCATTAAATCCACACTGGTTGAACCCATGCCCAAGGTTTTAGCGTCCATCGCTGGCACTTTCAGTGAGATAGTTTGGTTAGCACTTGAACCCACTTGCAAATCAATTTTGCCCAACTTGCCATCTAACAGATTTTGGCCGTTGAACGAGGTGGTTTTAGCGATACGATCCAATTCAGATACGAGTTGTTTTACTTCCGCATCCAGTGTTTTACGGTCGCTCGCGGTGTAAATACCGTTCGCAGACTGTACCGACAGTTCACGCATACGTTGCAGGATGTTGGTAGATTCTGACAGCGCACCTTCCGCTGTTTGAATGAGGGATACGCCGTCGTTGGCGTTACGAACTGCTTGATCCAGACCGCGGACTTGAGAAGTCATACGGTTGGCAATTGCCAAACCGGCAGCATCGTCTTTTGCTGAGTTGATACGTGCACCTGATGACAAGCGCTCAGTTGCGCGGTCAAGCGCATTGCCTGAACTCATCAACTGACGTTGAGCATTCAGAGAGGCGACGTTTGTGTTAATTACTAAGGCCATGATGAATCTCCAGAGTTAATGTCTTGTGCAGTCTGGCTGCTATAACAAGTCGGTTGATGAAGTCTGAGAACAACGGACTAATCAGCACTTCTAAACAGGTTATCGACACATTCCGGAGTAGCTTTAGCGTTTTTTTATTGCAGAACCCAATTATTTATAGCAGTAAAAGACAAAAAACGTTTAAAACAGTTATAAAACAACAGGCCACGTCAAATTACTGCCCGTAGGCATCTATGGCCTTTGCGGTACGATTATTTTGACGTAATTCTGACGCTGCATTTTCTCGATGAGACTCAGCAAGTTCGGCAAGAGTCTTATTGATGGTCTGGATTTCCTGAATCACATCAGCCGCTTTTGCTTCTAAATCGGCTTGTGCCAAGGATTCCAAATATTCGTGATCATTTAGCGACAGCAACCCTTGTTGACGCTGCTGCACCAATGTCTCAAAGGATTCCCAATCGCCCGCCTGGGCAAGGGATAACAATGCGTGGGACTGACTGAGTGCGCGGGTAAGTGGATCTAACAGGGGATCAATATCCATAAATACAGCTCTTCATAGTGAGTCAACAGCAGACTAACGCCATATCTCAAGATTAGCAAAAGATAATGAATCAGCCGAAGAGATTTCAAGCCCCCAACGGCACTCATTCAATAGAAGAAGATGCGCAAAAACTCCCAATAACCAAAAGAAACTATAAATAGCTGAACAATGTTAACTGACTGACTTTAGCAAAGCTTTGCTGGGAGGCATTTAAAATTAGCGACTGCATTGATAGGCGTATAGTCGCTTCTGCAACATCCACGCTTTCCAAATTAGATAACGTGGTCTGGGTAAATAAAATAATATCCAAGTTTAATGATGCCGAACTCTCCAAGGTATTCAAGCGTGCCCCCACCTCACCCTGTACCGCAACCAAATTAGTAACCACGTTCGTTAGATTGGTTAGGGTTTTAGCAACAAGCTTACCTAGCTCCTCCTTACTCTCTGGCGTATCGACGACATTTTTCATTGCCTCACTAAAGCGCGAAAGCGTAGTGAGCAGCGCCTGCTTATCTGACGAGTCGATAAAAAAACTATCGCCAGGTTTCACCAACACTCCACGAGTAGATTTACTGCCGTCACCTTGGGTAGCAAAACCCATCACACCATCCAGAAAAGTATTACCACCTTTAACGGTGATAGTGGAATTATTGTTAGAAATAATACCTTTATCGGTAACAGATAAACCCAAACGCACTAGTTGTGCCGCATTGGCAGGGTCATTAAAAGCTGCCGCCAGCTGAGTTTGATTCGTAATGTTTTGATTAAATGTCAGCGTTTCAGTTTTACCATTTACTTCTATTTGAAAACTCGCCGGTGCAGTAGAAAAATCGTGTGGTGTAATAGTGGCAGGAGCAACAGGAAAAGGCATGTTCACTGAACGAGTACCGTTTGCGCCCATCATGGCTGCAGCGCTAGTACCCACACCATCGGTCAACGTAATATTTAACCCTGTTGCACTCGAGAAGCCTGCCGCATCAACACTAATGCCTAAATTTGCCAATCTTGCTGCATTGCCCGTAGGCAGCGCAGGCGGCACTGCTGCGCCATTGTTTAATGCTGCAACAAACCCGGTAGTATCACCAGCTACAACACCTGCGGGAAAAGTAAACTCCTCCGTTTTGCCACCCACGGTAATGCGCAATGTATCACCCGGATTAATGGCGCTTACTGGCGCAGCCACATCAAACGGTATGGTGCCAGCAATGGCCGATTCACCCGGATAAGGATTGCCAAGAATTTTAAAGCGCGCGCCTGCCACCTCTATATCCTGTCCTGCCATATAAGGCTGATTCACTAGCAGCTGCTTACCCGAGGCGCGCTCGCTCACCGTAAAATTAACGGTAGAGCCTGATTTGGTAAAGGTCACCACTAAATCATTAGGATACAACTTGTCAAATTCTTGCTGATCAAAGACTTGACCTACTGATATCAGTGCGGGAGGAACAGCTTTATTGCTAGGGTTGGCGGATGTTGTAAATGTATTGTGGCCACTGGGGATATCGACAAATAATCTTTTCCCGGAATCGCTCACCGCCACACTAACCGATGCAGATGCCTGCAAACGCAGCTGCCCCTCATCGCCAAGGTAAGAATAATTACCGCCACCATCACTCACAAAAGGCTTAGTATCACTCTGATAGCCAGCAAAAATATATTGCCCAGAGGCATTGCGCGTATTTTGTAAATTAACAAGCTCTGCAATGCGTGTATCTACTTCCGCCGCGAGAGACAAATAGTTCTCTCGGGTCATTACCGCAGTATTACCTGCGGATACCGCAATCGTGCGCATTTTCTGCACTAAGTCCACAATGGATTGCAGATTGGTTTCTTCCAAATCCAAACTGTTGTCGGCCACATCGACGTTCTTTTTATATTGTTCTGTGCGCGCCAACTCCTGATTTAATTGCAATATGGCCGTTGCCGCAACTGGGTCATCTGCCGGTGAAAGCACGCGCTTACCCGTCGACAATTGCTCTTGTGTTTTCGCGAGGGCAGTTTGTGCCTGGCTAATACCCAAAGTGGCGATATTGTAAATTTGTGAGGTAGAGATACGCATTATTTACTCCCGCTTTAACGGTATTTTTTGCAAGGCGGCAATAGTTTGCCCACACTGGTGCTCATACCGTAGTAATGCACAAAGCACTCCAACTTTTCATAACGAAACAATATTCGTGCCTCCGGATAAATACCGGAGGCAATTGAGAAATAAGCCACAGTTGAATAAAACAGATATACAGAGAGAACCAGCTCAAAGCGCTAGAGCTAGAGAGAATTAAGCAAGGTATCAAACAATTCTCGCGCGACCGAAATAACCTGCGCATTAGCCTGATAAAGCTGTTGAAACTTAATTAAATCAGCTGCTTCTTCATCTAAATTTACACCGGAAATTTGGTCGCGCATGGTTTGGCTTTGCTCTAATAAACTTTTGCTGGCTTCGGTATTAATTTTTGAAAGGCTACTTTTAGTTCCCACTTCTTCAACCAGCTTTCCATAACCATCACCAAAACTCATGGTGCCATCTTGCATAGTCGATTGAGTTTCCAGTGCGACCATTAACAATGCGTTGCGGTTATCATTTTTACCATTGGTATTAAAACCTATAGTGAACGTATCACCTGCTTTAGGTTGCCCGTTAATGGCGGCTTGATAACCAATAAAAGAAGATTGCGCAAACGTCGCCAAGCTACTATCGCCAAAGAGCGGGCTATTAGTAGGCGAGGTTTGCAGGCTAATGCCGTTGGCCATGGTGATATCAATCCGGCCGCCCACCGTAATCGCACTTTGCTCCCCGCCGCCTGCATCCATACCCATCAAGCGGACATTCGGGTTGCCGTTACTGTCGTTCACATCAATTGAATTCGTCGCACCGTTTGATGCTTTTAAGCGAATATCAATGTTGACACCGGAAGATGCAACAATTCGCAACTCCGGCGCACCCGTAACAGGATTACTACCGCTTTGCGCATAAAAACCCAAGGTTTTTAAATTGGAATTCGAATTAATGCGATTTGCTAAATAGGTATTGAAACCCGCCTCATCCAGATTTGGATCGGGCACATCAAAACCAAATGCAGTAAGTGACGGATTGTATTCCAATAGATTTTCACCATTTACAGACAACTGTAATGGGGGCGCGTAGGTGGATGGATCAAAATTAATATCGGTAATTGTTGCCGTTGTCACTGCATTAGCGGTCACCCCTGGCAACGCACTGATCTGCGCCGCGGTTTGCATAGCAGATGCACCCGATACTGTAGTGATGGTTCGATTACTAATCGATCCGGTATCCGGATTTTTAAAAGTAAAATTTAATTGCTCCGCTAAATAACCGTTTGCCTGCGGCAAACTCGCCGCCGTCATCGCCAAACCTGCAGGCACGGAGAGAGGATCAATTGTTTGCACAAGGCGCCCTTCAGGCAAACCAACCCGCTCTCCCTTTCCAGTCACCCGCGTCTCACCAATATCAGTCGTAAAAATATTGTTGTTGGCACCGGGAATAAAGGTTTGGTCGCGCATGGCGGGAACCAAATCTTTAGGATTAGCCGGGTCGCTATTGTCCAACACTTCATAGGTTGTTTCAGAGGTGAAGCGAATTAGAATCGGCGGTGATAATGTTTTTGGATTTGCAAAAGCGGGCAAGCGATTACCGTTTTGATCCACCAGACTTAATACTTCGCCCGCACTGATAAGACCGCTACCTGAATTACTGGTGCTGCCTGCCGTACGTATGGGCGATGCAAATGCAATATCTTCCGGGCGTTTAATTTCTGAGCGAATATCGCGCGAACCATTTTTGGTGGGCTGAATAGTAAAACTATCGCCTCCCTGAAATGAACCGCTAGTCAAGTTGATGCTGACACCGTCAAATGAAATTTTTGCCGGGTAAGCACCCGATAGAGTACCCTGCTCTACGACGGTTTTATCTGACAGGCGCGTCACCAAATAATTGCTGGAACCAGGCGCAATTTCAAAACGGTAATCACTGGTAGTTAATTTATTGGTGTCATCAATGGTGACGGAAATTACGCGATCATAAGGCTGCGCATTGGAACCATGGGCCACGCGGTTAGCTGCCAAAACCGGATCATTAATATCGCCAAACATCCGTTGGCCATAGTCGCCATCAAGGTCAATACCCTCTTGCTGCTGAGTATTAAACTGATCAGCCATAGTTAGTGCAATACGCCCTAATTCATTCATCGAAGGCTGTAATACTTCACTGCGAAAATGCAACAACCCGCCAATCTGTCCACCCGATATTTGCGCGGTGACGTCGGCATTAGAATTATTGCCGGTTAGCTGCATTTTTCCATCATTGGTCACACTAAATACGCTGGCTTTAGTGCCAATTACCAAAGGCTGACCATTGCCAATAAAGACATTTACATCGCCATCACCTTGATTAACCACTTGCAGTGATACCAATTCAGAGAGTTGACGCAAGGTTTCATCGCGCTTATCCAACAAATCATTGGGTGGATTACCGCTGCCCGATGCGCGCTGCTCGCCAATTGCTTGATTTAGCGATGCAATGGAGCTGGCCAATGAATTCATTTGTGCGGTAACAGTTCTCACCTCACCATTAACCGAACTTTCAATATCGGTTAAACGCTGATGTAAATTATTAAATCGAACACTCAGACTCTCCGCTTCAGTCACAATAAGTTGCCGACCCGGGGTGGAGGCTGGATCGTTCGCGCCATTTTGCATAGATGCAAAAAACGTTTGTAATGCACCAGCCAAACCGGTACTAACATCCGCAAATAACTTATCTACCTTGCCAATATTAGTGTTGAATTTATTCAGCTGATTAAACGTCGAGGAATCCAAGCGCAACTGTGCTGTAGCAAACTCACTCACCACACGTTCAATAGATTGGGTTGTAACACCGGAACCAATAAAACCAGCGCCACCAATGTTTTGCTCTGGGCGAGTAACGTAGTTAACTTCCTGACGCGAATAACCTGCCGTATTAGCATTGGAAATATTGTGCCCTGCCGTGCGTAGGGCATTTTGGCTTGCCTGCAATCCAGAAATAGCATTTGAGAGGAGACCTGACATAGGATTACTCCACTAATTGACGGCGCGCAGCCGTCGCTAAAGAGAGAATAGATTGCGCCGTGGTTTTTACCTCATCAAGCGGGCTTAACTCACGCAATGATTTAATCGCATCAGTATTTAAAAGCTGTTTTATTTTTTTCGCGTACTCAGGGTCAGTCGCATAACCAGCTGACTGCAAAGCCTCTGCGTAACCAGCCGAATCGGTTCCCTGCTGCAATACTTTCTCGTAACGCGAACTATTTTTCATTAAGCGCACATAGTCAGAAAAACTATCGGCATAATCGCGGTATTTGCGAAAATCGGCCTTTTCATTCACGGCAATGCCATCGCGGTATTCAAGCGTAGCAACATTGACTTTGTCGCCCTGCCACTGGCTGCCGGTTTTGATGTTGAACAAATTAAAACTATTCTCGCCTTGCTTATTGTGAATCACATGTTTGCCCCAGCCCGTTTCTAACGCGACCTGAGCAATTAACACCTCGGGGCTAATGTTCAACTCAGCTGCTGCTTTTTCAGCATGAGGTTTCAACAGCATGACAAAATTTTCTTGGGTGCTGCTGATACTGGCCTTTTGTCCTGCGCGCTGGCTACCCGTCATTATTTTGTTGGCGAGAAGATGAGGAATACCGTAGTGAACCGGTAGCTGAACTTGCTGATCTGATTCAGCTTCCGACAAAACTGTTTGCAACTGGGCGTTATCGCTCATGCGAATAAAGTCGTTGATCCAATTATCCAAGTCATCTGTATTCACCACACCAACATCTGCATTACTGGCTTTTTTATATTCCACAGCATGATCCAGCATGCCGCTTATATCCTGCATTGATGACCCTGCTGCGCCAGATTCCGGTTTCATACCAGCACCATAGTTTTGCAACATTTGTTTATAAAAATGATCAGCCAAACCTATGCCACGGCCACTGGTTAGATTAAGTACCATTTGCTGATCGAGCATATCGCGATGAAAGCGTGTTGTTTGACTATCAAAGTAGTTGCCTTCACCAAACGCTTCATTCGCTTCGCGCATGGTTTTTAACATTTGTTGCACAAACATGGCTTCAAATTTTTTGGCGACTTCTTTTAATGCTTGCGGATCTTTATCGCGCCCCATTGCTTTAATCGAATTAAGCGAATTAGGGTCAAGATAAGAATCCTGCACCGCAGAAATTTTGGCACCTGCATCAATAGGTAACATTTAGATCACCACCAATTCTGCTTTAAGAGCACCTGATTGTTTTAGCGCCTCAAGAATCGCCATTAAATCGCTTGGCGAAGCCCCAACATTGTTAACCGACCGCACTATGTCATCCAGATTCGCGCCAGGGGCAAATTTAAACATAGGGTTAACTTCTTCATCGGCGCGCACATTGCTGCTTGGCACCACTACCGTTTGGCCATCGGCTAACGCATTGGGCTGGCTAACCGTCAAACTTTCAGCTACCGATACGGTCAGGCTGCCGTGCGTCACCGCCACCGGTGACACACGCACATTTTTTCCTACCACAATGGTGCCGGTGCGTGAATTGATAATGACCTTGGCAACTTCTTCACCCATGGTCACCTGCAGGTTTTCTAACATTGAAATAAAGTCCACCCGCTGTGCAGGGTTCGCGGGTGAGCTAACCATAATCGACACAGCATCAATTGGGCGCGCCACATCTGGCCCCAATAAAGCATTAATACTTTTTGCCAAGGCATTGGCGGTAGTGAAATCGGCGCGATGCAGATTAAATACAATCGGCTGACCACCGGCGAAATTATTTTCCACCATCCGCTCGACAATTGCACCGCCAGGAATACGCCCAGCACTGGGAATATTGACGGTAATTTTTGAGCCGTCATTACCCGATGCGCTCAAGCCACCAACCACTAAATTGCCTTGAGCAACTGCGTAAACCTTGCCATCTAATCCCTTAAGTGGTGTCACCAACAAACTGCCACCGCGCAAACTTTTTGCATTACTAATGGAAGATACAGTGATATCTAGCGTTTGACCTGGCTTGGCAAATGCAGGCAGCTCCGCTTGAATCATCACCGCTGCCACATTTTTCATTTGCATCCGCGCACCTTCCGGTACGGTAATACCAAATTGCTTCAACATACTGTTGAAAGATTGGGTGGTAAAAGGTGATTGGGTTGTTTGGTCGCCAGTGCCGTCTAAGCCCACTACCAAGCCATAACCCACTAATTGGTTGGCGCGCACACCAGCAACACTTGCGATATCTTTAATGCGTTCTGCCTGTGCTGCCGCACTGCACAGCAACACAATCGCAACAATGACTAGATTGATATTACGCATACAAAGTACCTCGTTCACTCAAATTACAGTGGCCACAAATCGCTATTAAAGAAGCGCGACAACCACCCCATGGAAGTGGAATCAGCCAACGCGCCTGTACCACTGTAGGAAATTTTTGCATTGGCCAAACGGGTAGAAACAATCGTGTTATCTGGCGCTATATCATCTGGGCGAATCATGCCGCTGATCCGAATAAATTCATCACCGCGATTTAAAGTAATCCACTTTTCACCGCGCACGATTAAATTTCCGTTTGGCAAAATTTCAGCAACTGTGACAGTAATATTGCCTTGCAAACTATTACTTTGATCGGCATCGGCACTGCCATCAAAGGTGCGGTCCTGCTCCAATGTGGTGGTTAATTCTTTACCTTTAATGGTGGGATTGGCACCCAACAATGGACCGGCATTGAAGTTCACACCACTCTTTTTGCCGGTAGCAACGCCAGATGATTTCCTCGATACGGTGCGCTCACTCAGAGTTACAGTGATTACATCCCCAACAAAATGTGCCTTGCGATCATTAAATAAATTTAAACCATAGGCATCTTGATACAACGAGCCATCAGTACGCTGTGGCACGGGCATGCTGGCCGCAATCGTGGGAGCATATGCAGGATCGTCCGGCTCTGGTTTTTTGTTGGTAAAACAACCGCTAAGACTGATAAGCATTACCCAGAATGCAATCAGTTTTAGCCAGCGTGAATTACTCATCATTAAAGTGCGCATATTAATTCGCCCGATTAAAGATTCTGGGTAATAAACTGCAACATCTGATCGGCAGTTGATACCACTTTGGAATTCATTTCATAAGCGCGCTGCGTGGTAATCATATTGACCATTTCTTCAACTATATCCACATTGGAATTTTCCAACATGCCCTGCTTGATCACACCCAAGCCGTTTTCACCGGGTGTACCTTGCACTGGGTTACCGCTCGCTACGGTTTCGACAAATAAATTGCCGCCAATCGCCTGCAAACCGGAGTGGTTAATAAAATCGGCCAAGGTAATATCACCAAGCTGCTGTGGATCTGGCTGGCCAGGTGAATAGGCATTGACCGAGCCATCGGTGCCAATAGTTATTTTGTTTGCGCCTGCCGGAACAATAATCGCTGGTTCTAACAAATAACCATCGGCATTCACTAATTGCCCTTCGCCATTAATTTGCAACTGTCCGTTGCGGGTATAAGCAATGGTTCCATCCGGCTGCAGCACTTGTAAAAAACCATGCCCATCAATTGCGACATCAAGTGATTGTTCAGTGACTTGCAAACTGCCTTGCGTAAATTCTTTTTGTGTGGCAACAACACGCACACCGGCACCCAATTGCAAACCGGAGGGCAATTGAGTTTCTTGCGTTTGCTGCGCACCCGGTTGACGTTGGTTTTGATACAGCAAATCTTCAAAAACAGCGCGGTCACGCTTAAAACCGACGGTGCTGGTATTCGCCAAATTATTGGAAATGGTGGTGAGCTGCCGGTCTTGCGCCGACAAACCCGTTTTACTGACATAGAGAGAGGCGATCATAATGTGTTCCTCAAATTAGCTATCTATTGCTTTACAACACGTGCAACAAAATTAATGGTGCTTAGGAGATTTGTAACAGCTGCGCTGAACTCGCTGAATTTTCTTCGGCTGTTTTCATCAGTTTTACTTGCATTTCATATTGCCGTGAAAGGCTAAGAATTTGCGTGAATTCATCAATCGGATTGACGTTACTGCTTTCCAACATGCCACTGCGCAAAGTCACTTCAGCCGCCGCCAATGGATTTAAACCATCGCGCTGACGAAATAAACCGTCATCGCCTTTTTCAAGGTTTTGTACATCGGGGTTCACTAACTTCAAGCGCCCTACTTCCACCATCGCCTCTGGACCTTGGCCTTGGCCGACAATAGAAATGGTGCCATCTGCACCCACTTGTACTTTTTCATTTTCGGGAATGTTGATTGGCCCGCCATCGCCTAATACAACCAAGCCATTAGCGGTGCGCAGAGTGCCGGTTGCATCCACCGCAAAATTACCGGCGCGGCTGTAGGCCTCAGTACCATCAACAGCTTGCACGGCAAAAAAGCCATCGCCTTGAATTGCAACATCAAGCGGATTATTGGTGGCAATCATGGCGCCTGAGGTGAAATCGGCACGGGGCGACTCTGTCATTGCATAGGCGCGAGTTGGCTGACCATCGCCGTAATAAACCCCCATACTGCGTGACTGTTCAAAGTCCGCACGAAAACCAGTGGTATTGACGTTGGCAAGGTTATTGGCGCGATTAGCCTGTGCCAGCATGTTGTGCTTGGCGCCGGTCATGGCGATAAAGAGCGCTTTGTCCACAAGAATGTCTCCAGTCGCTAGCGATAAAGTTGCCGCTAGTTTTTTGGCGAATTTGCCGTTACTGAAGGTTTTGCAAGAGCGATGCCAAGTAAATAGCTCGCCAGAGATAAGCAATAAGCTACTGATATTTATAAGGAATTTTGACAGGCAGCCAAGAGAAAGAAGATGTATAAAAGCGGAGAAATAAAGAAGCGGCAAACTGCTTCCGCTGTTTGCCGCTCGATAACTATGGACATAGATGGGTATCGCAGCGCTCTACCCATCCTACTTATTAACGAAGATTCAAAATCGTCTGAGTCGTTGCATTAGCCGTTTCAATGGTTTTTGCGTTCGCCTGATAATTCCGCTGGGCAATAATCAGGTTTACCAACTGTTCAGATAAATCCACATTGGATTCCTCTACTGCACCAGCGGTGATATTACCTAACTGAGATGAGCCTGGCGCTCCGACAATCGCCTCACCTGATTCAAAGGTTTGCGCCCACATAGTGTCGCCAGTTGGCTTCAAGCCATCCACGCTGGCAAAGTTTGCCAGTGCAACCTGCCCTAACACCTGAGCTTCACCGTTAGTAAAACGCGCAAACACGATGCCGGTATTGCTGATATCCAAACCCGCTAAACGACCAGTTGTGTAGCCATTTTGATCTAGTTGCTCAACTGAAAAGGCGCTACCGAACTGCGTGCTACCCGTAAGGTCAATCATAAAGTTAGAGCTAGCCGGTGGCTCTGCTACCGGAATGGTTCCACCTTGCAAAACATTTAGTGGGCCAAAGGCACCCAATGGAGCTCCGTCCTTACCAAGTGGCGTCCAGTTGGAAATTAGAATGGAGTCGGTCATCGACAAATCAATAGTGCCATCCGGCGTGAAATGTAGGTCAAATGAAGCCATGGTAGGCAAGATATTGTCTGGCGATGGCAGGGTAGGATCTGGGTCTCCTACATTTTGACCATCGATCTGCACATACATTTTCCAATGATTGGAAGACGTAGTGGGATCGGCTGGGTCGTAGGTTTGTTTTACAAAATACTGACGCATTGAGTGAACATTACCCAGACTGTCATATATAGGGGTAGTGGTTGCGTGATTATAAGTTTTTTGATCATTGGGGTTAAAAGCATTAATCGGAACAGGAGTAAAGAAGGTAGGGTCACCAATAGCGCCGAATAAAATGCCGCCACTAACAGGTGTTGTAGGTTGGCTACTCTTAATCGAGTAACCTTCCTGCATGGTAACGGTAATTTCACCGCCCACTTTGATCGCACTACCAACTAATGCGGGAGTGGTAATAGTATCTATTTCTTGCAATACCCCTTGATTACCGATAACACCTACTACATCGCCTGCGCTACCAAAGGAGAATTCCAAATCACGCCCAGTAGCAGACACCACTTCAAGGTCACCGGTAAGTTCATTAACGTTGGCAGTAATTCCAAACAGTGTAGACTTACTCAGGTTATTAATTTCCTTAGCAAGATCCGTCATGTCGACTGCAGTGGATGAAGTAAGCACCACACCATTCAAAGTAAATGTGCCGGTATTATTATCAAAAGGTTTTGCAGCAACTGCCGGCGGGCCAACAACAGCCGGCACCTCACGCAAAATAGTGGCAGTGGTGCGCGCTGTCGCACTAATACCGGCAAGTGAATTTAATTCAGATGCAGTTTGATCGGCTCCCGCGCCATATTTACTAATGTAAGTGACCGGTGCTGCTTTATTCGGGCCTTGAATAACCAAGGTATGGGAAGCGTAATCATTCGTGACCTTAGGCTGACCAACAGTAATGTTTGCAGGTGTTATCGCATCTATCGCGGTAGTTAAGCCATTGCTACCACTTATAGTTGAAATATCTAACTGAGAAGCAACACCTGCTGCCAGATCACGCATTTTCAAGCGGCCATCTGTATCTACATAAGCCTGAACATTTAGCGGCACAGCTTTGCTAAAGTTTTTATTATTAATTTCGTTCGCAATAGAGGTTAAATTATTATAAGTGCCTGGAGTGATGGTGATATCAACAGTCTGAGGTGTAGGGTTGCCCGGTACAGTACGCGACAACTGTATGACTGTAGCTGCCACAGCTGGAGGGCCGACAGAAGGAGTAGCAACGACTATAGGTGATCCGGCTGACGCGGTTGCTGTGGCTACATCAACTCGGGACGTTACCGGTACTTTTAACCCCAACTGTGCATTACTAATTCCAGTGCCGTTAGTTGCAAAACGCTGACCGGTTGTCTCTAACACCAATGCATTCGAATTAACATTGTACGATGCAGCTACCGCAGTCGTCTGACGTGGTTCTTGTGAACTAACATCCACGCGCAAATCCCCAAGCACACCGGCAATATTGCCACTTGAATCAGCACCAAATCCCTGCAGCAATGCACCGGTACCATTGACTATATAACCATTTTTATCCAGACCAAAAGTGCCCGCACGGGTATATAAACGCTCTCCATTTTTTTCTACTACAAAAAAACCTTCGCCATTAACCGACAAGTCCAATTCATTTTGCGTAAATTTTAAATTCCCTTGGGTAAATTGCTGGCGAATATTTTGAATATTGACGCCACTTCCGGGAGTGTTCGATCCACCCCCCAACAAGGTACTGGTATACACATCGCCAAATTCAGCGCGCGACGATTTAAATCCGACTGTACTCGCATTGGCAATATTATTACCGGTCACTTGCAGATCGGTATTGGCTGCACGAATTCCGCTTAACGCTGTATTGAAAGACATATTACACCTCGACCATAACGATTAATGGCTTGAATTTTTTAATTACATCAACTCACATTAATTAAACTGTTTTACATTTTTGGCATCTACGGCACCAACACCTGCCAGATTCAAAATAAGCGCGCCATTTTCACCAATTGTCACGCTATTGACATTTGCACTCAGCGACGTATCGAGCGCTTCTGTTTTTCCGTCCTGCATTGCAGTCACAGCAAAACGATATTTGCCTGCAGCCGCAGCATCATCGCCCGCTTCCCAATCCAACAACTGACCATTAACTTCCATGTTTTGCCCATCCCAACGGAAGACTGTTTCACCACTGGGCACCTTACCGACAGGAACGGTTTGTATTAATGCTCCCATCTCATCGTAAATACTGATTTTCATATCGCTGGCAGGCAAAGCAAGATCCACACTACCGGCGACAATTCCACCTGTGACGAGCATGCTGGTATCAGATTTAACCGTTACACTGCGCCCAACCAATGAAGAAGCTTGCAATGCATTGTTCGACATAAAACTATTAAAACTAGTATTTAAACGCTCCAACCCTTCCACCGAGCTAAACTGCGCCAACTGTGCAACAAACTCGCTGTTGTCTTGTGGACTCAATGGATTTTGGTTGTTCATTTGCGTAATCATCAGCTCAAGAAATGCCGCTTGACCAAGCTCATTTGTATTTTTTTTCGTTTCTGTTTTTTTGGTAATGCTCAGGTTGTCAGTAACGCTGGAGGTATTACCGGTGCCACTTACAGTTGACATAACATTTCTCCCTCACTAATTACTGACCAAGAGTCAGCACGCGCTGAACCATTTGTTTAGCTGAATTCATTACTTCTACATTCATTTGAAATGAACGTGATGCGGCAATCATATTCGCCATTTCTTCAACCGGATTTACATTGGGGTAATAAACATAACCTTCCTCATCCGCTTTCGGATGACTAGGTTCATAACGGCGTTGTAGCGGCGCATCACTTTCAACAATACCTAATACTTTTACACCTGCTGCGGCATCCAACTCGTTATTGCTGTACTCGCCTTCAATCGCAGCTTCACGCATAGCATTTTGATGCATGGCTGCAAACACTGGCTGACGGCTGCGATAAACTTCATTCACACTGGAACTGGCCGATTGCGCGTTGGCCAGGTTGCTAGCAGTGGTATTTAAACGCAAACTCTGTGCATTCATTCCTGTGCCAGCGATATCAAAAATATTTCCAAGTGCCATGATTAGATACCTACAAAATTCGATTGGAAGAAAATATTACCCAAAATTTTTATCTGCCTTAGTCGCCGCGAATAGCCGTGCGCAACCCAGTAAATTTACTGTTTAAAAATTGAAAACTTGCCTGGAATGCCAGCGCATTTTTCATATATTCCGCGTGTTCAATTTGGTCTTCTACAGTGTTGCCATCTATTGATGGCTGCTGCGGCGTGCGATACAACACATCACCGTTATCCATATTGAAACCACTGCCATCGATATGGCGATTTTGGGTTGTCGCCAAATCAAAACCATTCGATGCTTGCATTTTTTGATTCAATGCCTGTTTGAAATCCAAATCTTTCGCTTTGAAATTCGGGGTATCGATGTTGGCAAGGTTATTAGCCAACACGCTTGCACGCTCGGAACGAAAGTGCAGCGCCGATTCATGAATGCCGAGTGCTTTATCAAAAGAAATGGACATATTAAATTCGCCTTCAGTGATGACAGGTGGCAACCAATGTGGCTGTAACCTTTTGATATCTACAATAAAGCAACTGCTGTGCCAATGACCAAAAATAGCCATAACTTACTGATTTAAATGGATAAAAAAACAAAGAGAGGTGAGCGCGATAAAAGCGGCAAGGGAGAAGCGGCAAAGATCTTCCGCTTATACAAATCGCAATAGTTAAGCGAAAAGCAAAAGCTGGACTCCCGCATGCGGGAGTGACGATGGGTAATTAGAAGAAATACCAACAATTAACAACAGAGCAGTATTTGGTGGGCAACGCTCCCTTTGGAGGAGGATTAAAAGTCTGAGCGAGTGGGTTTAAATTGCCTTGTAGAGAATCCCAGGATCACAGCGCACCATCTCAAACAAATCGCCAGCACCTGCCAAACCTTCAGATGAGCCGAGAAAGAGAATACCTTGGGGCTTTAGCGACGCGTGAATTTTTTGCAGGATCTGCCGTTTTAATTCAGCATTAAAATAAATCAGCACATTGCGACAAAAGACAATATCGAACTTACCCAAAGAGGCATAAGAGTCCATCAAATTAAGGGAGCGAAAGTCGATTCGCTCTTTAACAATATTTTTTACTCGCCAAACTGTCGGCGTAGGATTATCAAAGTAACGCTCCAATCGTTCAGCTGGCAAACCGCGCAATACCGATAATTTGTCATATTCACCGCGCTTAGCTTGCTCCAGTACAGTCGACGATAGATCGGTTGCAACTATCTGCACTTGTCGCGCCAAATTCCCCATCGCTTGCCGCTTATATTCCTCTACCATCATACTGATCGAATAAGGCTCCTGCCCCGATGAGCAAGCCGCCGACCATATGCGAACCGGACCAAACATACGGTTGTTGCCAGCCATTAATTGTGGCAGTAACGCGCCCTTAAGATGATCATAAGGATAATTATCACGAAACCAAAAGGTCTCATTTGTGGTCATCGAATCCACAACCTGATCTTTTAATTTGCGATTCAGTCCTTGTTTCAGCACTCGCACCAGCTCACCAAAAGATGAAATATTGTTTTCTTCCAGAATGCGACGAATACGATTAGTGACTAGATATTGTTTATTATCACCCAGCGAAATACCGCAGGCGTCTTCAAGAAACTGGCGAAACTGATCAAACTCGGCTTGGTCGATGCTATCCCGACCCACCGGCTTGGTAAAAGGCGATTCTTTATTAATCATAGGGTTCCAATGTAAAACAAATGCCGCAGGCTAGTTCACCACGGCAATACAACCTCAGGCCTCATCCGGTGGCAACAAGCTCTCACCCGTAATGGACAACACACGATCATTGACACGCTTTGCAAGCTCATCAGGGTGGAATTTCGCAAGGAAGTCATCCGCCCCTACCTTCCTCACCATAGCTTCATTAAATACACCACTCAAAGAAGTATGCAGGACAATATGTAATTTCTTTAGGCTAGGGTGATTACGCACTTCTGCAGTAAAGGTATATCCGTCCATTTCAGGCATTTCGATATCGCAAATAATCATGATCAATTCAGAGTAAGGATCTTTCCCCTCTTTTAATAAATCATTTAAATACTGGAATCCCTCTGCCCCGTCCTTTTTTATCGTAGTTTTTATGCCCATCCCCTCTACTACACGCTGAATTTGTTTGCGAGCAATAGTGGAGTCATCAATGATTAATATATGCTTTTGGATTACTTTATCTGCAATACCATCCTCAATTACTCCGGCGCTCACTTCTTCGCGGGCAGGTGAAACCTCGGCGAGAATTTTCTCAACATCAATAATTTCAACCAACTGCCCATCCACTTGTGTAACGGCAGTCAGGTAATGCTCCCTGCCAGCGCCTTTAGGTGGCGGATGAATATCCCCCCAATTCATATTTACAATACGCTCTACTGAGCGCACCAAAAACCCCTGAGCCGTACGATTGTATTCAGTGATGATTACAAAGCAGCTCTCGATATCCGGTAATTCACGACGCCCAATCGCAAGATTCATATCCATGATCGGCAATGTGCCGCCACGAATATGTGCGACACCACGCACCACCGAGCTACGACCAGGAATCGCATTCAGCTGTGGGCATTGCAGCACCTCTTTCACCTTAAAGACATTAATGCCATATAACTGTTGACCGCCAAGCCGAAACAATAGGAGCTCCAGACGGTTTTGCCCAACCAGCTGCGTACGCTGATTGACACTATCCATTACACCAGCCATGCAATTACCTCATTTATTCTCAAAATTCTGGCCCAGTTCATTCGCAAACTTGCCTGGGATATACGGCACAGTATTTGCTTTGATACTTAGTAAATCAGCTTAGCGGCAAAAAAGTGTCAGACTTTAGTCGTTGATCAACCAAACTGGCACTCAGTTCTTACCCTTGAGGATAGGACAAAATATGGAACTTCCTAGTTTTTATAGAACTTTCTTGAGGAATATTTTTCGCCATATGCAAAGCGACATGCCTATGAACAAAAAGCAGCCATCGCAAATCCGGCTAGCAAACTCACTTAAGTCAGGATTGCTTATCTTGCTATGCAGCCTCGTACCATTCGCCTCAGCAGAAATTTATCCTTTAAATGATCTAAAACAGGATATTGTCAATTTCTTGACTGCAGAATACAAACAGACACCTCACCAGCGCATAGAAATTAACGTTAGCAATTTAGATAGCAGGCTCAGGCTTGCTCGCTGTACAGATTCCATGGAGTTCATCAATCAAGATCACACGGGCCTAGGGGGCAACATTAGCGTCAAAGTACAATGTGATGGCGGCAAAATATGGTCTATTCACGTTCCCGCACAAGTAACGATTTACCGTGAAATTACTATTGCCGGGCGCGACATAATGCGGGGCGAAGTAATTGGTCATGCACACCTCACGTCAAGCCTGGTAAATGTCAGCAATATTCGCCAAGCATTTTTACCCGATGCGAAGCTAGTTATAGGCAAAGAGGCCAAGCGTAATATAGGCAAGGGAGAGCCTTTTAGAGAGACGCTTCTAGATGCCCCGACTGCCGTTAAACGCGGAGAGCTGGTAACACTGGAGTCGCTCGCTGGTAGTATTAAAGTCAGCAGCTCAGGCACAGCCATGGCTAACGGACGTATCGGCCAAAAAATTCGGGTACGCAATAACTCATCGGATCGAGTTATCAGCGGGATTGTGATTAGTCGAGGGCTAGTACAAACGCTTTGATTTATGAAAGCTTTTTAAATATTCACTAAAGTTACGCGGTAACTGGCCGATAAGCCTGCTAGGGACTCTCAAAATACGCTGAAGCACCAATGAGAGCCGCCAGTGTCACGACATAGCAACCGCGACATTTTTATAGTTAATCGCCTTTGAAGCTAATAACTCCAAGGCAAACAGGGGAATAAAATGAACTTTAATACCAACAATACTCTTGATACTGCTGGCACTAAAGGCGCCCGCAGCAAGCCTGCCACGCCAAGCGCGCCCGAGACAAAGATTCCAGCAGCCGATGTAAATCCAGTAAGTAAAGGCGCCAGTGATCAGGTGGTATTGAGCCAAGAAGCTCAAACACTGGGGCGATTACAAGCCAAAATTAACAGTTCACCTGACATTGACCTGGACAAAGTTGCCGAAATCAGACGCGCAATAGCCGAAGGCCGCTTTGAAATTAATCCCGATCGCATCGCAGAAAACATGCTTAATCAGAATGATCTGCTTGGGTAGATGTCGATTTGAAAATTAAAACCCTCTTCCCCGGAGAGTTTTAATCCATATGATCGCTTGCTGTATCACTTAAAAATGAAGAGGTTGCTATGTCTCTCAATCCTACGCAACTACGCGAGATGATCGCGCAGGACTCAACCGCACTTACCCAACTCAAGCAATTACTTGCGTACGAGCGTGAACAGTTAGAACAACGCAAGCAAGATGAACTACCGCGAATTATTGAGCAGAAATCTATGCTGCTAGATCAGCTCAATCATAGTGCCAAACAACGTCAGCAGATCCTCTCTGCACTTAATCTACCCACCAATGCTCAAGGCTGGGACACACTATTACAGCGCAATACCACCACTCAACCACTAGTGAGCGAGTGGAATTTACTAGTCCGCGAATTCGAAGACTGCCAAAAAATGAATGATATTAACGGCAAAATGATTGCACGATCACAACAAACCTTAAGCCATTTGCTCGGACTTCTAAAAGGCAAAGTGCCTGCGCCATCGCTCTACACCGCACAAGGCACCAAAACCCAAGCCACTTCTTCCTACACTGTAGCTAAAGCCTAAATCACTCAAACCCCAAAAGGACAGCCACCGCTGTCCTTTTGCTCTTTATCAAAAGCACTTTGGTTTTTACAGGAAAAATCCATACAATACTCGCGACCGACAGCGCAGCGCTACTTGCCGCAAGCTAATCATCTATCCACAACAGAAACCCAATCTTCCTATTACAAAAAGGACACCCCAGTTGAGTAAATGGCTGATTCTGTGCGCCCTTCCCCTACTTAGTTCATTGATATTATCGCGATTAGTCATTCACTATTTCGGAAACCGTTTGCTAGATAGGCCCAATAATCGCAGCTCCCATCAAATACCAACACCAAGAGGCGGAGGCATCGCTTTAGCACTGGGAGTGATTATTTCATTATTAACAGGATGGAGCTTTGAGCATATAAACACCGCTCCACTTTACTGGCTACTCATCCCCTCCGGACTAATAGCAATTCTTGGAATTTGCGATGACTTATTTAATTTAAATATAGGCATACGCTTGGCAATGCAATTTTTACTTTCAGCTGTAGGATTGTTTTTTATTGGTAGTCAAAGCGAGTTTTCACAACCCACTCAGATGTTAATTGCAGCGCCTGTACTTTTATTTATTGTATGGATGACAAACTTATACAATTTTATGGACGGGATTAACGGACTAGCAGCACTTCAGGCTATTAGTGTATGCGTGTGCATGTGTATTATTTATTGGATAACCTCCAGCAATACAAACACTACTTATTTGTTGATAGTTATTGCCGCAAGCTCACTTGGGTTTTTATTTTGGAATTTTCCAGGCGCAAAACTTTTTATGGGAGATTCAGGTAGTTTATTCTTGGGCTTAAGCTTTGGCCTTCTAACCGCTGAAAGCATCAATGAAGGAGCTCACCTATTGACCGCTTGGTTAATTATGCTGGGTGTATTTGTTGTGGATGCTAGCTACACACTTTTTTATCGCTTTGTCACCAAACAAGCCTTTCATCAAGCCCACCGAACACACACCTATCAAAAAATTGCCGAAAAATATAAATCGCACACCTTTGCAACACTGGCAATAATGGCTGTTAATCTAACGTGGCTTTTTCCAATTGCTATCGCAGCTGCCACCAAACACTTACATTATATTACTGCACTAATAATTGCCTATATCCCGCTTTTATGGCTAGCCAAACAATTTCATGCCGGCCGAGCTGATCACTCACCCCACCAGTAACACTTTATTTTCTTCCGGCAACAGCGGCGCATCAATCGAATAACCCGTAGGGACTTCAAATAACAAGGCTTTAACCAAGTCACAATTATTTGACTCACAAGCATTAGCCAAACGCACCAAAAACAAATCCATCTCCTGCCAGGAAATAAACTGCTCCATCGCCCTGAATATTCTAGCGTGCTCTGTTGGCGCCACATTGTCGCCGATTAAAAGCTCTTCAAATAATTTTTCACCTGGGCGCAAACCCGTATAACTAATCGCAATATCACCATCCTGATCATGCTCATCACGAACTGTCAGCCCCGAAAGACTGATCATGCGTTTAGCCAAGTCGACAATTTTTACCGGCTCACCCATATCAAGTACAAACACATCGCCACCATGCCCCATCGCTCCCGCCTGTATCACCAACTGTGCAGCCTCACGAATCGTCATGAAATATCGAATGATATCGGGATGAGTTACCGTAACTGGACCACCTTCTTTTATTTGCTTACGAAAAAGAGGAACCACCGAACCAGATGAATCCAATACATTACCGAATCGCACCATTACAAAACGAGTCGAATGTTGTTTCTGCGCAAAACTTTGCAAAATCAATTCAGCTAAACGTTTTGATGCCCCCATAAGATTAGTTGGACGCACAGCCTTATCAGTGGAAATTAACACAAACAATTCAACGCCAGATTTGATAGCAGCCTCAGCACAGAATCGCGTTCCAAATACATTATTTTTCATTCCCTCTACACAATTACTTTCCATCAAGGGGACATGCTTATAAGCTGCGGCATGGTATACAGTCTGAACAGAATACTGCCTCATTATCGAATCTAGCAGCAAAGTGTTTTGTACGGAACCAAGCAATGCAACCACATCAACCTGATCAATGTTTTTAGCAGACAACTCTCGCTCAATGCTGTAAAGACTAAATTCATTGTGATCAATTAATATTAACTTTTGCGGCTTAAGCTCAATAATTTGCCGGCATAATTCACCACCAATCGACCCCCCCGCTCCCGTCACCAAAACAACTTTATCTGATACCGACGCTTCCATTAAATGCAGTATAGGCTGGACACTATCGCGACCAAGCAAATCATCCACCTCAACATCGCGAACATTCTCAATCCTCGCCTTGCCCGACAAAATATCGGAGAACTCTGGAATTGTTTGTACATTAATGTGGTATTTTTCAAGCCTTTTAATAATCTCCAATCTCGTACTATGCGAGGCTCGACCCAACGCAAGTAGCAGCTTATTAGCGCCGGTGGATGCAATTAATTTAGGAATAGTTTTAGGCGAATAAATTTTTATATTGGAGAGTAAAGTGCCGTGTAAAAACTTATTATCATCAACAAAAGCAGCAACGCGATAGCCTGTATCCTGCAGAGCCTGTAACAATTGATAGCCCGTTCTACCTGCTCCGTAGACAATCACTGGTATAGCATCCTTTGCAGGTAAAGCACCCATCATCAAAATGACATGCCGCACCAGTAACCTAGGCCCACCAATAAGTAAAATCATCAACGCTATATAAATAAAAGGAACCGAACGAGGAATTTTTGAATAGGTCATAAAGCCAGAAATGGCCAATGTCGCGCCGGATAAAAAAACACAAATAACAATGGTGACTATTGCTGGCTGAGTCATGTATCGCAAAATGGCTCGATACATCCCCATACGAATAAAAATAAATAGGCTGGAGATAATTGTTATTAATAACGCCGCTAATTCTTTTGAAGTAATAATTATGTCGAAAGTGCCCAGGCGCAAACATATTGAAAAATATACCCCCAAAGCGATAGCAAGGGCATCATAAGACAGGGAGATCAACCGCTTTGCAGGCCTGGACGCCTCAAATAATTTCGTCAACATAGATAGCAGCTCAGCAAAGCACAAAATAGGCGGCAAACAGCAAGATAAAAAGAGGAAAAAGTATAGAAAGGGAAGATACAAAAACAGGATCGCTCTGGCAAGCAACCTTAATAAGACGGTATAAGGCTATAACTTTACGATGCTCTCATTTACGCGATCACGCATTTCCTTGCCCGGCTTAAAGTGTGGAACGTACTTTCCCTCTAGAATTACAGCATCACCAGTCTTAGGATTTCTGCCAGTACGAGGCGCACGATAGTGCAATGAAAAACTACCAAAACCACGAATCTCAATACGCTCGCCAGACGCAAGAATATCCGACATATAATCCAACAAAAGCTTCACAGACATTTCAACATCTTTAATAGTCAGCTGGTTCTGCTTTTCAGTAATATATTCAATCAATTCTGACTTTGTCATAACCTGATCTCTGTTATTAAAAACACTCAAGTAATAGAACTGAACAAATCAATACAAACCATTAAAAATTATAGCTAGGTAAAAATCGGTGACCGGATATAACGCCAGTCACCGATTCGCAAGAAAGATTACTCTTTACTTTGCATTTGCGCTTTAATCAAATCACCTAAAGTGGTCGGAGAAGCCTGATCAGACTGCTTGCTAGAAAGCTCTTTCATAGCGGTCTTCTCTTCTTCAACATCTTTAGATTTCACTGACAAGCTGATGCTGCGGTTTTTGCGATCTACCGCAATAATCTTAGCTTCAACCTCATCACCTACTTTGAGCAGGTTGCGCGCATCTTCAACTTTCTCACGGCTCAACTCAGACGCTTTCAAAGTAGCTTCTACGTCGTCAGCCAAGGTGATTACAGCTGCTTTAGCTTCAACTTCTTTAACGATACCTTTAACAACTGCACCCTTATCATTTACAGAAACGTATTCTGAGAATGGATCGGTTTCAAGTTGCTTGATACCCAAAGAAATGCGCTCACGCTCTGGATCGATTGCCAATACAACAGTTTCCAGCTCATCGCCCTTCTTGTACTTACGCACAGCTTCTTCGCCAGCTTCGTGCCAAGAGATATCAGACAGGTGAACCAGACCGTCGATGCCGCCATCCAAACCGATGAAGATACCGAAGTCAGTGATTGACTTAATTTTGCCGCTGATCTTGTCGCCTTTGGCACAAGTACGAGCAAATGCATCCCATGGATTTTCTTGACATTGCTTCAAGCCCAAGGAAATGCGACGACGCTCTTCGTCGATATCCAACACCATAACTTCGATTTCGTCGCCCAATTGGACAACTTTTGAAGGGTGAATGTTTTTGTTAGTCCAGTCCATTTCTGAAACGTGGATCAAACCTTCAACACCTTCTTCCAACTCTGCGAAGCAGCCGTAATCAGTCAAATTGGTTACTTTTGCTTTCACACGAGCGCCTTCTGGGTAACGCTTGGTGATTTGAATCCATGGATCTTCACCCAATTGCTTCAAGCCCAAGGATACGCGATTACGCTCACGGTCGAATTTCAATACTTTAACGTCAATTTCTTGACCAACTTCAACGATCTCACCTGGATGCTTAATACGCTTCCACGCCATATCAGTGATGTGCAGCAAGCCATCTACGCCGCCCAAGTCAACGAATGCACCGTAGTCGGTAAGATTTTTGACGATACCTTTAACTGCTTGACCTTCTTGCAGAGTAGCCAGCAATTCATCGCGCTCAACAGAGTTAGCTTGTTCCAATACCGCACGACGAGAAACAACTACGTTGTTACGCTTTTGGTCTAACTTGATGACTTTAAATTCAAGCTCTTTACCTTCGAGATGAGTAGTTTCGCGCACAGGGCGAACATCTACCAATGAACCTGGAAGGAAGGCACGAATACCAGCAACGTCAACGGTGAAACCACCTTTAACCTTGCCATTAATAACACCTTTGATAACTTCTTCAGCAACATGAGCTGCTTCAAGAATTTTCCACGCTTCGGCACGCTTGGCCTTCTCACGTGACAATTTAGTCTCGCCGAAACCGTCTTCAACACTTTCCAGCGCTACTTGTACTTCGTCGCCGATTTGGAGAGTCAACTCACCCATTTCGTTGCGGAATTGCTCAGCAGGAATAACACCTTCTGATTTCAAGCCGGCGTGAACAGTCACCCAGTCTTTATCGATGTCAATTACTACACCAGTAATAATGGTCCCAGGAACCATATCAACAGTTTTTAGGCTTTCTTCAAATAACGCAGCAAAACTTTCGTTCATACTCATGGTATTACCTATAAATTAGAGGCACCGACGTCAACAACACGCCTTACCTATTCCGCACGGCCAGTCACACGGGTCAGTTAAAGTAACGCGAAAACCCCCTCAGGCTGGGTTTGACAGTTTTCACCACTGCTAAAATGTACTTAATGGTCAACTCAAAGAATGGAATATTAGCAGGTGCGCAAGGCTAGCAGAATGCCCTTTATATTTCAATAGCTTAGCTAAAGTTAGCCACACACCAAAGAGGCAAAATTGGCAGGGTTACAAAACATTCTGTGTTTTGCCCGGGCACTTCAGGCAAAACACAAAAAAGCACAGTATTATCAGCGATTTACCGCACAACACTCAGGCCGCGACCAACAGCATAATATTTAAACCCCAATGCCGCCAATCGTTCAGGCTCATACAGATTCCGTCCGTCAAAAATGACAGGGGCGCGCAGAGCCAACTTAAGCAGCTCAAAGTTGGGGGCACGAAAGTTTTTCCATTCCGTACAGATAATCAACGCGTCCGCCTTTTCAAGTGCCGCCTCCTTTGTTCCCACAAGCTTAAGGTCATCCCTCAAACCATAAATATGCTGCGTTTCTTCCATGGCAACAGGATCATACGCCTGAACTTTTGCGCCAGCAGCCCAGATGGCCTCCATTAAAACCCGACTCGGGGCTTCACGCATGTCATCGGTATTCGGTTTGAAGGATAAGCCCCATACAGCAAACACTTTGCCTTGAAGGTCGCCATCAAAGTGACGATCAATATAGCCAAACAATTTATTTTTCTGAGCTTGATTTACCCTATCGACCGCTTCCATAAGGCCAGCCTGATAATCAACATTGCGCGCGATCTTAATCAGCGCCCTCACATCTTTGGGAAAACAGGATCCACCATAACCGCACCCGGGATAAATAAAGTGATACCCAATTCGCGGATCCGCACCTATACCGTTACGAACCTTTTCAATATCAGCGCCTAATAGCTCAGCCAAATTGGCCATCTCATTGATAAAGCTTATTTTGGTTGCCAACATTGCATTTGCAGCATATTTAGTCAGCTCCGCCGAGCGCACATCCATAAAAATCATTCGATCATGACTACGGTTAAATGGGGCATACAACTCACGCAATAACAACTCAGCCTTTTCACTATCAGTCCCGATTACAATTCGATCAGGCTTCATAAAGTCATTGATTGCAGCACCCTCTTTTAGAAACTCTGGATTAGAGACAACATCAAAAGGGATATTTTCACCGCGCACCGCTAGCTCGTCGGCAATCGCTTTGTTGACTATTTCTGCAGTACCTATAGGCACAGTAGATTTATTAACGACAACCTTATAATCAGTGATACAGCGGCCAATTGTTTTAGCTACCGCAACAACATACTGCAAGTCTGCAGAACCATCCTCACCTGATGGCGTACCTACCGCAATAAATTGCAATTCACCATGCTGTACACCACGATTCATATTTGTAGTGAAATTAAGCAAACCATTTAGCACAGCTTGCTTAACAACAGACTCCAGCCCCGGCTCGTAAATCGGAATTATCCCGGCACTCAAGTTATCCACTTTAGCTTGGTCAATATCAACGCAAAGAACATCATGCCCAACATCTGCCAAGCAGGCACCAGTCACCAAACCAACATAACCAGTACCAAATACAGTGACTTTCATTAGAAACCTCTAACTTAAAATAACTTACGAGCGACCATAACTATCTTCATAACGAATAACATCGTCATCTTCAAGGTAAGGACCCGACTGAACCTCGACAATCTCCAAAGGTATCTTACCGGGGTTACTTAATCGATGCTTTGTGCCCACGGGAATATAGGTTGATTCATTTTCCGACAATAAAATCGTCTCATCACCTTTTTGTACCAATGCGGTACCCTTAACAACAATCCAGTGTTCAGCGCGATGGTGATGCACCTGTAATGATAAACTTCCACCAGGTTTTACACGAATACGATTCACCTGATAGCGATCGCCGCTATCTATTGCGTCGTAGCAACCCCAAGGCCGATAAATTTCGCGATGCTGAAGATGCTCAGAGCGCTTTTGTTTTTCAATATGACTGATGATTGACTTTACTTCTTGCGCTTGCGACTTATCTGCAACTAACACAGCATCCGGTGTATTAATAATCATTAAATTATTAACCCCTAGGGTTGCTACCAACTTGTCTTGCGAAAACACCAAGGTGTTAGTTGAACCTATATCGATACTGTCGCCAATCAAGCTGTTGCCAGAGGCGTCTTTATCAGAAAGATCCCAAAATGATTTCCAGTCTCCTACATCACTCCAACCTGCATCGAGAGGCACGCAAACTACATTTTTGCTTTTCTCCATTAATGCGTAATCAATAGAAATATTAGGCGCCTGTGCAAAGGCATCTTTATCTACTCGAATAAAATCCAGATCTTGCACAGCCAAAACCTTAGCTTGCTCAGCAGCAACAACCACATCAGGGCTTTGTTCCTGCAACTCTCGCAAAAATACTTCCGTCTGGAATACAAACATACCGCTATTCCAGTAATAACATCCCTCAGCTAGATACTCCTCTGCCGTAGCCAAATTCGGTTTTTCTACGAACTCAGATACAGGAAAAAACACATGTGCACCAGAGTCATTCAATGTCTTTATATAACCATATCCGGTTTCAGGGCGCGTAGGGTGCACACCGAAGGTAGCGAGATGCCCACCTTGAGCAGCACCAATAGCATCAGCCACTGCACCTTGAAAAACTACCACCTCCCTAATCATGTGATCTGCTGACAACACTAAAAGAATAGGGTTGTCACCTAACGTTCGGGCATGAATAGCAGCCAATGCTAATGCAGGTGCGGTGTTACGAGCGATTGGCTCTAGAATTATTGATGACTCCTTTTGGCCAATCTCATGCAACTGCTCCGCCACCATAAATCGATGCTCCTCATTGCAAACAACAATAGGCGGAGCTAGATTTTTTACGCCCTGCAAACGTAACAACGTCTGCTGCAACATGGTTTTATCGCCGAACAGTTTGAGCAGTTGCTTCGGATAATGTTTGCGAGACAAGGGCCAAAGGCGTGTTCCCGAACCACCAGCAAGTATCACAGGAATAATCAATTAATTCTCCTTATACACAAAGGGTTACACCGAAAGCCTTGAGTTGCTAATTCCGTCTACGCTTAGTAAGCGACGACTTATAAACAACTCAACCTGACCATCAATTAATGTTTGTAGCGTTCTTTCATAAATGATGTAAATGCACCACCCACATCTGCATGGCGCTCACCATAAATAACATTAGCCATCATATAGCCAATTTTTGTTCCGCAGTCATGGCTACGCCCTACTAACTGATAAGCTTCAACAGTCTCCTGCCCAAGAAGTGCATCCAAAGCATCCGTCAATTGAATCTCACCACCTGCACCCGGCATAGTTTTCGCCAGTAAATCCCAAACGGTTTTTGACAAAACATAACGCCCGACAATAGCCATATTGGAAGGAGCCTCATCAACGGGAGGCTTTTCTACCATTGCTTTAATAGGCGCCGTTTTTCCTACCGGAATATCCGCACCGGAACAATCTACAACACCGTATTTATCAACTTGATTATGTGGAACCTGCTCAACAAGAATCTGGCTATTGCCAGTTTCTTCAAAGCGTTTAGTCATTCCCGCTAAATTATCTTGTTTGAGATTGCATTCAGCATTGTCAACAATCACATCAGGCAGCAAGACCGCAAAAGGTTCATCACCCACAACAGATTTAGCGCAAAGTATTGCATGCCCTAATCCTTTAGCCTCGGCTTGACGCACCGAAATAACAGTAAGGCCCGGCGGTGTAATGGAACGCACTTCGGCAAGCAATGAACGCTTCAGCCGCGACTCAAGCTGAGCTTCCAATTCAAAACTGGTATCGAAGTGATTTTCAATCGCGTTTTTACTGGCATGTGTTACCAAAACAATTTCTTTGATACCTGCCGCTGCCGCCTCTTCAATCACGTATTGAATTAATGGTTTATCAACCACTGGCAACATTTCTTTGGGAATTGCCTTGGTTGCAGGCAACATACGTGTTCCAAGACCTGCCACAGGAATAACTGCTTTTTTAACTTGCATGATTGTATCCTTTTAAATTTTTTATGTTAGCCGTTGAGTAAACTCAACACTTCAGCTGTTTTTTGCTCAACCAATACTTGATCATTACGGCTCTCTACATTAAGTCGCACGACTGGCTCGGTATTAGACATACGCAAATTAAATCTCCATGTATCAAACTCAAGACTGATTCCATCCGTCTTATCGATAGCTTTTGCATCGGCAACATAGTGATTAAACACTCTATCTATTGCAGTTTTTGGATCTACAACATGGCTATTAATTTCACCTGGTGACGGGAACTTTGCAATTCTATCCTCAAGCATGCTCGATAGAGTCTGTGTTTTGCGCCCTAACAACTCGCAAACCAACAACCAAGGAATCATTCCGCTGTCGCAGTAAAAAAAGTCACGGAAATAATGATGCGCACTCATCTCACCACCATACACCGCATCTTCTTCACGCATGCGCTCTTTGATAAAAGCATGCCCAGTTTTAGACTGAATTGCCTGGCCTCCATTTTTTTGAGCAATATCAAGCGTATTCCACGTCAAACGAGGGTCATGAATAATCTTTGCGCCCGGGTTTTTGAGCAGGAAAGCCTCTGCCAACAAACCGACAATATAATAACCTTCAGTAAATGCACCGGTTTCATCAAATAAAAAACAACGATCAAAATCTCCATCCCACGCAATTCCCATATCTGCTTTATGCTCGATGACCGCAGCGGTGGTCGATGCGCGATTCTCTACCAATAGCGGGTTGGGAATACCATTTGGAAAAGTACCATCTGGCTCATGATTGATCTTAATAAATTCGAAAGGTAGGTATTTTTCGATAGCATCTATCACATGCCCTGCCGCGCCATTGCCTGCGTTCACCACCAAACGTAATGGCTTTAGCTGGGTCACATCAACATAAGACAACAAGTGCTGAACATAAGCGTCTAAAATACTCAGCTCACGAATATTCCCACGCGTTGAAAAATCTACTTGAGCAAAATTATTATCCTCAGCCAGCTGCTTTATTTCATTCAAGCCTGTATCACCACTAATTGGCTTTGAGTTAGCACGCACCAATTTCATTCCGTTGTAATCAATTGGATTATGGCTAGCTGTTATCTCAATACCACCATCTGTTTTCAAATAACTTGTCGCAAAATAAATTTCTTCTGTGCCAGCCATTCCTATATCGATAACGTCAACACCTTCATCGCGCAAACCATTACTTAATGCATTCTTTAACGTTTTACTGGTCAAACGGACGTCACCACCCACAACAACACTTTTGGGCTTTAGAAACTGCGCATAAGCACGGCCAATACGATAAACAATATCTTCATTGAGCTCATCGCCCAGCTTCCCGCGAATATCATAGGCTTTAAAACACGTTAAATTCATATTCTAATCTCATCGTAAATGGAAGATATTTTCTGCGATGCTGTTGTGCTGAATATATTGTTATAAAAAGAATATCCTGTGCAAACTAGTTGAGTATTCTTACCGTTTGTTGACATGAGTTGCACTTAAAGGGGTCATTTAATTGCTGTCAGTATTTTTGCAAACACCTCATCAATTGACATCGCCGTACTATCAATAATAACTGCATCAGGTGCTGGCTTCAGTGGAGAGATGGAACGATTAGAGTCGCGTTCATCGCGCTCACGTATATCATTTATCAATTCGCTCATATCTACAGCTTCGCCTTTTCCACATAACTGTTTGTAACGTCGCTCCGCACGCGCTTCTGGACTGGCAGTTAAAAACAACTTAACTTGTGCATTAGGAAAGACGGTGGTTCCCATATCTCTCCCATCGGCAATCAACCCTGGACCAATTGCAAATGCACGCTGACGCTCAAGCAATGCCGCTCGGACTTTCGGATAAGCAGCAATCTGCGACGCAGCCATACTCACCACCTCTTGACGAATTGCGCCTGCCACATTTTCTCCTTCCAGCAAAATCTGAGCCGACTCGCCATTTTCAAGGCTGAATCTCACATCCAGCCCTTCTGCCACCTTACTTACAGCCTGCTCATCGCTCAGCTCAACGCCTTTTTTTATCACTGCCAGTGCAACCAGACGATAAAGCGCACCACTATCCAGCAGATGATAATTTAAATGTCGCGCCAACATTTGACTAAGAGTTCCCTTGCCGGAACCACTTGGACCATCGATAGTAATGACAATGGGAACTGAAACATTCATAGCAAACACCAAACTTCCTTAATGATCACACACCAAAAATTAGATCAGCGTCTTAATAATAGATTGGCAGGTTTCGGTAGGATTGACGGACTGGGTAATTGGCCGACCAATCACCAAATAACTGCTGCCGGCCGCAATTGCGGCAGCAGGCGTTAAGGTACGCCGCTGGTCATCGGTGGGGGATGTTTCCAAGCGAATACCTGGGGTTACAAGGCAAAATCCCTTGCCAAGCTGAGTGCGCATTTGCACCGCTTCTTGAGCGGAGCAAACTACTCCGTCCAGACCGCAGCGCTGCGTAAGACTAGCCAGCTTCATAACCTGCTCTTCAGGACTATTTGCGATACCAATACCTGACAAATCTGTAGCGTCCATGCTAGTAAGAACAGTAACAGCTATTAATAAGGGTACCTTGCCCGTGCGACGCTCCAGAATTTCACGCGCAGCAACCATCATCCGCTCGCCACCAGATGCGTGCACATTAACCATCCATACACCTAATTCAGCAGCAGCTTTAACTGCTTTACTGGTAGTACTGGGAATATCGTGAAATTTAAGGTCGAGAAAAATCTCAAATCCCAGTGACATCAATTGTTCGACAATCTTGGGGCCACATGCAGTAAATAGTTCTTTGCCTACTTTTAGACGACAATCTTGCGGAGATAATAGCTTTGCCATGGCTAGACATTGATCTGCATTATCAAAATCCATGGCGACAACAATGCGCGGACCCAGAGTGGACATTTCTTGACCTCATAAAAAGAAGAGCCCGAGTCAATAGACTCGGGCTCTCATTAAAACAAAAATCCCCGCAAAATTCATTCGTTAACACCGACTAGGGCGTTAACAATCACTTAAATGCGGATATTTTCTCGATTAGCAGCAAGCGTTGCCTCTCCGATTCCCTTAACCTCCATTAACTGCTCTACAGTTTTGAAGTTACCATTCTCCTTACGCCACGCAACAATAGCTTCAGCCTTCTTTTCACCTATGCCTTTTAGCTTGGTCAATTCCTGTACATCTGCAGTATTAATATTAATGCCCGCCTGAGGTGCAACCATTTCAGCCTTAGCTGTAGGTGATTTCACTGCTGGCGTATCAACTGCAAATGCCAAAGAAGAGGTGCCAAAAGACAAAATTAGGATGGATAAAAAAGAAAGAATAAATTTCATGTGATGCTCCTTATGGGTTTATGAAAATCGTACACTTTTCCGTGTACCCAACCAGAGTATTATGTTTTGCGATTGCCACCAAGACGACAATTACCAAATCGAATGTGCGATATTTCTTACAAAATCGCGCCAAAAAAAAGCCCTAGTTCACACTAAGGCTTTTTAAGGTTTTATGCGCCTCAACCAATCAAGGTTTTCAAATCTGCAGCGTTCCAGTGAGGGAAATACTTGCGAATAAGTGCATTTAGCTCGATTTCAAAGTCGCTGTACTGAGTCGGCGTTGTCGCTTTTGACTCCAGCTGCTCGATAACCATGCCAGCGCCTACGGTGATGTTAGTGAGACGATCAATCACAATAAATGCACCGGTCGCACGATTATTATCGTACTTGTCGGCAACTACAGGTTGAGTCAATAACACATCAACTACAGCGATATCGTTTAACTGCAACTGATTAACTATTGAATGTTCCTGTGTATTTACGTCGATGCGATAATTGATGGCCTCAATCGATCCACTCACCACTTTGCTGGCGAATTTAAACAGGTATTCAGAATTCGCTTGAGCGCCTTTTTCTGCCATCCATACAACATGGGCCTTAAGATGATTGGATTGCGGCACCGAATCTTTTGCTAACACCAGCATGTCGCCACGGCTGACATCAACCTCAGTAGTGAGTGTCAAGGTGACTGCCTGGCCAGTAAACGCCTCCTGCAATTCCCCATCGTAAGTCACGATGGATTTTACATAGCTTGTTTTACCGGAAGGCAAAACGCGAATTTCATCGCCAACCTTCACTACACCAGATGCAACATTACCGCAGAAGCCACGGAAGTTGAGATTGGGGCGGTTGACATACTGTACGGGAAAACGAAAATCCGAATAATTTTTGTCGCCGGCAATAGGCACAGTTTCAAAAATTTCCATCAAGGTTTGACCTTGATACCACGGTGATCTCTCTGAGCGATTCACCACGTTGTCGCCATCCAATGCAGAGATAGGCACAAACATCACATTGTTCATGCCTAATTTCGCCGCAAAATCAAAATAATCTTGTTTGATTTTATCAAACACTGCTTGATCAAAATTCAACAAATCCATTTTATTAACAGCAACAACAATATGTTTAATGCCGAGCAGTGAGGCGATATAACTGTGACGACGAGTTTGGGTAACTACGCCATAGCGCGCATCAATCAAAATAATCGCGAGATCGCAAGTAGACGCACCCGTCGCCATGTTGCGTGTGTACTGCTCATGGCCTGGTGTGTCCGCGATAATAAATTTACGCTTTGCCGTAGAAAAATAACGATAGGCAACATCGATCGTAATGCCCTGCTCGCGCTCTGCTTGCAAACCATCTACCAGCAGCGCCAAATCGATTTTTTCGCCAGTAGTACCGTGCTTAACACTGTCAGAGCGGATTGCATCCAATTGATCTTCATAGATCATTTTTGAATCATGCAATAAACGGCCAATCAAGGTGCTTTTGCCGTCATCTACGCTGCCGCAGGTTAAAAAGCGCAGCAATTCTTTTTGTTCATGTTGCGCGAGATAGGCGTTGATATCCTGCGCAATTAATTCGGACTGATGACTCATAAGGGTCTCTTTGCAATCAGTAAGTTGTAATAACTACAATTTTCGAAAAGGGTTAAAAACAACGAATTAGAAATAGCCTTCTTGCTTTTTCTTCTCCATTGAACCGGAGCTATCGTGATCAATTACCCTGCCCTGACGCTCCGATGTGGTCGTCAACAGCATTTCCTGAATAATTTCCGGCAAGGTGGTCGCTTCAGATTCAACCGCTCCGGTTAATGGATAACAACCGAGCGTGCGGAAACGCACCATTTTTTCTTCAACTTTATCCTCTGGGCCAATCGGCATACGGTCATCATCAACCATGATGAGGGTGCCGTCGCGCTCAACCACTGGGCGTTTGGCTGCAAAGTACAGCGGAACAATGGGGATATTCTCCAAATGAATGTACTGCCAAATATCCAATTCAGTCCAGTTAGACAGAGGGAATACACGAATACTTTCACCCTTATCTACGCGGCCATTGTAAATATTCCACAATTCGGGGCGTTGATTTTTAGGATCCCAGCGATGGTTTTTATCGCGGAAAGAATATACGCGCTCTTTTGCACGGGACTTTTCTTCATCGCGACGAGCGCCACCAAAAGCCGCATCAAAACCATATTTATTCAGCGCTTGTTTCAAGCCCTGGGTTTTCATGATGTCGGTGTGTTTGGCGCTACCATGAGTAAATGGCCCCACACCCATATCAACACCTTCTTGGTTGATATGCACAATCAGATCCCAACCCAAGTCTTTGATTCGCTGATCGCGAAACTCAATCATTTCACGAAACTTCCACGTAGTGTCTACGTGCAACATAGGAAATGGTGGTTTACCAGGAAAAAAAGCCTTCATGGTGAGATGCATCATTACCGCAGAGTCTTTGCCGACAGAATAAAGCATGACCGGTTTATCAAACTCAGCAGCCACTTCGCGGATGATATGAATACTTTCAGCTTCAAGCTGCTTGAGGTGAGTCAAGTTGTAATTTGACATTCAATAGTTACCAGATAAGTACAGCGTTGGCGATTAACACGAGTGATATAAAAACAGCCGCGATTATATAGAGCCTGAACGCAAGGTTTAATGACTAATTGTTTCTAAGTTTATTCCTGTAAGTTTGGACGCTTACAAATTAATCTTCTTTTTGTGCGGCATGGCGCTTGGCTAACAAAAGCGTAAACTCATCACGCGCCTCTTTTGCGCGACTAAATACATTGAGTAAATAATCGCTATCTTCGTGCTCAATACTGCTACGCAAGCGCGACAAGTTGTCGATAAACAAATCCATCGATTGCAAAATTGCAGTTTTGTTAGCGCGCATAATGTCATGCCACATTACCGGATCACTGGATGCAATCCGCGTAAAGTCGCGAAAACCGCCAGCGGCATAACGAAAGATATTGGGGTTTTTTATATCTTCAGCGAGCGTATCTACCAATGAATAGGCAATCACATGCGGCAAGTGGCTGGTTGCACCCAACACTTCATCGTGCTCGACAACCGACATGCTCAACACTTCTGCACCAACGGTTTGCCACATCCGGGTAACCAAATCGATATGCCAAGCTGCGGTATTATCCAGAGGCGTTAGAATAACGCGATGATTCTCATACAGATTAGGGTTGGCTGCTGTAACACCACTTTTTTCTGAGCCCGCAATAGGGTGCCCAAGTACAAACTGTGATGGCACCTGACCAAAAACAGCCTCGGCTGCACGCTGCACGCTGCCCTTTACACTGGCGCCATCGGTGATGGTGACAGTATCGGCAACGCAGTGTTTGATTTCTTCCAAAACCGCATTGACCGATAAGGTGGGTACCGCAATAAAAATAACGTCACCCTGCCCCAGCTCACCGGCAATTTCTTGTAGCGAGGTATAGGCACGATCAACCACACCATGATTTACCGCTTCCGTGCAGGTTTCCGCTTTACGCGCAATACCGATTACTTCATTGCACGCATTACGCTGCTTTAAGCCGGTAGCCAGGCTCCCGCCAATCAAACCTATACCAACAACAACAAATTTATTGATCAGGGGTTGGGACATAAATAATCACAATACCGCTTTGGGATAAGAACCGAGCAATTTCAAATCGGCGCAACGGCTAGCGACTTCTTTCATCACATCGCTAATTAATGGCTCATCAACATGGCCGGCAAAATCGATAAAAAATACGTAAGTCCATGCGCCGGTACGCGAAGGGCGAGTTTCCACACGGGTTAAATCAATATTGTGACGATGAAACGGCTCCAACAGTTTATGCAGCGCGCCCGGTTCATTGCGCATAGCAACAACAATCGAGGTTTTATCAACACCGCTTTGCGGAACTGCTTGTTTACCAATAATTAAAAACCGCGTGGAGTTATCTGGCTGATCTTCAATTTTTTCAGCAATCATTTTCAAACCGTATCGCTCTGCTGCCATGGAGCCTGCGATAGCAGCTGCATTCCACTCACCTTTCAAGCGCTTGGCCGCTTCAGCATTACTGCTGACTGCGATACGCTCGGCTTTGGGATAGTGGGCATCTAACCATTTGCGACATTGTGCAAGTGATTGGGAGTGAGAGTAAATGCGAGTGATATTGTTGACGCTAGTAACATCAGACACCATCAAATTGTGATGAATACGTAATTCAACTTCGCCACAAATTTTCAGGTTAGAGCCCATAAAATTATCGAGCGTGTGGTTCACTACACCTTCCGTCGAATTCTCGACCGGAACTACGCCGTAATTAACTGCCCCCGCTTCAACTTCGCGAAATACTTCATCGATCGCAGAAAACGGGAGCACAATGGCCGAGTGACCAAAATGTTTTAACGATGCCTGCTGAGTGAAGGTGCCCTCTGGCCCTAAATAGGCAACCTTGATAGGGTTTTCTAGCGCCAAACAAGCCGACATAATCTCGCGAAACAAGCGCGCAACTTCTTCATTGCTAAGAGGGCCCTTATTGCGCTCCATGGCTTTACGCAAAACCTGCGCTTCGCGCTCAGGGCGATAAAACAAAATCTTGGCATCTTCCGGCAGATTTGCTTTTTTTACATCGGCCACTTCTTGCGCGCACTCTGCCCGCGCCGAAATCAAACGACCGATTTCTTCATCGATCGAATCGATTTTATTGCGCAGCGCAAGTAATTTTTCTGCTTCGGTTTGATCTGTGCTCATCTACTCACTCGATTACTAATAGGCCAATTACCTATCGGTTAATTACTCCTGGTCGCTCGCATCATCTGCGGCATCATCGATAATGTCGTCCGCCACATCATCTGCAGCTACACCATCGTCAAGCGCTTCTTCACCTTCTGTTGCTTCAGAGCGCGCCAATTCACGCTTGGCATTTTCATCGACGTTTTCTTCGATGCGCTCCAAGCCCTGCATACGCTCGCCTTCTTTCAATTTAATCAGGCGCACACCTTGGGTATTACGGCTCAATACAGAGACTTCATCAACACGGGTACGAACCATAGTGCCTTGGTCAGAAATCAACATGATTTCTTCGCCATCAAATACTTGTACTGCACCGACCAATTGGCCATTACGCTCGGTAGTTTGCATACCAATTACACCCTGCGAACCACGACCTTTCGCTGGGAATTCACCTACTTCAGTGCGCTTGCCGTAACCATTTTCACTTACGGTAAGTACTTGGCCGTTTTCCATCGGGATAACCATGCCAACTACACGCTGACCTTCGGCTAAACGAATACCGCGCACACCACGCGACGTACGGCCCATCGCACGCACTTGTGATTCACGGAAACGTGCCGCTTTACCGGAGCTGGAGAACAACACCACATCGCACGAACCGTCGGTGATTGCGGTGCCTACCAAGGTATCGCCTTCGTCCAATTCAATCGCACGCAAACCAACGCTGCGCTGACGCGAGAATTGGGTTAGAGCCGTTTTCTTCACCGTACCGTTGGCCGTGGTCATGAAAATAAACTTGTCATCATCGTAAGACTTAACCGGCAGAATCGACGTGATGCGCTCGCCTTCGTCCAACGATGGCAACAAATTAATCACCGGACGGCCACGGGATTGGCGACCCGCAACTGGAATCATGTACACCTTCAACCAATACACTTTACCGGCATTGGTAAACAGCAACACCGTATCGTGAGTGCTGGCGATCAATAAGTGCTGAACATAGTCTTCATCTTTCACTGCGGTTGCAGATTTGCCCATACCGCCGCGACGCTGTGCTTGATAGTCATCTAACGGCTGACTCTTCGCGTAACCGCCGTGAGAAATAGTCACTACGCGATCTTCAACGTTGATTAAATCTTCGTTAGTCAGATCCATACTAGAAGCAACAATTTCCGTGCGACGTTTATCGCCGTAGTCGTTGATGACTTGCGTCAACTCTTCGCGGATAACTTCCATCAAACGTAAAGCATTGCCCAGAATCTCAAGGAACTCAGCAATTTGGATTAATTTTTCGTCGTATTCGGCGAGCAGTTTGTCGTGCTCCATACCGGTCAAACGGTGCAAGCGCAATTCAAGAATCGCCTGCGCTTGTGCGGCCGACAAATAATAATGGCCATCGCGCATGCCAAATTCAGCACCCAAATCTTCCGGGCGGCAGGCATCTTCACCCGCGCGCTCAAGGTAGGGCGCCATTTCAGCCGCATTCCAGCCGCGCACCATCAAACCTTCTTTTGCTTCAGCAGGAGACGCAGAGTTTTTGATCAGTGCGATAACTTCATCGATATTGGAAATGGCAACCGCCAAACCTTCGAGGATATGGCCACGCTCACGGGCTTTACGCAGCAAATACACGGTGCGGCGTGTAACCACTTCGCGACGATGCTTAACAAATGCTTCAAGCAATTGCTTAAGGTTGAGAATTTTGGGTTGACCGTCATCCAGCGCAACAATGTTGACGCCGAAGGTGGTTTGCAGCTGGGTTTGCGAAAACAGATTATTCAGCAGTACTTCGCCAGACTCGTTGCGTTTTACTTCAATAACGATGCGCATACCGTCTTTATCAGACTCATCGCGCAGTTCGCTAATGCCTTCAATTTTCTTTTCTTTTACCAGCTCAGCAATACGCTCAATCAAACGCGCTTTGTTCAGCTGATAAGGAATTTCGTGAACGATGATCGTTTCGCGGCCGGTTTTTTCATCGCGCTCAATATCGGCTTTAGCGCGCACAATAATACTGCCGCGACCGGTGCGATATGCCTGCACAATGCCAGCACGGCCATTAATGATGGCACCAGTGGGGAAGTCCGGCCCGGGAATAAATTCCATCAACTCTTCGATGGTGATGTCGGGGTTGTTAATTAACTCCAGACAACCCTGCACAACTTCTTTCAAATTGTGGGGCGGAATATTGGTCGCCATACCTACGGCGATACCTGATGAGCCATTGACCAACAGGTTGGGAATACGGGTGGGCATTACTGCCGGGATTTGCTCGGTGCCATCGTAGTTAGGCACAAAATCGACAGTTTCTTTGTCGAGATCTGCCAACAAATCATGGGCGATTTTTGCCATACGGATTTCGGTATAACGCATCGCTGCTGCACGGTCACCATCGACCGAACCGAAGTTACCTTGACCATCAACCAGCATATAACGCAATGAGAAAGGCTGCGCCATACGAACGATGGTGTCGTATACAGCGGTATCACCATGCGGGTGATATTTACCGATTACGTCACCCACCACACGGGCAGATTTTTTATAGGGCTTATTCCAATCGTTATTCAGTTCGCTCATCGCAAACAGCACGCGACGATGCACAGGCTTCAAACCATCGCGCACATCTGGCAAAGCACGACCTACGATTACACTCATGGCGTAATCAAGGTAGGATTGTTTGAGTTCGTCTTCGATACTGACTGGTGATATTTCTTTGGCGAATTCGACCATGGGAATACAGCTTTCCTTTCTTATTAAAGCTACGGGCTTAATTAAGGCTTTAGTTATGAGCTGCGACTGCACCAATTAGACAGGTAGCGCCTATTATGCGCACCAATCAAAAAGAGACAAAAACCGCTACCCTACTACTTGCCAAACAAAAAACTGGCTAAAAATGCATCTAACGCTTAATTCAGGGGCGCGATGTTAGCATAAATTCTACGGTATAGGCAGTTGGCACAACGCCATCACTCTGAAAACACGAACGATTTAAGCCATAAAAGGAAGGCAGTAAATCCCATAGGCGCAGCTGCAAATCTGCCCTAGCCCTGCAGAGTCTTTGCAGTATACTGGGCGCCTCTTTTTTGCGACCCAAGCTAGCCCTTACACCTATGTTGACGCCCACACCCGAGCAACCCTTAATCGACCTGATTGTAAAAGCCCGCTGGATAATTCCCGTGACCCCAGAAAATCGGGTGCTGGAAAATTGCGCACTAGCAATCGATAAAGGGCGAATTTTAGCGATAATCCCCAGTGATGAAGCGGAGCGCCGCTTTAATACCACAGAGATTGTCAACCTCGGCAGCCATGCATTGATTCCCGGGTTGGTTAACGCCCATGGGCACGCGGCGATGAGTTTGCTACGCGGCTATGCCGACGATCAACCGCTGCACACCTGGCTCAACGATCACATCTGGCCCACCGAAAACCGCTGGGTCGGCGAAGAATTTGTTCGCGACGGCACCCAGCTGGCAATGGCAGAGATGATCAAAACGGGCACCACCTGCTTTGCGGATATGTATTTTTATCCTGAACAGGCCGCACAGGTTTGCCTGGAAGCCAAAATGCGCAGCCAGATTAGTTTTCCGATTTTCGATTTCGCGACTTCATGGGGCATGGGTGCAGACGATTACTTCGCCAAGGGGCTCGCCCTGCATGACAGTTTGCGCGCTACCGATTTAATCAATATTGCCTTTGGCCCTCATGCGCCCTATACAGTGTCGGACACCCCACTGCAAAAAATTGCGGTACTCGCGCAAGAAATGGATATGCCGGTGCAAATCCATCTGCACGAAACAGCGTTTGAGGTGGAAGAATCACTTAAGCAATATGGCAAGCGCCCAACCCAGCGCTTGATGGAGTTAGGTTTACTCTCGCCTCTGACCCAATGTGTCCATATGACACAAATTAACGATATCGATATAGCGCTGTTGCAACAAACCGGCGCGCATGTTGTGCACTGCCCAGAATCCAATTTGAAATTAGCGAGCGGATTTTGCCCCGTCGATAAATTAATCAAAGCGGGAATTAATGTCGCACTCGGCACTGACGGTGCCGCCAGCAATAATGATTTGGATTTATTCAGCGAATTAAAAACCGCCGCATTGCTTGCCAAAGCGGTCGCCGGTGATGCCGCCGCACTTGATGCCCACGCTGCACTGCGTATGGCAACACTCAATGGCGCCAAAGCCTTGGGCATGGAAGAAAAAATCGGCAGCCTTGAAGTGGGTAAATTTGCCGACATGACCGCTATTGATTTAAGCGGACTCGGAACACAACCTTTATACAACCCCGCATCACAATTGGTGTATACCCATTCCGGTCAAGGGGTAAGTCATGTGTGGGTGCAAGGCAAAGCGCTGCTCGTTAATCGCCAATTGCAAACCCTGGATGAACGCGAAATTTTAGGTAAAGCCAATTGGTGGCGAAAACAAATCGCCACTCACTAAATTTACAAAGCGGAAACATATTATGGCCAATGTCGATACTGCCGAAATTGCAAAATTTGAAGCCCTCGCCAGCCGTTGGTGGGATAAAAATAGCGAATTTAAACCGCTGCACGACATCAACCCATTGCGCGCCAATTTTATTGATGAGCGCTCACCGGTAGCACAGAAAAAAATTATCGATGTCGGTTGCGGTGGCGGCATTCTGGCCGAATCACTTGCGCAGCGCGGCGCAATAGTGACAGGGATCGATATGGGCGAAGCGCCTTTAGCGGTTGCACGCCTGCACGCACTGGAGAGCGGCGTTGAATTGACCTACGAACAAACCACCGCAGAAGATAAAGCCGCACAACTGCCCGGTGCCTTTGATGTAGTTACTTGCATGGAAATGTTGGAACACGTACCCGATCCTTCATCGGTGGTGCGCGCTTGCGCAGCGTTGGTGAAAGACGGCGGCGATGTATATTTTTCTACTATTAATCGCAGCCCAAAGGCCTATGCCTTTGCGATTCTCGGCGCTGAATATATTTTGAAATTGCTGCCTAAAGGCACACACGATTACAGTAAATTTATTCGCCCATCGGAATTAGCGCAGTGGTTGCGCGCGGCAGGTCTGGAACTGCAAACCATTACCGGCATGACTTACAACCCACTCACCAAACATTACAAGCTCAACCCCAATGATGTGAACGTTAATTATTTGCTACATGCAAAAAAGGTCGGCAATTAATGGCTAAACCTATTCGCGCAGTTATGTTTGATTTAGATGGCACTCTATTGGATACCGCGCCCGATTTTGTCGTAGTAGTAAATCAACTACTGAGTGAACAAGCGCGCCCTGCACTCGCAGCAGAAATAATCCGCGCTGGCGTCTCTAACGGCTCAAAAGCATTAATCAAACTCGCGTTTTCGCTCGATGAAAGCCACGAACAATTTGAGCCACTGCGCCAACGCTTATTGGAATTGTATTTAGCGCACATCGCAGTTCACACCGTACTTTTTCCTGGAATTGATAAACTGCTGGACAAATTAGCCGATCACAATATCGCCTGGGGAATTGCCACTAATAAACCGTCTACCTACACATTACCTTTAATGGCCGCATTGAATATTCAACCTGCACCACTCAGTGTGATTTGCCCTGACCATGTTGCGCGCAGCAAACCTGATCCAGAATCTTTATTTTTGGCAGGAACTCAACTGGGTTGCTCGCCCGAAGAAATTATTTACATCGGCGATCACAAGCGCGATATCGACTGCGGTAAAGGTGCGGGTAGTATCACGATTGCCGCCGCTTATGGTTATGTTGATGCAGGTGATGATCCGGCAAACTGGAATGCCGACTACTGCGTAAACCACGCCGATGAAATCTGGCCCATTATCGAACAACACCTGTAAAACCCTGCGATTTTTAAATCGCTACCTTATTGAAGATACACTTATGCAAATACCTTCCGATTACACCATTAAACCCGATGCACTGAGCGGAAAAATTATTCTTGTCACCGGCGCAGGCGCAGGCATAGGCAAAACAGCCGCAACCACGTTTGCCGCCTGCGGTGCTACGGTAATCCTCTGTGGCCGTACCATGGCAAAACTGGAACAGGTTTACGATGAGATTGAAGCAGCGGGCCACCCGCAACCTGCAATTTTTCTCATCAATTTTGAAAGCGCAGTAGAAAAAGATTACGACGATATGTGCAATGCGCTGGAAGATACATTCGGGCGCTTGGATGGCATTCTGTTTAACGCCGCCGACTTGGGCGAGCGCACTCCACTCAGCAATTATTCGGTTAGCGCTTGGCTGCGCTGCATGCAAGTGAATGTGAACTCACCGTTTATGATGACTCAGGCGTTGCTGCCACTACTGGAGCGCGCCGAAAATGGAAGCATTGTATTCACCAGCTCCAGTGTTGCATTTAAAGGCCGCGCCTTTTGGGGTGCTTATGCAGCATCCAAGGCAGCGCAAGAAAATTTTATGCAAACACTGCATGATGAATTGGAAGGTGCAACCCGCATCCGCGCAAACAGCATTAATCCAGGTGCAACTCGCACGGCGATGCGTGCATCAGCTTATCCTGCGGAAGATCCAGAAACCGTAAAAACACCGGCCGAGCTGATGCCCTCATACGTGTATTTACTGAGTGATGATTCGGTGGGCGTTAGTGGCCAAGCATTCCATTATCAACAATAGAATTGTGCTGCCGCCAAATCATCAAAAAATCTGTGTAATAAAAAAGGAGATCGAGTGATCTCCTTTTGGCCATGTATTAAATCTGCCGCTCAGTGACTGGATTTTTGCATCATCTCCAGCAGCGATGCCTCCGCGCGGGACAAGCCGCAGCGACGCGCAACTTCATCACAATCCATCCCCATTTTGAACATTTGTGCCGCCTGAGAATATGGCTGAAACTCGTCGTCATTGTAGTAATCAATTTTTTCGGGCGGTTTAGTCAAATTAGCCTGTAAGCGTTTTTCCATGGCTAGCAATCGCTGCCCCATACCGACTGAGCCGCTGCTGGACGCGGCGACTTCACGCATTAATTTCTGAATCAACTTTTCGTTAGCATCAGCCTGCCGACGCACGTGTTTCAAACTCAGCACTGCGATCACCAGTGCAATAACACTGATCGCTGCGGATACAGCCAGCCCCATCTCCAACACTGTCATGAATATTTCTCTGTGCCTGATTCCGTCATTTGCGATCAGCTTGCATGGTTGCGCCGCGACCTATACATCCTCCAATTCTGACCACTCTTCACTGGTTAACAATTTATTGAGATCAATCAGAATTAACAGCTCATTGTTTTTGTGACAAACACCTTGGATAAACTTCGCGCTTTCCTCATTGCCTACGTTAGGCGCGATCTCCATTTCTGATTGGCGAAGATAAACCACCTCTGCCACGCTATCCACCAAAATACCAATCACATGGCGATCCGTTTCGATAATTACAATTCGGGTGTTATCGGTAATCTCACCGCTAGACAAATTGAAACGATGACGGGTATCAATTACCGTCACCACATTGCCTCGCAAATTAATAATGCCCAACACATAGGATGGCGCACCAGGCACCGGAGCTATTTCAGAGTAGCGCAGCACTTCCTGCACCTGCATTACATTGATACCGTAAGTCTCACCATCCAAGCGAAAAGTGACCCATTGCAATACGGGATCATCACTACTTTTATTTTTTGCTGCATCAGTTGCCATCGTCTAATTCCTCTAAGGCCGCACTACAGGGCGGCAAATCACATAAATGTCGTTATAACTATAGCCGAGGACTTTTCCTATGCCACTTTTGTTTAAGGTGTAAAGTTTTTGTCTGCCTCAATCAATATCTGCCCAATTCTGGGAATATCCAAAAGCGCGCACATGTGATCTTTAACCGTACCCGCAAGCCATGGGCGCTTACTGCGATCACCGCGCCACTTTACATCTTCCGGCATAAGCGTAATGGGCTGATTAACAGAATCTACCGCCAACCCCCAAGGAACGCCATTGATCGACATGACATACTTAGCAGTTTCCAAAAAATGGGGGTCATAGCGCTCTGGCATTACAAATTTGGCAGTGTTTACCGTACGAATCTTACCGGCGGCAGTTGGCTGAAACCCCATAAACCAGTCGGCCTGACCAAATAATGGAGTCAACTCATCAGTCAGCGGCTGGATTTGACCCAGTGAAATCAAGGGCACCGCGAGTGTTAAGCCTGACACTTTAAACAGCAGCACATCAAAACGGGACTGCGCCCACTGTGGGCGCCCATTCTCCAGCCACTCAAGACCTTGGATTTGAAAATGCCCCGCTTGCGGAATATCCTCATGCTGAGTTTGTTCTGCAACAATCGGCACCTCACTATTCGCACCGACCGTCAATACCTCATCAATCAGACCCTCAACATCCCACTCTTGAATCTCGTCAGGATCGCTTACGAATTGCGTTTTAGTCTCGGTTGATACCTGTGTCGCCACCGGTACATCAACCAATAATTCAGTTCTCGCTGACTGCAATAACTTTTCTAGCTTGCGCTTCTGCTCAAGTGATTGAATAGCCTCAGGCTCAGCAAAAGTGGCCATGGCTTGGGGAGCTAGTTTGCTTGTTGGCTCTGCACGCAAAACTGGCTTTTTAGGTTTTTCGTCAAGGTTTTTTTTAGTCGGCAAGGCAACTACACGTGCGCTACCTGCGCCTGCAGCAACAGGCATTGGTCGCTCATCCATTGCATTGAACGCCTGCTCAAGCAAATCTTCTCCGCCCAGCAGATCATCAAAGTAATTATTCAAGCTGTCATCAGGCGGCTTGATGCTATCACCTGAGTCTTTTTGCTTAGTCACGAGCCCATACCTGTTTTATTGGCAACCACAACGGGCGGATTATCTGGTGTTGATTCATCGCTACGAATCGCTTTTTCCAGCCAATGCCATAGAGACAAATAAGCATCAGCACCGCGACTGGTAGGGTCAAAGATATGTGGCGGCACTCCGGCTTTGCTCGCATCGCGAAAACGGGTATCAATGGGGATATGCCCAGGCCAAGCCTGTTCAGGATATGTATTGCGAATGGTACGCAAGCTGGTTACCGATGCCTGGGTGCGGCGGTCAAACATGACAGGGACAATCGTATAGGCCAACGCTTTTTTGCGTGAACGCGACATCATCCTAAGCGTATTAACCATACGCTCCAAACCTTTAAGCGCGAGAAATTCAGTCTGTACAGGAATTACCAAGTACTGGCAGGCAGCCAGTGCATTGATCATCAGGACACCTAACAAGGGCGGGGTATCTATCAGTACATAGTCGTAATCATCAGCGATATGCGCTAACGCCCGGCTCAACACCAAACCCATTCCATCCTGCCCTATGGCTTGACGCTCCAAAGTCGCCAAGGCGGTTGCCGATGGAAGAATATGCAGATTGGGATAATCAGTCGCAATAATTAGCCGCTTGATTGAATCCCGCGATAGCTCTTTACGCTCTTGAAATAAAGTGTAACTGCTCAGTTGTTGCGCGTCAGGATCCTGGCCAAAATAAGTGGACAGAGAGCCATGAGGATCGATATCAAGCAATAAAATACGCTTCCCGGACGAGGCAATTAACCCGCCAAGAGACACGCTAGTTGTGGTTTTTCCAACCCCACCTTTTTGATTTGCTATTGCCAAAACACGCACGATTAAACCCTCACTGGCGTCAAACACCAGACATTTTTGTCATTAATACATGCAAAGCAAGGTCTATGCCCATTCAACGAAAACAGGATTATCTATTTACCGGGTGCCGATTGACAGCCAATCAAGGTGATTATTTTTCAATCAGGGGATAGTAATTATTGCCTAGCACCAAGGAACGTCAAGCTATCGGCATTTATTCAAGATTATTTAGCTGAAGCGTAAAGCTGAAAATGACTTGCAGGCTAGGTACCACAGGAAAATGGCTCAAGCAGACATTATTGTGCAGCTAATCCACTAAAACTGAAGTTCGTGAGCGGTATTACCCGGCGATCAGCCTGCTTAATCATTGCTTCTGCCCAAGTGAAATTTTCAAACTGTGCAAACAAAGCGTCAAAACTACCATCCTCCTGAGCTATTTTAAGCCCAAGGCCGATGCGTTCAGCTAACTGGGTATTAGATTTATTAACGTAAAAATAAACTGGGTTGTCATAGCGAAGCAATAACTCCTGCTCGAGTGTTATGCCTTTGGTAGCATAACGACTAATCTCAGGTAAAACTTGATGCGCACCACGTGAATAGTAATCAAATCGCCTGGAAACGAGCATTTTGAACAAATTAAAATAACTCATGCTTAACACCAAGGGTAAGCCATTCTCTTCCATGACAATTCTATCTGGCCAATGCGAGCCAATCCCACCGCGCAAACGACGCAAGTCCGCAATAGTTTTAACCTGGGAAAAGTGATCCCCTCCGCCAACTTCGGACAGTTCACTAACATACATTTCTTGCCTCAAAGCGCTCTGGGCTAATAAAGCCAATAGCG
>NZ_BBUL01000083.1 GCF_000953825.1 Cellvibrio sp. OA-2007 | reverse complement strand
TTTGTTCGTTTGCGTGGATTGTTTCTTGCTCATGGATCACCTCTGGAGTAAGTTTACTCAGTTTCTAAGGTGTCCGATATTCGCGGTAGGGATCATTCTACATTGACTGTAATTACAAATCCCTCCAAGTACAGCAAGCGCATTTTGACTCAATACTGAACATTTTTGAAAATCAAGGTAATAAAGATCATGCGGAGCACTCACGAAATCGGCAGCTATTCTAATTAAGAAGCGGTCACCGGCAAGATCATCACGAATAGCGGGCAATACGATGCTTTTTGCTTCCAAAAAAACTCCTTGAATTGAATTAATATAGATCTCGAAAACCCTCCAAAACATACTTGGAGCGGGTAAATCAAAGCCATATTGACTGTAAAAATTAACAAGATAGATTCTTACAGTGATTGTAGCTTGAGGGATTGACTAGAACCAAGCTGGCTGGACATCTAGAACTATTGAGGAAAAAGAAACCAATACAATATCGAAATACAAATCTGGACTTAATATGGACTTAAATCACAGATACAAAAAAGCCCGCTCGAAAGCAGGCCTTTTAAGTCGTTGATTTACAACGTATTTTTGGTGGAGCTTAGCGGGATCGAACCGCTGACCTCAACACTGCCAGTGTTGCGCTCTCCCAGCTGAGCTAAAGCCCCAGATTCATTGACATCCTGTCTCTGAGTGGCGCGCATTTTATGCAGCTGACTCCGGAGTGTCAAGCAAAAGTTTCCCGCTTGTACTCCGGGTTTTTATCGATAAATCAAGTGGTTAACTATTGGCCGCTGGCTCTTCGGCCACTACGCCCAACTTATCAAACACCTTTTCCAGATCCTTTTGTTTGTTTTTACCAAAGCCGCCCAAGGCATTGATGGCGTGGCGGATGCGGGCGCGGCTCATGTCGGGGCCGATGATTTGCATGGAGTCCACTACCGGGAAGGATGCGGTGGAACCGGCGATGGCAACAAACACGGGCGCTATGGCGTCTTTAATCTTCAAGCCCATTTGGTCGGCGAGCAGTTTGAGTTCCGCAAACAGATTGTCGCGCTCCCAGGTGCGCAGGGCTTCCAAGCGCCAGAGGGCGAACTGCAGATATTCTTTTTGCTTCTCCACATCCAGTTTATTACCGGCAAAACTCGCTTCGGTCACCGGCATCATGCCGCTGACGAGGAAGCCTGCTAGCGGTGCGAAATCGCTCAGGGTGGTCATGCGCGATTGGGCGTGTGGCAGCGCTTGCAGCAGCGTGTCTTTATTGAGCGCCCAACCGTACAGGCGATCGGCTAGCTGTTCGATGCTGAAGTTTTCGCGAATCCACAGGCTGCTGAGCCAGTTGAGTTTTTCTACATCGAAAATCGGACCGCCCAACGACACGCGCAGCAGATCAAAGTGTTCCTGCATTTCGGCGAGAGTGAATTTCTCGCGCTCATCCGGCATAGACCAGCCCATGCGGCCAAGATAGTTGAGCATAGCCTCGGGCAAGTAACCCATACGCTTGTAATACAGAATACTGGTGGGGTTTTTGCGTTTGCTGAGTTTGGATTTATCCGGGTTACGCAGCAGCGGCAAGTGGCAGAGTACGGGCGCTTGCCAGCCGAAGTATTCGTAAAGTTTCAAATGCTTGGGCGCAGAGTTGATCCACTCTTCACCGCGAATCACGTGGGTGATTTGCATCAGGTGATCGTCCACCACGTTAGCGAGGTGATAGGTGGGCATGCCGTCGCCTTTGAGCAGCACTTGCATATCCACCTGCGACCACTCGATTTCGATCTTGCCGCGCAGCATATCGTCGATTTCACACACACCCGTTTCCGGGATTTTCATGCGGATTACGTAGGGCTCGCCCGCATTTAATTTCGCTTGCACTTCTTCTTGCGACAGCAATAAACCGCGACCGTCGTACTTGGGTGTTTCACCGCGCGCTTGCTGTTCGCGGCGCATTTCATCCAACTCTTCTGCGGTGGCAAAACAATAGAACGCATGGCCTTTTTCAACCAGCTCCATGGCGTACTTGCCATAGATATCCATCCGCTCGCTTTGGCGATAAGGGCCGTGGGGGCCGCCTACGTCCGGGCCTTCGTCCCAATCCAAGCCCAACCAGCGCAGGCTGTCCAGAATCGCCTGTTCAGATTCGGGGGTACTGCGGGTTTGGTCCGTATCTTCAATGCGCAACAGGAATTTGCCGCCGTGCTGACGGGCAAAACACATATTGAACAGGGCGATGTAAGCGGTACCTACGTGGGGGTCGCCAGTGGGCGATGGGGCAATACGGGTGCGAACTTCAGACATGAAACGGCCTTTTGTGCGAATCGATAAATTGAAGATAGGAAAAGGCGCGCATTATACGCTTGAAACAGCCAGTGGGAGAAACGGGGATTTAGCGATTAGCTCGCTTGCGCACCCAGCAAGGGCAAATGCTTGAGGCGGTGATACTGCAAGGATAAGGCGATACAGTGTTTTAGTTGTTTAACAGGAACTAGTTCAAGGCGTGCAAAAATGATCGCCCTATTCCCTTCATAACAAAACAGATTGCCGTAAAGCGCCTCAAAGGTTTCGACCAGTGTGGTTTTGCAATTGAAATAAAGCGCATAGTGCTCAGGATCGCGCGGTTTCCAATCCATACGAATGGTACTGCCCTGTTTGACAATATAACTGGGCTCGCCCCACTTCAGCGTTTCCTCTACTTCGCCAACATCCAAATCAGCAGCAGCTTCAAAAATTAATGCGCGCAAGAATAATAACTTTTTGCGCATCTCAGACGGGTAATTGTTAAAGACGTCGGCAACGGCGGGACTGTGGATCGCTTGCATCGCTTAACTCCCCAATTTAACTTGACCAATTTAGCCTACCCCTGTTGGACGCCAAAATTAGTCAGGATGCTGATTACAGCACTAACACTATTTTTTTTATCCCGCGAATCCTTTTTGCTATTTGCCAGCACTAGTCAATGCGACAACCGCACTTATCCACTATCGATTGAGAACATTAGAGATGAGCAAATTGCAGACTGGCGACCAACTTCAACCCCAACAATGGCGCGACGCACACCGCAAGCCGGTGAATGTCCCCCACGCAAACCGTTGGACTCATATTCAGTTCCGCCGCTATTCTGGCTGTGCGGTGTGTAATTTGCACCTGCACAGTTTTATTACACGGCAGCAAGAACTGGAGTCTGCAGGCATTCAGGAAATAGTAGTATTTAACTCTACGCGGGAGCGAATCCTGGCTGACCTACCGACCAGCCCCTTTTATTTAATTGCCGATCCGCACAACGACTTATATCAACAGTTCGGAGTAGCTAAGTCGCTACTGGCGGTGTTTAATCCTGCTGTCTGGCTTTTCGCTCTGCGCGGGGCATTACAATTTGGCGTGCAATTACCACGCGATAACGAAACATCGTTCGGGTTGCCCGCCGATTTTCTCGTGGACGCTCAGGGTAAACTGGCCGCTGTGCATTACGGCACCCATGCCAATGATCAATGGAGCCTTGATGATGTTTTATTTAGGGTTAGGGAATTGAACAGATGACTCATCGACAACAATTGCACCAACTGACACAAGCGGCACAATTGGGTGACCCTATTGCACTCGAAAGTTTATTGAACTTTTGGTATCCGGATTTACGTCGCTATGCGCAGCGGCACTGCCACGCCGATTACGCCGAGGATGCAGTGCAGGAAACCCTGTTGGTCATGACACGTAATTTGCACAGCCTGCGCCAACTAACCTCGCTATCGGCCTGGTTGATTACCATTTTAAAACGTTATTGCTATTCCCTGTTTCGCACCATCAATATTCCTGTGCATGTCGATGATGAACAATGGGCGGCATTTATTGATACTAAACCGCCTGCCGAGTTGCGGCTGGATTTGGTCGCTGCATTGGAATCACTGCCAGAACACTATTTACACATTATTTTACTGCGCGATTTTGAGGAATTAACCATCGCTGAAATTGCGCAACGTTTAAATGAAAATATTCCCGCCGTAAAAAGCCGCTTGCATCGCGCAAGAACTTTGGTGCGGGAATATTTACTCGAAAAATAAATTAAATCGATTAATGCCCTGCCGCAGGTGCTAAGGACTCATCCCAAAACGCCGCTTCAATTTTGTGACCATCCAAATCGCGAACGAAACATCCGTAATAGGCATCGCTGTATTCCGGGCGCGGGCCGGGTGGGCCGTCGCAAGTTGCACCAGCAGCGATGGCGGCATCGTAAAACGCATGTACTTGTTCTTTGTTGTTGGCGATAAACGCAAAGTGAGTACCATTACCTTGGGCTGCAGGTTTTCCATCAATTGGCGTTTGCACCCAAAATTCAGGATACATGCGACCAAAGGCAGTCGCGCCGGGGAAATCCATTAGAATTTGAATATCAAGTGCGGCGAGTACTTGCTGATAAAAAACACGCGCTCTTTCAAAATCATTTGTACCAATCGATACGTGCGAAATAATGCTGGGGTTTTGGGTGCTCATAAACATCTCCTTTTGGTTGATGAAAAATACAGTTCTATTAGCCTAGTCTGATTGCTGACCAAATGCTGTCAGGAGAAATTTGCACAAAAAAAATACAATAAAAAGCCCCGGCAAAAGCCGGGGCAAAGACTACTACTTATTACCGAGGGGAAATTAAAGCGATTCGAGGAAGCGCAACACATCTTGTTTGGATGATGCAGGCAATGCTTGATAAGCATTTTTAGACGCTTGACCTTCACCGCCGTGCCACAGGATTGCTTCTTCAATTGAACGCGCGCGGCCATCGTGCAAATAGCTGTGCACAGGAGTACACACTTGTGCACCTTGGCCAGCATTAGTCACACCACCGGTTACGCAAGCTGACAGACCAAGCCCCCACAAAGGTGCAGTGCGCCATTCAGCACCACTGGCTTGGCCTTCACCTAAATTGTCCGCCATGTCAGGACCCATATCGTGTAACAACAAATCGGTATAGGGTTTGATGGTTTGGCTACGCAATTCACCGAGCGGATGGAATTGGCTTGTCACATGACTCGGGGTATGACAATCAACACAACCAATCGCTGCAAATTGGGTTTCGCCGCGCTGTACCGCTGCATCATTTAGATTGCGTTGTGGGCGCACTCCGAGAGTTGAAATATATTTCACCAAATTATTCAGATGTGTATCCGACAACTCGGAACCACTGTTGCCACAATCGTTTTGGCTGGAACCGCAATCTGGATTAGGCAGCAAACTGGTCATCACCCCCATGTCGGAATTAAATGCCGCAGCGACTTGATGCTTCACGCTGGTAGTACCGGCCTTGTAACCAAAACGACCCAAGCGGGTTTGACCGGTAGCAGGATCAGTGATGCGGTTAGCGCGGCCGGAAATGCCGTCGCCATTCGAATCATTAATATCTTCTTTCGCCAAAATGGTCGCTTCAGGAATCGCTTCCAGCAAGCCCATACCAACTAATTGTGGTGCAACACGCGCAGAAAAACGCGCGGGTGTTACGCCACTGAATTGATAGTTGGGTTTACGCAGGCCATTCGATTCAGTCCAGAAAGCGATAGACACCTGCCCTTCACTCGCTGCACCGCCGGTAGATTTTGGTTGCAATGCACGGCCAAGATTTGGGTGTGGATTGCCGTTAATGTCCGCCACTTTAAATACCCATTTTTCGAGTGGCTGACCGACAGGTGCGGGTGCCGCGCGACCATTGCGCACATGGCATCCGGCGCAGCGATCATTTACATAATGTGGCCCTGCTTTGCCCACCGTATCGGCGAAGGTGCCATTATCAGCTACGTGTTCATCATGGGAGCCGTCAATAAATGACGCATGATGTACGCGGCGACCCAATACAAATGGCTGACCGTTTTGTGATGCCAAGTTGGTCGCCATTTGGATGAAATGATTATCCGGCTCATTTGAATGGTTATACGGCAGCGTTGTTTTTCCGCCGAGCCAGGCTTTCTCTGGAATTTTTACCGAGTCTTTTCTGCCACCGAGGGTGCCAAATGAACCAGTGATATCCCACGGTACTAAACCTTCGCCGACGATGTACAAGTATGTTGTGCCGTAATAAGCCGAGCGGCCATGGGGGACACTGTGATCGAGGAATTGACTCAATTCAAATTCGAGTTTATCGCCAATTCGAATGTTGCGACCTTCGCGCGCGTTGTAGCTACGCTCTTTGTAGTAGTGCAAATCATCGATCACGTTCATGGTGCCGTTATCGTGGTATTCCGCCACTGTGCCTACACCGCGATAGAACCAGCGATTTTCTGCTTCGGTATCGTTCAACTTAAACTGTGAAACCACATTCATCCGTACGGTGTTACCACCCTTGGCGACGTAGTCAACAATTTCAATTGTTGCAGTGCGATGCTCCCAATAAAAACTGAGGAAGTGATCGTAGGCTTGGAACTGATCTTCTTTTGCATGGCGGTCGCGACCACGGTCGGCAATGCGCGTAACTAATGCATCGCCGCGATCAAATTGAATCGCACCTTCAAGTGGGGTCGATGAATTATATAAAGGCACAATATTGCCGAGGCTTGCAGCGGATGAACTCGAGGGTGCAACGGATGCAGGCGTTGAGCTGCGCGATGAGCTGGACAGCGGTGTACTGGATGGCGCTACCGAGCTGCGCGATGAACTTGACAGCGCAACGCTGGAGACAGGCGCGTTAACGGAATAATTCTGCCAAGGCGTATCCTGCCCCGCACCGTTTTTAATAATGGTGAAGTTGATACTCACCACACTGCTCGAATTTAAATTGGGAATGTCATAGGTCCACACGCCACCGGCGACATTCATGCGCACATTTTGTTGCGCGCCGTTATTGATGCGGTAATGAATATCAACGATATCGGCTTGCGTAACAGTCGCGCGCAAGGTAGTGCTATTGAGCGTGGTCACACAGCCGAGATTACAATTACCCGCCGCCACACTCGATGCCGCAACCGATGACGCTGCAGGCACTGCACCGAACACATCCATTTCAAAAATCGAATAACCCCAGTTATTGCCTGCACTGCGTGTTAACGCATTCATGCGCACATAGCGATAAGTACCAGCCAAAGGCACGGTGTCGGTGCGATTGCCAAAGGTGCCGCCAGTGCGCAGGTTTAATTGCGTCCAGCTGGAATTATTGTTGGAGCCCAGAATTTCGTAGCTCGCCGCATTGGCGGCCTCCCACAAAATCACCACTTGATTGAGCGCGTAAGGCTGCCCTAAATCGAGCGTGAGTGAACTGGGTGAAACACCGTGATTGGATTCCCAGCGAGTATTACCAATGTTATCTATAGCAAAACTTGCCGGTTGTAGATTAGTGCTGCCAGTGGCAGAGACGGGATTGATATTGATAATTTGCGCATTAGCGGCGTGAACATAAAAAGCGCTACTGACCAGCGTCAGCAATGCACAAACAACGCGGCGCCCGAGTACACGGCGCCCAATTTGGGGGATTCGCATGTGATTTTGCCTCTTGTTGAATATTATTGTTTTTTTGAAACAGTGAGTTGTGGAAGGTTGAGTTGCCCGACTAACGACTGGGATTTTAGGCAGATGGAAATTCTGTGTCGTCCCACTATGGAACTGGCGTGAAGTGAGCATCACAAATGCGAACTGATGAAACTATTCGTGAATATAAGAAACAGGATTGGCAAATACAGTGCGACTTTCTTCACAATTGATTACAGAATTAAATCGTATCTTTGGGCGTGCCACTAAGCAAAACCTGCAGGTGGGACGCCCCCACAACCTCCACTACAAAAATCAAACATATAAACGCCTAAAAAAACGCCAGCGCATTTACGCTGGCGTTTTGTGCTGCCCGAATACGCAAGAGCGACCTGCCCGCTTTATGCCATCGCCAAATCTGTTTGCTCCTGACTGGATGAAAACCGAATCCGTTGCGCTGCACGAATCAAGTTGCGGCTATTGGTGCCCGACTTGGGATATTCACTAAAACCAAAACTCCATTTACACGGCGTAAGTTTGCCGCTAATCGCCACCGAGTTTTCAAATGCCCGAGTCATCTTCTGTACCAGCGCATTGAGTGCTGTGGGATCGCGGAAAGGAATTATCACCATAAAACTATTGCCCCCATAACGCGCAATCAATTCGGCGCTCGGTAAACTCCCCTCCAACTCGGCGACAAAATATTTAATCAAGGCCTGAGTAAATGCTTCGCCATGGCGCTGGGTCAGATCGCGGTAGTCACTCAACTCAAAATAGGCGAGAGTAAATGCGGCGGGAACACTATTACCTTCACTCACCGTGAGCTTTTCCAATACTCGCGCCTCCAAGAAACTGCGGTTGGCCAATCCGGTGAGCGAATCGTAAAACGCCGCCTGACGCGCAGCGGCGTTTCTATTTTTTTCTTCCTGACGCGCCCGTTCCATCGCTCGAAAATCGGTATAGGCAGAATAGAGGGCGAGCAGTAATAGAATGCTGGCGGCAATTGCTGTAGGGATTCCCATCCAATCGCCACGCAGTAAATTATCAGGATGACTCTGCGCCCCCATCGGATAACTGGCCGCCGCCATTCCGGTGTAGTGCATACCGCAGATGGCCACCCCCATGACCAATGAGGCCAGCACCTTAAAGGCCAAGGTAAACTGCGGCGGAACATCGCGCACTTTGCGGCAAATCACCAGCGCCGCGCCTGACGCTACAACTGCGATCACCCCCGAGAGAATCACCAGCAGCGTGTCGTACTCAATGCCAGGGTGCATTTGCATCGCGTACATTCCACCGTAATGCATCGCAAAAATACCTGCGCCCATGATGAACGCACTGGCGGCGATAGTTTTTACGGAGACTTTTGGCAGAGTGATTACATAAAGCGCCAGCGCTGATGCAAACACGGCGGGCACCCAGGAGAGCAAGGTGAGTGGGGCATTGAAGCTCATGTGCATATGCATCGGCATGGTGTAGGCACTCATGCCCACGAAATGCATGGACCAGATTCCACTACCAAGGCTGAGCGCACCTGCCGCCAGCCAGAAACGGCGTGACGCTCCGTGTAAATTAAAAACTCGCGTACCGAAGTAAATTGCCGTGTAAGAGGCGATTACTGCCACGCAATAGGATGCAAATACCAGTAACCAGTTGTAGGAACCTTCCATTAGAGCCACCTTGTTAATAATCGAAGGTAGCTTTACGCGCCAAGCCATTTCCCGGATCACCACTCTCATGCGGCTTTACAACTCCTTACCCACACCTATTGCGTCAGTAGGTGCAAAGTCATTGCCCGATTAAATTCCTCATATATCCCCGAAATATTAGCATCTATTAAATTAGATATTGCTAAATTATTAAATACTAATATACTTATGAAAACCCAGCAGGAAATCGCCATGACAACATCAATGAACGATATGCAAATACATGCTCAAGCAGCCGCCAGCCTGTTAAAGGCGCTGGCCAATGAAAATCGGCTGATGATCTTGTGCACCCTGATCACTGGCGAGATGTCGGTGGGGGAATTAAATGAGCAGGTGCCACTGAGTCAGTCCGCCCTTTCGCAACATTTAGCCAGTTTGCGTGAAGCAGGATTGGTGAACACACGCAAAGAGGCGCAGACCGTTTACTACTCATTACAGGGCGATGAAGCACAAAAAATTATCGCTGTACTGCAGTCCATCTATTGTCCGACCGAACCACACAACTGAATAGCCGAGGTTATCCATGAGCCACAAACAAATACATCCGCAGGAATTAATCACCAATAAAACAGCCGATATGTGCATTTTGGATGTGCGTACCGCCGCTGAAATAAAAGCCGCCCACCTGCCCGGCTGTCTGCACATTCCGCTACACGAATTAACCGCTGAGCGCCTGCAAGATGAAATTGCCAAGAGCGGCAAAAACGGCAGCTGCGTGTATTTACTCTGCCAAGGCGGCAAGCGCGCACAAATGGCTGCCGATCAGCTGCATGGAAAAATCGATGCCGAGCTGGTGGTGATTGAAGGCGGTATCAATGGGGTTAAAGCCGCGAATATCCCACTGAATGAAGGTAATGGAGTGATGTCGCTAGAGCGACAAGTGCGCATCGCAGCGGGCTTTTTAGCCTTGATTGGCGTAGTGCTTGGCTTTCAGGTCGATACAAATTTCTTTTTATTGTCAGGCTTTGTGGGCGCTGGCCTGATGTTCGCCGGCATTACCGACACCTGCATGATGGGCATGTTGATCGCGCGCATGCCATGGAATCGCTAAATCCTGAGGGCGCTATATGTTGTTGCTCATTGGCATGATTATCGGCTTGGTGCTGGGGTTAACCGGCGCTGGCGGTTCAGTGTTTGCGGTGCCCTTATTAATGTTGATGGCAGGAATGCCGATGACCGATGCAGTCGGAATTTCGCTAGGTGCAGTGGCCGCCAGCACGCTTTACGGCAGCCTGCGCAATCTGCTGCAGAAAAATGCCGCACCGGTGCTCTGGAAGCCGGGAATTATTCTGGCAAGCGCTGGAGCAGTGAGCGCTCCCATCGGAAAATGGCTGGGGTTACAACTTAATGAGCTTTGGCTGCTAACCGGGTTCACACTGCTCGCTGGCGTAATCGCGCTGCGCATGTGGATCAGTGCGAACAAAAATCCTGCGGCGGCAAGTGTGGTTCGCGCCGGTAACTTTGCCGATACCCCATCGCCCGGGCTGATCTGTCGCATGAGTCAAACGGGTCAATTTGAACTGCGCCCGCGCTGCGTCAGCGGCTTATTGATTGGCGGATTGTTTGTGGGTCTGTTGTCAGGGCTATTTGGTGTAGGCGGCGGCTTTTTGATTGTCCCGCTGCTACTGGCATTAAGTGCCGTCAGCATGAGCCAAGCGGTCAGCACCTCACTCATGATGATTGCGCTGATAAGTAGCTCCGGATTTATCAGCCATTTGTTACTCGGTACCAGCCATGAGCTAACCGCCAGCAGTCACTGGGTAACCCTTGGTTTAGTTGCGATCGGTGGCGTTGCAGGCATGGTTATCGGCCAAGCGGTGAGTCACAAAATTGCCAACGCACTGCTGCAAAAAATCTTTGCTGCCAGCTTGATTATCGTTTGTATCATCACTTTAGTGAGGAGCTTTTTATGATTTTCCGTCAACTGTTTGAACGTGAATCGTCTACTTATACCTACCTGATTGGCTGCGAACACAGTCAGCAAGCGGTGCTGATTGATACAGTCAAAAGCGAAGTGCCCAAATACCTGCAACTGCTGCAAGAGCTGGGGCTGAAACTAGCCTATGCGCTGGATACCCACACTCACGCCGACCATATTACCGGCGCTGGCGCCCTGCGCGATGCCACTGGCTGTACCACGCTGCTGGGTGAAGAGGCAGGCTCTAGTTGTGTATCACAAGGGCTCCAAGATGGTGATGTGATTAGCATTGGCCAACTTCAACTCAAAGCAATCTATACCCCTGGCCACACCGATGACTCCTATTCCTACCTGCTGGATGATGCAGGCCAGACTTATCTATTCAGTGGCGATACATTGCTAATTCGCGGCACTGGCCGCACCGATTTCCAAAATGGCAATGCGCGCGACCAATATCACAGCCTGTTTAACAAACTACTCGCCCTGCCCGATCAGACCCTGGTCTACCCAGGTCACGACTATAAAGGCTGGACACTGAGCAGCATCGGCGAAGAAAAAGCCCATAATCCGCGTTTGCAAGCGAAAGACATCAACGCTTATGTAGAACTTATGAGCAATCTCAAATTGCCGAACCCGCAAATGATGGACATTGCAGTACCGGCGAATCGAGCGTGTGGGAAGGACTAATCCATTCGCTAGATGCCCACTGATTTGTTAGAATCGCCGCCACAAAAAAATCCCTGAGAGCCTGACTATGCTGATTGAAGCCCCTATTTCCCTTGGCGAACTGATCGATAAAATCACCATTCTAGAAATCAAAGCCGTCAACATTGGCGATGAGGCCAAACTCAAGAATGTGACTCACGAGCTGAACATACTCAATGCCAAGGTGACACAATTGCTCGACGCCGCAGGCCAAGCCAAACTGGCACCACTTAAACAAGCCTTGAAAGACATCAATCAGGAATTGTGGATTATTGAAGACGATATTCGCGACTGCGAATTGGCTAAAGATTTCAGCGATAAATTTATCCAACTCGCACGCGCGGTCTATTTCACTAACGACAAACGCGCCGCTGTGAAAAAAGATATCAATCTCGCCTTTGGCTCGGAATTGATCGAAGAAAAGTCATACAAGAATTATCAATAATTCCATTTGCCGCCAGACTTAACGAAGATTTCGCCCATGCGCATCCTGCTTGTCAAAATGTCCTCCATGGGCGATATATTCCACACCTTCCCTGCGATCAGCGATATCAAAAAAAAATTCCCTGACGCAGAAATTGATTGGGTAGTGGAAGACAGCTTTAAAGAAATTGTGGCCTGGCATCCGGGCGTGAACAAAGTAATCCCCATCCAATTGCGCCTCTGGGCAAAAGAGCGCAGCAAAAAAAATTGGCAAGAATTTAAACGCTGGCGTCAGGCGTTACGCACGCAAAATTATGACTATATTATCGATGCGCAAGGCTTGCTCAAAAGTGCCACAGTTGCCAGGTGCGCCAAAGGTCACGGCATTGATGGTTATGACAAACATTCCGCGCGCGAACCTATCACCCATTGGTTTTATAAACGCCGCCATAACATCGATAAAGATCAACACGCTGTTCAGCGCACGCGCCAATTAGTTGGCAAAGCACTTGGTTATACGCCATCGAAAAAATTAAATTTTGGCATCAATCAAAACTTTACCCATATTGAAGAAAATCCACGCAAACTAGTGTTTATTATTGGCACCAGCTGGGTCACCAAACTCTGGGCAACCAGCGAGTGGCAGGCGCTGGGGAAAATTGCGCTAGACGCGGGCTACAGCATCGAAATTATTTGGGGCAGCCAAGAAGAGCAAGCTATTGCCGACAATATTATTAGTGCATGCCCACAAGCCACTCGCCCGGAACAGCGTTTATCCATTACTCGCATTGCAGAAAAATTGGTAGAAGCGGTAGGTGTTATAGGCTTGGACACAGGTTTCTCTCACCTTGCTGGCGCGCTTGAAACGCCCACCATTGCCTTGTATGGCGCAACATCGCCAGTCAAGGTGGGCTTAATTGGTGAGCACACACGAAATTTGCAACTACAAGAACCGCTAGATTGTATGCCCTGCCACAAACGCCACTGCAAATGGCTACCAGAAAACAGCCACGAAACACCGCAGTGTATGAGCGGTATTAAAGCCGAAGTGGTTTGGCAAGCTTTACAAGAAAAATTGTCCGCACACGCATTAAACGATTCAAACCAACACTGATCGATTCAAACACAAGCTGAATTAGGATTTTTTATGACACCGCAAAAGATGGGCGTAGTCATCACCACTTACAATCAACCCAAGTGGCTTAAAAATGTATTGTTTGGTTATGAGGCGCAGCGCCATAACAATTTCACCGTCATTATTGCCGACGACGGCTCAGGCCAACCCACACGCGAGGTGATTGAATTTTTTCAGGCGCGCGGAAAATTAACTATCCAACACATTTGGCATGAAGACAAAGGTTTTCAAAAATGCCAGATTCTCAATAAGGCCATCGCACAAACTGATTGCGATTATTTAATTTTCACTGATGGCGACTGCATACCCGAACCGGATTTTATTAGCATTCACCAATCTCTGGCTGAGCCGGGTTATTTTTTATCGGGCGGCTACGTGAAATTAACTACCTCCGTATCTGACGCCATTACCGAAGCAGACATCGCCAGCGGTGTGATTTTTAATATCGACTGGCTCAAAAAAGCCGGCCAGCCAACCAACCATAAACTGTGGAAACTCATTAAAAATAAAACCATTAAAGCCCTGTTGAATGCCATCACACCCACCAAAGCAACTTGGAACGGTATGAACAGTTCCACATGGACATCTGACATCAAAGCCTGCAATGGTTTTAACGAAGATATGCAATACGGAGGGCTGGATCGCGAATTGGGCGAGCGCCTATACAATCACGGACTAAAAGGAAAACAAGTGCGCTACAGCGTTAACTGTTTGCACCTAGATCACCCACGAGCTTACGATAATCCAGAAACTTGGAAAAAGAATTACGCCATTCGCAATGACGTAAAACGCACAGGGAGATTTTGGGCGGAGAATGGGATTATTAAATCAACCCCACAAAGTCACTAATATTAGTGCAGTGCCTTGAGCGCTTTGGCGAGCCGAAAGAAATCACCAAAGCGCATATAGTGTTTCACAAGGCCTCTGCGCCCCATAGCGATACTGGAAAATAAACGCGATCGGTATTTCGATTTTTCCTCCGCACTAAAAACACCAATCCGCTGAGCTTCTTTGACTGCATACAAGTAAATTTTTACACAGTACCGGATATAAATATATCGAGTAGCCATGCGCATCTTCGGCAACCTATCCGCCCAAACTGCAAGAACCCCATCAAGTCCAGAAATCATATCGTCAATTTTTTTAGTATTAAATGTCGCCAGAATACTTCCCTCGCGCTGGCGATACTTTATCCATACTTGAGGGCAGTAATAATAGGTATTAACCTTTAATGCCAAGCGCGGTGTATTGACCATATCCTCGAAATATTTTCCCTCTGGAAATTGAAGCCCATCTTGCCACAGGCTGCGCTTCGATATTTTAGACCACGCGTGTAGTTTGCCTTTTTTATACAGCCCCTGAAAAAGCTGCTCTGGATCACTGATCAAACAATTTTCAGCACCTGCGAAGGTGACCAGATGAAGTTCTTTTTTAAATTGCCCGAAATTATCCAGGAGTTCAGGTCGCCACATTTGGTAATCGCACATCACCAAATCAGGATTGTGCTGATTGACTATGTTACGCAACTGAGCAATTGCCCCCTCAACAAGTGCATCATCTGAATCGAGAAACCACACGTAGTTACCCGTCGCTTCCGCAACCAAGGAGTTGCGAGCCGCACTCAAACCTCTGTTTATGGGATGCCGCATTATTTTTATAGGATGAGAAGAGTCAGACGCTATTTTTGATAAATAGTCATACGAGCCATCGCTGGACTGATCATCCAGCGCAATAACTTCAACACCCGTATCACACTGCGAAAGAATTGACTGAAAACAGTCATCTAAATACCCTTTTACATTGTAGACAGGTACCAAAATACTTAACCAAGGCGAAGCAGTCACCATTTTTAATACTCCTTTAAAAATCCGTTTACAACCCATCAAAAAAACTTCAATTATTTTACCTATTTTTCCTTTTTCAAGAATTGCTCAATTGTACCAATTCGATTACACAACCATTTTATCACTAAACTTTGAGCTTTAATGGTTGCCTGTTCCAGATTTTGAACACAAACAAAAGTTACATTTGAGTCCCTATCAGCATGAAATAACTTCAGCTTTAATCGAATTAAAGATTGATCTCCTGGCTTCAACTGCAATGTCTTAAGCGTATCATCTACCACATAATTTTCATTAGTAATCTCTAAGTGTGCGGACAAAGCCTCGCCGATAAACTGTTCTGGTGAGCGCAACTTAAAACCTATATTGCGCCTCAAGACCTCATGACTTTTTGAAAAATATTTTTCAAAAGTACTTACATGCCACGCATGCGGATTGTGAGGAACTTGGAAATATCGCCCAGAAAAACCGAGTATTTTTGCACTCACTTCTTGTGCCGCTAAATAACCCACTCGCGCTTTATTAACTGGTAGTTCCTTAAAAAAGACACGATTAATACCTTTTAACAATCGCTTAATATAGTGATCTTCCGAAAACTTGCGCCATTGTCCACGCAATACAACCTTACCCGATCTAAAAAAATCATCTGGGCTAACAGGTCGAAGCAATGCAAAGTCATCATTCAAAAACAAAAATTGATCAGCCAAGCCAGGTATGCGCCATAACACACTCAATATCGTACTGCTATTAAATGTGGGCAAACAATCTTCATAATCTGCAAATATGACTGAGTGATCAACTACCTTTACCCGCGACTCGTAAGCACTTCCTTTTAATTTCTCAATAAGTTGCGGTGTCTGACCATCCGTAACAATAAATACAGTGCCAATCCAAGGTGCAAACTTCAACAATGAAACAATACAAAACTCAATTTCATTTGAATTATGAAATCTGGCCGGACTTGCGGCACGCGGACGCTCACCTCCGATGCTTGCCAGATAGTTATCAAGCTTCGCTTTATGTACCGGATCAGCCCCATCCACCCAAGTAATAACCGCATCAATGGGATTTTGTTCAAGTGTCAATTTTTACTCCGAAATTTAATACTAATGCAACCGAAAGAAAAATTTGTAACAAATTGCACCAACCGCTCAAAACCCAAAATGTTCACACAAAGCGAGCCACTGCAAGTAATTTCCGTCTTGACGCACATTGGTTTTTTTTAATGAATCTTTTTGCGATGCAATAATTGGTATGGGTTTTTTACCGGGGTTCGCTGAGCGACGAGTATTAGTTCCCGCCAGATACGACATAGCTTTAAACCACAAATCATCTGCCTTTGGTGTTAAACGCAAAAACAAGTCTCGATTTTGCACATCGGCATATAAACACTGCGGTGGATACAAAACACCACCATAGCCAATCGGCATCAACCATGGCTCGGTAATATCGGTACGCACCTCGGTTTTCCATTCATTATAAGGAGCTGGCTGACCGGGAGCCACAAACCGAATTAATCGACACTCATGCGCAATAATATCTTTGGGGTGTGTTAAATGGCTTTGATACAAGCGATGCAACCAGGTTGCGTCGTACATCAAGTCATCGTCACAAGTAACAATAGTTTTATCAGGGTAAAGTTCTAGCGAATGAATCAGTTTACGATGGGAACAGGTGAGATTCACATAGCGAATTTCAAACACATCACTTTCTAATTCATACAGGGATTGCGGAAGTTGGCCGCGCAAATTGTCATTCAGCCAGAGAATAATTTTTTCTGCTGGATATGACTGAGCCAAGAGACTGCGAATTGTCAGATGGATTATCACCAAGCGACTTGGTATCGAAGTCAAGGACACTATAACCGGTAAACGTGGCGCACTAACGTTGAGCAATTCATCCGCAGTTAACCGCGCTAACTTTCGCGCTGCCCACCAAGAAATGGGCAATTCTTTTAATTTCATCGCAGGTTAATTCCTCACAATCATTACCGCACCACCTTCCGCGCTAACAGAAGGAAATTTGCGCGCATAATAACATCATGACCCGCACAAATATCCAGCGAGCTAACCAAAGACAACCTGCACCTAATGGCTGCAAAACTAATCTACATCCAACCTAGGCTCAGCTAGCCTCAGACTGTATAATTGCCAGCCTAATTTTACGCCTATCGATCAGCCGCGCAGCGGCATCCGCAAGAGTCTGTTATTGCTATGGAAAAAACCTACGAACCCCATGCTATTGAACGCCAGTGGTACCAAACCTGGGAAGAAAAAGGCTATTTCAAGCCTGCCGGAGACGGTACACCCTATTCCATGATGATCCCACCACCCAATGTCACCGGCAGTTTGCACATGGGTCATGGCTTTAATAATGCGGTGATGGACACCGTGATTCGCTATCGCCGCATGAAAGGCGACGATACGCTGTGGCAAGTGGGCACAGACCACGCCGGTATCGCTACACAGATGGTGGTGGAGCGTCAACTCGCCGCGCAGGGCGTAAGCCGCCATGATCTCGGCCGCGAAAAATTCCTCGAAAAAGTCTGGGAATGGAAAGAGCAATCCGGCGGTACAATCACTCGCCAAATTCGTCGTTTAGGCTCGTCAGTAGACTGGAGCCGCGAGCGCTTCACTATGGATGATGGCCTTTCAACTGCGGTGCAAGAGGCGTTTGTGCGCTTGTTTGAAGACGGTTTGATTTATCGCGGCAAGCGTCTGGTGAATTGGGACCCCAAACTGCACACCGCCATTTCTGATTTGGAAGTAGAAAATCACGATGAAAAAGGTTTTTTGTGGAACCTGCGCTATCCATTAGCCGATGGCGCAACCACTGCCGATGGCAAAAACTATTTGGTCGTTGCCACTACTCGCCCTGAAACCATGTTGGGCGATAGCGCCGTTGCCGTTCACCCGGAAGATGAACGCTACAAATCACTCATCGGCAAATTTGTATTGCTGCCACTGGTAAACCGATTGATTCCAATCGTAGCCGACGATTATGTCGATCGCGAATTTGGTACCGGCTGTGTAAAAATCACCCCAGCTCACGACTTCAACGACTACGAAGTCGGTAAGCGTCACAACCTGCCACTGATTAACGTGCTCGACAAAAATGCTGCGTTTTTGTCGCAAGCACAGATTTTTAATTTGGATGGCAGCCTTAATACCCAACTCGATGGCACCCTGCCCGCGCAATACGCTGGTGTGGATCGCTACGAGGCGCGCAAACAAATCGTTGCTGCATTTGAAGCTGCTGGACTGCTGGAAAGCATCGATGACCACGGATTAAAAGTGCCGCGAGGTGATCGCTCAGGTGTGGTGATCGAACCTTGGTTAACTGACCAATGGTATGTGAGCACCAAACCTTTGGCTGAACCTGCAATTGCAGCCGTTGAAGATGGCCGCATCCAATTTGTGCCCAAACAATACGAAAATATGTATTTCTCTTGGATGCGCGACATTCAGGATTGGTGCATCAGCCGTCAGTTGTGGTGGGGGCACCGAATTCCAGCATGGTATGACGCGAGCGGCAAAGTTTATGTTGGTCGCAACGAAGCCGAAGTGCGCAGTAAATATAATCTCGGTGCTGAAGTTACATTGAATCAAGATGAAGATGTTTTGGATACCTGGTTCAGTTCAGGTCTTTGGACATTCTCAACACTCGGCTGGCCAGAACAAACCGAATTTTTGAAAAAATTCCATCCAACCGATTTGTTGGTAACCGGCTTCGACATTATTTTCTTTTGGGTTGCGCGCATGATCATGCTCACCATGCATTTGGTGAAGCATGAAGACGGCACACCGCAAATCCCGTTCAAAACTGTGTATGTGCACGGTTTGGTACGTGATGGCCAAGGCCAAAAGATGTCAAAATCAAAAGGCAATGTGCTCGACCCTCTCGATATTATCGACGGCATCGATTTGGAAACCTTGGTGCAAAAACGCACCACCGGGTTAATGAATCCAAAAGATGCCGCAAAAATTGAAAAGCAAACCCGCAAAGAATTTCCGGAAGGTATTCAAGCTTACGGTACCGATGCATTGCGTTTTACTTTTTGCTCCCTCGCATCCACTGGCCGCGATATTAAATTCGATATGGGTCGTGTAGAGGGCTATCGCAATTTTTGCAATAAAATCTGGAACGCCACTCGCTATGTATTAATGCAATGCGAAGAGCAAGATTGTGCGCAAGATGGCTCCACTGATTATGAATTATCAGTCGCCGACCGCTGGATTATCAGCAAATTGCAATTGGCCGAAAAAACGGTAGCTGAAGCACTGGACAGCTATCGTTTGGATTTAGCAACTCAAGCCATTTACGAATTCATCTGGAATGAATACTGCGATTGGTATTTGGAATTATCCAAACCGATTCTGTTTGATAAAGCTGAAGGCAGTGAAGCGCGCAAAAAAGGTACTCGTCGCACCTTGATTCGTGTCCTTGAAACTATTTTGCGTTTAAGTCATCCGCTAATGCCATTTATCACCGAAGAAATTTGGCAAAAAATCAAACCACTGGCAGGCGTAACGGGCGAGACTATTATGCACGCCCCCTACCCTGTTGCAGACGAAAGCAAAATCGATCAGCAAGCATTAAAAGATGTTGAATGGTTGCAAGCGGTCATCTTAGGCGTGCGTAATATTCGCGGTGAAATGAACATTTCCCCTGCGAAGGATCTGAATGTGCTGTTTAAAAATGGCAGCACCGATGACCAAGAACGCCTGCAAGCAAACCAGCAATTTCTGAAGAAGCTCGCATCGCTGGAAAGCGTTACCTGGCTTAATGCAGGCGACGCGGAACCTATGTCTGCTACTGCGCTGGTGGGCCAAATGGAGATTCTGGTACCTATGGCAGGCATTATCGATAAAGATGCTGAAATCGCCCGCCTGACCAAAGAAAGCAACAAATTGCAACAAGACATAGAGCGCACCGAAACCAAACTCGGCAACGAAGCGTTTGTGGCAAAAGCACCTGCAGAAGTTGTTGCTAATGAACGTAATCGTGTTGCCGAAAATAAAATTGCGGTAGAAAAATTACGCGAGCAGATTCAAAAGATTAGCGCGTTGTAATTGTTAATATTGCAATGAAAATTCAAGGGCCAGTGTTTATGCACTGGCTTTTTTTATTGTTTTGATTTTGCAGAGCCATCTCTATTCTTTTTAAAGAATTGATTGAACACAAGATTTTTATGTTGGGCATCGCTGCGCTCAGCACCAACCTACGCCACCTGGATAATATTTTTTACGGTGATAAAAAACAAAAAGCCCAATCTTGCGATTGGGCTTTTTGTTTGAATTCAATGGCGGAGAAGGGGGGAGTCGAACCCCCGATACCCTTTTGAGGTATGCTCCCTTAGCAGGGGAGTGCCTTCGGCCACTCGGCCACTTCTCCACGTCTACTGAAGCGAAGTAGGCTCCGTCTCAGCAGGTGCGGCATAATACCATAATTCTCTAAAAATCAAAGTCTTGAACACAAAATTACAGAACAAAATCGCGAATATTTTAGATCTGCACAATTTACATTCAATTAACAATTCATTTAAAAAACTCGACAACTAAAAACGCCTACGCGGCGGATGATTTCTCATACCGCCGCGTAGTTGAAAAGCATCGAACAACAAAACAATTAGTTAACTGTCTTGCTCTTCCTGATTTTGCTTTTCGCGCTGGATACGCTGGTAAATTTCTTCGCGATGCACTGCGATATCTTTAGGCGCATTGACACCAATACGTACTTGGTTGCCTTTAACACCTAATACGGTGACAGTAACCTCGTCACCTACCATCAAGGTTTCGCCAATACGGCGAGTTAAAATTAACATCTTTAATCTCCTTCACTCATCCTGTAAGAGTACGACTTAGACACCCCTTGCCACCATCGACCCCCGAATACCCCCTATCGCATCCCGACAATCGAATGTCTTGGGTTAAGTATTGACTACTTTTTACGAAAGGAAAGAAACCCCCAACATTTTTCTGTTTATTTTTTACGTAAACAGCAATGCAACTCAAACACCTTAACTAAACCGCCTTGTAAATTTGAAGGCCTAGCCCCTCACACGGCCTTCTGACGGTTCGGCATCCAAACCAAAAGCGGTGTGCAAACTGCGCACAGCCAACTCCAGGTAACGCTCATCAATGATTACCGAAATTTTAATTTCAGATGTGGTAATCATTTGAATATTGATGCGCTCTTCTGCAAGAGCCGTAAACATGCTGGATGCAACCCCCGCATGAGAGCGCATGCCAACACCTACAATAGATACTTTAGCTACCTTATCATCACTACGCACTTCACGCGCACCAATTTCTTTGGCAACCGCTTCTAACACAGCAACAGCTTTGCTCATGTCATTTTTGTGCACAGTAAATGTCAGGTCGGTAGTGCCATCTGCTGACACGTTTTGAACAATAACATCAACTTCAATATTAGCGGCACCTATAGGTGCAAGAATTTTTGCTGCCACACCGGGAGTATCGGGCACACCAGCAACAGTTACTTTGGCTTCATCGCGGTTAAATGCAATACCGGAAACAATAGGTTGTTCCATAGTTGAGTCTTCCTCATCGAGGGTAATAAGGGTTCCAGGGCCTTCTTTGAAACTGTGCAAAACACGCAGCGGGACCTTATATTTGCCAGCAAATTCAACTGAACGAATTTGCAGCACCTTGGAACCCTGACTGGCCATTTCCAGCATTTCTTCAAAGGTAATCTTTTCTAAACGGCGTGCGCGCTCACAAATCCGTGGATCAGTGGTGTATACGCCATCTACATCGGTATAGATCTGACATTCATCTGCTTTCAAGGCAGCAGCAAGCGCAACGCCTGTAGTATCTGAACCGCCACGACCAAGGGTAGTGATATTGCCCTGCTCATCTACGCCTTGGAAGCCAGCCACAACCACCACGCGACCCGCATTGAGGTCAGCACGCATATTCTCTTCATCAATAGCCTGAATCCGCGCCTTGTTATAGGAGCTGTCAGTGAGAATACGCACTTGGCCACCAGTATAAGAGCGGGCATCTACGCCACGCTTTTTCAGCGCCATACACAAAAGTGCGATCGTCACTTGCTCGCCAGTTGCAACCAGAACATCCAGCTCACGTGGATCAGGAACGTCCTGAATCTGTTGCGCCAACCCGATCAGACGATTGGTTTCGCCGCTCATGGCGGAGAGCACAACAACCATATCGTGACCTTGTGCACGAAAACTGGCTACTTTATCGGCAACTTGCTCAATGCGCTCAATAGAGCCTACTGAAGTACCACCGTATTTCTGAACCAATAAGCTCATTACAGCCTATCCTCTATCAATTGACGATTGCTAATACTTACTAACTAGATCACAAAAAGGCGCCAATTAAACACCAGATTGAGACAAAAGTTAACCCAAATGGACGATTAAAAGCGGATTAATGACACTTCCCTCGTCTTTCTGTACAGCTATTGACCGAGTTGGGTTTTTACCCAAGGCACCACCGACGCCAATGCCGCATCAAGGCCTGCCAGATTTGTCCCGCCGCCCTGTGCCATATCGGGACGACCACCGCCTTTTCCGCCGAGCTGGCCAGCAACATAGGCCATCAAGTCACCCGCCTTTATCTTGCTTGTTGAATCTTGGGTAACACCTGCAATCAGCGCCACCTTATCGTCCTCAACAGCAGCCAATAACACCACCGCTGATCCAAGCTTATTTTTGAACTGATCGGCTGTCTCACGTAAAGACTTGGCGTCAGCACCCTCAAGATTCAAGGCCAACACTTTAATTCCTTGAATATCAACTGCTTGTGCAAGCACATCACCACTGCCCGCTGTCGCCAATTTCGTTTTGAGCACAGCTACATCTTTTTCCAACTTGCGATTCTGAGCGACCAACGCCTCAAGCTTTTCAATTAACGAATCGCGATTAGCCTTGAGACTGCGGCCAGCGGTATCCACTAATGCCTCAACCTGATCAAACAATGCCAGCGCTGCAGCTCCGGTGATCGCCTCAATACGGCGCACACCTGCCGCCACACCAGATTCAGAGGTAATACGGAACAGACCTATATCGCCAGTGCGGTTAACGTGAGTACCGCCGCATAACTCCACAGAGAAACCATCCCCCATGGTCAGCACACGTACAGTATCGCCGTACTTTTCACCAAATAGCGCCATTGCACCTTTGGTTTTAGCCGCGTCCATATCGCATAGCTCGGTCGCAACCGCCGAGTTAGCGCGAATTTGATCATTAACCAACAGTTCAATTGCCTTCAACTGATCCGCTGAAACTGCCTCAAAATGAGAAAAATCAAAACGCAGACGCTCAGAATCTACCAATGAACCTTTTTGCGTTACATGTTCGCCAAGAACTTTACGCAGGGCTGCATGCAGCAGATGTGTTGCGGAGTGATTTAACGCGGTCGCTTGGCGCACATTGGCATCTACTTTAGCCGCTACACTATCGCCGACAGACACAGCGCCTTGCAGCACTCGCACCACATGTACATGAGATGCGCCTTGCTTTTGACAGTCACGCACTTCCAGGCGATTAGCACCCAATTCAAGATAGCCGCAGTCACCTGCCTGGCCACCGGATTCAGCATAGAAGGGGGTACGATCAAGCACTACCGCCCCATCATCGCCTTCCACTAAGCGCTCTACTTTTTTACCGTCTTTAATCAGCGCAACCACTTTGCCCTGCTCCGCTAAAGAGCTGTAACCAAGGAATTCACTGGCAGGTAAGTCTAGGCCGGCAGCGTTGTAGTCCACTTTGAAACTACCGGCAGCGCGAGCGCGAGCGCGCTGTTCAGCCATAGCCGCTTCATAACCTGCCTGATCAATGGTCAAGCCGCGTTCGCGAGCGATATCAGCGGTTAAGTCAACCGGAAAACCATAAGTGTCGTAGAGGGTAAAAATTACTTTACCGGGGACTTCGGTGCCAGAGAGTTTAGCCAGCGCATCTTCAAGAACGGCGATGCCTTTATCGAGTGTTTTTTCAAACTGCTCTTCTTCTTGCAGTAATACACGCTCAATTTGCGCCTGATTTTTGTGCAGCTCGGGATAGGCCTCACCCATCACCTCAGCCAGAGATTTCACCAGATTATGGAAGAAAGGCTGCTTTTGACCTAATTGATTACCGTGACGAATCGCACGGCGAATGATACGGCGCAACACATAGCCGCGCCCTTCATTGGAGGGCACCACACCATCGCTGACTAAAAATGAACAGGAGCGGATATGGTCGGCAATCACCCGTAGGGATTTATTCTCCATATCGCTAGTGCCGGTTGCCTCAGCTGCTGCAGCCAGTAAGTGTTGAAACAAATCAATTTCGTAATTGGAGTGAACATGCTGCATGACCGCAGAAATACGCTCAAGCCCCATTCCTGTATCCACAGAAGGCGCAGGTAACGGATGCAAAACACCGTCAGCCGTGCGATTAAACTGCATAAATACGTTATTCCAGATTTCGATGTAACGGTCGCCATCTTCTTCGGGTGAGCCAGGAGGGCCGCCCCAGATATCCGCGCCGTGATCGTAAAAAATTTCGGTGCAAGGGCCGCAAGGGCCGGTATCACCCATGGCCCAGAAGTTATCGGATGCGTAAGGTGCGCCCTTGTTATCACCGATACGGATAATACGCTCGGTAGGTACACCTACCTCTTTGCTCCAAATATCGTAAGCTTCATCATCTGACGCGTAGACTGTCACCCACAATTTTTCGGCCGGAATACTTAATCTGACTGTTAAAAATTCCCACGCATAGGTAATGGCATCGCGCTTAAAATAATCGCCAAAGCTGAAGTTACCCAACATTTCAAAGAAGGTATGGTGACGCGCGGTATAACCGACATTTTCCAAATCATTGTGTTTACCGCCGGCGCGCACGCAGCGCTGGGAACTGGTGGCGCGATTGTAGGAGCGCTTATCGCCGCCAAGGAAGACATCTTTGAATTGATTCATACCCGCGTTGGTAAACAGCAGGGTCGGGTCATTTTCAGGAACCAGTGAACTACTGGCAACAATGGTGTGACCTTTACTTTCAAAGTATTTCAAAAAGGCGTCGCGAATTTCAGCGCTCTTCATAATGCATCCACTAAATGTTCAAATTAATGCGATCAGGTTGACAAGATCAAAATATGCCTAATTAGGCGCGATGTTTTTCTAGCTCTTCAGCGCTTAATTTGCGCGCCTCGTGCTCGAGCATCACTGGAATACCGTCGCGAATGGGATAAGCCAAACCACTCTCCCAACACACCAACTCTTGCTGTTCGGCACGATACTCAAGCTCACCCTTGCTAACAGGGCACACCAAAATACTGAGTAATTTTTTATCTATCATGGTCTTGGTTCACGCTTAGGCCAACTGGGGGGCGGCTATCTTACACTGCCTTTCGCAGCCCTGTCTCTAGAGCTGCGAATCTATAGCTGGAATTAGGATTTTAAATTACCGAAAAGCAAAGGGTGAGCTCACTCAGGCATTGGCTCAACCAACAATTGTGGATCGACCCGCTCTTCAAACCAGTTCATCCGCCAATCGAGATGAGGACCGGTAGCGCGACCGGTTTTGCCCACTTTAGCGATTATTTGGCCCTGGGTGATTGCATCACCTTTTTTTACCAGCACTTCACTTAAATGAATAAACGTAGATGAGAGGCCGTGACCATGATCGATAATCAAGGTTCCACCGGAAAAAAACATATCGGGATGCACAAGGGTCACCACACCACCAGCGGGTGCTTTTACCAGAGTTCCCACAGGCTTGGCGATATCGACCCCGTAATGGGGCGAGTTAGGCACACCATTGTAAAAACGTTGGCTGCCATAAACACCGGAGATCGGGCCAATTAGTGGCCATATAAATTTTTGCGCAAAAAAAGTCAGCGGCAAATCACCTTTGCGCGCATCAGCCGACATTTGCGCTTCGCGCTTGGCGCGCTCAACTTGTGCGGGATCTGGATCAACCGTCCGCTGTGGTACACCGGTCACTTTTTGAATATTGTACGTGCGCTGTTTCACTGCAAACTCATGTTCTTGACGCAAGCCGTCGCTACTGATTGTAATAATTTTTGCATGTCGCGCGGCGTCGCGCCCCAGACCAATAACAAACTCTCCCGCGGGCGATATCTGCAACTTTTTACCACGATACTCAACGAGCGTACCCTGCGGCACTTTGCCAACAATGACGCCCCCCTGCTGCCAGTCTCCTTTTAGTTCGAGCGCGCTAGCGGCCATACTGGCGAACAAAAACACAACAAATGCAGCAGTCTTTTGTAGCATCGCAATAAACTCCAATAACAAAAATAAATTTTGGGCAAAAAAAACGGCAGACTAGCTGCCGTTTTTTCTCATTATCTTCAATTAGATAATTTTGTCATCAACACGCAAGATCTTCATCGTATTGGTACCACCCAACAGAGTGGTATCGCCACTAGAGACAATCACAAGGTCACCATTAACCAATGTACCCTGTGCCTTCAACATCTCGATAGCTCGCACAAAGTCTTCTGCGCAAGGAACACTGTCAGTATCAAAGGCAATGGGTTGCACGCCGCGATACAACGCTACTTTGCGTTGGGTACCCACATGACGCGAGAACGCAAAAATAGGCAATTGTGAACCTACGCGAGACATCAAACGTGGTGTACTGCCCGATTCGGTAAAACAAATAATGGCTTTCACACCGTCCAGGTGGTTGGCAGTAAACATAGAAGCCAATGCGATTGACTCATCAATACTGCTGAACGCTTGATCCATACGGTAGTTATCAAAACTGGCAGTAGGATGTTTTTCCGCACCGAGAATAATGCGCACCATCGCTTCAACCGTTTCTACCGGGAAACTACCCGCGGCGGTTTCTGCCGAGAGCATCACCGCATCGGTACCGTCGAGCACAGCGTTAGCCACATCAAACACTTCTGCACGTGTTGGCAGCGGGCTATTAATCATCGATTCCATCATTTGCGTTGCGGTGATAACCGTTTTATTCAACGCACGTGAACGCGCAATGATTCGCTTTTGCACACCGATAAGCGCCGCATCGCCAATCTCAACACCCAAGTCACCACGCGCCACCATTACAGCGTCACTCGCCATAATAATGCCGTCCAGGGTTTCGTCGTCGGCAACGGCTTCGGCACGCTCAACCTTGGATACCAGACCGGCACGGCCACCAGCGGCCACCATTAGCTTGCGCGCGAAATTCATATCCTCTGCAGAGCGTGGGAATGAAACCGCAAGATAATCCACATCGATTTCAGCCGCCGTTTTGATATCAGCAATATCTTTTTCAGTCAGCGCCGGCGCAGTTAACCCGCCACCTTGACGGTTGATACCTTTATTGTTCGACAAAGGACCTGCCACTTTAGTAGTGGTGTAAATACGAGTACCTTCGATTTTATCAACCGTTAATACTACGCGGCCATCATCCAACAACAGCACATCGCCAGGCTTACAATCATTGGGCAACTCTTTGTAGTCGATTCCCACTTGTTGTTGATTGCCTTCGTCACGCCCCAAGGCGGCATCCAAAATAAACTTGTCGCCAACTTTAAGGTGGATCTTGCCTTCGGCAAAACGTGCCACACGAATTTTTGGTCCTTGCAGATCGCCCAACACCGCTACAAAGCGATTGTGTTTAGCAGCCAGCTCACGAACCATTTCCGCGCGACGCTTATGATCTTCCGGTGAGCCGTGCGAGAAGTTCAAACGAACCACATTCACGCCCGCCAGAATTAATTTTTCCAACACCTCTGCCGACTCAGACGCTGGACCCAAAGTGCTGACGATTTTTGTACGTCTTAACATGATGGGGCTCTCTTATTTAGCGTTCATCAATGCAATTGTGTTGTCCAACATGCGATTGGAGAAACCCCACTCGTTGTCATACCAAGCCAACACTTTTACCCACTTGCCGTACACTTTGGTTTGCAGTGAATCGTAGTTTGAAGAGTGTGGGTTGTGGTTAAAGTCGATAGACACCAGTGGTTCGTCTACATAAGCCAATACACCTGGCATTTCAGTTTCCGCCGCTTTTTTCATCGCTGCATTTACTGCTTCAACACTTACGTCTTTTTCTACCAGTACGTTCAAGTCAACCAAAGAAACGTTGATGGTAGGCACGCGCACAGAAATACCATCCATCTTGCCTTTCAATTCAGGCAACACCAAACCTACCGCTTTGGCAGCGCCAGTGGTAGTTGGGATCATTGATTGGGTGGCGGAACGTGCGCGGTAAATGTCTTTATGAAACACATCAGACAACACCTGATCATTGGTGTAAGAGTGAATGGTCGTCATAGAACCTTGTACAATACCGAAGGTATCATTTAATACTTTTGCCACTGGCGCCAAGCAGTTAGTGGTGCAAGAAGCATTGGAGATAATGGTATCGGTAGCTTTCAATACCTTGTCATTTACACCGAACACTACGGTTGCATCTACATCAGTACCTGGAGCAGAAATGATGACTTTTTTAGCGCCGGCAGCAAGGTGAGCACTGGCTTTTTCTTTGCTGGTGAAAATACCAGTACATTCGTACACAACATCAACATTCAATTCGCCCCAAGGCAATTTGGCTGGATCGCGCTCAGCGGTAATACGAATCGCATCGCCATTAACGAACATAGTGTCGCCTTCAAATTTCACAGTGCCGCCAAATCCACCGTGAACCGAATCGTATTTAGTGAGGTGCGCATTCAGATGTGCATCACCGAGATCGTTGATTCCAACGATTTGAATTTCGCTGCGCTTGCCTGATTCATACAAAGCACGCAGTACATTGCGACCGATACGACCGTAACCGTTAATTGCCACTCTAATCATTACATTCTCCTAAGTAAAAATTCGCTGATTCTTTTGCTGTAGAGGCGCTGTTAACTGCGCCCTGTTTGTTGTATTTGTAAGGCGCAGCAAGCGGCGCCCTCAGATTAACCGCGCGGCAAGCTGGCTGCTTCGCGAGCCAAGCGCTCAATCTCATCCCAGCGCCCTGCTTTCATCAACTCTTTCGGCGCCATCCAAGTGCCACCTACACAGTGCACATTGGGTAGAGCCAAATAACTGGGCGCCTTAGCCAAATCAATACCACCAGTTGGGCAGAAAGTAATTTGCGGCAATGGACCAGCAATAGATTTCAACATAGGTACGCCGCCCGCTGCTTCAGCCGGGAAGAATTTCTGGTGAGTAAAACCCTGCACATAGAGATTCATCGCTTCTGTCGGCGTAGCAACGCCAGCAAGTAAGGGAACCGGGCAGGCTTTAGCGGCTTCAATTAATGCAGGAGTAGTGCCTGGGCTTACCAAAAATGTAGAACCCGCCTTTACGGCTTTTTCCAAATCTGCCGGGGTGATAATGGTGCCCGCACCGATAACTGCATCATCGGGCAAGTCTTCTACCATGGCGCTGATGGCATCGAGCGCACAAGGTGTACGCAAAGTAATTTCCAATACTTTTAAACCACCGTTATAAAGCGCTCTGGCTAAAGGCACAGCATCTTCAATACGCTCTACCACCATAACGGGTACGACTGGCGCTACTCTGACAATTTGATCGATAGTTAAAGCCACTGTATGTCCCTCGTTGTTCAAAAAAATTTGAAAAACTGATCGAAGATCAGTTCAATATTCAGTAAAAAATCAAGGTGCCCAGTAAATCACAACGGGCACTTTTTGCTGCTGTAATACCGCACGTATAGGCATTTCTTTTACATCTGACCCAGCTTGCGCTGCGCGCAATACGGCCAGTTTCTCATCGCCAGTGATTAACAACACCACTGATTTAGAACGCAGCAAGCCAGCCAAAGACAAGGTCATACGCTCAACAATTGCACCTGTCACTTCACTTTGGTTAGCGGTAATCGCTGCGCACAATTGTGACGAATCGGGATTTAACGCCTCATCCAAACCCTGGGCATGGGGAAACAAAGAGGCCGTGTGGCCATCGGAGCCCATTCCCAGAATTGTTATATCAAAAGGTTGCGCCAGTTGCTGATAAGCCGCTTCGCAATCTTCAAGACCTTCGCTTGCGGTTGCCGCAGAATTTTTCATGCCGACCAAGTTGGCAACAGCCGCTTTATTTTGGATCAGATGTTTTACGGTAAAGGCTTCATTGCTTTTGTCGTGTTCAAACTCAACCCAGCGTTCGTCAACAAGAGCAACGTAGACAGATTCCCAGTTAAGATCCGCATCGCTCAGTGCTTTGTACAGTGGCTCTGGGGTACTGCCACCAGACACCATAAAAGTTGCCTCACCGCGATCCTCAATTGCTTCACGTAAAGCGGACTCACACTCTGCCTGCAGCGCAGCAATCATCTCCGCACGACTTTCAAACAAACGCTCGCTTACCATTCCTGATCTGCTCCAGACAACACTTCATCGATAGAGAACCAACGACGGCGATCACTTGCCATCAATTGTGCGGATGCTTGCGGCCCCCAACTACCGGCCATATAACCGTGCGGTTTGTTTTCCGGGCGCTGCCAAGCTTCGATAATCGGGTCAATCCAAGCCCAAGCCGCGTCAACTTCGGCACGATGAATAAACAAGCTGGCGTCACCGGCAGCGGCATCCAGCATCAAACGTTTGTAGGCATCGGAGTAGAAGTCTTTGTAGGTGTCGGCAAAGTTCAGATTTAATACCACCGGACGCAAGTGAGTCTCATGCTTCTCCAAGTCTTTGGAGACCATGATAATTTTAATGCTCTCTTCCGGTTGCAAGCGAATAATCAAACGATTGGGCGTGGCAATTCCTGCTGATTCGGGATAGACACGATGCGCAACATCTTTGTATTGAATTACGATTTCAGCAAAACGCTGCTTCATGCGCTTACCGGTGCGCAGATAAAACGGTACGTTGGCCCAGCGAGAGCTATCGATATAGGCACGAATAGCCACAAATGTTTCAGTATTACTGGCTTGACCTAACTCATCGAGATAACCTGGAACCGCTTTACCGTCCATTTCACCCGCGACATATTGACCACGCACAGTATTGTACTTAACCGTATTGCCTTGTAATGGACGCAAGCTCTCCAATACTTTTAATTTTTCGGCACGAATACGATCAGCAGTCATCTTATTGGGTGACTCCATCGCCACCAGACAAAGCAATTGCAGAATATGGTTTTGTACCATATCGCGCAGTGCACCAGCACCATCATAGAAACCAGCGCGACCTTCAAGACCAACCGTTTCAGAAATACTGATTTGTACATGGTCGATGGATTTAGCGTCCCACAAATGCTCAAACATGCCATTGGCAAAACGCAGAGCCAGCAAGTTTTGTACGGTTTCTTTACCGAGATAATGATCGATACGGAAGATGGCTTCTTCGCGGAAATATTCAGCGATTTGACTATTAATTTCTTCGGCAGTCTTGGCATCGTAACCGAGCGGCTTTTCTACCACTACACGCGCCTTATCGGTAATCAGCCCCATTTCATGCAAATGCTTACAGCAAATACTGAAGACAGAAGGTGGGGTTGAGAGATAAAAAACGCGCTGGCTATTGCCGCCCGAATTCAGCAATTGCGCCAGAGCATCCCAGTGCTCATCTTTAGTGGCAATATCAACAAATACTGGAACCAAACATTTGGCAAACTCCTCCCAAGCTGCAGCATCAAACTCATCTGCATTGAGGTGTTTTTCTGCTGCATCACGCACTTTGTCTTTATATTCAGCAACCATTTGAAGATTGCGACAAGTGGGAATAATGCGACAACCTGCAGCCAACGAGCCTTCACGATGGGCGCGATAAAGACCTGGGATCAACTTGCGCAAAGCCAAATCGCCAGCGCCGCCAAAGATGACAAAATCAAATGCTTCAAGCATGAGGGGTAATCCTGTTTGTGAATCTTGAAAAGTGGATTTACTTTTTAAAAACGAAGACCCCGAACATGGGTCCGGGGTCCGGGATTTAACGGGTTGTTACCAGTTAAACACTGTAGCTCCTTCTTCAGCCAAGCCAACTGTGGCACGCAGGGGTGCAAATAACTCGCGTCCCATGCCAGAGTGAACAGCTGATAAATCACATTGGGCTGGTTGGCGAGCGCTGAGCTCTTCCTCACTAACCAGCAATTGTAAGGTGCCGGATTCAGCATCCAACTCAATCATATCGCCGTCGCGAATCAGGCCAATAGGGCCGTTATCCAAGGCCTCCGGTGTCATATGAATCGCTGCCGGAATCTTACCAGAGGCGCCCGACATCCGACCATCCGTCAGGAGCGCGACCTTAAAACCACGATCCTGCAATACACCCAAGGGTGGAGTGAGCTTGTGCAGCTCCGGCATACCGCAGGCTTTTGGCCCCTGAAAACGCACAACTGCAATAAAATCTTTCTCTAAATCACCGCGTTTGAACGCTGATTGCAACTCTTCCTGGCTGTGAAACACAACTGCAGGGGCAACCACTTTGCGATGATCCGGCTTAACGGCTGAGATCTTGATTACCGAGCGACCAATATTGCCCTTGAGCAAACGCATGCCACCCTCTGGGGCGAAAGGTTTGGCAACTGGACGCAACACCGCATCATCAAGGCTTTCCTGCACGCAGTCACGCCAAATTATTTCACCGTTCTCCAAGAATGGTTCTTTGGTATAAGCAGACAAACCTGCGCCACCCATGACCGTTTTAACATCGTCATGCAACAGACCGGCGTTGCGCAGCTCGCGCATCAGGAAGCCCATACCGCCTACCGCTTGGAAGCGATTTACATCGGCCAAACCATTCGGATAGATTCGGCACATGAGCGGAATTATATCTGAAATGTCAGACAAATCCTGCCAGTTAATCAATACGCCTGCAGCGCGAGCGATAGCAACTATATGCATAGCATGATTAGTTGACCCACCCGTTGCCATCAAACCCACTATGCCATTCACAATAGATTTTTCGGTGACTATATCGGCAAGAGTGACAGGATCATCGCGGGTAATACGTGCCAACTGGTGCACCGAGGCGCGTGTAAGCGCTTCACGCATGGGCGTATAAGGGTTGATAAAGGTACTGCCGGGCAGATGTATGCCCATGATTTCCATCAACATTTGATTGGTGTTAGCCGTACCGTAAAAGGTACAGGTGCCCGCACTGTGGTACGAGGCACTCTCAGCCGCTAACAGCTCTTTACGGCCCACTTTGCCCTCGGCAAACAATTGGCGCGCCTTGGCTTTTTCCGCATTAGGTAACCCGGGAGTCATGGGACCTGCGGGGATAAAAATAATGGGCAACTGGCCAAACGACAGCGCACCAATCATCAAACCTGGAACGATTTTATCGCACACGCCAAGGCAGATAGCACTGTCAAACATATCGTGGGAGAGCGCAATCGCGGTACTCATTGCGATCACATCGCGACTAAACAGCGATAGCTCCATGCCAGGGAAACCCTGAGTTACGCCATCACACATCGCCGGAACACCACCCGCCATTTGCGCGGTCATGCCCATTTCTTTGGCCGCTGCTTTTATCGGCTCAAGATACTCACCGTATGGCACGTGCGCCGAAAGCATTTCATTATAGGAATTGACTACTCCGATATTAGCTGCCTGACCTTCGGCCAACGCCTCTTTATCGGCGGTATTGCAGGCGGCAAACCCATGGGCAAGGTTGGCACAACCCAGATTATGACGCGCAGGCCCTTTGCGGCGGAATTTATTCACCCGTGCGAGGTAGGCAGCGCGAGAGTCGCGGCTGCGGCTAATAATTCGCTCGGTAATTTCAATAAGTCGTGGATCTGTGTTCAATACATCAGTCATGGGAATACCATTGCTCGTGGGGCTGTATCTATCGCAAACCTTGGGTTTGCGCACAATTGCGCCGGGTACGTTGCCCGGCGCTTTGGTTTTTCTGTCTCTCAGCTAGCTGATTACTTACTCTTGATTACTTTGCGCTTTGGCGCGTTTGTAGAAATCGATCAAATTGCGCGTGGATGCATCGTGCTTGGAATTGGTCTCTTTGGCCAGATCCAGCTCAGGCTGAATACCGGCGGCCAACACTTTGCCCAGCTCTACACCCCATTGATCGAATGAATGAATGCGCCAAATGATACCTTGAACAAAAATTTTGTGCTCATAAAGCGCGATTAAGGCGCCGAGTGAGCGCGCATCGACCTTGTTCAGTAAGAATGTATTGGTGGGGCGATTACCGCGATGCACCTTGTGTTCCACAATCTCTTCGATGCGTGCAGGACTCATGCCTTTGGCACTTAATTCACGACGCACCTGATCCGCATCAATACCCAGCATCAGCGCTTGAGTCTGGGCAAAGAAGTTCGCCATCAACGCATCGTGATGCCCTTCTACCGCCACTGTAGGTGCGATCGAACCAATAAAATCAGCAGGGATAATATCCGTCCCCTGATGCAGCATTTGATAGAACGCATGTTGGCCATTGATCCCCACCTCGCCCCACACCAAGGGCACGCTGCCGTAGCTGATCTGTTCGCCCGCCCAGTTCACCGATTTGCCGTTACTTTCCATCTCCGCTTGCTGCATATAAGCAGGGAAGCGATGCAGGCATTGATCGTAAGGAAGCAGCGCCTGTGCCGGATAACCAAGGAAGTTGCGGTTCCAGATACCCACCAAGGCCAACATTACCGGCGCATTTTCCGCCAGCGGTGCGGTTTGGAAATGCTGATCCATTTCATAAGCGCCTTGCAGCAACTCATCAAACAGCTCGTACCCAAGCGACAACACAATCGGCAAACCAATGGCCGACCAGAGCGAGAAGCGGCCACCGACCCAATCCCACATATCAAAAATATTTTCTTCTGCTATACCAAAGGCAGTAACCAACTTGCGATTCGTCGATACCGCAACAAAATGTTTGGCAATTGCCGCCTTATCACCTGCCGCCGCCATAAACCACTGCTCTGCAGTGCGCGCATTAGTCATGGTTTCTTGGGTGGTGAAGGTTTTGGATGAGATAACAAATAAGGTGGTTTCAGGATTCAAGCCAGCGAGTACTTCAGCAATCTGCACCCCGTCAATATTGGAAACAAAATGCATGGTGAAGCGTTTATCGCTGTAATCCTTGAGCGCTTCACAGACCATCAACGGGCCTAAATTGGAACCGCCAATACCGATACTAACAATGTCAGTAATGGTCTTGCCGGTGAAACCGATCCACTCGCCTGAACGCAGTTTTTCGCTCAGTTTGCGCATACGCTCTAGCTCGGCATTAATCGCCGGACGGGCATCAGCCGCGTCAATCACAATAGGATTGGAGGATTTATCGCGCAGGGCAACATGCATAACAGCGCGATCTTCTGTGGCATTGATGTGCTCTGCAGCAAACATTTTGCCGCGCCAACTCTCAACATTCGACTCCTTCGCCAACGCGAGCAATGCGGCTTTGGTTTCATCGGTTATTAAATTTTTGGAGTAATCGAACAGTAGAGTGGATAATTGCAGGGAGAACTTATCAAAACGGTTATCGTCAGCGGCAAACAAGTCTTTCAGGTGCTGGGACTTCATTTGAGCTGCGTGGGCAGCAAGGGTTTTCCACGAGGGCAAATCGGTAGGACGCACATCAGGGTTAGTCATTTCTACTCCACAAACAAAAATGCCTAGGCGATATACCTAAACAAGTGGTTGATTTCTATTCTGTTGGTTTGAGTCCGACCCGACTCCGACAAGTAGTGAAGGATAACCTTCCTACCAGTTTCAAAGTTATATGCTTACCATCCTAGAATTAAGCGTTTCAGCGCAAACCAAACTGGCAAGTTACGAATGCGCCGAACATTCATCTCAATAAAAGCAGCAGTCGTTGCGTGACAACAACACAAAAACAGCATAATTGCTGCGAGAATTGCGCTGTTTAAAAAGGCCGCTATGATAGGCAGATGGGTTTTGAGTGTCAATTAAAGCGCAGTGTTTACTAAAGCGATAAATATATTGAAATGATGTGAAAATCCCCTTAACCACTAAAAATCCCGCAGCAACTATTAACCGTACAGCCCTTAGGCCCCTTGCATGCAAATAAATAAAAACAGTGTTCCCTTTCTTGGAGTTATCGAAGGTTTTTTTGGCCGCAGCTGGAGCTGGGAAGATCGAAAAAATTACGCGCAATTTCTTGCGCTAAATAAGTACAATTTTTACATCTATGCACCAAAAAGCGACAAAAATTTACGCATGGATTGGCAACAAGATTGGTCTGCGAAAACAAAAGAAGAGTTGATTAACTTACGTCAGTTTTATCGCAGCGCGAATGTGGACTTTGGCATTGGCCTTAGCCCCCATGAAATTTATCTGAGCGACTCACGCGATCAACGCGCACAGCTCAATCAACGCATTGAACAGATCAACCAGTTAGCGCCAGACATACTGTGTATTTTATTTGATGACATGCGCGGTGATATTCCACAACTCGCGCAGATTCAAACGGATATCGCCCATCAAGCAGCAGCGATCAGCAATGCAAAAAAAATTATTTTTTGCCCAACCTATTACAGTTTTGATCCAGTATTAGAAAAGGTGTTCGGCACTATGCCAGAGAATTACTGGCAAACTTTTGCGCAACAATTGGATAAAAGTATCGATATATTTTGGACTGGTGAAAAAGTTTGCTCGGCACAATACTCCGCCGAACACCTGGCGCAAGTAACTGAGCTAATCGGCCGCAAGCCATTTCTGTGGGATAACTACCCTGTTAACGACGGCGCAGTAAAATCCAATCTACTGCAGTTGCGCGCATTTGATCAGAGCCACAGCCAGCTTGCCGACAAAGTTGCCGGGCATGCAGTCAACCCGATGAATCAACCCTGGTTATCACAAATCCCCTTGGCCAGCTTGCCGCTAGCTTATTGCGAGCAAACACACTACTCCGCCAGTAGCGCGTTTACTCAAATTTGCAACAACCTTTGCGGTGCGGAACTGGCAGAGCAATTACAACGGGATATATATCAATTACAAGATCTGGGATTAAAAAAACTTACACAAGAAGAGCGACAAAATCTGCGCGCGACTTATCGACAATTTCATAACAACCCCTACGCACAAGAAATACTTGCCTGGCTCAACGATGAATACCAATTTGACCCAGCTTGTTTGACCGAGTAATTATTTCAGCAACACCGCTTGAATCCATTTTGACATGGAGGCAACTTGTTCCATGCAAACCGTATGCTCCATAGGGTAGGATTCATAATTCACATTACAACCGCGATCTTGCAACAGGCGATATGCGCGCTGACCCAGCGTTTCACTCACAACCGGGTCGCGGCTGCCATGCTGAATTAAGATCGGCGTGTGCTGGTTGGCGGGGTCAATACTGGCACTGGCGTGCGTGGCAAAATAACTCGACAAAATTAACAGCCCCGCCAGCGGTTTTGCATAGGTCAGCCCCGCGTGATAAGCCACTGCACCGCCCTGAGAAAAACCTACCAGAATAATATTTTCACTCGCTACACCGCGCGAAATTTCGCGCTCAATTAAAGACTGAACCGCTTCAGCGCTGGCAACTAATTGTGTCTCATCAACCTTGCGCTCCAAGTTCATTTCTAAAATATCGTACCAAGCCGGCATCACATAACCCGCATTAATCGTTACCGGAATTTGTGGCGCATGGGGGAAAATAAAACGCACCGACAAATCCTTGGGCAAGCGCAACTCGGGCACCAAAGGAGCAAAATCATTTCCATCCGCGCCCAAACCATGGAGCCAAATAACACTGGCGACCACTGGAAGATGGGATTGGCTTAGAACTTCAACACAAGGTAAATACTCCATAACCACTCTCTTTTCACTGAAATATTGTTTAATTTTTACTCAAAAAAATTACTGGCCGGTAATATTGCTGACAATTTCGCGATTGAGCAAGTAGAGCGCTACACACAACCCGCAAAATCCCACTACACTTGACTCAAGGATTAACAAACCACATATCGGAACTATTAATCACCTCGAAATTAATGAATAGCCGATTGAAGGCAAAAACAACTAATGATTGCTACGGCGAGCCGGAATTACTGCATCTTCGATACTAAGGAATACTATGAGCAACCAAAATCACAACCAAGCTATCACTCAAGACGCCAACAAACTTGAAACCGTCAGCGCCTTGATTGCCCCTATCGACCAACTGAATATTTTATCTAAAGTAGAAGTCACCAAATTATTAGATTCCAGCCAAAGCGGCCTGTACAAACTATTTCGCAGCTGCGCACTTGCCGTACTCAATACCGGCAACGATACCGATAACGGTAAAGAGCTGCTGGAGCGTTACAAAGATTTTGATATCAGTATCGTACAAGAAGAGCGCGGCATAAAACTGTCTGTCAAAAATGCACCTGTCAATGCATTTGTCGGCGGCAAAATGATTCGCGGTATTAGCGAGCATTTATTTACCGTACTGCGCGATGTGATTTACAACAATGATGAACTCTACGGCAATCCTAAATTTAATGTGCAAACATCGGAAGGCATTACCGATGCAGTTTTTCACATGCTGCGCAATGCCAATTTGATGAAACCCGGCCTTGATCCCAACTTGGTAGTTTGCTGGGGAGGCCACTCAATTAATCGCGTTGAGTACGACTACACCAAAGTGGTTGGTTATGAATTGGGTTTGCGCGGTTTGGATATTTGCACCGGCTGCGGCCCAGGCGCGATGAAAGGGCCAATGAAAGGCGCGACCATCGGCCATGCCAAACAACGTATTACCAATGGCCGTTACATTGGTATCACCGAGCCGGGCATTATCGCTGCCGAAGCGCCTAACCCGATTGTGAATAAACTCACCATCATGCCGGATATTGAAAAACGCCTCGAAGCGTTTGTACGTCTCGGTCACGGCATTATTGTATTCCCCGGTGGCGCAGGCACCGCCGAAGAAATTTTATATATTCTGGGGTTATTGTTGCATCCCGATAATAAAGATATCCCCTTCCCGCTTATTTTTACCGGCCCAGAAAGCTCAGCGGAATACTTCGCTCGCATCGATAAATTTATTGGCGATACACTTGGCCCAGAGGCGCAAGCGCACTACAAAATTATCGTTAATGATCCCGCTGCTGTCGCCCACGAAATGAAAGAGGGCATAAAAAAAGTACGCGAATTCCGCAAGCACAGCGACGATGCCTATTATTTTAACTGGCAGTTAAAAATCAGCCCCGACCTACAACAGCCCTTTGCCCCAACCCACGAGAATATGCGCAATCTGGAACTGCATAAGAACCAGCCAGTCAACCAGTTGGCCGCCAATCTGCGCCGGGCGTTTTCCGGCATTGTGGCAGGCAATGTCAAAGAAGAAGGTATTCTCGCCATTGAACAACACGGTCACTTTGAATTGCACGGGGATTACGAAATCATGCACCCGGTAGACGAGTTATTGGAGTCCTTTGCTCGCCAAAACCGGATGAAATTGCCAGGGCGTGAGTATATTCCCTGCTATAAAGTTATAAAGTAAGTGCTCGGCTAGGCTCAAGTGATCTAGGGTGTAGTCAATGTCTCACAAAAACTAGCGACTTTAGCGACTATTCTGCCGTTAGCCTTAGGGAGATAATGATCACATCAAGGAAGTAGACAATGATGTGCACTGGCCAGGCAAGGTCAATGGATGCGCCCACCTGTTAGGGACGCGATGTCGGATGACATCAAAGGATTGCACTAGCGCAAGAGGAAAGGCGGTCAGGGATACGAAAGGAAGTCGACGCAAATTGACTACTTCTACTTAGGGATAGTAACTGTACGGGGCCACTTTTGTGGCCCCTACTCATTTCTGAGCCATGCTTTTTAATTAAATAGCACGCATCACAAGTCGACGGAACCCGTCGAATCCAATTCTCGCCGCGCCTGTTTTTCTTTACGTTTCTGCTCCCGCCTCGCCGCAAAAAAATCACTGAGTTGATGCTGGCACTGTTGCGCCATCAAACCGCCTGCATAATCCACCTTGTGATTAAAATAATCGTGATCCAATAATTGCGACTTGCTCACCACTGCGCCCGCTTTAGTTTCGGTTGTACCAAACACCAAACGCGCAATTCGCGCATGCACTAACGCTCCGACACACATTGTGCAAGGCTCGAGGGTGACATAAATGGTTGCGCCGACTAAACGATAATTTTGAACCTGACTTGCCGCTTGGCGCAGTGCGATGACTTCAGCGTGGGCAGTTGGATCATGGCTGGTTATTGGTTGATTAAATCCTTCACCGATGATTTTTTCATCCCGCACAATGACCGCGCCTACCGGCACCTCGCCAATCGCCTCACCTTTTGCGGCGAGCGCGATGGCATATTCCATCCAACGTTTATCTTCTGCTGAAAATTTTTTGCCGCTCTCGGGATAATGTTCTTGATCAACAATACTCACGAATTTTTTACTTCCACTAAAGGCGCCAAATAATTTGCCAGTTCCTGCTCGGTTAATGCGCGCACAAAACGAAAGCGTGGTATGGTTTCGCCCGCCAGCTCAACCGTTTCCATAAACATATCTAATGGGCGCACCCACCAGGAATAGTCGCCGTACAAGCAGCGATAAAAGACCATAGGTTCACGGGTTTCACTGTGCGTCGCCACCTGAAATACAAAATAGTCATTGCCTTTGTAGTGACGATACAAACCGGATTTCAATTTCATTGTGATTACCTTAAATAACACCCGCGGTTTTTAACTCAGCAATTTGCGCTGGCGATAAATTTAATATCGCTTGCAAGGTTTCTTGCGTGTGGCTGCCGATTTCACCACCGGGCCAGTCAGTGCGCCCAGGCGTGTCGGCCAACTTAGGCAGTATTGCCGGAATCTTTAAGGGTTTGCCATTGATTTCGACCTGCTCAAACATACCGCGCGCGTTGAAGTGCGGGTCAGCAAACATATCTTGCGCATTGTAGATTGGCCCACCGGGCACGCGCGCCTGCTCCAACAATTGCAAAATTTCATCGGCATCTTTACTCATGCACCATGCCGCCAATGCATTATCAATCTCCAATTCGTGGGCAACACGCCCTGCATTATTAGCCATGCGCGGATCATTGGCCATTTCCGGATGACCGGCAATTTCCATCAAGCGCTGAAAGATCGAATCACCATTGCCACCAATCACTACGTATTTACCATTTTTGCAGCGATAGGTATTGGTAGGCACAATGCCCGTCACCGTGGTGCCGGAAGGCTCGCGAATCACACCCGCACCGGAAAATTCCGGCACCACGGCTTCCATTAAATTAAACATCGACTCATAGAGCGCAACATCTACCACCTGCCCCCCGCCGTTTTCATTTCGCTCGCGCTCCAATAAAGCCAATGCGATACCGAGCGCTGCGTGAATGCCAGAAATCGTATCGCCAATACTCAGATTAGGTCGCACCGGTGCTTGATCGGGAAAACCATTTACATAGCGAAAACCGCTCATACCTTCGCAGACAGAGGCAAAACCCGGCTTGCTGGCATAGGGGCCTGTTTGACCGTAACCGGAAATGCGCGCATATACCAGCTTGGGATTCGTTTTTTTAATCTCGTCGGGGCCCAGTCCCCAATTTTCCATCACCCCTGGGCGAAAATTTTCGATTACTACGTCAGCAGTATCCATTAACTGTCGCGCAATGTTTTGACCTTCAGGTTTTTTTAAATCCAGCGTAATACTTTTTTTATTGCGCCCGATACTACGCCACCAATGCGATGTGCCATTTTCCAATACCCGCCAACCGCGAATAGGATCCCCCTCCGGCGGTTCGATTTTTATTACTTCTGCACCGAAATAACCAAGCATACAGCCCGCAAAAGGCCCAGCGAGTAACTGGCCGATTTCGATTACGCGAATGCCATCGAGGGGACGACGAGAACTTTTCATATTAGTTTCACTTTAATTTAACAGCTAATTAGAAATTAAGTAGGGAATCGTCATCCTCGCGCAGCGAGGATCCATAGGTTTACTTGCAACCATTGGACTCCCGCAAGTGGGAGTGACGGCGAATGAATACATTCGCCGAAAAAAACGAAAGCCTACTATTCACCTAAAGTTAATATTATTTTCCCAATATGTTGATTCGATTCCATACGCATATGTGCAGCGGCAACCTGCGCAAAAGGAAATACTGAATCAATCACCGGCTCAATAGTTTTATTGTTTAATTGTGGCCAGACTTTCTCTTCCAGCTCGCGGGCAATTGTGGCTTTGGTTGCTGTGGATTGAGAGCGCAGTGTGGAGCCAGTCAAGGTGAGCCGCTTTAACATCAAGGGCATAAAATCCAATTGGGCTTTGCTGCCCTGCAAAAAGGCGATATTCACGATACGCCCCTCTTTTGCAGCGGCCGAAATATTGCGCTGGATATAATCGCCACCGACCATATCCAAAATCACATTCACGCCCTGCCCCTGCGTATGCTCTTTAATGACCGCAACAAAATCCTGTTCATTGTAATGAATGGAAATCGCACCGAGCGCACTAATTGCCGCACATTTTTCAGCTGACCCGGCCGTTGTAAATACTTGCGCACCCGCAGCGCGCGCCAACTGAATTGCCGCCGTGCCTATACCGCTTGCACCGCCGTGAATTAACACACTTTCGCCCGCTGTTAAGTGCGCGCGTTGAAATAGGTTGTGCCACACCGTAAAAAACGTTTCGGGCAGCGCGGCAGCTTGCACATAGGAAAACCCCGCTGGTATTGGCAAACACTGAGCGGCAGGTGCCAGCGAATAATCCGCATAACCACCGCCATTGACCAACGCGCAAACCTTATCGCCAAGCTGCCAGCGTTTCACTTTTTCACCGCAGGCAATAATCTCACCCGCTACTTCCAAGCCCAAAATAGGTGATGCATCGGCAGGCGCTGGATACGCACCTTGCCGCTGTAAAATATCCGGGCGATTGATGCCTGCAGCATACACACGGATTAATACTTCATCGGCGTTTGGCTGCGGAACTGCCATGGTTTGCAATTCCAACTGATCAACGCCGCCAGAATTTTTTAATGCGATAAATTTCATCATAGCCAATGCATCATGGTTCAAGGCGTTGAATTAACCAAGAGCCATCGGATTGCAAGTTGTATTGAAAACTATCATGCAGGCGCGCAGCACCGCCTTGCCAGAATTCAATTTGATGAGGTTTAACCCTAAATCCGCCCCAAAAGTCTGGAACCGGAATTTCACCCTTGGCAAATTTATTTTTCATGGCATCAAATTGCTGCATCAAGAGCGCGCGCGACGAAATCGGGCGGCTCTGCTGTGAAGCCCAAGCTCCCAACTGACTATCGCGCGGGCGCGAGACAAAATATTTCAACACTTCTGCTTTCGACAATTGTTCTACCACACCGCACACTTTTACCTGTCGCTCCAAAAAGTGCCAGGGAAAATGCAAACTGATTTTGGGGTTTTGTTTTAGCTCTTGCGCTTTACGACTATTCAGATTGGTGTAAAACACAAAGCCTTTTTCATCCAGATGTTTTAATAGCACTATGCGCTGCGATGGCTGACCAGCCGCATCTACCGTGGCGATAGTCATCGCATTCGGGTCGGGAATACCTGCTTTGATTGTCTGCTGCATCCAGCGGTCAAATTGCTCAAGGGGATTATCCAACAAGTCAACGCGCTCCAATCCACCTTGGGTGTATTCGCGGCGAAAATTGTCGAGATTTAATTCCATACTACTGCTCCTCATATAGACCAAGCGCAACAAGCACCCGCAAAAAGGCGATAAACAAAAAAGGCACTGATTGCAGTGCCTTTCGATGACGCTAGCAATGTGGGCTATTCTACCCCACGTGCATACCAATGCCGGAGTAATACGTAGGTAAGAGCAAGACAAATCACAAAACTTAATAGGCCCTGCCACATAGCATCTGAATAAATTGCACGCATTACCCCCAATTGATTCAACGCGACAATAGATCCTAGCATTGCCAGCGCGACGCCTGATTGCTGACGACGAATTAACAAGAAACCAAGACCAGCCATCATCAAGCTAAACAGTTGATAGGCAAAGGTAAGCATAAATTCCCTGCTCGCCAGCGATGATGCAATCAACCATAACGCAACCATTGCCCCAACTAACCACCAGCGCCAGGTCTTGGTTAAAAAGCGGGACAATCCGAGCACCAGCATCAAAATCATTAGATTTGGAAAGAGTGCTTTAACACCATTGAGCACTACAGTAAGCCAAGGTACAGCTGTCGCCAAATCAGCTGAGTAAGGTGTAGGCGCCCAAATAGTTGGCAATAGCAACTCTATCAGCGCGCGATAAGCCACCAAGGCCAAAGCCAAGACGACTCCCAGCACAAAATCACCGGTCAAATTTGCACCGATCCGCGGACGCTCGGTGTGCAGCGCTTGTGCGATGAAAAATACCAAAGCCCCTATCACACTGGCACCTATGCCTAAACCAACCAACAACATGCCGATTTGCATCCACCAGCCCATAGTGGTTTGGAAATTAGTCAGCGCTTGATCGATCCAGAGCAGTGACACAGCAGTATTGGCACACACGATCAACAGCACCCAGGGTAATGCAGCGATAAGGCTGAATTTTCGCCCGCTGGATTTGCGGAAAAAGCACACTACCGCGAGCCCCACCAAAACCAATAAGGCCAACTTGGAGACAATGTTATAGGGCTGCTCGCGGGAATAGGCTTCAGTTTCGGCGCGGGTCCACTCCTGTGGGATATCGATAGTACGGACATAGCTGGTCACCTCGTCGCCGGCCAACTTGATAACAATGGCAGCCCGTCCATTGCCCTGATCAAACGCCTGCTTATCGAGATAAGTCACTGCCCAATCACGACGCGCCGGACGCAGGATTTCTTCAACTGATTTTTCTTCCAGCGTGGCTAGATTTCCCCAGCCATTTTCAATTATCCATGCCATTGCCTTGGCTTTCGCTTGGCCGCGCGTCAACTTAGCGCCGGTACGCCCTTCCGGTAATTGATGTACCAGTTCGTGCAAACGCCCGTCGGGATAAATCCACGCCTGCCAATACTCGGAACGATCCTCTACCGGGCCGTCAAATTTACGCCAGGTAACGACCCAGAAGGGGGTATCCAAATATTTACCGATGAGCTCTTGGGTTTTCTCAGCTCCAGCCTGACGCCACACAAAATTGCGCGTCTGGTATTCACCATTGTGCGTCGTAATTGTTCGCCGCCATTCACCTTCCAATAGCACGCCACGCTCCTGTAAATATTGTTCGGCTTGCTGGCCAGCTTGGGCGCGATCAATTTCGTATTGCGGCCACTCCAGGCGCGATGTGCGATTTGCACCCAGGCCGATCAATACCATCGCCGCAAGGGCGATAACGGCCAGCCACAGAGGTTTAATACTGAGTGGCGCACCTATACTGAACGCTTCAGCTGGGGTACTTGGCGATGCGTCTGGCACCAGATCAACCGGTGCACCATTGCGCCATTCGCTACCCAACGCCGCCCACCGACCACCACGCAGACGCGCCCATGCCAATGCCAGCAAAGGCGCAGCGCCAGCGAGAATCACCAGCAGGCGGTCAAACCACAGGCTGGCATCATCAGCGGTAAAAATCGGCAGGCTCATCAACACCAAATCGTATTCAAAATGCGTGATCATGCAGATCATCAAACCAAAACGCAGATACACCAAACCGAATGCAAGCGCTGGAATAAACAATTCAATCAGACGGCTGTAGCCTGGCAGGTTGGGATAATTAGCATGCACGCCTGCAAAAATCAGCGCCTGCAAAATCAGGGTGACAATCACCAATTTATTGCGTATGCCAAAGTGATTGCCAATCAAGACCGCCAGCGCCAAGGGAATCGCACGAAATACGCACTCCTCCCAAGTTCCCGCCTGTAACGCGGTAAAAATCGGTGCCAGTGCCGGACGCCAGCTGGCAAGAATATTAGGATCAGAATTCATTCCAGCAGGCTGCCACCAGCCCAACACCGTTGAGCTAAACCAATAAAACACCATCGCATACAGCAGAAAGCATCCCGTCCATGCATAGGCACCCAGCACTCGCCCAAGTACTTCTGGCGAAAGAGCTGCTGGGCGAAACATATCCCACAGACGCGGATGATCGGCAAATGCCATGCGCGTCAAACCCTCGGCGATTGCATAAATCGTAGCAAATGCGAGGCTGGCAAATACCAATACCCCCCCGGCCTGCGCCAGCTGTTGAAATAAAAATGTCTGCGCCGAACTGGTGGTTTGGTAGTTCATCCAGGCCATAGGCAAATTGGCAAATACAGCGCCGGCCAGACCAGCCCCAACCACCAATGCCGGCCAAAACGCATTTACCCAGCGAAGTTGGTGGCGACGAAACAACCAGATTCCGCCACCTGCCAAACCGCCCAAGCCAAACAGTACCGCCATAAAATAACTGGCGATTTGACTAATCTGGGTGTTGAGCGAACGCATTTCATTAAAGCGCTGATCAAAAGCCTCGGGGATATGTTTGAAGGTATCGACGGCGATTAATTTGTCGCCCGCCACTTTCAACTCCAGCCGAAAGCGCGCCTCGTTTGCACTAAGACTGCTGTGCTCATAGGTAAAACTGTAATCCACACGCCCGGACGCTTGGCGTTTTTGTTTAGTCTCCAAGGTTTTATAAGCGTTGAAACGCTCGCCCATAAAAGAGCGTGCGCCCGCCTCGGCAAGCTCACGCGCAGCAGACTCATCTAACGCGGCTCCCGGTGTTTTATCTGGCATCAAATACGCAAACGAGATTGGCTCGCCGCGCGGGCTGAACGCCATAATTAACTCTTCCTCTTGCCCCGCTGCAAAATTGCGCACTTTCCAGTAGTGCGTCACCGCATCCAACTGCGGGATCAACTGTTGAAATGCATCGACCCCACCCGCTTCCAACTCCACATAATTTTGCAAGCCACGATCACTCACAAACACAGTGGCAGAGCGCTCGGTGGTTAACTCCGGAAATTGACGCTGTTGGAATTGCTGCGCAGCGGCAACGGCTTGTTCGCGGGAAAAGGTGATATCGACATTGAGACCCGGTGCAGCCACAAACATCAACTTGATGGCGGCTACAGCTGCAATCAATGCAGCGACTAAAAAAATCGCCCAGAACAACCGGGATTGAAATGAAAAAAAGTGCTGGGAAGAAACCTGCATCATCCATTTTCCTTATTGATTATCGTGATATTGTCCATCACGGAAACACATTGAATAGACAAGGTGCGAATCCTATAGGGAATTACAAAGGAGGGAAAGTTTGTGGCAAATCCACACACTGGTCAGCACTTCACATAAAAATCATGGTGATGCGCTCACTCAACAGCTACACTAGACACTATATGCAAACAATGATTAATGTGCCAAACACTAGGATGCGCACCAGATTAATCGCCAACGATAATTCTGAGCCAGTCAAAAACACCTATGAGTAATTTCCAATCCGTTGTCGGTATTATTCTTGCCGGCGGACTTGCCAAGCGTATGGGCGGGGGTGATAAATGCCTGCTGCCTCTGGGTGGCAAAACACTACTACAACGGACTGTCGAGCGCGCCCAGCCACAAGTTAGCCAACTGCTACTCAACGCCAACGGCAATAGCCTGCGTTTCGCCCGCACTCGCCTGCCGGTGATTCCAGATGTTTACCCCGGCAATCTCGGCCCGCTGGCAGGTATTCACGCGGGTTTATCCTGGATGCAAACCAAGAACCCGGATGCGGAATGGCTGGCCAGCTTTGCATCGGACACGCCCTTCTTTCCTGCCGATTTGGTTACTCGTTTATTCGATGCTGCCACAGGCCAACATGCGCAGCTCGCCGTCGCCAAATCCCAGGATCGTACCCACCCTATTTTTGCACTCTGGCATGCATCGCTGTTGGGTAAGATTGATCAACAACTGCAAACGGGCGATACACCCCGCCTACAGGATTGGATCAAACAACAAAAGCTGGTGGAAGTAGAATTTGCAGTAGAAAACTACGATCCTTTTTTTAATATTAATGTCCCGCAAGACCTATACGCCGCAGAACCGCTAGTCGCACTGGTCAAGTAAATTAGCCCGGCAATAACCCTATTGCTGAACGCAATCGTTACATCAGCCCACTTCAAAAAACTGTTATGCTCTGCCGAACTTTTACGGAGAGCGAATTATGCTTTGGCGTTGTTTGTGCGTGATGCAATTTTATGGCTTGTTAGCGATTTATACCTACCTGGGTTTAACACCCCACCCTGAAAATAACATTCCAGTGTTTAATGATTTGCTGATGCACTTTACGGGTTACTGTATTGCAGCATTTTCGATTAGTTTTGCGCGGCCGACTTGGCCTATATGGCAACGCGCAGCATTTTTAATTGCCTACTCCATTGCGATTGAAGTCGGCCAGTATTTCAATCCGCCGCGCACATTTAGCGGAATGGATATTCTTGCCAATAGCGGCGGCGTTTTATTAGGGTTAACGATAATTATGCTTTTGGAAAAAACAGTAGCGCCTTTTGCCAAGCTGTTGTATTGGAACAGCAAAACTCAGCAGTAAACCTCCAGACTGAAGAGTAACCCCCTATACGTAATTTAAACTTAAGGATAAGTCCGATGACTAAATTATTAACATCTTTTCTCAGCGGGTTGATATTTCTCGTCGCACAATATTGCAACGCAGAAAATATTACCGCGCACGCAGATAAGACCCAGCAACTAATTGCAGCAGCAGTGGCGCAAACGCAAGAGCGGGTAACCTACAACGGAGCCTACTTTAAAATCACCTACCCCATGGGGGATGTACCGGCGCAATACGGTGTATGCACTGATGTAATTATTCGCGCGTACCGCAAGCTTGGGATCGATCTGCAACAATTAGTGCATGAAGATATGCGCAAAAACTTTGCACTTTATCCAGCAAAAAAGAATTGGGGACAAAACAAAACGGATACCAATATCGATCATCGCCGCGTGCCCAATTTACAAACTTTTTTTACTCGCCACGGCAAAAAGCTCGCAATATCAAACCAAGCACAAGCCTATCAAGCAGGCGATTTAGTCACTTGGATGCTGCCGGGGAACTTGCCGCACATTGGCATTGTAACGAATCGCTTTTCCGCCGATGGTCTGCGCCCATTAATTGTCCACAACATTGGCGCAGGCCCACAGCTTGAAGATATGTTATTTGACTACAAGATTAGTGGGCATTATCGCTACGCGCTGTTTTGAACTGCCGATCTAAAAAATTCACTACAACCTCCACCGAAGGCTGCAGCCAGGGATCGAACAGCCAAAAAGAATGTGGTGAATTCGGAATTTGAGCTACTTGGTAGGGAATACCAAAAGGCTTCATTTTTTCAATCATCTCTTTATGCCCAACACTAAAACGCTCTTGCGCGCTGATTAGAAATAAAATCGGCGGCGTGTTTTGGTTTACATAAAAAGTTGGCGATGCCTCATGCCACAATGCAGTTTTTTCAGCGTAGCGCCCGCCAAACCAGGCGCCCGCTGCCGAAGGATTCTTGCGCGGGTCATCCTCATGGAAACGTGCCGCTTCCGAGGTAAAATCAGACAGACCATCTATATTCACAATCGCTTGTACTGCACTTAAAACAGATGATTCAGTTGCTTGCGGATCAAAATTTTCCAAACCATTGGTCATGCCTGTCAAGCTGGCAATTTGCCCGCCCGCCGAACCACCACCCACGGCAATTTGATCAGGGTTGACGCCATATTTTTTAGCATTTTTGCGCAACCAGCGAATAGCCGCCTTCACATCGTGAATCGCCGCAGGATATCGTGCCTCCGGAGACAAGCGATAACTGATGGTTGCTGCTACATAGCCGTGCTCCGCCATAGCAATCGCCATGGGGGTAAAGTTAGTGCGATAGCCCGCACGCCAACCACCGCCATGAACAAACACAATGCCCGGCTTTTTATGGGATGACGCAGATTTAGGCAGATATAAATCCAACTGCAATGCGCGCTCACCGTAACGAACATAGGTGATATTTTTAATTTCCCTTACAGACTCAGGCACAGCACGGCTGGCAATATCAATAAACGGAAATTCGCCGATCAGTTTTTGGTAAGTCGTTTCGGGGGTATATGTGTTGGTAGGATCATCGATTTGCGTAATGCTTTGGCAGCCAATTAAAGCAGCAAACCACAGCATTATCGAAAAGCGCAAAATATTTGTTACATAGGTCATCGTTATATCACTCAGTAGAGAAATCACATGACCAAATAATTGCCGATAAAATTTTTTATTAAGTGTAACTAGCTATAACCAAAAAGCAAAACTGATAAAAACATCAAACAAAAACAAAAACAAAAACAAAAAAGGGCCAGCAATTGCCGACCCTTTTGTAACTGCACAAACTCAAATTATTACAATAACAAGCGACGCAAATCGCCGATTACCGATACCAGATAAGTCATAAAGCGACCGGCATCAGCACCGTTTACTGCACGGTGATCGTAAGACAATGACAGTGGCAACATATTGCGCGGAATGAACTCTTTACCATTCCACACAGGCTTCATTTGTGCACGGGACACACCCAAAATACCCACTTCAGTTGGTGCAGATACCATTGGTGTAAAGCCGTTTCCACCCATAGCGCCCAAGCTGGAAATGGTGAAGCAACCACCCTGCATCTCTGCTGGGGTCAACTTGCCATCACGTGCTTTTTTGGCGAGCACATTAATTTCATCGGCCAGTTCAAACAAACCTTTTTTATCCACGTTGCGAACAACCGGCACCAACAAACCATTGGGTGTATCAACTGCGATACCAATGTGTACAAACTTTTTATGCACAATACTTTCGTTGTCTTGATGCACAGAAACATTAAAGGAAGGCTCTGCAACCAAAGCAGCAGCCACTGCCTTAACAATAAACGGCAATGGAGTCAATTTACTGCCACGCTTCTCTGCTTCAGCTTTCATGCTGTTGCGGAAAACTTCCAGATCCGTGATATCAGCATCGTCAAACTGGGTGATGCGCGGAACATTCAACCAACTACGAGTCATGGCATCAGCAGTCAGTTTTTTGATTTTGCTCATTTTAACAATTTCGATTTCACCAAACTTGGAGTAATCGACTACGGGTAATGCGGGAATGCCTGAACCGCCAAAAGATGCGCCGGATTGCGCCGCTTGCACTATAGGTTTTACATAAGCGCGTACGTCGTCTTTCAACAGGCGACCACGTGGGCCAGTGCCAGACACTTTGCCCATATCAACACCGAGTTGACGAGCCAGTTTACGCACCGCTGGGCCAGCATAAACATCGCCGGTTTGAGCAACATCAGCAACTGGGGCAGACGCCGCCTTTGGTGCTTCTACTTTCGGAGCGGCTACGGCAGGAGCTGCTTCTGCTTTAGCCGGTGCAGCCGCAGGTGCTGCTGCAACAGGAGCGCCGCCGCTGGTGGCGAGCACACCAATTACTGAACCTTGAGAAAGCTTATCGCCCACTTTTACCGCAAGGCTAACAATTTTACCGGCAGCTTCGGCCGGAATTTCCATAGAGGCTTTATCGGTTTCGAGCACGATCAATGAATCGCCAGCATCAACCTCATCGCCAACATTTACCGAGATCTCGATCACTTCGACACCCTCGGCGCCACCTATGTCCGGAACTACCATTTGTACTTCGGTTCCGGCAGCCGATGCTGTGGCAGTGGCAGCAGCAACTGGCGCAGGCGATGCAGCAGGTGCAGGTGCCGGAGCCGCCGCTTGTGGAGCCGGAGCAGCAGCGGCACTGCCTTCTGCTTCCACTTCAAGCAATACAGCATCTTGCGATACTTTATCGCCAAGATTTACTTTAATAGCGACAACCTTGCCTGCAACATCGGCCGGGATTTCCATTGAAGCCTTGTCGGTTTCCAGCACGACAATCGAATCGCCTTCAGCGATAACATCGCCTACATTTACGGAGATCTCGATAACTTCAACGCCTTCTGCGCCGCCAATATCAGGCACTTTAATTGTTTGAATTGCCACTGTAGTAGTTCCTCGCTAATCGGTTATTTCTACATTTGATAAATGTTTTGGACGGATACAAACAACATCGCCCTCTTTGTGAGAGGGCGACGGTTTTATACGCTCATTGGATCCGCTTTTTCCGGATCAATGCCAAACTTTTTGATGGCCTTGGCAACCACATCGGCTTTAATCTTGCCTTGGTCCGCCAAAGATTTAAGTGCTGCAATCACCACAAAGTAGCGGTTTACTTCGAAGAAATGACGCAATTGGGTACGGGTGTCACTGCGACCAAAACCTTCAGTACCCAATACGGTGTACGAACCTGGAATATAGGCACGCAACTGTTCAGAGTAGGTTTTCAAGTTATCAGTTGAAATAATGAATGGACCTTCCGCCGCTTCTAACACTTGAGTGATATAAGGTTTACGCGGAGTTGCAGTCGGATTCAACATATTCCAACGGGTAGCGCGCTGACCATCGCGAGTCAGTTCATTCACGCTGGTTACGCTCCACACATCGGCTTCAACATCAAAGTCGCTGCGCAGAATTTCTGCAGCAAAACGCACTTCGCGCAAAATAGTACCGGCACCCATCAATTGAACGCGGTTTTTGGCTTTGCCAGTACCTTTCTCTAGTTGATAAATACCTTTGATAATGCCTTCTTGTGAACCTTCTGGCATTTCAGGGTGTTGATAATTTTCATTCATCAAAGAGATGTAATAGAACACATTCTCTTTATCGTGATACATGCGCTTGATGCCGTCCTGAATGATCACCGCTAACTCATAAGCATAGGTTGGGTCATAGGTACGGCAGTTAGGAATGGTATTCGCCATTACGTGACTATGGCCGTCCTGATGCTGCAAGCCTTCGCCGTTCAAGGTAGTACGGCCAGCGGTAGCACCGAGCAAGAAACCACGCGCTTGCGAGTCGCCCGCTGCCCATGCCAAGTCACCGATACGTTGGAAACCAAACATGGAGTAGTAAATGTAGAACGGAATCATGGGTACACGGTAGTTGCTGTAGGCAGTTGCTGCAGCAATCCACGAAGCCATAGAACCTGCTTCGTTAATACCCTCCTCCAGAATCTGGCCAGTAGCCGACTCATGGTAAGACATCATTTGGCCAGCATCATGAGGGGTATATTTTTGACCTTCGGATGAATAAATACCGATGGTTTTAAACATACCTTCCATACCAAAGGTACGCGCTTCATCCGGCACGATTGGCACAATTTGTTTGCCGATTTGTTTGTCCTTAACCAGTGACGACAGAATCCGTACAAAACTCATGGTGGTAGAGATTTCACGCTCGCCGGTGCTTTTCAGCTGTGCAGCAAAAGCCTCTAATGCAGGCGCTACAACTGGATCGAAATCCGATTTGCGCGATGGTAAATAGCCGTTCAGGGTATTGCGGCGCGAACGCATGTATTGCATTTCAGGACTATCATCCGCTGGACGATAGTAAGGCAGCGAAGCCAATTCTTCATCTTTAAACGGCAACTCAAAACGGTCGCGGAATTTCTTTAAATCTTCAACCGCCAAAGACTTGGCAGAGTGAGTTTTGTTGATTGCTTCGCCCGATGAACCCATGCCGTAACCTTTAACGGTTTGAGCAAGCACAACAGTTGGTTGACCCTTGGTATTCACTGCATTGTGATAGGCGTTATAAACCTTTTTAACGTCGTGGCCGCCGCGCGCAAGATACAGAATATCTTGGTCAGACATATCGCTTACTAACTCCAACAACTCCGGGTATTTACCAAAGAAATGCTCACGAGTATAAGCTCCGCCATTTGCTTTGTAGTTTTGCATTTCGCCATCGACTACTTCGTCCATGCGCTTTTGCAACAGGCCAGTTTTATCTTTTTCCAGCAGGCGGTCCCAACCGGAACCCCACAGAACTTTAACTACATTCCAGCCAGCACCGCGGAATACACCCTCAAGCTCTTGCACGATCTTGCCGTTGCCGCGTACCGGGCCATCCAAACGTTGTAAATTACAGTTGATCACAAAAATCAGATTATCGAGTTTCTCACGCGCCGCGAGAGAAATTGCACCCAAGCTTTCCGGCTCGTCACATTCGCCATCGCCTAGGAATGCCCATACCTTGCGGTCACTTACCGGAGTAAGACCACGGGCTTCCATATAGCGGTTAAAACGCGCTTGATAGATTGCTTTGATTGGCCCCAAGCCCATAGATACGGTAGGGAACTGCCAGTAGTCCGGCATTAACCATGGGTGAGGATAAGACGACAAACCGCCACCGTTTACTTCACGACGGAAATTGTCCAAATGAGATTCATCGAGGCGACCCTCAACATAAGAACGGGCATACATGCCAGGTGATACGTGACCTTGGAAGTAAACCAAGTCACCAGGAACTTCACCGTCATTACCACGGAAGAAATTGTTGAATGCTACATCGTATAAAGTAGCGGAAGACGCAAATGAAGCAATGTGACCACCTAAACCATCATCGTTATCGTTGGCCTTCATTACCATGGCCATAGCGTTCCAGCGAATGATCGAGCGAATTTTACGCTCCATTTTCAGATCGCCAGGATAGTCAACTTCTTGTTCGACAGGGATGGTATTGCGATAAGCGGTACGAATAGATGAAGGCTGTTCAATGCCATGGTTAACGGCGGACTCAGACAGTGATTTCAACAACTCAGCAGCGCGGTCTTTACCGGCGTGACGTACGACTGACTTTAGGGCGTCCAGCCACTCTTTTGTTTCAATGGCATCAATATCTTGTAGCATTCAAATCTCCTCAGCTATGCGCATAGCGCATATCACGTAGCAGTAGTATCTAATACAGGAATTTGGATCTGGGCATCGCACAAAATTTACTCATTAGTTGAAAAATGAGCAGAGATTTCATGGAGTTACAGGAGGAATATTCCTTTTACTTGTGTAAAAAATCCCCGAATTCTTGCATAAATGGGAATTTTTTACCAGCCCTAGCCAATTTGGTAACACTCTGGAGGGGCACAACTTTAGTGCACAAATCGCTGAACCAAGCGCTTTAAATACAGCTGCGCTGTTAAAAAAACACGTTCGCAACAAGGCTGGCATTATTACCCAAACTTTTGTGATTCACCAAGCAGTAATCAGTAAAAATAATGATAAATTTCTTTTTGCTTGCACCAAAAAACAGCATTAGAACGAATGAACTTGCAACTCCGAGCTTTATATATCCCATCATGCACCAACTAAGGCTGTGCAATACTTTGCATCTGCTGTTTATGCATCAGCAAATCATTGACACGAAAAAAATTTTCATGCTCCGAAAGAGCATCCGATGTTAACCAGAGCCTTCTATTTTTATCCATAAATACCACGCGATAAAAATCAGCGAGCGAATCAGGTGTGATGCGTGCTACTGCATCAGCAAGCTCAAGACGGCGAGAGAAGTGATTATTGTAGGTAGTGATTAGGCTCCAGTAGCGCTCGCCCTGCTCTTTCAGCGAACGCGCAGGTTCGCGCATTTTTTTTATCAGTGATTGCTGATTCGCGTTAAAACCCTCAGATAATTGCGTGTACTGCTCATCCAAAAACAGATCAATTTCTTGAATAATTTTTTCTTCAGTCACATTAGGGGATTGAACAATAAGCAAACTATTTTCGAGATTAAGTAGTGGCGCTGCCGCAGCGGCCACGACATAGCCAAATTGTTTCTCTGTACGCAACTGATTATAAAATGCAGGCTGCAACAATTGCAGCGCAAGCATCATATGTGCTGTATCGTCAACTGACAGAGACGGGCTTTGAATAAGTAACTCAACTACTTTATCGCCATGCTCTAACGGATGGGTATAAAGCCAAGGTTTATCTGTACCTTTAGGCAAGAATAATAATTTTGTGGGGGGTAAATCGCGCCCAGTCTGGCGACCTAATAATTCATGCTCAACCAAAACAGCAAGCTTTAATGCTTCAGCGCGAAAATAGTTACCATAAAAAAGCGCATCCACTTTTGCATCAATTAACTGCCGATTGGAAAATTGAGCAAATTGTTCGGATGTTTTATTTTCCAGTGCTGCGATTAATTGCGCATTACTCCAGTAAGGCGCGGACTGTAATACCGGTATTTGCTTGGCAAGAACCTGATAGGGCAAGTCTTTATTCTGATTGCGCCACGCGCGCAACAAACTTTCTTTGATTAGCGAAAACCGTTCCTCTTTAAATTTACTGGTGCGCATAACTTCCATGATTTTATTCATCAGCAAACCTTGGCGACTTGAGTAACCAAAAACGCTAATGTCGTAACCGCGCGAATTTGCCACTATATCGTGATCAATTCCTGCCAGTTTTGCCGGATATGCGTATTCATTGAGCTGATCAGAAATCAATGCAGCAAACAATTGAGCCTGTGCAGCACCTTCTGCACTACTGGCAACCAACGGTGATTTTATGCGCAGATTAATCGCTGCGCGCGGCTGCATAAATTGCTGATCCTGCGCATACCACACCTGCATATTTTTGCTATCTAAAATAAGCTGCGGCTGGGCGTCAGCTACACTGTTCTCATCCAAAAGCGAGCCAGGTTTCACTGTTAATCGCTTAGGCAAAAAAAGATTTTTTTCTGGCAAAAATAATTCTTTGCGCACCGCTGGCTTTAGGTCCAGCAATTCAGGAATGCCGGCGCGCACTACAAATGGTGCCGAGTACAATGCCGATATGCGGTAGGGCTCAACATCTGGCGCAGTCAATACCAAGAGCAAATTATCACTACTCAAATACGACAAGCTTTTCTTGATTAGTCGCTCATCATAGACCGAGTAAATATAGTCGCCACGTAAAATATCTCTCGGCGTGTACAACCTCATCGACTCCGCCAATGCACTAACAGTTTGAATGGGGGCACTCTTTTCCTGAAAACGAAAATTTAAATCGCCCATTTGCTGCAATTCACTATAGCGCCAGGATGACATACCGCGCTGCTGGAGCTGCTCTATGCAGTGAAACACCAAGGATACAATTTGATCGCGAGCACGCACTCCTTGAGGTGTTAATTGAATATTTAATTGAAACACTGCATCTTTACGGCTTTGTAAACCAATACTGGTATAGAGCGCATCAGCCCAGCCCAACCGCTTGAGCAAGGACAGCAAACTACCCTCAGCCTCGTGCCCCAAGAGATTGGCGATGTAAGCGAATGGTTTTTTCTCGTAAAACTGATCTGGATTGGGAATGGGAAAATTGAAGGTGAGCTGGCGCAGTTCTTTTTCCGGCTTTATAGCGACACTAGCAGGCAGGCGCTGCTTGTCAAACAGCGAAGGATAATGACTGGAAATATTGATATCCCGCTTTGGAATTGCACTAAAACGAGCGCGAACTCTCTTTTCAAGCGTATCCAGATTATCGCGACCTAACACAACTAAACTCATTAGGTGTGATGAATAGTGCTGCTGGTAAAACGCAATCATATCATCGCGTACAGAACGACCATCTCGATCGGCTAGCGTCGTCAAGTTACCTACAGAAAATTTTGCGCTGGGATGCTGGGGGTTCATCAGCTCGCGATATACATCCCACTCTCGCCGCCCATCATCTTTTAATTTGGCGAGATACTCAGAATTTACCGCATTGCGCTCACGCTCAACATAGTCGGCACTAAACAGCGGCGCAATAAAAAATTGCGCAAAACGATCCAAAGCAGGATCTAGTTGATCATTATCGATATCGAAAAAATAGTTGGTATTTTCCGCTGCGGTATAAGCATTAAAACTGCCACCATGCTGGGAGATAAACTCTTGATACTCACCGGCTAGCGGGTATTTTTCAGTACCCAGAAAAAGCATGTGCTCAAGAAAATGAGCGAGCCCAGCGCGATCTTCAGGATTTTGATTTGCACCGACGTTCACATCCAGCGCTGCTGCCGATTTTTCAGTAGTAGCATCCGATATCAACAGCACCCGCAGCTGATTATCTAATACTAAATAGCGATATGAACGTTTGTCATTTTCACTCTTGATAACACCTCTGGTGGTATTAAGATCGATAGTTGCGTTAAAGATGGAATTAACACCGCCCTCTGCTCTAGGGCTCTCGACACCGCCTTGAGCGATCAGTAGTTGACTGGCAAACAGGAATGCAACTGCCGCCAACGTAGAGGCACACAATCTCAGATTACATCTGCACAACAATTTCACCATAACAAACTCACTTAGCCATCAGTAGTATCTGTGCAGCAACCTACTGGCAGCAACCTACTGATAAATCAATTTTCACGCGCTGGCGCTATGCCACAGTTTTTTTAAGCAGATAACAATACACCGCATCCCGCTCTGCAAACGCTAATAACGTCTGCCCACTTAGCTGGGCATAAGCTTGAAAATCTCGTACTGAACCTGCATCGGTTGCCAATACTCGCAGTACCTGGTCCGTAGCCATATCGCGCAATGCTTGCTTGGCTTTAAGCAATGGCAGCGGGCAACGCAGGCCGGTGGTGTCCAACTGTCGGGCGACAGGATGGTTAAAGCAGTCAATAATGTCACTCAAAACATGCTACCTATATAGAGTGCGCGCGCGTCTAAGGACAATACCTTAGGCTGCCATCAGCATTTGCTGCCAAGTTTATCGAACCAGTCATCAAGCATATGGTCATAAAAGGTTGCTAACCTAGTCTTTACACATCAAAAAGGCTAGAGTTACGCCCTATTTTTTGCCGCCAAATCTCTCAAGGCGGATTCCAGCAGGAGTCGATCAATACTGTGTTTATCTCGTTTCAGCGCCATCTATCCACCATTAGCAAACGTCTACTAACACCGGTCAGCCTCACATTTCTATTGGTTGGCGGCTTGGTTGCCAACCCATTTGCAAGCCACGCAGAGATAGACCTCCCCAATCTAGGCGATACCAGCTCGATTATGATTTCTCCCGCGCAGGAGAAGATACTGGGGCAGCGCTGGCTCAGAGCGTACCGCAGCCAAGTACCCACGTCGTCTGATCCCATGATTATCGACTATCTGGAACAACTGTTTGCGCGCCTGATTCCTCATAGCCAGCTGGATGAGAAGCGGATTGATTTGGTTGTCGCCGAAAATAACACGCTTAACGCCTTTGCGGTACCCGGAAATATCATTGGTATACACACCGGCTTGCTGATGTATGCAAAAACCGAGAATCAATTAGCCGCCGTACTCACTCATGAACTGGGGCACCTAAGTCAGCGCCACTATGCACGCCGATTGGAACAGCAAAAAAACATGATGATGCCGATGCTGGCGGGCATGCTCGCTGGTTTAGTATTAGCCGCAAACAGCAATAGCGATGCAGGCATGGCCGCCATTATGGGTACTCAAGCTGCCGCACAGCAGGCATCACTTGCCTTTAGCCGCCAAAATGAACAAGAAGCCGATCGTATTGGCATGCAGACAATTGTTGAAGCCGGCCTGGATCCCTACGCTGCAGCTGATATGTTTGAGCAGATGGTGCGCGCCAACCGCCTCAATCGCCGCCCGCCGGAATACCTGCTCACTCACCCAGTCAGTGAAACCCGCGTAGCCGATGCGCGCAACCGCGCAATGCAATACGAACGTAAACCCGTTGCAGACAACCTTGAATTTTTGCTGGTGCGCACCCGAGTCAGAGTGAAGGCAGAGGAAACCCCTCAACTTGCGGCAAGAATGTTCAAGAGCGAATTAGACAAAGAGAGCGACAACCCAGATGCCAGCCGCTATGGCCTTGCGCTGGCGCTCACTGAAGCCAGCCAGTTTGATGCGGCACGCGATGCGCTCGCCCCGCTACTTGAAAAAGATCCTACCCGCGTCACCTATCAAATTATGCGGGCAGATATTGAAATCGCCGCCGAGCGTTACAAAGCCGGACTGGATATTCTTGAGGCGCAACTAAAACAGCATCCCCATAGCTACCCGTTAATCATCCGCCATGCGGAAGCATTGATGAAAGCGGGCCTTTACCAGCAATGTGCAGATATTCTGGATCGCTACTCGCGCAAACGCAGTAACGATGACTATGTGTGGTATTTATTGGCAGAAGTGAATGGCTTAGCAGGCAATATTCTCGGAGTGCATGAGGCTCGCGCAGAATATTTTATTTTGAATGGTGTGTATGACCGCGCACAAATTCAATTGCGCAACGCTTTGAAAATGACACAAGGCAACAGCTATCGCACTGCATTAATTGAAGAGCGGTTGAAATATGTTACCGCGCAAATGCAAGCTGAAGGCTTTTAATCTCAAGCACAGCCATCACTCAAGATGGCTGTTTTATCCACCCGGATTCAACAATCCATTCATCGGCATTAAGCACGGCCATAGGCCTGCCAATAAAATATCCCTGGGCTTCATCGCACCCCATTTCGGCGAGGCGCGCCAATAATGCTTCGTTCTCCACCCCCTCGGCCACAACGGTTAAACCCAAATTGTGGGCGAGGTGGATAGTGGAATTAACAATCAATTCATCTTGCGCATCTTCCAACATATTGCGCACAAAAGAATTATCGATTTTGAGTGTTTGCACCGGAAGACGCTTCAGATAAGCAAGCGATGAATAACCCGTACCAAAATCATCAATCGCCAAGTGCACTCCCAATTCATGCAATGCATCGAGATTGCGTAGTGCACGGTTGGGGTCGGTCATGATGGTACTTTCGGTAATTTCCAACTCCAAGCGCGAAGCAGGTAGCTGATATTTGAGCAAGAGCCGCTCCACCAGCTTAGTAATATTGTCATCCATTAAATTCCGCGCCGATAAATTCACCGCAATGCTTAATGACATTCCTTGATCTTGCCAACGACGGCACTGCTCAATCGCGTTTTCTAGAACCCAAGCAGTGAGTTGATGAATAAAACTGGTTAATTCAGTAATAGGAATAAAATCAGCCGGAGGCACAAAACCCAACTCAGGGTGAATCCAGCGAATTAAGGCTTCAAATCCGTAGCAGCGCCGCTCACCCAATATGACTTTGGGTTGGTAGTACAAACACAATTGATTTTCACGAATGGCGCGCCCTAGCTCACCCACAATTGCCAAGCGCTTGGTTGAGTGCGGATCGTACTCGGGGCTGTAAATCGATAAACCCAGCATCTGACTTTTGGCGTAATACATAGCGATATCGGCGTAGCGCATCAAACTGTGATGATCTTTCGCCTGTTGCGGCGAAATTGCAATTCCAATACTCGCAGCAATTTGCGTGGTAAATCCATCGAGATCAAACTCCTGTGCGAGCGCATCCAATAGTCGATGCCCAAATACCACCGCTTGATGGCTACTGCGAATACGCGGCAAAAACACCGCAAATTCATCGCCTCCCAAACGCGCTACTGTGCCGGGCACCTCAGCCATTTCATTCGCTAAGCGCGGGCCGATCAATTGCAATAAGTGATCGCCCACATTGTGCCCGAGCGTATCATTTATTTCTTTAAAGCGATCCAGATCAATTAATAACAATGCACTGATTTGATCAGCACTACGCTGCGAAAAACACTCTTCCATATCAGCGTAAAGTTGTTCGCGATTGGGTAGATCGGTAAGCGCATCGTGAAAGGACTGATAGCGCAGCCTTTCTTCATAACGTTTGCGCGCTGTAATATCTTTAGTAGTACCCCACACGCGCTTTAAATAGCCATCTTCAACAATACCTGTGCAGGAGATTTGAAAATAATAATTTTTCCCGCGCGGATCTTGTCGCACAATATCGTGATCAATCATTATGTACTGGTTATTTACAAAGAAATGCAGATCAAACACATAATTTGTTGAGCCGCTTTCCATTAAGCCCATGCCCAATATATCGTCCAACGAGTCTGCGCCAAGCATACGCAGCAACACTTTATTTGCCTCAATCAAACTCGCGCTCTGTGCGATTTTTTTGACCTGCACTTCTAATTCCAAGTTAGTCGCAACCGGCGGCTGCATGTCGTAACACCATATCGCTTCCGAACTATTGGTGATAAATGCTTTGTAGCTGGCCTCGCTCTCTTGTAATGCATCGCGCGCACTTTTTTCGCGCGACAAGTCCTGCAGTTGAACTAACACACGATCAACATTGCCCTGCCGATCGCGAATCGGCAAAAAGCTTGCTCGAAAATATAAATTTTTATCGCAAATAAAACGACTGCGATGAATGTTGCCCAAGGAATAATTCATTTCAAGGGTTTGTATCACCCCATCTAAATAGACCGAGCGAAGCGCAGCTGATAACTCTGCATCAGCACCAATACGTTTATCGCGTAAGACTGAATAAAAACCCGCTGCACTTTCAGCTTGGCGATGCGAGAGATGGAATAACCGCTCTACCGCTTGATTGAGATGAAGAATGACACCGTGCCGATCAGTAATAAGGCTAGGAATAGGACTTTCAGCAAACAAACCAGACAGAAATTGCAAAGCATATCCCTCACCGGCACCCGCGAGCAGATGTCGCGCACTAATAGCCATACCCGCAAAACGGCGCACTTTAGTATCCTGATCTAGTTGCAAACGCCCGACAAATCGCACGCGGGGCTCACCAGCAACCCCTGTCAGACGCACATCGCAAGAGCGCAAACGCTCCGTATCCTGATCCTGCGAATCAGCATTAAAGGCCTGCAAAAACAAGTATTTGTCGGCTTTGGGTAATAGCGCTAACAGGTCAGCTAGGCGGGATAGGGTCGGTACTACCTCAGCCAGTGATTCAATAAGCTCAGGCGAAATGTACAAATCCCCATTCAGGACATCCATATTCCAAGACGCAATACTGGACGCATCCAGCGCGCTCTCGATGGCGAAATCACTCGGCAATGGGGTTGCTGTGCCGCTCGTGGAATTGGAATGTTGCATAGTGGATGAAGTCGCCCTGTGCGCAAATAAGACTTGTCAATTTCAAAGTGTAGACAAGAATTTTTTGATTGCGCTGTCGTCGGGAATTAGTTCATCGTTATTGTTATTTATGTAAATTTTGGCGCCAAAATTATCTGCATCGACGCCAAATAGCTGCACGCCAATAAAGTTCGCCGAAGGGCCGCAATGAAACTGTCAATAATGCGGCGGCCTATCGTTAGTAATTTCGATATCGCCTCCCTGTGCCGGGTCGCGCGCCAACTCATCCAAGCGCTGGGCAAGCAGGCGCATCTGCTGTTTCAACTGAACTATCTCGGCATCCTGTTTGGTAATTACCTCGTTTAGTTGCGCCAGCGTATCTTCCTGGTAAGCAACACGGGTTTGTACATCAATTAATTGCTCTTCAATATCAGACATTTTTTAATTCCTCTCTCTATTCGAGAACTGCATAAGCGGCATCGATCAAACGCACCGCGCGCTCGTCGATTAAAATTCTATTGCCCATGCGATGGGTGACGTAACCAAAACCCAATTCAAAATCCGGATCGGCAAAACCGATACAACCACCCGCACCAGGGTGACCAAAGGCGCGTGCGCCGCGACCGTAGCGACAATCAGCACGATCCGCTTGCGACAACATAAATCCATGACTAAAACGCAACGGCAAACCGAGGGTGCGATCCTGTTCAAAGGTTTGTTCTTGCCAGCACAATGGCAATGCAGATTCAGCCAACACATTTTGTTGCGCATTTGCTAAAGCGCCGTAAATAGTGGCGAGGGCGCGCGCATCGGCATGGGCGCCTGCTGCCGGAATTTGCGCCTGCCGCCATTCACGCGAATTAGTCGCGGTCATTAAACTGATCGGGTTAGAAAAAGCGCGATTGGTGACGCCGCGCGGATCGGCTTTCATTAATTTCCCCAGCGCGATGCTATCGGCGCCAGTAGAACTCGCCATCACCCCCAAGGGGCGTTTAAGTGGGCCGGTATCCGCAACACTATCCAATAAAAAGTCTGGCACACCAAAATGGCAATTCGCGTTCAAAGGCTGCGCCACATACTGCTGGAAATACTCGTTAAAACTTGCACAGCCGCTGGCACGTTTTACCAGCTCACCCAAAATCCAACCGAACATAAACGGCGAATAGCCCTGCGCCGTATTTGGCGCCCACCAAGGTGACTCAGCGGCGACAGCTTGCGTCATAGCAGCCCAAGTAAAAATTTGCTCATTGGAAATATGCTGATGAAACGCCGACATGCCTGCGCGATGGCACAGCAGCTGTCGCAAAGTGATTGAGCTTTTGTCTGCTTGTATAAAATCAGGCCAGATGCTGGCGACCGGCTCATCCAACTGCAACTTGCCCTCGGCCACCAGCTGCAATACGCACAAAGCCACCAGACCTTTACCGGCTGAAAAAATATTGACCAGCGTACCCTCACTCCAATCGGTTCGCTCTATACCAGCGAGCTTATTACTGCGCTGGCCAGCCCACACATTCACCACCAATTCCCCACGGTGCACCAGCGCCAGCCCGGCGCCCTCCTCGCCTTGTTCTGGGGAGAAATTAGCGGCAAAGGCATCGATAAGCGGCTGCCATTGCGGCAACCATTGGCCGTTAATTGTCATAGCAAAACCTCTATCAAATGAGGAACGAATAAAAAGTTGCGCGCATTCTACCAGTGCCCGAGGTTAGAATTGGCAGCTAGTTTCCTGCGAGCGATTACCATGAGCAAAGATAAAAACTCCCGCCTTGTCTATTCCACCGAGACTGGCCGCATCAAAGAAGACAAACCCGCTGCAACCATTCCACAGGGCGATGGCATAGTGCGCATCCGCCGCGAGACCGCCGGCCGCAATGGCAAAGGCGTCACCACCATTACCGGCGTGCCGCTGGATGAAACCAAACTAAAAGACCTCGCCAAAGCCCTCAAAGTTACGTGTGGTGTGGGCGGCTCATTGAAGGATGGTGTCATCGAAATCCAAGGCGACCAGCGCGACAAACTTAAAGCCGAGCTGGAAAAGCGCGGTTTCACCGTAAAACTGGCAGGCGGTTGAGCGTGGACGAGTTTCCGTTTGATCCCCAACTCATCAAAGAATTAGTCACCACTCCTATGCCCTACGGTAAATATGCCGGTCATATGATTGCCGACATCCCCGAGCATTATTTGATGTGGATGGGGCGCGAGGGCTTCCCCAAAGGCAAACTTGGCCAATTGCTGGGCTTGATGTATGAGATTCGCTTGAATGGTTTGGAGCCAATACTCAAACCCTTGCGTTAAACCCCTCTCGTCACTCCCGCTTGCGGGAGTCTAGCTTTTGATTTTAAAACCTATGGATCCCCGCTAGCGGGGATGACAACTTTCTTACAAAATCAAGCAAGAGCAACTCAACACCTCTGGCCTATTTCTTGCTAAACCTCTGTTAACGAATCAAAACCGCCGTTTTTCTGACAGAGGGGCACCAACATATGAATAGCGAGCTTTTTCTACAAATTACTGACACTTCATTGAAAATCGGTTTGGGCGCAATTATCGCCGCCGCAACAGCTTGGGTTGTACTGCGCCGCAGTAACCCGCAACCGGTCGCCAGCGCGCGCGACAATCGCCGCTTGCAGATACTGGAAGATGTATCCACCCAAGTAGGCACCGTCACCCATATCTTCGCCAAATATTCGTCGCTGGTGGTGGAGTCCATCCAATTTGGAGAGCGCTGGCCACAGGCACGCCGCGCAGAGCTAGATGCTGTCAACAGCGAACTGGTCGCCGAGTTTAAAAAACTGGCCGAAGCCGAAGCCAAATTATTGATGCTGGGAGAAAAAAATCTGGAGCGCAGCCTGCGTTTGTACGGCGCCAAGATCGCGGTATACCGCAAGCAGGTTTATATCGGCCGCAAGGATATTTCGCTGGAGCAGATAACCGCACTGAAAAACACCATAGTGCAAGTCCGCGAGCAGTTTTACGATATGCTCAGCCGCAAATACGATCGTTTACTCGCCAGCGCCTAACCGCCCTCTCGTCAGAAATGCCAGATTGCGCCCGCTCTTGCGGGCGCAATTGTTTTACTCGGCAGAATACCGCCACCGGGATTACATTTTTTAGCGCGCGGGAACACCCCAAGCTTGTTATGCTAAAGACCTTAAGGCTATTCCCAGCTGATTTTTAGTTAATCCTCCAAGGCACACCAATCGCTATGATTAAAATTTTTCGCAACTGGCTTGATCGCTATTTTTCCAATGAAGAAGCCTTACTGCTATTACTTCTGTTGGCATGCGGGCTGATCGCCATACTGACTATGGGGCAAGTATTAGCGCCGATGATCGCCGCTATTGTGATTGCATTTTTAATGCAGGGTTTAGTTGTACACCTACGCAGCTGGGGCGCACCGCATTGGCTGGCAGTGAGCATCGCCTTTACTGTACTTATGTTAATGCTGAGTGCTTTTTTGTTATTGGTATTGCCCATTTTATGGAACCAGTTGGTTCGTTTTTTTAGCGAATTGCCGCGCATGTTTATTGAAGGGCAGCAACTGCTGATGCTGTTGCCAGAAAAATACCCAAAGCTAATTAGCGAGCGCCAACTTGAGCAAGTATTTACCTCGATGACTGCAGAGATTAGTGGCCTCGGGCAGGATGTTGTCAGTTTTTCGGTGACCAATATTCCCATGCTAATCGGCTTATTAATTTATTTGATTTTAGTGCCGATACTGGTGTTCTTTTTCCTCAAAGACAGCCAGGTCATCATCAACTGGGGCAGCAAATTTCTCCCTGAAAACCGCCCGATGATGAGCAAAGTCTGGCAAGAAATGAATCAACAATTTGCCAATTATGTGCGTGGCAAAGTGATCGAAATCTTAATTGTGGGCGCTGTATCTTATATCGTGTTTGTGCTGCTCGGGCTGCACTATGCGGCACTGCTGGCGATTGCGGTTGGCCTGTCCGTTGTGATTCCGTTTGTAGGCGCTGCGGTGGTCACTTTGCCAGTAGCTATGGTCGCCTACTTCCAATGGGGCTGGTCATCAGAGTTTATTTATTTGATGCTGGCCTACACCGTCATTCAAGCATTGGATGGCAATGTGTTGGTACCCCTACTCTTCTCTGAAGCCGTTAATTTACACCCGGTTGCGATTATTCTCGCAGTGCTGGTGTTTGGTGGGCTGTGGGGGTTTTGGGGAGTATTTTTTGCGATCCCCCTTGCGACACTGGTAAAAGCCATTCTTTATGCATGGCCTATCGCCGTACAAGAAGTCACCCATGCGCACGCCAGCGATAATCCATAATGATCATCAAACCATTAAAAATGATGAAGGGGATTGTTATGTCTAACACTTTCTACCGTTTATTTATCACAGGGCTCTTACTGATTATGTCTAACCTCACACTCGCTACTGATATTTGGATCGATGTCCGCACCACCGACGAATTTAACGCAGGCCATATTGAAGGCGCGGCGCATATCCCCTACGAGGAGATCGCGATGCGTATTGCTGAAGTGACTACCGACAAAGACGCAAAAATTCATCTCTACTGCCGTTCCGGCAATCGCTCCGGCATTGCCCAACAAACACTGCAGGCGATGGGTTTTACCAACACCATCAATGAAGGTGGCTACGAGCAAATCTTAACCAGACAAGCAAAAGACTAGTTTTAGTGATGAGCCGTTATATCCTGTAACGGCTCCTTGTCATGCAACCCCTCTGAATTCAGCTCTTCCTCTCCAGCACCATATCACTCAAATTTACTCAACCGGCTATTTACCTCATAACACGAACTTGATATGACTGAGATGCAATCTCAGTTGATATTAACTCTCGAAATAATTAAGATGGGCGCAAATACGAATCATTCTTTTTTACGTTTAAGGGTAAAACTATGCTCAAAAAATCTTTGCTGGCATTGTCACTGGGACTCATCGCGTTAAACACTAGCGCTGCAGAGAAAGCCCCCACTAATGCCGAACTTTGGAAAATTATCAAAGAACAACAGGCAGAACTGGACGCCCTAAAAAGCCAACAACAAGAAACTGCTAAAAAAGCCGATGCGACCGATGCAAAAGTCGAATCGACTGCCGCAGCTCTAGATCTAAGCAGCACAGCAAGCAATCAAAACAAAACTGTTATTGGTGGCTATGGCGAATTGCATTTAAACCGTTGGGATAACGATAAGCCCGGCGGCAGCGATAAAAAAGAAATGGATTTTCACCGTTTTGTATTGTTGTTCAGCCACGAATTCAGCGACACAGTGCGCTTCTTCTCCGAATTTGAGCTGGAGCATGGCGTAGCTGGTGAAGGTAAAAAAGGCGAAGTTGAATTAGAGCAAGCCTATGTAGAGTGGGACTATTCCGCTAAGCACAGCCTCAAATCAGGGGTGTTTTTAGTACCTGTAGGCATCATCAATGAAACCCATGAGCCAGACACTTTTTACGGTGTAGAGCGCAACAGCGTAGAAAACAAAATCATCCCCAGCACTTGGTGGGAGGGTGGCGTTGCTTTCAGTGGTGAACTGGCACAGGGTTTAAGCTACGACTTTGCCGCTCACTCTGGTTTGGCTTTGGCTACCGGTAAGTTCCAGGTGCGCGATGGCCGCCAAAAAGTATCGGAAGCAAAAGCTGACTCTTTCGCTTATACCAGTCGTTTGAAGTACACCGCGATCCCCGGTTTAGAGCTCGCAGCCAGTGTGCAGCTGCAGGAAGATTTCACTCAAGGTGCCGGGGCCACCGAAATTGGTGCAACCCTGTTTGAAGCTCACGCCGTGTACCAAACCGGCCCCTTTGGCCTGCGTGCGCTCTATGCCCAATGGAATATCGATGATGCCATCAATACCGTCGCCAGCGGCGCCGATAAGCAATCGGGCTGGTACATAGAGCCATCTCTACGTCTGAACGAACAGTGGGGTATTTTCACTCGCTACAACGAGTGGGACAACCAAGCAGGTGACAGTGCCGATTCCAACTACAGCGAATGGAATTTGGGCGCCAACTTCTGGCTCAGCGAGACTACTGTGTTCAAATTTGACCTAATGCGCCAAGAAGTTCCAGCAGGTAAAGATGAATACGCCGGTTTCAACCTGGGTGTTGGCTACTCCTTCTAAGTTGTAGATCGCAGAACCAGAGTCTCCTCTGGTTCTGCTTACAGCAAATCTTGCAGAGGTAAATAATGCGGTTTTTGATGTGCATAGTGGTATTGCTCCTCAGCGCGCAACATGTTTTTGCCCAGCGCGGTAGCTACATTACTGAAGCCGAACTTGTCGCCCAATATCTGCCCTCAGCAACCGCCAAAACGCTCTGGCTGCAAGGCGAGCAGCGCACCACAGCTGAAGCCATCTGGAAACGCAAATTACCTCTACGGATTAGCTATCAACAGGTCGACAACACCACCCTCTGGGTATTGCAAGAGATAGGCAAAGAACAACCTATTACTATCGGTGTAGTTATCACCGACAACCGCATCAAGACCATTAAAGTCATGGAATACCGCGAAAGCCGTGGCGGTGAAATTCGCTACGATTTTTTCACCAAGCAGTTTCTAGACGCCGAACTGCAGGACGATATGCGCAATCTGGATCGCAATATCGATGGCATCTCTGGCGCAACCCTATCGGTACGAGCGATGAAAAAAATCGCCACACTTGCTCTCTACCTGCATCAACAGGCTCTGGTTAATACAGATAACTGAGAAAAACCTACTGCCAAAGGTCTATTTCTGGGACAATGGCCGCCTGATTCTTACCCAGCGCAGCCCCCAGCATGAACAGTACCGCCAAACACCTTTTCTCCTACCCAAAACCCAACATCCACGCCCAGGCTAAAACCTATAAGCCCGCGCCCTTTCTGCCGATGAGCCGTGCCGAAATGGACAAACTCGGCTGGGAGACCTGCGACATTATCGTCGTCTGCGGCGATGCCTATGTGGATCACCCAAGTTTTGGTATGGCGGTGATTGGCCGTTTTCTCGAATCCCAAGGGTTTCGCGTGGGCATTATCGCCCAGCCCGACTGGCGCAGCGCCGAACCCTTTAAAGCCCTCGGCAAACCCAACCTGTTTTTTGGGGTGAGCGCGGGCAACATGGACTCCATGATTAACCGCTACACCGCCGACCTGCGCATGCGTTCCGACGATGCCTATACCCCCGGCGGCATGGGCGGCCAACGCCCCGACCGCGCCGTGACCGTATACAGCCAGCGCTGTAAAGAAGCCTATAAAGATGTGCCGATTGTGCTCGGTGGGATCGAAGCCAGTTTGCGCCGTATCGCCCAGTACGATTACTGGAGCAACGAAGTGCGCCGCTCGGTGTTGATCGACGCCACCGCCGACATTTTGTTGTACGGCAACGCCGAGCGCGCGATTGCAGAAGTAGCGCATTCTCTTGCAGCTGGTAAAAGCGTAAAAGAGCTGGATAGCATTCGTGGCACTGTGGTTATCAAAAAAGAACCGCCCGCAGGCTGGACCGAAATTGATTCCACCCGCATCGATTGGCCGGGCAATATCGATAAATTGCCTAACCCCTATGAATATCAACACAACGCCAAATCCGTGGTCGATGCCGCACAAACTGACATCAACAATTCGCAAATTGGGTTGCGCCAGCTCGACCCAGACAAAATGGCCGAACAAATTGCCGCGCTGAATCCGGAAGCCGCCAATCAATTGGCTACCCAAGGCTGCCCAGCGCAGGGCATTGAAAGCGAAAAAGCCTTTGACCCGAATGAACCACAACCCATTCGCATTATTCCCATGCCGCTGCAAAATCGCAGTGATTTGGTTGATAACGAAAAAGTCTACGTGCGCCTACCCTCCTTCGATAAGGTGCGCAAAGACCCAACTTTATATGCACACGCTTCACGGGTTTTGCACCAAGAGGCAAACCCTTACAACGCGCGCCCGATGATTCAAAAACACGAGAACCGCGAAATTTGGATTAACCCACCGCCGATCCCGCTCGAAACCGACGAGCTCGATGGTGTGTTTGATTTGCCTTACGCGCGTGTACCCCATCCGGTGTATGGCAAACAAAAAATCCCCGCCTACGAGATGATCAAAACCTCGATCAATATCATGCGCGGTTGTTTTGGCGGCTGTACGTTTTGTTCGATCACCGAGCACGAGGGGCGCATTATTCAAAGCCGCTCGCAGGAATCGATCCTCAAAGAAATTGAAGATATTCGCGATAAGGTGCCCGGCTTTACCGGCCACATTTCAGATTTAGGCGGCCCCACGGCGAATATGTATCGCCTCACTTGCAAAGATATGCCGACGCTCTCTAAATGTCGTCGCTTGTCGTGTGTATATCCAACCATTTGTAAAAATTTAACGACCGACCATAAACACACCACGAATTTGTATCGCGAAGCGCGCAAAATTCGCGGCGTTAAACGGGTGTCGGTTGCATCGGGTTTACGTTATGACTTGGCCGTGCTCGATCCGGAATACGTTAAAGAATTGGTGACTCATCACGTCGGCGGTTATTTAAAAATCGCACCGGAGCACACCGAGGAAGGTGTGCTCTCGCAAATGATGAAACCGAAGATGAGCAGCTACTACGAGTTCAAACGCATGTTTGATCAATTCTCGAAAGAAGCGGGCAAGGAACAATTTTTAATTCCCTACTTTATCGCCGCGCATCCGGGCACGCGCGATGAAGATATGCTCAACCTTGCGCTCTGGTTAAAGAAAAACAATTTTGAAGTGGATCAGGTGCAAACCTTTTATCCATCGCCTATGTCACTCGCAACGGCGATGTACGTGAGTGAGCGCAACCCGCTGAAAAAACTCACCTACAAGAGCAAAAAAATTAATATACCGCGCGGCATAGAACAGCGTCGCTTACAAAAAGCCCTGCTGCGCTACCACGACCCAGCCAACTGGCCGATTATCCGTGAAGCCCTGCGCGCCATGCGCAAACCGCATTTGATCGGCAACAGCGCCTCGGCATTGATTCCAGATGAGCAGGCCGATGCGCGCAATACTGGCCGCGGCCACAACCCCAATGCCCGCAAGCTAGGCAAACCAGCAGGAAAATTTGCGAGCAAAAGTGGCCATCAACAAACCGGCGCTAAAACAGCCAGCAAACCGGCAGCTAAAGCTTTTGGTGATAAATTTGAAAGTGCAAAAAAATTCAATGCACAAACCACCACAGCTAAAAGTGCTAGTGCACCAGCGAAAAAAGAATTTACTGGCAGCAAAACAAACAAGCCGCAACCCAGCAATAATCGCCCTGTAGGAAAAAACTCCCGCAGTAAACCGGGTGCACCTAAAAAATAAAAAGCCATCGCTTTGCACAAAAGGATTTGTGCAAATTAGCCAGTTTCCATTCAGAAAATTTCGTTAAACTGGCCGCTCTTACATCCCCCACCTGCCCACTTAAATCTGATTTATTTCTAACCATGCAAATCCCTGGCTACACCCTTATCAAGAAAATTAACAGTGGTGGTATGGCGACTGTCTACCTTGCAACCCAGCATAGTGTTGGACGCACGGTCGCGTTAAAAATAATGAAACCATCGCTGGATAAAGACCCTGAGTTTCACCAGCGCTTTCAGCGAGAGGCAACCATTATCGGCCAACTTTCCCACCCGAATATCATTCCAATTTACGATATTGGTCGGCATCAGGAATTTAATTACATTTCCATGGAGTTTTTACCAAAAGGCTCTCTGGATGAAAAAATCGCGCAAGGAATCACAACACAAACCGCTTTAAAAATTACTCTGGGAATTGCCGCCGCACTGGAGCATGCCCACAGCAAGGGCTATGTGCATCGCGATATCAAACCGGAAAATATTTTATTCCGCGAAGACGAGTCACCAGTACTGACTGATTTTGGTATAGCGCGCACGATTAAATCAAAAGCGAATATGACGCAAGTGGGCGCGGTAATCGGCACCCCCTATTACATGAGCCCAGAGCAAGCGAAAGGAGAAACCAGCGACGGGCGCTCAGACTTATACAGCCTTGGTGTAGTGCTTTATGAAATGCTCACTGGCAGCCGCCCATTTCAAGCGGACAGTTCACTTGCGCTGGGCATAAAACATATTCATGAACAGGCACCGAAACTTCCGCTGCGCCTATTTGCTTTGCAACACATTATGGATAAGTTGCTCGCCAAAAAACCGGAACAACGCTTTCAAACAGCACGGGAGTTAATTGATAGGCTTAATCCTATCATTAACAATAAAAAATCCTTACTTGTCACCAACAGCGCTACCAAGCCAGTGGAATTATTAATAAGCTCAGGAAATTATCTTCAGCAAAACCTTATTATTTTTGCAAAAAAAACAACTGCACTTGTAAATCAAATAAAAAATAGATTTCTTAATGTCGCAGCAGAACCGAAGCTTGTTACCGGATCACAGCTAGATCAAACTTTAATAGCGCCGCCAACTCCTCTTAACGAACAAGCGCCAGCTGAATTAGACGATAAACGCAGAAAGATAAACTGGCGTTATGGTTCACTCGGTTTTCTCACATTAATAATCATTGGGTTTATTTTCTTTAGCGATCGCCCCAACAACAGTACACGCGAACAATGGGCGCAGCTGTCTGGCAGCAAGAGCAACTCAACTAGCGCACCGCAGGACACTAAGCGCTTATCGCTAAGTATTAATCCTATCCCCGCTGAAGCGCGGGTTCGCATACTCAATATTAAAGAAAAATATTCCCAGGGGGTAAGTTTGCCTCCTGGTGCTTATCACATTGAAATAAGCCATCCCGGCTACATCACTAAAACCAAGTGGATAAGGCTCAATTCACACAATCAACACTGGGAAATAGCGCTACAAAAATCAAACCTGAGCGCGAACGAAAATCAACTTCCGCTTCCGGAAATGGTCGAGGTTTATGCTAGTGAATTTTTAATGGGCGACGCCACTACCGAGTCGGCCAAAACAGCGCGTATCGATAAGGACTTTTTAATCAGCCGCTACGAAATCACATTTAATGAATACGATTTTTTTGCGCTTGCGACCAATCGGGCACTACCTGATGATATGGGCTGGGGCCGCGGCGAACGGCCAGTGGTGAATATTAGTTGGGACGATGCGATGGCCTATGCAAATTGGCTGAGTAAAACCACTGGGAGATATTACCGTTTACCTACCGCAAGCGAATGGGAATATGCCGCACGCGGCAATACCACCAGTAGTTATTGGTGGGGCAATAATGAAGATGACGCAACAGAACGAGCCAACTGCCGTTATGGCTGCAAATCATTATGGGCAATTTTTTTTGATAACGAAACCAAACCCGTGGGAAGTTTTCCGCCAAATGATTTCGGCATTCACGACACCGCTGGCAATGTTGCCGAATGGGTTAACGACTGTGCCGATAAAACACCTGCGCCAGCGTGCCTAAAACGCGCGGTGCGCGGCGGCTCATTTGCAAGCAAAGTAGAGGCTATTACCGCTTATTCTCAAGTTGGGATTAGCGCAAATAAATCGCGTAAATCTATTGGCTTCAGGCTGGCGCAAGACATTCCAACAGCGCAAAAAAATAATGCAATTAAAAATGAGCAAAGACCACGGAGGCGCAATATCTTCCGGGAGATTACTGACAGTATTTTCAAACGGGATAATTAACCAAAAGAATTGCACTGCAACAGATGTATCTGTTAACTTCAAACAGCCAGCATAATGCTGGCTTTTCAATTTATTAATAAGGAGTTTTAACACATGAATATTATTGCGCGCTCGCTAAGCATTACTCTGATGACTCTCGCCAGTACCGCCACCTACGCAAAAACATTTAAGTATGACCTGCTGGGTGTACACTCGTCTAATGGTGCCATCCATTATCCAGGGTTAGATTTTAGTCAGATAAAATCAGCGGTATTAACGATTAACAAAGATCCACTCTCTCCTGATGTGCAAATCAATTCAGCTGAGCTGACCTTCCCTAATGCAGCGAAGCTCTTAGCGACAGGATTCAAAAAAACGGAATTTGGTAGCTACCGCGCAATAGTCAATGATGTGTGGATTTATCGACAAGTAATTGTGGAAATACAGGACACAGATTTTAACTACGCACACCCAACACCCGTTTCTATTTCAGTTTCTATATCCGAAAAGTCTGTATTTATTCAACCTGAAGATGATTCTAAAGGGCAACCTCTGCTTCACGTTGAAGGTATTGCGCGCGATATCACATCAAACAAAGTAGTAGACACAGAATCGGTAATCGCAGAAGGAAAACGCCTGAATTTATCTCTAAAAGAAAATTTAAGCTTTGCTTCGCCTGAAGCAAATATTACAGGAACGCGTGAAGGCTTCGTACTGGATACGCTATGGATGGGTAAAGGTCAGAAAACCTTATATCTACCCGCCCCTGTACCGCAAGGCGAATTTGATCGATATACCGCTATAGGATTAGTAATGGAGACAGTGAATGGTCCAGAAGGCCAAGAATATTTTTTTAGTGTGAAATTCACAGACTCTATGGGCGGCGAACAACTGACTCCAAGCCTACCATTAAAGCATCTACTCGACACCGCATATAACTCAGGCTTTTAACTGACCTTTTAATCAACTAATGATTATCCCTCCACAAAAAAACCGCTGACTCTCATCAGCGGTTTTTTTATTTTCATCGGGTTTTATGCGTTTAATTGCCGTAACTCATCAAACGTTGATAACGGCGCTCAAGCAGAGCATCAAGCGGCTCTTTGCTTAAGCGATCGACCTGAGCAACTAAACGCTCTTGCAGTTTTTTGGCCATGTCATCGACATTGCGATGCGCACCGCCCAGTGGCTCAGGGATAGTTTCATCAACAATACCCAAGTCTTGCAAAATTTTTGAGGTAACACCCATCGCCTGAGCCGCTTCCGGCGCCTTGGCAACAGTTTTCCAAATAATATTGGCGCAACCTTCAGGTGAAATAACAAAATAGGTCGAATACTGCAGCATGTTGAGCTGATCGCCCACACCGATTGCCAATGCACCGCCAGAGGAGCCTTCACCAATTACGGTACAAATAATAGGCGTGCGCAAACGCGACATTACTGCAAGGTTTTGCGCGATAGATTCAGAAATACCACGCTCTTCCGAGTCAATACCAGGGTAGGCACCGGGGGTATCAATTAGGGTTAATACGGGGAGCTTGAAGCGCTCCGCCATTTCCATTAAACGCAAGGCTTTGCGGTAGCCCTCGGGGCGCGGCATGCCGAAATTGCGCATCACTTTTTCATTGACAGTACGGCCTTTTTCTTCACCAATAACCATCACTGGCTTGCCATCTAAACGGGCAACACCACCAATAATGGCCGCATCATCACCAAAATGACGATCGCCGTGCAGCTCATCAAAATCGGTGAACACGCGGGAAATGTAATCAGAGGTATAAGGGCGATGCGGATGACGCGCGACCTTTACAATATCCCAAGCAGTTAGCTTGGAATAGATAGACTCGGTTAACTTGGTGCTTTTTTCGCGCAACTTGGCGATTTCATCGGCGATATTCACATCGGAACTGTTGCCGACCAGTTGTAATTCTTCAATTTTGCCTTCGAGTTCGGCGATGGGCTGTTCAAAATCCAGATAATTCAGATTCATAGCGAGCTCTTGATCCGGGTAGCAAACTACCATTTTGACTTATAGGGTGAGTGCTGGAGCCTGATGTGATGACTTTTTGAACAGTCCAACAGGTAGCACAATTGGGGCGCTACCTTACGCGAAATGGGCGATTTAGTCGATCTTTTCCAGTGAAAATGAAGTGAAGGAATCTGCGGCAAAAACAAACGAGGATTGGTGCAGCCCACCGGATTTGCTCTAACTAGAACAAATCCGGAGCTGCGATGAGCCAGTATCAGACTAAGGAAGATGTTACTGCAAAACTAGGGCGCTCACGGGCTGGCGAAAAATAGCTACCGTTGTGCTGCTTGAGCGCCTGCAGTATGTGGCGGCGATTAATCAAACCCACCAGCTTACCGTTCTCGACAACAGGATAGTTCTTGGGTTTGTTGCCGAGCATGATTTCAGCAATCTCCAGAATGCTAGCATCCGGCGTTACGCTCAGCACATCGCGCCGCATAATGTGGGTTACCTGAGTAGAATCTTCAGCATAAAAAGCGCTGTTCAACATCTCTTTCATACAGTCCTGCTCAGACACAAATCCAATCACCTTCATGTCTTCATCAACCACGGGCGCACCGGTAATATTCGATTTAAGCAAATACTCGACGACCTCCCGCACACTGGCATCGGATTTGACGGCTAACACATTGGCCTGCATATAATCTTTAACAAGAATCGATGACATAGTACTGCCCTCCATCATTCAATTTTTTTAACCCTTCAATTAAAGTCTAGATGGATAGAGCGAAAGCAAGAGACGAAAATAATCTTGAGCTGGTCATTTTTTAGATCGAGTTAATCTAAAGAAAAACAGGCAGACGATAAAAAGGCTGCAATAGCAGCCTTTTACACCATAAAGAAAGTTCGAAACAATTAATAAACCAATCTCACCTTGGCGCTACCATAGCTGTCGCGTAAGCGCTGTAATAGTTCATCTTCCGGGCGCACATTCCATTGGCTGCCAAAACGCAGCTGAGCGCGCGCATCGCTGCGTAAATAATCCACCACAATAGCGCAGCGTGCATCTTGCTGAGGTGACTGACGATAAGGATCGAGCATCTCACTCAATTCACGGGTAAAGTTAGCGGGTAACGCACCCGATTCCAGCTCAAGCCAAAGTTCACGCACTTTTTCCTGACGTACATCGGCCAGCAGACGAATATTATCGGCACTCATTTTTAACATGCCGCTAAAGTCGTCATAGCGAACTTGGCCGCTGATCACCAGCAACCCATCCTTTGACAGCACATCGCGAGAATTATTAAATGTCTCCGCAAAGAGTGTGACATCCATGCGTCCGGTGCGATCATCAATGGTTAGAATCGCCATGTTGTCGCCGCGCTTGGTGCGCACAATGCGCTGGGAAATAACCAAACCGGAAATCGTTTGGGTACTCTTCTCAGGTTTTAAATTGGCGATACGCGAGCTAACCAAATGGCTCAATTCGCTTTCGTATTCATCAATCGGATGACCAGTGAGATAGAGACCGAGCGTTTCTTTTTCTGCATTCAACCGCTCTTTCATCGTCCAGGTGCGCACACGGCGAAATTCAGTGTACACATCAATTTTGGAATCATCACTGGCGATCACCGCGCCGAATAAATCCATCATGCCCGCATTGGTATTGGCCATCGCCTGCTCAGCCGTTTTAACCGCTTCGCCCATAGCGGCAAACATGACGGCGCGGTCGTGATCAATATTGTGTTGCGGCGTATTACTGGTAGGCCCGAGATTGTCTGCGGCGCCGGAGCGGATAATCGCTTCCATTGCGCGCTTATTAACTTTGCGCGGATCAACACGCGCACAAAAATCGAAAAGATCTTTAAACGGACCACCAGCATTGCGCGCAGCAATAATTGATTCAACCGGCCCCTCACCCAAACCTTTAATTGCGCCCAAGCCATAAATAATTCGGCCGGCATCGTCCACCGTAAAATGAAACTCACCGGAGTTAACATCCGGCGGTAACAATTTTAATTTCATGGTGCGACATTCTTCGATAAAGGTAACCACCTTATCGGTTTTATCCATGTCCGACGACATAGTCGCCGCCATAAAATGCGCGGGATAATGCGCTTTTAACCAAGCAGTTTGGTAAGAGACAATTGCATAAGCAGCAGAGTGAGATTTGTTAAAACCGTAGCCTGCAAATTTTTCTACCAGATCAAAAATTTTAATCGCCAACTCAGGATCAACACCCTGATTTTTTGCACCGGTTTCAAAAACCTCGCGCTGTTTGGCCATCTCTTCCGGTTTTTTCTTACCCATCGCACGGCGCAGCATGTCCGCGCCACCAAGTGTATAACCGGCAAGCACCTGCGCAATTTGCATTACCTGTTCCTGGTAAACAATAACGCCATAGGTCGGCTCAAGTACCGGCTTTAAGGTGTGATGCTGAAATTTTGCATCGGGATAAGCGACCTGCGCGCGGCCGTGTTTACGGTTGATAAAGTCATCCACCATGCCCGACTCAAGTGGACCGGGGCGAAACAACGCCACCAATGCAATCAGGTCTTCGATATTATCTGGCTGTAAACGTTTGATCAGATCTTTCATACCGCGAGATTCCAACTGGAATACCGCCGTTGTTTCTGCGCGTTTTAATAAACCAAATGTTTTGGCATCATCGAGTGGAATGGCGCTGATATCCAGCGGCGCTTCACCTTTTTTAAGGCGCTGCTTATCGATCATAATGCGCGCCCAATCGATAATGGTAAGGGTACGCAAACCGAGGAAGTCAAACTTCACCAGACCCGCTTCTTCTACATCACCCTTATCGAACTGAGTTACCAAACCGCCACCGGATTCATCGCAATACAGCGGTGAAAAATCGGTAAGTTTAGTGGGCGCAATCACCACACCACCGGCATGTTTACCGACATTGCGCGTGAGGCCTTCAAGCTGAACAGCCATCTCCCAGATTTCACCGGCATCGCCGTCTTGTTCAATAAATTCTTTGAGTTGTGGCTCTTCTTGCAGCGCTTGCGCAAGGGTCATGCCCGGTGTTGCCGGAATCATTTTGGAAAGTTTGTCGGCGAGACCGTAAGATTTTCCCTGCACCCGCGCCACGTCGCGCACCACCGCTTTGGCCGCCATGGTACCGAAGGTAATAATCTGACTTACCGCATCGCGACCATAATTGTCGGCCACATACGAAATAACTTTGTCGCGATTATCCATGCAGAAATCGATATCAAAGTCCGGCATGGAAACCCGCTCTGGGTTTAGAAAGCGTTCGAAGAGTAAATCGTATTCAAGCGGATCGAGATCGGTAATTTTTAAGGAGTAAGCAACGAGCGAACCCGCACCCGAACCACGGCCGGGGCCAACCGGAATATCGTGATCCTTCGCCCATTGAATAAAGTCCATTACGATAAGGAAGTAACCAGGGAATCCCATCTGGTTAATAATATCTAACTCAAATGTTAAGCGGTCTTCATATACCTTGCGCCGCTCAGCATAATCCGGTGCGGATTTATCCAGGATGCGCTCAAGCCGTTGCTCCAAACCTTCGAAGGAAATTTTGCAAAAAAACTCCGCCTCGGTTAAACCTTCAGGCACAGGGTACTCGGGCAAAAAGTATTTGCCCATTTGAATCGTCACCGTACAGCGCTTGGCGATTTCAATGGTATTGGCGATAGCTTCGGGAATATCGCTAAATAATTCCGTCATTTCTTCTGCCGTGCGGAAATATTGCTGATCACTGTAGCGACGCTCGCGACGTGGATCATCCAGTGCGCGTCCTTCACTAATACACACGCGCGCTTCATGCACTTCAAATTCGCTGGCTTTTAAAAAACGCACATCATTGGTCGCCACCACCGGGCAATTCATTTCAGTAGCAAGTGCGACTGCTGCGTGCAGATGATTTTCATCATTCTCGCGCCCGGTACGCTGCAATTCCAAGTAAAAGCGGTCGGGAAAGTCCTTCATCCAACCCTGCAATAATTCACTGGCTTGCGGTGCTCTGCCTCCCAACAAGGCCATGCCCACATCACCGAATTTTCCGCCAGAAAGAGCAATCACACCCTCGCTGAATTCGCTGATCCATTCGCGCTGCACATAAGCCACGCCCTGTTGTTGTCCCTGCCGCCAAGCACGCGAAATCAATTCGATAATATTTTTATAACCGCGATCATTAATCGCCAACAAAGTGATGAGTGTTGGCTTGCCTTCGTTATCGCTACTGGCAATCCAAAAATCACTCCCGACTATAGGTTTTACTCCTGCACCCTGCGCGGCTTTATAAAATTTAATCAGCCCGTAAAAATTAGTCTGATCAGTGATGGCACAGGCGGGCATATTTAATTCTGCGGCGCGCTTCACCAGCGGTTTAATTCGCACCAAACTATCGCTTAGTGAAAACTCGGTATGTAAACGCAGGTGGACAAAATTAGCAGCAGGCATAATCGTTTTCTAAGTGAGTCGAAAGATTAAAATAATTTCATTTGTTCGATTTTAGCGCGCACGGGAGCGTAGGAGGTGCGATGAATCGGGGTAATACCTAATTTGTCCAATGCGTCCATATGGACTTGGGTGGGATAACCTTTGTGACCGGCAAAACCATAACCAGGATAGATTTTATCGAACTCAATCATCTCACGATCGCGCGTCACTTTAGCCAGAATGGATGCGGCGCTTATCGCAGCTACGCGGCTATCACCTTTTACTACAGCTTCAGCGGTATAGGCCCACTTGGGTAATTTATTGCCATCAACCAGTACATGCTCAGGTTGAATATGCAGACCTTGTACGGCGCGAGTCATAGCTAACAAACTGGCCTGCAATATATTAATTTTATCGATTTCAGCAACAGAGGCTCGTGCAATACACCAGCTCTTGGCTTTCTGCTGAATTTCGATAAACAATTGCTCACGTTTTTTTTCGGTGAGTTTTTTGGAGTCATCCAAACCTGCAATAGGAGTTTCCGGGTCAAGAATCACTGCCGCCGCAACAACATCACCCGCCAGTGGCCCGCGCCCTACTTCATCACAACCGGCAAACAAAAAACCTTGGTAAACACTGACAAAAGGCTCAAGCACAAAACCACCTGCTAATAAATTATTGTTGTCGAATTAAACGCGCTACTGCATCAGCTGCGCGCGCACTGGCATCGCGCTTTAATTCGATATGCATTTCTGCAAACGTCTGACTGAGTGCTTGCGCTTCATCAGGATTATCAAAATAGTTCATTACTGCCGCACTGAGCGCTTCAGGTGTTGCCTTGTCCTGCAATAATTCTGGCACCAACATTTTTTGTGCCAATAAATTAGGCAATGAAACCCAAGGAGTTTTGACCAACCAGGATAAAATTTTGAAGGTCAGAGAAGCCATTTTGTAAGCGACTACCATTGGCTTTTTCAACAGTAAAGCTTCAAGCGTAACCGTGCCCGATGCCACTAAAACCACATCAGCAGCGGCCATAGCCTCATGAGAGTGACCGTTAAGCAACTCAATAGGAAAATCGACATAATCAGTCATTTCGATATGCAATTGACGATAGCGATCAGGGCTCGCCGCAGGAATAATAAAGTGTAAGTTCGGATCTTGTTCCAAGCAATAAACGGCAGTTCGCATAAATAGCTCGCCCATGCGATCTACTTCGCTCGCGCGACTACCAGGTAAAAGTGCGACTATGCGCCCTTCTTCAGGTAAGCCCAGTGATTGACGCGCAACAGTTTTATCGACTGATAGTGGAATCTCATCGGCAAGATGGTGCCCGACAAACTCTACTGGAACATTGTGATCCTGATAAAACTTCGCTTCAAAGGGCAGCAATGTCAGCATTAAATCGACTGCGCGCGCAATTTTAATAATACGTTTCTGTCGCCATGCCCACACCGACGGGCTCACATAATGAACTGTTTTAATACCTTGCGCTTTTAGTGACTCTTCCAATGAAAGGGTAAAGTCAGGTGAATCCACGCCAATAAAAACAGTGGGCGGGTTAGCAATAAAATGTTCGCGTAAAAATTTGCGGATACGCAGTAATTCCGGCAAACGTTTCAAGGGTTCGATCAGCCCCATCACCGCCAAACGATCTTGAGGAAAATATGAGTGAAAACCCTGCGCCAACATACGCGGGCCACCGATACCGGAAAATTCTGCCGTAGGAAAATGTTTGCGCAGCTCTTGCATCAACGCCGCGCCGAGAATATCTCCGGAGGCCTCTCCGACTACAATACCTATGTGTATGTGATCAGACACTCAGCCTCCAGATTTTTAGTGTGTATTTCGAAGGGATAAATTAGATAAGTAATTGCACAAAAAATACTTAACGAACGATACCGCGAGTCGAACTATTGAGAGAGTCAATCAACACCTGCAGCGCAGGGGATTCAGTAGCTAATGGATTTAATTCTGCCAAAGCTTCATCTAAGGTCAAGCCGCGACGATAAATGGTTTTGTACGCTTTGGTAAGCAAACCTATATCATCTTTTGTAAAACCGCGTCGGCGCAGGCCTTCCACATTAATATTTTTTGCTTCGGCAGGGCTGCCATTGACCATCACATAGGCGGGAACATCTTTACCAATCGCACTGCCCATACCAGAAAAGCTATGCGCACCAATTTTGCAAAACTGATGAACCAGAGTAAAACCACTTAGAATTGCCCAGTCGCCAATATGTACATGGCCAGCAAGTGCGGTGTTATTGACCAAAATACAGTGATTGCCAACCACGCTATCGTGCCCAATATGGACATAAGCCATTAGTAAATTATGATCGCCAATGGTAGTTTCACTGCGATCCTGTACTGTGCCGCGATGAATCGTGACACCTTCACGAATCACATTGTGATCGCCAATAACCAAACGTGTTGGTTCACCTTTGTATTTTAAATCAGGGGTATCTTCACCAATGGATGAGAATTGATAAATGCGATTATGTTTGCCAATAGTCGTTGGCCCTTTCATCACCACATGAGAGGCAATAATACTGCCCGCACCAATTTCCACATCTGGGCCAATAATGGTCCAGGGGCCGACCTGAACATCAGGTGCCAATTTTGCACTGGGATGAATAATTGCAGAGGAATCTATCAAAATATGTTCTCGCTGATTACAGGCTAACGCGAATTAAACTTTGCGGTCCGCACAGAGAATAGTGGCAGACGCTGCCAATACACCATCAACGCTGGCTTTACATTCAAATTTCCAAATTCCACGTTTTTCAGATATGACACGGGACTCCAACTGCAGACGATCACCAGGAATCACCTGACGTTTAAAGCGCACATCATCTACGCCGGCAAATAAATAAATTGAACCATCTTGTGGCTTTTTGTTCATGGTTTTAAAACCAAGAATTCCCGATGCCTGCGCCATTGCTTCAATAATCATCACCCCCGGAAATACCGGGCTTTGCGGGAAGTGACCATTAAAGACTTCTTCGTTAACCGTGATATTTTTGTACGCGACAATTGATTCGCCCTCAATCAACTCCACTACGCGATCCACTAATAGAAAGGGATATCGATGCGGTAAATATTCGCGAATTTCGTTAACATCCATCATGGTACAAACCCCAAGCAATCTATGAAAAATTATTCCGCACCATGAGTGCGTTCGAGTTTTATTAAGCGTGTTGCTAATGAATCTAACTGACGAAAACGCGCTGCATTTTTACGCCAGTCTTTAGTCGGCGCCAAGGGAGTACCTGACGAGTAAGAGCCTGATTCAGTAATAGAAGCCGAGACCATGCTCTTACCGGTAATATGCACTTTATCCGCCAGCGTTAAATGGCCAGCGATAGCAACTGCACCTGCGATGGTGCAGTTAGCTCCAATAGTTGTACTGCCCGCAATAGCAGTATGCGCAGCAATAGCAGTATTTTTACCTATACGAACATTGTGGCCGATCTGTACCTGGTTATCGATAATAGCACCATCGCCAATGTAGGTATCATCAAGCGCACCACGATCGATACAGGTACAAGCACCAATTTCTACTTTATTGCCAATCTGCACACTGCCGAGTTGATGGATCTTTATCCAACCACTTGCGTCAGGCGCGAAGCCAAAGCCATCTGCACCTATAACGCAACCACTATGCAACATACAATCAGCACCGATGCTCACGCCATGATAAATACTGACATTGGCTGCAAGCTTGGTATTGGCGCCTACCTCAGTATCATCGCCAATGTAACAACCAGAGCCGATAACCACGCCATCCGCCAAAGTCACACCATCGCCAATAACCGCATTAGCACCAATAGAAATATTATTTCCCAAAACACAATCCGATCCCAAAACTGCAGTGGGATGAATACCTGAGTACGGAGCACGAAGAAATTCAAATATTGCCGATAAACGGGCATAGGCAACATAGGGGTTATTCACGACTAATTTATTGCCGACATAATCATTAGCAAGATCGGCATTAATTAGTAATGCACCTGCCTTAGTTGACGATAGATATTTTTTGTACGCTGGATTAGCAATAAAACTTAAATCAGTTGCACTAGCAGACTGTAAGGTCGCAAGCGCACTTATTTCTTGCTCTGCATTGCCACGCAACTCTGCACCAAGCAATTGCGCCAATTCAGCCAATAAATAAGAGCGCTTCATCTACAGCGAAACCTATCTTACTTGGCTTTATCAAGTAAAGCGGTTACTTTGGGGGTCAAATCATTTTCAGGTTTTGACATCATCACAGCTTTTGCATCAACAATCATACTGATGTTGTCTGACTCTACCAATTGCTTAACAACTGTTTCCATTTTTGGACCCAGTTCTTGCATGATTTGCTGCATCAACGCTTGCTGTTCAGTCTGTAATTTCTTGCCTTGGAATTGATAATCTTGACCAAGACTTTGCAATTTCTTTTCTTTTTCCGCGATTTGCTCAGCACTCCACACCGACTTATTTTTCTGATAGTCAGCCTGCAATGCTTTAATGTCGGCAGCCAAGCCATCCAGTGACGCCTTAGCAGCAGCAAATTCAGCGCTCTTTTGCAATTTTTCAAACTTAGCTTTTGCAGCCGCGGTGCCCATCACTGCAGCAGTTGGATCTAGCACAACGATTTTCCCTTGTGCCCATGAAACAGCTGACATGAGTGACAATACAATAACAGCAAACATTTTTTGTGTAGCAGCCACAATCTATTCCTCTTGAAATGATATTAAAAACTTATTGTTAAAAGGTTTGCCCCAAGGAGAACTGGAACACTTCTGTACGATCATATTCATTTTCCCTAAACGGTTCGGCAATACTAAACGTCATAGGGCCAAAACCGGAAATCCAAGTTAAACCAAAACCAACCGATGCATTTAGGTGATTAATATCGACATCGTAGCAATTTAACTGGGTCGCGCCGCAATCGGTATCAAACACGTTACCAACATCCAAAAAGAATGTGGTCTGTAACGAACGCTGGTCTTTGATAAAGGGGAGAGGAAATAAAACTTCTGCACCGCCCTGAATCAATACATTACCACCGAAGGCACCACGAGTACGGCTAGTGTAAGTACTGCCAAGAACAGCATCACTAATCAACTCTCCAGGATTACATATCCGAACCACACCATTTTGACCGCTCGATCCTACACCTGGCGCCTCAGTGTCTTCACACAAAATATAGGCATAGCCACCAACTTCACCCGCTTGCTGTATACCATCAGCATTCAAGTCATCCCAAACAGTTGAGTTACCAACTGCAGTTCTCTGTGGTGAGCTGCGTGGGCCGAGAGTGTTTCGTTCAAAACCACGCACCGAGCCAAAGCCGCCGGCATAATAATGCTCAAAGAATGGCAAGTCGTCCAAGTCGCCATAGGCACCGGTGTAGCCCAAACGGGTATGCAAACGCAAGGTGAGGGAGCGAGTCAAAGGTGTAAAAATTTGGCCAGTGTAATCAAATTTGTAATACTGCAGATCGCCGCCAGGCAGTGACAGCTCAAATGTAAATTGTTGTGATGTACCGCGGCTAGCCAACACTCCACGGTTTAAGGTTGAGCGCAGCCAATACAGACTGACTTGAGCATCATTGAACGTGTCACCATAAATATCCAAGAACCCAGGCTCGCCCAACATATCTTCAGTAAATGGCTTGCGTTCGTAGCTGCCACTGGGGTAATCGATTCCCTGCACAAACCGTTGCACTAAATCATAGTTTTCAGATTGAGTGATGTAACCAATATCTGGATTCCAGGAAGGGCTGCGGATAATTTCCTGAGAAGAATAACTTGTAGGTTCTACCTCAAGACTACGCAAACCTATGTCAAAACCGATACGTTCAATATCTGAAATTGGGTAACCAAAGTTCAGCTTTCCACCATAGATGTTGGTACTGTAGGGGGTGACGTTGTATGAGCCATAATCGCTTTTGGTGTAGTACAAACTTACACCGCGACTGACACCGTCAGGAGTGAAGTAGGGATCGTTGTAGTTAAAGTTATACGCGGTTTGGTAGCGATTGTGGCTAAAACTGAAGCCCACTTGTTTACCGGTGCCGAACCAGTTGTTCTGCTGAATACTTGCGGAAAATAAAAGGCCCGAGTACTGCGCATAACCAACCTGTAACCCCATACTGCCGGACGGCTGCTCCTCAACTGTATACTCAACATCAATTTGATCTGATGTACCAGGCACTTCTTTATTTTCTACTTTTACTTCTTTAAAAAAGCCAAGACGCTCTAAGCGTACCTTAGAGTTTTCAATTTGCGCAGTGTTAGCAGAACCACCTTCCATCTGACGCATTTCACGGCGCAAAACTTCGTCTACCGTTTTAGTGTTGCCACGGAAATTAATACGATTTACATAGGCACGTTTACCCGGATCAATAAAAAAAGTAATTTTTACCGTTTTATCAGCATCATTACGCTCCGGCATGCCCTCTACTTTGGCAAAAGTATAACCTTCATTACCCAAGCGTTTAGTCACATACTCTTCTGATGTGGTCATCAGAATTTGTGAAAAGGTTTGATCTTTGCGCATCAAGATCATGCTACGGATGATTTGTTCATTAATAGCAGGGTCACCGGCTAATTCAATATCACTGACCTTGTAGATGTCACCCTCAGTGATATTCACAGTAACAAAAATTTTTGCCTTGTCGGGACTTAATGAAATTTGCGATGAATCAATTTTGAAATTCAGATAACCGCGATCCATATACCAAGACTCAAGGCGTTCCAAATCCCCTTTCATTTTTTCTTTATTGTATTTGTCGTTACCAGAAATCCACGACCACATGCCAGTCGTTTTCAACTCGAACAAATCGATCAATTCTTCTTCTGAATAGCTATTATTACCAATAATATTAATTTGCTTAATGCGCGAGGGACTACCCTCATCAATTTTCACCAACACCTTTACTTGGTTGCGCGGCATATCTTCAATTTCGATATTAACGCTAGCGCCATAACGGCCTTGGTTTACATATTCGCGCTGCAATGCTTGAGTGATACCTTCCAGCGTAGCGCGCTGAAAAATTTGCCCTTCGGACAAATTATTATCCTTTAAGCTATCCATCAGATTTTCAGTTTTGATGGCTTTATTGCCCTTCAGCTCAATTTTATTAATCGCTGGGCGCTCTTTGATCACCAATACCAGCACATCGCCATCGCGTTTGATGGCAACATCAGAGAAATAACCAATTTTAAATAATTCGCGGGTCGCATTTTGAATATCAGCCTGATTCAGAACATCGCCTACTCGAATAGGCATCGCACTGAAAACAGTACCTGCGGATACGCGCTGCAAACCTTCTACACGGATATCGCTTACACGAAAGGTTTGCGCCTGCACCGCAAAAGACAGGAAAAGCGCTAGAAAACAGCCAATAACTCGCATCAAAACTCGCTTCATAGAATCTGTTCTAATCATAAATGAATGTTGGTCGCAGCCCGGCACAGAACTGCCAGATCAAAGCCGCATTATGTCGTTATACAGTGCTAGCACGCTTAGGCTGATCACCAGAAAGAGCCCAACCTGATACCCCAGCATCTGCACTTTGTCGGACACCGGTTTCCGCTTAATTACTTCAATCAAGTAATAAAATAAGTGCCCACCATCCAATACCGGGATAGGTAAAAGGTTAAAAACTGCCAGGAATACACTGAGCAAGGCGACAAAACCAATAAAGCTCCGCAGGCCACCCTCGGCTGAAGAGCCCGCCACCTTAGCAATGGTTATCGGTCCACTCAAGTTTTTCGTGGAAATTTCGCCAAGAATCAATTTTTTGACTGATAAAAGAACAAAACCCGAGGTTTCCCAGGTTTTATTGACACCGGCAACAAAGGCACCAGCTACTGAATACTCATAAGTTCTGATCATATCCTCAGGTAATGTATAAGCTTTCACCCCTACACCAACTCGACCAAGATGCTCCCCCCTATCCGCTACCAACTCTGGAACAAGAGTGACCTCTATTACTTGAGCATCTCTCTCCAAGCTAACCTGTAGCGCGCTGCCGGGGCGTTTACGTACATACTCAACCCATGTTTGCCAATCAGTGATCGTGAGTTCATCTACCTGAAGAATCTTATCGCCGGTTTTTAGACCTGCTTTTTCTGCTGGACTAGCTGCAACCACCTCACCAATGATGGGGGGGATCTTGGGGAGGTATAAGGCAATACCTAATCCAGCAACTGGATCAGGATCCATAGATTCGCGCAACCAATCAACAAGCTGAGCCTCAGACTCATAATTAAAACTGGAATCTGGATATGAAACTTTAAAACTAATCGTACCCGTCTCACCTAAACGATTCAGTAGCGCTTTATTGAGTGCTTGCCAAGTAGGGGTTAGCTGGCCATCAATCGCTACAATTTCCTGCCCTTTTTCCAACCCTGCTTGCGCCGCGATGGATCCTGGCGCAACGTTATCAATGACCGGAATCAAATCGCGCTGCCCTTGCAACAACAAACCCCAGAATAAGAGTATCGCCAACAAAAAATTAGCCAGTGGGCCAGCCGCGACAATCGCAATGCGCTGCCAGACGGTTTTATTGTTGAATGCCATATGACGCTCTTCCGGTGCAACCTCACCTTCGCGCTCATCCAGCATTTTCACGTAACCACCTAAAGGCAGTGCAGCCAAGGCGTATTCAGTGCCCTGCTTATCGCGCCAAGACCAGAGCACTTTGCCAAAACCAATAGAAAAACGATGCACCTTGACGCCACAACGCCGCGCAACATAAAAGTGACCAAATTCATGGATTGAAACCAGAATTAGCAACGCCACCAGAAAAGACACAATCGTCTGGATTAACTCCATGGATACAGCCTCAGAATAAGAATTACCAGCGAGCAATCAACTGCTGAGCCATAGCGCGAGCTTCAGCATCAGCAGCTTGGATCTGCTCCAAGCTATGTGGTTCACTGGGCGACAAATGGGTAAGCACATGATCAATCACCTGCGCTATTTGATCAAAACGAATACGGCGCTGCAAAAATGCAGCGACCGCTACTTCATTGGCCGCATTTAAAATCGCCGGCGCAGTACCCGATGCCTCTGCTGCCTCCTGTGCCAAGCGCAAGCAGGGAAAACGTTCATAATCCGGAGCGCTGAAATCCAACCGGGCAGTAGCGATAAGATCGAGACTGGAAACACCTGACTCAATCCGCTCCGGCCACGCCAATGCATGGGCGATAGGGGTGCGCATATCCGGGTTGCCCAACTGCGCCAGTACCGAGCCATCGATATACTCAACCATCGAATGAATAACGCTCTGCGGATGGATCACCACTTGCACTTGTTGTGGCCGCGTATTAAACAACCAGCAAGCCTCAATCAACTCCAAGCCTTTATTCAACATAGTGGCCGAATCAACCGAAATTTTTTGCCCCATACTCCAGTTGGGATGCGCGCAAGCCTGCTCGGGTGTCATCTTGGCGAGATCAGCAATGGGAGTATTACGGAAAGGACCACCAGAAGCGGTCAACAAGATTTTTCTGACGCCGCTCGATTTAAGTCCATCAACAAGGTAGTCAGCGCGATGATTAGGCAAACACTGAAAGATGGCATTGTGTTCGCTATCGATCGGCAGCAAAACTGCACCATGCTCAGCAACCGCGCGGGTAAATAAACCACCCGCCATCACCAAAGCCTCTTTATTGGCGAGCAGAACTTTTTTACCTGCGTTCACGGCAGCCAACGTCGGCAACAAACCAACTGAGCCGACAATAGCCGCCATGACCATATCGACTTGCTCATGAGCAGCAACAGCGGCCAAGGCATCGGCGCCTTGCAACACTTCGGTCGCACAACCCTGATGACGCAGTTCACGCTCCAATTCAAGTGCGGCAACAGGGTCATTCAATACGGCATAGCGTGGACTATGCATCAGGCATTGTGTGGCCAATAACTGCCAGCGACGATCCGCACTTAATGCAAAAACCTGGTAGCGATCAGGGTGACGAGCGATAACATCCAAGGTGCTAACACCGATTGAACCTGTAGCGCCAAGAACGGTAATTTGCTGAGGAGCAACCTGCATTTACACACCCGCACTCGCTGTAAAAGCGCCACTAGCCAAGAGTGCCAACGCAAACACCGGCGCAGCTGCAGTTATGCCATCGACACGATCAAGGATGCCACCATGACCCGGCAGGATACTGCCGCTGTCTTTGGCACCCGCATGACGTTTGACCATGCTTTCCAATAAATCACCCAGCACCGAAACCAAACTGGTGGGAACGATCAATACGAGCATCAACAACAGACTCATATTTAATAGCTGGCCAAGCACAACCGCCAATAAACAGTTCGCTAAAAATCCGCCCGCAAAGCCTTCCCAGGTTTTACCCGGACTAACCGCAGACGCTAATTTATGCCTGCCAAAACGACGCCCGGCAAAATAACCACCACTATCCGCCACTGCAACAACCAACATCAATAAGAGCACCAACCATGCACCATTATCCTGTTGGCGCACATAAACCAAGGCAACCCAAGTTGGGATTAGCACCAATCCGCCGATCATCAGCCGCAGGGCTTTGTGCCCCCACAGTACACTGCTGCTGGGATAGCTTTGAACCAGTAACAGCGCAAGCGCCCACCAGCCACAACCAACAATTAACACATCGCGGATTGCCAGAGCATTAAGGCGCGGGCTCGCCTCACCCTCAAAGCCCAGATAAAGTGACGTACCGACTAACAAAACCAATAACACCAACGAATAAACGAGTCGCTGCCATATAGCAGGAAGACCAGACAAATTAGCCCACTCCCATGCACCAATTAATAATACGGCACCGATGAAAAACGAAAAGTAACCAGATGGCAGCCCAAATAAAGCCGTAAGGAAGATAACGGCGAGTATCAGAGCGGTAATAACACGCTGCTTAAGCATTAAGTGCACCCGCGTCGATTTGATCACCTGTCAGGCCAAAACGGCGTTGACGCTCACGAAAACTGGCGGCAGCTTTTTTCAGCTCATCGCCATCAAAATCCGGCCAGAGTTTATCGCTGAAAAACAACTCAGCATAAGCACACTGCCACAATAAAAAATTACTAATACGCACTTCGCCACCGGTGCGAATTAATAAATCCAGTGGCGGTAAATCAGCAAGGCACGTATGTTGGTGCAGAGAATCTTCCGTAATCGCTGCAGGGTCCAATTCCCCAGCAGCCACTTGCTGGGCGATTTTTTTCGCCGCTTCCGCAATATCCCAGCGGCCGCCGTAGTCGGCAGCGATAACCAAGGTGGTTTTTCCGCCGCGGGTCAATTCTTCTGCTGCAGCAATAGCTTTTTGAATGGAAGGACTAAAACGCTCGCGATTGCCAATCACGCGCAAGGCAACATCTTTTTTGTTAAGCGCCTTGGCTTCATTTTTAAGGTATAACAAAAACAGTGACATAAGTGCCTCCACCTCTACCGGTGGACGACGCCAGTTTTCACTACTAAATGCAAAAACGGTAAGTACCTCTACGCCCATTTCCTGACATGCAGCCATCACATCGCGGATGCGCTCAACACCCACTTTATGGCCAGACACACCCGCCATACCGCGCTGTTTAGCCCAGCGATTATTGCCATCCATAATGATCGCCACATGGCGAAGACTATTGTCAGTCACGCAAACTCTCCCGGCAGCAGGTGTTTATCGATGAGATCGATGACCTGTTTTTGCTTTTTGTAATGGTGTGTCAAATAGTGTTGTAACTGGTGTTACCTAGCGCGATTGGATTTGCCAGAACAAGCCAAATCCAATCGAATGATGCGGACTAAACAGCCATCAAATCCACTTCTTTTGCAGCCAGCGCTTTATCCACTTCCGCGATGTATTTGTCAGTGATTTTTTGAATTTCATCTTGTGCGCGACGATCATCGTCTTCGCCAATCGCTTTATCTTTCAACAGCGCTTTAACATCGCCCAATACATCGCGACGTACATTGCGCACTGCAACGCGGCCATTCTCAGCTTCTGCACGCGCCTGCTTGATAAAGTTTTTACGGGTTTCTTCGGTCAACATCGGCAGTGGAATACGAATCAAGCCGTTGTTGGTAGAAGGATTCAAACCCAAGTCGGATTTCATAATCGCTTTTTCAATTTCAGGAACCAGGTTGCGCTCCCAAGGGCTGATAGACAGGGTACGCGCATCTTCAATATTGATGTTACCAACTTGCGCCAAGGGTGTCGGTGTGCCGTAGTAATTCACCATCAAGCCATCCAGCAGGCTTGGATGGGCACGACCAGTGCGAATTTTATTGAAGTTGTTAGAGAGCACTTCAACCGCTTTTTTCATGCGTGCTTCAGCATCTTTTTTAATGTCATTAATCATGATTTATCCTCTTCAATCAAAGTACCTTCGTTGCTACCCACAACGATATTTAACAGTGCACCGGTTTTATTCATACGAAATACCCGCACAGGCATGTCGTGCTCACGGCACAAACAAATAGCGGTCAAATCCATTACACCCAGCTTTTTGTCCAACACTTCGTCGTATGACAAACGATCATATTTAGTAGCGGTAGGATCTTTTTTCGGGTCAGCCGAATAAACACCATCAACCTTAGTCGCTTTCAAAACTATATCCGCATCAACCTCAATACCACGTAAACAGGCAGCAGAGTCTGTGGTAAAAAATGGGTTGCCTGTACCGGCAGAGAAAATAACAACCTCACCAGAGTTCAAAAAACGCACCGCGCGACGGCGATCGTAATGTTCCACCACTCCACTCATGGGGATTGCCGACATCACACGACAAGAAATATTGGAGCGCTCCAGCGCATCGCGCATCGCCAAGGCATTCATCACTGTCGCCAACATACCCATATGATCGCCGGTAACACGATCCAAGCCCGCTGCACTTAATGCCGCACCGCGAAACAAGTTGCCTCCACCAATCACCAGACCAACTTGCACACCTATACCGACTAACTGGCCGATTTCCAGCGCCATCTTGTCAAGCACTTTGGGGTCAATCCCGAAACCCTCGGTCCCCATCAGCTCTTCACCGCTGAGTTTCAACAAAATACGCTTGTACTTTTTATCCCGTGGGGTGGACATAAATGCTCTCCAAAACAATGAGTTAGCCACTAATGCCCGCCATAACCGGGGGCCGAAAAAATCGGTGCAGTGTAACAGAAAAAGCATCATCGGGTGGCGTCACTCCGTCTCTTTTTCACAGCACACAAGCCAAATCACCAACAACAAAAAACCCGCACAAGTTACCCTGTGCGGGTTTTTATCAAGCAAATTAGCGAAAACTAATTAGGCTTTTGATGCAGCTACTTGTGCAGCAACTTCAGCAGCGAAGTCTACAACAGCAACTTCAATGCCTTCACCTACTTCAAGACGCACAAAGTTCTTAACAGTTGCGCTCGCTGCTTTAGCGTACTGCGCAATAGTTTGCTCTGGATTCTTAACAAAAGGCTGATCAACCAAGCTGGATTCTTTCAGGAACTTGCTGATACGACCACCAATCATCTTCTCAACGATTTCAGCTGGTTTACCGGCCATGTCAGGTTGAGCACGGATGATTTCTTTTTCTTTTTCAACAACTTCAGCTGGCATTTGATCGGAGCTAACCACGGTTGGGTTAACTGCTGCAACGTGCATAGCAACATCTTTAGCAGTTTCTTCATTACCGCCTTCCAATTGAACCAATACCGCAATGCGGTTGTTCAAGTGAAGGTAACCGCCTACTACACCACCTTCAACCAAGCTAATGCGACGAACGCTGATTTTTTCGCCGATTTTTTGTACCAGCGCTTCACGCGCAGCTTCCAACTCGCCAGCCATTACTGCTGCCACGTCGGCTTGCTTGGTCGTGAAAGCCTTATCCAATACGCTATCAACAAAAGCCAAAAAGCCAGCGTCGCGAGCTACGAAGTCAGTTTCAGAGTTAACTTCTACGATCACACCGTAGCTATTATCTGGAGCAACCTTAACTGCAACAACGCCATCAGCCGCGGTACGACCTTCTTTTTTCGCCGCTTTCAAGCCAGAAACTTTACGCAGGTTTTCAATCGCCAGGTCAACATCACCATTGGCTTCGCCCAACGCTTTTTTACATTCCATCATGCCCAGACCAGTGCGGTCGCGCAGTTCTTTTACCAATGCAGGAGTAACAGCTGTCATGGTTGTTTCCTCTATAAAATGTTCAAATTCAGTTTGCAAAAAGGGGGCTAAGCCCCCTCTTCCGACAACCTAAGTAACCCGCATGCAGGTTACTAAAGTTTTATGGTCGTTTGATTACGTGCGATTACTCCGCAGCGCCTTCGGCAGCTACGTACTCATCTTTGTTTGGTACTGCAGAAGCAGACTTGCCACCTTCCAAACATGCGTCAGCAATAGCAGCAACGTACAGCTTGATCGCGCGGATGGCGTCGTCGTTACCTGGAATTACATAGTCAACGCCGTCTGGATTGCTGTTGGTATCAACAATACCGATAACAGGAATGCCCAGCTTATTGGCTTCTTGAATCGCAATACGCTCATGATCAACGTCGATAACAAACATTGCGTCAGGCAGACCAGCGATGTTTTTGATACCGCCGATTGAACGCTCCAGCTTCTCCATATCGCGAGTACGCATCAAAGCTTCTTTTTTGGTCAACTTAGTGAAGGTACCGTCTTGGCTTTGAGCAGTAAGCTCCGCCAGGCGACGAATTGAAGCGCGGATAGTTTTGTAGTTAGTGAGCATGCCGCCCAACCAACGATGGCTTACGAACGGTTGACCCGCGCGCTCAGCTTGCTCTTTGACGATCTTTTGCGCAGCGCGCTTAGTACCAACAAACAGAATTTTTTTCTTTTGCGAAGCCATTTGCTGCACCAAAGCCAAAGCTTCATTGAATGCAGGAACGGTGTGCTCAAGGTTGATGATATGAATCTTGTTACGTGCACCGAAGATGTACTTGCCCATCTTTGGGTTCCAGTAACGGGTTTGGTGACCAAAGTGGACACCGGCAGACAACATGTCGCGCATGCTAACTTGCATAATGATTTTCCTGTATATCGGGTTAGGCCTCTATATACCCCGCTAACCAACCATCATGATCGCCAAAACGAACATTGGGCACCCAGGTTTTGCGTGTCGGTATATATGTGACGTTGATAATTTAAGTTAAAAACAAGGTTCTCTAATTAGAGGATATATAGCCTCACCCCAAAAAGAGGCGCGCTTTATATCACAAAACGACACCAAGAGAAACCAAAAACGCACATCGTGATGAATTTGGCCTCAGAATACTCTCCCGCACTACACCCAGCGAGCTCAAATAAAGATCGCTAAATCGCGCGATTTCTGGCTATTAGGCCAATAAAGGATTGATCTTGGTCAAATAGGTCTGGAATCGTTTAGAATACCGCATCTTTTTAATCACCCGCCGAGATTGCCTGAATTCATGTCAGTTACTATCAAAACCCCGGAAGAAATCGCAAAAATGCGCATCGCTGGCCGTATGGCCGCTGAAGTGCTGGAAATGATTGGCCCATACGTCCAACCGGGCGTCACCACCGCGGAGCTCGATAAGCTCTGCCACGACCATATAGTCAATGAGCAAAAAGCCATTCCTGCCTGCCTTGGCTATCGCGGCTTCCCCAAGTCGATCTGCACATCGGTTAACCAGGTCGTCTGCCACGGCATCCCCTCTGAGAAAAAAGTACTTAAAGCAGGCGACATCATCAATATCGATGTCACCGTCATTTATGAGGGTTACCACGGCGATACCAGCGCCATGTATTTTGTCGGCACGCCGGCACCTCATGCCGAGCGTTTGGTAAATATCACGCAAGAGTGCATGTACAAGGCAATCAAATTGGTGAAGCCGGGCTGTCGCTTGGGCGATATAGGTCACGTTATCCAACAGCATGCCGAAGGTAGTTACTACTCTGTTGTACGCGAGTACTGTGGGCACGGCATAGGCAAAGTTTTCCATGAAGATCCGCAAATCCTGCACTACGGTCGCCCTGGCACCGGCATGGAATTAAAAGAAGGCATGGCATTCACCATTGAGCCAATGATTAATGCTGGCAAACCGCAAACTAAATTGAAAAATGACGGCTGGACCGTAGAAACCAAAGATGGCCGTCTCTCAGCACAATGGGAACACACAATGGTGGTAACCAAAGACGGCGTAGAAGTATTAACCGCTCGTACCGGCGAAGTTTTTTAAGCGATGAGCCTGCCTGATTTTTTCAAGCGGGTTTTTAACAAATCCGCCCCAGCCGCCGAACCAGTACCACAGCCAATTCCTCAGGAACCCAGCAAACCCATGTCGATATCTGCGGTGCCCTATTTTGAGCGGCCATTATTTTTCTTTGATCAAAGCCGCTTTCGCCGTGCGCTGAGTGAACAACCCATCATTACGGTATTTAAAGACGCAATTAATGCCGCAGGCACTCAAGCAAATCGCCGTTTTATAGAAGGAGAAGATATTCGCACACTCGTGTATGAGCGAGCATTGTTTATCGATTGTGTGCTCCACTACGCTTGGCATCAATTTAATTGGCCAGAGAGTATTAGCCTTGAAGCAGTAGGCGGTTATGGCCGCGGTGAATTACATCCGGGTTCTGATATTGATTTATTAATCTTGCATCGCCCGGAAGTATTTGAGCGCTGCAAAGACAATATCGAAAAATTCCTCACCCTTTTGTGGGATATAGGGTTGGAAATCGGCAGCAGTGTGCGCACCGTTAAACAAACCATTGAAATTGCCCAAACCGATATCACTGTCGCGACCAATATTATGGAATCGCGTACACTTGTAGGCGATCAATCGCTGCGCCACGAATTAGTGCAAGCATCCAATCCCGATAAAATTTGGCCAATTGAAGAGTTTTTCCGCGCAAAATATCAAGAGCAATTAGATCGTCACAAAAAATATAACGATACCGAGTACAACCTCGAACCCAATATTAAAAATGCCCCCGGCGGTCTGCGCGACATTCAAACCATTAATTGGGTCACCAAACGCTACTTTGGTGTGCGCACAATTAGACAGCTGGAAGGCAAAGGCTTTTTCACCGACGAAGAATTTTCTCTGCTCAATTCTGGCGAAGAATATTTATGGCGCGTGCGCTATGCGCTGCATATGATCGCCAAGCGCCCGGAAGAGCGTTTACTGTTTGATCACCAGCGTGAAATCGCCCAATTTTTTGGTTACAAGGATGGCAAAGAGGGCCTTGCGGTCGAGCAATTTATGCACCGCTACTACCGCACTGTGCTCGCATTGCGTGAGCTCAATGATGTAGTGCTGCAATTTTTGTCTGAAGCGATTTTGCAAAAAGGCAAAACTAAAAGTGTTGTATCGATTAACGAGCGCTTCCAGCTGCGCGACAACTATATCGAAGCCACGCACACTTATGTATTTGAAGAAACACCTTCAGCACTGCTGGAAATATTTGTATTGATGGCGCAAAACCCGCAGATCCAAGGTGTGCGCGCCTCTACCATTCGCTGGATTCGCGAGAGCCGTCATTTAATCGACGACAACTTCCGCTCCAATCCAAAAAACACTCAGCTCTTTATAAAACTGTTGCAACACCCAGACGGTTTGGTTGAACAATTAAGACGCATGTCGCGCTACGGTATCCTCGGTTTATATCTACCAGAGTTTGGCCAGGTGACCGGCCAAATGCAGCACGATTTATTTCATATTTACACGGTTGATGCACACACACTAAAAGTAGTGCAGAACATGTGTAACTTTTTATTACCATCAGCGAAAGAAGATTTCCCTGTGGCAGCGACAATTATGAATCGCCTGCCAAAGCTGGAACTGTTGTACATCGCCGGTTTGTATCACGATATAGGCAAAGGCCGCGGTGGCGATCACTCCACTCTAGGCGCCGTCGATGCAGAAGAGTTTTGTGTGCGTCACGGTATTTCACCGCGGGAAACACGCCTGATCTGCTGGCTGGTTGAAAAACACTTGTTGATGTCACAAGTCTCGCAAAAGCAGGACATTTCCGACCCTGAGGTAATTCATAACTTTGCCATTACCGTGGGCGATCAACTGCATTTGGATTATTTGTACTGCCTCACCGTTGCCGACATTAACGGCACCAATAAAGAATTGTGGAATACTTGGCGCGCCAGCTTAATGCGCAATTTATATTTGGATACCCGTCGCGCTTTACGTCGCGGTCTGGAAAATAACGTCGATAAACAAGATTTGATTGAGGAAACACAACAGGCCGCCATTCGTAAACTAGCGCGCAAAGGTTTGAGCAAAGAACAAGTGCTCGCACTATGGGGCGATATGGGCGACGACTATTTTCTGCGTGAAAACTTCGCCGACATCGCTTGGCACACCCAAGCCATTGCAGCTCGCACCGACGACAAGCCCTTAGTGTTAATCAAAAAAACCAGCAGTAAAGAACTGGCCGGTGCAACGCAGATTTTTATTTACACTAAAAATCAAAAAAATGTTTTTGTGGCAGCCGCTACAGTATTGAGCAACCTCAACCTGAACATTCAGGATGCAAAAATTTACAGCTCAAATTCCGGCTATACCATAGACACATTTTTTGTGCTCAATGAAGACGGCGAGCCACTGGGCACCAACCAAACCTTGTTGAAAAAAATCCAACAGGCGTTAATTGATGAACTCACGTTGGCAGATGACAACTACCGCGAAGTCATTGGCCGCCGCACACCGCGCCGCTTGAAATACTTCGCCTCACCTACACGCACCCGGCTCAACACCGATACGATTCGCAATTGCAGTGTATTGGAAGTTATCAGCCCGGATCGCCCCGGCCTGCTGGCCTGTATTGGCTATATTTTTATGGATTTTGACATCCAACTTCTCAATGCTCGTATTGCCACATTGGGCGAACGAGTGGAAGACATCTTCTTTCTCGTGGATGCCGATGGAAAACCGCTAGGCGATGCCGATCTGTGTGAAAAACTGCAGCAAGAAATACGCGAACAGCTCGATAAACGCGTCGATAAACTTTAACCGAATTAAGCCGCCATCATGAATCCGGATTTAAACCTGTTACACCCCTATCCTTTTGAAAAACTTGCCGCCCTTAAAGCGGCAGTTTCTGCGCCTGCGCAACTCAACGATATTATGCTGTCAATTGGTGAACCCAAACACGAGCCACCCGCATTCGTGTTGGAAACGCTGGTTAACAATTTGGCCAAATTATCCAACTACCCTACCACCAAAGGGTTGCCTGAATTGCGCGAAGCTATCGCCAACTGGGCGAGCAACCGCTTTCAATTAAACGCCGGCAGTTTTACTGCCGACCAACATGTGCTACCAGTGAATGGCACCCGTGAAGCACTCTTTGCTTTTGCACAGGCGATTGTGGATCGCAGCAAACCTAATCCATTAATTGTATCGCCCAATCCGTTCTATCAGATTTACGAAGGCGCAGCGATTTTATCTGGCGCAGAACCGTATTTTTTAAATTGCACACCAAGCAACAACTTTATTCCCGATTTTGCCGCCGTGCCCGCATCGGTGTGGGAACGCTGCCAATTATTATTTATCTGCTCACCGGGCAACCCCACAGGCGCCGTCATGAGCAGCGCGCAATTAAAACAATTAATTGCGCTTGCCGATCAATATGATTTTGTTATCGCCTCCGACGAATGTTATTCAGAATTGTATTTTGATGAACAGAATCCACCGGTTGGCCTGTTGCAAGCCTGCGCAGAATTAGGTCGCGATGATTTTGCTCGCTGCGTGGTATTTCACAGTTTATCCAAGCGCTCCAACTTGCCCGGGTTACGCTCCGGTTTTGTCGGTGGCGACGCAAAAATTCTCGCAAAGTTTTTGCTCTATCGCACTTATCACGGCTGTGCCATGCCAGTTCCAACGCAGTTGGCCAGCATGGCCGCGTGGCAAGATGAACAACACGTTATCACCAACCGCGATGCCTATCGCGCCAAGTTTGATGCTGTATTAAAAGTACTTGATGGCTGCCTGGATGTGCAAAAACCTGATGCGAGTTTTTACCTCTGGCCAAAAACGCCGATCAAAGGTGAAGATTTTGCACAGCAATTATTTGCCCAGCAAAAAGTGACGGTATTGCCCGGCAGTTATTTAGCGCGCGAAACCAATGGTATAAATCCCGGTGAAGATTACGTGCGCTTGGCGCTAGTAGCACCACTGGCCGAATGCATTGCTGCAGCAGAGCGAATCAAGGCTTTTGTACAATCGCTATGAGTGAAAGCAGCAGTGAAAAAAAAGGGTTAAGTAAAGCGGCGCGAGTAGAATTTATTTTGCACAAGCTGCAAAGCCTCTACCCCGCTCCGCCAATTCCGCTCAATCACAAGGATGCCTACACATTACTGATCGCGGTATTACTCTCGGCGCAGTGTACGGATGAGCGTGTTAATACAGTAACACCCGCACTGTTTGCGCTGGGGGACAATCCGTTTGCTATGGCGAAAGTGCCGGTAGAAAAAATTCAGGAAATTATTCGACCTTGCGGATTGTCACCACAAAAATCCAAAGCGATTTCGGTGTTATCGCAAATGTTGGTCAACGAACACGGCGGGCAAGTACCTGCCGATTGGGCAGCCTTGGAGCGATTGCCCGGTGTGGGCCACAAAACAGCCAGTGTGGTGATGAGTCAGGCCTTTGGTATTCCGGCCTTTGCGGTGGACACCCATATTCATCGCTTGGCGCAACGCTGGGGTTTAACCAACGGCAAAAATGTAGTGCAAACCGAAACAGATTTAAAACGCCTTTTTCCACAAGAAAGTTGGAACGCATTGCATTTGCAAATTATTTATTACGGCCGCGAATACTGCTCCGCTCGTAGTTGCGATGGCACAGTGTGTGAAATTTGCCGCACTTGTTATCCGAATCGAAAAAAACCCAAAATTGTATTGAAACCTTGAATCTATGATAACGCTATACGGCATTAAAAACTGCGATACAGTCAAAAAAGCCCGCACCTGGCTTGAGCAAAATAAAGTGGATTATCATTTCCACGATTTTCGTGCAGATGGCTTAACCGACACACAAGTTAAAAGTTGGATTGCCGAAATCGGCTTGGACACACTCGTCAATAAACGCAGCACCACATGGAAAGAGTTAGACGAATCCACCAAAACCAATTTCGATGAAACCACTGCGGTAGCCATCATTAGCGCAAATCCAACGCTAATTAAACGCCCCTTGCTCGATACCGGCACACAAAAACAGGTCGGTTTCAAAGACGCAGAATACACCCGCATTTTTAATTAATTCTTGAAACTATCCTTAGGAAAAATTATGACTCAACTCTACGCACTCGGTTTAGGTATAGGCACACAAAATTTAAAAGGCGAATGGCTTGAGGTATTTTATGCGCACCCCGTATTAAATCCATCAGAAGCCAGCGCACGTGCTATAGCGAACATTGTGGGTTACAGCGAAGGCAACCAAGCCATCGCCCTAACCAATAGCCAAGCAGGCGAAATCGCCCAGGCGCTGACTATCGCGGGCGATACTGCACAAGCTGAGATAGCTAAAGCATTGGTCAACAGCAAGCGTCCTTTAGTCGCGACATTGCTTGCAAGCGACACCAATCCTGCATCGGTGCCAGAAGGCTATTTGAAATTACATTTGTTATCACACCGTTTGGTTAAACCGCACAACACCGTGCTCGCCGGAATTTTTGGTGTGTTGCCCAATGTTGCCTGGACTAACCAAGGCGCTATCGATGTCAACGAATTACCTGCACGTCAATTACAAGCGCGATTGAACGGCGAAGAACTGGAAGTATCCTGTGTGGATAAATTCCCCAAAATGACCAACTACGTTGTACCCAAAGGTGTACGTGTAGCACACACCGCGCGGGTGCGTTTGGGCGCTTACTTGGGTGAAGGTACCACCATCATGCACGAAGGTTTTGTAAACTTTAACGCGGGCACCGAAGGCCCGGCGATGATCGAAGGCCGCATCTCTGCCGGTGTATTTGTTGGCGCCGGTTCCGATTTGGGCGGCGGCAGCTCCACCATGGGCACACTCTCTGGCGGCGGCAACATAGTCATCTCCGTTGGCAAAGAATCCTTGATTGGCGCCAACGCCGGTATCGGTATTCCGTTAGGTGATCGCTGTAAAGTAGAATCTGGTCTCTACATCACCGCCGGAACCAAAGTAGTGGTATTGGATGATGCGGGCAACGAAGTAAAAACGTTGAAGGCGCGCGAACTTGCAGGTGTATCTGATCTGGTATTCCGCCGCAATTCAATCACCGGCCGCGTAGAAGTTGTCACTAACAAAAGTGCACTGCAATTAAATACCGCATTGCATGCGAATTAATTTTTAAGCTTTGTAGGGGCGCAATTTATTGCGCCCTGATAAATTCACAACAGATAACACCCAACGAGCGCAGCAAACAGCGCTCCTACCGATAAACTAAGCACAATGGGTTTGTGCAAACAGCGAGGCGATAATTATGGGCGCACAATGGAAAGCAAAACATAAAGAAGAAGCAGCAAGTGCTAAGGGGAAAATTTTTACCAAACTCACCAAAGAAATTATGATCGCCGCCCGCTCTGGTGCAGATCCGGACATGAACCCGCGCCTACGCCTCGCAATCGTTCAAGCCAAAAAAGCATCCATGACCCGCGAGACCTTAGAGCGTGCGATTAAAAAAGGCTCTGGCCAACTCGACGGCGCCGCCAGCTACGAAAAAGTTGTCTACGAAGGTTACGCACCACATCAAGTTCCGGTGATCGTTGAATGCCTCACCGACAACGTTAACCGCACCATCTCCAATATTCGCGGCCTGTTCCGCAAAGGCCAATTGGGCACGTCCGGTTCAGTATCCTGGGATTTTGATCATTTGGGCATTATCGAAGCCACTGCAGCAAACAGCGATGCCGATGCCGAAATGGCCGCGATTGAAGCAGGCGCACAAGACTTTGAATTAGATGACGACGGCACCGCCACTTTCTACACCGACTTAACCGATTTGGATATGGTACAAAAAGCGTTACCGGATCAAGGTTTCACCGTTGTCTCTGCCAAACTCGGCTACAAGCCTAAAAACCCTGTGAGCTTATCAGGTGAAGCACTGGACGAAGTCGAAGCCTTCCTTGCTGCTATTGATAACGATGATGATGTGCATGAGGTTTATGTGGGATTGGCGGGGTAAATTACACAGGAGGGGATATGTGACATATCCTCTCCATATTCAGCTAGGGTAGCGAAAGTAGATCAACAAGATGTACACGCCCGGATAAAATCAACTTTTCTTGGCTTGAAAACCACCTATCTAAAGGCACTCTGTTAACACCTCCACCACTACTGGAATGATCCCCTCCGCCAACTTCGGACAGTTCACTAACATACATTTCTTGCCTCAAAGCGCTCTGGGCTAATAAAGCCAATAGCGCTGTGACGGCG
>NZ_BBUL01000084.1 GCF_000953825.1 Cellvibrio sp. OA-2007 | reverse complement strand
TTCGCGACTGACCCCAGCTCGGCAAGGGCGCGCACTATACGAATCCGACCACCCTTGCGCAAGCTCTTTTTGGAATTTACTGCACTTTAAATTCATTTGCGATCAATTAACAAACGCACTGATTTTTATTCGGGCGCTTTGGGCAATTTTGACCTACCCGACACAAGCTGAAACAGCCAAATAAGTGGCGCCGACAGACCATAAATCACCGCTATCGCCAGCACACCTTGTTGCTGATAAATAATAAGCGATGCAAAAACCAGCACCACCAACAACATAAAAGCAAAAGGAACCCGCCCGCGAAAGTTAAGCCCCTTAAAGCTGGTGTAGCGAAAATTAGAGACCATTAACAAGCCGGTAAACGCGGTAAGCACCGCAATAGCCGCAGCCCACACGCCCGTTGGCGCAGAGTCAAACCAAACCCAAACCGTTGCCGCAATAATTGCAGCCGCCGCAGGACTCGCCAAACCCATAAAGTATTTCTTATCTACCACACCAATTTGCGTATTGAAGCGCGCCAAGCGCAACGCCGCACACGCAGTGTAGATAAATGCAGCCGCCCAACCCCAGCGCCCAAGGTCATGTAGCACCCAACTAAACACTACTAGCGCTGGCGCAACCCCAAAAGAAACCATATCGGCGAGACTGTCGTACTGCTCACCAAAGGCGCTCTGGGTATTGGTCATGCGCGCGACACGCCCGTCCATTCCGTCGAGCAGCATGGAGCCAAAAATCGCAATCGCCGCTTGCGCAAAGTTGCCATGCATTGCCGAGACGATGGCATAAAAACCGCAAAACAGCGCGCCAGTAGTAAACAGATTAGGCAAAAGGTAAACGCCACGATGACGGACCTTCTTACCATTTTCAGAAACCTCTTCTACATGATCACCAAAAGGCAGCGGCCCTTCATGCTCAGCCGGATCTTGCTTGGAACTGTCATTATCGTGCTGATTCATACTTGCCTCTCCGATTGCGGGAGCGCCATTTTACACAGTCAGAAACAAAAAACGCGGCCTAAGCCGCGTTTTTTATCGGGATCAAAACCAGATTAGTTCTTGGTTTGGTCAACGATTTTATTCGCTTGAATCCAAGGCATCATAGCGCGCAGCTTGGTACCAACCACTTCGATACCGTGCGCCGCATTGTTGCGACGAGCAGCGGTCATTGATGAGTAGTTGGTTGCACCTTCAAGGATAAACTTCTTAGCGTATTCGCCAGTTTGGATATCTTTCAAAGCCTGACGCATCGCTTTGCGCGACTCTTCGTTGATCACTTTAGGGCCAGTTACGTACTCGCCGTATTCAGCGTTGTTAGAGATTGAGTAGTTCATGTTGGCGATACCGCCTTCGAACATCAGGTCAACAATCAACTTCAACTCATGCAAGCACTCGAAGTAAGCCATTTCTGGCTCGTAGCCTGCTTCAACCAGAGTTTCAAAGCCCATTTTAACCAGCTCAACCGCACCACCACACAGAACCGCTTGCTCACCAAACAGGTCAGTTTCAGTTTCGTCTTTGAAGGTGGTTTCGATGATACCGGTACGGCCGCCGCCTACGCCTGATGCGTAAGACAGTGCAGTGTCTTTTGCCTTGCCTGATGCGTCTTGGAAGATCGCGATCAGATCAGGTACACCGCCGCCGCGTACAAACTCAGAACGCACAGTGTGGCCTGGTGCTTTTGGCGCAACCATGATTACGTCCAAGTCTTTGCGTGGTACTACTTGGTTGTAGTGAATCGCAAAGCCGTGAGCAAAGGCCAAGGTAGCGCCTTGTTTGATGTTTGGCTCGATCTCTTCTTTGTACAGCTTTGATTGGAACTCGTCTGGAGTCAGGATCATTACTACGTCAGCAGATTTAACCGCAGTAGCAACGTCAGTGACTTTCAAACCGTGAGCTTCAGCTTTTTTAACAGTGGCAGAACCAGTGCGCAGACCAACAACAACATCTACACCTGAATCTTTCAGGTTGCAGGCGTGGGCGTGGCCTTGTGAACCGTAACCAATGATGGCTACTTTTTTGCCTTGGATGATAGAAAGATCGGCATCTTTATCGTAATAAACGTGCATAACAGACTCCTGTTGGGATGTTGCCGCCCAGTTGAATCAGGGCAGACTGGATAAAAGGCCGCCAGTGTAGAGAAACACTGGCATCGCGTAAAATGATATATTCGCAATTCAATGTTTCATTTTATGCAACAAGGTTATTAATTACCGCCCATGGACATCGCCAAACTTCGCCTATTTTGCAACCTCGCCAACAGCCTGCACTTTGGCCGCGCCGCCAATGCCAGCCATGTCAGCCCATCGACCCTGAGCCGCAATATCAAACAACTGGAGGATGACCTAGGCGTCACCCTTTTTGTGCGCGACAACCGCTCGGTCATACTCACCCACGAGGGCGAACAATTTCTCGCCTTCGCCAAAGAGGTGATTCAACAGTGGGAGACCTACCAGGAATCGCTGGTTGCCCAGGCCGATCAGCTGCGCGGCCAACTCAGCATCTACTGCTCAGTCACCGCCAGCTACAGCTTCCTCTATGAAATTCTTACCGAATTTCGCGTCAAACATCCGGGCATTGCGATCAAACTCCACACCGGCGACCCGGCGCAGTCGATTGAGCACATACTCGCTGGCGAAGAAGACATTGCCATTGCCGCCAAGCCGGACAAGTTACCGGCGGGCGTCAGCTTCAAACCCATCAACAGTTCGCCGCTGATTTTTATCACCGCTCATGACAAAGACTGGCAAGACAAAAACTGGGAGGAAATACCGGTGATTATTCCCGAGGAGGGTCTGGCGCGGGAGCGATTAAATATCTGGTTCGATTCCCTCGGCATCAAACCCAACATCTACGCCGAAGTAAAAGGTAACGAGGCAATCGTAAGCATGGTGAGTTTGGGTTTCGGCGTAGGCGTGGTACCGCAAATCGTGGTCGATAACAGCCCTCTCGCCAACAAGGTTAAACGCTTTGATCTGCAGCCAGATTTAGGCCCTTACGACACAGGGATTTGCGTGATGGAAAAGCGATTGAAAAGCCCGATAGTCAATGCATTTTGGAGCCAAGTTATGAGCAATCATTAATTGCTTTACTGGTATGCATCTTAACAATCGCTCTTAAAATCAAAACGCAGACGCTCTTGCCTGCATTTGGTGATTAATCTAAACTCGCACTCCCCTAAACCAAATCTAAAGGACTATCTATGTTTAATCTCAATTGGAAAGTAAAAGCAGTTGGTATTGTTGTATTAGTTATAGTGGGTTTTGCGTATTCTATTTTTGATAAAAATCAAAGCGCAGCCTACGCTCAGGCACCCGCCGTAGGTGATGTATACACCGTCAAGCTCAAATCATTTTTTCCTTCTGACAACCAAAGTTCTTACCCTTACGGCGTAATGAAAGTTGATGCAGTTAATGGCTCAAAAGTAACACTGAATATAGCTAGCGCACGCTTTGGCAACGCCAAAAGCGTTCGTAAATCGCTTAGAACTGACGGTCAAAACGCCAACTTTTACAGCAATGAAACGCTTGAGTTAGACAAAGAACAATTAGTAAGCCTGGTTGAATCGTCCGGCATTACACACATCGAGCGCTAATCAATATTTTTGCTTAATGCCATCGATTACTAACCAAGAAACCCCACCCTAAAAAGTGGGGTTTCTTATTTTTTAGCGCATATTAAATCGCAGCAAACGTCGATAAAAATACAAATGCACTGACAGCCTGCATTGCGCTGGCTTTTGCCAGTGAAGGTGCGCAAAGCAGCTTCAGACTGATCCTAAGCTTCTGCTTCAACAATAACTCCACCCACACCATACACAAGAAACTGCGCGCTGATTAATTGAGGAGCAACCTCATAAGAGGGAGCAGCGAAGTCGATAATGGAAAAAATTTTTCATTATTTGCCACTATCAACTGAGGTAGATTGGTTAACACTATATTCCGGTGCATGATGTTCAGCTTGCGCCTTTTTCAAATCCATCAATAACGCATGTAGCATTTCGGTTGATAAACCGTGCAATACCAAACGATAACCGGCGCGCAGGGTGCTCATCGGCACTAGCGGATGTTTGTTGTTGAGCAATACCAAATGCTGGGGTGAATTTAAAATCGTTGCTACATATAGGCCGATAGCTTCATCCAGTTGCAAGGAGTTGGATGCGCGCCAAAAATCGTTGTCGGTTAAAAATAATTGATAGGTGGGGGTAAACATTTCGATGGCGGTTTGCAAATCTATGCCGTTCAATTTTCCGCGCGGCATGGATTGCAATTGTATTTCCGGCTCTTTAATCATGCTGAAATCGGGCTGCGCAACCGGCACAAGTTTTTTATCGGCAGCGCGCAAGGCGTTGCCCAAACGAATCACAAAATTAAACAGATTCAAATCGTGTTTTAAAAACAGTTCATCTTTTAAATCATCCAGATTCATTGGTTTGAGTGGCGCGGCTTCTACTGCAACGGGTGCATTAGCCGCAACAAATTCCAGAATCTGTGCGCCCATATGAAAATGGCGCAACACCAACCAATTGGCCTCGGGGCGCACAAAATATTTTAAGCCGGTGGCGAGAATCCAATGCAACAGTTTGGACGCCGCCCAATTGCGCGGCACCACCACTTTAACAATCTGGATTAATACAATCAGTGTGCGCGCAATGGGCCGCACAAAGGGCAGTAAAAATTGGCGCGAGGGCGTTTCGGAATCGGCCAGCCAGGCTTTTTTCACATGATCGGGCAGCGGTGTACTTTGATCCAAATAGAGCGCAAGCCAAGGGCTGGGGTCGCGTGGATCAAATTCGGTTTGCAAAAACTTTGGGTTGTTTTCCCTCTTTTCTACACTGCTTACATTTTCTACACTGTCCATCGCTTATGACTCCAGAATATGTTCAAACTGCATCAAGTACAGCTGCGCCGTGCGCTTGGCGGTGGCGATAATCGCGCTTGCCGCCTGAGGGTCAATCGCCAAGACCAATTCAACTGCCGCCAACCAGCGTGCCAGATGGTGCTCATCATTTGCGCCGTGATATTCCAAAAAGCGAAATGCACTCGCGGGCAAATCCACTTGCTTGCGCAACAAAGGCAAAAGCGCAGGAACAATACGCTGCCCAGTGCCTTCAATAATATAAATTGCACCTAACAAACCAATCGGATTTTTGGTTGATGCTAATGAATGCAAATAGGTGTTCAGCGCTTCGCCGCCGGGATTGCGCTGTAAATTATCCAGCGGTTCAGTACCACCGGCTGCACAATAATCTTCATATAAAATTTTAAAGTCGTTTTGTTCTTCACCGGCATGAGTTTCAATTAATGCCGCTAAATCTGCATAAGCTCCCGTAAGCGACTCCACAGCCTCGCGCATCCATTTGCTGCCTTCGCGCACTTGCGGCACCCACTGGGCGGTCCAGTTGCGATAATCCTCCAGCGCAAATTGTTGGCTGACCAACTTATGAATGACCGGACTGCGCCATACTTGCGAGCGGTAGTCATGCCATGTTCCCGCCAGCGTGGTTAACAAACTTTGTAAATGCTGTGGCGCAGATTGCGGATCGTGTGGTGCGGCAATATCAGGCTGTACATTTTTTGCTGCTGGCGCAGCTGCCGCATGAGCAACCAAAGGTGCGTCAGCCGCTTCCACTTCAATCAACATATAGGCTGCGGTCATGCGCCCCGACTCGGGAATAAAACAAAATATTTTTTCGCCCGGCTTAACTTGATGGGTATCGAGAAATTCCGCGAGCATAATAAAAATCGAAGCCGAACCGGTATTGCCGCGCGTGGTTAAGTTGCTGTACCAGCGCTCGCGCGGAATGGACAAGCCCGCTTTATCCAACAACTCTTCCACCACCGGAATAAAACGCGCAGAGGAATAGTGACAAAGGAAGTGATCAATTTCGCTGGATGTTACCCAACCATCGTGCACCAGCTTTACATATTCGTGAATGCTCACATCAAACAAATGTGGCAGCAAGCGAATATCTTGTCGCAGCGATAAAGCACCCGCTGCTTCCGCTTCGCTGGATGACGGAAAATCCAAGAATGATTTGCTGCGACCCTCCGTCAACCCCAACTGCATACACACCGGATAATCACCGGCAAAACTTTTTTGGTGTATCCAATTAATTTTTAACCGCACACCCTTTTTTGTGTGCGGTGTATCGGTAAGCAATACTGCACCCGCGCCGTCAGACAACATCCAGCGCAGAAAATGTGCATCAAAATCACTGCTGTATCCACGCGGGGCAAAACGGCTTTTTTTGAAAATACGCGAGGGCATTTCTGCAGTGGCAACTAACGCCTGTTGATGCGCACCCAGCTCGATGGATTGCGCCGCATAATTTAATGCCGAAATACCCGCAGCGCAGACGCCAAGGCTCGACAAGGTTTCCATCGGCGGCGCGCCCAACTCACCTTGCACCATAGCGGCAAAACCGGGAATCAAGGCATCGCTACCGGAGGAGCCTACTGAGAGTAAACTTACATCACTCAAATTTGCATTAGCGCGCGTTAAACAATCGTGAATCGCATTAGCGGCAAGCTGGGTATGCGAAGTAACAGTTGCGCCGTTTTTATCAATCGCATAATGACGGGTTTGAATGCCGTTCTCCGCCAAAATTTTATTTTTAATACGCGACGAGATGCGATTAAGCGGCGCAATAAAATCATCCATTGCCTGATTATCAACTGGTTCACCCGGCAGGTGATAGCCCGCCGATTGAATATAAACACGATTAAAACGAGTAGGCATAAATTAGTCCTTGTGATGTAACGAGCGGCTGCGCCAACGCGGGTGCAGCAATGCCAAAAGATAAGTACGCAGCATATAACAAAGTAAGCTTTTTTCATGCAGCGCAGGGTGAATCTGTTGCACATAGATTTGATGCAATTCCGGCAACCGCGACCAATGCGCACGCGGATGCTGGTGATGGGCAGTATGTAAACCTATATTAAATAACAGCGGATTAAGCCAACCATAAAAATTGCGCGCAAACTGCAAATTATGACCGCGCCCATCGGCGTGGGCATGTTGTAAATAATTAGTCGCGAGCAGCCAATGCAAACCATGCAGTTGCGGAATCAATACCAGCACCAACCATTTTTCCCAATCGATCGAGGCCAGCACCAGCCACAAACCAATAACGAAAAGATACTGCAATACACAATAATAAAAATAGACACGCTGGAATTTATATCGGCGCTTTAAATAACTGACAAACTCGGGGTACAACACCGCAATCGCCTGCAGCGGATGCAATAAATACCCCAGCAGATGGTTTGTGTCACCGCGTGCGCCAGGTGTATTAAAACGGTAGGTGCGGGTTACATCCTGCTCGCCATGGTGATAGCGATGATGATTGGCAATATGGGAAGGATAAAACACAAACGTAGGATGCCCTTGCAACAGAGTGATCCATAAATCCATAACGCGATTTAAGCGGCGCGAAGCCCAGATCCGCACATGGGTATGATTGTGATGAATCACACCCACACCCAATGTTAAAAATAATTCTAATAGATAAAGCGGCCAACTAAATCCCTGCTGCCACTGCCACAGCACCAACAATGGCAAAGCCAGCAGATACACCAAGCTCTGCCAATCGCGCCAGTTACGCATAATAATTAGCGCACTCGCCAGCGATTAATTTGTTTGTCGGCGGCACCCGCTGGCAATGCTGTTTTGAAAATCCAATCCATAAACGGAAACATAAAACCGTAATTGCCGTTAAAACACGCGTGATGCAGATGGTGGCGGCGCGCACCGTTAAAAATAACGCGCGGTGAACGAGGGTTAAAATCAAAATTAGAATGGCCGATGCTATTAAACAGCAAACTAAACAAGGGCACAGAAAAAAGCGCATAGACACTAAAATCATGCAGTATCATGGGCAATAAAATCACATTGCCCAACATCATCGCTTCAACCGGATGAAATGCATAAGTAGACCAAGGCGTAGTGACTACCGAGCGATGATGAGGCAAATGAAACTGCCGCAACCAACGGGTATGCAGCAACCAATGGTTGATATAAAAATGGATTTCATTCCAGATAATCAACACAAAAATTTCCAGCCCGATTTGCAAGCCCGAAGGATTTATCGCCAACTCAGCCCAACCAAGCTGCAGCAACCCCCAGGGAAAAATCATCCCCACCCCAAAAATCCCAATCGAACTTGCAGACAACAAAAACTCGCGCCGCAACTGCCCATCACCCAACGGGCGAGGATCAAGTTTGACCCCAATATGCAAACGCGGCAACAATTGCTGGGTAAGCATTAAACTGAGCGCGCCAAACAACAAATAAATCCCACCAAAAAAAGCGAGACCAACACCGGCAATTTCGAAAATACTGCAATTTAAAATAAAGTCGCGCATTAACCTAAACTCATCGAATAAATTTTCACAACAACGCAACAACTGCGATTGACAGCTGATATCTATAAAAAAGGCCGAAGCCCTTGCGAGCTTCGGCCTTTATCATACAAACAAAAACACTTACAAACTCAACACTTTCTCACCGCGCGAAATGCCGCACACACCGGTGCGGACAACTTCGATGATGGAGGCATCGCCGACGGCTTGTAAAAATGCATCGAGCTTGTCGCTCGCGCCGGTGATTTGAATGGTGTAGAGGGTGCTGGTGACATCTACGATTTGACCGCGGAAAATATCCACGCAGCGTTTTACTTCTGCGCGCTGTGCACCGGATGCTTTGACTTTGATCAGCATAAGTTCGCGCTCAATGTGCGAACCTTCGGTCAAATCTACCAACTTAACCACGTCAATTAATTTATTGAGGTGCTTGGTGATTTGTTCGATTTTGTGATCATCGCCCAATGTTGTCAGTGTTAAACGCGACAGGGTTTCATCTTCCGTTGGTGCTACGGTCAGGCTCTCAATGTTGTAACCGCGCTGGGAAAACAAACCTACTACGCGAGACAGTGCACCAGGAGCGTTTTCGACTAATACAGAAATAATACGTCTCATACTTTTTGCTCCATGAACATTTAGGTGCGCTCCGTTTTGCTTAACAACATATCGCGCATGGAACCATTGGGCGCAACGTGCATTGGATAAACGTGTTCGGATTGATCGACCATGATATCCATAAATACCACGCGGTCTTTCAGTGCAAAACACTCCGCTAATTTCGCTTTCAGCTCTTCTTTTTTAGTCACGCGAATACCGACGTGGCCGTAAGCTTCGGCGAGTTTGATGAAGTCTGGCAATGAATCTTCATACAGACTTTCCGCGTAGCGGCTGGAGTACTGCATGTCTTGCCATTGACGCACCATGCCGAGCGCTTGGTTGTTCAAGCAAATAATTTTTACCGGCAAGTGGTATTGCGTGCAGCAAGATAATTCTTGAATACACATTTGGATTGAACCTTCACCGGTCACACAGACTACGGTTGCATCGCGATGCGCCATTTGCACACCCATCGCCGCAGGCAAACCAAAGCCCATAGTGCCGAGTCCACCGGAGTTGATCCAACGGCGCGGTTTGTCGAACAAATAATATTGCGCCGCAAACATTTGGTGCTGGCCAACATCGGAGGTGACGTATGCATCGCCGTTGGTGACTTCCCAAATCGCTTGGATAACTTCTTGCGGTTTGATTTTATCGCTCGATGTATCGAAACGATTTTTGGTATACAAACCGTGACGATCGCGCCACTCGTTAATTTGCTCCCACCAAGCAGCCAGTGCGGTGACATCGGGCTTTTCGTCGCCCTCTTTAATCAACGCGAGCATTTCACCCAGCACGCTATCCACTGCACCTACGATAGGTACATCGGCAGTAACGGTTTTGGAGATAGATGCCGGATCAATATCGATATGAATAATTTTGGCATTCGGGCAGAACTTGCTCACGGTGTTGGTGACACGGTCATCAAAACGCGCGCCCACGGCGAGGATGACATCGCTGTGATGCATCGCAGTGTTGGCTTCGTAAGTGCCGTGCATACCCAACATGCCGAGGAAGTTTTTGCCGGTGCCGGGATAAGCGCCCAAGCCCATCAAAGTATTGGTCACTGGGTAATTAAGCAGATCAACCAATTCTTTGAGCAGATGCGAAGCATTGCCCTGCACTACACCACCGCCGGAATAGATCATCGGGCGCTTGGCGCCGAGCAGCAGTTGCACCGCTTTTTTAATCTGGCCGGAGTGACCGCGAGTCGCTGGAGTATAGGAGCGCAGTTTCACCTTATCGGGATATTCATAAGGAAAGGTGTAGGCCGGGTGGGTCAAGTCTTTGGGCACATCGATAACCACTGGGCCGGGGCGACCGGTCGCAGCGATGTAGTAGGCCTTTTTCACAATCTCAGGAATTTCGCTGGCGTGTTTGATCATAAAACTGTGTTTTACGATCGGGCGGGAAATACCCACCATGTCGGTTTCCTGAAAGGCGTCTTCACCGATCAAGTGGCTTTGCACTTGGCCAGAGATAACTACCATCGGAATAGAATCCATATAGGCCGTCGCAATACCGGTAATGGCATTGGTCGCACCTGGGCCGGAGGTTACCAATACGGTGCCGACTTTACCGGTCGAGCGCGCGTAACCATCGGCAGCGTGCGTAGCTGCTTGTTCGTGGCGAACCAAAATGTGTTTAACGTCAGATTGACGGAAGATGGCGTCATAAATATGCAGCGCAGCGCCGCCTGGATAGCCAAAAACGTATTCAACGCCTTCGTCTTTCAGGGCGCGGATGAGCATATCTCCGCCGGAAAGCATTTCCACGATAATTCCCCTTTTAGGATGTGAATCGCATATGCGCGTGTGTCTTTTACCAAAAAGCTGCTACAGCCGTTAGTTAAGGAGGCAAAGAATCACACAGGAAAGTATTGGCACTTAGGGCAGGCCAACACCGTGAATGATCCACGATCAAAACCCGGCAAGGTCAGGATCGGATCAGCGAAAACCGTGCAGGTAAACAGCGGCTTTCTAAGGTGATGCTCTGGTAGGAGCACCGCCAGCAGAGGGTTCGCCAAGAGGGTGACTTGGCGGGAGGCAATTGGTGTCCGGGATTATCGGCCAGCTGCCAGCCATCTGGAGGACTAGCAATTTTCGCAAGATATGCTTTAAAGTCAAGCAATTAACTTGCTTTTGCGCACTTTTTAATCGCGCCGCCCTAATATCCAGCCTGTCCCCAGCGTGAAATAAGCAACAACCGCGCTTATGGCGCCTGCTTGCGCTCTCTCACAGATTTACGCATCCCGGTTTCGCTCCGCAGACATAAGGTCTATAGTGCTCTAAAGGCCGTTAATGGCCGCATCTATATTGCTCATTGGCGTAGAAGGATAAGATTCATGAAGTGTTCACGCGTACTCGGGGTTATAAGTGCCTTAATTCTGGGGCTGGCAATCAGCCAATCAGGCTTTGCTAAAGAAAAAGTCTACACTTGGACAGATGCCAAGGGTGTAGTTCACTATGGCGAGCGGCCACCCAAAAATGTTAAAGCAACACTGGTGAAAACCCGCACGGGGCATAGCGACCCTACGCCGGCACCAACAGCCACCACCCAACCAAAAGCTGATGCAAAGACTACTGAGAGTAATCAACCATCATTAAAAAACCCTGAACGCTGTGCCAGCGCAAAAGACAACTTGGCGATGTTAAATTCTGTAGCGCGGATCAAAACCACCAATGCCGACGGTGTTGATGTCATCCTAACTGAGGAAGACAAAGCCAAACAGCGCGAAATAGCCCAGCAAATTATCGATCAAGCGTGCGAATAGCCAACTCGCAAACCCGCAATAAAAAAACGGCCACTCAACGATGGCCGTTTTTTTATGTACTGCAATATGCACTATTAGTTAAGCCGTTTCGGATCAAACACGATTTTGTCACCGATTAAATGACCGTGAATAATCGCGCCAGGCATAAATTTACCGCCAAGAATGTCCTGCGCGAGCGGGTTTTCAATCAATTGCTGGATCGCGCGTTTTAGTGGGCGCGCACCATAGACTGGGTCAAAACCAACTCCGGCCAGTTTATCCATTACCTCATTATCCAACTCCAAACTCAGTTCGCGCTCCGCCAAACGGGTGCGCAACAGCTCCAGCTGAATATCGGCGATGCCGCGAATTTGTTCGCGTCCAAGTGGATGAAACACCACCACCTCATCGATACGGTTGATAAATTCCGGGCGGAAATGCCCGGTCACTACTTCCATCACTGCATCTTTCATTGCGTTGTAGCGATTCTCGTTATTTAACGAGTTATTTGAATCATCGCTCACAAAACTATCGAAGCTCACCGTATCAAACGATTTATCTTCCGCTAATTCCTGAATGCGATCCGAACCTAAATTCGACGTCATTACAATCACGGTATTGCGAAAATCCACTGTGCGCCCTTGGCCATCGGTTAAGCGGCCATCGTCCAATACTTGCAACAAAATATTAAACACATCGGGATGCGCCTTTTCGATTTCATCGAGCAAAATTACCGAATAGGGTTTGCGGCGCACAGTCTCGGTAAGATAACCGCCCTCTTCATAACCCACATAACCCGGTGGCGCACCGATCAAACGCGCCACCGAATGTTTTTCCATAAATTCCGACATATCGATACGCACCATGGAATCGGTGGTATCAAATAAAAATTCGGCGAGGGATTTACACAACTCGGTTTTACCCACACCGGTCGGGCCTAAAAATAAAAACGACCCATTAGGGCGATTGGCATCACTCAAACCGGCGCGCGAACGGCGCACCGCGTTGGATACAGCAACCACCGCTTCATGTTGGCCGATAACACGATTATGCAGCGCCTCTTCCATGCGCAATAATTTATCGCGCTCACCTTCCAACATTTTGGATACGGGAATGCCGGTCCATTTAGAAACCACTTCGGCAATTTCTTCTTCAGTGACCTTATTGCGCAGCAGTTTCATTTCCATCATTTCGGCTTGGCTGGCCATGTCCAACTGTTTTTCAAGCTGCGGAATAATGCCGTACTGCAATTCGCTCATGCGCGCCAAATCACCTTTGCGGCGCTTGTCTTCCAACTCCAGGCGCGCCTGCTCCAACTGGCTTTTAATTTCTTGTGAACCTTGCAGCGCTGCTTTTTCGGCGCGCCAAATTTCTTCCAAATCATTTAACTCGCGCTCAAACTTATCAATATCTTGATCAAGTTTTGCAAGGCGTTTTCTGCTTGGCTCGTCCTCATCTTTTTTCACCGCTTCGCGCTCAATTTTAAATTGAATCAAGCGGCGCTCAAGGCGATCCATCTCTTCCGGTTTGGAGTCGATTTCCATGCGAATACGGCTGGCCGCTTCATCAATTAAATCGATGGCTTTATCGGGTAATTGGCGATCGGTGATGTAGCGCTGGGATAATTTTGCCGCCGCGATAATCGCTGAGTCGGTAATATCCACCCCGTGGTGCACTTCGTAACGCTCTTTTAAGCCGCGCAGAATGGCAATGGTGTCGGACTCATTCGGTTCATCCACCTGCACTTTTTGAAAGCGGCGCTCCAGCGCGGCATCTTTCTCAATGTATTTGCGATATTCATCGAGCGTGGTGGCGCCCACACAATGCAATTCACCGCGCGACAACGCCGGCTTGAGCATATTGCCTGCATCCATTGCGCCCTCGCCTTTGCCGGCGCCGACCATGGTGTGCAATTCATCGATAAATAAAATAATGCGCCCTTCTTGTTTGCTCAATTCGTTGATGACTGATTTCAACCGCTCTTCAAATTCACCGCGAAATTTTGCCCCGGCGAGCAAACCGCCTAGGTCGAGCGATAGCAGGCGTTTATCTTTTAAACCTTCAGGCACTTCACCATTGATAATCCGCTGGGCAAGACCTTCCACAATCGCGGTTTTACCCACGCCGGGCTCGCCAATCAATACCGGATTATTTTTACTGCGGCGCTGCAATACTTGAATGGTACGGCGGATTTCGTCGTCGCGGCCAATCACTGGATCGAGCTTGCCAGCTTCGGCGCGCGCGGTTAAATCGACCGTGTATTTTTCCAATGCTTGGCGATTGCCTTCTGAATCAGCGTCATCCACGTTTTCACCGCCGCGCACTTTTTGAATCGCTTGCTGCAAGCGTTGGGCATTGCCAAATTTTTTCAATAATTCCGGCACCGCACCTTGCGACTCCAGCATTAACACCAGCAGCACCGAATCACTGGAGACAAATTTATCCCCGACTTTTTGCGCATGACGATCAGCAAGATTTAACAGACGCACCATGTCGGGCGACATAGTGACCTCGCCGGTTGGATTTTTGATTTGCGGTAAATTTTCCAGATATTCATTGAGCGCTGTGCGCAAGCCCGCCACATCAAATCCGGCCTGACTCAACAACAAGCGCACACTGGCCGCACCCTTTTGGTCGATCATCGCCAATAACAAATGGCCTGGGTCTAATTGACTGTGGTCCTGCCCCAGCGCGATGGATTGGGCATCGGAGAGTGCAACTTGCAGCTGATTGGTTAAACGGTCGATACGCATGGATTACCTCAAACGATGTGTTACTCGGTTGAAGCTGAGGTGGGGCGTGAGGAGGGGGATTTCAAGCAGGCCAGCAGCCTGCTTGTCATGTTTGCGGAAAATAAAACGGGTTATTTGCGCCAGATCAATTTTGCGGCTCAACCGGCGTTACCGGTGCACGCGGAGTTTCTTTGACATCAAAAAATTTAATCGCCATAGGGTAGTTTTTGATGATGCCTTTGTTGGCGTCCATCGCGCCCATGATGGTGAATACAATCGAACACACCAATAGGATCGCCATCAGGAAAAATCCGACCACGATAAAACACAGAATCGCACTCACTAAAAAGTAGATAAGTGAACTAAATACCCAGTTCATCACTACCTTGCCCTGCTCATCGATATAGGGATCTTCTTTTTTCGATTGCCACATAATCAGCGGCACAATTAAGCCAAGGAAAGGAAACAGCCAGGAGCAAAATTGCGCCAGATGCAGCACCATCGCGTAATCGAAGTTGTTGGTTTGCATGGTCATGGTATGGGGCTGCGATGTAGATGCGGCCTGTTGCGGCTGGGCACCCAAAATACGCTCCTTGGCTTGTTGATACTCTTCTTCACTGATTAGGCCTTTTTGTTTTAGGTCATTCAGTTTTTCAATTTGATCGAGATCCATAATGATTCCTTGTGGGCGTTGATAAAAGTAAAACTCACCAGATTAGATGCCAATAGTGCCCACCTGGATGCAGTAGGGCAAAAAAATTATTCCAGCCAAATCAAGCTCGCCATGCGGCCGGTGATTTTGTCGCGGCGATAGGAGTAAAACCGTGTGTCATCCTCGTAGGTGCAGTAATCGCCACCGTAAACGTATGTCACCCCCAGCGCATTTAACTCGGCACGCGCGAGGGCGTAGATATCGGCATAAAAATGCAGTGGCCGCTGGGCAGATACAAACGCAGTGGCAATCTGCTCCGCATGCTGCGGGTTGCGCGCCGCTTTAAAAAACGCCTCAAGCACATCCACCCCCACTTCAAAGTGCGGCTGGGAAATAGCGGGGCCAAGATAGGCGAGAATATCGCCCGGTACGCCGTTGAACTTTTGCAGGCCGCGCGCGCAGATACCCTTGGCCAAACTGCGCCAACCACAATGCAATGCAGCTACTTGGGTGCCTTGTTTGTCGCACAATAAAATCGGCAGGCAATCGGCCGTCATCACCAGACAGGCTTGGCCGGGTTTATCGCTAAAACTGCCATCCGCAGTGCGCACCAAACCATCACTTTTGGCATTGACGACTTTCACCCCGTGGATCTGCTCTAACCACTGCGGTGTTTTTTGCAGCCCCAATTGCGCCGAAAGCTGGCCGCGATTAGCGGCGACATGCTCAGGGTTATCACCCACATGCAAGCCAAAATTATTGCTGGCGTAGGGTGGCAGACTAAGGCCACCCGCACGGGTGCTGATGTAGCTGCGCACATTCGCGGGGGCAGGCCAGCTGGGAGTAATGCCCGCCAACTTAGTCATCGGCAAGGGTAAAACCGGTGTTGAGTGCATCGAGCAGATTTTTGAAATCCTCCGGCAGGGGCGCCGTCCACTCGGTGTATTCACCAGTACCAGGATGCTCCAAGCCCAACTTAAACGCATGCAGCGCCTGACGCGGGAAACTTTTAAGCGTATCGATCAAATGTTGATTGGCGCCTTTGGGGATTTTAAAGCGGCTGCCGTAGGTTTGATCGCCCACCAGCGGGTGACCAATGTGCGCCATGTGCACGCGGATTTGATGGGTGCGGCCAGTTTCCAGCTTGACACGAATATGGGTATGGCTCGGGTAGCGCTTGGCTACGCGGTAATGGGTCACCGCGCGTTTGCCGCCGGCTTTGAGTACCGCCATGAGCTTACGCTGCATAGGGTGGCGCCCCATGGGTGCGTCTACGGTGCCGCCGCCAGTCATTGTGCCTACCGCTACCGCTTCATATTCGCGGCTTACTGTGCGGTCGGCCAACTGCTCAACCAGATCGGTGTGCGCTTCCAGCGTTTTAGCAATCACCATCAAACCCGTGGTTTCTTTATCGAGGCGATGCACAATACCTGCACGGGGCAAGTTAATCAGTTCGGGGATGTGGTTGAGCAAGGCATTCACCAGGGTGCCGGTGTAATTCCCCGCCGCTGGATGCACCACTAACCCCGCCTGCTTGTTGATGATGATTAGGTCGTCATCTTCATGGACTATATCCAGCGTGATCTCTTCCGGCTGCCAATCGCCCTGCGCTTCTAACTCGGCCTTAAGCTCCAGCACTTCACCGCCAATGAGCTTATCTTTGGGCTTGGCCGTGCGACCATCCACTTTAAGCTGACCGTCTTTAATCCAGCTCGATAGACGCGAGCGGGAAAAGTCAGGGAACAACTCGGAGGCGATCTGGTCGAAGCGCATGCCGCTCATTTGGATGGGCACATGGGCGCTCAGGTCAAAAACATCTTTCATTAAAAAACCTCTAGTGATTGTTTCTGGCTGTAAATGATTCGCCAAAAATCGGAAATTGGGAGCTTTTACTGCTGCCAGATTGGTATCCGCCAAGCTCTGTGTTTAAATACCCTGCCCCGCAAACGGGGTCTATTTTATCGAGATAAGAGTCTATAACCCTATGCGAGTCCTGCCCTGTTTGATGCTTAGCACCCTCGTGCTGCTGACTGCCTGCTCCAGCAAAGAGCCTGAATACACCACCGAAGCGGATTTATACAATGCCGCCGAAGAGCAACTTGAGCGCAGCCAATGGGAATCCGCGATCAAAAACCTCAACTCGCTCGAAGAAAACTTCCCTTTTGGCACCTACGCTGATCAAGCGCAGTTAGAACTTATCTACGCCCATTACAAGTCCGGCGAGGCCGATGCCGCCATCGCCACGGCGAACCGTTTTATCCGCCTGCACCCCCAACACCGCAATGTGGATTACGCCTACTATATGCTCGGCATGGCCTCTTTCACTAAAGACCAAGGTATGTTTGAACGCGTTATGCCGGTCGATACCTCCAAACGCGACCCAGGTGCGGCACGTGAATCACTTGCTAACTTTACCCAGCTGCTCAATCGCTACCCCGACAGTAACTATGCTGCCGATGCCAAAAAGCGCATGTTACATCTGCGCAATCACTTGGCGCGCTACGAAATCCATGTCGCGAACTACTACTTTAAACGCGGCGCCTACGTTGCTGCCGTAGGTCGTGGCCGCTACGTACTGGAAAACTTTCCGCAAGCGCCATCTACACCCGATGCGCTGGCCGTTATGGTACAGGGTTATCACCTGTTAAAGATGCCCGAAAAATCCAATGAGATACTGGAAATTCTCAAACTCAACTATGCCGACTATCCTGCACTCAACAAAAAAGGCGAATTTGATTACGAGTACATGTACAACAACGGCCAGTCTCGTTGGTTGGCCTACCTAACCTTGGGCTTGTTCAGTAAAGACGAAATTACTGGTTTCGATACCCGCGAGCTTTACGACCCGCAGTACAAAACCATTAACGATGTAGCACGCGCGGAATAATCGCGCCGTTGCACACCAATAGGCCGCTGTTGCGGCCTATTTTGTTTTTGGGATAGGGTTTGCGGGCGATTAATCCCCCAACTTCCAGCCCGAGGTAATCGGGTAACGGCGGTCGCGGCCAAAACCACGCTGACTGATACGCACACCGATCGGCGCCTGGCGTCGCTTGTATTCATTCACATCCACCAAACGCACCACCCGCTCAACCTGGTCGCGATTAAAACCTTCGTTGATAATCGCCTCAGCGCTGTAATCCTGCTCTACATACAATTCAAGAATACGATCAAGGGTATCGTAAGGCGGCAGACTGTCTTCGTCTTTCTGATCCGGCGCCAATTCAGCCGATGGCGGACGGGTGATAACCGACTCAGGAATCACCTCGCCCAATGTATTGCGGTAGCGCGACAGGGCAAACACCAGGGTTTTGGGCACATCTTTAAGCGCATCAAAACCACCGGCCATATCGCCATACAGCGTGGAGTAACCCACTGCCATTTCGCTTTTATTGCCGGTAGTGAGCACCAGATAGCCTTTTTTGTTGGAGATCGCCATTAGCAGTACGCCACGGCAGCGGGCCTGCAGGTTTTCCTCGGTAGTATCGCGTTTGGTGCCTGCGAACTCATCGCTGAGCGCGGTCATAAAGGCCTCATACATGGGCTCGATACTAATCGAGCTGTAGCGCACACCGAGGCGCGCAGCTTCATCGGCGGCATCATTTTTACTGAGATCAGATGTATAGCGAAACGGCATCATCACTGCCTCAACGCGGTCGGCACCTAATGCATCCACCGCAATCGCCAAGGTCAACGCCGAATCTATGCCGCCCGACAAGCCCAATACCACGCCTTTAAAGCGGTTTTTGTTGACGTAATCGCGCATACCTACCACCAGCGCTTGGTAAACCGCGGCGGTGTTGTCGAGCAGCGCTGCAAGCGGCTGAGGTGGAATACTGACTTGCTGCTGATCCCACGCCACAACCACAGAAAACTGGCCTTCGGCAAAGGACGGAGCGCGAAATTGGGTGATGCCTTGGTTATCGATAACGACCGAGCCACCATCAAACACCAACTCATCCTGACCGCCAACCAGATTGGTATACACCACGGGCATCTGCCCTTCCCGGGCGCGCTGGGCGATGGTCGCCTCGCGAGTTTGCTGCTTGCCCTGATGATAGGGGGAGGCATTGAGGTTGAGCATCAGCTTAGCGCCAGCCGCACTGGCCTGCGCCATAGGCTGGGCAAACCAGATATCCTCGCAGACACTTAATGCGGTAGGTACACCCTTCAGATCAAATACACAGGCTTGATCGCCCGCAGCAAAATAGCGCTTTTCATCAAACACCTGATAATTCGGCAAACACTGCTTGGCGTATTCGGCAATTAATTTTCCACCTGCTATAACCCCTGCCATGTTGTACAAGTGCCCGTTTTTTACTCGGGGATAGCCAATCACCAATGCCACCGGCAACTCTGCGTCAATCAATTCCTGCAGCGCTCGCTCGATGCGCAGAGTCAAACTTGGGCGCAGTAATAAATCCTCCGGTGGATAGCCAGTTAGGGTCAACTCAGGAAAGACAATGGCATCTACAGCGCCATTGGCCAGCGCCTCACGGGCGACACTGAGCACCTTGGCGGTGTTGCCGGGAATATCCCCTACAAGGGTATTAATTTGAGCGAGAATAAACTGTAACTGCGACATAGAGCTCAGGCGGTAGTAAAGTGGGAACAGCATTGCTGAAAATTACGTTTGGAATCACACACCGGAAAGCAGTATAAGCACTGGGAAATTGGCAAAATTACCAACACAATTGACTTATGCAACCAGACACCTAACAAAAAACATAGGCTTCAGGCGACTCAAACACTGGCGTGTATTGTCCGCGATCCAGCCTTTTAAAGCCAAGTAGAATTTATCCGCTTATCCGAAAAGGACACAGAACAACACCATGACATCCAATTTGCTGAACCTTCAACACAGCTACAACCCCTACGATTTGCTGCGTATCTACACCTACTACCGCACACTGCTCGGTAGCGTATTACTGCTGATGTTCCAAATAGAGTTTGCCCCCAAAGTATTGGGCAACGACAACCCCGATCTCTTTTTTTACACCTCAGCTGCTTATACCGCCATCAACTTTGTAACCCTGGCGGTGATGTGGCGATTAAAATACTCGCCCTCCCAGCGCAAACTATTTAGCTCGCTTCTAATTGATGTGATTGCAATAAGTCTCTTAATGCATGCGAGTGGCGGCGCACTCAGTGGCTTGGGTTATTTGCTACTCGTGGCCATTGCCGCTGGCGGCATTATGCTGCGCGAGCGAATTTCATTTTTTCTTGCTGCTATCACCACCATTGTAGTGATCGGCGAGGGAGCCTTTCGCTTTTTGATTCTAGTGCAAGACAACAAATCTCTATTCGCTTCTGGAACACTCAGCGCTCTCGCCTTTCTAACGGCGATACTTTTTCAATATCTCACCAAAAAAATTCGCCTCTCGTACGCAGAGGCCGAAACACAAGCAGCACAAGCAGCGCGTTTGCAAAAATTAGCACAAATTATTGTAGAAAGAATGCGCACCGGAATTTTAGTATTGAACGAAAATCTTGAAATAGAATTATGCAACCAAGCTGCCTTAAAGTTGCTCGGCTCAACACAGGACACCACGGCAAACTTACGTTTGGATAATTTCCCCGAGCTGTATAAAAAACATCAATCCTGGCAGCGCAATGCCAACGACCACTCGCCCTATTTAAAAATCGACGGCGACACTATTACCGAAGCCAAAGCCAATTTCGCTTACCTGGAACCTGGCACCTCTGCAGACATTTTGATATTTCTTGAAGATGTGCGCTCACTCAATCAACAAGCACAACAATTGAAACTCGCATCACTAGGGCGACTAACCGCCAGTATTGCCCATGAAATACGCAATCCGCTCGGCGCCATCAGCCATGCAAGCCAACTGCTGGGTGAATCTGATACCTTATCCGCAAGCGAACAGCGCCTGCTGGATATCATCAACAATCACAGTAAACGCGTTAATCAGATTATCGAAAATATTTTGCAGCTATCGCGCCGACGCGGGGCCAAGCCAACCCAGATTAACTTGCAGCAATGGGTTCATACATTTGTCGCTGACTACAAATCCAGCAAAAGTAATGGCTCGCAATTCAATATTCTTATAAAAGAAAAAAACATCGGCGATTCACACAGCGACTTTGACTACGACGACACGAGCATGATCACCAGCCTGTGCGCCAAATTTGACACCAGCCAACTACAGCAAGTGCTAACCAATCTTTTTGATAATGGTATCCGCTATGGCATAGCACAAACAGGCCGCGCTGATTTACGCATAGAAATCGGCCTGGACATCAACCAACAACAACCCTATATTCGGGTGATAGACTTTGGTGCAGGCATCAGCGAAGAAAACCGTAAACATTTATTTGAACCTTTTTTTACCACGGAAAATACCGGTTCAGGATTGGGCCTGTACATCTGCAAAGAATTGTGCGAAGCCAATCAGGCAATTATTTCCTACAAACGCACAGAACAAGGCGAAAGCTGCTTCCATTTACAGCTGGCGCATCCGGATAAAAACTCCTAATAAAAAGTTTATGGGATTTAAAAAACAGTTATGACTCAAAAACGCGCATTAATTATCGATGATGAACCAGACATTCGCGAGCTTCTGGAAATCACTCTAGGGCGAATGCAAATTCACACTGACAGCGCCGACTCTGTTGCCAGCGCAAAACAATTGCTACTACAGAACCACTATGATCTGTGTTTGACCGACATGCGTTTACCCGATGGCAAAGGATTGGAATTGGTGGAATTAATTCAACAGCAGTATCCTCAGCTCCCGGTAGCGGTTATTACCGCACATGGCAGCATCGATACCGCAATTGAATCCATGAAAGCCGGAGCATTTGATTTCATCTCCAAACCCGTAGATTTAACCACGTTACGCAAACTGGTCAGCACCGCAATTGAATCCAGTGAACTCAAACCAAAACCAATCAATAGCGTAACGCCCATCATCGGCGAATCAAAAGCCATTCAAGATTTAATTCGCCGCATTGAAAAACTCGCACGCTCCCAAGCCCCCGTCTACATCAGTGGCGAATCAGGTTCGGGAAAAGAATTAGTTGCTCACTCAATTCACGATTTAGGGCCGCGTGCAAGCAAACCCTTTGTCGCCGTCAACTGTGGTGCAATTCCACGCGAACTCATGGAAAGCGAATTTTTTGGCCACAAAAAAGGCAGCTTTACCGGAGCTCATCAAGACAAAATTGGCTTATTTCAAGCAGCGGAAGGTGGCACCTTATTTTTTGACGAGGTTGCCGATTTACCGTTGGATATGCAGGTGAAATTGCTGCGTGCGATTCAGGAAAAACAGGTTCGCCCGGTCGGAGCAGCCGACGAAATTGCCACCGACGTACGTATTCTCTGTGCAACACATAAAAATTTAGAGTTGGAAGTTAGCGAAGGAAGATTCCGGCAGGATTTATTTTATCGCCTGAATGTTATTCAGCTTTCAGTCGCCCCCTTACGTGAAAGGCGCGAAGATATTGCGCAACTAACCCAACACTTACTGCATAAACTCGCAACCGATATTGGACTTACTGCCCCCACGCTGTCAGCAAATGCATTGCGCATATTGGAAAATTATCACTTCCCCGGCAATGTGCGAGAACTGGAAAATATTCTGGAGCGTGCGTTCACGCTCTGCGATAGCAATATCATCGACACTCAGGATCTACAACTGCGGGGGCATGATCACCCATTCGATAACGGCTCTGAAAAAACCTATGCAACAAACAAATCATCGACACGCAGCAATAACGTACAACTAGACTACCCAGCACGCTGCGCAGAATATTCCTCACTGGATGAATACCTACAAGATGTTGAAAAAGAAATTCTCTGTCACGCTTTGGAGCAAGCCAAGTGGAATAAAACGCTGGCCGCAAAACATTTGGGGATTAGCTTTAGATCGCTACGATATAGATTGCAGAAGTTGGGATTGGATGATGAATAAAGCAAACGACTAATTAAATAAAAAAGCGGCAGGTAAATGCCGCTTTTTATGTATTGCTGGCTTACCAACACACTTCCGGTTTTTGCACCCCCGTATGCTCCAGCGTTAATTTATTGCAGCCATTTGCAGTGTCTTGAGTTTGAGGTGATTTAATCGCCTCTGCTGTCAGTTTGTATGTTGTTGTTTCAGACCCGCTGGTATGCGCAATTGTGATTTTATAAAAACCAGAACCGCGCGTTACATAAGTCCCAGCTTCAAGCGTTTTATAAGCTGGGCAATTGTCTTTGTCGTTAAAACGAGCAAAAGACGTGTAACAGCGCTGCAATCTCTGCGCAAAATCAAATAACTCTGTCTTTGCTTCAGCGCGGTTACTTTTTCGCACAGACTCCATATAGGAGGGATAAGCCATCGCTGCAATAATTCCAACAATTGCAACGGTTATCATCACCTCTATCAAAGTAAAGCCTTTTATTAGTTTCATGTTATAACCCTATGCTATTGCAACTGGCGCCAAGACTGCCGACCTTCGGATGCGGCATCATATTCGGCTTTGAGATTAAGTAAAGTTGCATCGGTGCCGCTACCAACAACGGCCCCCTTGCCCGCCTCACCTAATTGACCAAAACCCAAATCGCCCAAAACCAAAAAGCCATTGTAGGTATTTTTGATAGGGGTGATACCCGCCTTATCTCCTACAGCTCTGACAGCCATTAACCAGCTGCCGCCACCATATTGACAAGCTATGCCAGACGGAATCAAGGTTGGGAATATCAAATAGTCCTGCAACAATATAGCTTTAGTGGTAACACGTTCACCAGCCGTATCATTGAAATCGAGATACCAGCCATTTTGAGTTTTCCAATCCGGCGATTGCACTGGGTCAGCCACATCCTGTTTCACTTTGCGCGAATCAGTACCACTGCCATCCGTCGCGCTTTTGTATGTTGTCTGCAACTCTTTTACAAACAGATCGCTTCTTTTTACTTCAGTTCCCACGTCTGCAATGGCGTAATAACTGTGCCGAGGTGTCGTCGAACTGGAGTTATCACCTACATCAAAGTATTTACCGGTACCAAAGTAGACCATAATTTTATTTGCTTTAACTGCATTTAACCCCAGAGTGGGTGCAGCGGTAATGGGCTGAGCGTTGTTACTGGCATCTTTTGCAGCAAACAGTAAGTACTTCACTTTCCAATCGCTTGCCGAATCACTCGATAAGTCAAATCGCCAAAGATTGCCGTTTAAGTCACCTGCATAGGCAGCTTCAACCTGGCCAATCACATTAGGTAAAAGCGCCGGGGCAGACAGCCCTGTACCAGCGCCTGTATCCAATACTTTCGTTTTGCTCTTATCTTCTATATCTACAACAAATAGTCTAGAGGTGCTGCCACTCCCGCTGCCGTTGCCGAAAATGGCTGCCCAGCGGCCATTTTTCATTGGAACAATTAGCGGTTTACCCATTACATAACCCATCTGGGGGTAATCTTTTTCACTTAACTCCCAAAGCACTTTAGGCGTGCTATCAGTTACGTCCAATGCGTAAACGCCTCGCGCACCCGCCCCCATAGTGCCGACGATAATTGTGCGCCACGCACCACCAATATAAACATCGCCTACTGTAATTGGCCCATCCACTATAAACCGATGAGGATTCTCTTTAGTGCCATAATTTGCTTCTGTAATGGCAGCTAACCTTGGAATAGCCAACCCAGGCACATAGGCGAACAACTCCTTAAACTCTTTCTTTCCTTCCGTAGGTGCCTGAAATGCATGCACTGCACCATCATTTGAACCAACAAATACACGCGGTGTTTTTCCTTTTTTCAGTGCAACATAATCGCGATAGGTGCTACCGCCATCAGGCAAACGGTTATAACGGAAATCCCACGCGCCTACATAAGCAGGACTTGAATTAACAATATCGCCCAAGATAACTCTTTCAGTTCCGGTGCCACGCTTACGCAAACCGTCAGTTTCAGTTTCATAGGTAGCATTACCCAGTAACCAATCAATACGTTTTTCAGCTTTGGCATCAGTATCTCCCGTTAGCTTAAATGCAGTCTGCTGACCAAGCGGTCCAGTTGTTAAATTGCCCCACGCAAATTTCACCAGACTAGTACCATTAAACGTATATACGTCTCTTCCGGCACCAGTTGTAGGCATGCCCTTGCCTTCACTTGTGGTGAAAGCTGCCTTACTAGGAATACGGCCATCCTTATCAAATTCAAATACATTTAGCTCACCGGTCCAGTTTTCACTGTTGAACTTTGCCTGATACACATAGGCGCCTTCGGATAAACGTGTTGAGTTAGTGGCAACTGCAGATGCAGAACCAATACCCTTAGCCACATCTCTAAACGCTTCGCGCAAAGACGCCTCTAATTCACGAGGGTTAGTTGCAAAATAATAGGAACCAAGCTCAGCAGCTGTTTTGCCTTTAATCGCGTCAATCACTTTGGCGTCTTTGTAATAATCCAAACGCTTTTCAGGGTCATAGGCCGCTTTGCCCAAAGTGGATTCAACCAAGGCATCACTAAAGCCACCCCATTTAGCGGCGTAGTACAAAGGAGTTTGTAGAAACTTAGCTGAAGACGTACCCAGCGGGTAATCTACACTCGGAGCTTCTGCATCTGCGGTATTACAGGCCTTGGTTGTACACTCGAATTGATCGAAAGAGTTTATCCCGCTCTGAAAATGCGGGCCATCATGCGACTCTGTTCCCCCAATCACATAACCAAAGCCCATTTTATTAGGGGTTGATTGCGCCACCACATCGGTAGTTACTTTGACCGAACTATTGGTGACTTCATATTTGATAATACCCCACATGTCCTGATCATAATCGCCGCCCTGTTCACTATCTTCCCAGTTAACATAGAGCTGACCAGATTTGGATACCCCTGGAACCTCAGTTTGCTTTAATATTTTAAAATCAACAATTGCACAGTTCCCCCCGATAGATAGATTCTTACAAGCAGGAAGAATACTGACTGACTTTTCCCCATTAGGGGTTTTTACTTCTACTTTTGGTAGCGCGGGAGACAGCGCCACGCCATAGGTACGAACTGTTTGAGCATTAGGTACACTTGTGCCGGGCAGCAAATCATTGGTGCGAGCGTAGTAGGCCAAACCTGCAATCCCATAACTCCCCTCCAATCTAGGTGCATCAGGGCAAGTACCACGCACTGCAGAGAGTGAGGTCAGCGTTTTGCCAGTACACAACCCAGCATTTGCCTCGAGCGCAGCACCGGTAAGGCCAACAAAATACTTTCCTGTTAAATTTTCATGCGTAGAACTGGCAATTTTATTCGTCCATTCATTCAAAACTGCTTCAGCTGTCCCTCCGGTAATATCTGCTGCAGTTGCAAGATTGTCGCCGTCGTAGGAAGTTGTGGAAGCGTTAAATTGCAATACATTCAGCGGCGCGCAATAGTTGTCTTTATTGACTGGTGCACTACCCCATGCAGCACTATTAAGTCCTGTAATCTTATCGCTCCCTGTCACAGAGAAATTTGTGTTTACCGATTTCCCAGCCAAGTAGCGCAAAGATTCAAGATAAATTTCAGCTTGGGGGTTACCCCAGTTGGTGCAGGTGTCATCTGAAAATGAACTCTTACCCCAGGAACAGCTATCGCCAGTGTTATAACTACCATCTTCACCATTACCGCTGTAGGAGTAGCCGTAGGGTCTAAGCAGGTTTAGGGTTTTAACAATCCCATCTACCGGAACACCGCTACCGTCTTTTTTAAATGTGCCGTCAGTGGTCGCATTAACTTCCGACATCATGTTACCTACTGCTTTGCGCAACACACCGCCGGATTTATTTTTTTTGTACGATCCAGTCAACAATCCAAAATTAATTTTTGAACTACTCGCCTCATTGCGAATTTCGCCAAATTCTTGCAACAAACCCTGAGGTTTCTTATGTGTACTAGTAGGGTACTTATAACAGTTGGACTCCTCCAGCCCCGCCACACACACCTTAACTCTCACGTTTAGTTCACTGGCGACGCCAGTCTTGGATAGTTTATTTTTATCCAATGGACTGTCGCGATATGCATACACTTCGGTGACCGCAAAGCTATTGCCATTCACCCCTCTGTCGGTTTGAGAGATGTCGGAACGCCACCGGCACTGCCAACGCTCATTACTAGCCCAAAACATGTGGTTCCCCTTTGCTAAACGCATCAGGGGGGGATTAGTCACGTTTTGAGACAACCCTGTGCCCGCGGTTGTATTGCAGATAGTAAAGCCCGGGCTGAAGATGTCTTTGCCTGCAGCATCTTTTTCCCACGTGCCTTTTACTTCATCCGCACTGAATGGCGTAACGCCAGCCATTTCGGTAGCTGACCCGTTGTAATATTTTGCAAACGAGTGTGCATCGTGTGGCAAAAATGCACGCTCCAACACAGTCTCGGAATCTGTATCCGTTGAACGAAAACCACCGTATAAAATTTTTCTAATCGTATCTATACGAGTCATTGTGGCCCAGTTGAGAAAATTACCACTCCACTCTCCACTACAGTATTTAGATGTAGAATTCACCGCACCCGTAGGTTCAAACCTATTGTCTTTATATTGGTAACATTTACCGCTATCGAAATAACCATAATAATCATAAGTATGTTTATAGGTTGTTTCGACGCCATCGTTTTTCTCAAGATCAAGATCAGAGTAATCATCGTAGACCTTGTAATGGAGCTGATGGTCTTTCGACATATTGAGCATCATGATCGGCACAACAGGGTTCGAAAGAAATAATGGATCTTGTGAAGGCGCCGCAGCAACCGCAGCATGACTAATTGCAACACTAAAAAATGCGGAGATCGCACCTATATTTATTTGACGCAACGGGAGACGCCCAGCGATAGCAGAAACCTTGGCAAAACACTGTTGAATGAACATAGTTAACTCTCCGCTACTTAAAACGACGTTTATAGGCTGATTGCACTACGGCTTCTGCATCGGGGCTTAATCCAAAACCTCGCGCAGTCGCACGATATGGAGTCGCATCACCGGTAGTCATCATGCCGCCGACATCAATCGCACTGCCTTCAGCAGCGGCACTAGCCCCCATATCTACTTCCAACTCTTCTAATAAAAAACTAGGCTTGTCGGCAACTTCTTTAATATCCAAACCACTTTGCTTGGCAATTTTTTTCCATTTTTCCTTGGTTAGATAAGTCACCGAATTTTTGGGGATGGCGCTCATGTCCAGACAGGCACCTTTACCGTCCAAACAACTAAAAGAAGGCAACGCATCTTTGTTACTTGGCGATAAAATCCACTCCCCTTCACGCAAAGCAGACTCCGCGGCCTGAAATGCGATATTACGATCACGCATATTACCCGCCATGTTTTCCTGTAACCCCGTACCACGAATTGCCGCAAGACTGACGATGGTGATTAACAACACCATGATCAACCCCACTAGTAACACCACGCCCCTCTGCATAGAGGGCTGGGGCATTTGAGCTCGATAAAGAAGATGAATACTGTTCATTCTGTCCAACCTATTGAATATTAGTAGCGCGACTGCGGATACCGATAGTAGAGCTGAATACCTGACGCAAATATCGATCATCCTTATCTGGCGTTACTGTAGCGCCCGCAAATGTATAAGGTTGCGATTTTTCTACGACATTGTTATCCGCACTTCTTACCACAAGCTCAATGCGAACCGACTGAACAAAGGGCCACTCCGTATTATTCAGAGCATCAGCCAAACGATACTCATCGTTATCGTTAACCCCATCCCCATTCGCATCGCGTACAACGTGATATGTCACACGCATATGCTCAACGCCCTCCAACAATTCCAGCGCGGTTTCGGCATTCGTTTTTTGCCACAAGCTAGGAGTGCCTGTAGGCCCTTCTGCCAAAAAGTACACTACAGTATTCATCGCCAACACTTCGCCAGTGGTAAAATTTTCTGTTGGAACAATACCGCCCCCCCACCCCTTATCATGCTTGAAGTAAATATCAGTACCGACCAGTGACGGAGCAGCAACAAGCTTAAATACCCGCGCCTTGAAACAATCACTCACCACAGCTGCAGAATCCTTACATATACCTGCAACACAACCCTTTGAATCTATTGCGTCTGGGCTATAGGCATATATGCCTTTCGAGTCATTCGCTTTGGATAATGGCAACCCACTGCCATTGGCGGTATGTAGTACCAGCACGTTGGCGGTTTTGTCCTTCAAGGGAGTAATTGATGCGCCCAAGTCGGCCGCCTTGCCAGGTAAAGAATCAATACTTTTATAGCCTCTCACTCCCTCGGCAAAATTTCCGTGCAAGTCTTTGATCACAATGTTGCCGTCCTGCAACTCAGCACCTGGTTCATCAAATTTGGGGCGATAACACCCGTAGTAAGCCGCCATACGAATGTCGCGCGCCATAAAATCAACGGCCAACCGCCCAGTTTCCTGAATTCGAGACATGGCTTGCTGAGTGCTAAATACTGTTTTACTGGACAAAAAAACTTGCACCACTCCGGCCATCAATATCAACCCTAGAGTGATCGCAATCATTAATTCAATCAGCGATAAACCCGCTTGACGCAAATGCATAACGGTAACCCTCACAGCCTGGCACTATAGGTAAAAGTTGTTTTATTCTCTGCATCTTCACCAGAGCTGTTTAATTCATCCCATTCAATTGTTAACGTGCATATTTTTGTTGCGTCATCACAATCAACACCGCCTTTTCCATTAGGTAATTCCGCAGAGATATTGCGCCGCCATGCATGCAAATCGGCTGCCGCCAACGGGGTTAACACTGGCGTTTCCGTCTCCTTAACATGAGTCAGTTCCGACGTGTAACTCTTAATATTTTTCACATTGATACGCATCCGATCTAAGAGGTCATACGCAAATATATTTGCCTGAGAGCGGAAATAGGCTCCTTGATTAAACTGCAATGAACGTGTTTGCATGGCACCTAAAGCTAACAGCGATGTAGATAAAATCAGCAGGGTTACCAATACCTCAATTAAACCAACGCCTCGCTGAAAATCAGGCTGCTCGCATTTACACTGATAAAAAAACGGCCGACTCATACTCCCCCCTAAGCTACTCAGTAGCGCAAGCAATACGGCTCACTGATACCGAGCCAGATAGACCAATATTGATTTGCCTAGCCGCAGAACCAGTACATTTTTTAAATTGCGCTGAAATTACAAACGGCTTGTCTGTAAGGCGCGCCAATGTACCCAGCCCGGTATACCGAATAAATGTTTTGTCATCGCTACCATTTTTTACGCTTATCACTGCGCTGCTATCTTGTTTCTTCCATGCGCGCAGCACGGTACCGACAACTGGTGTCTCGGTTGTATCAGCGGCGACTGTATCAACAAACGCAATAAAGCCTTCATTCCAGCTACCACTGCAAGTTTCACCATCTTTGCTGGCGCACAACGAAACTCTTCCGGCTCGTTTAACCGCCTCAATACGGGCAAAATTAATGGCGGAGGCGAAATCTTCGCCAAGTGCAATGGAGCGGTTATTTAACATTTGCGACTGAAAACTAGGGATGGCAATTGACAACACTATAGCTGTAACAACCAAGGTCACCATAAGCTCAATCAGGGTAAAACCGTTCATGGAATATCGCATGTAATCTCTCTCAATTTACCGAGCCAACGCCCTAATAACTTTTAATAGACAGCTAGATTAGGGTTGATTATATTACTGCAGCCTACCACGGGCTCTGCGCAAAGATGTTGTCAGCGCGACATATGGCACTGACAGCTGAATGAACGGCTAGGCTTGGCGCGCAACGCGACTTTAAAAAATGGATTTAAGCTCACATTAAAGGAATAGACTATGAAATCTCATGGATTGACTCTTCTGGAACTGCTGGTCAGTACCACCATCTTCTGTATCATCCTCGCTATCGGCATACCCAGTTTCAACAAACAAATCAGCGACACACGCACCAAAACCGCCACTCTCGCGCTGCTGGATGCTATAGAAACGACACGCGCTACCGCAGTATTCCGCAATCAGCAGGTAATCCTTAAGGCCACCAACAAAAAATGGCATGAAGGATGGACGCTGTTTATCGATAAAAACAGCAATGACCTACTCGATAGCGATGATGAAACACTGCTGGTTCACTCAGGGTTGGATGTAGTGCTTACCCAAGCCAAGGCGCCCATTAATAGCTATGTCGCATTTATTGGCACTGGCGAAGGACGGCAAATAGGATCAAAGGGTAAAGGGGGATTTCTCGCGGGCACTATCAAGATCTGCCCGGTAACCAAAGGCGAAGGCTATAGTTTGATATTATCCAAAGGAGGTAGAACGAGAGTAGCAAAGCTGAGTCTTGCCGAGTGCGATGCAATACGATGATCACAAAACAGCACTGTGGATCGCTTAGATCCGCAGTGCTTTGGGAAGAGAAAAACTGATATTTTCCGGGGTGCCATCCATTTCAATAGGGGCTTCGGCACCGCAGGCCTTAAGTTTATCGATCACCTGCTTCACCAATACTTCAGGCGCAGAAGCGCCTGCGGTGATGCCAATACTGGTGCGATTTTGTATCCACACCGGATTGATATCATCCGGCCCATCAATTAAATAGGCTTCAGTACCGCAACGCTCTGCCAATTCGCGCAAACGATTGGAGTTGGATGAGTTAGGTGAACCAACTACCAACACTAAATCACACTCCAGCGCGAGCTGACGCACTGCGTCCTGGCGATTAGTTGTCGCGTAACAAATATCATCGCGACGCGGGCCTTGAATTTTCGGAAATTTATTGCGCAGGGCTTCGATGACTTTGGCTGTGTCATCCATTGATAAAGTGGTCTGGGTTACATAAGCCAAATTCTCTGGATCATGTACCACTAACGCATCTACATCCGCTTCATCTTCTACCAAATAAATTGCACCACCGTTGCTGGCATTGTATTGCCCCATAGTGCCCTCTACTTCAGGGTGACCTTGGTGGCCAATCAAAATACACTCGCGCGCTTCGCGGCTGTAGCGTGTCACTTCGATGTGCACTTTGGTTACCAACGGACAAGTTGCATCAAAAATTTGCAGGCCGCGCGCTTCAGCTTCTTGCCGCACCGCTTGCGACACACCGTGCGCACTGAAAATCAGAATCACATCATCGGGAACCTGCTCAACTTCATCGACAAAAATCGCACCGCGCTCGCGCAGCGAATCCACCACAAATTTATTGTGAACCACCTCATGGCGCACATAAATTGGCGCACCAAAAACATCGAGCGCGCGGTTGACTATGTCGATTGCGCGATCGACGCCGGCACAAAAACCGCGGGGATTAGCGAGCTTGATTTGCGTCATAATCAGTGCACCTGAACCGGTTCGATTTTGATAATAGCGACTTCAAATAAAATATCGCGGCCAGCGAGTGGGTGATTAAAATCTACCACCACTACCTCATCGTCATAACGCTGCACTACACCCGGCAGTTCGGTTTTTTGCGCATCAGCAAACGACAACATCAAACCTTCACTTAGTTCGAGGTCAGGGCTAAATTGGCTGCGTGCAATTTCCTGAATATTATTGGGGTTGCGCTGACCAAAACCATCTTCTGGTTTAATCACCAGGGTTTTGTGCTCGCCTTCCAACATACCAAACAGTGCTTTTTCAAAGCCGGGCAGTAAGTTGCCATCGCCCACGGTAAAAGTGGCGGGGGCACGCTCAAAATTGGAATCCACCATATCGCCATTATCCAACTGCAAGGCAAAGTGCAGGGTAATTTTAGTGCCGGGACCAATTGCTAATTCACGCATTTGCTTTTTTCTCTTTACTAAACAACATATCAATAATTAATACCGTAGCGCCGAGCGAGATCGCTGAGTCAGCAAGGTTAAAAGCCGGAAAATAACTGGCCTGATAGTGGAACTCAATAAAATCCACCACATGCCCCAGCACAATCCGGTCATACAAATTACCCAGCGCACCGCCAAGAATAAAAGCCAGCGCAAAGGCTTCGCGTGGTTTTTGCTGCGCGGTGCGCGCAATCCACACGCTTAACAAGACGCTAGCAGCAAGCGCAATCGCAGTAAAAAACCAGCGCTGCCAACCTCCCGCTTCAGCCAAAAAGCTAAAGGCCGCGCCGGTGTTATAAGCCAAGGTAAAATTAAAAAAAGAGGTGAAGACCAAGGTTTCGCCGTATTCAAACGCCGCTTCAATAGCGTGTTTACTGGCTTGATCCAAGGCTACAACAATCAGCGCAGTCAGATACCAGAACCAAGGTTTTTGATACATTTTTAGTGGCATGTTTAATTCACAATTAGGCAAATTGACGGGTTTCGCCCGCACCATCTACGTTGTCAACACAACGCAAACAAATGGTTGGATGGGTTGAATTTGTACCTACATCTGCACGGTGATGCCAGCAGCGCTCGCATTTTGCGTGCGCGGATTTTTTCACTGCCACTTGCAGACCGGCAACATCGGTAGCTTCGGCATTTTGTGCTTCAGCGAGTGGGCGAATTTCCGCAGTCGATGTAATCAATACAAAACGCAGTTCATTGGCGAGTTTATGCAATTCTGTTTGCAATTTTTCATCGCAATACAGGATTACTTCTGCACCCAATGAGCCGCCGACTTCTCCGGCCGCGCGTTTGGCTTCCAGCACTTTGTTTACGGCATCTTTTACTTCGGCGATCAATTCCCAGTAACTGTCGGCAAACGAATCCGCTGGCATTGCAGGCAATTCATACCACTCAGCAATAAATACATTGGCTTCGCGCTCACCGGCGATTTCTTTCCAGATTTCATCGGCAGTGAAACTTAAAATCGGCGCAATCCAACGCACCATCGCTTCAATCACATGCTGCAATGCGGTCTGCGCCGAACGGCGTGCAAGGGCATCGCCTTTTACCGTGTATTGACGGTCTTTAATAATATCGAGATAAAAACCGCCCAACTCCACCACGCAAAAGTTGTGCAGTTTTTGGTAGATCAAATGCAGCTGATAACTGTCGTAGGCGGCAATAATTTCCTGCTGCAATTGCGCAGTGCGCGCCACAATCCAGCGATCCAACTGCAACATGTTTTCTGGTACAACTGAGTCAGTCACAGGATTAAAGCCAGTCAGGTTCGACAAAATAAAGCGCGCAGTATTGCGAATACGGCGATAAGAATCGGCGGTGCGTTTTAAGATTTCATCGGACACGCTCATCTCGGTGCTGAAATCAGTCGCAGCCACCCACAAACGCAATACATCCGCCCCCAAATCGTTCATCACTTTTTGCGGCGGGATTACATTGCCAATCGACTTGGACATTTTGCGCCCCTGCGCATCCACCACAAAGCCGTGGGTTAATACGGTTTTGTAGGGCGGCTTGGCATGCATGGCCATCGACGTTTTCAGTGACGATTGGAACCAGCCGCGATGCTGATCGGATCCTTCCAGATACAAATCCGCAGGGAAGCGTAAATTAGCGCGCTGCGCCAATACCGCATAGTGAGTCACGCCTGAATCAAACCAGACGTCCAAGGTATCGGTCACTTTTTGGTATTTATCGGCATCGGCGCCGAGCAATTCGGCGGCATCCAGTTCGAACCAAGCATCCATACCGCTTTGCTCAACTTTTTGCGCAACCGCTTCAATTAAACGCGGTGTTTCCGGGTGCAATTCTTGGGTTTCTTTATTCACAAACAATGCGATGGGAACACCCCAAGTGCGCTGACGGGAAATACACCAGTCAGGTGAAGTCGCGAGCATGGCATCGATACGCGCCTTGCCCCAATCCGGTACCCACTCAACACCTTCAACCGCTTGCGCAACCTGATCGCGCAAATTGTTTTTGCTCATGCTCACAAACCATTGCGGTGTAGCACGGAAAATTAGCGGGGTTTTAGTGCGCCAGCAATGCGGGAAGCTGTGGGTGATTTTGCCTTGCGCCAGCAATGCATTTTTTTCAATCAAAAGTGCGACAACTTTTTCATCGACTTTGTAAACATGATCGCCCGCAAAAATTTCTACGTTGGGGCGATAGGTGCCGTGATCGTCGATGTAATTGAGTGTGCCGATTCCGTATTTCACGCCGACATTAAAGTCGTCCGCACCGTGGTCTGGCGCTGTGTGTACAAAACCAGTACCGGCATCGGTAGTGACGTGATCACCAAGGATTACCGGCACTTGGCGAGCGTAGAAAGGATGTTGCAGCAGCATTTTTTCCAGCGCTGCGCCTTTTACGCGGCCGACAATTTTGTGCTCTTCTACTTTTGCACGCGCGAGCACGCTGCTAATCAAAGTTTCAGCAACTAGCAAACGCTCATCGCCAACTTGTACTAATGCATAGTCAACTTCGGCATTGGCAGAAACCGCTTGGTTCGCAGGCAATGTCCAAGGTGTGGTAGTCCAAATCACCAAAGAAATTGTTCCGCTGCCGCTTAATTCGCCAATCGCTTTTTCAATTGCAGCTTGATCGACAAACGCAAATTTTACGTCGATGGAGAAAGAGGTTTTATCCTGATATTCCACTTCTGCTTCAGCAAGTGCAGAACCGCCGACCACGCTCCAGTACACAGGCTTAAAACCTTTGTGCAGATGGCCGTTGTCGGCGATTTTTCCGAGCGCGCGAATAATGTCGGCCTCGAATTTGTAATCCATGGTGAGATAGGGTTTATCCCAATCGCCCTGTACGCCCAAACGGATAAAGTCAGCCTTTTGGCCTTCCACTTGTTTGGCGGCGTATTCGCGGCATTTGTTGCGGAAGGTTTTCACATCCACTTTATCGCCCGCTTTGCCGACTTTTTTCTCGACGTTGTGCTCGATAGGCAGACCGTGGCAGTCCCAACCCGGCACATAGGGTGCATCAAAACCGCTCAGAGTTTTACTCTTGACGATAATATCTTTCAGAATTTTGTTAACTGCGTGACCGATATGAATATCGCCATTCGCGTAGGGCGGGCCGTCGTGCAAAATAAATTGCTCACGACCGGCACGCGCCGCGCGAATTTGTTGATAGAGATTATTGGCTTGCCATTGTTTCAACATGTCCGGCTCGCGCTGGGCGAGGTTTGCCTTCATGGCAAAACCGGTGTTAGGCAGATTCAGTGTTGCTTTGTAATCGGTCATGATTCACGGTCAACTTTGTTAGCAATAATTAATTAGAAAGGGTCGAGAAAAAGTCTTTGGCTTGCGCAATATCCGTTTGCAGTTGCACTTGCAGCTCATCCAGCGAGTTGAATTTTTTTTCATCGCGCAATTTGCTGTGGAAAACCACATCGATCAAAGCGCCGTACACTTTGCGCGAAAAATCAAACAGGTGAACTTCCAGCAGCGGTTTTTTGTCGCCACTCACCGTGGGGCGCACTCCAACATTCGCCACACCTTGATGCACAGTGCCATCCAGAAATTTTACTGTCACAGTAAACACACCGCGCAAGGGTGAGCGGTAGCGACGTAAATGGACATTGGCCGTTGGCACACCCAATTTACGCCCGAGCTGTTGGCCGTAAGCGATGCGCCCGCTGATGCTATAGGGTTTGCCCAATAGCGCTTCTGCTTCGGCGAAATCACCTTTCTCCAGCAGCTGGCGAATGCGCGTACTGCTGACTCGCTCTCCGTCAATTTCCAGCGTACAGGTATCGGTCACTGCAAAACCGCGCTCGGCGCCCACTTTTTGCAGCAGGGCAAAATCGCCACGGCGATCACAGCCAAACCGGAAGTCATCGCCAACCACTAAATGTTTGATCGCCAAGCCATCGAGCAGCACTTTGTCGATAAACGCTTCCGCCGACAAGCTGCGTAGGGTTTCGTTGAACTGCACACAGAGCACTCGTGCGACTCCGGCAGCCAGCAATGCCTGCACTTTTTCACGCAGGCGCATCAGGCGTGCGGGGGCTTTATCGCCGGAAAAAAATTCGTGTGGCTGAGGCTCAAATACAATCACTACAGCCGGTAATTGATGCTGTTTAGCGACCGCAATCAACTGGCGCAAAATAGCCTGATGACCAAGATGAACGCCGTCAAAGGAGCCGATAGTTGCTACACAGCCGCGATGCCAGGGGCGCAGGTTGTGCAACCCACGAATAAAACTATGTGCCGCTGGATTCACGCTGTGTAGTACCCTCAACCCAATTGTCTGTAAATGAGTGCCGGAAAAATGAAGGCGGGAAGTATACAGGAGCGGCGGCGTTTGAGCCTACCCCGCCCCTGTGAATGACGCGATTTTGATCAGCTCCGCGCTTTGAAATCCTGCAGGCGCACGCCCACGGCAAACAGGGCGACGAGATAAACCGCAAAACCCGCCACACAGACAACCGCGAGGCGCAAGATTCGCTCCATCACCCCCCAGTCCGACCAGAGATTCCAGAGCAAAAGAAAGCCGAGCAATACCGCCACCATCGCCAGATTGGCGGCGCCGTAGCGCAACCACAGCTTTGGCCAATTAGCGGCGGGATGATAAACCCCTGCTTTGCGCAGGCCGCGATAGAGCAAATAGGCATTCACATAGGCCGCCATCGCCGTGGTAAACGCCAAACCGACATGGCCTAAGCCCCAGAGCATGACCAGCGGTATCACCACCAGCGGCTTCATCAGCATATTGGCGACAATCGCGATAATGCCGATGCGCACTGGCGATTTCATATCCTGCCGCGCGAAATAACCGGGCACCAACACCTTGATCAGCATAAAAGCGAACAACCCCAGCGCATAGGCTTTGAGGCTATAGGACGACATCAAGATGTCTTCCGCCTTCATCTCCCCGTGATAAAACAGGGTGTAGAGAATTGGCTCCGCCAGAATGATCAGCGCAAGCGTGGCAGGCAGGGCGATAAGCACCACAAAGCGGATCGCCCAATCGAGCATCTGGCTAAACTTTTCGCCCGATTGCGCCGCACTCAAGCGCGACAACCCCGGCATAATTACCGTCGCAATCGCCACACCAAATACACCCAGCGGCAGCTCCACCAAGCGGTCGGAGTAAAACAGCCAGCTCACCGCCCCGTCGCCCAACATGGTGGCGATGATTGAATCCAACAACAGATTGAGTTGGCTCACCGACACTCCAAACAGCGCAGGCGCCATCAATACGAGAATGCGTTTAACGCCGGGGTGTGACCAATCCAACTTGGGCGATGGCAGCAAATGAATCTGGCGCAAAAACGGCAACTGGAACAGCAGCGAGAAGATGCCCGCTACCACAATACTCCACGCCAAAGCGTAAGCGGGATTAGGGAAAAAATCGGCAACCAACAGCGCGGCCGCGATCATAAACACATTGAGAAAAACCGGCGTAACCGCCGGAATGGCAAAGCGGTCGTAACTATTTAAGATCGCACCGGCAAATCCGGTCAGCGAAATCAGCATCAAATAGGGAAAGGTGATGCGCACCAGATCAGTTAAGAGCGAAAACTTCTCTGGCTCATCGGCGTAACCATAACCAAACACATAAGCCAAACCGACCGCACCCACCACACCAATCACTGTCACCAGCAGCAGAATCGAGCCGAGGCAGCCAGCCACTTTATCCACCAGCTCTTTGACGGCGGCCTGCGTGCCCTTCTCGCGATACTCCGACAACACCGGAATAAACGCCTGCGAAAACGCACCCTCAGCAAACAAGCGGCGGAAAAAATTGGGAATCTTCTGTGCAATCGCAAACGCATCCATCGCACCGCCCGAGCCCATCACGGTTGCCAGCACTATATCGCGCGCCAAACCGAGCACCCGCGACGTCATAGTCATAGAGCCAGTCAGCAAGCTGGAGCGCAGCAGGCTTCTCGGTTTGGTCGGTTTTTCGGGGGATGCAACGGGAGGCAACTCGGAGTCAGACACGGCAAATCCTGCGCGGGTAAAAGATGCGGCATTATCCAACGTCTCCCCCTCAGGGGATAGCCACCCAGCACCAGATCACCAGAAAAACAAAAAAGAAAGTTGACATTAATCGCACTGCAGAATACTGTACATAAAAACAGTAACAACACTTTCGAGGATTTACACAATGGCAGTAATCGCCGTTTGGCTATGTGATCGGGATGGCAGCATGTTTGAAGATAAAAAAGTCGCAGAAGAGCACGATAAGTATCTGGAACTGGCCGCCAATATCACCCAGTTAATTGAAGACAATATTCCCGGCATCGACGAACAATACAGCGAAGCGATTGGTATTTTGCTGGCGCAGCGCCGCGAATTACTCGCCAAAGCCTGCAAAGGCAAGCCCGATGAATTATTGCAGCCCTTCACTTATGAAAAGCCTGCAACCCTGAACAGCAAAACTGCCGCCACCACGGAGAAGGACAACTAGGTAGCGGGAGTTTCTGTAAAACCGGTGCGCCCACATCACACCGGTGCCGTTAATGGCTGCCCACACAGCCATTAACAATTGCAAACAACTGAATCACCACTCAGTGGTTTGTACGTGTGTTTAGGTGTGCACTCTGAATACTTGAATAACTACTCCCCAGCAGTTGCTTAATTGTTCAGTTGCACACCTGCTTCCAATCACTTATCCCTGCCCAGCTGTCAGCCACCGCTGAAGCAGGCGATAAGCTGCTTTCACCACCGCACCTACTCCTCCTTAGGGAACCTCAACGGGTGCGGTGGTTTTTTATTTATGCCCATGTAAATAGCCAGCAAGCGGCGTGCAATTACACATGGTTAAGCTAAAGTTAGTGGAATGCAAACCAGAAGGGGGTCACTAATGCTACAGACTGGTAAACCACTTGGTGCCCAGCACGCCACCTTGGTATTGATATTTTTCTTGGCATGCCTTTCATTAGAAACCTCAGCAAAAGACTTGCGCGTAGTACAGGGCGATAACAGCATAGAAACCTATGCCAGAGGGCTGCTAACACTCGCGCTCAGCAAACTGCCAGAAAAATACGAAGTGCAGCAAACCATCCCCAGCAACAGTGAGGAGCGCATGGTCAGCATGCTTATAGACAACCAACTAGAGGTTGTCTGGTATGCCACCACCAATGATCTGGAGGAGCGCCTGCTGCCCATTCGAATCCCCATCTATCGCGGCCTATTGGGCTACCGGATACTAATGATTAAAAAAGGCACCCAACACAAATTTGATGGCATTAAAACCAAAGAGGATTTAAAACGGGTATCGCTCGGACAAGGGCGCTTTTGGGCAGACACTAATGTACTGACCGCCAACAATCTGAACGTTGTAAAGGTACTGAAATACGAAGGGCTGTTTTATATGCTCGATGGCGACCGTTTTGACGCCTTCCCTCGCGGCGTTCATGAACCCTTTGCAGAGATGCAGCGCTACCCCAAACTCGCACTCGATGTAGAACAAAACCTACTGGTGTCTTATACCAACCCATTTTATTTTTTTGTAAACAAAAACAATCACAAATTAGCACAAGATATTGAGCGTGGCCTGCGCATAGCAATTGAAGATGGCAGTTATGACAAGTACTTTTTTAACGACCCAACGGTCAAAGATGTGATCAATAAAGCGAATCTGAAAAACCGGCGCATTATCCACTTGGATAATCCATCACTGCCTAAAAACACACCATTGGATGATAAGTCGCTGTGGTTCGACCCCTACTCAATTGAATAACCCGACGTAGCGCACAAAACAAAAAACCATCGTAAATCTGTCATCCAATCAGCAAAATAGTTTCACATTGGCGCGATAGGGTTGGCTGGACATCCACCAACCCAACCACTACGGAGGCTTTTATGTTGCGCCGATCCCACCTACTTTACGGCTTTACTCTATTTACTTTATTTATATCCGTTACCGCCTGCGCTTACGGAGACCGCGACGACCAGCGCTACAAAAACGACGATAGAAATGCCAGTATTCAACTGGGCCCTCGCCCGTTTTATTTAGTCGATGATATGGACGAAAGTCCACTCAAGAAAAAACTGCAAAGCTGCATCAATAGCCCGGTGAAAAAAACCAACTTCTCTATTGGGCACCGCGGTGCACCGCTGCAATTTCCCGAGCACACCAAAGAATCTTACGAAGCCGCGGCGAAAATGGGCGCAGGTATTGTGGAGTGCGATGTCACCTTCACCAAAGACAAACAATTGGTATGCCGCCACTCACAGTGCGATCTGCACACCACCACCAATATTCTCGCCACACCACTCGCCAACAAATGTACACAAAAGTTTTCACCCTTTGATCCGGTGAGCGGCAAAGCGGCCAGCGCCAATTGCTGCACCAGCGACATCACCCTCGCCGAATTTAAAACCCTGCAAGGTAAAATGGATGCATTTAATCCCAAGGCAACCACGGTTAATGAATATCTGGCTGGCACCGCCAACTGGCGCACAGATTTATACGCAAGCAAAGGCACGCTACTGACGCACGCCGAAAGTATTCAGCTGTTTAAAAAGCTCAATGTAAAAATGACACCGGAATTAAAATCTGCCAGCGTGCCCATGCCCTTTGAAGGCACCTACACTCAAGCCATGTATGCGCAACAAATGATTAATGAATACAAAGCCGCCGGTGTTAAAGCGCGCGATGTCTGGCCGCAATCATTTGATATTCAAGACATTCGCTACTGGATCAAAAACGAACCGGAATTTGGCAAACAAGCCGTGTATCTGGACGATGCCAACACCATCGCCGATTTGCCAACAGCCGCAGAATTGCAAATGTATGCAGACGAAGGTTTCAACATTGTTGCCCCACCGATTTGGGTACTGCTGGCGCTGGACAACAACAATAAAATCATCCCTTCTGAATACGCTCGCAACGCTAAAAAAGCCGGATTAAAAATAATCACTTGGTCATTTGAACGCTCAGGCCCACTCAAAAATGGCGGCGGCTGGTACTACCAAACCATCAACCCAGCAATTAACAACGATGGCGACATGATGGACGCCCTGCATGTATTAGCCAAAGACGTTGGCGTAGTAGGCATTTTTTCTGACTGGCCAGCAAGCGTGAGTTATTACGCTAGCTGCATGAATTTGAAATAATAACAAATGATAAAAATAAAAAGCCCCGCTCATCGCCGATGAGCGGGGCTTTTTATTGTCAACCTATGATCTACATCGCCAAAAATGCGTATCACTAGCAAACGATGTAGGTGACAAAATGAACAACAACACAACACTCACTCAGACCGACATATCGCGCATTATTGAAATGGCTTGGGAAGATCGCACCCCCTTTGAAGCCATAAAAACACTTTATGGTTTAGGGGAGCCAGACGTGCGCATTTTGATGCGACGAGAGTTAAAACCTTCATCATTTCGCCTCTGGCGCGAACGAGTGAGCGGCAGAAAAACCAAACATCTGCAGCTTCGCTCATCAGAGATCAATCGGGGCTACTGCCCTACACAATACAAACGCTGAACCGATCAGAGCGAAGCTCTAATTCTGCAACAAGGTTTCCAAGCACTGCTCGGTAATTCCATAAAACGTTTTGATATCTGCAATCTGTTGCAACACTTCTCTATTGTCGCGCTGCGTTTTGCGCTTTTGGGCGAGGATCATTTTGTTTTTGCTGGTGTGTTCGAGAGAGATAAATTCAAATACCTTGGTGTCGTAGCCGTGAGCTTCCAACAGCAGGGCACGCAAACCGTCGGTAATCATCTCGGCTTCTTGGCCTAAATGGATGCCGTGTTGTAACAGCGGCGCAAGCAGCGCAGGGCTTTGCAGTTGCGGGCGAATTTGTTTGTGGCAACAGGGCGAGCACATAATAATCTCGGCGCCGGTGCGAACCCCCATATTGAGTGCGTAATCAGTGGCGATGTCACAGGCGTGTAGCGCAATCATAATGTTGATGTTCTGCGCGGAGAAATGTTGCACATCGCCCTGCTCAAATTTAATCCCGGTGAGCGATAATTTCTGCGCGGTTTGATTGCATAAATCCACCAAGCCTTGACGCAGCTCTACACCGGTCACTTGCGTATTCACCCCAAGGTTTGCGCTCACATAATCATGTACCGCAAAGGTCAAATAGGCTTTGCCTGAACCAAAATCAGCGATGTGCAATTCATTACGTTTATCCAAACCGGTTTGTTGAATTGCGGTGGATAAGACTTCAATAAATTTATTAATTTGTTTCCACTTGCGCGACATAGCCGGAATAATCTGGCTATTGGCATCGGTAATGCCCAGCTCGCGCAAATAGGGGCGATCCTGCTCTACATAGCGCAGCTTGGTGCGATTGTGCGATTGTTCTACTTGAGAGTATTTTTGATCGCCCGCAGCCGGCGAGTTTTTATTGCGATTTTTATTAAGCAGCACCTTGCCTTTTTTGCTAAAACTCAACTGGATTTCCCAGTCGTCGCTAATCATATGCGCATTGTGAAAATCACTGCCCAGCAATTGTTGCAACAGCGCCAGCGCATCGTCGAGCGCGAAATTTTTGGTCACATGATTAGTGCGATACTCATATAAAAACGATAAAAGTTTTTGTTCTTTAATCTGCACCGGGCGAATAGTAATGCGATTTAATTCCGCTTCGCTGCCCTTATATTTGGATAACACCAAGCGCTGCAGCGCACCTACAGCAAACGCCTGTCGGCATTCTGTATAAAATTTTTCTAGCTCACTGGTTGATTCAATATTGGGCCGATCGCTCGTCATAAACACACTCTTGATTCACTCACAAAGATCGGCCAATGCCGATACTGCCGTCGGAAATTCAAATTGAAACCCGGCACTGAGCAAATTATGCGGGATAACCCGCTGCCCTTCCAATAATAAATCGGCCTGCTCACCTAATAGCCCGCGCATTACAAATGCGGGGGTTGGAATGATACAGGGACGATGTAACACCGCTGCCGCTTGCCGACTAAATTCCAACTGCCTGATAGCCTCGGGAGCGGTGAAGTTATAAACCCCACCGCGCGTTTGCGGCACTACCGCCGCAGCAAAATGCATGCGGCATAAATGCGCAATGCCACGCAACAAATCACGTACATGAATCCACGACATCCATTGCTGGCCGCTGCCCAATTTTCCGCCTGCACCTAATTTGATCGGCAAGAGCATCATCGGCAGTGCACCTTGGCGGCCGAACACCACACCAAAACGCAGAATATCAACCGTCACACCATAATCCCGTGCACGCCCCGCTTCGGCTTCCCATTCCTGGCAGAGTTCCGACATAAAAATCGCTTGCGGCGCGCTGGTTTCGCGCAACTCAGTATCATCACTCTGAGGTTGAATACCGTAATAACCAATCGCAGAGGCCGATAACAACAACTGCGGCTTGTGCTCCGCTTGTGCAATCCAATCCACCACCGATTGCGTTACCGCGATACGGCTCGCGCGCAATATTTTTTTGCGCGCCTCGCTCCAGCGCCACCCTAAAATGCGCGCACCGGCTAAATTCACCACAACATTTAACGGAAAATCGGCGGGCAATTCGTGCATCGCAGTAATAGCGCTTACTTTGCCATCAAACAATTTATTCGCCGCGACGGGGCGACGCGTTAGTACCACCACTTGATGACCATCGGCGAGCAGTGCACGCACCAACAATTGGCCGATAAAACCGGTAGCTCCAGTGACTAATACACACTGACTGGAATCACTAAAATGCAGTGCTGATGACTGAGCTTTGCTGGTCATAAGTATCTCCCGCTATTCCAAAAATCGTTTTTGATAACCCTCGGGTGGTAATGCGCAATGATCGTAACGACCAAATAATCGATACCTGTTGCGCGCAATAAAATGGTAGCCACCATCGCGCAGGCGCTTGGGCAGCCAACGCATGAGTGCCAGTATCGACCAGGGAAAAGGCATGGCCGCCATAATGGCGATAATTGCATCGCTGCGCGTGAGACAAGTGCCGTTGTGAATCAGCAGCAGCGTGTCGTATTGATCTAACGGAAAATCATAATGCGCTAACAACGCCTGCCCCTGTGGCGACTGCACCGAGCAGAGCTTAAAGCGCTCGCGCCGATCAAAGCGCAAAATAAAACGGCTCCAGTGATTACACAGCTTGCACACCGCATCAAATAAAATAATGCGGTCTTGCGGATCAATTGCAGGCAGCTGCAGATTAGTCATCATTACCTCTTGAATTTATCGACCAACACGTCGATCAATCAGTGCCAGACAAATCGCCGCAGGCACTATTGCCACAATCGCGCCCAAATCGACCCACAGATGCGACCACATTGACTGCCGCAAAGAAATAACAATATCCTGCGGTGCCCACCAGAGTATGGCAAAACCCAACACGAGCCAAATCAACGAGTCGGCGTAGCGATTGCCCAGATACACCAGCAACAACATAAACAGCGAAAATGCCTGCAAGGTGGCGCCAAATAATTGGAACCACCAATGTTGTAAACCAATCAGCTGCGATGGCTCAGCCAGCTTAAAGCTGGCGACAGCCTGCTGGTGATAATACGCAAGCCATGGCGATTCAGCCCACCACGTCATCACAATGCCCGCAGCTAGATGACCCAGCGCTACCCCATACAACCAGCGCACCAGCCAGACACGCTTATCGGCATTAACAAATTTCATTCATTTCTCTCTTGACCAAAATCAAATCATTCTGTAATTTCAGAATATACTGAAATTACAGGAATTCCAACATGTCAGAAAAACTCACCCCGATGATCCAATCCTGCATTCTTCACTTTGGCGAAATGGGTAGCCGCTGGGGGATTAACCGCACGGTTGGGCAAATGTACGCCCTATTAGTGCTGAGTAAAGAGCCGTTATGCGCCGATGACATCACCGAGGCACTGAGCATCTCCCGCTCCAATGTAAGCATGGGGCTGAAAGAATTAATGTCTTGGGAATTGGTGAAACTCCAGCATCGCCCGGGCGAGCGCAAAGAATTTTACTCAGCGCCGGGCGATGTGTGGGATATAGCCAAAACCTTAATTGAGCAGCGCCGCAAACGTGAGATAGATCCAACCTTATCAACGCTGCGCAATTTATTGATCGAAACACCGGCCAACGCCGAAGAAGAATACGCACAACAACGCATGCGCGAAATGCATGAGTTGATTGAAATGCTCACGCTCTGGACGCAAGAAATCCAACGCCTGGATTCCGCCCAGCTCGGCAAATTACTCAAGCTGGGCAACAGCATCGGCAAAGTTTTGGATATGAAAGACCGCCTGCTCGGCACTACCAAAAAAGACGCTACAAAGTGACGTAGGTTGGGGTGAGGAACGAACCCCAACATAACAATCTCATCACTCGCACCACCAACATCAACGAAGCAATTTGCATTCACCCTCAAAAGGATTTTTATTTTTTAATCGAGTTTTTATCGAGGTAGCTAAAATGCTCGAACCATCTGTCATAGACACCCTCATCCTCTCCCGCATTCAATTCGCCGCGAATATTTCATTTCATATTTTATTTCCGTCCATCTCCATCGCCATGTGTTGGTTTTTGGTGTATTTCAAACTGCGCTACAACGGCAGTGGCGATGATGTGTGGATGCGCGCCTATCGTTTTTGGGTGAAAGTATTTGCACTGACATTTGCACTGGGCGTGGTGAGCGGCATCACCATGAGTTTTCAATTTGGCACCAATTGGCCGGGCTACATGGAAACTGTCGGTAATATCGCAGGGCCACTGCTCGGCTATGAAGTGCTGACCGCATTTTTTTTGGAGGCTACTTTTCTAGGCATTATGTTGTTTGGCATTAATCGCGTATCCAATCGCATGCATACCATCGCCACTTTTTTGGTGGCCTTCGGCACGACTATGTCAGCGTTCTGGATTATTGCACTCAACAGTTGGATGCAAACGCCAACGGGCTTTGAAATGCGTGATGGCAAAGCGTTTCCGCTGGACTGGATAGAAATTATTTTTAACCCGTCCATGCCATATCGTCTGGCGCACATGTTGGTCGCCTCGGGCTTGACCGCTACATTTTTAATTGCCGGTTTATCGGCTTATCGCATTTTAAAAGGCGATCACAAACCCGCGCCGCGTCTCGCACTAAAAACAGCGGTTTTTGCCGGCGCGATGCTAATTCCGCTGCAAATTTTATTGGGCGATATGCACGGATTAAATTCACTGCATCACCAACCGGCAAAAGTCGCCGCAATTGAAGCGGTATGGCACACCGAAAAAGGCGCGCCGCTGGTGTTGTTTGCAATTCCCGATAAAGAAACCCAAAGCAATAAATTCGCCATTGAAATCCCCAACGTGGCGAGTTTGATTCTCACCCACCAACTGGATGGCGAAATCAAAGGTTTAAATGAATTTCCCAATGCCCATCCGCCGGTTGCACCGCTGTTTTACGGTTTTCGCATTATGGTGGCGATGGGCATGTTGATGCTGGCGGTATCCTGGTGGGGTGTATTTATCTATTGGCGCAAAAAAGAAATACCGCCCCTGCTATTAAAAATTTTTGTCGGCATGACATTCTCCGGCTGGATCGCCACCCTCGCCGGATGGTACGTCACTGAAATTGGTCGCCAACCCTGGCTGGTCACCGGCGTATTGAGTACCGCCGATGCCGTCACCAAAACACCAGCGGCTAACGTGGGCACTTCGCTGGCGATTTATTTAACACTCTATGCGGTGCTGTTATTTGCCTATGTGCGCACGCTATTTTTAATGGCGAGAAAATCAGTATTGGTCGATCGCCCGGAAGAAGTGGAAACACTGCAAGAAAAATTAATTGACGCGCAGACTGCGCACTAACCGAGGCCGCGATCATGACAGACATTACTCAACTAACCGGCCAAGCATTTTGGTTACCGGTTATTTTTATCGGCCTGATGGGATTGGCATTTTTTATTTACGCGATTCTGGATGGCTATGATTTAGGTGTCGGGATTTTATTACCCCACGATTCCGAAGCGCAGCGCGACCAAATGATCGCCAGTATTGGCCCCTTTTGGGATGCAAATGAAACCTGGTTGGTGCTCGGCATAGGCATTTTGTTAATCGCCTTTCCCAGTGCGCACAGTTTAATTTTATTTCACTTGTATTTACCCGTAACCGCTATGCTCGCGGGCTTAATTTTGCGCGGCGTCGCGTTTGACTTTCGTGCTAAAGCACCAGAAGACCACAAAGCCCTGTGGGATAAAGTATTTCAAGCCGGTTCACTGCTCGCGACACTCGCACAGGGTTATATGCTCGGTTTGTATGTGATGGGTTTTGAACAAAGTTTTGCCGCTCATGCCTTTGCTGCACTCAGCGCCATTTGTGTGACGGCAGGCTACAGTTTTATTGGCGCCGCATGGCTGGTAATGAAAACTGAAGGTGAATTACAAAGACGCGCCGCCTGGTGGGCGCGCCGCTGCGCCTGGTTGATGACACTGGGCATTATCGCGGTATCAATTGTGAACCCACTGGTGAGCGATACCATTTTTAATAAATGGTTTGGCAGCTCACTGTTTATTATTTTGCTAATGATTCCGGTATTTTGTTTTGTACTGCTCTTTATTGTTGATCGCTACCTACGCCTATTTCCCTACCCCAACGATTTTGGCTGCTGGATTCCGTTTGCATCGGCCATTTTTATTTTCCTACTGAGCTTTATCGGTTTGGCCTATAGCTTTTTGCCGTACGTAGTGCCCAACCGCTTGGATATCTGGCAATCCGCCAGCGCACCAGAGTCTTTAATGTTTATTTTGTATGGCGCCGCCGTGGTATTACCCACCATTATTCTCTACACGATTTTTTCCTATCGCGTATTTTGGGGTAAAGCGACGCAGCTGAAGTATTACTAAGAAACCATAAAAATTGCGCCCTACCCTCATCAAAATAGGGCGCAATTTGAAAACATTAAAAAGGAAACGCAATCGCTCGGCCAAGTCCGGTTGTTGGCATAAATCCTATACAAAATATTTGTGTCACCAGATAAATAGGGACACCCCATTTAAAAACAGAATGCACTGCGTTGAATCTCAAACGGTCTATTACCACTGGCGTTAGCCATAATATATAAGTCGTCAATAAAGTTAACAGCGTACCATCAATAGGGATAACACCAATAAATGCAATGCGCGTGATGGAAGCAGGAATCATAGTCAATGTCGCCATCAGCATAAAGCGCTTATGCAGGTGCAATTGTTTGCGGTAAAAAAATCCCAAGCTGCATAAAATAATGAAAGCGATAAATGTATGCAAAACACCCCAGATCAAACTAATTCTTGAATACAAAAACCCTGCATCCCAATTTGGATTATAGGCACTCATTGCGCCATAAAGTATTTGCGAACCACTAATAATTAACGCAGCAAGTAAAACCAAACTGCAATAGCCTAACTGTTTATGAACTGCAGTTTTCTTGAGAAATACCAAATTTGACTGAATGGCAAATACGACAAACCAAGCTAAATACACGACGCCATGCACTACAAAAGAAGTCGGGACACTCGCTGGAGCAGTGGAAAGCTTGAAATAATGTGGAAGCATTGTTATAAAAATAACCACCAGCAATAGCAGCGAAAAACCTCCATAAATCGGCTGCGCGATAAACTGGCTTTTTTTGGCTTTGTTGAGGTCGGCGGTAGAAGCAGGAGGCAGAGAGTCCATGTTGTTATCCTTTTTGGTTAAATGCCAACCAAAACTAGCACCGTACCACTACACGCGACATAACAACACCGTAAAATAATCCTTAAACAGCCAAATCTATAAGGACGCGTTTACTTTTGCCGCGCGATAACCTGTATACGCACCGTGCGGGTTGCCAAGTGTACTTCACGCAAGAAATAGGCAAGCCCTACCACCAGGGTTAGCGTTGCAGCAGTAAACAAAAAGCTAATCACCCATTTAAATTCTACCTGCAACATTACCTGTAAAAAAATGACTGCCACAACGGTACATACAAACAAGGCCGAACAGGTACAGGCGGTAATAGCTAAACTGGCATAACGACGCCGCCGTTCAAGACGACTCAATTCTTTTTGAAAGATATCCGGATTATTTTCAAAATGTGGTGGCAACTCCTGTTCAGTAAGGCTCCGCCCACGATCGATAATACGCGCAAGACGCCCTGCCATTACATTTAACAAACCGGCAATACCGGTAAGCAAAAATACTGGCGCCAGTGCAAGCTGGATGGCGTGCGCGACATCGCCAAAATTCATTACTACATCAGCCATAAATCTCATCCATAAACTTCAAAAAATAATTTTTTGCCGATCAAATAATCGCGCTATTTCTAAGCTTTATGCCGCTTAATCGCCTGCTGTAATTGACTCAAGGTTACACTGCGGGCGAGGGCCTGGCTTTTGCTGATGTGTTTGGTCATGGCTTTGCGCGCCTGGGTTTTATTTTTGTCGCGGATTAATTGGCAAATCGCAAAATGTTCTTCGCAGGTTTCTATTACCGATTGACGGTCGGGAAAACCCAAACGACGCAAAATACGAATATTGTTGTTGATATCGCGCAGATAATTAGCGAGCACCGGATTGCCGCTGCCGATGGCGATACCTATGTGAAATGCCTCTTCCCGCGCTTTGATTTCTTCCATATCCAATTCGTCATCCAATCGTTCTGCATTCCAATCTTCCTGCAATGCATCCAGATCTTCATCGTCCATATGATTGCAGGCGAGTTCGACGGCGCTGGCTTCGAGCATGATGCGCACATCGTAATATTGGCTGATGGTTTCAATATCCACCGAGCGCACAAAACAACCCTGCTTGGGCATGATGGTGATTTGGCCTTCAGTCTCCAAACGCTGTAATGCGGCGCGTACCGGGGTGCGGCTGACTTGAAAATCCTCGGCGATTTCCGATTCAGTCAGGCGGGTGCCGGGGTAAATTTCAAAATCGATAATCTTTTTTTTGAGCTGGTCATAGACCAGTTGCGCAGCGGATTTTGGGGTGGTCAAAAGAAGATGCTCCGTCGGTTAAACCGATGACTAATCGTGCGGGGCAAGCCCCCTGTTAATCCATGGTAGGCGAGGCTCCAGCCCTTGTAAACCAGCCCACCACCGCACTCAAGCGGTGCAGCAGCTAGCTGCAAAGCATTGCTTTAGTGCTGGGCAAGTGCCGAACCTCGCGTTTTTTAACCCGTATCACCGCCCTAGCTCCAGCGAAAACCATCAATATTTCATCAACTTAGGATCTCACCCAGCGTTTATTTTTTAAGCTGGCACAGCTAATGCTAAACACATCGTTGTATACAACATTGTTTACAAAAAATCCCAAAGACCACCAGTGAGGATATCGCCATGCCCCAGTTGCCCCCGCTAACGCGCCGCTGCACCACTGTGTTTGCCAGTTTATTGATTCCGCTCGGCCTGACAGCAATGCAGGCTCAGGCAGATGCCCGCTGGAGCAGCACCAATTTGCAGTACCACTATGGCACTGAGTATGAGCTGGGCGATGAGGAGCGCAGCCTGATTACGCTGGAGCATGCCAGCGGCTGGAAATACGGCGACAACTTTTTCTTTGTGGATATCACCAACCCCGACCGCACCGGAGAACTGACCCAAACCGGTTTTTATGGCGAGATTTCCCCGCGCCTGAGCTTTGGAAAAATGACAGGCAAAGATTTATCGGCAGGCATTATTCAGGATGTTCTGATCACCACCACCGCCGAAATAGGTGAAGGATTTCACACCTATCTGTACGGCTTGGCGGTGGATCTCAAGTTGCCCAAATTCAATTTTTTCCAGATTAACTGGTATGCGCGCAACGAGGTCAGCTTCGGTACTGATACCGGCCAGCAAATCACTCTGGCATGGGGTATGCCCTTTGCTATTGGCAAGGCGAAATTCAGCTTTGAAGGTTTCTTCGATTACGCCTGGGATGTAGGCCCAAGCGAGGACAACATCATCACCCAACCGCGCCTGCTGTTAGATGTAGGCTCGCTGATGGATTCACCCGGTGTATTTCAGGCGGGCATCGAATACCAGATCTGGCGCAACAAGTTCGGCATCGATGGTGTTGATGAAAACTTTCCCGAGTTGATGGTGAAGTGGATTTTTTAAGCCGAATGTGAGGTTCACCCATGATCAGCCTGAGCGCACACCCCGAAGCAATTGATCTCGACCTGAGCCGCTCCGCGCTGGTGATTATCGATATGCAGCGCGATTTTCTCGAACCCGGTGGTTTTGGCGCGAGCTTAGGGAACGATGTGAGCCTGCTGCGCTCAGCCATCGCACCCTGCCAAACACTGCTCGCCGCCGCGCGCGCGCTGGGCATGTTGGTTATTCACACCCGCGAAGGGCATTTGCCGGATTTAAGCGATGCCCCGCCCGCCAAGGTGATGCGCGGTAAACCGGAGCTGCGCATTGGCAGCCTCGGGCCTATGGGGCGGATTCTGATTCGCGGTGAACCCGGCCACGGGATTATTCCGGAGCTGGCACCCATCAAGGGCGAAATCATTATCGATAAACCCGGCAAAGGTGCTTTTTATCGCACTGAACTGGGCGATGTGCTGAAGGAGCAGCGCATTGAAAACCTGCTGGTATGCGGCGTCACTACCGAAGTGTGCGTGCATACCACGGTGCGCGAGGGTAATGACCGGGGCTATCGCTGCATTGTCATCAGTGATGCCTGCGCCTCCTACTTCCCCGAATTCCACCGCGTTGCCTTGGCCATGGTGTCAGCGCAGGGCGGGATTTTTGGCTGGGTGAGCGATAGTGCAGCGGTGGTTGCCGCGCTCTCATCCGAACACTCCGTCAGCATGTCATAACCAGTTTTAGATCCTTGCTAGCCCACATTACAAACAGGAGCGGACAAGACCATGAATAGCACCATCAACACAGCGGTAAAACTCTGGAAACCGGGCGACTGGAATGCCCTGTTTGGTTTTGGCACCAATATTTTGGTAAATCTGCTGGTGCTCACCGCACTGCTGCGTTTTGTACTGCAGATGCCGGACGACATAGTGTTTGGCCGCATCCTGCCCGCCGTGGGGCTGATGATGTTTCTCAGCACCAGTTACTACGCCTACCTCGCCTACAAACTCGCGCAGCAAACCGGGCGCACCGATGTCTGCGCCCTGCCTTCGGGCATCAGCGTGCCGCACATGTTTGTGGTGGTATTTGTGATTATGCTGCCCATCAGCCTCACCACCGGCGACCCGATCAAAGGTTGGGAGGCGGGCTTGACCTGGGTTTTTGTGCAGAGTTTTGTGTTGATGATCGGCGGCTACATCGCGCCCTACATCCGCAAAATTACCCCGCGCGCCGCCTTGCTTGGCACGCTTGCCGGGGTGTCGATCGCGTTTATTTCGCTGCGCCCCGCGCTGGAAATGTTTATGACCCCGGTGATCGGGCTGGTCTGTTTTGCAATTATTTTATTGAGCTGGTTTGGCGGTGTGCGCTACTTTAAAGGCATACCCGCCGGGCTGGTCGCCATCGCCGTGGGCACCTTAATCGCCTGGGGCTCTACTGCAATCGGCCTCAACTTTGGCGGCCTCTCATTGGCAGGCCTCACCCAATCGCTCACCAGTTTTGGTTTTTCCGTCCCGCTACCTGCAGTTGACCACGTATTTTCCGGCTTTGAATTTATTGGAATCATTCTGGTGACGGCAATTCCCTTCGGTATCTATGACTTGGTTGAAGCCATGGATAACGTCGAGAGCGCCGCAGTGGCGGGCGATAGCTACCCCACTACCCGCGTACTCACCGCCGACGGCGTAATCAGTTTGATCGGCTGCTGCATGGGCAACCCGTTTATCAACGCGGTTTATATTGGCCACCCCGGCTGGAAATCCATGGGCGGCGGTATTGGTTATTCGGCAGTGACGGGAATAGCGGTGTTAGTGTTGTGCTGGCTGGGCATTATCGCGGTGTTTTCCTCGGCGATTCCGCTGGTCGCCATCTCGCCCATCCTGCTCTACATAGGCATGCTGATTGGCTCCCAGGCTTTTCAGGAGACACCCAAATCTCACGCGCCAGCAATTATTGTGTCGCTTATGCCGCACCTCGCCGCTTGGGGCAAATTGCAAATTGATAATGTGCTCGGCGCCGCAGGCACCAATGCTGCCGCCGTGGGCTTGGATAAGCTCGCGCAAAACGGCGTGCTCTATGAAGGTTTATCGGTATTGGGCGGCGGCGCCATTCTAGGCGGCTTGATGCTCGGGGCGATTACCGCATTTATTATCGACCGCAGTTTTGTGAAAGCCGGGCTGTTTGCCTGCGCCAGTGCCGCGCTGACCTTTTTCGGATTAATGCACGGTGAGGAGATTGGCATAGCCGAGTCACCCACAGTTGCTTTCGCTTATCTTGCAGTGGCCGGGGTGTTATTTGCGTGCGCAAAATTCAGCGTGGTATCCAGCATCGCGCCGCAAGAAAACCATGCGACCGATGTTATCGAGCCCGCGCACTAAGGAGCCATCATGACGATTTATTTGGACAGCACACCTTACCCATGGCCTTATGATGGCGACCTGCGCCCCGACAATACCGCGCTCGTTATTATCGATATGCAAACGGATTTTTGCGGCAAAGGCGGTTATGTAGATAGCATGGGTTACGACATCAACCTGACCCGCGCGCCGATTGAACCCCTGCGGAAATTATTACCGGCGATGCGCGCCGCCGGTTTTCATATCATCCACACCCGCGAAGGCCACCGCCCCGACCTCGCCGATTTGCCCGCAAACAAACGCTGGCGCTCGCGCCAGATTGGCGCGGGCATTGGCGATGATGGCCCCTGCGGAAAAATATTGATTCGCGGTGAACCCGGCTGGGAAATTATTCCTGAACTTGCGCCCATCGCGGGTGAAGTGATTATCGACAAACCCGGCAAAGGTTCTTTTTATGCAACCGATTTGGAAATGGTTTTACACACCAAAAAAATTCGCAATTTAATTCTCACCGGCATCACCACCGATGTGTGTGTACACACCACCATGCGCGAGGCAAATGATCGTGGATTTGAATGCGTATTGCTCAGCGATTGCTGCGCCGCGACCGACCCCGCCAATCACCAAGCAGCACTTGCCATGATTCATATGCAAGGCGGCGTATTCGGCGCCGTCGCCAGCTCAACCGATTTACTCGCCGCACTGGAACGCCAGGAGTAACACATGGAGGAACACGCAGGAAAAAAATTGGTGTGGGAAAATGTAATGTCGATGGATTTTGATGCGCACACTTTGAATTGGCAGGGCTTTCGCAAAGGAGTGGACATGCTGCCCCTACACGGGGATCCAGCACAAGGATGTTCCTGCGCCCTGCTCCGCTACCAACCCGGCGCGCACATTCCCCGCCACTTGCATGTGGGTATGGAATTTTTATTAATCCTGCGCGGCAGCCAACGCGACGAACGCGGCCACTACCACGCAGGTACTTTTTTAATTAATCCCGCTACCAGCAGCCATGAAATTTTCAGCGAGGAAGGTTGCGTGGTGTTAGCGGTGTGGGAGAAGCCGGTGAAATTTATTAACGCTGCTGAATGAATCTCAGCCTTGCCTGTTTTTTCCGCAAGATATTATTAAAAAGGCGATTTTTTTGGCATTCAATTTAATCCCCCTACAAATCAAAACCGCCAGCATCGCCTTTAAATGGTTTGCTTATCGCCCTAAGAAAAATGGAAATCGCCCTGAACGGAATATCAACGATAAAATCCAACACATCCAACACTACCGATGAGTCATCCCTATCGTCAGGCTTTGGTTTAATATAATGAGCCACAACGAAACAAAGCAGAGATGAAACCAAAATAATAAGGTCAAATCCAGCTGAACATAAATCCCAGACCAGATAGATCCCAAGACAAAACAACAGCACCGCCAAAAATAACCTTAACTCATTAATCATCCATTTATTCCTTGTCACGTTGGAAAAAGCATCTCACACATCGCGGCAACGTTCAGTCAGCAACCAGTGTCGGCACTTGCGTAGGTTTCCGGTGAGGAACGAACCGCAACATAACATTGCTTCAGATAGCGATTCAAAACCTTCACGTAACCAATCGATAGACAATCAATACCTAAATTAAAAATGCGATGGCAAAGAAAATCCCAGAGCTTCGCATTTCAGCCCCAACACACTGCACTTGGTAATTTCCAATTACTAAATTCAAAATGTAGCACACGTCTATTACTTGGCTCAGAGCTCTTACTAGAAGCATGTAGCAAATGTGGGCGCATTATAAGAGCAGCACATTTTTCAGCCTCACAATAATGGGCCTTTTCGGAAGCAACCACTTCGTTTATTTGATCAGGATTTAATATACCTAATTTGTAGCTGTTTGGAATAACTTTTAAACAACCATTTTCTTTCGGTGTTGAATCTAAATGAATGCGTATGGTAACCATGCCCTCTAGAACAGCCAAAGGAGGCTGAACATGCAGAGTATTTTCTTTTACACTCCAAGCTCCCCAACCAGGCTCCTCAAATTTACTTGAAACAGCGACTGTTTTATCTTGGTGCCAAGTTACAAACCAATTTGATTGAGGTGATTTATTGAAAAGTATCGCCCTTACTAGTTGGGCACTTGCAGGAATAAAGGCGCATGCTTTTTCCTTAAACTCAATAGAGTTGAGATATTCAGCTACCGTTTTCAATTTTCTATTGATATTTCTAACGCCACCAACCTCAGTTGAAACTGCTGAAGCTTCTATTTCGTTAAGAATTGTGGAACGCCAATTTTCTGAAATGAAGTCTTTAACAATTTCACAGCCATCTTCAAAAAATTGCACAATCTTCATTCCTGATTAAATGTGACGTTGCGATAAATGGAGGTTTTTAAATTGCGACTTTCCCATAAAGTGGAGCTAAACAAAGTGGCAAAAAACAATTTAAAAACCATCTTTTTGATTGCTCTTTAGGCCCTATGCCATTGAGTGAAAGCCAATTAAATTTCCCTCAGTGTCACGTGCTAAAGCGCAGAACCCGTGCTCACCAATAGATGTTTTTTCTTGGAATAAGCTGCCGCCAAATTTTTCAGCTCTAGCTGCCTGTATGGCGCAGTCATCACACCCAAAATAGACTAACGTTCCGCTGCCACCAGGTTCAAAACCTTCCATTTTAACAAGCATACCTCCAGCACCATAACTGCTCATAGGCGCCTCTTTATCCATTGGGAATGCCCACATTTCCATGTCCATTTCTGGAATTGGTGATTGAATTTGTTCAAGCGTAATATCAAATATATTTTCGTAAAACGCTTTCGCTCTTTCAATGTCATGAACATAAATTTCGAAGTGAACAACCGGATTGCCTTTCATTTTTACTCTCCTATTGGTGGATTTTAATGAGCCTAACTACCGAGCGCCGAAGGCGCGGTGCTTGAGCTTGTTATGCCTGCTTTTCAAGTGCGCTTTTAATTGCTTTTTGAAAGCCACCAAACATTTCATATATGTCAATTTCTATGTCGTCTTCTACTCTTTTTGATACTGCGGTTCTAGGAAAAACTAGAGTGTTTGTGTTGAGCCAGCGTAACGCGGGATCACGACCAAAATCGTCATCTACTGCAACCCAACTTAACTCTTGCACTTCTTGCTCAAGTGCGTCACCAAAGCAAACACCTAGCGCTTGAAGTTTAAAATTTTCTTCTTTTAAAACCCACTTATTGTCAATAATAGTTTGGATTAGCGACAACTTGAATGAAAGTTCTTCATATTGTTGCGGATCATCAAAGTGGCCAAAAAGCCAATTCCGGTATTCCGCGAGCAATTCCAAGTCGGTCTCATCCAGTGGTTCAATTTTTTGATTCACTACACTCTTTCCCTTGCATAAGTCCGCGATAAAAACCGGTTCATTGCCTTGTTAGGATTTTTTTTTGCTTTTGGCTTTTGCTACACGAAATAGACCCAAAAAACCAAAAACTAGAAAAACAGCACCAAGATATGACATGAAGTCTTGATGTTTATATAGACCGAAACCCAAAAATAAAATACCCAGCACTATATGAAATATTTCGCCGGATCCTAAGCCAACACTTTTTATGAGGGTGGTACTCTTTCCTTGCATTGACTTGGAGCTTTCAATCATTTCATCAAGTTCTATTGCATTCTTTTCACAGCGACTTAAACATGCGATACCATTTTGTACTTCCGAACAGCAATTTTTACAGATTCCTCGTTGGCATGATTTGCATATTCCGCATGCGGGCGTGCCGTTATGATAAAAACATTCCATAGTGATTTCTCTTTTTTTCCTAACGTTGCGTTCACCTGCGAATTGTAAGTAGCGCGTGCGGTAAACTTCGCGCAGAGATACCGCATAAGCGCTACTTACAATTCGTCAGGTGAAATGCATTGTTAATAGTGTAAAATTACAGACAATTTTTCGCATTTTTTCTTTCGTTGGTATGATCCGGATATGAACCAATTAAACAGCTTTGGTTATAGTTTAGACCCGCATCTAGCATTTTGAATACTACTTCCTTTTTTTCATTCAATTCAAAATATGGAATATAGGAGTGACCTGCTTTAGCTTCAAACTCAATTTTTCCGTTATAAAAAGACCTATAATCTCCTAGCATTTTCGAGTTTCCAGAAACACTTAAAATGTGGTTTCCGGGTAATACGTGAGCCCTCTCCAATTAGGCATTGGATTGCCATTAACTAGCATCGGAATCTGATAGTCATCAATGAAATGCACACTAACTCCCTTCACATTGCCGTCAACCGCTATTGACGCAACTTTTTCAATAGGAAGAATTTCCCCTGAATATGCAATAAATTCTTTTGGTGGCATAACTGTCACACAACCAGAGAAAAATAATGCAATAATTATAATTTTATATTTCATGTGAACTTCCTTTAATTAACAGTTTATTGAACGGCCCAAGCCGTATATTTAAGGAACCAATCTATTTTATATTACCGAAACACACATAACTATTAATAAGCTAGGGTAATGTTAGAAACAAAGTCGTAGATACACGGTTCAATAAATTCGGAAATATACGGCTGGCCCAACTTAGAACCCGAACTTCCGCTTTGGCCACACTACCGACCTTCAACTAGCGCATCACAAACCCAATTTATTATCGGAAAAATTATTTATTTTCCACTACGCGCAAAAACAAGCGAGGGTGATAGGGGTGGGGGAATAACATGCTTTATCAATCCATCATCCATAGCAGCCTGACCGTGTTTCCAAACTTCCGTAACGCGATTCCTTCGGCTGCTGGTACTGCTGTGGTCATTCCTATGACGGGCGCCGCATAAGGTATGCGGTTTTATGTGTGGAATCATATTACAACTTATTACGGGGTGCGCAATATAGCTGTGATGGAGGTACCGGGTATTGCGTGGAGGTTTTGTATGCAATCAACTATAAGTACATTCCGGGTTTAGCACAATCGAACCAGAACAATTCACTCAAGGGAAAATCCATGCGCTTAAAAACTCTCGCTAGCCTGCCTTTATTCGCGTTACTCACTAGCTGTTATTACTTGCAGAGCACATCCATACCAATAAAAACAATCCACTATACACAAAGTGCTGAGCAAGCAGATAAAAGTACACGGCAATTGATGGTGTTATTGCCAGGCATTGGCGATAGAGCGGGTGTATTTGATAAATATGGCGTGATTGATGCGATTCACATTATCAATCCAAATATGGATGTCATTGCGGTAGATGCACATTTTAAATATTACGAGGCGCGAACCATCAATGATCGATTGCGCCAAGATATTATTAAGCCCGCACTTGATGCAGGGTACGGTGCAATTTATTTAGGTGGAACTTCTCTGGGCGGGTTTGGCTCACTGCTTTATTTAAAGCAGCATCCCAACGACATTGACAAAATATTTATTCTTGCACCCTACCTAGGCGATGCGCAGGACTACAATTATTTACTTGAAAATACAGCGGCACCACAAGTGCCACGAGATGTGAATTTGTGGCCCTGGTTGATACAACTGCCAGACGAAACAAAAAATAAAATTTATCTCGCCTATGGCATCAATGATAAGTTCGCCATTCCCAATGGGTTGTTGGAAAAACAACTACCACCAGAGCACACAGTGACGCAAACAGGCAAGCACAATTGGAAAACCTGGGCACAATTATGGCCGCGCCTGCTGGAAAAGCCGAAGATGTTGGCTGATTAGAAATTACTGATACACCAGTGCGAACTAATCACACTGGTGTTAGCTAAAACCAAAACGAAAAATACAGGCGAATCACATCAGCCTGCAAACTATAGAGTGGTTCTTCACCTGCGGCGTAGTCGGTGGGAGATACGCGGGCATCGCGGAAATCGTCGTAATCTATATTGAAGTGATCCCAATACAAATTCGCAGTGCTCTTATCAAACCAGGGAATAACACCCGCTGGAATTTTATAAGTCACGCCCAACCCAATGGTGTTGGATGAAAAAGGGCTTAGCTCTTTGTCGCGCGCTAAAAAGTTTTGTGCATCGCGGTAGGGAAATAAATCAGCGTAAAAATCTGCTGCGGTTTGTTGATAGACGCGGTACTTCACTTCAAACAACCACTGATCGCGGTAAGGGTGCAAATAGCGCAGCTCAACATTGTCCGCTTCGATACCCCAGCTATCGGCAAATTGCCGCGCTTCTATGCGCACCGATGCGCGGTAGGGCAAATAATAAATCGCGCGTAAACCGAGCGCATCGCTATTGCGAGTATGCGGATAGAGTTCCGATTGATATAAATAGCCGCCAGTACCACTCAAATAGCGCACCGAACGATAAGGGTTATTCAAACAACTTTGCTCTTGTGTAAGGTTTAAACACTGGTCGCTAACACTGTCAAAACTGAGTGATGCCAATAAATTTTTAGTGACGATTTGCGATGCGTTGATACTGTACTTGCGCCGCTGCAAAGTGCGTTCGTAAGTCGGGTCAGTATTTTGGCCGACAATATCTTCACCAAAACTGACACCAAACCCGAGCGTGGTGAGATCACCAAAAAAACTTTGATCAACACCAAAGCTGTAAGTTGATGCATCGTAATCATTTTCTTTACTGCTGGTATAGCCAATATTGATGGTTGAGCGGTCCACCATGTATTGGCCGGTAAAACCAGTCTCTTTACGCTCCTCACTGTAAGGGCTGGCCGTTGCTTCCACATCGATTGAGGCGCTACTCACCATATCGACATAATAATTAGCGGAAACCGATACCGAAGTACCTATGTTTTTGCGCACTAAAATAGAAGGGCCATCAATTTGCGCACCGCCGCCATCATAACCGTGATAGAGCAGATCTATGCGCTCGTCAGGCAATACGGCCGCATACGAGTTAGACGTGATGATTACAAAAAAAGATATAAGTAAAATATAGATATTGGATTCCCGCATACGCGCGAATGACAAGGATGGAAATTTAATTACAACCACAGCCACCTCCCGATGCGCCATCGCCACCGCGTGCTGCTTCGCGCGCGTCGTACACGTGATGCAAGTAGGAATCTGCCGCCGGGTCGCGCCCGAAGCTCATGATTTCATCGGCGATTTTTTGCCGTTCATAGGGCTTTACCCAAGGCTTGATCGGGCTACAGGCAGCCACACTAAACAACAGTGCAATTAACAGCAGACGACGCAGGATCATTCTTTTATTAGCTCGCGAATTTGTGCACGGTATTTATCTTCATCACCCGCTTTGTACCCGCGATTGACATAGCGAATCACGCCTTTTTTATCGATCACCACAGTAGTGGGCATAGCGTCCACACTATACAAACTGCTCGCTTTGCTTTCGGTGTCGTACAAAATGGGGAAGGTCACACCCAATTCTTTAATTAATTTTTTTGCGTCGGTATTGTCTTCTTCTACGTTCACACCATAGAGCACAAAACCGGCGGCACTGTAGCGCTTGGACATATCATCCAGCAGCGGCATTTCTTTGCGGCAAGGGCCGCACCAGGACGCCCAGAAGTTCAACATCACCACCTGCCCGCGCTGTTCGGCCAAACGCACATTTTCACCGGTGCTGCTTTGCAGGGTGAAATCGGGCGCGGAATTGGCGCTGGCATTGAGCGACAAGATTGCACCAAACACAAATGTGCCGATTAACGCCAGCGATTGAAAATATTTTTTATTACTCATAAATATAACTCACATAACCTGATCGATATGCATATCGTCATTCCCGTGCAGCGGGAGCCGAAGACCAGCGCAGCTAATCCATAGGTCTTGTTAACAACTGGATCCCCACTAGGCGGGGGCGCCCAGCTGAGGATGACGACCCCCATCAAAACTATCTACTACCGGAAATAATTAGAAAAACAACGAAAGACCAAAACGCGATTCCAAATTGGTTACCGTTTTGCTCTCGCCAAACAATTCATGTTTAAAACTGTGGCCGCGCATACTTAAATCCAGCGCCAGCCAATCGGTAGCGTAAAAACGCAACCCAGCGCCTATGTTGGTGGTGAAATAATCCTTCGCAGCAAAATCAGTATTGCCGGCGCCAGCCAAAATATAAAAATGATTGTTGAAAGTCCACTTATCCGAAATAAACACCTGGCCGTGTAAAAAATTGTAGCCCAAGGAGATGTTGTAATAGTTTAAATCGCGCTCATCATCGGTAAGCAGCTCTACGCCGCCACTCAACAATTCATAACTGGTTTTTTCTGTTTGGCTGATGCCGTAGGCAGCTTCGACAAAAAAATCTTCGGTTATGTGATAGGCAAAAGTAATTCCTACCACTTCGTTGGTGCCAAAATCTTCGATGCTGAGCATGCCGTAAAAAGCGCCCATCTCGAAGTTCTCACTATCCAGATCATCTTCTTTAATGGTGCGCCGTTTAAGGTCGGGGGTAATGATTTGCTCCAGCTCATCGTCGTCGCTGGTGTCATCGCCCTGCGCGTAAACGCTACTGCCAATGCCAGTTAATACCAGCAGGCAGGCGCTTAGAAAAATACGTTGAATCCAACTTTCCATTCATTGACCTCGTCGTTGGTATTGCGGCTGGTGAGTATGTAGTGATTGGTGTATTCCACCCGCAGAAATAAACGGCCAGTGATATGCACGTAAGTGCCCAAACTGGCCTGCAATAAATTGTCTTCGCGATCTTCGGTTTGCACCAGCATTGAACTGGGGAAGGTTTTAATGGTTCCACCGCCAACGCTGAAAAATGGCGAGGCGCGCAGTTCGGGAAAAGGCTGAAATAAAATCCCACCGGCAATAATTTGGCTATCGGAAAATTGGCCGGTATTTTCGGCGTAACGCAATTCTGCGGATAAGTTTTTGGTAAAGCGATAGCCCAAATTCATAGTGAGGCTATCGGCACCGGCAAAATCGCCGTAAGCCGCACCCAACTCAAAACGATCAGCCAAATAGTCTGCCTGTTTAGCGTCGGGAAACTCTGGTTTGCTGCCATCGAGCGCCAGGGTAAATTGCATATCGTCGCGTTTGATCCAACCGGTTATGCCGCGCTTGGTTTTAATTTTGATCCACTCGGTGCGGCTTTTGAGCAGAGTGATAATTTCTTCGCGCTCAACCACATGAAAGATGGGATAACCGCGCCCTGGGCCGGAATAAAGATTGATAAACGCCTCATCAACACTTACCTGCAAAGGCTCTTCCTCGGCAAATAAATTGCCGAACCAGTTTTGCGCCCATGCGGGGGAACTGCACACAAACAAGCAGCAGAGCAGATAGCGATAAAAACGCGGGCGTTTTTGTTGTTGTGATGCGCCGTATATCGTCATTAATAAATCAATCTACTGAGTCAAAGGGATTGTTGAAGTAGGCCGCGCGAAGATCCAACCACTCCGATAATAGTTTCAATTCACTGCCATTCAGCCAGCCGCGATGATCCACAGTATCCGTCGCCCCATCGAAATTGGCAAAACGATTAAAGAATCGGGCACTGGCGCGAGCCCCCCCAGGCGACATAGATGCAGGTACTCTAATCTGCTCGGTTAAGGGTATGGGATTGCCATCCGCCCCTAACACCAACACTTGGGATACGACACCGGTTTCCGACGTTACCTCCTGTTGCACAAAAGGACAATCCGCCACACCTTCGCAGGTCGGTTTTCCCTCAAGGTCAAAGGTGACCAGACACTCGGGAATTGCATCTTCATCCACCACAAATTCACATACGGGAATATTGTCGGTAAGCCCTGCCATATCATCGGTGAGCACTTGACTGAAATCGTTCGCCAACAGCTCGCGATAAGAAGTCATATGATCGGTCTGCTGATCTGATGGCTGACTGGTCAACTCTAGCTGACCGGCGGGAATCTGTACAAGCGAGTTACCGTTGAGATCAATAACATTGCGACTGTGACAACCGGTGCACTGCCGCTCAACCCCATCCACCATACGGCTGCGCTCCCACAAGGGCTGGATATGGGTTTCGTAATTGATGATCACGCGACACAGACTATTCCACCCATCTGGATCAATGCAGGCTTCAGTAGTCGGCGCGGCGATTTGCGCTGGGTCGTCTGCCAGAGCTGAATAACGGTATTCAAAACTCGCTGCTTTGGGGCGCACGGCAGGATCAGTCCACTCATCGTTAAACACTATATCCACACTCGGCTGGCGCTGGGCGATAGGCGCACAGCTGACCGGGTTGCCAGGTGTTTCACAGAAGGTAGAGCGGGCGGCAAATTCCGCCATAGTTTCACCCATAGTTGGCGTGACTGGCGTGCCCAGCGCATCGAAGCGAATCGTGTTCATAAATTGCAGCCCGCTGGTTGCCGCACCTTGATTGAGTGCAGCGGCTTCAGCGCCCGCACGTCCGTGGGCAACATCGTTGCGTGTATCGTGACAGCCGTTGCACTCGCGCACCTCACCGGGGCGCAATTGCAACCAGTTATTGTGGCGGGCGCTGATGCGCCGGCCATTGGCATCGAGCACTTCTATGGTAAAGGCCACATCAGCCGGGACTTTTACTTTTACCGAGCCGTCCGGCTCGATGGGCGCATAACCCAGCACTTCGCGCATGATGCCGCCACTAAAGCCAAAGGCCGTACCGTCAAAGTCGAGCGTATCGTCATCGGGCATGGAGACTGCTTTGACCAAGCGTAAAAAACGCGCTGGGCGCTGATCTGCAGGTGCGGCGATCATCGCTGCCAGATTAGCTGGCGCACTGGCGAATCCGTAGCGGCCAAAGGTGCCATCAAAATCATAGACACTGCGTATGTGTAATACCCCGACCGCTTCCTGTGCGAGCTGGGTATCCACCTGCGAGCGGAAAAAGGTCGGCGGGGTAATTTTTTCAAGGGATACCGCCTCGCTATACATCACTCCGGCTTTGGCCAATACCACCGGCTGCTGGGTTTGCTGCGCGATGTTGTAAATCCAGATGCCGTAAAAGGGCTCTGCCTCTTGAATATTGGCGATGGCGCGATTGGCTGCTGTACAGGGCAGTAAACGCGAAGTGCCCGGCTCCTGCAAACGGCACTGACTCCAACTCACTAACAGACGATTAGTGCCGTCGTACAGGGGATAGAGCGAGGCAAAACGGCCATGTTCTGAAATTTCGCCTTCACCATCGCGGATATTCACCGGCAGGATCGAGATGCGCTCCTGCCCTGCGGCACCGCGCGCCGTTGCACCGGGTACTGGCCGGTTGTTTTCGCTGAAACCTGCACCATCGATCACCACCATATCGCCACCGAGCAAGGCGCCACTGGGTTTGAGAATCGCGGCGATGCGACCATCGGGCATGGGGTTGAGATTAAATAAGCGCGGCGTACTTTGGCTGTCATCCTCCGGCTCAATATTCAGACTGTTGTAGCCGTAGTAGATCTGACTGTTGGTGCCGTCTGGATTGACGGTGTAGAAGCTCAGGTTGTCATGGCCGGATCTATCCCAGCGCGTGTAAAAAATCCGCCCGTCGGGCAGCAAACCAGGTTGAATATCGTGGCTTTGGTTATAGGTGATCTGTTGGATATCCGTGCCGTCATCCTGCATGGTATGCAACACATAGGCGGGGTCGTTGCGGTCGTCTTCCGTACCCGCAGCGTACTGGGGTTTGCCATCATCCAAAAGGATGGCTTTGCTGCGTGTCTGGCGGGTGGAAGCAAACAGAATGCGGCCATCGGGCAAGTAGCGCGGGGAAATATCCTGCCCGGATTCCGCCACTATGTCGGCACTGATAATGCGACGCAGCAGCTTAGTCTCAAGCTGATATTCCCAGATATTCCAGGTGGGTTGATCCTCTTCGTCGGCATCGGCAATTTCCGGAGCGCGCATCGCAAAAATTAATCGCTGGCCATCCGGGCTTACTGAAAGATCTTTCACATCATAGAGCGGGCCATCGGGATAGTCCGCTACCGGAAACTTCTCCAGCGGAAATGCCGCCGAGCTGATATCGACTGCCGTGGCTTGCGCAGTGGCGCGATCTTTCAGGATGAGCTTGGCGCCGGGATTAAACGCCGCAGGTTCAAATACATCGGGAAAAACCGGCTCGTCATCTTCATTTAGCGGGATGGGTCGCTCAATATAGGCGATAGGTAAATCCACGGTGACCGGATCGGGCTTTTGCCCGCCATCGCTACTACCGCCTCCACCACCACCGCCACAGGCGCTCAAACCAAACAGCGCGATTATGCCGAGGGAACGGAGCGTCAATAGGGCGCGCGGGCGCAGAAAAGACTCGCAGAGATTCATAACATTGGCCTTATATCGCACTGGCTTATACCCCCTGAGGGCGAGGGCAGCAGATTGCACCGGATAAAGTTGATTGAAAAGTTATAGCCGCTCTTGCGCATAAAGATAGCCGCGGGCGCCGGTACGGATTATTGTCTGGCAAACCTGTGTGCCATTCTCTCGAATGAATCACGAATGAAAGCAAAAACATTTCTACTAAAAATAACCCTTTGCCGGTTAGGAAGTGCATACTTTTCGATTTTTTATAACCAAATGATCCGTCTGATTTGCAGTTCTGTGATTAAGTCGGCAACCGCTAGCGCTAGCTGGGCACAGGTTTACACGACAGGTCTGTCTATAATTGCAGCAGACCTTTCTCCAGCCAGAAGATTGCCCTCCGGTCGCCCCGGCGACCAGCAAGGCAACTACACATAATTGGGAGCAACCGTGATTAGACACTTTTCAGCGCACCAGCTAGTTACCCGGCTGGGCACAAGCCTGCGCAGGGCCAGTATCGGGCTGGTCATTGCCAGCATCGGCTTTGGCGCAAGCATGGCACAGGCAGGCTCGCGGGAACAGGCCATGCAAATTCACAACCGCATCGCCGGTGTCCCGCCCTCGGAAAGCGTACTGTTGCAAATGGCGGCGCAAATCGATGCCGGACAAGTCGCCGAGGCGGTGAAAATCGCCATGAACAATGAGGCGTTCTACAGTGTCACCTTAAAAAACATGGCGACACCCTGGACCAACCGCGAGCAGACCGTGTTCGCCCCGCTAAACGATTACACCGCCACCTTTATCGGGCTGGTGCGTGACGATGCCGATTTCCGCACCGCGCTCTACGATGATGTGCTCTACACCAGCAATGCCGGTGGCTTGCCCGCCTACTCCAACAGCAATAACAATCACTATGAGATGGCCGAAGCCCAGGGTGTGAGCCTGAAAGACACACTGGTGCGCCGCACCCAGTCCAGCCTTAACGGTTTGCCCAGCGATGCCACCTCCGGCCTGATCACCAGCCGCGCGGCGGCCAAGGCATTTTTTATTGCCGGTACTAACCGCGCCATGTTTCGCTTCACCCTGCTCAACCATTTGTGCCGCGATCTGGAGCAAGTGCACGACACCTCGCTGGTGCCGGATTTTATCCGCCAGGATGTAAGCCGCAGCCCCGGTGGCGATAGCCGTGTCTTTCTCAACAACTGCATCGGCTGCCACAACGGCATGGACCCTATGGCCAAAGCCTACGCTTATTACGATTACGAATTCGATATCAATAGCGATCCCGATGGTATTAGCGGTGCCATCCACTACAACAGTGAAGGGGTAATCGACCCGGACACCCAAAGCCGGGTTGAGAAGAAGTACCGCATTAACAGCTCCACCTTCAAACCCGGTTATGTCACCACCAATGACGACTGGCAAAACTACTGGCGCCAAGGCCAAAACAGCCACCTTGGCTGGGCGTGGAATTCACCCGCACTGACCGGCATGGGCAGCGGCGCCAAGAGCATGAATATGGAACTGGCGCATTCCAAAGCCTTTGCCAGCTGTCAGGTTGAGAAAGTGTTTCAAAACGTCTGCCTGCGCAAGCCAGGCGATGCTGCCGATAGAGCCAAGGTCGAGGAATTTACCCAGAACTTTGCCGCCAATAACTACAAGTTGAAGCAGGTGTTTATCGACACCGCCAACTACTGCAAAGGCCAATAGGGGAGATGACCGTGAATAACATTCAGTTAGGCTCCATTTTGCAGTTGCGCCCCGCCCTGTTAATCATCGCGCTACTCGCCTCACTGGTGGGTTGCGGCTCGGGTTCGGGCGCCAAAACCGAACCCAAACCCGACACCAATACCGGCAATGGTGGCGGTGAAGAGTTCAGCTATAAAGGCAGCAATGCCGCCGCTACTGCTGACATCACCAAATTCCAGAACAACTTATGGATCAATATCGCCCGCGAAAACCGCTGCGGCGGCTGCCATACCCAAGGTAAACAGGCACCGGAATTTGCCCGTGGCGACGATATCAACCTCGCTTATGCCGCTGTGATAGATAAAGGCTTGGTAACCCTGGGCAATCCGGCGCAGTCGCGTTTGGTGACCAAGGTCGCCGCAGGTCACAACTGCTGGCTGGCTGACCCAGTTGCCTGTGGCGATATCATGACCACCTGGATCACTAACTGGGCGGGCAATACCGGCACCCAGGCCAATAGCGTGGTATTGACTCCGCCCGCGGAAAAAGACCTGAGCAGCAGCAAGGTATTCCCCGATAGCCCAGCGGCCTTCTCCACCACCGTGTATCCGGTACTGACCAAGTACTGCGCGCAATGCCACAGCGAAAGCGCCATCACCCGCCAGCAACCCTACTTTGCCAGCAGCCGGATCGATGCCGCCTATGAAGCCGCCAAAACCCGCATTCGTTTGGACAACCCCGGCGCCTCGCGTTTTGTGCAACGCCTGTCATTTGATGGCCACAACTGCTGGAGCAACTGCAGCCAAAATGCCGCCGAGATGCAAGCGGCGATCACCGCCTTTGCCAACACCATTGAGCCCATCACAGTTGACCCCGAGCTGGTGATCAGCAAAGCAGTCGGCCTGAGCGATGCATTTGTGGTGACCAGCGGTGGCCGGATCGATACCGACATCATCGCCAAATACGAATTCAAAACCGGCAAGGGCAGCATCGCCTACGACACCGCCGGGGTAGACCCGGTCGCCAACTTGAACCTGATTGGCAATGTCGGCTGGAGCAGCGCCTGGGGTTTGAAATTCCGCGATACCGGCAAGGCACAAGCCTCCACCGGCGACAGCCGCAAGTTCTACGATTTGTTGCGCGCGGCAGGCGAATACTCAATAGAAGCCTGGGTGATTCCCGACAACGTGGTGCAGGGTGATAACGACAACAACCCCGCCCGCATAGTGACCTATTCCGGCAGCGCCACCAGCCGCAATTTCACCCTCGGCCAGTACGAGTACAACTACAGTTTTATGAATCGCACCTCCAAGAGCGATCAAAATGGCCTAAATGAGTTGGCCACCGCTGCCAACAAAGAAATCTTGCAAGCCAGCCTGCAACACGTAGTTGTCACCTTTGATCCAATCCGCGGCCGCCGCATTTATGTCAACGGCGAATTTACCGGCGATATGGACCCGGACGCCGGTGCGGTACTGAAGGATTGGGACAGCAGCTTTGCTCTCGCGATAGGTAACGATGTATCGAACAATCGCCCTTGGGCAGGCAGTATTCGCTTCCTCGCCATACACAAACGCGCGATGAGCGCAGCCGACATCAAAACCAATTTTGACGTGGGCGTGGGCGCAAAATATTTGCTGCTGTTTAACGTCTCCCAGCTGGTGGGCACTCCGCTGAGTTTTATCGTGTTTGATGTGCAGCAGTTCGACGACTATGCCTATCTGTTTAGCTCGCCGTTCTTCACCAATCTGGGCGATGAAAAAGTCACCGGCAATATCGATCTGAAAGGCTTGCGCATTGGGGTCAATGGCACCGAGGCGCCCGTCGGCCAGGTATTTGCCAATCTGGATACCCAAATCAGCGCCAGCCAGATGGTGGAAGGTCGCCAAACCCTATCGACACTGGGCACGATTGTGGAGATGAAACAAGGGCCGGATCAGGATCAATTCTTCCTTACCTTCGACCGGATCGGCAGCAATAGCTACAGCCGCACTGTGCCGGTAGTGCCGCCACCCGCAACACCGGCGGATATTCCCGGCCAAGCTCATATCGGCCTGCGCAATTTTGCCGAAATCAATGCAACCCTGTCCGCCATGACTGGCGTCAGCACAACCACGGCGGCGGTGAAGACCACCTATACCAAGGTGCAACAACAACTGCCGACACTCACCAATATCGAGGGCTTTTTGGCGGCGCAACAGATGGGTATTACCCAGCTGGCAGTGTCCTACTGCAACGCGCTAGTGAACGATACCAGCCTGCGCGCCAGCTATTTCAGCGGCTTCAACTTTGGCGCCAGCGCCAATACCGCGTTCAATAGCACTGGCCGCAGCCAGGTTATCGACCCACTGCTGAAAAACCTGCTGGCGAGCGATATAGCCTCGGGCGGCGCACTGAGCAATCAGGCGAATCCGGCCGAAGTTCGCGCCGAGCTGAACCAGTTGATCGACCGCATGACAACCTGCGCAGCGAGCAATAGCTGCGCCAGCAACCGCACCGCCACCACCGTCAAAGCAACCTGCGCCGCCGCTATGGGCAGCGCCATCATGCTATTGCAGTAATCGGAGCAGACTTATGACTCGCAAAAAAACCACCCTGCATCCGGACGCGCCGCTGCTGCTCAACAACCACAGCCGCCCGGTGACCCGGCGCGAATTGGTAGCGCAAGGCTTTAGAACCGGCGCCGCCACTGTGGTCGGCGGCTCGATTTTCAGTTTATTTGCCAACCCACGGGAAGCAGAGGCTGCACTCTCAGCGGATTTGATCGCCATGCGCAGCGCCTGCGGCATTGCGGCACAGGGCGCAGGCAAGATTCCGTTTATCTGTTTTGATCTCGCCGGCGGCGCCAATATCGCTGGCTCCAACGTGTTGATCGGCCAGCGCGGCGGCCAGTTGGATTTCCTCAACGCCAGCGGCTACAGCAAACAGGGGCTGCCATTAGCAATGAGCCCGGCGGCCTCTACCGCAGCCAACCCCCTTATCAACAATGAACTCGGCCTCTCTTTCCACGCCAGCAGCGCCATGCTGCGCGGCATTCTGGAAAAGGTCGCCGTGGGCAACCGCGCACTCACCAACGGTGCGGTCATTCCCGCGCGCTCGGAGAACGACACCGGCAACAACCCGCACAACCCCATGTACGGCATTAACCGCGCCGGTGCCAACGGCTCGCTGCTGGCGCTGGTCGGCTCCCGCGCCAGCGACTCGGGCGGCAACTCCATGGCACCCGCGATGATGATCAACCCCGAGGTGCGCCCCACCAAAGTGGACAACCCCAACGACGTGACCGGTTTGGTCGATGTGGGGGATCTGGTCAGCCTGCTCGATCAACAGGACACAGTGGCGGTGATGGAATCTATCTACCGTATCAGCGATAAAAAACTCGGTAAGGTCAACACCGGCGTCAGCAAAGATGAAGTAATCAAAGACATGGTGCGCTGCGGCTATGTGAAAAGCGCCGATCTGGCCGATCGCTTTGGCAACCCTTCCGCCATTGACCCGGTCGCCGATGCCGATCTGGTTGGCGCAGCGGGTGTATTCACCCAAAACGAATTTAACGGCGATGGCGAATTCCGCAAAACCGCCTCAGTGGCCAAGCTGGTGATCAACGGTTATGCCGGAGCAGGCACCATCACCATGGGCGGCTACGACTATCACACCGGCGACCGTTCCACTGGCGAAATGCGCGATTTACGCGCGGGCCGCTGCATCGGCGCCTGCATCGAGTACGCCGCGCGCAAAGGCATGCCGGTGATGATTTATGTGTTCAGCGACGGCTCGGTGTTCAGCAACGGCATGATCGACGACTCAGCGATGGGCGGAGGTAAAGGTGTCTGGACCGGCGACGACCAACAGACCGGCGCCGCGTTCTTTCTCGTCTACAACCCCGCGCGCCGCGCCGTGTTGATGGGTGGTACCAGTAGCGATCCGAACACCATTAGCGATGCCCAGCGCGTCCACCAACAGATCGGCTATATGCGCGCCAGTGGCGATGTCGAAACCGGCTCTGGTATAGGCGCCGCCAACAACGTTAATACGTTGGTAGAAACCGTGGTGCTCAACTACATGGCACTGCACGGCCAACAAAACCAATTCGGCAGCAACTTCCCCGGCAACAGCCTCGGCAACGCCGCCACCCTCGACAAACTCACTGCCTTTACGCCGATTTGCAATGGGGTGATCTCGCAGCCGGTGTAAACCTCCGCCGCTCCCGGCTTAAATGGGAGCGGCTTGCACTTTCACTTCGCTGTTGCCCACTGTACGCCAATGGAGTACAGTTGCATCCCATGCGTACGATTATTGAATCCCCTATTTTCACAAGGTTGTGGCCCGACTATTGGACTGAGTCGGAACGCGGCGACTTTGTTTCCTATCTCGCTGCAACGCCGGACGCAGGTGATTTAATTCCCGGCTCGGGCGGCTGCCGCAAAATCCGCTGGAACATAAGTGGTCGAGGCAAAAGTGGTGGAGTAAGAGTTATCTATACCGCGCAATTAAAATCCGGTGCCATTGTGTTACTTACCATCTATTCCAAAAGTGCGACGGAAAATATCCCCGCACATTTATTGAAACAAATTGCAGAGGAGCTGGGTTATGACACTCAGTAACAAAGAACTTGCAGCGCGCGATGCGAGCCGCAATCTAGGTGAGGAATTACTGGCTGCTATCCGCGATGTTAAAAGTGGTAAGACCGGTGATACCTACACTATTGCACCCAACCAGATTGTGCAGACGCGTCTGCAGTGCGGCTTATCACAGGCAAAATTCGCCGAGGCACTGCATATATCGCCGCGAACATTGCAACATTGGGAGCAGGGTAGACGCCAACCATCTGGTGCTGCAGAAACCTTGCTACAAATTGTTTATCGCCACCCTGAAGTGCTTAAAGAAGTGATAGCGCTGCGCACATCGTAAAATCACCAACATCAGTGCTTTCACTAACAACAATAATAATTCCAAGGATTTATCTTATGAAAAAAACACTCGCACTTTTTTGCAGTGCAATGGCACTTATTGTTGCGGCACAATCAAGTAACGCCAGCATCATCTGGCAGGGCGACTTTGAAACGGGCGATATTAGCCAGTGGAACACGCCCATCAATGTCGCCGGGCTATCAGTTACCAACGATTGTGTCTTTGATGGCAAACACGCAGGCAAAGTGCGTTTGACTGGCGACGATTCGTTTTTGTGGAAGGGCAATAAATCTTTAAATCGCAGCGAGTTTCATCACCGTAATTCAGCAGGGATGACCCACGAAGGTAAAGATACTTTTTTTGCATTCAGCTTCTATCTGCCGAAAAAACTCAGCCAACACAAACACGAATTGGGTTATTGGGAATCCGATAAGAGCTGGCAACAAATGCTGCGTTTTAATATTGCCGGCAGCGAATTAAGTTTTCAGGAAACAGCGGCAAAAAAAGTATTGTGGAAATTACCCGAGGGCGCGGCTCCCGGCAAATGGCATCGTGTCGCTATGCATATCCATTGGTCAACTGATCCTGAAGTCGGTTCGGCTGAAGTCTGGATCAATGGCAAACACATGGGCAAACATCATTTCAAAAACCTACCCACCCAAGATGCGCTGATGTTTACCCAAATCGGCATTTTGCGCACACAAGAAAAAACTGTAGAGGAAATCTTCATTGATGGCGCGATTGAAACCGACAACCTCACCGAATTACTGGAGCGGGACACTCATCTGATTGGCAAAACTTGTCCGGCAAAAATCGACAAACATTAAATGCACATTTAGCCGTGCAAAACAGAATTGATGGCGCCCACTTTTTCAGGCTTATTTTGCTTAATCACACCGGCTTATTATTCCCATAAATAACAATTAATGCGCCAAGAAACTGCTAAGCTTAGATGAGTTAGCTAACAGGTTTTTGTTATGTACCGGTTGCGCTCGCATTTTCTGCTTATCGCGGCTTTGCTGTGGCTTTCTGTAGCCTGGGCGCAGGCTGATATGCAGGTCAGGCACAGAACACCACAAAATGTTGGCGCTTTCCGCTTGATGTATGACATAGATGTTTTACGTTTGGCGCTGGAAAAAACCCGCGCTACTTATGGTGACTACCAACTGCAGGCCATACCCCCAACCAATGTTGTGCGCACACTCTACTCTCTGCACAACAACACCTATCCCAATTTGGTTCTGGGAGCGAGTTACGACAAAAAGCTCGAAGAACTGGATGACCTCACTTACATACCTTTTCCGCTCAATTTAGGCATCATTGGTTATCGGATTTGTTTTGTGAATCCGCTCATCAAAGAAGAAGTCCAACAAGTTATTAACTTGGATGAATTGCGCCGATACACCATAGGACAGGGAGAGGGCTGGGCAGACGTTAAAATATTGCGTCACAACGGCTTTAATGTTTCCGAGGTTGGCAACTACAAGAATTTATTCAAGATGGTTGTTGGTGGCCGTTTTGACTTGCTCTGCCGCGGCGCCAATGAACTAATGAAAGAGTACAAACAGTTCCAACACATTGGCAACCTCACTTACGATGACAGTTTTGCACTGGTCTATCGCCTGCCACGCTTTTTTTATCTCAACAAAAATAACATCGCACTCAAACAGCGACTCCAGGAAGGAATTAAAATAGCCTATGCCGATGGCTCATTGCTGAAGCTGTGGCGCCAACACAATTTACCAAGTATTCAGTTTACCCGGTTACCAGAGCGCAAATTGTTTTTCTTGGAAAACCCCTCGGTGAATGATTTACCCAAGGATTACGAACAGTATTTAATCGACCCACTGACCATTCACTACTCCCAACCTACCCTTGCCCCTGCCAACTAACTACATCCACTTTCACTATACCTAAGCTAAATTGACGCGCCGGCAGCTCGCATATCAATGGTTATAAGCATCTAACTAATTATCATTAGGCATTAACGCATTCGGCTGATAGCCTGCACGACCTTTTTAATGACGGTAAAAACCTTACCGTTAATAGTACATCGTGTGAGCAATACTTATGGACTTTCAGATTGGTTATGTAATCGCCGGATTGGTGGTTGGTTTTATCGTTGGCATGACCGGTGTGGGCGGCGGCTCGCTGATGACCCCAATCCTGCTGTGGTTCGGCGTAAGCCCCGCCAACGCGGTGGGCACCGATTTACTCTATGCCGCGATCACCAAAGCGGGCGGCATTCATGTCCACCACAAAAAGAAAAATATCGACTGGAAGATCACCGGCGAGCTAGCACTGGGCAGTTTGCCTGCTGCCGCACTCACCCTGTGGGCGCTGCACAGTTTAAGTCTGGACACAGACACACTTAACCGGATTATTAAGACAACACTCGGATACGCGCTGATTTTGACCGCCGTTGCGATTTTGTTTAAACGCAGAATTTTTGATTACAGCAAGAAAAACAATAGCTGGATCACCCGCATGAATCGCCGCAGCCAGATGATTGCGACGGTTATAACCGGCATGGTACTCGGCGCAGTAGTCACCCTCACCTCCATCGGCGCTGGCGCCTTGGGCACGGTTGCGCTGTTTATGCTCTACCCTTTGCTACCCACCGTGCGTTTGGTAGGCACAGAAATCGCCCACGCCGTACCACTCACCCTAGTAGCCGGCATGGGGCACGCCGGTATGGGGAATGTGGATTGGCATTTACTCGCCAATTTGTTAATCGGTTCACTGCCGGGCATCTACCTCGGCAGCCATTTAGCCAACCGCGTCGCCGACCACTACCTGCGCCCGGCACTGGCGATTATGTTGGTGTTTGTGGGGATTAAATTGTTGTGGTGATCGATACAAGCCATAAACAACAGGCATAAAAAATGGCGACTCTCGGGTCGCCATTTTTGTTTCACTCTACTTTTACCGTCCGCCGCGATAGCCAGTAATCCAGCAAAAAATAAACTCCTAATGCTAAAGCTGTAATCTGAGCCGCAACGCCAATTGCAGCCGGGCTTGAATTGTCTTGCCCAAAAAAAGCAAACGCAAAAAACATCGCCCCTGCAATAAAAGTGACCTGCACATAACGCTTGCCGCGCGACGCAGGTCGCGGCTGACCGGTAAAGTACCAACCAAAACTACCGTACAAAGAGAGCGCAATAACCATCATATGCAAAGCTGACAGCAAAACGTTACTCGCAATAAATCCTGCAATATTGAGGAGTATTGGCACTAACCCCAAGCCTGCCACGGCCAGTGCGAGTTTGTAGCGGAAGACAGATGGCACCGGCAGCATTTCTGCATCTGAATTTGACTCATCAAATAACTCTGCCAACTCCACGCTCAATGTGGCCGCCAAACAAACACGTGTTTCGCGCGATGCTTTACCTTCTGCCTCAACCCGCTGGATGGTACGCAAACTCAAGCCGGAGGCGAGTGCGAGCTGCTCTTGCGACCAACCGAGCTGAGTTCGCAGGTGACGGATCTTGGTGGAGGATATTTTCATCTCTTGTGCAAAACTGTCCATAAGTTGGGCTCCGGTAATAGTAAGAACCAACAGAGCCTAGTGGATTTGGCTAATCGAAAGCTACGACAGTTAGCCGCCAGTACCGTCAATAAGCCGCCAACATCACCCCACCTTCTCCGGCGGTGGTGCGACACGCAAGACTTCTTCCATGGTGGTCAAACCGGCGGCGACTTTTTGCGCGCCGGATAAACGCAGGGTGCGCATGCCTTCTTTCATCGCCAGCTTGCGCAATTCCTGCAGGTTGCAATCGCTAGTGACTTTTTCTTTGAGGGTGTCGGAGAGCATGAGGATTTCATACAAACCCTGACGCCCGAGGTAGCCGGTATTGCGGCATTCCAAACAGCCCACCGGGCGATAGACTCTGGCGGGCAGATTTACTTTCCAAGGGGCGACCAATTCCTGCCAGTGTGCCTGGGTGATTTCGCCCTCTTCTTTGCAGTGTGGGCAGAGGGTGCGCACCAAACGCTGCGCCATCACACCGAGCATGGTGGCGTTGATAAGGTAAGACGGAATGCCCAAATCGAGCATCCGCGCGACAGTTGAGGGAGCATCGTTGGTGTGCACGGTGGAGAGCACCAAGTGGCCGGTGAGTGCGGCTTGGACTGCCATCTGCGCGGTTTCCAGATCGCGGATTTCACCCACCATGATGATGTCTGGGTCTTGCCGCATCAGGCTGCGGATACCGGCGGCAAAATCCAGCCCGATTTTGTGATGCACCTGGGTTTGGTTGAAGCGCTCTTCCACCATTTCGATGGGATCTTCAATAGTGCTGACGTTCACTTCATCGGTCGCGACCTGGCGCAGCGATGAGTAGAGCGTGGTGGTTTTACCCGAGCCAGTCGGGCCGGTCACCAGCAAGATCCCGTTCGGGCGCGAGAGCATGGAATACCAGCGCGCATAGTCGTCACCCACCAAGCCTAAATCGGCAAAACTGCGCTGCAACACTTCCGGGTCAAAAATCCGCATCACCAGTTTTTCGCCAAAGGCGGTGGGCAGGGTGGACATACGCAGTTCGATTTCGCTGCCATCGCTGCGGCGGGTTTTGATCCGGCCATCTTGCGGCTTGCGTTTTTCGGCTATATCCATGCGCGCCAAGACCTTGAAGCGACTGGTGACGGCAGTGGCGACATTAGCAGGCAATTCGTAGACGTAATGCAATACCCCGTCGATACGGAAGCGGATGCGCCCGACTTCCCGGCGCGGTTCTATATGAATATCGGAGGCGCGCTGGTCGTAGGCGTATTGCAGCAACCAATCTACGATTTTGACTATGTGCTGGTCATTGGCATCAGGGTCGGTGGCGCTGCCCAACTCCACCAGCTGCTCAAAGTTGGTAATCGCAGACGCTGCAGTTGCACCGCTGGCACCAGACACCGAGCGCGCGAGAGTGTAAAACTCCACCATAAACCGCTCTATATCGGCAGGGTTAGCCACCACGCGCTTAACCTTGCGCCGCGCGACATGCTCTACCTGTGGCTCCCACCCTTCCATAAACGGCTGGGTACAGGCGATAACCACATGATCTGCCTCAACTTTGACGCACAAAATGCCGTGACGCTTGGCGAAGGCGTAACTCATCACCTCGGTACACTTGGCGACATCAATTTTCATCGCATCAATATGAAACAGCGGCAAGTGCGCTTTGGTCGCCAACCATTCGGTCAGGGTATCGCCATCGAGGTTTTTGCCGGGGCGCCGCACATCTTCCAGATTTTGGGTGGCGATATAGGCTAGCGGGTGCATGATCGCCTGCTCGCGGGTGCGCGAGGCGCCAAGCAAGATATTGGCATCGACCTGTTTCATGCGCCCATCGGCGACCAGATCCTGAATCAAGCCGCGTAAATCCAATACCCGATCCAACACCTGCGCCATCTTATCGTTCCTGTTTATTGATTGGAGATCAACGGATTGTAGCGGCTCCAAGGCCAAGAGTCTGCCCAATGACGCTCAAGTTGGTAGCGTCATCTAGAATGCAATCGGCCACCTCCGGTTGATCACTCGCCAGCCACGCCCCAAAAATAGTCACAAAAACATCATAAAAATGTAATAAAGCCGCGTGACCCTGAGAGACGATCTTTCTATACTGCACGCACTTTTAACCGGAGGGGTATTTCATGCCTTTTGCTAATCTGTCGAACCTGTTTGGCCGTTCACCCATCAAACCTATGCAAGAGCATATGGCGCTGGCTGTTAAAGCCGCTTCGGAATTGATCAGTTTTTTTGAAGCCGTTACCAGCGATGACTGGGCGCTTGCCAGCGAAATCCAACAGCGCGTAGTGAAGTTCGAAAATGAAGCCGATGAAATCAAAAAACATCTGCGTCTACACCTCCCTAAGAGCCTGTTCCTGCCGGTACCGCGTACCGACTTGCTGGAACTGCTGACCATGCAAGACCGCATCCCCAACCGCGCCAAAGATATCGCGGGCATTATTATGGGCCGCCGGATGACCATTCCGGCCAGCATGAAAGACCAAATGAATGAGTTTGTGCGCGCCAGTGTAGCCGCTGCCGAACAAGCTCTCACCGCCATCAACGAACTCGATGAACTGCTCGAAACCGGCTTTAGCGGGCGCGAGCTGACTGTCGTTGAAAACATGATCAAGGAGTTGGACATTCTGGAGGAGAAAGCCGATCAACTGGAAATCGGGGTTCGCACTTCACTCTTCGCACTGGAAGCTCAACTACCGCCAGTCGATGTGATGTTCCTATACAACATCATCGACTGGGTAGGTGATATTGCTAACCGTGCCCATGACGTGGGCGGCCGCTTACAGCTGCTGCTCGCGCATTAATCCTGTTTATCTTGGGGAATCCACAATGACTTTATTAGCTGAACACGGCCAAACGCTGTTCGTACTGGCCTGTGTCTTCGGTTTGTTTATGGCTTGGGGGATAGGCGCAAACGACGTCTCCAACGCCATGGGCACCTCCGTTGGCGCACGCGCACTGACCATGAAACAGGCGATTATTATCGCGATGGTGTTTGAATTTACCGGTGCCTACCTCGCCGGTGGTGAAGTAACGGAAACTATCCGCAGCGGCATAGTTGATGTGGCGGTAATGACCGACCACCCGGATTTATTTATCTTCGGCATGCTGTCTTCGCTGCTGGCCGCCGGTTCCTGGCTGCTGATTGCCAGTATTCTGGGTTGGCCGGTATCCACTACCCACTCCATCGTCGGCGCCATTATTGGGTTTGCGGCAGTGGGCATCTCGGTTGATGCTGTGCAATGGGGCCAAGTCTGGGGCATAGTCGCCAGCTGGGTAACCTCCCCTCTGGTCGCCGGTATCATCTCCTTCTGGATTTTCCGCTCGGTACAACATTTGATTCTGGATACCGAAGACCCGTTTACCAATGCCAAGCGTTACATTCCGTTCTACATGTTTGCGGTCGGGTTTTTCCTGTCGATGGTTACCATCCTCAAAGGCCTCAAGCATGTGCTCAAATCGCATCAAGTCGAATTCAGCTTCCTGCAAGCCATGATGATTGCCGCAGTGATTGGCCTAGTGGTTGCGGTGATTGGCATGTATTTACTGAGCCGTATCACCCAAGATGCCGCCGCAGACAAAAACAACCGCTTCTCCAGTGTTGAGCGAGTGTTTGGCGTGCTGATGATCTTCACCGCCTGCGCTATGGCCTTTGCCCACGGCTCCAATGATGTCGCTAACGCAGTCGGCCCGATGGCGGCAGTGATCAGTGTGATCCAGTCTGGCGCAGTCGGCGCTAAAGCAGCAGTTGCACCCTGGATTTTGCTGCTCGGCGGCGTTGGCATAGTGGTTGGTTTGGCCACTTACGGCTACAAAGTGATGATCACCATCGGTAAAAAAATTACCGAGCTGACCCCCAGCCGCGGTTTTGCTGCCGAAATGGCCGCCGCTGCGACAGTGGTTATCGCCTCAGGTATTGGCCTGCCTATTTCCACCACTCACACCTTGGTTGGTGCAGTATTGGGGGTAGGCTTAGCGCGTGGAATTGGTGCCCTCAACCTGCGTGTTATTGGCGGTATTTTTGCCTCTTGGTTAATTACCCTGCCTGCCGGTGCCGGTCTGTCGATTCTGTTTTTCTTCTTTTTCAAAGGTGTATTTAGCTAAGTTTGTTTTGCTTATCACCCCAAAACCCGAGCCGGTCATCCGCCTCGGGTTTTTTATTGCCTGCGCTATTTATATCCCGCCGCGCTTGCATTTTTGACTGCAATCGCCGATAACAAGCCGACATGAATGACTGAGCCATGCCATGACTATTGACTTCAAACGCTATCAGGATCACCTACAAAACCTGGTTTCTCTGCCATCGGTAAGCTGCGCCGTGCCGGAGTGGGATATGAGCAACCGCGCGGTGATTGATTATCTCGCCAGTTGTTTTGCCGATCTGGGTTTCAATACCCAGGTGATGGAACTCGCGCAAGCCGGCAAAGCCAACCTGATCGCCACCCTTGGCCGCGGCGAAGGTGGATTAGTACTGGCGGGGCATAGCGATACTGTTCCCTACGATGCCAACCGCTGGCAATCCGACCCCTTCAGGCTCACCGAAAAAGACGGCAAGCTCTACGGCCTTGGCGCTACCGATATGAAAGGGTTTTTTCCGGTCATTATCGAAGCGGTCAAACCCTATATCGGCCACACATTTAAACACCCGCTGATTGTGCTCGCCACCGCCGACGAAGAGAGCAGTATGAGTGGCGCCCGAGCACTGACTAAAGCAGGCATTCCCGGTGCATCGCCGCGCTATGCGGTGATTGGCGAACCCACTGAGCTGGTGCCAATTCGCATGCACAAAGGCATCATGATGGAAGTGATTCGTGTGCGCGGCCAGAGCGGTCATTCCTCCAATCCAGCGCTGGGTAATAATGCGCTGGAGGCGATGAATCAGGTGATGAATGAACTCCTCGGCCTGCGCAATGAATTGCAATTAAAATATCGCAACGCCGGATTTGCCGTGCAAACACCCACACTGAATTTAGGTTGCATTCACGGCGGCGATGGCGCCAATCGCATCTGCGGTGATTGCGAATTGCATTTTGATTTGCGCCTGCTGCCGGGCATGGATAACAACGACGTGCGCGCCGCGATTCAGCAGCGCTTAACACCTATCGCCGAGCGCAGCGGCACCGATATTGTTTTATCATCGCTGTTTGAAGGTGTTGATCCCTTCGGTGAAGACGAACACAGTGAGCTGATAAAACTGTGCGAACAATTGACCGGCAATCATTCCGAGAGTGTTGCCTTCGCCACCGAAGCGCCGTTTATGCAACAGCTCGGCATGCAAACTGTCGTGCTCGGGCCAGGCTCGATTAATCAGGCACACCAACCGGATGAATTTATTCCACTCGATCAGATTGAACCGGCAGTAAAGATTGTGCGCGGGCTGATCGAGCAATATTGTTTGTAGTTTTTCTTTCACCACAACAATGATTTTTTAAAAGACTTTTTAACAAGAGACATATCGTGCCTGTGAACCCTCAAGACACTAATACCAACGCCTATGTGAAATGGTTTCGACACTCGACGCCCTACATCAACAGACACAGTGATAAAACCTTTGTGCTGATGCTGCCGGGTGAAGCCATCACCCACGCGAACTTTCACAATATAGTGCACGACATAGCGCTGCTGTGTAGCCTTGATGTGCGCTTGGTCCTAGTGCACGGCGCACGCCCGCAAATCGATGAACGCTTGCAAGTAGCCGATACGTTTAGCCAGTTTCACAATCATTTGCGCATCACCGACAGCGAAAGTTTACGCTTGGTGATTCAAGCGATTGGCGAGGCGCGCACGATTGTTGAAGCAGCGCTTTCCACCAGTCTGCCCAACTCCCCCATGCACGATGCCGATATGCAAGTCATCAGCGGCAATTTTGTGGTAGCCATGCCTCACGGTGTAATTGATGGTGTGGATTTGCAACACACCGGCAAAGTGCGCAAGGTCAACACACGCTCGCTCAATGCCGCACTCGATTCCGGCGCGGTAGTATTGCTATCGCCAATGGCCTACTCACCCACAGGTGAAATTTTTAATTTAACCTTTAGCGATGTTGCCACTCATGTCGCGGGCGCTATTAAAGCCGACAAATTATTAGCCTTTGTTGAAGGCAATGGCTTGAGCGATAGCGAAGGCAATTTAATTCGTCAGCTATCGCTACCGGAATGTAAAAATTACCTCAATGAACACGGCAACAACATCAGTTTTGATTTGCAGCAGGCGGTCAGCGCCTGTTATTTAAGTTGCCTGCAAGGTGTGCAGCGCGCGCAATTAATCAGTTACGAAACCGATGGCGCGTTGCTGACCGAACTGTTTACCCGCGACGGTTTGGGCACCATGATTTACTCCGGGCAATACGAGCAGTTGCGCACCGCCACTATCGATGATGTCGCCGGTATCCTGGAATTAATTCGCCCACTTGAAGAACAGGGAATTTTGGTGCGTCGCTCACGCGAAGTATTGGAAACGGAAATCAATAAATTTCATGTGATGGACAAAGACGGCTCTATTATCGCCTGCGCAGCACTCTACCCCTACGGCGATATGGCGGAGCTATCTTGTGTGGCAACTCATCCGGAATATCGCAATGGCGGCCGCGCTGCAACTCTGCTGCAACAAATGGAAACACAGGCGCGCAAACAAAAAATCAAACAACTCTTTTTGCTCACCACTCAAACGGCTCACTGGTTTATCGAGCAGGGTTTTGTGCAGGGGAAAATTGACGATTTGCCCATCGCCAAACAGGAGCTTTATAACTATCAGCGCAACTCCAAGATTTTTATCAAAACCCTGATATAGCCACCGGATTAGCGCCGCTCTCAAGACCATTGAAGGCGGCGCAGCTTGCAATATCCCACCACTGCCAAGCTGCCGAAAATGGCCGCTTTCTGGTATCATTTCACGCATCACTACATCCAAACCCACCGCTGGCCGCAACGCGCGACACGCTTTACGAGGTTATGCTTTATGCCAATCTATCGCTCCAAAACCACCACTGCTGGCCGCAATATGGCCGGTGCTCGCGCTTTATGGCGCGCTACCGGCATGAAAGACGGCGATTTTGAAAAACCTATTATCGCTATCGCCAACTCTTTTACCCAATTTGTACCCGGCCATGTTCACCTGAAAGACTTGGGGCAACTGGTTGCACGAGAAATTGAAAAGGCCGGTGGTGTCGCCAAAGAATTCAATACCATCGCCGTAGATGACGGCATCGCCATGGGTCACGACGGCATGCTCTACAGCTTGCCCTCGCGCGACATCATCGCCGACTCAGTTGAATACATGGTTAACGCCCACTGCGCCGACGCGATTGTATGTATCTCCAACTGCGACAAAATTACCCCCGGTATGCTCATGGCCGCTATGCGCTTGAACATCCCCGTGATTTTCGTTTCCGGTGGCCCAATGGAAGCGGGCAAAACCAAACTCTCTGAGCACAAGCTCGATTTGGTTGATGCCATGGTGATTGCGGTAGACGACAACGCCAGCGACGAAAAAGTGGCTGAATACGAGCGCTCTGCCTGCCCTACCTGCGGCTCTTGCTCTGGTATGTTCACCGCCAACTCCATGAACTGTTTGACCGAAGCGCTGGGTTTATCCTTGCCCGGTAACGGCTCCTTGTTAGCAACTCACTCTGACCGCGAGCAACTCTTTTTAGAAGCTGGCCGCCGCATTGTTGAAATCACCAAACGCTACTACGAAGAAGATGACTACAGCGTGCTACCACGCTCCATCGCCACCTTTGATGCCTTTGAAAATGCCATGGCCTTGGATATCGCCATGGGCGGTTCTACCAATACCATTTTGCACCTGTTGGCTGCGGCGCAAGAGGGCGATGTGCCCTTCACCATGTTTGATGTAGACCGCATGAGCCGCAAGGTTCCGCAATTGTGTAAGGTTGCCCCCAACACCCCTAAATACCATATGGAAGATGTGCATCGCGCCGGCGGTGTTATGGCTATTTTGGCCGAGCTAAATCGCGGCGGCCTGTTCCACAACCAGTTGCCGACTGTTCACAGCAAAACCTTCCAGGAAGCTTTGGATAAGTGGGACATTATCAGCACCTCATCTGAAGCGGTTGCGACCTTCTACAAAGCCGGCCCTGCAGGCATCCCTACCCAAACAGCGTTTAGCCAATCTACCCGCTGGCCAACGCTAGACGGCGACCGCGCAGAAGGCTGCATTCGCTCAGTGAAAAATGCTTACAGCAAAGAAGGCGGCTTGGCTGTACTCAAAGGCAATATCGCCCTTGATGGCTGCGTGGTAAAAACCTCTGGCGTGGATGAAAGCTGCTGGGTGTTTGAAGGCAAGGCCTATGTAGTAGAAAGCCAAGATGCAGCCGTTGCCGATATTTTGGATGGCAAGGTAAAAGAAGGCGATGTGGTCGTAATTCGCTACGAAGGCCCCAAAGGTGGCCCCGGCATGCAGGAAATGCTGTACCCCACCAGTTATTTGAAATCCAAAGGTTTGGGCAAGGCTTGCGCACTCTTAACCGATGGCCGCTTCTCTGGCGGTACTTCTGGCTTGTCGATTGGCCACGTATCCCCTGAAGCGGCATCTGGTGGCGCGATTGGCTTGGTGCAAACCGGCGATATTATCCGTATCGACATACCCAATCGCAGCATTAATGTAGTTCTGACCGATGCCGAACTGGATGCGCGCCGCGCCGCCGAAGAAGCAAAAGGTGCATTGGCCTGGAAGCCAACTGAAGTCCGCCCACGCAAAATTTCTGCCTCGCTAAAGGCTTACGCCATGTTAGCAACCAGTGCAGACAAAGGCGCGGTTAGGGATTTAAGTAAACTCGACTGATAAATAAGTTAGCGCCGCAGCTCATATTTTTGCGGCGCTAACTTACCAACAAATGGAAGCCTATTAACAATAAAAAAAGCCGACACCACAAGATGCCGGCCAAGACCATACTAGAGTACAAACAAAGGGGAGTTCCAAACTGGGCCAAGAGAAAACCCACTGGTAACGGTACGCCTTCCTAAATCGATGAGCCAACCAAATCAGAAGCCGTTGCACTCACAGGAAGAAACCCTTACCGGTAGTTTCAGTATTGTTCACATTTCAGTCGTTGCCAGTTTTTTTATTCTTCTATTTAAATTATTTAGCGATAAACCCACAAAACTGATTAGGAAAGGCTATAAAAACTAATCAAGCTGGTGGATTGTGCCCCATCAACATCATTGCCTCGTTAATTAAATACTCAAGGCGCGTTGCTGTAGTGGAACGCAGCGCAAAATCATCAACGAGTTTGCGCAAACGGCTCAGCTTAGGGCGCACGGCACGCAACTCTTCTGTCACCGGTTCATAATCCAGATAATGGTCTTGCACACTCAGCTTGTTCAGTTCCGATAACTCCGCATGCAATACGCTAATTAGATCGTAAAAAAAATCTTTTCGATCCAAACTATTCGCCTCCCAGTAGGCTTGATTCAATCCGCCCAACAAATCTTCAAGCACCTTAATGGCTTTGGAAATACTGCTATTCGACATAACACACCTTGCATTTAGTTCGTGATGAATCGTTTGAGTATAGAAGACTTTAGCGACGCTGCAGGCGGCTCTGCTAAACTCCGCTTTCCTCGCCTCAGGATGCCGCTATGCCGCTCGATCAACTCTGGCTATTTACCACCATTACCCTCGTACTCTCTGCTAGCCCCGGGCCAGTGATGCTGGCATGTATGATCGATGCCGGGCGCTACGGCTTTCGCAAATCGCTCTACACCATGCTCGGTGCCAGTGTGGGCAATTTGGTGTTGATGTTGTTATCGGCATTGGGGTTAGGTTTATTAGTTGAACAAGCGGAATGGATTTTTCATACCATTAAATGGATTGGTGCAGCTTATCTCGTGTATCTGGGCATTCAATTGGTATTGGCGCCAGCATTAAGTGTTGATCTGGAATCCCGTCAAATACGCAGCAGCCATTTATTCAGCAAAGCGTTTATCGTGGCGGTAACCAACCCCAAGGGGCTGATTTATTTCGGCGCACTCTTTCCGCAATTTATCGACATCCAGCGCAGTATGCCGCCACAATTTGCATTGCTCACAGTGATATTTTTAGCGATGGATTTTGTTTGGATGAGCATCTACGCGGTTGGCGGACGCAGCATTGTGCGCTGGCTAAAATCACCAGAGCACCAGCGCTGGTTTAATTGGATTTCTGGCGGTGCATTAATTCTCGCGGGCGCAGCATTGGCCTTTGCCAAGCTATAACATAACCAGAGAGCTCTGATGCTAAATACCGAAATTCAAGGCAGGGATACACCCTCAATACTTGACATACCATAACAGCAATACATACCATAAAAGATATGTGGACAATATACGAACATAGAAAGCTCACGAAACAACTAAGCAAGGTGTCCGCTGAGATCTTGGCACGTTATGAGATATGGAAAAGCATTGTTGAAATCTCCGGACCGGAAGGCCTTAAAACCATTACAGGTTTTAAGGATGAACGATTACAGGGGGAGTGGAAAGGTTTTCGCTCGTCACGCCTAAATATTCAATACCGCGTTATTTACCAAATCAACGGCAAAGAGCTTTATGTCAATGTAGTCGAAGTTACCCCTCATGATTACAAGAGGAAGTCCTGATGAAAGATTTTATTCCCGCCAAACAACACATAATCATCACTCCCGGTGAATCTGTACGCATTATTCGCGAACTCCAGGAGCTGAGCCAAAATCAGCTGGCAGAACTCACTGGCATCCCGCAATCCACCATTTCCAGCATTGAATCTGGCCGAATTAATCTTGGAGTCGAGCGAGCTAAGGTGCTGGCAACCGCGTTAAAGTGCCATCCGGCAGTATTGGTTTTTCCAGGGTGGAAATTGGATAACAGTACAGCAGCTTAACGATTACCAGTGATCCCAATAGGCAAAAAGTGATGAGCGATTTTATTCTTTCACCAAAATCATTTTCAGAATTTATTGAAAGGGTTTTAAATGAGGAAAGGCATTTTTGGTCAGAAAAGACCAATGTTTTTCTAAATGCGCTTCTTGATTCAAGCAAAACTCGAACCCAATCAATCCCTCAAGGCGCGGAATACTTTAGGGCTAGGGCAAGCAACGCTGTGAGCGGAATTCTGACCAAAGAGGAAATGAAACCGAAAAAAAACTTACGCAGCGAAGGCAGAATTAATCCCTACAACATAAATGTGCTGTACCTCGCCAGCCGAAAAGAAACCGCTATCGCAGAAACTAGAACGGCAAATAGACAACCAATAACAGTTGCCAGATTTATTACTAATAGAGAGCTAAACCTTATTGATTGCACCTTGGATCGCCCAGGCTGGCATCACTATTATTTCGGCCATAACCCGAAAAATGCCGAAGATTCTGAAAAATCCACATGGATTGAGATTGGAGGAGCATTCTCCCGTCCAGCAGAAGATGAAAATCAGAGGCACTTTTATACCCCGACTCAGATAATTGCAGAATTTTTTAAACATAACGGTTTTGACGGCATTATCTATCAATCTCAATTTGATGCGCGACTTAAGGGAGAGGAAAGATACTCAGGTATAAGCCAAAATATTGCACTGTTTAATTTGGATGATGCAGATCCAATAGACGCTGAACTATGGCAAATTAACACCAAAATAATAGAGGCATCCCCAATTAAAGGGGTAACAACTAGTTACTAGAAAATGGAGGTGCGCCAACACTTCCATTTTCAAAACACTATCAAGCCGGAGCACTGGTGCGAATCAAGTGATCAAACGCACCGAGTGATGCAGTTGCTCCCGCGCCCATGGCGATAATAATTTGCTTGTAAGGCACATTAGTACAATCGCCCGCCGCAAACACTCCCGGCACTGATGTTTCACCGCGCGCGTTGATTTCAATTTCACCGCGATTGGTCAGCTGCACCGTACCTTTTAAGAAGTCGGTATTGGGCAACAAACCGATTTGCACAAAAATGCCTTCTAATTCTACCGTTGCGATTTCATCGGTATTGCGGCTTTTGTATTTCAGTGCGGTCACTTTTTCACCGTTGCCGATCACTTCTGTTGTCAGCGCCTCGGTAATTACCGTCACATTCGGCAAGCTGAATAATTTGCGCTGCAGAACTGCATCGGCACGCAATTTTGAATCGAATTCGATCAAAGTCACATGGGCGACAATACCCGCCAAATCAATTGCCGCTTCCACACCCGAGTTGCCGCCGCCGATTACCGCCACACGTTTGCCTTTAAACAAAGGGCCGTCGCAGTGTGGGCAGTAGGCAACACCTTTGCCGCGATATTCTTGCTCGCCCGGCACATTCATTTCTCTCCAGCGCGCGCCGGTAGCGAGAATAATGCTTTTACTTTTTAAGCTGGCACCGCTAGCGAGCTTCACTTCGATTAAATCACCGTGATTCTCACCGGGAATAACTTCCGCCGCTTTTTGCAAGTTCATCAGATCAACATCGTATTCTTTAACATGCTGCTCTAAGGCCATCGCCAGTTTCGGGCCTTCGGTTTCTTTTACCGAAATAAAATTTTCGATCGAGACAGTATCCAACACCTGACCGCCGAAACGTTCAGCGACCACACCAGTGCGAATACCTTTGCGCGCAGAATAAATGGCTGCTGCCGCACCGGCTGGGCCACCACCGATTACTAGCACATCGTATGGATCACGTTCGCTCAGCGCTTTTGCATCGCGCTCGGCGGCACCTGTATCGATTTTGGCGATAATTTCTTCCAGCGTCATACGGCCCTGGCCAAAATGCTCGCCGTTTAAATACACACTCGGCACCGCCATAACTTTGCGCTGCTCAACTTCGTTTTGAAAGAGCGCGCCATCAATCATGGTGGCAGAAAAATTCGGGTTAAGCGCTGCCAATAAATTTACCGCTTGCACTACGTCCGGGCAGTTGTGACAGGAGAGCGAGACAAAGACTTCAAAATGAAACTTGCCGTCAATCGCTTTAATTTGTTCGATGGTTTTTGCATCCACTTTCGGCGGATGGCCACCGGTTTGCAACAAGGCTAAAACCAACGAGGTAAACTCGTGCCCCATTGGAATTCCTGCGAAATGAATGTGCGGAGCCTCGCCTTGAGCGGCTACTGCAAACGATGGACGATAATTTGAATTACCTTGATCACTTACACTCACTTTATCGGAAAGTGTAGAAATTTCTTGCAGAAGGCTATACATCTCCTGACTTTTTGCGCTGTCATCCAGACTTGCAACCAGTTGGATGGGGCGTTGCAGTTTTTCCAAATAGGCTTTGAGTTGGCCTTTAATCGCGGCATCTAACATGGTGTTCTCCATAAGAATTTTTTAATAAAAGCCCGCCTTGTGAGCGGGCTTTTTCTACAACGGTTGCTTGCTTGCAAATGTCATCCCCTCATGCGGGGATCCATAGGTCTTAGCAATTAAAAGCTGGACTCCAGCAAGCGGGAGTGACGAATCAGCAATCTTAGATTTTTCCAACCAAATCGAGAGATGGAGCCAAAGTCGCTTCACCTTCTTTCCACTTAGCTGGGCACACTTCACCTGGGTGAGCAGCAACGTATTGCGCGGCTTTTACTTTGCGCAGCAGTTCAGATGCATCGCGGCCGATACCACCGGCGTTGATTTCGATGATTTGGATTTTGCCTTCTGGATCGATCACGAAAGTACCGCGATCAGCCAGACCAGCCTCTTCGATCATCACACCGAAGTTGCGCGTGATAGTGCCGGTTGGGTCGCCGATCATTGGGTATTGGATTTTGCCAATGGTCTCGGAGCTGTCGTGCCATGCTTTATGAGTGAAGTGAGTGTCGGTAGACACTGAGTAGATCTCTACGCCCATGCGTTGGAATTCGGCGTAGTTGTCCGCCAGGTCGCCCAATTCGGTGGGGCAAACAAAGGTGAAGTCAGCTGGGTAGAAGAACACCACAGACCACTTACCTTTCAGGTCAGCGTCAGTCACTGGTACGAATTTGCCTTGGTGATAAGCCTGAGCGCTGAAAGGTTTAATTTCTGAGTTGATAGTTGCCATGAGTCACACTCCTAGATCTGATTGGGCTACGCCCTTGGGGTCTATACGGGCTAAGCCCGTGGGTTAATTGCGTTACAGGGCACAGATTAGGGATTCAGGCGTCAGGCGGCCAATTGAGTGTCACCATACGGGCGATATTTAAAATTTATCGAAATACATGAATAGATTCTTATTGGCTATCGACATGAGCACAAAAAAGCTGCAACCCATCCCTGGAATTGCGGCTTTCGGATTGCAGATTCACTTGCCGGAATGGCAAGCCGGCTGGAGCCTCCTTTCGGAAGCTAATGAACAATATTCCTTTAGGTTCAGCGACTACCTTGTCGTTTGTTCATGTGGTCATAGTAAGAGAGGAGCGTGTCGGCGCTGTGCCGCGCACAAAGAGATTTGTGGCAATTGCGTCAGAGCGTGTAATTTAATTTGGCGAGGAATATTGCTATGGTCTTTAATTGGTTTTCCGCCCTCCGACTCACGCTACAGACTGTCAGGCAGAGAGCAGCCCGTAGGTTGGTAGTGAGCTTGCGAACCCCAACGAGCGTTAAGGGCGAAATGGAGCCGAAAGCGGATGCAGGTGCAGTAATGAAAGCTGGGCAAATGAATACTTTGCTCAAGCCCACAAAAGTTAAGCCGGAAGTATTCCTCCTTTCGCGCCATCAACAACAAATGATGGCGCAATTAAAAGCCAGTAATGGCGAGCAATTGGAAGATGTGTTATTAAACAACCTTTAAAACTTAGACGAAAAAATTCCGACGCGAAAGGCGGAAACTTTCCATCTAATTACATTGTAAGCGCATATCAGGAATGGATAATTCATGCACTCTATACCTCCACACAAAAGAATAGCAGCGAGATTTAAAGACTATAATCGCGACATGAAGGATGTTTGGACTTCGTATAACTTCATCGAATTTTATACAAAAATTATTCGAGAAAAAGTAAAGGATGGGGCGATCTCACAGTTTGATCAAGAAAGTTTGTCTGGCCGAAGCAAAACCATTCATAAAAAATCAGTTATGCATACTTATGGTGTTGCTGATCATATCGCAAAAAAGTAAATCCAGATAGGTCATTTGTCACGGCAGTTGCATTAACAGAGGATTTTCTAAAAGACCTAATGGTTACTGTCTATGAGGAACACCCTGAAAAATTGAACTCAAGAGATTCACTGGAGACGATTGATAGACAATATAAATTGCTAGATACAATTATTTCAAAATCATCTCGTGAAGAAATAATTGGCTCTATTATTGAAGAAAAAGTTCGTAGTATTTTTTATGGCAATCCACTAGATTATTTTTTAAAAGATAGCAAGACAAAACTCGGATTCGGCAATCACTTCAAAGATCATCACTCAATAAACTTAGAAATATTTTGCGAAATTACTGCGCGTAGAAATCTATATGCCCATAATGCCGGGAGAGTGGATAGTAAATATATTAGAGAGGTAAAGTCACCCGCTTTTACTATTGGAAGAAAGGCGATTATAGATAAAGATTACCTCAGGCGAACTATTATAGTGTTAAGAGGTATTAGTGCAGTTGCTGGTAGCTTAGTAATTAGAAATGTTTTCAATCAGCCAAAAGTTATGGGAACAATCGCAACTGTTGTTACACCATTTGAGACCTATTACAGTGATATTATAAAACTGGAAGATCGTGCATTTTAATGAGCGCCAACAAGCGTAACAACTCGCGCACGTTGTGCGCTGGACAGTTTGTAAGTCGCAGTTTTGTGATTTTTCTGCGCAAAACTAACCCACAAAATCACAACTTACAAACTGCCGTTGTACGCGGCTTTAACTTAAGAGCCTATGGAGAAATAAATTGGATAAAACTTGGATTGAAGTTGCAGACAATGTCGTGAAAATTGGGCTCCCTTCATTGATTACAGGTTTTGTAACTATCTTGGGTATGCGCTATTCGGCAAAGTCATCGCAAGACAAGTATGTATTAGAACATAAAATTAAGTTGTTAGAAAAAATATCTGACGACATAGATACATATTTTAATGCCTTAAATATGTTTTTATCGAGAGCCAAGTCCATTGCAATAAAAGCTGATAATGATTTAGAGCATATTGAACTTAATCAAAAAAATATTGATGGAATTAAAGAGCGTGACGTCGGTTTAGTTGAGTCTTGGGTTAAGTTGTATTCATCAGTATCGAAGCTACGTTTGCTCAAGGCAGAAAAAGCAGTAGAAAAACTCCGTGTTTGCACAAAAATAGAATACTCCCTTAGGGAAGAAATAATTTTCCAAAAAAAGATTCAAGGTTTTAATAATCTTTCGAAAATAAGTGACCAAGTTAAAGAGGCTCAATCAGAGTTCCACAAGGAATTGGCTGAGTTCTATGAAAAAATAACAAGTTAATAATTCGCTCAAGCACCGCGCACTGCGTGTCAAGAGGGGGAAGTCCATAACATTCGTTAAATTTTAGGAGAAATAACAACGATGCACTGTACTGAATGTGGAGTGGAAGCTACTGAACAAGCAAAGTTTTGTTCTGAGTGTGGAAACAATTTGAATCCAACCGGAAATGTAACCATTTCATCTGGAGATAGCTCAATTAACTTTGGCCAGCGGAATCACGTTACTGGAAATACGATTAATATTAATTCGAGTGAAGATGAATTTGAGAAAGCGTACATTGATCGCACGAAAGTTAGGCCTCTCTCAATAGCAGGAACTCAGTTAAAGGCTTCTTGGCTGGTTCTTTCCGGTTTACTTAGCCTCTTTGGTAGTATCGCAAGTATTCTTGGGTTTGTAGGCACTGAGTATCAATTCTTCTTTATCTTATCTATGGCAATCGGTGCCATATTATTTCCTATTGGCATGGTGCTAGTGCAGACTAAGCACATGAGCTTTCCACCTTTTTTTAGTCTTGAATCTGGATCCAGAGGCGAAATATATATCACTAAAATTGAGGGTAGCTGTCCCAAATGTACAGGCAAGCTTAAACTTAGATCGATAGGTCCAAAAAACAATAAAACTACAGTGGTTAGATGTACTCGAAATCCAGATCATATGTGGGGCTTTGATCCAACAGTTTTGCCGGATTTATAGAAAATTTAACAAGCGCAAGCAGTCGGAAAAATTATTCGCTGGCGCGCCTAATTTTCCGCTGTTGCGGGCGTGAAACAAAATCGGAGTGATTAACATGGAACCTGTATTAATTTTTTCCTTCGGCGAACTGATAGTTATTGTTGGAATTATTTTTGTACTGGTAAAGCAGCGCGAATCAAGTGATAATTCAAGAATAATTAGTTTTGGTGCTGTAATACTTACGGGTATCGGCCTTCTTTTTGCGCTTGCCATGGCAATGTTCTATTTTGAACAACCTGATGCTGCCATCAATTCACCGGGAAAAGAAATTTTCGATAAATGTGCAACTATTTTACCCCCAATTATTACTTTAATTTTAGGGTATTATTTCGGGAAAAAAGAAAGCTAGAGAGCGTATAACAAGCGACTGTGGTAAAAAATCAATACCTGCAACGCAAATTTAGTTAGCTTGCCACTCGCAATGATCTCGCACCATCGCATTTAAAATGGCCACCACTTTTCGCATGCAGACCGTAAGCGCAACCTTTTTGTGCTTACCCTGCTCGACAATTTGTATAGTTAATTCTCAAGACCTGCGGTTTTCCATACTCCTTTCTTATTTTTCAGGTAATCGTCTATTCTAGGCGCTAAACATTTACAACCCAAAATAAAAAGCACGCCCATATTGTTATGGCGTGCTTACTTTAAGCGACCAATCCGTTTATTTGAGGTCAGGTTTTTGTAGAGAAAATTTTCCTCTGTCGCGACTTTTTCATGTTGGGGTTCGTTCCTCACCGCCAACCTACGGGAGCTGTGAGCAAAGTGGTGAAAATTATTTCAATTAATTTTTTACCTTGAAATGACAAGAGGCAATCGCATTGCGATCGCCTCTTGGTAACTCGTCTTATTGCACCATAATCATGGTGCCAGGCGGTTCAGGTTGGGGGTTAAAATTGCTGACCGGCTCTTGCACGCGCAGGTCGGGAATCATCACCCCGGCATTGGCACCCGCAGAACCCAATACCACCGCTAACACGCAAATGAATTTCATTAGTTTCATGTTCAAATCCTCTTGAGTAAATTTTCCAAAATTTTCGTGGGTGGAATCGCGCAAACTATTTGCGCCAGATTCCAGTGTAGATTGAACCGCAGTACCACCAGCCGTGCAGGTAGAAACCTTGGCTAGCTAAGGTAGATTGCTTGTTGTTGAAGGTAGTCAGGTTCATGCCGTGGTAGGCAACCCAAGCACCTTGCGATGGCACCCAGCTGGTGTTGTAAATCTGGCCGTTGTCGGTGCAAGCGTAGGTGTTGGGCATTTCACCGGAATCGGCAAAGTGATTGAACCAGGATTGCATACGCGCAGCGGGAATGTTGTTCACTGTCCAGTTGCCTACGGAATGCGGCGCCCACACCATCACTTCACCGGCAGGTAATGAGTTGCCACTCAACAGACTCCAAGTTGCATTTACGGATGCAGTTTGATTGGCGAAAGATGTGGTTTGGCCATGGTCGAATTTCAGCTTCACTGCGCTACCACCCGGGGTCTGTACATGCACATGCAAGTGTGGGCCGGATGAATTACCCACATTACCTACATTACCCAAAAACTGACCTTTGGTGATGCGCGCACCGCCGCTCACTGCGCCGTCGGCATTCAGTACATAGCCGGGCTTGGCGGTTGAGCTGTAGGTTGCCGTTTTGGGGCAAAGGTTGCTTGGGATTGTGCCCGGTTGTGCGTGAGCGTAAAGGGCGTAGTTGCCATCATCTTGCAGCACGTACAAGTAGTTACCGGCGTAGGAGATATAACCCTCGGTTACCTTGCTGTGGTTGGAACCGGGCGTGTTTTCCGGTGCGTTGCGCCAGCAGTTCACGACTACACCATCATCCATTGCACGGATTTTTGCGCCGTAGACTATGTAGCTGGAGTTGAGATTGGAGGCGGATGAATCCGTCTTCAACTGCGACCACTTGCTGTTACCCGTGTGGCGACGGGCAACTATATCCAAGGCCTCGGCCTGTGAGCCGCCCGACCAGTGAGTTGTTGTGGTGTAGCGATAGTTGAGGTTGATGTCATCGGCGCGCAGCGGGAAATCTCCAGCGGTGGCTGCGACAGATACCAATGCAGCAGAGGCGACAATCCATGAACGGGCAACAGCGAGAGCGCGAGTAAAACCATGAAGTGATTTCATTTTAAATATCCTTTTAAATTTCCGTTTAAATAAATACGAGTGAGCGTTTAGTAACGCAAAACAAGCATAACCGGGACGTATCAAACACGGCTGTGAAATATTCACTGACACAGCAGCAACTATTTCGCTTGTTTATGAGGCTATCAAACAAGGGGCATAGTCTGGAGCTTGTTGCACGAAGGGGGGCTTTGTACGTAGGTACGATTAGCGCAGCGTAATCGTACGCATAAAAACTTGAATAACGCGGTAAAAAAATCCCAAGTTCAAAATTTGACTCGGGATTTTTTGCGAACCTTTTATAAAAACGGGAATTAATCCCCCAACAATCCCTTAGCTCTCAAAAGTCCATCTTCTGTCTCTGATCCCTGCGGAGCAAAACGCAACCCCTGCTGCACAAACATTCTGGCTTTATCTGGCAGCGCTAGTTGGATGTAACTTTGTGCCAGCACCAAATACAGTTCGGCCGAGCGGCGCTCAATGCGCAGGCCGCGCTCGGCGGTGGCGATCGCACCTTGATAATCTAACGCTTGATACTGCTGCCGCGCCTGTTTAGCCAAGCTCAATGCTGCGGGGTTTAAGGCGGCGACTGCAGGTGCAGGTGCGTTGGGCACAGATCCGGGTTGGGGTTTTAGAATGACCGGTTGATTAGGTTCAATCACGCCTGGCTTGTTCACCACGGGCGGCGGGTTTTGTGGCTGCTGGGTATAAGTGGAACAACCGGCAATAACAAACATGCCTGCAAGCAGGCAAGGGCGGAGCAATAGCTTAATCATGAATAACTCTACAATTGGGAAATGGACATTCGAAAACTGACTTGCGCGCGAGATTGATGTAGTGATTTGCCTAAGAGCTACTCACCGTCTTTCGCTGCTGCTTTTAATAAACGCGCCACTTCTTTCCACATATCGATATAGGCGAGTGCCGCACGGCTGCGCTGATTGTAACTGGTTAGGGGCGCGCGGCGCAGCCCCATTTGCTCGACCGCGGCGTCATTGGGAATATAGGTCTTCAGCATGGGCACCGGCATTTTTTTGCTGTTCTCAATTGCCTCGCGGTGCAGGCTGCGGCGCATATCCACCTGATTAAAAAACCCGACGATACGCGTCGGCGCGGATTTTTTGCCGTTGAGAAATTCGACTACTTGCTCCATCGCCCTGATCGATAAAGGGCTGGGAATCATCGGGATTAATAAAATATCCACTTCCAGCAATAGCTGTTCAACACTGGGGGAAAGCGTGGGCGGGCAGTCAAAAATCAAAATATCGGCTTTTTCACTCAGTGGCTTGAGCAGCTGTTTGAGGAATTTTTTATCTTTGCTCAGCTCGTCAAATTCACTGTCCAGGCTGCGCAAACTCAAATCGGCGGGGATCAGCATCAACCGTGGATAAGGGCTGTAGAGTTCCATCTCACCAATGGATTTGCCTTTGCTAAAGAGTTTGATGGCTTTAGTGGCGTCCGGCTCCTGCTGGCAAAACCAGCTGGCGGCGGCCTGCGGGTCGAGATCCCAGAGGATCACATTCTTTTTCGCCGCTGCAGCCATATAGGCCATATTGACGGCGGTAGTAGTTTTACCAACACCACCTTTGAGATTGTAAAAAGCGATTTTTATCATAGGAATTCCGTTTTTGACGAAGTTGCACTGCGATCACGCATGAATTATTCAATAACAATAATAACTTGTAGCATTTTTATCCAAATCCTTCAAAATTTATACGCCATCAGCGGCGTAAAAACGCGAACCGGCGCATATCCAAGCGCAACTGACTGGCGGCAGGTACAATCTCCGTTCATTTTAGCGAGCAGCGGTTATGACCCAGTCCCATCCCTATGAACTTCTCACGCCCGATATGGTGCTGGATGCGATTGATAGCACCGGCTTCCTGACCGATGCCCGCATTCTTGCCCTCAACAGCTACGATACCCTTAACGTGCACATGTATACATAACCCCCTTAACGTGATTGAATGTATGTACAAAGCTGCTGCAAGAGATCACTTATGCGAGACGATAAAAAATCGAAACAGGCATTAAATTCAACGGCGCGACTCTCCTGCATCGATGTATTTGTTCCTGCACAAATTGCCTTCGACCCGCAGCGAGATCAAAGAGTGGCGCGTTTTTCAAGATTGAAATACACCGACCTGTCCCTTCAGTTTTCACCGATTGAAGACGGTGTGATTCGTAACTTTCCAGTCCTAATTCGTGGCGACGGCACCCCCTGGGACTTAGGGAACCTGTACCTGATGAGTAAGTTCACAGAAATGGCGAAGCTTGCCCCGCCAATTATCGATACGCTTAGATCGATAGCCAAACACCTGATTATGTATTTACGGTGGATTGAGCACTTACGCAACGAAGGCAAAGATATTCATGAGCTGTACTTCCCAATCGAAGAAGAGAAGCGGGTTACCTGGGCTTACTACAGATACCTAAAAAGGCTCTTGCGTGAGAAGAGCGGCCAGCCGATCTCTCTAAGCGTAGCTAAAGCTCGTATGCAAGCAGTAATCGGATTCTATCGTGGGCTTTTAGCATGGAAGCTGGTAGCGGAATCCGCAATCGAACACAGTGCTTACAAAAGCTCCTTTGTTGGCATCCCGATTGTTAATTCGATCGGCCTTCAGATGATGAAAATTGTAGAGACTTCTAACTTCAAGATTCCCAAACCACAGCGTAACCACGTGGGCGAGATTGCGGACGGCGGAACCCTGAGACCACTGACAGAGAACGAGCAGAACCTATTCCTTCAACAGCTCAGTAAAAGCAACAATCGAGCTTTCCAATTAATGTGCTTTGTGACCCTTTTCACAGGAGCTCGCCTCCAAACTGTTTGTACACTCAGAGTTAAAGATATCTACGATCTCCTCAAGAAATCCCCAAAAAATGGCGAGGTGCTTCTTCGAGTCGGTGATGGCACTGGAGTTGATACAAAAAATCAAAAGCGCTATCGGCTCCACGTACCTATTGAGTTGGTTCGAATGCTGCGCGATTACATTGAATCAGACGAATGTCGGGGCCGTCGGGCACTCAGTTTTTATGAAGAGAGCCACGAGAACTATGTTTTTCTCGCCTCAAACGGGTCACCTTTTTACACAAGCACCTCCGAGATTATTGACCGCCAAGAGGGGCAATTTAGCAAACGTATTTCGGCGCGAGATCGCGTTACTTTCACCGTCCAAACGGGTAATGCCGTGAGAAACTACTTAAGTCGCTTAATAAAAGATATCCGCGTGAATCATCCAGACTTCAACACGTTTAGATTCCATGACCTTCGGGCAACATACGGAATGAACTTTATTCGAGACGCAGATGCCTCCGGGTCCATGGATATCCGCGACGAACTCAAACAGCGTATGGGGCATTCGAACTTTAACACGACTCAAAGCTACCTGAATTACGATAAGAGCAACTCAATAGTCAGAAAAGCAAGCGCATATCATCACGAGAGAATCAATCGCACAATAGAGCAGCTTCGGACATGACAAACGGCGCGATCACTTACACCCTACCCGAACTGAATACGCTGCCCAAGAACAGTTTTGATATAGCACCGACGTTCAGGCCAGAATTAACTTGCATTGATCAAGGTCAGGGCAAGAAAATGCGCTATCTAAAAACATACCGTGTCTGCTATCTCGATCGTCGATCGCTCGATCCTACTATTAGATCCTTCAATGAGCGAAAGAAAGTCAACCCTTTAAGCTTTTGCGCCAAACGAGCCTCCTTGATCCAACCGATCATTAAAGGACTACTAGAGGGTCATTCAGGTATTCCCGATTTTTGCTGGATTGAGTCCATATTCGATTGGATTGACCGGCATGAGCGCTCGGCTGAGCTATATAGCCTTGAGGGCGCCCGAGGGCTCTACCGAGATTGCACCGATCATATTCGTCACCGCCTGCGCCTGTCTAATGTGGGTGATAGGGCTATATCGATCGGCTATCCTATGGCTCAAAACCTGCAATCAGCATTGATATATATCTGTAGTCAGGCCAGCGGACATGATCCTAAAGTGGTGCAAAGTTGGGCAATACGAATTCCTCAAAAAAAAATGGGGATGAATGAGTTGCCTGCACCCGCAACAACCGCCGATGAACATGCAGTGGCTTACGCCCTCCATCAGCGCTACTTTGAGGCATTCACTCATGCTGTCCTCAATAACATCGCCCCACCAGTGGTGGTCAAATTGGCAGATCTAGGTTTCGAGGACCTGATTTTCTACAGCCAGATATCAAACAATGCGAACGGCTGGTCAACACGAGTGAAGGGAGGTCGCGCTGATTGGCAGCCCTTTTTTTTCCGACGTGAAGGGGTATTTGAAGGCAAGGCCAGTGCATTTAATGCGCTGCTAGCTGAGCATAGCGTCCCGCCCATCAATCCTGATAGCTTCAAGCGGTTACAGGAAAATAACCGCAAGTTTAGTCAATTCACACTTCACGAGTTGGCGAACCATGCCACGCGCCATTTTGCGCATCTGTTGATGGCGGAGACCGGGAACAATGCTGCGCACCTCGTCAGTATTGACTGTCAAAACGTTCGATTAGACAGAGCAGTGGGGTTAGCAACGACTAGAGCTATCAAAGGGCGCGCTAGCTTTGAGCAACAAGAACAACATGTGGATCTTCGCTTCGCTCAAACTACTTGGAAAATATATCTCAAGTTACACGGTTGGATGACCCAGCAGATCGAAGCTCCGCCAAAGTTGGGATTATTTCTTATTACTGACCGCGCTGACCGAGTCCCCTATAGTTTACTATCGGGCAACGCTATGCGGCAGCTAAGTCTCTGGCCTGCGCGCGCGCCAGCACTGGCCACCCGGGCTGCGCGTAAGCACAAATCAGTGAACCTGTTAGAAGCCTCCGGCGGCAACATCGCTATGGTCTCTAGTATGCAATTGGCATCACCAAGAACTATTGAAAGGCACTATGCTTTCAAAAATCATGAAGAAGCAGCAAAAGCAATGAACGACTACTTTGCAGCACAAGCAAAGGCTGCGGAACTGCGTCATATGGATATTAAGCCTGTACGAATCATTAGCGATGGTGAAATAACGCTCACAGGCGTCTGTGACTTGGAACAGGATGGACCAAAATGCGTCGAGGGTTTTGAGGAGCTTGCAATTGAGCCACGCTGTAGCGCCCCTATTACGTGTATATTTTGCGTGCACTTTGGCTTGCATGCCGACATTGAAAGCATATTACGCTTGCTAACCATCAAGCTCTGGATCGAGACTCAGAGCCGCATCAGCTCAATCAATATCGATGAGCAATTCCAAAAATTCGCGCCATATTTGAATCGTATCCAACAGATACTAGAAGATCTTTCTGACATGAGTGACGAAATCTCACTGTATGTGAAAGATGCAATCATACGCTTTGAGCGCGGTGAGCGAGACCAATATTGGGGAGCCAAAATAAACGCACTACTTGAAATAGAAGGGACATAATATGGCGTTTCAGATCCATTGTGCCAACCCTGACTCGCATCAAGCACCTGACACGATCAACCATGTATCAAAATTAGGTATTGACCCAAACTATGTGATTGCACGCAATAAGAAGGGTGACGTACTGAGTTATTTCAAAGACAACAAATGGGATCTACGCGTTTATGGTGCCAATAACACCTTCAATTTTGTGAGCTGGTGGGATGCGAAGACTCAAGGACCGATGGACGCGCTGGCGCGCAGGCTCACAGAAGAGATAAAAACTGTTTGTTGGCTTAACATTTTTGAAACAGCCACAAACGCAGGGCGCTCGCGGGGAATGGTTCATGTACGGCAATCACTATCGATTCTGCGAGCGATTGCCAAATTAGCCCATGGGCTTAACCTATCACTCGCTGAGGCCGATACGAGCTTACAGTTTCAAGTGGCATTGCGCAGCTCGATCTCGAATGTAGACGACGGGTTTAGCTTGCCAACTGCATTAATGGGGCTACTACGAGACATTGCATTCTGGCAACAACTAAATACTATTGAGTGCGACGTGCCTCGACTTGTCCCGGAGGCAAATTTAACCGATATATTGACACTCATTCAAAGTAAAGCCCGCACACGGGAAGATCAGAAAGAGCATCACCCTCTGATTCCCACACGGTTGTTAGGCAAGATAATAGGCGGTGCGCAAGAGCAATTGAAAGCTGCTGAGCCCTATTTGCCGCGCCTAGAAGCCTATATCAAAGCAATGAACGCAGACCCGAGTCTGTGTTCGAATGAAAGCCGTAGCTACGCGGAAAATCTGAAGCGAGTGATGAGGCTATACCCAAATTGCACATTCCAGACATGGCCTGAGGTCAAGGAGCATAGCCTTAACACCGCCGAGACGCTTGAGCGCTTTGGCCTTACGGCCTACGCAAAACAGGTGGGCCTAAACAACTTAAATTCGATTGATTCGCACATCACACACTTGCAAGTGCTCTGTATATTCCTGATCCACGCATTCTCAGGTATGCGAATATCCGAGGTACAAGTTATGCCTTTTAGGCCGATAGTGAACTCTACTACAAAGGGGCTAGGAAATTTACCGGTGTTTGTGTCTTACCTCCAAAAGTTTACACAGAAAGGGCACTACAGTCGCCCGCTGGTGTGGGCAACCTCGAAGGAGGGGCTTTATGCCGCCAGCATCGCGCAGCAACTTTCCACCCTCACCTGGTTTAGAAGTCATCAAATTGGAGATGAATTACCAAACAATGCCCCCCTTTTTATAGGAAAAGGCTTCAATACAATTACGCCTAACGTTCATTATTCGCTACCGATAGCGACCACCCTATTCGATACAAAATCTTGGCGTGCCGCTTGTCTATCGCTTGACTTGACGATCAAAGCGGAAGATTTGGAGGAATTGCGAGTGTTCGATGCATTTCGAGCATGGGATGAAAACCCCAATTTTGCAGTGGGAAAACTTTGGCCACTATCGTCACATCAATTCCGACGCTCAGTAGCCGTCTATGCAAGCCGCTCTGGAATGGTATCTTTACCAACACTAAAAACGCAATTTAAGCACCTATCTGAAGTGATGACGGCGCTTTACTCAGAGAACTCAAGCTATGCCCAAAACTTTCTCATTGATGAAAGTGGCAGGCCCATTGATGGCGGCAGTGTACTGATGTCGTTCCGTGATGCTGTTGCATTCAACACGAGCGTTCGCTTTCATGAACAAGTAATTCGATCTGAACAGCAACTGTGCGGACCTATTGGAGCAGATATTCAGCGCGCAAAGGACAGAAATAGCCTACCTAGAATCTTCCACAGCCAAAAAGAAACCCAAATGGCTGTCAAACAAGGTAAATTCAGTTTCAAAGAAACTCCGGTAGGTGGCTGTGTTCTGAAAGGCAGCTGCCCTCATTTTGCGATCGATTTGGTCTTACCTTGTACGAGTGGTTGTAAGCACGCAATCTTAAAACCAGAAAAACTTGAGACTTACATCGAAAGCCTTCGCTTTGACTTGGCTTCGATATCACCGAAGAGCCGCCCGTACCAACTTATTAACCAAGAGATTGATTTTATAAACTCTACATACCTGAAACCGGCGACAACTAAACAATGAAGACAACCAGTACCATCATGGAATATTTTGCCGCACTAGAAAGGCTCAAAAAAAATGCGCCGGTTCGTGTCCCCAAGGGTTCCCCAATTAATAAGGATCAAGTCGCACTTGAAGCAGGACGGAAACGTGGCACCATTCGCAATCGCCCAGGATTTGAACAACTTATTGCAGAAATTGAATCTGCATCAAGCGAGCAGCCCCCACCCCGCAAGAAAACGCGAACTCAGAACAATCCCAATCAGTCTGCTGAGATAGAGCAACTCAAACGTGATCTGGATATCGCCCGCAGCCGCTACATGTCTCTGCTATATCTTAATGCAGAGATGGCAAAAGTTATCCGTAAACTCGGCGGAGAGGTTCCTCAGTATGGCATAGTGACTGATGTGCGAGTGGATCCCAAAAGCACCGATGTACCTTACTAATGAGTTCAAAATATGTCAGACCATCCCTACAGCACCTTAACACCAGAACGAATTCTTGATGCCGTTGAGTGCTTGGGATATCAATGTGATGGTCGTTTAAATGCATTGAATTCTTACGAAAATCGTGTATTTCAAATCGGAATTGCCGACTCTGCGCCCCTCATCGCAAAATTCTATAGACCGTCCCGGTGGTCGTTTGAGCAAGTAAGTGAGGAGCATGACTTTTGTAAAGAGCTTGCAGTAGCAGAGTGGCCAATTGTTCCACCGTTAGTACATGAAAGCGGAGTAAGTGCTCATCGGGACGGAGAATTTACATTCGCATTATTTCCACGAGCTGGAGGGCATGCGCCAGAGCTAGATAACTTAGACACTTTAGAATTACTTGGTCGCTCGCTTGGAAGATTACACGCAATTGGATCGATAAAGCCCTTCAGTCATCGGTCACTGCTTGATATCAAGAGTTATGGTATCGATAGTCGGGAATTTCTCCTGAGTAATAATTTTATTCCACCGAGCCTCCTTCCGGCCTACGAATCACTGACTAAAGATATTATTAAAATAATAGAACAGCGATTCAGTGAGTGTGCTTATTCACCAATTCGTATTCATGCTGATTGCCACCCGGGCAACATTTTGTGGCGAGAAGACCGCGGTGTATTTGTTGACTTCGATGATTGCCGCATGGGACCTGCTGTACAAGACTTGTGGATGTTGTTGAGTGGTGATCGCCAAGATCGAACTACGCAGCTCGATGCACTGTTAGAAGGCTATGAGATGTTCCATGACTTCAACGATTCAGAACTATGTTTGATAGAGCCCCTCAGAACTCTTCGTATGCTGAATTACGCCGCCTGGATTGCGAGACGTTGGACTGATCCGGCATTCCCATCAACGTTTACATGGTTTAATACCGAGCGCTACTGGGCAGAACATGTCCTTCAATTGCGAGAACAGTTTGCGAACCTTCAAGAGCCAGCACTCTTAAGGTCTTCAGGAAATTATTAGAGAATTTTTTCATTCCGAACTAGATTGATCCCCCCAGAGTGAGGGCGCCTAAATAGTATTCAGCCTGAAAATAACTTCGTCGTAATACAGAGCTGTTCAGCAAGGCTTTGAGCAATCCTTTATGCATTTTCTTCTTCAGAGATATATTTGCTGTTCAGCTACACTTGAATGCCGCACCTGTTATCCAGTTTATCAACGCAACCTCATGCCAACTTACCGCTCCAATTAGGTAAATTGATGCAATAAAGTGGGTAAATGGTTTACGATTGTGTGAAAAAATTGGTGCGAATTCGCATCTCGATGATTCTAAAGAAAATGACTACTGTATCTTAATGATGATGTTTTAATATGAGGAAAAATTCCACAAGCCAGCAAGAAAAAAAGGATGATTATTGCTCGGTTCGAAAGAATAACTGCATAAAGGGATCATCATTTCTTACCGATGATGTCAGTCGACTTGCCATCAGGCTGAACATCGAAGCTATCAAAATTGTCTGGTGAATACGTAATGGACAAGTCCAGAGGATCAGCTGAGAAAAAAGCGTCACCTGCTCTGCGGGTTTTTGGAGAGGATATACGTATTAACAGAGCATAAAATTCGTCATTAATATCAGACATAGTTTCCACTTTTAAAGATAGAGTTATTGATTTTCATTCAATGCGGACCCATTTTGGCATTGAATATTGACCAACTTAAAATATTGAAAAAACCAGTTAGGATGATTACTAACACCTATTATCCTGGGTCATTCTTAAACGCAAAAAACGACCAATTTCATACATAAATCAACACGCAGTTATTTGATTTTTCAGCTAAGCCTCTTTCATGCACTACAAATTAGTTTCGCAGGCTAGATCGAAAGAAAAATAAAAAATTGTCGGAACGATATATTTGAGCATTGCGCCAGCATCAACAAGCAGTAAGCGGTAGCGACAGGAGTTCTTGTTTAAACCTGCCAAAGATATTAACTGTAGATTCATATGATCTAGCGAGTGAAGTTAGCCCTGCTTGATGACTAAGATCTAATTCCAGATCTGAATCGTCAGTAGAGCTGCAATCGACCGCCAGGATTACACTCGTGGCGAGATTATCGTCGCCCTTCAGAATTAAAGCATCACATTCACGATCTTGCGCCTTCGACATAGAGTCAAATTTAATAGCAACACCATCTGGTATTTCTTGTGCAACACGAGTGGCATATTCGAGAAGATTGGGTTCAGCAGGCATATAGAGAAAACCTTCTTCATTTGCTTCAGTACTGCTTCGCAATATCCTACCCAAAACTTGTCGAAAATGTAGCTCCGTTTTAACTCGGGTTAAATGACAACACACTCGCAACCTAGGTATATTGGTTCCCTCGCTGATCATCCCAACGGAAATAATCCATTTTTCAGAATTAAATTTGAACCTATTGATTATGTTTAGTGGATCTTCTTCTCTATAGGTTGCTATATACGCTTGATCTCCGGTCCGACGATACAATATCTCGGAAATTTTATTGGCATGCTCTACCGAGGCAGCAACAATAAGACCACCTGCGCTTGAATGCTGTTTTCTAATTGCGGATAATTTTTTTGACGACTTATCGATGAAGTAGGAAATGAGAGCTTCGTTTTCTATCAATTGTTGATAGGAGCATTTGGATTTTTTTAGTAACTCGCCAAAGCATGAAAACTTAAATACTTCATTATTGTGCTTAATCCAAACTTTATCATTGTCAATCAGCGTAATTTTTGGGCTTCTACACACGTTGTCCGCAACTGCCTGCGTCAAACCATATACATAATCGCAATGAATTTTTTGTTGTTGGCAATAACTCGAAAGTGCAATAGGAATTTGATCAGAACGCCAAGGGGTACCCGTAAGTGCTAAAGAATAAGTAGCACGACCTTGAATATGCTGAATAATTTTTTGTCCCCATGCATTCGCATTACCTAATCCATCGCCAGCACAGTGATGAATTTCATCAAATATCACAAATATCCTGTTCGTATCAAATAGCTTCCAGAACTCATCATCTAAATAAAGCATTGCTTGGTAGGTGAGTGAACGCCCTTTAGAGCCTAACAGTCCGTCCATTCGGGCATTGGTGTGATCTGCAAGTGCCTGCTCAAAGTCACTTGATACTGTGACCGAAGGTGAAAAGCACAGAATGAGATCTATCTGATTATGTTCGAGCAGTTTGGTAGCCAAGACTGACGCCATAACTGTTTTGCCAGCACCTGGCGTAGCCAAGCAGAGAAAGTGATTACCCATTACTGAGAACTTATGCAGAGCCTTTGAAATACATTCGGATTGCCAGCGTCTTAATTGCATATTTTTATCTTGAATTTAATGAGATGAGATTTTCGAGCGCTTTAACTTTCCCCAATAATTTGGAACACCTATCTCGCGAATCGTTATAAAGCGATTGAATTTGCCCGCGCATCTCTGGTAATTCTTTGAAAATCGCGTCGTACTCTTCAGCTTCACCCATTGTGGTAAGTAATTCCAACTTTTGGTGATTTAGCCTTTCGATAAGATTCGCACTTATATTTGATGCCTCTTGCACTATCGGTTGACCTGAAATGAGAGATACATCTGCAGTTAACCTTGCGTTAAAGCTCTCAGTAAAACGGTATTTTTGCCAACCGCCATCAGGACCGATTTTTTCCAGTTCACCAGCTTGAATAAGCCGCTTCATGTTTCTGTAGACAAATTGCCGTGCGGGTTTTACGTCCGAGTGAGAGCAAAATGGGCTTGCCATGTAAACAGATACGGCTTGAGCAACCGTAAAACGGCTTCCTATCAGTTCTTGGAAAGCACTAAATACTTCATGCTTTAGGTGTTTTGGCTTCATTTGATGCTTATTTGAATTGTAGTGAATTTCGCTACATTCTAGCTTGTATCTAATATCGCTACAATGAAAACATCTTCGTACTCACCTCATTATGCAAAGCTTCGCTTTTGGCTGAAGCAAAAGCGAGCAGCAACTTCGTTAACTTTGCGTGACCTAGCCCCTATGATTGGAGCCCATTGGACCAGTGTTGGGAAAATGGAGCAAGATAGAAAGAAGATAGAGCTTGTAGAATTCGTGAGGTACTGCCACGCGATAGGAGCAGATCCTCACGAAGGGATTGAAGTGATCATTAAGTCGATTAAAGAAGCCGAGCGAAAAGATTGATCTTGTAGCGAGCATGCTTACCAATTGCCGTAGTACTCACCCCAAAAATATTCGAAAAGAGTTCAACTTATGAATTTAAAATCTTATTTTCAGAGGTGCTCTTAAATTAAACCGGACATTAAACTCAATATCCGGCTTAAGACTTAACTGTTACACCTTATTTACCGCCACAATTACCGCAGCACACAGTTTCTTTTTTTCAGGCGTCCTAGCTGGATCGATTGTTAACACACCACCTCTTGATGAGGAAAATAAACCCTACACAACCTGCCAGCTCACAGCTAAAGCACCGACGATAAAAACCACGTCACCAAATGTACGAACCCAGCGCAAGAGGGAATAATCTAAATCCGGTGAAGTATACTGAGCATTTGCTGACAGAAATTCCCAAACACACTGAGGATGATCGGCTAGAAGATCTTATACCGTGGACGGTGAAATTAAATGCGGATTAGAAAAATAGAATCCAAACGTCAAAAAAAGAGGCATCACATCCAGCTAGCCCCTTTACTTCCTGCGCGGGTAAGTGATCTCCCAATCAGCTCGGCATCATGCCTGATCCCTAATGTCGTCCATTTTGCAGCTTCATCCTTAAACCAATCCCTTTAACCGTTGCATCCTGTTTCGGTTAGCGTCCTTTCGCTACTTATTTTAAATATTTTGCTTGCTGAAAAGGGTGGGTAGAGACTGAAAAGCTTGTAGGATATTGGCCATAGTTTCGTGTTACATGTACGCTTAGGGCAAGGCTAGGTGGGGTTGATAGGACGCTTACGATGTTGAGCAGCAATTTCGTACTTGCTAAACCAATCAGATCACTGAAACCACACTATTGCTTGAAATGCGATTAAAAAGGAGTCAATTCTCATTTCATTATCACTAAAGAGACCTACTCAGCAGCGATCTACCCTCCCTTATTGTGGTCAAACAAATACCCCACTTCACGAACTTCACGATCTTCTTGTTTTTTATCTTTACGCTGCCGCAGAAGTTCCTTTTTCTTTTTGTTTACCTCGTCAAGAACGGGTAGAGGGTCGAAACCTCGCCATAAAGGTAACAAAGATACCAGCATCAACAGCAAGCTACTTGCTCTCAAAGACCAGACCAATATGCCGGTAGTAATTGAAAAAATTAACCCTGAGACTACAGCTCTACGATTTTGCTCCTCCTCCAAAGCCTCATCCATTTGTGCGCGCAATCGATGAATCTCGTTGTCAAAATCTGCAGCATCCCAAGGTGTAAAACCAGAATCAGGAGCAATCAGGGCAGCGAGTCTCGGAGATGCCGTAAGCGAGCTGAGCAAAAGATTATTATCGAGCTGCATTTTGTTTGCTCGCTCAATGTCACGACTGGACTTATCATTTTGATCAGTATTGTTTACATCATCATTTCCGCTTGATATCGCACTTCCATCAGAGGAGTAAATACCCTCTCCTAGCTCACCAACATCTCCTGTATTTTCCCCCTCATTTTCGTTCGGCAGCGGCGGCGTTATAATTGTTTCTGGCGGCACTATCGGGGGAACTACCGGCAATTCAGTCGGAGGATTTAGAGGACGCTCAACTGATGGCGGATTGATCGGTGGAGCAACTGGTGGAGTGACGGGAGGCTCAACCGGCGGCCTGGGAGAAACCACCTCTGGTTCAATCACAGTTACTTGAAAGCTGGTTTCCACCCAGGCACCATCACTGTCTTGAGCTCGCAAAGTAACGACTGATACCCCCAATGCCTGATCAGCAAACACCAAGGTCATGATTCCGGTAACAGGGTCAATCTGAATTGCTGTTACGACCAACTGATTGGTATTTTCTACGACCGACCAACTCAATAAATACCCATCTTCGATATCACTGAATACCGTTTGCAAATCCGTTGAGAGCGGCAGACTTCCTGCGTAGACAGTAATATCCGCAATTGCCTCAGACACAGGCACATCATTTACAGAGGCAATATTGATGCGCACCACAGACTCAACCCAAGCACCCTGCTCATCTTGCGCCCTGATAACCAGATCACTAGTGCCAAATTGATTTGCCCCATAATGAAACTGTATCAAGCCGGTAGCAGGATCAATGACTGCGCTAATCACCAAGCCGGGATTAGAATTACTCACTACAGAGAACACCAAATCGCTGCTTGCGGTTTCCTCATCCGAAAATAGCACCCGCAAATCAAGCTGATCCCCCGATGCATCTTCCAGGTTGTTGATGACAATCATTTCACCTGCAATGGGACGATCATTTACGACCAGTACATTCAATTGAAATTGAGCCGAGGAGGTCGCCTGGCCATCGCTGGCGACAACTTCAATCGATAGCGTATCTACGTCATTATTCGTGGGCACCCCACTGAATGTGCGAGTCGCCGCATCAAAACTCAACCAAGGGGGCAATGCACCGCCACCCACTAACTGTACGCGGTAAGTTAGGGTATCGCCTACATCAGCATCGATAAATGTATTCGCGGCAAACTGAAAATTAAATGCAACATCCTCAGTCGCACTCTGACTAGGAATGGGATTTACAAGCACAGGAGCCTGATTAATGTTGCCAATAGCTTCACTAATAACAATATCGAACCTATCTGTAACAATACCGCCATTTCCATCGTTGGCAATCACTTCAATCGATACAGTACCAACATCGCCATTTGTCGGCGTACCGCTAAATGTGCGAGTCGCCGCATTAAAAATTAACCACGCGGGTAAGGCACCGCCACCCTCTAATTGCACACTGTAAGTGAGCGTATCGCCGACATCGACATCGCTAAAGGTGTTGGATGCAAATTGGAAATTAAACGCAGCATCTTCAGTGGCGTTTTGATCAGGAATCGCATTGGCGACGGTGGGCGCATCGTTGGTGTTGGCAACAGAAATGACAAACGTATCAGTGACAGTGCCGCCGTTGCCATCGCTGGCAATGACATCAATCGAAATCGAGCTCACATCACCATTGGTTGGCATTCCGCTAAAGGTGCGAGTCGCTGCATCGAAACTTAACCACACAGGTAATGCACCACCACCCGCTAATTGCGCGCTATAGATCAAGGTATCGCCAGCATCCACATCAGCAAAGGTATTAGATGAAAACTGGAAATTGAAAACAGAATCTTCAGTCGCATTCTGATCGGGAATAGCGTTAGCAACCGTTGGTAAATTGTTGATGCCTGCATAAACCGTCAAATCAAATGTGTCTGTAACAATACCGCCATTGCCATCGTTGGCAATCACGTCAATGGAGATTGAACCCACATCGGCATTCGCAGGTGTGCCACTAAAGGTACGCGTCACGGCATCAAAACTTAACCACGCCGGTAAGGCACCGCCACCCGCTAA
>NZ_BBUL01000085.1 GCF_000953825.1 Cellvibrio sp. OA-2007 | reverse complement strand
TTGATGCAAAAAGATGGCTTGGGTCTGCCTCAGGATGCAGGGCGTGCCATAGCCTGGTTTAAAAAGTCGGCCAATCAAGGTTATGCCAATGCCAATCTTCAGCTGGGCAAAATGTATCTCGCTGGCGATGGTATTGATCAAGATATTAATACGGCTGTTAATTGGTTGGCTAAGGCTGCCGGGCAGGGCGTAGCGGACGCGCAGTACACACTCGCTCTGCTGTATTTCAAAGGTGAGCAAACAGAAAGAGATTTGACTAAGGCTGTTAAATGGTTTGAGGCTGCAGCAGCGCAAGGCAATGTCGAAGCGCAATATGAACTTGCTACTATTTTCTATAAGGGTGATGGGGTTCCCCAGAATCTGGAGGCTGCGCTGCGTTGGTATCGCGCAGCATCGGAAGCTGGCCATCCGGAAGCTAAATATACGCTTGCCTATTTTTATATAGATGGTCAGGTCTTGGCGCAGGATTATCAGCGCGCATTTTCGCTCTTCAATGAAATGGCGCAGGCGGGCAATCGCAATGCGCAATACATGGTGGGCTATATGCACGACCAAGGAATGGGGGTAACTAAAAATTCAACTCTGGCTTTTAACTGGTACTTAAAGGCGGCAGAGCAAGGCTACGATGAGGCGCAGCTCATTGTTGGCTATATGTACTTCACCGGAAAAGGCGCAAAAAAAGATCCGGCAGAAGCTGAGGCGTGGCTGCAAAAAGCCGTTGCCCAAGGCAATACCAAAGCGCAAAAAATGTTGAATGAAATCCGCAGTGCTAACAAGCCGTGAGCGCAGGTCAGTGGTCGTTATACAAGCGCTCGTAGAAGCTCAAAACCCCCAACCTTGCCCTTCTGGCAGTGACTAATGCACTGCGCTTATCTGTTGTTGTGGAAAATTGTGGCTAACTTTAGGAGAGTGTATTGATGAGAGTATTAAGTAAAGTGCACAGAAAGCATGGCATTGCGTTAGCCATTGCGGGAGTGATGTTGGCTCCACTAGCGCATGCAGCTGATATTGGTATTTCGGGGTTTTTATCGGTCGGTGGCGGTATGGTCGATGATGAAAACAGTGTTAGCTATGATGGTTACAGCGAAGAAGATCTGACGTTTGATCGCAACCTGTTGGGTTTGCAGGTCACTGGTCAGGTGAGCGAAAAGGTAACTGCTACCGCACAGTTAATCGCGCGCAGTGAAAAAGATTATGAAATCACCGCCGAATGGGCTTATCTCACTTGGCAGGCGTCAGATAACGGTAAGGTTCGTGCGGGGCGTTTGCGTACCCCACTTTACACCTATTCCGACTCCTTGGACGTGGGCTATTCCTACCCTTGGATCAGTGCGCCAAATGAAGTTTATTATTTGCCCTTTAATAATGTTGATGGCTTGGACTACTACCTGACTGCCGCGCTTGGCAGTTTTGATACGAGCTTTCAGGCTTATTACGGTAGCTTCGATTCTGACTTCAGTTTTGAAGATGGCACCCAAGGCAACGCCAGTCTGCGTAATCAAATGGGTGTAGCTGCGACCTTTGGTAAAGATTGGTGGAATTTCCGTGCCGCTTTTCACAAGGCAGATTTGACGGTTGATATCTTCAACCCCACGTTGAATGGATTTGTCGCGCAACTTGCTAACAATCCTGATTTTTCTTATTTGGTGCCGCGCATCATCGTAGAGGACGATCAAGGAACCTTTGCCCAAATCGGCTTAAACATAGACACAGGTTTATTTGTTGCGGCGCTTGAGCATGTTGAGTTCGAAGTGGATGAAACCCTGCTGGCCAAAAACGTGCGTGACTACGCAATGGTTGGGGTGCGGGTGGGAGATTTCCTGTTCCATATCACTGGTTCTAAAGCGGATGACGAAGTTGCCGATCTGGCCGCTGGCATTCCGCCAAGTCAGCAAACTGCGGTGTTAATTGGCACCTTGCAGGGTATTGCCGCCGCTCGTGATGTGGATCGCGAAGTGTTGAGCTTCGGTACCCGTTGGGATGTAAGTTCAGGTGCTGCGCTGAAGCTGCAAGTTGATGATGTCGATGATGTGAAAGGTGAGCAGAAAGTACTTTCCGTCGCCTTACAAGCTGTGTTTTGAGGAGAGTTACTCGTATGAAAACCGTATTTAAATCATTGGCAGCAGGCTTGGTACTTGGTTTGTCCAGCATCTGTTTTGCAGAAATTGCCGTTATTGTTCACCCTTCATCTGCGATTGCCAGTCTGTCGGAAGATGATATTGCGCGTTTGTTTTTGGGTAAGGCTAAAACTTTTCCATCGGGTGGCCAGGCTATACCGGTGAACCAAAGTGAAGGCGCGGCAGTTCGCGATAAATTTAATGAAGCCATCTGTAAGAAAAACGCGAGCCAGTACAAGGCCTATTGGTCGCAATTGGTATTTACCGGCAAGGGCACTCCACCAAAAGAAGCTGGTGATGATGCTGCAGTCAAAGCGCTGGTTGCCGCGACCCCCAATATGATTGGTTATATTGATTCCAGCTTGGTTGATACCAGCGTTAAAGTGGTCTTTAAGCTGCCTTAGTGTTGGCTGTTGACTCGTTTTAGAAGTGCCCGCTTGATGCGGGCATTTTTATATCTGCCATAAAAATCCCTTAAGCTTGTCTAATTAGGCTAAAATGCGCGCCTTTTTTAGCCGTTTATCCTTATTGCTCTTTATCTATCCCTTTTTAGTCGCACTGTCGCAGAGAAAATTACCCGTGATTTCCACCGCTAATATCACCATGCAATTTGGTGCCAAACCGCTTTTTGAAAACGTTTCGGTCAAGTTCAACAACAGCAATCGCTACGGCTTGATCGGCGCCAACGGCTGCGGCAAGTCCACCTTTATGAAAATTCTCGGTGGCGATCTTGAACCCTCTGCTGGTCAGGTCATGCTGGAACCCAACGTTCGTTTGGGTAAGTTGAAGCAGGATCAATTCGCCTACGAAGAGTTTTCGGTGGTGGATACGGTGATTATGGGTCACACCGAACTCTGGGCAGTAAAAGCCGAGCGCGACCGTATTTACGCCTTGCCCGATATGAGTGAAGACGACGGCATGCGTGTGGCTGAACTGGAAGTGGCCTTTGCCGAGATGGATGGCTACACCGCAGAATCCCGCGCGGGCGAATTATTGCTCGGCTTGGATATTCCTATCGAGCAGCATTTTGGCCCTATGAGCTCGGTCGCACCGGGCTGGAAGTTGCGTGTTTTGCTCGCGCAAGCGCTGTTTGCCGATCCCGACGTATTATTGCTCGACGAGCCGACCAACAACCTCGATATCAACACTATTCGCTGGTTGGAAGGCATGCTCACCCAGCGCAATAGCACCATCATTATCATTTCGCATGACCGCCACTTTTTGAATTCTGTGTGTACCCACATGGCGGATCTGGATTACGGCGAGCTGCGTGTATATCCCGGTAACTACGACGACTACATGATGGCCTCTGAGCAGGCACGCGAAAAACTATTGAACGAAAACGCGAAGAAAAAAGCGCAAATCGCCGAGCTGCAAACCTTTGTGAGCCGCTTCTCAGCAAATGCGTCTAAAGCAAAACAAGCGACTTCACGCGCCAAACAAATCGATAAAATCCAATTGGATGACATCAAACCATCGAGCCGTGTCAGCCCTTATATTCGCTTCACGCAAAACAAAAAACTGCATCGCCAAGCCGTGACATTAGAAGGCGTAAGCAAGGCCTATGATCGCCCACTGTTTACCGATTTGAGTATGCAAGTAGAAGCGGGTGAACGCATTGCCATCATCGGCCCTAACGGTGCAGGTAAAACCACATTGTTGCGCTGCTTATACGGTGATTTACAGCCAGATGCCGGCACGGTGAAATGGGCTGAACAGGCTGAAATAGGCTATTTCGCGCAAGATCACGCCGCTGACTTTGCCGATAACGCGATAGTGTTTGATTGGATGAAACAGTGGACCAAAGGCGATGAGCAGTTAGTGCGTAGCGCATTGGGGCGCATGCTGTTTTCAAACGATGAAGTGAAGAAAAACGTCAAAGTATTATCCGGTGGCGAAAAAGGCCGCATGCTGTTTGGCAAGCTCAGTCTCATCAACCCCAATGTATTGTTGATGGATGAACCCACCAACCACTTGGATATGGAATCGATTGAGGCCTTAAACCTCGCACTGGAAAATTACCCCGGCACCTTGATTTTTGTCAGCCATGACCGCGAATTTGTGTCATCACTGGCAACCCGTATTATCGATATGCAACCGACTGGGTTGATCGATTTCCACGGTAACTACGAAGATTATTTGCGCAGTCAGGGCGTTTACACCATGTAATACTTTGCGCTGTTATCGCCTCATTTAGAAAACCCCGTATTGATTTCTATTAGTGCGGGGTTTTTATTGGATGATAAAAAAGTAAGGGAGTTTTAATCGATAATTAGCGCGCGTTTTAAGGTGTGGCTATAGGTGGCAATTCCGCGATCATATCGGCGCTGGTTATTTTTGTGCGCGCTTTGCTGCTCAAGTTTTCCAAGCTATTCATCGCATCTTTGGCAAGCCAACTGATTGACTCATCGGGATGGCTCAGTAAATTTTCCAGCGCGGGAATATGGCGCTCATTTCCGGTGGCGCGCAACGCGAGCAGGGCATCCAGTTTTACGCTCACATCCTCATCTTTTAGCAAGGGAACAATCGCATTGGCCGCACCGGCATAGTGGGTTTTTGCCAGTTCAGTTAGCGCTTTGCGGCGCTCGGCGGGGTTGCTGCTGTTCAGGGCGGGCTGCGCTGCGCTGATCAATAATTCCATCAGACTGTTGTCACCGCGCAGTGACAAGGCTTGCGCGACTACTCGTTTTAATTCTTTGCTGGTTAGATTCTGGTAAAGAAAATTCAATTCTTGATTACCCAGCGCAGCGGAGTTTTCAGCCAAATCCGCCACCACTTTGCAGGCGATGGCAAGCGATTGCGGATCGGGATTTTCCGTCACAAAGTCGCGTAACTTTTCTCCCAGTGTCCGTGGGTCGCCGATAAAACGGGTGCTTAAATCTTTGCGCAGCTGTTCTATATTAGGCCCCGCATCAACCGACGCTGCGGCAGTGGGCACAACACTGCTGTTTGCAGCACTCTTGGGGTCGGTTTGGGTTCGGCCATCTGCCACTAGCACGCAGATGCTATAGCCTAAAACTGTGCCGACCAGCGTGGCCAGTAGTAGGTGTCTGTTGGAATAGCGGGGAGTAGTCATCATTGTATAACCGGTAATTCGGCGACAATATCAGCGCCAGCCAATTGGGTGCGCGCTTTATCGCTCAGGTTTTGCAGGCTGCTTGCCACCTCTTTTGCCAGCCAACTCACCGCTGGGTCAGGGTGATCGATCAGCGCCTCTACTTGCCGTAAGTGATTTTGGTTGCCTGTTGCCTTTAAGGCCAGTAGTGCATCTAATTTGACGTTGGTATTGCTATCTTGCAGCAGGGGGGCAATGGCATTGGCGGCGCTGGCGTAGCGGGTTTTGCCCAGCTCGACCAGTGCTTGTTGGCGCACGGCAGGGTCATCGCTGCTCAGGTTAGTTTGGCTTCGGGCAATTTGTTTTTCCAGCAAACGGCTGTCACCACGGGTGGACATTACTTGGGCGATAACCCGTTTCAAATCGGGGTTGGATTGGTTTTGGTAGAGCGATTCCAATTCGTAATCCGGCAGGATTTCGCGGTTGTCCGCCAGCTCAAACACACTTTTACTGACAATGGCGATGCCGTCTTTATTCAAATTGCCCGCGAGCAATGCAGTGGCTTTTTCGGAAAACGAGCGCGGGTCGCGGTCCGACAGGGTGCCTAAATCTCTGAGCAGTTGTTGGCTGTCTGCTTCTGACTCGCGCACCAGTGTTTTGTTAGGTGCAGGCTCAGGCAAGGATTGTGTTGCGCTTGGCGCGGGCGTGGCGGCGTTGGCATCAGGTTTTGTGTGCTCGAAGGAATCAAGTGAGCCTGCGGCAAAGAAGCGTGCATCCTGTAACTCGTCTTCTTTTTGGCTGAGCAATAACTCCAAATCTACAATCCGGTTTTCCAGCTCGGCAATCTGTTCGCGTTGTGCGGTGTTGTCATTACTCCAGATAAATGCGCCATAGGCGAGGCCAGCCCCGATGACCGCTGGCAGTAAAAAATGCTGTTTGAAATTGGGGGTGTTGGCCATGTTTATCTCTCGTTATAGTTACTTTTATTATTTTTAGAGTGATAAAAAAGGGGCAAATTAATCGCCCCTTTTTTTGTTACCGATTCCTACTTAATCAGCTAGGACTAAGGCTTATAAATTACCGTAACCAATCGCGCCGTTACAGTGCAGCCACTCGCTCATACCATTGCCGCCGCCACAGGCACCGTTTTGATACACACCGGTGTTGTAGCTTTGCGCTTCCGATTGACGAACGCTGCCGTTCACACTGATGTAATCGATTTGTACGTCGCGGTTGCCAGAATCGTTGGTGTATTCCACCAGGCTGCCGCCAGACAAAGAAGTCGTTGCGGTGTAGTTGGTCATAGTGGTGGAAAGAGTCCAAGTTTGCACTGTCGTGTTATTCACTTTCAGGGTAATGCTCTCACCACCGGCAACGCCTCTGGCGCGCACAACGATAGTTTTGCTACCGCCTGATGGCGCCGAGCTTGAGCTGCCGCCGCCTGAGGTGCCCGCGCTTACGGTGATATCCGAACTGCCAGTGCTTTGATAGCCTTCGGTCGCCAGAACTTGATAATCATGGGTGCCCAGATTCAAGCCCTTGCTCGCCCAAAAGTTGGCGTGATTGGCAAAGGTGATGGTGCCAGAAATGTTACCAAAACCTTTCTTCGGATTGCGCACGCTGAAGTATTGATAGAAGGTTTGGGTGCCATCAATCGATGGTTGTTGAGTGCGCAGGCAGCGACGCACGTTATAAGTCGCACCATCGCTGGTGAAACTGCCGTAGTCGGTGCCGCCGGAACAAGAGGCTGGGTTGTATGAACCATAACTTTCGATGATGTAATACTCAATCAACGGATTTCTGGTCCAGCCATAAAATGCCAGGTAGGAGTTTTGTGAATTGGACGCGCCGTAGTTACCTGAATAACTAACCACACGTGAACTGGTACCCGGATTCCAGCCTTTACCGCCCACCCAGTTATTAGTATTACTTGTCCATTGCGAGGTATAGCGACCGCCCGACTGTAAGGTCATAGAGGCGCTGCCCGAATCTTTCCAGAAGGTGTAGTAAAAACCGTTATTGGTACCGGTTGAATTGGAGCTTAGGGTTTGTGCGTTGACCGCTGTTACACACAAAGCTGCAGCGCCGATAAGCGTGCTCAGGATTTTTTTGCCAGAAAATTTCATTATTAGACTCTCTTAAATAGCCTCTCAACCAATACCGCCTATAGAAGTGGAGGGACTGTCGAAGGTTGATCCTGCCTATTGCAAGCAGGTGTAATCGAGTACCAAACAGGCTTGCTGTTATTGTTAAAACCACCCGGTTCCCGACGTATATATGTATACAATTGCGCTGATTTATTGTCAATAAAACCATAAGCATATTGTCAAATAAACTATATATCTTCAAAGTGCTAATAATCCGTTATTTAGCCTGTGTATTTTGGTAATAAAAAAAGGGGAGGCGGATTACCCGCTTCCCCTATTTGTGTTACCGATAGCGGCTCAGATTGAGCTACTTCCGGGTTGCCTTAGTTGCATACTTGACTACCACCGCCAGGGCCCTGGCTATTACAGGTGCTGGTGGTAATACAGCTGCGGTTATTTTCCCAACCCCAACCACTCGCGGTGTTGGTGCAAGTGGGGTAGAGCGTGCCCCACCAGTTGCATTGGCAATTGCTGCCGGTGCTAACGCTGCTGCGGCTGCTACTGCTGGGCGTTACCGGAGTGCTGCTGCGGCTACTACTGGAAACGGCAGGTGTGCTGTTGTTCGAGCCACCAGAGGGCGCCACTGCACGGCCAGTAGCCGGGTCAATGCGGCCCGGGCACAAGCCTTTTGCGCGCAGGTTCGCCGCAATCTGTGGGATTGCCGCATTGGTATTGTTGTAGTTCGCATCGTGCATCAGTATCACTTGGCCGTTTTGCAGTTGGTTGTTGGCATTTGCAATCGCCGCAGCGCTCGCGCCGTCCCAATCTTTTGAATCTACATCCCAGGTAATCACGCGCATACCCAAGGCTTGCGCCGCTTGCTGCACGTTGCTGTTGCTCTCACCATAGGGTGGGCGGAACAGGGTCGGCTTAGGCGCGCCCGCATTTTGAATCGCCTGACTGGTGCGATTGAGCTCATCATAGATTTGCTGATAGCTAAGGCTGGTTAGATGGGGATGGGTGTAACTGTGGTTTTGAATCACGCCCACGCTCAGCAAAGTTGAGATCAGGTTGGTGTTGGCCGCTACATAGTTGCCTTGCACAAACCAGGTCACCGGTGTCAGGTTATTTTGCTTAAGCAGGTTAACCAAGGTGGTGGAGTTAGCGCCAGGGCCGTCGTCAAAGGTGATGCCGACATAACCGGAACAGTTGGCATTGTTACCACCTGAACTGCTAGTTGAGCCACCGGTATTACCGCCACCCGTGCTACCACCTGAGCAATTGCCGCTAAAGCAGTCATAGGTATAACCAAAGCCTATTACGCCGTTACAGTGCATCAACTCAGAGTTGCCGCCACCGCCGCATGAACCATTGGCGTAGTATGCAGTGTTGTAAGTCATATCCTCTGCCTGACGGGTCTCGCCATTCACGCGAATATAGTCCACTACGGCATCGCGGCTGCCGCCATCGTTATCGAACTCTACCTGAATGTCGCCCGACGCAGAGCCGCTGTAGGTCAAATCCTGAAAGCTGGTGGTCAGATTCCAGCTGGCAACGGTTGCGCCGCCAATGCGCAAGTTGATGTGCTCGCCACCGGCCACACCGCGTGCACGAACCACTACGCCGCTACCACTAGTGGTGCCGCCGCCTGTTGCAACCGAGCTTGAGCTCCTGCTACTGGCAACCGGCGTGCTGCTCGCGCCGCCACCAGTTGCACCTTCGCTAACGGTGATGTCAGAGCTGCCACGGCTTTGATAGCCCTCAGTCGCTAATACCTGATAATTATGGCTGCCCAGATTCAAACCTTTGCTTGCCCAAAAATTGGCATGGTTGGCAAAGGTGATGGTGCCAGAAATATTGCCAAAGCCTTTTTTGGGGTTTCGTACACTAAAGTATTGATAGAAGGTTTGAGTGCCATCGATGGAGGGTTGCTGGGTGCGCAGACAGCGGCGCACATTGTAGGTAGCGCCATCGCTCTGGAAGCTGCCGTAATCCGTTCCACCGGAACAGCTGGCTGGGTTGTAAGAGCCGTAACTTTCAATCACGTAGTATTCAACTAGCGGGCTTCTAGTCCAACCGTAAAATGCTAAGTAAGAGTTTTGGCTGCTATCCACACCAAAATTTCCGGAATAGCTTACAACTCGCGTGCTATTGCCTGGGTTCCAGCCCTTACCGCCCACCCAGTTGTTGGTGCTATTGGTCCACTGTGAGGTATAGCGGCCAGCGGCCTGCAGCCCCATGGATGCATCACCAGAATCTTTCCAGAAGGTGTAGTAAAAACCGTTATTAGTGCCGGTTGAGTTTGAGGTTAAGGTTTGTGCATTGGCGGTCGCACCATACAGGGCTGCCGCGCAGGTGAGTGCCGAAACGACACCTTTGCCGATTGTCATTAGTTTCATTATTAATCTCCGATTTCCCTCTCAACCAATACCACCGATAAAGGAGGAGGGTTGTTGGAAGGTTTTTCCTGTTCATTGCGAACAGGCGTTCTTTCCGGGCGCCATACTGCTTGTGATTGTTATGTAACTGACGCGGTGATCCCGAAGTGTACTTGTATACAATTTAAGTTAATTATTGTCAAATTAACTATATGCATATTGTCTATGTAACCATATACATGTTGTGGGTGATGGACGAGGCCTAAAGATGGTCTTTAGCTGGGATATTGAGTGCAACAGAATTGGTGGGTTTAAATTTAGTAGCGATAGTGCTTGTATAGAGGGCGGCTAATGCTGATTGCTTTTATTCGTGTATTTGGCCAGATGGGAACTTAATCTAACAAATGATAAGCGTGCACTAAAGTTGATTTCAGACGGAATACAATTTTGTATGTTTCTTGAAGTGTACCGTTTAAAAAAGTAAAAACTAAAATTGACTACACAATTCGTTTTCAAATGTTCTTGTCCTCATAGATTGACCGTTTTTTGACACGATAGATTGGCCATCGTCCGACTAAAGGAATAAGTTGTTACGTTAAAATTTATAAGTAGCCGTTAACTTTCTGATAGAGATAACTATATGATTTTCTTAGAAAATAAAGCTTTTCTGAATGGCTTTGTACTTGGTGCGTATGATGGTGGTTTCGGCAAGGCCAATCACGGAATTCACGTCTGATAAGAAAAAGCCCTGCTTTCGCATGAATGGTAATTCGCACCTGTTGAGTGTTAATTTGCATTTAAAATCGCCCCACTTTTACGTGGGTCAAATTTCGACGCAAATATGCACGTTTAGTGGGTCGGTTTTAAACGCAAAATAACAAAGGCACCTTATAGACATCTAGTGTGCTCATGAATGCATAATACTTTTCAGAGAGTTTTCATCGCTCATCTTTCGCACCTTCCGTACACTCCTTAAAAATCCTTTGGCTGAACCAGAAGTTTTTTTCACAACAGAAATAATACCTTGCCGATCAACAAAAACTGACACCTCATCTCCCGGCTCAATATCTGCCAAGATACATAGATCAATAGGCAACGTGATTTGCCTTTTAGAACTTACTTTTGACATGAGTACCCTTTCACTTATTGGTCCTGCCATTGTGGCGCGAAAATTCAATTGTATATTTCGTGGCTATTCGTAGTGCGGCAATGCTAGCTTCCAGGTTCTAGTTAGAAATTGAGAGTTGATAAAAAATACTTCCAATTACAGCTCAGCTAAGAATGGGGTTCACCCTAAGATAGCTGATGGGGCAACATTAAAATAGTTGCATCTGATTGTGCTTTCCTATGCAAATTCAGCCAGATCATACGGTTGGTATATACTGGGGTTATCTTGATATCAGTAATATTGGCTGGACGTACACCCAGTTACCGCCCTTCAAATTTAAGAACCCCCGAAGAACGATGGTTATTTACCATGTGGATTGATTGCAACGAAAAAATGCCGGTGGATATGGAGGTCGTAATTGCCTTGTATTTGGGCTGTTGGCCGGGCCGAGGAAATAGCGGTGTTATAGACATCTACGCTGTGGATGGTAAGTGGTTCAATATTCCGCAAGGAGTCCATGTAGTTGGTTGGATGCCATTACCTGATACGGCTCACTTACCTATTGCGGAGCATTACATGTATCAATCAAGTGAGCCAAAGAAACTGCTGGGTTGTATAGAATCCTGCGATTCGGTCATTTATGAGTGCATTTTCGAAGGTGATACTTCTAAGTTAGATCAGTAACGCCTCAGGCTATAAGGGATCTCAGTGCCACCACCTAGTCCATCGATTGCATGTGACCAGATGAGATTGGGGCGCGCCAGCCTATACTCAGGTAGCCGCGAGGTGACTCTAAGCTTCGGCTAGTGGTGTCTGGATATTTTGTGAAAAACCAAAAAACGCTCCATAGGGGGCTTTTTAGTTATAAGGTTGGTCGGAGCCGCCTGCGGGACTACGCTCCAAACCAGGCGGGCGACCATCTTTCGGGCAGGCTTCAATCCTAATCGTGAACCCCAAAATTTAAAAAAACAAATTCTTTCGTGTCTACTTTAGCTGATCAGTTTAAAAATAAATAGGCAATTACCTCGGAAAGGCATATTAAGCTGTTTTTGAGATGTTGATTATTAAGTATACTGATTAGGTTAGCACTGACCGGAGCCTTTAAAGGAGTGCTAATGTCGGGCTTGTAAAGCCTCCCAGCCAGTGAGCGGGATGTTCGGAGTAATCCGATAAAGAGTACACCGGATTTTTTTGCTCAAATCATCATAGGCGTAATGATCTGTTTTTGCGCGTTATCGTTATCTTCCGCAGTCTGTTCGGCGATTTCAGTCAGCAGCGCTTATTTTTACATACCTGTAGGTTTAAATGAAGAAAAGCCCAGCTTTAGGCTGGGCTTTCAAGTCCTCGAAGGAAGGAAAATATTAAAAGGCTTCTAGGGCAACGGTGCAATACTAAGTTCGATTGATGGGGCTGTCAATTTGATTTCTGAAGATGGTTCGACTTCAAATTATTCGGCCTTTCTAAACAAAATGCACTTAACATTCTTGATATACAGATAACAGGCCTATTTTGGGTGCCTTCTTAATGAAACTCGGCGAGTTCATACGGAGTTTCCAGTTCTGTAAATCGATGCGTCTCCGGGTCTCTCGGCCTTAGTAGTCGTCTGGTTATGTGCTCCGGGGAGAAAATCTGCTTTTCAATAATCGCATCAATTGGGCGCACAAGAAGAATTGACGTCATCTCTCGATAATGTATGTTTTTTAGGCAGATCAGTGTTTCCTCCCAATATTTCGCAAATAACGGGTGGCGACATAATCCAGGTAAAGCGCGATACGCACATTGAATATACTGCATATGGTTGAGTGCATTCCTCTCTGCCTCGGCCAATCTTACTAGATAGATGATAGCCGTAAACCCGTAAATGTCCCCTCGTTCAATGAGGGTTTCAGTGTCATTTATGAAGCAAGGCGGGAATGGAAGATCTTTATTTTCAGGGTGACACGGGTCAGGGAATACCCAGCACTGCAGTTCCGCTATTTTTGATATGTAGGGGGCTACAATTTTCGTAAGTTCAGCTTTTCGAATTGGCTTATTCATCAGAAGTCTGAACACAGGGAGTTCGTAGAAGAGTTCGCTACCCTCAAAGATTTTTGCTACTTCCTTCACGTGTTTCTGCTTGGCTGCGTGTGTTCCTTGAAACCACCGCGAAACGGTTCTTGTTGACTCCCCTCCCTTCATGTCAATTAAACGAGAAAGCTCCTTTCTTCCAACTCCATGATTTTGAAGAATATTTTCTAGCCAGACTTTATTCCTAAGAATTTCTGCCTCATCTTTTGATGGCGTTCGCTTCTTCATTAAGTGGTATAGGCGCTCTTTAATTGAGTGTCGCATATGTATTCCGGTCAAATTTAGCTACAAATTGTTAGCTAAATACTACCGAGATTTGCCTCATTGTGAATGTTAAATTTGAGACGCGCTGAGACCTATTGGGACGAGCATTTAGGGTGTTATACAGAATGAAGCCAGTTTCTTTGGATACGCTGACATATTTGAGAGAAAAGTATGGTCAACTTCTGACAATGGAGGAGGTGGCTGAAGTTCTCAGATATAAAACGGTCGCAGCGGTTCGAAAGGCTCATGCGCGTAAAACCCTTCCAATTAACCTTTATCGCTTTAATGGGAGGTCAGGTTACTTGGCTCGAGCGGATGAGGTAGCGGCATGCATTGAAAAAATGGGTTTGTCCCAACCAGTCCCAGCCTGTCTCAAATGTGGGGGATTTGATATGACCTAAAACCAAAAAAGCCAGAAACAATTGCTTGTCTCCGGCTCTTTGGGAAGAAATACTTCGGTGTGGTGCCTACAGTATCCTTCCCTTATTTCCGTTAGTCAAGCCCTTCTAATTCATGAATTCAGTTTCGAGGTTCCTTTGTGCCTGTGCGCATGAAGAGGCCGGAGAAGCTAGGGGTGCACTATGTTTACAGAAATCCAGCTTTACCAACATTTTGATCGGCATCAGCTCCCAGTCGATGGGAGAGATTACATTCTCACAACTCGACAACAGGAAGCTTCCAGAATGGTGGGCGTTCACGCCAGAACCAACAGTTGTTCATGGTTTTACTCAGAAAAAATGCAAAGAACGATTTCAACGGAAAGTCGTACCGCTGAGCGCGCATTCGTCGTACTAGCTGAAAGAGATGAAAATGTATTTGAGATATGGGATCAGCCTGAGCCAGTTCCAATAATTAAATACACCAAAAAAAACAAAGAGAGAAAAGACTGGTATACCCCAGACTTTCTTGTATTACGAAAGGATGGTCCATGTGTCATTGAGGTGAAAAATGAAAAGTCTGTTGCAAACCTGATTTCTGCTCAACCAAAGAATTGGGTAAGGAATGACGATGGCACGGTGATTTATCTGCCTGCAAAAAAATATTTTGAGAGCATCGGAATAAAATTCGAAGTGTGGGTATCTTCTAACAAAAATAAATTTTCAGTATTCAATCAAGAGATGGCTCTTCGCACTAGGCAATATAAAAACGATTCATTTATAGACCGATTAAAATTAGACGTAGCTTTTAATGAGTCTTTCTCTTGGTCTCTTTTTGATCTCAAAGAAAGATTACAGCTGGAAAACTACTCAGCTCTGATACAAGAGTTAGATCAAGAGAAACTTTTCTTTGATTGGGAGAGCTGCTTACTTTCAGTTCCTAGGGGCTGCTACGTTGTAAGAGATAAACGTTTGCTGAAATACGTCGATGAGTTCAAAGGCCCAAAAATTTATCAAGAGGGAATGCTATCGCCAATTAGTGTAGGGGCGATGCCTTCGTCCAAATATGCGCAAGAAGCACTGGATAGATTGGAGAAGCTAGAAGCTAATGAGCGAAATCGTTCGACTCGGCGATGGAAGAATTTAATTAGCAAAGGTTCAGAGGGTGGACTTAGTGAATTTCAAGCGCTTATTCCCAAATGGTTTCTCGCTGGTAATAGAAAACGCAAAATTAATATTGTCGCAGAAACGTTCCTGACTGAATATCTATTAGGAGAACATGCACTGTCTCAAGGCCTTAGTGACTATCGCAGCTATATAAAATATCGAGTGGGTGCTCAGGAAGCGCACCCTATGTACCCTCCGGTGGCGAAAACAACATTCATTCGGCGACTGCGATCAATTCCACCAGAAATCATCGCAATGAAGCGAGGCGGGAAACGCGCTGCTAACGCGGTAGCATCTCCATCGGATCCTATTGATAGACAGCTTAAAGCAGAGTTGGCATGGCAAAGTGCTGCAATAGATCACTGTTTAGCAGACATATATCTTGTGTTTTTTGATTCAGGCGGGGAGGCACATGTGCTCAGGCCTTGGATTACCGCTATGGTTGATTTGGCAACAAACTGCGTTCTCGCATTTAGTATTTCATTTCTATCGCCATCAAGAGTCTCTTGCGCAAAAGTAATGCGTGATTGTGCTCGGCGACATGGGCTTTTACCTAAAGAAATTATTATAGATAGGGGAGCCGAATTTCGCTCAGTATATTTTTCAGCTCTTTTGGCGCATTCCAAGATAGAACTGGTGCTCCGCCCAACTGCACACTCTCGTTATGGTGCTGAGGTGGAGAGTTTGTTTGGTGAGTTTAAGAAACAGTGGCTTAGTCAGCGTCCCGGTAATCTGGCTGATTTCAAAGAGTCCCGAAGCGTAGATGGGAAGAGTTCGCCAAAAAAACGAGCTGTTCTTACAGTTTATGATTTCTATCGAGAATTCGAAGCGTTTATTGCCTGGAGGGATGCTAATCCAAGGGGGATTGAGATTCTATCCCCTAAATTTAGGCTGGAAAAAAATATGAGGGAGTATCCATTCGTGGCAGTTACACAGAAACTGAACAATGAATACCTGTTAGCTACAGCCGTAGACACAAATACTTATAAGATTGATTTTCAAAGAGGAATACATATCGGCCCAATATGGTATTGGAGTCCTGATATAAAAGAAGTGCGAGGAAAGAAAAGTTCGGTAGAAGTTAGAACGGATCCTGAGAACCCTCATGTCGTATACGCTTTGATAGATGGTAAATGGATCCCCTGTTACAGCTCAAAAATTAATAGATATTCTGCCTTAGATGGAATCTCACAATTGGTTGAAGGATTGATTGTCATTGATGCATTTAGTGAGCGCCAGAAAATAAAGCAAGCCGCAGATGAAGACGCGGTTAGGATAATTAAAAAATTGTATGACGACTCAAGTGCGACCGGTGTTAGTCAAATTATGGAATTTGAGTTGCTTGATGAGCAAGAAAATGAAGATGAACAGTGCATATTTTCAATGCTAAAAAACGCGGAAATTACTCCATTGAATACCGAGAGTTGGGAGATAAAAAATGTCTGGAATAATTAATGGATCAAAATTTAACATGCCTATAGTCCACAGAAATTGGCAGAGAGCTATCTCTGAAATATTTGCAATTATATCGTGCGCATCACCGGGTGAAGTTGTTTGTTTGACTGGTCCCTCAAGGGTTGGAAAGTCAACATTGATTAATCGTGTAAACAGCATGCTCTTTGGTGAAGATGATTTTGAGAGAACAGGGAAGTTGAATTCTATTAGGGTTACGGCTTCAAACTCAGGTAATCATGGTGCTTTTTCAACAAAAGCTATGATTCAAAGGATGCTTAAAAGCGTTAAACACCCTTTGTATTCTGTTAATGGTCTTGATTTACAGAATTATTTAGCAATTCAGAAGTTCGACAGAACAACCGAGTCCACTCTTCGTGAAGCTTTGGAGCAGGCAATAATCGCACGTGGAGTAAAGATTATCTTTATTGATGAGGCGCAGCATATAAAGTATGTGAGTAAAGATGCTCAAGCTCCATTGGCGGTAATGGAGTCGTGGAAATGTTTGGCAGAAAATACTAATACGATTATTGTTTTTATCGGAGCGTATCCAATTTTAGACATATTATCAAACGCAGCACATCTTTTAGGAAGAAAGCATCAAATTCATTTTCCCCGCTACCATGTCAATGCGGAGGATATTGTTGCATTCGGCCAGATTCTTCAGAAATATTCTGAGTTGATTACGTTTAATTCATCGCTACAATCTCTAACTGATGTCGCAGAGCTTTTATATGAAGGCAGCTTTGGATGTATTGGGCTTTTGAAGGGTTGGCTCAATCGTGCTGATGCAATTTCATTACACTGTGATACCCCATTCAATGAAAAGCTTTTATATAGAACAAGATTATCAGATCTAGATCTTTCAGTGATTCGAAAGGAGATTCTAACTGGAGAGAAAATGTTACAAACTAAAAAAAGTGATTTATCTGGAGTGGGAGAAAGCGAAGATTCAAGATCTGATAGTAGACCAACAATCAAGAAGGGAAAGCCATTTCATAAAAAACCAAAGAGGGAGGTTGCTGGAAATAGACTTGGAGGCGAGTAGATGGGCCAAAAACTATTTCCTATTCCTGTAAGAGGGATTGGAACGGCAGAGATAGAGTCTCTGCCTTCCTATCTTCATCGATTGGCTCATAGGCACGGTGTTTATGTTGGTGAATTATTGAAATATGTGGATCAGCAAGTAAAGAATGACGTCAATTTCACCGGGGAGATACAGTGTTTGCCAAGTTATATAAAAAACGAGGACATTTTAAGAAACAATGTGCTGGCTGGCTATTTAATTAGTGGGCTTGAGTATTTGACCGGTCAATCGCTTATGGGGACATGTGCATCATTCATTAATAACCAATTAAATATGTCAAAGTGCGAGTTGTTAGGCGGGTTTAGATGGTGCCCAGAATGTATGGCGGAAATGGAGGAGTTAGAGGAAGAGCCTTACTTTAAATTGATATGGCAATTTAGAGCTGTTCAAAAGTGCCCGATACATCGAACTAGTTTACTGGCTAAATGCGTTGAATGTGGTTGCACTCAGACTAGTTATAAGCGGCTTAACCATTTAGGAATATGTCAACAATGTTTGAATCCACTCAGTTGTAGGCTTAAAGGACTCTATCATCTGGATTGTGGCTCTGAGGTTGCGTGGGACATAATAAAACTGATTGCGGATATACAGAAATTTGGCGAACGTCAGCTTCCAACTGACGGAGTAATTATTTCTGTAAATGAGTTGTTTGATCAGTATTGGCAGCAGCATAGAGAAGATTTTTTTTATAACCTTCTCAGTAGAGATAAACTCCTGACAGTTGTGAATGAAAAGAAAACTTTAAGCCTGAATGATGCACGGAAATTATGTTTTCAATTAGGAATTTCCTTGTTTGATCTTATGTGTGGCAATGCTACAAAAGTCTCGCAATCCTTGGGATTTGAAGATTCGCGCTTTTTTCCAAAAAACTTTTTGCACGCATCTGTCAGAGTAGTAAAAGATCACAAATTTTTTCTAAAAAGATTGAAGGAGCTGAACGAATCTGACGATACTCCTATATCGTTAAAAGCTACTGCAAAAGCGCTTGGAGTATCTATTGGATATCTTGAGTATAGGTTTCCTGCTCAGGTCAGACTGATTGTTGATCGGCATCAATCATATTTGGATCAGGATCATTTGAGAAAAGTCTATTTGGCGCAAACACAAGCGCTGCAGTATTTTCTCGATGTCTCTGAAAATCGAGTGCCCAAGTCTAGAAAGCATGCATATAAGCAACTAAGAGAGGAAACTGGGCTGCCCAAGTGGGTTTTAAAAAAAGCAATTCAAACTGCCTATCAAGCAATTACTGCCTCCGACATGGGGAAGCTCATGATCTCATAATTCAAAGCTTGAAACGCGTATTCCCAATAACCCACTCTTTTTGAGGGCTGGATAGGTAATCCCATATTTTTCGTATCTTCCAGTCCGGCATTGCACGCAGTTGGTCTTTCTCCCGGTTACGGCGCATGATAAGTGTGAAATCGGCGGGGTTATGTCGAATTCCTTTTTCATTCAATCGCCAAACCAATATTGATAATTGAAGGGGGGTAAATGCGCCCCGGTCCTGAACGTAGTTGATGAAGTTTTCAATCTCGAACTCTTCATCTTTTTTCAGAAGTTCGACAAGCGCATTAATAAGCCGTTTCTTGCTCGCCTCACTTACTAAGTGCCGCTTGTCTCGATTGACCTTCCGACGTGATTCAATCACATTCAGCAGAGCACCAGATTCATCAACTGCCCTAATTTCAAATTTATTAATACACTCAGAGCCAACTAATAACTCATTGTGGTTATGTGCATTACGAATATTGAATTGATACCGAATATTCGGATGATCGCATAATTGGCAAGTTTCATTAGGGGCTTCGAGATCGTACATTTCTCCCGTGTAAACCCACTCTGTAAGAGCTAAAGACAGACTTTTCTGATCTTTACTTAAAGGAAGTATATTGACTGCACTTCTGAATGCCCAATTCATAAATAATTCTGCGTGCCCCATGCGGCCTTGTTTAAACTTAATGTAAGTTCCAAAAGTTCAGTTATTTACTGCTTAACAGGTTTTTGGGCAGATGGGTCTGGCGGAAAAATATTTGCCAAATCAAGGCTAAATGTTATGCCGTTTAAGTGCGCCTGCTCAACTGCAGCTTTGAACACATCTGTGCAAAACAAGCCTGTAAAACCTTCAAACTGACACTTGAACAAAACTGTCGTATCAATTTTTTCTTCAACAAATGCCAATGATTGCAAATCGCCCCAATCATTTTTCGTGCTGCGTTTTGTATCAAGAGCATTAAAATCTTCTGCACATTTCAACGTATTAAAAATGGCACCGTTTTGCCCATCATATAATACGGGTAAAATTTCTCCATCTGCGCTGATAAGTGTTGATAACGCATCACAAGCCGATTTATTTAAGAATAAACGTCCATGGTCAACGCTGATATCAGGTTGTTTGGTTTTGTTTTTGTTCGATGTACTGTCATAAAACGAAACTTCTAATGACTTCCAAATCGCAGCGTACGGTTTGGGTGTGGGGTCAATATGAAATGGGTTTTGCTTACCAAGCTTACGAATCACCTCATCAGAGGAAATTGTTAGTAACTGATAATGCATACGATCCGGATGAATACGGTAAATGGTCATACTGGTAAACCTACACCCTTACGCTTCATAACGTAATCAGGAAAGGCGCTGTTTTGCAATGCACTTTCCACTAAACCTAAAATATGCGCAAGAGCTTCAAAGGTCGGGGCACTCGCCAAGGTAATGCGCGTATTTAACCAAAAATAGTAATTAAAACGATGAATTCGGCTGTGTGGAACCGCGTTACTCAAACGCTTAGGCATATGGACTTTTGCTGCTGTATTCTGTGGTAACCAACACCCGTTATGCGGATCATCAATGCGCATTTTTCGCCAAGCTAATACAGCGCGAAGTTTTACGGCTTCTGGATGTTTGCCTGCAACAATCGCATGAGCGTGACAGTATTTATTAGGTCGAGGATCACAGGCCTCTTCCAAATGACGAGCGAGACGTGCCGAGTCGTGTTTTTCGGCTTCCAGCTCAATCTCGTCTATATCGCGCGCCCCTGCCCGGTATTGCTCAATACCAAACTGAACCTGTGCTTCTACTTTTACACGATTTAAATCTGCCTGCGTCGGGCTTTCAAGCATTGCAAAATTATCAACAATGCGTTCAGTTTTATCTTTTAGCGCATACGGCTTTGAAACGTGAGGTATTGCCATTTTTCGGATGTCCTTTCATGCTGTTATTGATTACAAAAAACTCGATATTCTATCGTTGAACGAGGTAAATATGTCAAAAAATGTTAGCTGTTTCGGCGTGGAAATCATCGAATGGTGAAGATATTTCAATCTCTCCCTCCTGATTGATTTCCACTATCACGAAGCGCTGTGATGAATTAGAGTAACTCGTTTTCCTTTTTTGTATCTGATTTAGGGAGAGATAAATAAATGTTTATTCAGCAGTGGAGGTGGCTCATATCTATCAACATAGTCAAAAAAGTCTACATCTTGTTCGCGCAATTTTATTTTTATTCTTTCTATCAAGTAAGGTATCTCTTTGTCCCAATCCCGATACGACATTAAACTAACCTTGCCTGAAGTAAAATGAATTTTAACTAACTGAATGGCTGAAAGATCACCATACAGTTGTGTGGCGCACCCGATGTAAATTCTCAGCTCGGGAGGGAGCTTAGGTATCAAATCTTTACTAAGTATCCAGCTATGACCGTCAGTAAATTCGCCGGTTTTCATTTCCAAATATGAGTCTTTCGCTTTCTTTTCAATTAACGTTGAACTGCCCACGCTAAAAAGTATTTCTGTTGCTGCCTCAATGGCGAGTTTAGTCGTGGTAAAAAAAGCTTTGATATCGCGCTTCAAGCTTTCCGGCATATGGCTATAAGTCTTTCGTTTGTCAAAAAGCCCGAGAGCAAAATATACTAACAAATCATTAGTTCGCGCTTTTTTAGCAGACTCAAAAATAGTTTCGTCATAGAAGTAGATGAGTATTTCGAAAGCCTTTTTATGTGATCCAAATATTTTTCTTAATTGATATGAGTGTTCATACTCGTCATTAGTAGGAATTCGCCCAAGATCAAGAATCCTTGCCCAAAAATCATTTAATAGATCTGAATGCATATCAAGCTTAAGTTCTTCATTTTGACGAACCTTAAGTTTAGGTATTTTCTGGGTTTGCTGCTGCCAATCACGTTTTACGTATTGCCTCTCAAGTAAAAATTTTTGCTCCTCAATCTTATCCTTAAAAATAATGAATACTCCTTGCCCAACGGCTATTGCACTTTCATTAAGAACTAATTCCAAGTACCCACGAAATTCTGATTGAGTGTAATATTTTTGAAAAGTATTCCTACTTGTCACGACCCCATCGCGGTAAGGCTTAAATTGTTTTATATGAGATTCTCCCGCAATCATTACAGAAGCAATGAGAAATTTGTTGGTATAAGTCCATGCTCGGCGAAGCACTTCATTTCGCTCTTCTTTATCTTCAATAACATTCAATACAAAACCTAAATTTACAATATCACTTTCTATTAACATTCCCTCTGGATTGTGCACCGGATCCCATCCAGACACATCAATACCATGAGATTCCAGCTCTCTCACGTCATCTCCCTTTCCGCAGCCGTAATCTAAAACAGACATTTCACCATTAAGATAATTATGTCTTGCTATAATTTGCATTGGACTTGAAAGCTTATTGCGATCTATCGCTGTGAGATGTCGTTGGATTTTTTCGGAAAATGTTGTTCCATTGGTAGATATTTTCGTCTCTTGAGGTCGTCGTAACAATCGACCCTCTTCGTCAAGGTAATAGCCTTTTGAGGCTATTAATCTTTCCCAGTTTTTCTTAAAGCCAATAGTTCGAACATTCTCAAATAGTCCGATATCCTCGGCTTCTTTAGTGATTTTTTTAAAAAGCTCAGCCTGTGGATAATCTGAAGTGACGAAGGTTTCTTTTCTATGAAGGATTGGTGGGTTATCCGTTTGGCCATACTCAGCTCTTCGCATCGACAGTCTCTGAAGGTCGATGGTAAAGCTCGTATGTAAAACTGGATAGCTTTCGGTATCAAAATTCGGGTAGAACAATAGCGATATTTTAAAATCTCGTTTATATAACTTTAATAAATTCCATTCGTTTCTTTGAATTTTTAGCGCGATTGCAACTTTTGAAACTAAATGAAAAAGGTTTTCAGGAATTGTATGAAGAGCGCTTTCATGAATGTACACAGCATCTGGAAGTTGCTTGCCGAAAGTGACAGCTTTTACAAGAGTCGAAAATTCTTTGTAATCCACCTTAGCAAAACCTCCAAAAATTCACGGGGTATGAAAATAAAAGTTCATTCTTCTATTAGGTAGTAATAAGCATTTCCTTGTTTGCGATATTTAAGTTCGCCTCGTTCTCGTTTATGCATTAAGTCGCAGCCGGATAACTTTAATGCTCGCATCGTCTCCTTGCTAGAAAGCCATCGAAATTTAACGTCCACATCAGTTTTTTGATTTTCATCTCTTTTCATAAGTCTGTCCCGCTGTAACGATTTGGACGTTAATTTTTGACAAGCTAAGTGCAAAATATGTACAAATTATGACAAGTATAGTAGTTATGTATGTTAAAAATTGACTTCCAGCCATGAGTGAATATATCATCACTAAGGTAAAAAATTCCAGACTCTCGAGTATAACCATGGCCAAGACGTTGATTAGGGAATACAGTCATACATTTCCTGCGGTGAGAGGTATTCAGGCTGGTAGGCCATGCTATATCGCAATGTGCCCTATGCGTATAATTCCAAAAATCTTCATCTTTGATGAAGAAGAGGTGCCTGCCGAGCTTAGGGCTCAGCGAATTTTGAATAAAAGCCGTATTCCTGAGATCAGTGAATATCTGATTTCAAATCCTCAAGACTATACCTTGTCCGCAATCACCGCATCAGTGAGTGAACAGGTGCATTTCGAGCCTTTAGCTGATACTGGCCCCGCAGTAAATTTGGGCATGCTCACATTATCCATGGATGCTCAAATACTGATCAACGATGGGCAGCATCGCAGAGCTGCAATAGAAGAAGCCATTAAAGCTTCGCACGAGTTGGGCCATGACCATATTCCAGTGCTTTTCTTCGTTGATGAGGATTTAAAGCGAAGCCAACAAATGTTCGCCGATTTGAATAAATATGCAGTTCGCCCTAACGATTCCCTTAGTACCCTTTATGACCATCGAGATCCGTGTGCGGAGCTCGCGAGATACGTGGTAGAGAATGTCGAATGCTTCCGAAGGCTGACCGATATGGAAAAATCCAGCCTTTCTAATCGTAGCAGTAAGTTATTTACCCTGAGTAGTATTAAGTTGGCGAGTCGTAGTCTTCTAAAAAAATCTGCGAAAGATTCAGCCTCGCTTGAAGAAAAGCAAATTGCCGCATCTTATTGGAATGAGGTGTGCGCACATATGCCTGATTGGAAAGCTGCGGAACGAAAAGAAGTGAGTACCGCTGACTTACGTCAAAATTATGTACACGCTCATGGCGTCGCATTACATGCCTTAGGGTTGGCAGGCGCTGACTTATTGAGCCTAAAACCAAAGAATTGGAAAAAGTCTTTAGCGAAGCTAGAAGAGATAGATTGGGCTCGATCTAGTTCCGCCGTTTGGGAAGGTAGGGCATTAATGTTGGGTAGGCTGAGCAAAGCACGGACAAATGTAGGTTTAACCGCAAATTTAATAAGAAAGCATATCGGCATACCGTTAAGTGCAGAATGCTTAATCCTGGAAAAGCAATTCACAAATGGCTAAATCGAAAACACTTTATAAATCTATGGATGAAATGCTGGTTGAAACCAGTATGGCCGGGCGCCCATTGCTTGATCTCATTCAGGAAATACAAACGCTTTATTTAGAAGATGAAAAGCCTTGGGTGATTGGCTTCAGTGGCGGTAAAGATAGTACGGCAACCCTTTCTCTGGTTTATGTTGCAATTCAAAAGTTAAAGCCTGCTGAGCGCCGTAAGCATATATATGTTATTTCATCAGACACCTTGGTCGAAACTCCAATGGTTGTCGGTATGATTGATGGGGTAGTGAATCAAGTCAATTTACACGCAAAGCAATCAAAACTTCCTTTTTCAGCCCATAAAGTTACCCCCCAGATGGATCAAACGTTTTGGTCAAATTTATTGGGTAAGGGCTATCCAGCGCCAACACAAAGTTTTCGTTGGTGCACAGAGCGAATGAAAATTAATCCAGTAAGCGAGTTTATTTTAGATAAGGTAACTCGCTTTGGAGAGGTAATCGTTGTATTGGGTGCTCGCTCTGAAGAAAGCGCCTCAAGAGCGCAAGTAATTGCGAAACATAGAATTGACGGTTCAAGCCTTTCCCGCCATGCATCATTACCTGGCGCATTTACTTATCTTCCAATACAGGATTGGACGTTTGATGATGTTTGGATGTATCTACTGGGTGCTCCGGCTCCTTGGGGCGGTGACCATTTTGAATTATTTGATTTGTATAAAGATTCAAATGCCGGTGAGTGCCCATTGGTAATTGATACCAACACACCCTCTTGTGGAAACTCACGATTTGGATGCTGGACATGTACCGTAGTTACAAAAGATCGTGCAATGGAGGGGCTTATCGAATCTGGGGAGACATGGTTACAGCACCTAAAGGATTTTAGAAACGAACTTTATGAAAGCACCATACCCGCCAATAAGGATAGATACAGAAATTTCAAACGAAGAACCGGCAAGGTTCATTACGCCAACAAGGCAATAAATGACGATAGCAGCACCGAACTAAAGACTATTCCTGGTCCCTACTGGATGAAAACACGGCAGGATTGGTTGAGGAAACTATTGACGATTGAAAAGAAATTAAGGGATGAAGGAAGAGATATTCGATTGATTCAACCCGAAGAGCTATATGCAATTCGTAGGGAGTGGATGTTTGACCCAAATGAACCAGATTGGGCAGATTCGTTACCTCAAATATATCGTGAGATTTATGGGGTTGATTTAAATTGGGCAGATCAAGATGCAGGTGCTTTCACTCAAGCAGATGCTGATTTGCTCAAGGAATTAGGAGCGGAACACGGAGTTCCAGCAGAGCTAGCAATGAAGCTTATAGAGCTTGAATTATCAATGGATGGGCTTGGAAGACGAGTTGGAATGATGAGTAAAGTAGATTCATTACTCAACCAGGATTGGGGGTCTTTAGAGTCTATTAAAGCGAAAATGGAGGCGAGCACTCACAAGTCCAAATTGAAGGGACTGGATGTGGGCTATGACGATAAGCTAAAAGAACTCGCTAAAGAATACGAGAAGTTAACAAATTGATATTAAACGAATTAAAAATCCGCGATTTTGGTGTATTTAGTGGCGAGCATTCTATTGATCTCACGCCAAGAATAAAATATGGAAGACGGCGTCCTATTATTCTTTTTGGCGGATTGAACGGTGCCGGAAAAACTACCACTTTGACGGCGATTCGATTAGCACTTTACGGCCGTGCAAGTCTTGGTCGAAATGTATCTTTTCAGGCCTACCACAATCAACTAAGCGATTATATTCACAGACCGAAAAAAAGTGTCGTTGCGCCGCACTCAGCAGCTATAGAACTCAGTTTTAGTTACGGAAAACAAGGGAGTTTCCATGAATATAGAGTTGTTCGAAATTGGGAAAATCAGAAAGGAAAGCTCATTGAATTATTAGAAGTTCAACAGGATGAGCAACCATTAGAAGGGCTCAACTATGAACAATTACAAAGCTTTTTGAATGAGCTTATACCTATTGGGGTTGCAGATTTATTTTTCTTCGATGGAGAAAAGATAGCCGATCTCGCTGAAGACACTAATAACGAGTCGCTTGCCTATGCTATTAAAAGGCTTTTAGGACTAGATATCATCGAGCGCCTGAGAGCAGATTTGGGTATTTATTTGAAAGAGAATACTCAAGTAAAGCTCCCCAAAGAAATTGGAAAAGAATTGAAAGCATATGAAGCTAGCTATACGTTACTTTACGAACAGTACCAGGCCAGCTTAGAAAATGGTAACGCCTTAAAAACTCAGCTTACGGCATTAAACAAAGAAATTGCTTCGGTAACTCAACGTCTTAATGATTTGGGTGGAGCTTGGGCAAAATCACGTCAAGCGGAAGAGGCGCGTAGTGAGCAGCTGATTAAACAGAAAAATAGCGCAACGAATGAAATAAGGGAGCTTTTGGCCGACTCCATTCCATTTGCATTCGCTCAGAAGTCTTTAGCAAAGCTTTTAAAACAATTGGAGTCCGAACAAAATACTAAAGTTAATATTAATGCCCGCAGAGAAATTTCTAAGCATCTGAATTCTTTGCGAAGAGAATTAAATCGAAACATTGATAAACGAACACTTGAGTCTGCTATAGAAAAATCATTCTCCGGAATAATGGACTCAAAGAAAGACGCAAATATAGTACATGATATTTCTGAAAGAGATTTTCAACGTATTCAGGGAGTCATCTGCACGTATGTTCCACAGCAGGTAGCGCAAGCAAAAAAATTGAGCAAGAGCATTGAGGCTATTCAAAGGGAACTTGATGTGGCAGCAAAGAATATCGCTCGCGCTCCCGATCAGTCTCGGATTAACGATGTTCTCGGGGAGCTAAATAACCTACAAACGAGAAGAGTGTCACTAGAAAAACAATTAACTGAAAATGTAGAGGTTTCAAAAAAGTATCTGCGTGATGCGATGGATAGCCTACGAAAACTTCGTGATTTAAATGAGATGTATCGGAAATCTATGTCTCATGGGCAAGGCATCGAGTTGGCTGCAAACACTCGGTTGATGCTAGAAGAGTTTGCGGAAAAAACGAAGAATAGAAAGTTAGAGATTTTAGAGAAAGAATTCATTAAGTCGTTTAGCAAATTAGCCAGAAAGGATGATATGGAAATTCAGGCTCACATTCATCCACAAACATTTTCTGTCACATTAACAGACGCTCATGGAAAATCTATAAACAAGCAGTCTTTGTCGGCTGGTGAGCGCCAAATTTATGCGATAGCGATGCTAGAGGCGTTGGGTCGGACTTCTGGTCGTAATCTTCCGGTTATTATCGATACTCCGTTAGGGCGCTTAGATTCCAAGCATAGAAGTAATTTAATTAAAAATTACTTTCCGATTGCTAGTCACCAGGTTTTGATTCTCTCGACAGACACGGAGATTGATGAAGAATTTTATAATGAGCTTTCGCCGGAAATATCACATGCATTCTCAGTAGACTACAATTCGCGCGAAGGTAATTCATGTTATAGCGAAGGTTATTTCTGGAGGCAAAACTGATGCTGCCTAATAAAATGAAAATATCCGAGAAGGCTCTCAAATCATTGATGAGATTACAAGGGAATACTGGATTGACTCCAAACATAGGAGCGCGGGTTGCGTTCTTTAAGTCGATTGAAGGCAGTTTTCGATACAATCCTAATCGTCACACAATTGATACCAAGGGACGGGAGTTGGACAAACATTCCTGGCTTGGAGATTATCCTGAAATCATTGAGATGCTTTTGAAACAAGCGTATCCATCGTTGAGTAATAGAGAACTCTACAACGCCTGGAATAAACATGTTGAGGATGGATCATCCTTAATCGAAAACACAAAGAATCTATCGGCCCTAGTTGCAGGATAGGTAGCGGGTTGGATAGCCATGAAACTCAGGTGTGAAAGTGACGTTGCGCACATTCAATTTTTCGCGCTTTGCTCCCTCCACACCTGATGTAACCGCCATTGGGTGCTTTCGTTTAACCCAAATTCTTGATTCAAATGTAAGTTTTTTAAATACATGATTGTACATAGAGCTTGTAATCTATCTCCAAAATCTGGGTCATCACAAAGATAACGATATTCGTCCGAGTTAAATCCATCATTTGTGGTCAGCAACAACATCTGAATATTCATTGCGGCGATCCTGGTTGCATGCTGAAGCAATCGTAATATCAGATGTTTATTATTCGGATTGGAAAACTCAAGCGCGTATTCAGGATCATCAATTATTGGAAACTCTGCGTGAGCAACTTGATTTCGAATATCTCTTACTAAAGATAAACCGTAAGATATTCCTTCTTTACTCTCGAGATTGGTGTCAAATTTAACATTGAAGTTTGATTGATATTTTTTTGAAAGGCACTGAAGTATTTCAACTTTATGTTCATAATATTTCGGTACATTGGTGCTAGACAGATTTTCCTCTAATACCCAAGATGCCTGCATAGAATAATCTCGTTTTCTCTCTATCTTCTTATTCAGATTTTTATAAGTTTCTAATCTATCTTCGTATACGGGGCTCGCGAATCGATAAGCTTCCTCAAGTGCATTAGCAACAAAAATAAATCTTGTTAGTGGAGTGATAATAGATGAAAAATGATCTGCGTTTGATTGAAGTGCGTCTGCGACAGGTTCACAGTATTGATGAGCTTCTTCATATCTAAACATATTCATTTCAACTGAACTAATTTGGCTGGCCAACCTTAACCATTTTGCTATATTGGCAGTTTTAGCTCTTCCAGATTCAACTTTTGCTTTTCTATCCATTTTAAAAACTGGATGATCATTGTTTAACAGCTCGCAAAACAAAAATAATTCATGCAGGTGGAGGCATAAATCCCTGAAGCTTTTGCACTTGGTGCAGTTATCTTTGCTGTCTAAGGGGTTCATGTGATTCTTCGTTAAAAGTGAAATGTGGATGTGAATTCATCAGAGCTAATTACCGTTACAACTGGTTGCATTCAGATGTCTAGCCTAAATCACAGTAATGACTACAGTTTTCAAGCCATCTCGATGTCGAAAAAATTTGGGAAGTATCTATAGATTTTGGAGAACGAAACAATATCTGATTCAGCAAAGATCACATCACTTAACTTTTCTCTGTCAATTTCACCCATGAGTGGCATCACTTCCTGCAAGTGCCGAATTTCCTTAGTGGTAAGGTTTGGAATATCTATATTCCAAGCATTCTCAGTTTGATTGAAGAAATTTAATGATGTTAGATTGCATGCATTATATTTTTCTCTATCTTTTCTTTGAAAAAAAATCCATCCTATAGTGCTCATGTCCGCGCCATCCTTGTAGTTGAAATAAACCAGTTGCTCAAATTCCCATTTTTCGTCGTCGCTCAATGCTGCATTTTTTTCTGACAATGTTTTGGTTATTCTGTTTAGAATTATTGAGCGAATTAATTGAGAGTATACTTCCACTTTATTTAACCGAGCCTTTGGAAAATCCATTGGAATGAATTCCTCAGATACAAGACTTTCTAATTTTAATTTGAGCAAATCAGGATGTGGCCCATTAGGAGATCTAAATTCTTCTCGCAACTGACCAATTTTGGGTGGAATAACATTTAAAGTGACCAGCAGCACAGATCCAGAAAACACGTTTCCGATTAGCAAATCCAGATCATCAAGCGCAGATTGTTCAAGAGCTGCATCATAATCTAACCAAGCAATAAATTTTCTCGCGTAGGTCATTCGTTGGAGAACGTCAGTAGACCGACCAGGCAATAATGATACACAATCAAACGGCTTATTAAACTCATATTTCTCACGACGTTCAACATCAGACTCGATGCTAGTCATATCATTTATATGCAAAGCACGGTGAAACAACTTGAAGTCAGAAAAATACTTTGATCCGAATCCAATATATTTATATCCTGAAACAGGTCCGAAAGGATAAAGCTGAGAAAATAAATCTTTTAGCATCTTTCTCTCTACAGACTTTGCCGGACGCAAAGAGTAGTTTATGCGATCTCCACTTGCTATGTATGTCATAGTTCATTGTCCACATAGTAATCGAATGTTAGCTCGCCAACTTCTTTGTTGCTTCTTGCCCCCAATGCCTCCCTAACTCTTTCCAAATCTTGTATTGGTTTTTGGTAGGAAATCCTCCCGTGTACAATTTGTCTTTTAACTTCGATAAAGTCCGGACGAACGAACGGTCTATAGTCGTTTAAGTCGAAAATGCTTTTGAGTGAAGAATTATTGATGGTATCTTGGATAGGTGTCTCGTCAATCAAACCGCTCTCGTGATTTTCTTTTTCTTTAACTAGATCTCGCAACAATGCTAAAACAGGCCTCATTACATTTTTCATTTCGATCAAGGTAGATTTGTAGATTGAATTATCTGAGTCGATACCGGTTTTGGTTGTATTCCATGGAAGTAAGTCGCCGTTTGTAGAGGTAAACTCAACTATTCCACGGAAAAAAGCGTAGTCTGGATGATAAGCTTGAACGCCGTCCCCCCAACCTGTCAATTGAGTTTTATTTGAAACCTCAATAAGGCGTCCATTACAAATTACATTCCATCCGCCTGCATGAAGATCTCTTTCACCGATACCAGCTTTAACTGAAACAATGACTTCGCCCAGTTGAAAGTTCTTGCTTGCAATACTCAGTTCATCGGAAGCGCGAACCAAAATATTTTTCAATCCAATCTTTACGTTATTCAGAAATATATTGAATCCCTTTCCAAGAATAATAAAGTGAGCCTTTTCAATTGCATCTTCAAGTCGCCTCAAAAAAGTATCTTCACCGAAGCTTTCTGCAACGGATTGATGTAACACATTAACGTCAATTCTGGTTCCATAAGGCTCTAGGGTTGCGATTGTATCCATCTCAAAAGACCAATTCTTTGGTTGTTCGAGCCACCTATCAACATCTACAGATACATTAAAAGAGCCGTCTCTGTGCATGGAAATAATCGAAAATGCTTTGCCCATTTTAAATAGCGCCCGCTTCATGCCAACACCAAATCGTCCAATTGAAAGTGCTGTACTTGGTGCATTAGATGGCCTGCCAAATTTAAAGGCATACGTGGTGGCTGCTTCTATAGATATACCTCCACAATTATCTTCTAATTCAAAATTATTTCTTGTTAGATTAAGTTTGACAAATTTATTTTCAATGTCTCCTAAGCTAATCGCAGCATCTACGCTATTATCAATTAAATCGACAATTGATGAGATAAGGGATATATCTCTAGTTAACATGCTAATAAAAAAATCTTTTGATGGATCAGCTTCAATAATTGTCGACATAATTTATAGCTCCCAAAACGCTGTGTCTTTGATTTTTACAATTTTTTTGTCGCCATTTACATATAGGCTATGATGCTTTTCAAGCTCACGAATAGATTTCATCAGGTATTCCTGATCACTCTTATCATCTTTGTTAAATAAAGATTTAATATCTTGATTGCTTATTTGAGATACACGATGAACAACCCAGCTGAGAATGTATGCTGAATAGTCGTTCTCTTTTGTTTTGAAATGCGTTATATCTTGGGTAGAAAGAATCACTCCCACACCATACTCGCGACCTTCTTTAAGCACTTTTCGTAGACTGGGAAAGTCCTGCGACATAAAATTGTCAGCTTCATCAACTAAAATAAGCTTAGTGATTTGTCTAAAGTCACCTCTAACTTCCGGTTTACCTTGTTTTTGCATTTGGGAATAAAATAAGTCTAACGTAAGAGCCACCACTAAATTCTGAACTTGTGGTGGATATCCTGCTAATTCGACCACACGAATTCCATCAATCAGTTTATATAGGCTGGTGCACTTATTTGTGTCGGTTTCGAATACTTCCAATTCATAGAGTGATTCCAGTGCAGCATACAGTGAATCCTCTTCTACCTTTTCTTGATCAATAAACAGCGCCCAAATATCTGCGATTGTTGGTGCTGGTTTTGACCAGGTGTTGGAATCTGTTTTGCTTATTCCGGCAAGTTCATAGGCTTCGGCAATGAGCTTGCGTAACCTCAGCTGCTGTTTTTGACCCAACGCAAAGGCCTTCGCCATCGTCTCGGAAAATCCACGCGCTGTGTGAACGGGAAGCATTGGCGTATCGCCAAATAGACTTAGTGGATTGTAAGGCAGGCGGTGTAAATTGAACTTTTTTGCATTAGTAGCTTGAAGAAATTTGTCATCTACGTAATCTGACTTGTAATCAAAAATCAGCATACCAATTGGCTTAGCATCGACATTTAAATTCTGGTATCTATACAACTGAGTTACGATGGATTTTGTACATTGGGTCTTTCCTGTTCCCATCGTCCCGATTATTCCTGAGTTTGTATTCATAAACTTGGCCGTATTGGTAGGCTCCCAGTAAACAGGATCATGATGATTAACATCATGTCCAACCAGGACTTTCAAATTGTTTTCCAAGTTTTGCGCACCGGTTAAAGCGCTATCTTCTGAAGAGACTACTTCTGGTGCTGGTGGTAACTCGTCCTGTTTATCTGGTGTAGTTGAACCAAAATTAGTTGAAAAAGGAGCTTCTTGAGGGGATGCCAAGGCGGGAGATTGCTCGATTTCATGAAATTGGGTTTTGCCGTCCAAGAAGTAAAAATCAGGAATGCTAGCAATGGCTGTGAATTTGTGGTCATTCCAAAGAGATTGCAACGGGGTAGAAATTGTTGCCTTCAGAAAGCTAGACGGTACCTCAATCTTTAAAATTCCCTCAGCTAGCTCCACAGAAGTGGAGAGACACTTGTCGCTCTCTAAGTTGGCGACGACAAAGCCCTCCGGATAGTTATCAATTTTTGCCAATGTGTAGTCTCCCTGTAGCCACCACTCTTTTCGGTCAAGAAAAGGTGTGAAATAACCATCGGGATAAACTTTATATAGCTGGTACTTTTCTATCTGCAGAATCGCCTGACGTACGAACAAGCTACGGTATAAGACAGAGGCTAAATTTTTGCTGTTAAGAATGTGTGCCAAATATCGGCCAAGCTCCTTAGCCTGTCGTATGGCTTTTATTGCATCATAGCCAAATCCTGTTTTTACTTCGAGTGGTAGCAAAAATAAGCTTTCCCCTTTAAAACCAACGAACAAGACATCGTCCGAAATTGGTCCAGATTTGAATCCATGTACAAACCGAGAAAATTCGGATTCTGATATGTTCAACCCTATGTTTCCAGAGACCCTAACTAGCTCCGCGGCCGAAATCGGAACCCAGACTATATCTGACTTTGAAAGAAGTATGCTCACTAACTTGTAGGCAGATAATGTTCCTTTTTTTTCCTTGTGTCCTTTAGAAGAGTCGGTAATGAGCTTTAATAACCACTCGCCATTAAAGGCATTAAATTCGGTAATTAGACCGCCTTCATCTTTTTCTAACACCTTGTCGTATAGTTGTGTCTGACGCGTCACGGTTATGGCATCGTAGCCAGCGGAGCTGGTGTATTGATCTGAATAATGAATAAGCAACATGTCTTTTGTGCTTTCAAAAAAATCGAGAGTCACTTTTGGATCAATTACTGTTGTCCAGATGGAGCTTGCGTACGAGCGTTCTAACTGAGTTTTGAATCGATCATTAACAGCAAGCGCAATTGCGCTGTTATCTCGGTATTCAAACGTGCTTTTTCTCGAGGGTTTAATCAGTCTGCCATAAAGTAAGGCAAGTTTGGTGCAGACTGACGAGTTGTGATCAAATCTTGCGGTACCAAAACCAGTGATGTAATTCCCTTTTTCATTGGATGATGCCTCGCCCGTTATAAGCCCGTGAGCGCAGATACCAGAGAGCTTCTCCTCTGGATTCACATCTATTACTTCGACCTTCTGGTTGTTTCTGAAAAACGTAAGATGAGCATACTTTTGTGATTCGACTTTGGTATGTATGAATTTACTATATGTAATGTGCGTACGCATCAAGTCGACAACGGTGTCAGCGAAGTCTTTTGTTCTGCTTAAATTAAGGTTGTAAGTTTTTTTGATTAATTCGTAACTCGACATTTCTGAAAAGCGGTCAAATTCCGTGAAGGAAAAACTATCATCATAGAGATTTACGTGGATGTTGACACTTTGTTGCCTATTTCTAATCAGATATTCGACTAAACCCACAAACAATTCTTTATTATCATTGTTGTTTACGGAGTTAATGATTAGCGTGGGTTTTACATTTTGGTTTTTAAACTTGAATAGGTGAGAAAAAATTTCTGTAAATTCACGCACCTTTTCTCTAACTACCTTAGTTACATAACTGTAGTTGGTATCCTGTTGGGGAACGCAGCGAAGCCAGAAACTGTTATCTGGCTCCGCCTTGACGTAACAAAATTCATTTTTTTCATCAAATAAATAAGGTAACAAGCCCTGTGGATTTAGTCTTTCCAGTGTGACGCTCGGCAAATTGAGGTAACTAACAGGATCTTCCTCGCTTGCCCTTTCACACAGATCTAGATAATACGATAGTACTAGAGGGTGTACAGAACTAATCCATTCGCCATAAATATCTTTGTGGAAGCCGATTTCTAACAGCTTCTTATGAGACTGATCCAAGAATTGATTAATGTGAATGCTGCTTAGGTATTGGTAATAAGCATCGACTAATCGTCTAACTAAGCTTCTGTACTCGCTGCCCCACCCACTTAAAGAGGGTAGTGTATTAACCTCTCTAAGGTGCTCGTATAGGGCACTGTAGGATTCTGCAATTTCAGGAGCAATACTTTCGATATCTTGTATTTTTAAACGTTCTGTACCATTGACAGCAAGGATGCCTTCATCAATCCAAAGAGCTTCGTAATTCAAAAAATCGAGTCTGGACTTGATTGTTTCTAGTTCTTTATTTTCAATATAAATCTTTTGCTTAGTTCGATTAAATGTGCCATTTAAAGTATCTGTGAAAAGCTTGCTCCCTCTTTCTAGATCGAATATTAGTGGCAGTATAAGATTTTCGGATGCCGCGGCCCCTTCAATCTCAAACTTCAGAGATGCAGGGCCATTTGATATGCTAAAGCTAATAGTCTCAACTTCGTTTGCCAAATTCTCAAAATTCAGAATTGAATGCTGATTTACGTCAAAAGAAATATCCGTTGAAGAAACTTCCGTTACTGCTTTTTCGTTGGTGCCAAGTCCGATCTGTAATTCACAATCTTGCGTTTGTAATATTACTAATTTTTTGTTTGGGTTAACGAGATATGAGTTTGCTATGGCATCAATGTTGAACCATTCTCGCCTTACAACGAGACATTTAAATTTAAATTTTTCAGAAGGCTTTGGTCGATCAAGTGACACCGTAAAATACACAGGAGTGTTAGATAGTTCTCCCGTTACACAGATTGAAGAACCTTTAGCCGTACCCGTGACACTCAAGTTGGAGCGGCTGATAGATTTTTCCTTATCACTAACTTTAATTTCATCGCTGCTTACCTTTGCCCCCACAAAATCTAACTTCAAATCGAAGTCGGCTCTGTCTATGTCCGCAACTATAATGATATGGCGTTCTTTTTGAGCTGACTTACTTTCGCTTTTTGTGCGAACTAAAATATCTCCACTTGCGGACGTTTCATCTCGAAGCTCAAGATTTTGTATGCTATTTTTTTCAATCTCCTTCAATACCTCATCCAGAGATAGCGATGTCTTCCATGAGTTTATATCGTCGTTGACGTTGAAATGTTTGCGGATAAATTGCTCACTAAACTGAGGCAACCAATCAACTAATTGATCGGGATAATGCTGAACAACATTGCTAATGTCGTCATATATGATTTTATTTTGGTCTAATCTTTTGCGAATCTGATCTACGTGCGAATCCATTTTCAGAATTGCTGGATCATTTAACAGCTGTATTTCATGGAATCTAATATCGCCATCTAACATTGCATTATGCAATGGTTCAAAACCAAACAAGCTCCCCTTTTCTTCAAGAATAAGGTCGTACTGGTAATCTAATAAGATTTTTGATACTGCTTGGCCGTCTATTGCATCGTTATTATTGATGAGCAAAGAAAGCGATTCTTTAATTTGTTTTGGGTCAAAAATACCCCCTGTGGATGCAATATCTTCCGAACTATTGATAATAGTATCCAACATACTATTATGTAGGATTAGCAAAGCAGTATCCTTGAAGATACCTTTTTGTGAGGAAACTTCATCTCTTAAGTAAGTAATAAAGTTCTCGGTATACCCAATTCCATCATTTTCTTTGTGAATTACTGGAATGAGTTTAACTCCGTGACATTCTACCCAAACCAATGTTGTATTATTTAAAGTTAAAAATCCTAGCTTCTCTCTCTGGGCGTGAAATGACTTATAGATTTTTCTACTATTTTCCACGTCTGGGGATTTGAATTGATATTTAAAACCCGGCTTAATACGATCCTTGGCGAAGGATAAAAAGTGGGATACGACAAAATCTTCAAACGGTTTTACGGACATAAACTGCATCTCCACTGTCACTCATGCGCTCCACGTTTCCCACTCGTTCATAGAATTGAATTAGTGCTTTTTGGCTTTGTCTATCGAAACAAATTCCTCGAAGCTTGAACGACTCTAAAAGCTCGTGAAAGCGGAGCTTATCTGAACCCCCGATAGCCAAGTTAGTTATCAGTGATATGTAATCCTGATTCATGACCAATACTTTCCCCACTTGACCTCTGGCTTTTACAAATTCTGAGCACAGCTCAATTTCCGTTGTTTTTATAAATTTTTCATTAGCTGCTGCACGGCTTTTTTTCTTGTCAAATTGCTTAACGGCTTCAATTAGAAGGCAATTCAACCAATATTTCGGATCATCATTTTCATACTCATATGGAAATTTGAAATCATCGTCGTCATGTCTATTTTTTGAAAAATCTTCGGCATATTTTTTTAGTTTTGGAGTATCTTCAGGTTTGAGTTTTGTTATTAATTTCCAAAGTGGGAGTCTGTGTTGATTGTTTTCTTTATCTGTATCCTGCAAGCTTTCAGACATCGATAGATAAGGAAAGATGTAAGGGATGAAGCGTTGCACACTTTGATGTCCATGACGAACAAGATCTGGCCTTTCTCTGCTTGCTGCTTCATTTTCCATGATGAAATAAAGAGGCTTTGGCGATGGCTCCTGTTCTAAGTTTTTAATGTTGAGCGCCAACTGTGCTGTATATAAGTAACCATACAGACGAAGCAAGTTTTCCAATTGCTGCAACATGTACTTGGGCCTGTGTGCTAAGAAGTCTAAATCTTGATTAAAGCAGTCACTTAGGAATGGAAGATAGGCATCTTCATTAATACCCTTGGACAGGAGCCGTGTACCGGCTTCGAAATCCTCTAAAATGTTCTCCGATCTCAAACTCGATAAAATGTGAGATTCGAGGAAATTATTAACAGTGGTAATGGATTCTTTGAGCCCATACCCGCGCATCATACTTGAGAACATATTTGCAAGGTTGTGCTGTGACGAACTAGCTGTTAAGGGTGCGAGTTTGAAGAGTAAGAATTCTGGGGATATTTCATAAATTGCATTGTTTTCGAAATACATATCCTTTATGTAATCCCATAGCGCTTCGTCGTCGAGTTTCAGCAGAAAATCTTCTTTGCACTGCTTTAAAAATACATCCAATATTACCTTTTCTTTCTGTGATGATTCTGCCTGAATCTTTTTAAGCTTCGAGTTAATATCTTTTCTATATAGGTTCCTAATCACAATGGCTTTAGCCACACCCCAATCAAAATCTCCTTCTTTGACATTTGTCCTCGCTGGAAAGTAACTATTCAATACGTTGCTTGACGGTTTAAGATCTGATTTTATTATTGACATAGCTTTTAACCGCTTACCTTAATATTTCCCGTTGAATTCTTCTTTACTCTGGCTAAACGATTGCCATTTTTAAAAAGAAATAGCTGATCTGCTTCACTGGCTCTGCTAGTAATTTTGGTCACCAAATCGCCTAAAATGACGACACTACTTTTGTCATGTACGTTTGGGCGATATCCCGAGACAACATCAAGCATCAAAGCCAGTAGATTAATATTCAGTGGGATAGGATCTAGGCGTTCGTCGTTGGCTTTAATATGAAGATTAAAGGAGTGGATGTTATTGCTGTCGTGCTCGGTCAAGGACTCGTAACAAACTTCAAGTTCTATTTCGGAGGCAATATCATATTCGCCATGCGAGGATAGATAAAATTGATCTTTTGATAAATAAGGTGCATTGCGATTCGCAAAGCCATCAATAGCTGAAAATACGATATCGTCATAAAATGCTTTTATTTTCTTACGATGATCTGAGTTGCCCTGGTATATACGATGTAGCTCCCACAGTTCCCTGTAAAGTAATTCTGGATAGTCTTTAAACGAGTTTATAAATCTTGCAGGGTAATTATTATTTAATGCTGTATATCTCAGCACATACATTAATCGGACTTCTGATGCAGGATTTAATGGCCCTGTAATTTTGAATTTATCTTTTAACTCATTTCGGAATTCGATAAAATCCTCGTCGGTGATATCTAATGCTCTATTCAATATGAATTTGTCTATATCACTATCACGTTTTATTGAAGGATCAAATTTTGAAATTGCTTCGAGCAATTCGTTGTCACCACCATTGAATAAATTATCAAATAGATAATCTGATCCTGTTAGGATGCAATAGATAAAATCTAACAACATCCGTGCTGTTACAAACTGATCCTCTCTTATTCTCGCGTTTAGTAATAATTCAATAATTACTTTCTGCACACTTATGTTGCGTAGAAGAAGGTAATTTGCAACTAACTTGTAATCGGCAGTTCTGGTTTTTCCATACTCTTCTTCGAAATACTTTTTGAAACCATTTTTCTGGTCATCAACGACCACTTTATTAATGAGACTGCTGAAGAACGGAGAAGAAATTCGTCCCGATTCAAATTTAAATTTTGGATAGCTTTCGAAGTCAATAAAAATGAAATTTTGTTCTGATGTTCTATCAGACAAAAACCTGCCGATTGCCGTTCTGACATCAGTATGCTCGTTAGCTCCATCCCGTTCGTAGTTGGCGAGCATGCCAATATTGATGCCTACCACCAACGCCTTTTTTCGCTGTTTCCAGGTCGATATCACTTCATCAAGTGTTTCAATGGCGGTTGCTTCTGGGTTAAAACTGTGGGTAGCATCAAAATGAAAGTCAATTTTGCCTTCATGCAGCTTACTATATCTGCTCAGAATTTCAGATTTTCCGTCGCCGCTACTTCCACACAGGAATATAATATTATTTGTGGAAATATTTTCGATCTTATTTTTAAAAGCCAATTCTACATCTGTTTCGATGTATAGATTGTCTTTAATAGCTCTGAGCTCGGGGTCAATAATTTCTCCGGCGGTTGTAACGGCATAGGGTGATGACTTTGAAAGTACACCCAAAATTTCTCTGAAGTCCATGGACTCATCCTTCTGATGCTTTTATTTTTCGCGCTGGATATTTAAATACTTCCGTGGAATGCCACTCAATATTTTCTTTTAGAGGTTGATGAATATAATTATTCGGTACACCGATACTTTTTCCATGAAAGCTTTTACAATGGATATCAAATGCTTGGTTGCCTACTATTTTTTCCGAATAAACAATCATCCCCTCGTGGATACCAAATGCTCCAAAATCAAAAAGTTTATGATGCAATGAGCACAAAGCTATCCCATTATCTATGCTGTCGGCTCCACCAAAAGCGTGCCACTTAATATGAGCTGCCTCTAAGGCTAAATATCTTCCATTTGACTGCGCGGAAAATCCACAGACGGCACATTTGTAATCATAAGCCTCTAATACAGTCAGCCTAAAATCTAGGTTTCTACGATGTCGGTAGTATTTTTCCCTCAGTTCTATTCCACAGCGCTCAATTAGCTCCTGGTGAAGTGTATCAGGAAAGTTTTCGTCTAGAATGTGCCGTACCAGCTTCGATAAAAAATGTGGTGAGTTTTTGATCAGATTCTTTATGTCTGATCGAAAGCCACCTCGAACTTCCTCTTTCCTGAGGATAGTCAAATTGCGCTCAAGTTCTGAGCTTTCAATTCCAGATTGATTCAAACCGTGGATTTCCCATATTCCATCATTTGTGAGCCTTACAAAAGGATACTCTGGATGTCATCTTGTCCTGGAGGGGCCAAAATCTCGTAGCAGTTCAGTAAGTGGTAGTTCAAGCGTGGAATAGAGCAATAGTTCCTGGCCTCTTGATAGGGCACCAAGAGCATAGAGTATCAACAAAGGCTTGTGGGGTGCACGCTCGTCCCCCTCCGCCAAGACAAAACCTGAACGAACTCCTGAAAGATATGAGCTGTCATCTGAGCTTTCCGATATTTTCTGTGTTTATCCATTCCGTTACCTTAAGCTCAAAAAATCGCCCTTGACCCAGAAGTCTAATACGACTATTGAGTATTTCATTATTGTGGAAGTCTGGCGCCAATTACATCGAATAACATAAAACTGGTTACTCATAACATGGAATAGTAAAGGGTTAATTCGATGTTTCAACCAAGAAGTTTTGTAGGGTGAAACGTAGACCGGGGGGAGTTTGAGAGAAAAATTGAAAGTCTAACTGATAACTTTAAAAAGTGGATAAAAGCTCAATTGAATCCGCATACTGCTGGAGCTTGATAATTTGCTCCACAAATTTTGCTAGTTAGTTGGATTAATTAGTGTCGAAATCTGTTTGCCAATTAACAATGCCACATACTGTAAGAATTTCTCTTCTTGGCAGTTGATGCTTTTAATTATGGCCACTTTTGGTGTACTAATACACGATACATTGGCCAATACGGCCAAATTATGGTGTCAAGAACACAAAAAAAGTGCGGGAAATGAATGGTGGGCCCAACTGGACTTGAACCAGTGACCTGCCGATTATGAGTCGGATGCTCTAACCAACTGAGCTATAGGCCCCAAGAGGAACTGTTTGATCTGCCTTGCGGCAGCGGGGTCGCATTATAGAGACAAGTTTTGCATGTGGCTATAGTTGGCAACTTATTGTATCGGTTAAAAAATAAAACCCGCGCAAGGCGGGTTTTATTTTATTTGACGCATGGCTAATTATTAAGCTGTGCTTTATTCATCCAAGAAGCTGCGCAAGTGATCGGAGCGCGATGGGTGGCGCAATTTGCGCAAGGCTTTGGCTTCGATTTGACGGATGCGCTCACGCGTTACGTCAAACTGTTTGCCTACTTCTTCCAAAGTGTGGTCGGTGTGCATGTCGATACCAAAACGCATGCGCAATACTTTGGCTTCACGTGCAGTGAGACCAGCCAGTACTTCGCGTGTCGCTTCCATCAGGCCTTCCATTGTCGCTGACTCCACCGGTGAAATAATGGTGGTGTCTTCGATAAAGTCGCCCAGATGTGAATCTTCATCGTCGCCGATGGGAGTTTCCATGGAGATGGGTTCTTTGGCAATTTTTAATACCTTGCGAACTTTATCTTCCGGCATTTCCATGCGCTCGCCTAATTCTTCCGGCGTTGGCTCGCGCCCCATTTCTTGCAGCATTTGGCGCGATACACGATTGAGTTTGTTAATTGTCTCAATCATATGCACTGGAATACGAATGGTACGTGCTTGGTCTGCAATCGAGCGAGTAATTGCCTGACGAATCCACCAAGTGGCGTAAGTAGAAAACTTATAGCCGCGACGGTATTCAAATTTATCTACGGCTTTCATCAGGCCGATGTTGCCTTCCTGGATCAGATCGAGGAATTGCAAACCGCGGTTGGTGTATTTTTTTGCGATGGAAATTACCAAACGCAAGTTGGCTTCAACCATTTCTTTTTTCGCGCGACGAGCGCGCGCTTCACCAATCGACATACGGCGATTAATGTCTTTAATGCTGGCGAGGCTCAAGCCGCTTTCTGCTTCGATTTGTGCAAGCTGTTGTTGCGCAGTTTGCACATCAGGCATTACGCGTTCGAGTTTTTCGGCGTGATCAACTTTTCCTTTCAAAAACTCAGGCAGCCAAGCATCGTTGGTTTCATTGCCGGGGAATTCTTTGATAAAGGTTTTGCGTTGCATCTGGGCTCTGCGGGTACACAGCTCCATAATGTAGCGCTCTTGCTTGCGCACATTGTCGAGCATCTCACGCGCTTTGCTGTAGATTGGGTCGAATTGCTTGGCTGGCAATTTGAAGAATTTGAACAGGTCGCCCAGAGCTGACAATTCTTTCTCAGCTTGTTTGCTACCGTAACCGTATTTAGCGAGGGTCTTGTTCACCTTGTCTTGCTGTTTTTGCAGCTCTTCAAAACGAACGCGCGCTTCTTCCGGGTCTACTCCCGATACAGCTTCTTCTTCATCGTCTGTACTCGCTTCTTCCTCGTCGTCATCGCTGGCAGGTTTTGCACCAGCGGCGGTAGCGACGGGAATTTCTTCCACTTCGGCGAGAGAGGCGGGGATATCTTCCACTGGATCAAGCCAGCCGATAATGACGTCGGCAAGACGGCGCTCTTCTTTGGCGACCAGTGAATATTCATCGAGTATTTGCTGTACCGCACCTGGCCAGTAAGCAACGGCGTGCATCAGTTCGCGCACGCCTTCTTCGATGCGCTTGGCGATAACAATTTCGCCTTCGCGTGTTAGCAGCTCAACCGTGCCCATTTCGCGCATGTACATACGCACTGGGTCGGTGGTGCGACCAGTTTCCGTTTCCACGGCAACCAGAGCGGCGGCAGCTTCAGCGGCGGCGATTTCATCAGCGGCAGAGTCGCCGTCAGTCATTAACAGGGTGTCGGCGTCGGGAGCTGTTTCATAGACGCGAATACCCATGTCGTTGATCATCTGAATGATGTCTTCGACCTGATCCGGATCAGAGATGTCCTCCGGCAGGTGATCGTTTACCTCGGCATAGGTTAAGTAACCCTGTTCTTTACCGCGGGCGATCAGTTCTTTAATACGGGACTGTTGCTGTTGGACGTCTTCAGACATTCGAAACCCTATTTAAAACCTGATGAGTGAAATGCAAAGCCCGCAATTATACTCCACTTGCTAGGGTGGATTCTAGGCGGATGGGGGGTGACGCAAAAATCTTCAAGCTGTTTTGTGCTAATCGTACAGATTCTGATCGGCTTTGCTGTTTATGGTTCTGCTTTTGTTGCTAATGCTGCACGCACCAGTTGATCGCGCTCTTCTTTGGTGAGTTGAGTTAAGTCGGCATTTTTTAATTTTGCCAAGGATTCAGCTATTTTTTTCTGCTTTTGTTGCTGGCGCAATTTGCTCATGGCATCGCTAAATGCGGCTTGGGTGTCGTAGTCGGCTTTGGCGGGTTTGTCTTGTCGGCTTTGGCTTAAGGCGTTGGCCGCTTGTAGTAAATCATGCCCGGCAACAGCTGCTAATCGCTCAGTATTATCCGCGCCGTAAACTCCGCGCCAGTAACCAATTAAATGTGACAAATTGTAATGTGGCCGCTCATGTAGCACTTTGAGTAGGCGCCCGAGCATTAGGCAATCTGCATCGGTTTCATCTGCTAGCCACTCGTCGTGATTGGTTTCAAGGCTCGCCAGTGCGGGATAAGTGAGTAGCAGTGCTAGCGCTTTGCGCACGGGCGGCATCAAATATTTACTTGCGGCGCGCGCTTGTAATCCCGCTTGATAGGGCTGCTTGAGGGCTTGGCGTTGTGCGCGCGGCTCCTCGTAAAACTCATGATAGTCCGCAGGTGGTAATTCTTGCGGAAAATCGCCGTATTCTGCGTAGATTGCGAGCGGTGGGTGATCCCATTCTGGCTCGTTTTTTGTCGTTGGAGTTGCTTTAGGTGGCGCAGCCCTGGGGGCGGTTTCCTCGGTTTTGATGGGTGTTGGCGGCGCCACAAAAAGCGGCTGTATTTCGCCTTTGCTTTGCTGCTCTTGAATTAATTCCTGCAGGATATTGCGATTTAATCCGGTGCGAGTGGCCAGACTTTCAAACATCAATTCACGAAATACGCCTTTGGGCAGGCGATCTAACAGTGGCGCGGCGCGTTTACTAAAGGTGGCGCGGCCTTCCATGGTGCGGATATTTAAACCTTCGGCGACCGCATCAAACAAATAATCTTCAAAGGGTACGGCGAGTTCAATCATGCGCTCGAATTTGTCCGGGCCTATCTGGCGCACCAAGGTGTCTGGGTCTTCACCTTCGGGCAGGAACAGGAATTTCACTGTGCGGCCATCGCTCATTGTGTCGAGCGATGCTTCCAGTGCGCGGTGGGCGGCGCTGCGCCCGGCTTTGTCGCCGTCAAAACAAAACACCACTTCGCTAGTGTATTTGAAGGCGCGGTCGAGATGGTCGGGGCCACAGGCGGTGCCGAGTGTGGCAACACCGTAGCCGATACCAAATTGCGCCAGACTGACCACATCCATATAGCCTTCAACTACCAGTAGGCGCGGCAATTCGCGATAGGCGAGGCGTGCCTCATAAAGGCCGTAGAGTTCCTGGCCTTTGTGGAATACCGGTGTCTCGGGTGAGTTGAGGTATTTGGGTTTGTCGTCGCCCAATACTCGTCCGCCAAAACCGATTACCCGCCCCCGCGTATCGCGGATAGGAAACATAATGCGGTGGCGAAAGCGGTCGTAGAGTTTCTTTTCCTGCTCTTGATGAATCAACATGCCGCCTTCGATCAGCAGGTGCTTGTCTTCATCGTTGGTGGCGAGGGCTTTGAGCAGGTTATCCCAGCCGGGCGGTGCAAAGCCGACACCATAGGTTTTGGCGGTTTTGCCATCCAGACCGCGATTTTTTAAATAATTGACCGCGAGATGCTTGCTGGGGTGGTGGCGCAATTGCTGTTGGTAAAACTCATCGGCTTTTTCCAGCAGGGTATAAATGCTGCGTTTTTCCTGCTCGCGTTTTTCTTGTGCTTCGGTCTGCACTTCGCGCGGGACTTCCAAACCGGTCAGTCGAGCGAGTGATTCAACGGCCTCGGGAAAGCTGAGGCGCTCGTAATCCATGACAAAACCCAGTGCATTGCCGCTCGCGCCACAACCAAAGCAGTAATAAAACTGTTTTTCAGGGCTTACGGTAAAGGAGGGGGTTTTTTCGTCGTGAAACGGGCAGCAAGCGCTGTAGTTTTTGCCGGTTTTGCGCAATTTAACGCGACTATCGACCACATCGACAATGTCGAGGCGGTCGAGCATGTCATCGATAAAACTTTGCGGGATAAGGCCGGCCATGTGATCGTCGCCTGAGGGGATAGCTAGAGACTAGCAGTTGACGATTTAGTTGCTCAGTTTGGCCTTGAGAAGCTTACTTACATCGCCCATGTCCGCGCGGCCTTGTACTTGCGGCTTGAGTAACGCCATGGCTTTGCCCATGTCGCGCGCTTCAGTTACGCCTGCATCGGCCAAGGCTTTGGTGACTAGCGTATCCAATTCGGCAGCGGTGAGCTGAGCGGGGAGATAAGCTTGTATTTCGCTGATTTCGTAAGCTTCTTGCTCGGCGAGTTCCGGGCGATTGGCATTGCGATACTGGGTTTCAGAGTCGCGACGCTGTTTGACCATTTTATCGAGCACGACCAAAGCGCGCGCGTCATCAACTTCGATGCGCTCATCCACTTCGATTTTTTTGAATTCAGACATCACAAGACGCAAAACCGCGACGCGCTCTTTTTCTTTAGCGCGCATCGCGGTCTTTAAGGCATCATTTATGCGGTCTTTTAGCGTTGGTTGACTCATGATTCACCGGTTATTGAGTAATCAATTAGGGTACAGGAGTGGAACGCACAACTCGTTAGATGACAGATGCAAACAGGCTAACGAGCGGAACCGGTCAAACTACGTACAAGCTGCCGAGTTAAACGCGGCAGCGGGTAACTTAGTACAGACGAGTAAACTTTTTAGATTCGCGTTGTACCTTTTTAGCATGACGCTTAACAGCGGCAGCGGCATCACGCTTACGAACGGTAGTTGGCTTCTCGTAGCATTCGCGAGCGCGAACATCAGCCAAAATGCCCGCTTTTTCACAAGCGCGCTTGAAACGACGCAAAGCTACGTCAAAGGGTTCGTTTTCTTTAAGTTTTACTGAAGGCATGCTGTTACCTGTAATAAAGAGAGCTAATAAATGATGTCTTGTGGATAGACGCCAGTGTGTAAACACAGTGAAGTATCCGAGGGGTGCGGATTCTATACACTTATTATGGCAGTCGCAACCTTGAGCAGACGAGAGTGCTGGGTTTTCGTCTGATCAGCCTTTATCATAGCCGCCCTTATGTTAGTCAATCGTCCTTTCCATAATGGGCGGTAAGAGGTTGGGTTATGCGAATTTTGGGGTTGGAAACATCGTGCGATGAAACCGGTGTGGCGGTTTACGACAGCGAACGCGGCCTGTTGGCGCATGTGCTCTATACCCAAATCGCGCTGCATGCAGAATATGGCGGTGTGGTGCCGGAGCTGGCCTCGCGCGATCATGTGCGCAAACTGTTGCCGCTAATTAATGAAGTGATGGCGGCGAGTGATTCTACCGCTGAAGATATAGACGGTATTGCCTACACCTCTGGCCCCGGTCTTATAGGCGCGCTGATGGTGGGTGCTTCGATGGGGCGTGCGCTGGCCTATTCCTGGGGTGTTCCCGCCATCGGCGTACATCATATGGAAGGCCATTTGCTGGCGCCAATGTTAGAAGATAATCCTCCCGAGTTTCCGTTTGTCGCCCTGTTGGTCTCTGGTGGACATACTCAATTAGTCAAAGTCGATGCGATTGGCGAATACGAATTGCTGGGTGAATCGATTGATGATGCAGCGGGCGAGGCGTTTGATAAGGCCGCTAAAATGCTCGATCTGGATTATCCCGGCGGCCCGCAGATCGCCAAACTTGCCGAGCAAGGTAATGAAGGGCGCTTTAAATTTCCGCGCCCGATGGTAGATCGCCCCGGTTTGGATTTCAGCTTTAGTGGATTAAAAACCGCCACACTCACCACCGTTAATGCCAACAAACAAGCCAATGGTTTGCCCGACGATCAAACCTGCGCTGATATCGCCAATGCATTTCAAGCAGCAGTGGTCGATACGTTGGTGATCAAATGCAAACGCGCGCTCGAACAAACCGGCATGAAAACCCTGGTGATTGCGGGCGGTGTTTCTGCCAATAAAAAATTGCGCGCAGATTTGGATGTGAGCCTCGCTAAAATCGGCGCAAAAGTATTTTATGCCCGCCATGAATTTTGTACCGACAACGGCGCCATGATCGCCTACGCCGGTTGTCAGCGCTTGCTTGCTGGCCAGCACGAAGGTTTGGCAATTAATGTAAAAGCGCGCTGGCCGCTCAATACACTCTCTTCACTTTAACAAGAAGCTTTCTATGGATATTGTTTACATTCGCGATTTGCGTATCGATACGATTATCGGCATTTACGACTGGGAGCGCGAAGTGCGCCAAACCGTGAGTATCGATTTGGAAATGGCGAGCGATATTCGCAAGGCGGCCGAAACCGACGATATCCAATACGCGTTGAATTACAAAGCGGTTTCCAAGCGCTTGATTGCCTATGTTGAAAACCGCAATGCGTTGTTAGTGGAGGCGCTGGCCGAAGAAATTGCGCAAGTGATTCGCACTGAATTTAATGTGCCTTGGTTGCGTTTGCGTTTAAGCAAGCCCGGTGCAATTCGCGGCGCGCGCGATGTGGGTTTGTTAATTGAGCGCGGCCAAAAACCGGGAGCGCTGCCTGAATGACGGCAATCTATTTAAGCCTTGGTAGCAATGTGGAGCGCCACAAAAATATTACGGCGGCGTTAGATGCGCTTGCTGATTTGTTTGGTGAGCTGCAGGTATCGTCAGTTTATGAAAGTGAATCCGTCGGTTTTGCGGGCAGTCATTTTTTTAATCTGGTGGTTGGTGCGAATACAGATTTATCCATTGCTGAATTATCGGAAACTTTAAAGCGTATTGAAGATGATAATGGCCGCAAACGAAGCGGCCCCAAATTCAGCCCGCGCACCTTGGATATAGATATTTTAACTTACGGTGATTTTGTGGGTGTTGACGCAGGAGTGGAGTTGCCGCGCGCAGAAATCACCCAGAATGCTTTTGTACTTTTACCTTTGGCAGAAATCGCAGCGCAGATTAAACACCCTCAGTTACAAGTGACTTATCAAGAGTTATGGGCAAGCTATGATCAGGCTTCACAATCCTTGTGGGCGATTGATTTTACATGGCAGGGTAAACAAATTTCGCGCGCTTAACAAAAATCTTCAAAGCCACTTCTTGTAAGCAAATACCCCAAACCCTGCGGCAATCACCAGCATCGCACCCAGCGTATAAAAATAACCGTAGGGGGCATGCAGTTCGGGCATGTTGTCGAAGTTCATGCCGTAAATGCCGGCGATAAATGTTAAAGGTACAAAAATCGCTGTAATTACCGTGAGCACCCGCATGGTATTGTTCAGCTGGTGTGAGCTAATCGATAGGTAGCCGTTAATTAAATCGCCGCAAATTTCATAGTACATAGTGCACAAGCCATGCAGGCGTTCGCAGCGTTCAAATAAATCTTGCAATGCGTGCTCTATATCGCCGTCTTCATCGATTAAGCGCTGCGGCACGTCTTTTAATAAATTGGTCACCAGTTTTTCGTGATAGCTAAAAATGCGCTTGAGTTTGCGTAGGCGCGATTGGTAGCTGATGAGTTCGCGCATAACCTCATCATTCGGTTTGTCTTGCATCGCATCTTCTAGCTCATTAAGCGATGGTTCAAACGCGAGGATTGCTTCCAAATAGCGACCCACTGAGAATTTCATAATGCGAGAGGCGAGCAAACCAGGGCTAACCAATAAGTTTTCTGCGTGGGCATTTTCCCAATAATGATTTACTCCCATCGAGTGGCGTGGGTGACAACTGATCAGGCAGCGCTCGCCGGCAAACAATGCGATGGTCATTTGTTGGATGGTGAGGTCTTTATTAAATTCAGTAATGCCACGGTAGAGGATGAGCGTGTAATCATTAAACGTTTCGGTTTTGGGTGGGTGCCGAAAACGCTGTACATCTTCCACGGCGAGAGAGTGGCAATTCATCGATAATAGAAACGCTTTTTCTTTTGGTGCGTCTTCACCGACTAAATCAACCCAGATAAATCCGCTTTGATCCTCGCGCCAGCGCGATACTAATTCTTCTCCGCCAGTGATTAGCTCACCCGCTGCTGTCAGTAGTTGTGTTCTTATCATGTATTAAGCTGCCCTGTAGGCTAAATAGTAAGTGTGCGGCCGCCATCGACCGTGAGTACTTGGCCGGTGATGTAAGGTGCATTTTTCGCCAAAAATAAAATTGTGTGTGTAATATCCAGTTCATGCCCGCGTTGTTGCAGTGGGATTTTGGCGAGCATTTTCTCTTTGTTTTCGTCGGATAAGCGATCTACCGGTTTTTTATGATCATCGTCTGGCCAGAGAATAGCGCCAGGTGCGATGCCGTTAACACGTACATCTGGTGCCAATTCCTGCGCGAGTGTTTTGGTGAGCATGACGTTGCCCGCTTTGGCGATAGAGTAAACACTGTGTTTTTTGAGTGGCTTGTCTGCATAAATGTCGGCGATGTTGATGATGCAGCCGCGATATTTTTTTAACGCGGGTGCCAGGGCCTGCGCGAGAAAAAATGGCGCTTTTAGATTGGAATTGATGAGCTGATTCCAATCGTCGTCACTGGTTTCGCCAATCGGCGTGGGGTAAAAACTGGAGGCGTTGTTAACCAATAAATCAAATCGTTGCCAATACTGCTCTGCCTGTGCCGCAAGATTATTTATCTGCGCCAAATTATTGAGGTCCGCAGCAATACAAATGGCAGATTTTTCCCGCAGGTCATTCAGCTCATCGACCAGTGCTTGCGCCGCTTTTGCTGAATGGTGGTAATGAATCACCACATTAAAATTTTCTTGGTGTAATTGGCGTGCAATCTCGGCGCCTATACGTTTGGCTGCCCCAGTTACCAGCGCTACTTTGGTTGTTGTTGGCATGGGTTTACCTCTGTATTACTGCGCATTATTTTTTAATTGAAGCAGGTTTTGCAGGCGCTGGCGGTTTACTTCATCGCCAAATTCTTTACCGCTAAAACCACTTTGCTGAATAGCAGGTATATCAACTGCCTGTGCTGCTCTTAATGCGGCACGAAAAAAATCTGCCTGCGGATATTCCCGCTGTTCAAAGCCTGTGCGGCCACGTGCATCTGCTTCACAGCACAGCAAAAATTGTTCAAAGCGTTCTGGCCGGCGAAACGCATCATTGGCTTGCAATACTTTTAATAAGGTCGCCGGTTTCAATTCCAGTGCGCGATGGCAATGGGTGTGCCATTGCGCGACCATCAAGGCGAGGTCTTTATAGTCTTTTGGTGCTGCGATGCGCTCGCACAGTTTTTTCACCAGCGGCAAGCTGCGATCCTCATGGGCGATATGCCGCGGCCACTCATCTTGTGGTGTGGTTGCTTTGCCCAAGTCATGTAAAAGTGTAGCAAAACGCACGCAAGTGCTCGGCGATAGTTTAACTGCTTGTTGCAGGCTCATCAGTGTATGAATGCCGGTATCAATTTCAGGGTGATGAGTGGCGGTTTGCGGCACACCAAATAGCGCATCGATTTCGGGAAATAAACGCGTCAATGCATGGCTTGCGCGCAGCACCTCAATAAAAATTTCCGGATGAGGCTCGCCCAGTGCCCGCTCGGTTTCTTTCCAGATACGTTCGGCGACCAGATGATCCACTTCGCCGTTGGCGACCATGGTTTGCATGAGTGTGATAGTTTCATCGGCAACGCGAAAACCCAGGGTGTGATAGCGTGCGGCAAAACGCGCAATGCGCAAAATGCGCACCGGGTCTTCGGCAAAGGCGGGGGATACATGGCGCAACTGTCTATCGGCTAGATCTTGTTGGCCGTTGTACGGGTCGATGATATTGCCGTTTGCATCTTCCGCCATGGCATTGATGGTGAGGTCGCGGCGGATAAGGTCTTCCTCCAGTGTCACCTCTTCGCCACAATAAAAACTGAATCCGCCGTAACCTTTACCTGTTTTGCGCTCGGTACGGGCGAGGGCGTATTCCTCTTTGGTCTGCGGATGCAGGAATACCGGAAAATCTTTACCGACTGGAGTGAAGCCTTGGGTGAGCATTTGCTCGGGGCTGCTGCCTACTACCACCCAATCTTTTTCGGTGACATTGCGGCCTAATAATTTATCGCGGACTGCACCGCCAACCAGGTATGTTTTCATTTCGTTTAGTCATTAAAAATAAGATTGAGAGTATAGGTGAATCAGTTGCATAAAAAAAATGCAAATATGTCTTGTGGCTGAACAGAAATTAAATTAATCTCGCTCCAGTTTTACAAATCTTCATAACCTTAGATCAATTAATTATGTATCCAATTTATACCGCCAAGCATACCGCACGCGCACTACGACCAATGATTTGGTTTGTGGCGTGCGCGCGTTGTTGGGCGGAATTTGTTGATTAGTTGGTTAATCGTTATAAACAAAGGCCGCAGCATAAAAACTGCGGCCTTTTTGTTTTCTGGTTTCAGTTTTTACTCCAAGCTTGCTAGGTTGAAATTGGCAGCTTGCTGAGTTTTCATTGGCAGTTTTGCCAATGTATCGCTGCGGTCATTCTCTCGTCAGTTGCTCAATGGGCAATAAGGAGTTATGCCGTGGCTGTGTTATTTGCGTATTTTTCAGTAGTGCTGATTTGGGCTACTACCCCGCTCGCTATTCAATGGAGTAGCGATAGTCTGAGTTTTATTGCGGCCGCTGTGGCGCGTATGGCAATTGCCTTGTCGATTGCACTATTGATTCACGGACTGTTGCGAAAATCCCTCGCCACATATTGGCAGCATCGGCACATTTATTTTGCCGCTTCTATCGGCATTTTTCCCAACATGCCGGTGGTGTATTGGGGCGTGCAATTTATTCCCTCGGGTTTGGTGGCGGTGATATTTGCGCTGACCCCTTTTGCGACTGGTTTGATGACCTTGTTGCTGTTAAAACAAAATCCATTCACGCTTAAAAAGGTGCTGGCCTTGGTATTGGCCTTGGTTGGATTGGTAGTTATTTTTTATCACCAATTACAATTTGATACCCGTTCGGTGTATGGCATCGCCAGTGTTTTACTTTCGTGCGTTTTGTTTAGTTTCAGCAGTGTTTGGGTAAAAAAATTAACCCAACAAGAAGCGGTAAGTGTTGATGCATTTCAGCAGGCCAGTGGTGCATTGCTCTTTTCATTGCCGGGATTGTTATTGAGCTGGTGGTTAATGGATGGGACTTTACCGCAGCAGGTTTCGGTGAAGTCAGGCGCATCGATTCTGTATTTATCGATTGTGGGTTCACTGGTGGGTGCTGTGTTGTTTTTTTATATTCTGCAGCGTTTATCGGCGAGTGTTGTATCGCTTATAACCTTGATGACACCGGTATTGGCGATTGTGATTGGCAAGGCATTAGCAGATGAGGATTTGTCGTCACATACCTTGGTTGGTGTGGTGACTGTGCTGTTTGCTTTGTTGCTTTATCTGCCATGGTCGGTTCGTGCAGCTATAGCATCGTTAAATGCTTGGTTACTGCGTAAATTGGCTGAGCCTCCGCTCGTAGAGGGGGGAGCCAGTGCGCGGGAGGAGCTGCAAAAAATTAAAGAGTATGTAATTCGTTTTAAATGAGTTGTTTTGGTGCGCGCCGGGGTGGCGCGCTGGGTTTTTATGCACCATGATTGTGCTTGTGGTTATTTTGTTTTGAGTATGCAATCTTGTATTCAATTTGTAACATTATGATTTTAAAGTAAAAAATAAAATTGGCGTGGTATCTGCAATAACCTGGTCAAGCTAGTGTGATAAATCAATAGCTGCCTCAAAACTAACTAGTAAAGACCATTAAGAGGAAGAACTCATGAAGATGAAACAAAAATTAATCGCTGGTGCTATCGCTCTGTCTGCTATGGCTGGTTTTGCTGTTCCAGCGGCACACGCTGAAGTTTCTGCCGCTGTTGGCGCCGCCAACATGTACTACTGGCGTGGTTTGGATTTGGGTAATGGTGATCCTCAAATTTGGGGCGATTTGAAAGTTAGCGGTTCTGGCTTTTATGGTGGTGTGTGGGCTGGTTCAGGCGACTCTGTAGGAGGTCAGGAATATGACCTTTATGTAGGTTATGGCAACTCGGTTGGTGATTTCACATTTGATCTCAGCGTGTGGTCTTATTCTTATCCAAAACCTTCTGAAGGCGGCGAACCTGTGAGCCCAGGTGATTTGGTAGAAGCTGTTGCGATGATTGGTTACGGCCCAATTGCTTTCACCTACTACGAAAACCTTGAAGGCGCTGACGATTACAACTACATGACATTAGCTGGTACCTTCGGTGACTTCACCATTAAATACGGCGTTCATGAAGATGATTTGGCACACGTTGACTTGACCTATGCCTATAACGACAAGTTGAGCTTTACTGTTGGTAAAGTGGTAGATGATGTCGATGGTTCTTACAACGACGAAGCCAAATTTGTAGTGGGCTTCGCTCTGCCAATCGAATAAGTTTTAGTTAACTAAAACCGTTCATCCAAAAGGCAAGCTTCGGCTTGCCTTTTTGCTATTCGTATCTTATTTAAATAATAATTATATGATTTAATAAAAGATTCTTTCTCAGCCCTTATACTGCCGCCTGAACTCTGGTTCAATGCGCGCGCAACGGCTTACATCTCTATAAGGAATCTTGCATGTCACGTTCCCCCATTCTTGTTACTGGCGGCGCCGGTTTTATCGGTAGCCATGTCTGTGTTGAATTGATCAATAGCGGTTTTTTGCCGGTAGTGGTCGACAATCTGTGCAATAGCAGCGCTGAATCGCTCAAGCGTGTAGCGCAAATTACCGGTGTTGAGCCGGTGTTTTATGAAGTGGATATCAACGATAAAGACGCCATGCGCACCGTGTTTGCTGCGCATTCATTTGCTGCGGTGATGCATTTTGCCGGTTTGAAAGCAGTGGGCGAATCCAACCAGATCCCGATGAAATACTATCGTTACAACGTGGCGGGTACCTTGTCGCTTACTGAAGTGATGGAAGAGTTCAGCGTCTGGAAGCTGATCTTCAGCTCGTCAGCCACGGTGTATGGCGACCCGGTTTCAGTGCCTATCGATGAAAGTTTTGCCACTTCTGCCACCAATCCCTATGGCCGCAGCAAACTTATCGTTGAAGAGATTTTGACCGATATCGCCAAGGCGCCCAACAGCCAGTGGAATATTTCGCTGCTGCGCTACTTCAATCCGGTTGGCGCGCACGAAAGCGGCTTGATCGGCGAAGATCCCGCTGGAATCCCCAATAATTTGTTGCCCTATGTGGCGCAAGTGGCGATTGGCAAACTCAAAGAATTAAGTGTGTTTGGCGATGATTACGACACTGTCGATGGCACCGGCGTGCGCGATTACATTCATGTGGTGGATTTGGCGCTCGGTCATGTAGCGGCGTTGCAGGCATCGGAGAAAACCGGTAAAGGCTGTCGTGCTTACAATCTGGGTACAGGTTGTGGTTATTCTGTGCTGCAGATGGTCAAGGCGTTTGAACAGGCGAGTGGCCGCCCGGTGCCCTACAAAATCGTGCCGCGCCGCGCGGGGGATATCGCCAGCTGTTATGCCGATCCGGTGAAGGCGAAAGCAGAGTTGGGTTGGACAGCCAAATATGACCTTGCGCGGATGATGCAGGATGCCTGGCGCTGGCAGTCGCAAAATCCGAATGGTTATGGTGACTGATTTCTTCGTCATTCACGTTTGCGAGTCCAGCCTGTGCTCCGTCGTCATTCCCGCTTGCGGGAATCCAGTTTTTGATTTTAAAACCTATGGATCCCCGCGTGCGGGGATGACGACTCCCCTTATTGCAAATCGCTTTATGATCGCGGCTGGATTGCTACTACTTTTTTGAAGGTGCCCTCGCGCATCACACCAAGTCTTTATCTGTAGCAAACGACAGCGCAAATGATTTTGGCCCCACATTAATTGCGCCGGTCATGCTCATCATCGACAGCATGGTTTTTACATTGTATTGCTTACAGAATTCGCGGAATTCGACCAGTATTGGTTCGTCTTTAATGTCTTCCAGCAAGCCGCCGTAACTCATCGCAATCACTTCGCTGGTTAAACCCTGTTGGATTTGTTTTTTAACGTGCACAAACAATTTTTCCAGCGCGCCCAAAAAGCCTTTACCGGTATCGATTTTATCGGTCGCACCGCGATGCAATTGCACTATCGGGCGCAGGTTTAATGCGCTGGCCAATTTAAAATTAATCCAGGAAATATTGTTGTCGCCTTTGCGCAGGTGACGGCGTTCACGCATATACGACAAATCGTTGGGAATTAAATAGCCATAAACCTGATCGCGCATATTGTCGATTTCGCGAATCGATTTATTCAGCGGTAGTTGATCAACGTGAATACGTTTCACCAATTCATACACCAGCAATGCGTGGCCGGTAAACATGGACATGGAGTCGTACAGGCGAATGCGGAACGGCGCGCGTCCTTCGCTTCTTTCCAGTTCGCGGAATTTGGGTTCGTTTACCAATGCCGCTTCAGAAACGCGTTTAAACACATCGCTCTTTTTGCTGTTGATTGTCACGACTTGTACTAAATCGTATTTCGGCAGCAAACGCTCTTTGAGAATGCTGGTCATATCGTTGACCGAGAGTGGGTCGGATTGCGCCAAACCATACACGTCGCGCGAATGGTTTTTGTAAAAGTTCAGCATGGTCTGCGGGTCGCGATAATCCATCTCCTGCCCTTTGGAGTGATTGATATAAATGGGCAGCACTTCAATGTTGTGTTGTTGTATAAATTTTGCAGGCAAGTCGCAAGTTGAATCTACGGCAATACACGTCCTGGATGACATTTTCTTTCTCCACTGGATTACAGCATTGTTGTAAGAGTTGTTGGTGCCATCCGTGGCTGTGAGTTCCTGTCGCTCAGCTGTTGGTTCGGAGAGCAGCATTGAGCAGATGGTGCCAGTATCGTCTTTGGTTGAATAAAGCAGTAGTCGCATAAATCACCATGATTTGTGCGGTATAGCGGAAAGTGTTGTGCGGCGAAGATGACAAGCGTGTAAGCCATAGCTCACAAGTGGCGGGCGAAAATCTGCAAAATGGTTATAAGAAGGGGTTAGTCGTCGGCGGGGAGTAGGGGGAGGGTTAAGCTGAAGCGCGCACCGCCTAATTCTGAGCGATAAATGCGGATGGTGCCATCGTAGCTTTGCACAATTTCAGCGGCGACAGCCAAGCCAATACCTTGGCCGGGAATGGAGGTGTCCAAGCGCTGGCCGCGCTCTAAAATGCGCTCGGTTTGATCCGCAGGGACGCCGGGGCCATCGTCTTCAATATCAATACGCAAATGGCTCTCATCGATAAAGGAGCGCATACGCACCTGTTTGTCGCCGTATTTAAAGGCGTTTTCCAGCAGATTGCCCAGCAATTCCATTACATCCTGTTCATCGCCTGCGACTGTGGAGTTGGGTGCTAAATCCAGTTCCTGCTCCATTTTTTTGTGCGCATAGACTTTTTGCAGTGCGGTAAATAAACGCTGGGCGATGGGTTCTACCCGGGTGCGGCGGAAGGTGCCTTTTTGTTGGCTGGAAACCGCGCGCTGCAATTGATAGGTCACTACCTGATTCATACGCGCGACCTGTTCGCTGGCGATTTGCTGCAGGTCGCCGTCGGATTCTGCACCTTCAACCAGTTTGCTTTGCAGCACCGCGAGTGGGGTTTTCAGGCTGTGGGCGAGGTCGGCCAAGCTGTTGCGATAGCGCTGGCGTAATGCTTGCTCACGCGCCAATACCTGATTGAGGTTATCGACGATCTTTTGTAATTCTTTCGGATGTTGGCCGGCGATGTTGCTGGTATCACCGCTTTGCATCGCTTTGAGCGCTTGTGCCAAACGCCCCAGTGGACGAAGGCCCCAGCGCAGGATGAGTGTTTGAGCAATTAATAAAAAAATCCCCGCTGCGCCCAGCCAGCGCCAGAGTTCGTTGCGATAGGCCTTGAGTTCGGCGGTGTAATCATCGGTGCTGTGTGCTACTAAAAAGTGGAATGGTGTGGGGTTGCCGCGCGCGTCTTCCCATTTGACGGTGTAGCGCGCAAAAAAGTGCAGCTTATCGCCCAGCAGTTTGGTGCTGAACAGCATTTTGCCGGGGGTGTTGCTCTTGGCTATGCGATGGTAGTCCGGTGGGTCGCTCAGGGCGGCAGAGTTGGAGCGCCATACCAGCTTGGCTTGCTGATCAAAGATATAGCTATAAAGCCCAGAGTTGGGGTGCTCAAAGTCGGCATCGCTGAGGGTGACCGGCATACGCAGGCTGTGGATTTGGGTATTTTGGGTGATAGGTTCGGCAACACTCATTAGCAGGTTGATATGGCCGCGCAAACGCGCGCGCTCAGCCACCTCCAAACTCTGTTCAAAGGCGCGGTCGAGAAAGAAGCCGGTTAAACCCAAAAACAACGGCAGTAACAGTGCCGACGCCAATAGCAGGCGGGCGGCAATCGAGTCGAGGCGACGACCAGATTTACTGCTTATCAAGATTGAACCTGTAACCCAGGCCGCGCTGGGTGCTAATCAAATTCAGGCTGCCGTCTGCATCGAGTTTTTTGCGCAAACGTCCAACAAATACTTCGATCACGTTGCTATCGCGGTCGTAATCCTGCGCATAGAGATGTTCGGTAAGTTCGCTCTTGGAGATGTTTTTACCCGCATGCATCGCCAGATAGGTGAGGGTGTTGTATTCAAAACTGGTCAGCTCTACTTCCGCATCATCGCGGAACACCCGCTTGGCGCTGGTATCTATCGCGATCGGGCCGTAGCGCAATACGGACGAGGCATGGCCGCTGGCGCGGCGCAGCAGAGCGTGAATGCGCGCGCGCAATTCTTCCGGGTGAAAAGGTTTGGTCAGGTAGTCGTCGGCACCTGCTTCCAGGCCGCTAACTTTATCTTGCCAATTGCCCCGCGCGGTCAAAATCAGAATCGGGAAATTGCGCTCTTTGCTGCGCAATTCACGAATTAATTGGGTGCCGTCTAATAGCGGTAAACCTAAATCGATAATAGCAAGGTCATAGTCGTATTCGCTGCCAAGGAACAGGCCTTCGCGGCCATCGGCGGCGGTGTCGCAGGCATACTTTTCGGTCGCCATCAGGCTGAGGATTTGTTCGCGCAGGGGTTTTTCGTCTTCAACGATCAAAATACGCATGGATCATTCCTGAAGTAGCTGAGATTGGAGTAGGTGATTGTTTATGGTTTTGTCAGTTTTGGCTTGAGCACATCAGCGATTCAATAAGCGCCCGCTTTGGCCATCAACCCGGATCACGCGCATGCGGCCAGCATTGAGCACTTTTACCGCGTAGATCACCCCTGTATCACCTTGTTGGGTTTTGACGCTCATCACTTGCCCGCCAACTTTGTTGCGCACCAGATCGGCAGCATCGGCGGGTGAAATGCTGGGAGCTGCTGGCGGCGCTATGGTATCGCTATCGATCAGGCTGTTATTGGCCGCGCTGGAGGCTAATCCCATGTCGCCGCCGAGTAAATCCGGTTCGGCAAGACAGAGTTGGCAGCTTAGGCACAGCGCCGCCAGAAGCATGAGTGGCACTTGAGTGAAGCGCAAGCAGCAGGTTCTTGAGTACAGCATGGCAAATCCCAACAAGAAGGCGTTTAGTTAGCGGTTTCACCTTCACTATCGCCCGTGTTGAGGCAAAGGTCAATTTGACCTTTGCTCATTCGTTTGCAGTGGGGGTGCATTAACTCAGTGGCGGCCGCGGCTATGTACAATGCGGTCGCCGGGGTGATGGCGGGTTTCGGTGTGATAGATGCGACCATCATAGCGATAGGCTACATCGTAACCGACCAGCTGCCGCTCGTATTCGGTGCGGTAGCGAGTGGTGCACACTTCGCGGTCTTCATAGCGGGTGACACGGCGGCTGCCGCCGGCGACATCATTGCCAATGGCGGCGCCGATTAAACCGCCCGCGGCGGTCGCATGGCCGTTGCGCCCCACTTCATGGCCAATCGCGGCGCCAATCAAGCCGCCTACAACTGTGCCCTTAAAGGAGTCACCACCGCGCTGGCGTTCGCTGTAAGCCAGGGTTTCTACGCGGCAGGAGTCCACCGGAACCTCTACCGCCACTGTGCGATAAATGGGTTTGCTGGAGACAACACGCGCATAGTCGGTGTACTCAACCACCTGATAAGTGTGATGGTGATGCTTGTGATGTTTGTGTTTGTGGCGATAATCGCGATCAGCCAGGGCATTGTTAGCCAGCAGCAGGCTGCTGGCCAAAGTGCTGATGAGTAACAGGCTTTTCATGATGGTCTTCCCCTTTGGTAAATAATGGCTCCCGTTTTCCGGGGGGTGAAACCAGACTATGCCTGTCAGCCTGAATGAAAACTGAAATCCGCCAAGGCAAAATTGTGCTCTTCATCGCAACGCTCAAATTCCGGTCTTGAGCGTAAATGCACTACCGATAACCCATGCAAAGCATGAGTAACGCGGAAATAAAGCCAGTAATGGCATCAAAAGTGAGCACAACTCAGGTTATAATCGCGGCCATTTTTTCCGAATTACCCGCAACAGGTTGTTTCATGTCTGAATTGAACGTCAAAGAATATATGGCCGAACTTGGCCGCAAAGCGCGCCTTGCCTCTCGCGTAATCGCCGCTGCACCTACCGCGTTGAAAAATAAAGCGCTGCTCGCGATTGCCGACGAGCTGGATAAATCCCGTATTACGCTGGTGTCTGAAAACCAAAAAGATGTGGCTGCCGGTAAAGCCAATGGGTTGGATGCCGCCATGCTCGACCGTTTGGCAGTTAAGCCCGCGACTATCGACGGCATGATTGAAGGTCTGCGCCAAGTGGCCGGATTGGCCGACCCCTGCGGTGAAATTACCGATATGAGCTATCGCCCCAGTGGTATTCAAGTGGGCAAAATGCGCGTACCGCTCGGCGTTGTGGGCATTATTTACGAATCGCGCCCCAATGTGACAATCGATGCGGCCAGCTTGTGCCTCAAGTCGGGCAATGCGGCGATTTTACGCGGCGGCAGTGAGGCGATTCACTCCAACCGCGCCATCGCTAATTGTTTGCAAGCAGGTTTAAAAGCCGCTGGTTTACCTGCCGATGTAGTGCAAGTCGTAGGTACAACTGACCGCGCAGCAGTGGGTGAACTGATCACTATGCCGCAATTTGTAGATGTGATTGTACCGCGCGGCGGCAAAGGTTTAATCGAGCGCATTAGCAATGATGCCAAAGTACCCGTGATCAAACACCTCGATGGTATCTGCCACGTGTATATCGACGATAAAGCGGATTTGGACAAAGCCTTTGCGGTTGCCATGAACGCCAAAACCCATCGCTACGGTGTGTGTAACGCGATGGAAACTCTGTTGGTGAATGAACAAGTTGCCGCGCACATTCTGCCGCGCCTCGCTGCCGCCTACGCGGAAAAAGGGGTGGAGCTGCGCGGCGATGACAAGACCCGCGCTTTGATTGCGGCGAATGTTGCAACCGATGAAGATTGGGCGACGGAATATCTCGCGCCGATTTTGTCGATCAAAATTGTCGCTGGTTTGAATGAAGCCATAACTCACATCAACCAATACAGCTCGCAACATACCGATGCGATTGTGACCGAAGATTACACTCGCGCGCGCCGCTTTATCACCGAAGTGGATTCCGCCTCTGTGATGGTCAATGCATCCACCCGTTTTGCCGATGGTTTTGAATACGGCTTGGGCGCCGAGATTGGCATCTCCACCGACAAAATCCATGCGCGTGGCCCGGTTGGCCTTGAAGGGCTGACTTCGCAAAAATGGGTGGTGTTTGGCGATGGACACGTTCGCACCTAATCCCTCATGCGCAACTGCATAGGTATATTCGGCGGCACCTTTGACCCGATTCATATCGGCCACTTGCGCATGGCGCTGGAGCTTAAACAGCAGTTGCAGTTAGATGAGATGCGTTTGTTGCCCTGCTATTTGCCACCCCATCGCCCTACACCGGGTGCGACGGCAAACGAGCGCGTGGCAATGCTCAAACTGGCGCTGCAGGATTGTGCGGAGCTGGTAATAGATGAGCGCGAATTGCAGCGCGATAAACCTTCTTACACTTACGACACGCTGCGTGAGTTGCGCGCGGAAGTCGGCGCTGAGGTTAGCCTGTGTTTGTGTATGGGCATGGACAGTTTTGCCACGCTCGACACTTGGCACAACTGGGGGCAACTGCTGCAGTTGGCACATATCGTTGTGGTGGCGCGGCCGGGTTGGTTTTTACCTGAGTCCGGTGCGGTGGCGGAGTTGTTAAATGTGCATCGCCGCCCCATTGATGCCATTGCCCAGCAAGCGGCTGGTGCAATTGTGTTGTTGGAGCAGCGGTTGCTACCTATCTCTGCCACGGATATTCGCGCACAGATTCACGCGGGCAGTTCGCCGCAGTTTTTACTGCCCGACGGGGTGTGGAATTACATTAGTGCCCATAAGCTCTATCAATAGGCGGCACATTTTTATCGTTATTTTTGAATTTTTTATTATTTTTATTGTTTGCATTTTTATTAATAGGTAACTGAATGTCTGATTTAAACAAAGCGATCATTAACGCCCTTGAAAACCTCAAAGGCAAAGACATAGTGACGCTCGATGTACATGAACTCTCCGATGTAATGGATACATTAATTATCGCCAGCGGTACCTCTAGCCGTCACTCGCGTTCACTCGCGGAAAATCTGGTGGAAGAAACCAAAAAAGCCGGCTTCCGCGCGCTGGGTGTTGAAGGTTTGGAAACCGGCGATTGGGTCTTGGTGGATTACGGCGATACCGTAGTACATGTGATGCAGCAGGAAGCGCGCGATTATTACGAGTTAGAAAAACTCTGGTCAATGAAACCGGCTAGCCGCGTTTAATTGGTTTGCGGTGAGTAAATAGCGGTTATGCGCATTCGTATTATTGCTGTCGGCACCAAAATGCCCGACTGGGTGGAAGCGGGTTATGCGGAGTATGCCAAGCGTATGCCGCGTGATGTCACTGTGGAAATGGTGGAATTGCCGCTCGCCCAGCGCAGCAAAAATAGCGATATCGCCAAAGCGATGGAAAAAGAAGGCGAGGCAATGCTGGCCATGATTGAAAAGGGCGGCAAAGACGAACAAGTCATCGCCCTTGAGGTCAAAGGCAAGCCTTGGAGTACCGAGCAGCTGGCTGAAAATCTGGCGGGCTGGAAAATGAGCGGCGCCAATTATTCGCTATTAATTGGCGGCCCCGATGGGCTCGCGCCTGGATGTTCGGCGCTGGCAAAGATTAAATGGTCGCTATCGCCTTTGACCTTGCCCCATCCACTGGTGCGTATTTTAGTCATCGAGCAACTCTATCGCGCCTGTACAATTTTGCAAAACCATCCGTACCACAAATAAGCGTTTGGCCAATAACCAAAACAGACGACAATCACATCAACCTTGATCTACACGAGTTTCTGGCCTGAGCATGCAAGATTCCCATCAGTTTAAAGATCACCAGCGCGAGGCAAAAATATTTCGCAGCCGCATCCTGGTGATGGCCGGGTTTATGCTCCTGCTTGCCTCCACCTTGCTTTATCGCTATTACGATTTACAAATCGTTAACTACGAAGAATACGCCACTCAATCTGATCGCAACCGCGTACATGTACAGCCGGTGCCACCAACCCGCGGGCTTATTTTTGATCGCAATGGCGAGCTGCTGGCTGACAACAAAGCGAGTTTCACGCTCTCGGTGGTCAGTGCTGACACCACTGAATTAAACAATACGATTGAACTGCTCAAAACGCTGATTGAAATTAGCCCTTCGGACTTGGGCAAGTTTTATAAAGCCCAAAAACAGCGCCGCCATAAACTCGACCCTGTGCCTTTGCGCTATCGTCTCACCGAAGATGAAATAGCCAAGTTGGCGGTCAATCAGCATTTGCTTGAAGGCGTAGAGGTGAACGCTGAGCTGGTGCGCAATTATCCCTACGCTGATATGTTCGCCCATGTAATTGGTTATACCGGGCGCATCAGTGAGCGGGATGTAAATGCCTTTACTGCCGAGCAAATACAGCGTTATGCCGGAACCCATGCCATTGGTAAAAGTGGCATAGAGGCGAGCTACGAAGATGTGTTGTTGGGTGAGGTGGGCAGCCAGAACGTGGAAACCAATGCGCGCGGTCGAGTGATGCGTATTTTAGATCGAATTGACTCCCGTCAGGGCAGCGATTTACGCCTGCATTTGGATTCACGTCTGCAAGAGACTGCCGTGGCCGCCATGCGCGGTCGCCGTGGTGCGGTGGTGGCGATTGATGTTAAGACCGGTGGGGTATTGGCGGCGGTGAGCTACCCCGGGTTTGACCCGAATCTTTTTGTGACGGGCATTAGTTATCGCGATTACAAAAACCTTAATGAAGATATAGACACACCGCTGTTTAACCGTTTTTTGCAGGCGCAATATCCGCCCGGGTCGACGGTAAAACCGGCTCTGGGCATGGCGGGACTGGACTCTGGCTTTACCGATGTGCACCGCGCAATTTCTGACCGCGGGGTGTTTACCCTTCCCGGCAGCTCGCGTTTGTGGCGCGACTGGAGTCTGGCCAAAACCGGTGGCGGCCATGGCCGTGTCGACCTGAAGGTGGCTATTTCCCAATCCTGCGATACCTATTTCTGGGATCTAGGCAATCGTATGGGGATCGATAAAATCAGCGAATATGGTCATTACTTTGGCATGGGCATACTCACCGGCATTGATATCCCCCATGAGCGCAAAGGTATTTGGCCATCGCGCGAATGGAAGCGTGCCGCCAGGCGCGAGGCCTGGTACCCGGGCGATACGGTCAATATTTCCATTGGTCAGGGCAATATGCTGGCAACCCCTATGCAGCTGGCGGTGATGACCAGCACTATTGCCAACCGCGGCACCCGCTTTCGGCCACAATTTATCCAGAGGATCGGCGATAAAGTACAAGAACCCATCATCGAGGAAGTGTTTGATACCAAGCCTGAGTATTGGGATGCGGTTATCGGCGGTATGGAAGAGGTAATGCACGGTGCGCGCGGAACTGCACGCAAAGCATCGGATCGCGCCGAGTACCGCATGGCGGGCAAATCGGGTACTGCGCAGGTAGTCGCGATTGCACAAAACGCCAAATACAACTCGGCGATGCTAAAGGAGCGCCATCGCGATCACGCCCTGTTTGTCGCTTTTGCGCCAGTTGAGGCGCCGCAAATTGCAGTCGCCGTTATGTTGGAAAATGCCGAGGGGGGGTCGAGCCAGGCAGCACCCGTTGCGCGGGCAATGATGGATGCACATATTCTGGGTTATTACCTCGCTGCTGATGAATTTGTCCCACCGGTGGGTTTCCATCACGCCGCAATTATCAAACGTGCCAATAACTATATCGCCGAACGCAAAGCCGTGCGCTTAGCCAAAGAGGCAGGCGACGCGGCAAAAGCGGCGGCGTCTTCGTCGGCAGCTGCCACCACTGGGTCAGGAGCTGGTAATGAGTAAGCAGGACTTTCTGCGGCGGATGCCGGAAGCGGCGAGTGCGTTTAGTCGTCGCGCGCGTCTCGCCGAGCGATTGCATATCGATTTTTTCTTGTTGCTATTGTTGATGTTACTCACCGTGATTGGCCTGACGGTGCTCTACAGCGCTAGCGGCCACCATTTGCCAAGCGTGGAGAAGCAAGCCGGCTTTTTTATGGTTGCCTACATCACCATGTTTATCGTTGCGCAAATTCCGGTCGAGTTTATGCGGCGTATGGCTCCGTTTGCCTATACCGGTGGTGTATTACTGTTAGTGGCGGTAACCGTTTTTGGTGAAATATCTATGGGGGCACAGCGTTGGCTGCAGATTGGCAGTTTCCGCTTTCAGCCATCGGAAGTGATGAAACTGGCGATGCCGATTACTATTGCTGCTTATCTCAGTCGCGGTTTTATGCCGCCGCGTTTTATGCAGGTGATGGTGGTGCTGGGGTTGATTGGCTTGCCCACTGCACTAATCATCGAACAGCCTGATTTGGGTACTTCTATTTTGGTGGCAACCTCAGGTCTTATGGTGTTGTTTTTTTCCGGTCTGCTCTGGCGTTACATCATGGTCGCAGTAGTATTGTTTAGCGCTAGTCTCTGGCCGATTTGGCATTTTATGCTGCACGATTATCAGCGCCAGCGCGTGTTGACCATGCTTGACCCCACGCAAGATCCACTGGGAACCGGTTGGAACATTATCCAGTCCAAGACGGCAATAGGCTCGGGCGGCCTGTCGGGTAAGGGGTGGATGGAGGGCACTCAATCGCGTTTGGATTTTCTGCCCGAGGGGCATACAGATTTTATTATTGCGGTGATGTCGGAAGAGTTTGGCTTGCTCGGTGTCATTTTGCTGCTGACCATCTACACCATGGTGATTGTTCGCGGCTTGATGATTGCGGTGAATTCGCAAAATAGTTTTGGGCGATTGCTGGCGGCAGCAGTGAGTTCCACTTTTTTTGTTTATGTCTTCGTTAATATGGGTATGGTATCCGGCATGCTGCCAGTGGTAGGTGTACCCTTGCCATTAATTAGTCAGGGCGGTACGGCAATTGTTGCGCTTTTTGCGGGATTTGGTTTATTGATGGCCATCTCCACCGAGAAAAAGCGGGTAATGACCCCCCAAGCTTAACGTTTAACAATGAGGTTTTATGCTGTCTTTTTGTCACAGTTTTTCCAAACACTGCTTGGGTGTTATTGCAGGTTTGGGTTTCAGTTTTGTCGCGGCAGCTGATTACAGCCAGCATCCATTAGCGGGTGCATTTGTCGATGAAATGGTGCAGCAGCACGGCTTTAGCGCCGGGTATGTGAATCAGATATTAAGCAAAGCGCAAAAACGCCAACCGATTCTGGATGCAATCGCGCGCCCCGCAGAAAAATCCAAAACCTGGAAAGAGTATCGCCCCATTTTTATCGTACCCATGCGCATTACAAATGGTGTCGCATTTTGGAGTGAGCATCGCGCTGCACTGGCGCGCGCAGAAAAACAGTACGGTGTACCGGCAGAAATTATTGTGGCGATTATCGGTGTGGAAACTAACTACGGTAAAAATACCGGCAGCTGGTATGTGATCGACGCACTTACTACGCTGGCGTTTGATTACCCACCGCGCGCGCCGTTTTTCCGCTCGGAATTGGTGAATTACTTTATTCTCACCCGCGAGCAAAAACACAACCCGCTGGAATTCAAAGGTTCTTACGCTGGCGCAATGGGTTACGGTCAATTTATGCCGTCCAGCTATCGCAATTACGCGGTAGATTTTAGTGGTGATGGTTTTACCGACATCTGGAACAACCCAACTGATGCGATTGGCAGTGTGGCCAATTATTTTAAACAGCACGGCTGGCAAACTGGCAAGGCGGTTGTGGTGCCAGCAAAGTTAACCAAACCGCGCGCAGCACTACTGGCTAATGAGTCATTCAATACAGTAGTGCAACCCACTATGAATGTGGGTGATTGGAAAAAAGCCGGTGTTGCTCCCACCCAAAATATTGCTAGCCGCACTCCGGCTATTGCCATTGAATTTGATGGTGCGAAGGGCTTGGAATATTGGTTAGGCCTGCAAAATTTTTATACCATCACCCGTTACAATCGCAGCCCTATGTACGCCATGGCGGTGTACGATCTGAGCCTGGAAATCAAACAGGCAATGCAAAAAACCACTAAAAAAATAGCGGGAGCTTCGCACTAATGCTATTCATCGCCCGAGCCGCTGCGCCCAGAGTGCAAACAATAAATATCCTGTTGGTGTTTATCTGTTGTGTTTTTTTAGCGGCTTGTTCGGGCACTAAACAAAAGCCAGCAACATCAACTAAACCCAATGCGCCCTATAATCCCAATGATGGTCGCTATTCACACGATAAAGATTTTGGGCCCGATGAAGATATAGATTTATCCCACGTGCCCGATGCCGTACCGCGCTATGAAACGCGCACACGTGCCGGTAATAAAAATCCCTACACTGTGCTGGGCAAAACCTATCACTTGATTGAGGATGAAAGTGCTTATCGCGAACGCGGTTATGCATCCTGGTACGGCAATAAATTTAATGGCTACAACACCTCCAATGGTGAGCGTTACGATATGTATGCTATGACCGGCGCGCATAAAACCTTGCCTATTCCATCCTATGTGCGAGTGACCAATTTGGATAATGGTAAAAGTGTAGTAGTGCGCATTAATGATCGTGGCCCGTTTCATCAAGGGCGCATTATCGATCTGAGTTATGCCGCAGCCCAGCGTATTGGTATTCACAAAACCGGAACAGGGCGAGTTGAGGTAGAAATTGCACTGCCTGGTGATGCGGCGCCTATTCCGCGTCGCGCCGATAACAAAACCCCCGCACATATTGAACCGGCATTACCTGAGGGTACCTATTTACAAGTTGGCGCCTTTAGTCAAAAAACTTCTGCGCAACAATTTGCTGCGAGTCTGGGTAGTAATTTAACTTATCCGGTTACTATTCATTCGGTTGCGCAACCCAAACAAGTGCATCGGGTTCGTGTTGGTCCGTTTAAAGATGCAAAGAGTTTGCAAAATGCACGGGATCAATTAACGCGCATTAAAATTTTTCAAGCGCATGTGGTGTATCAGTAACTTAATACTGGTAGCAGTTGAGGTTCAGGTTTGATTCACGCCGCTACTTTATTGTTACAATTCACCTATCAACCTTCCTTTCTTATTTCGTTTTACAGAGTGTTAATCGCCATGATTAAAAATTTATTTGCCTGCATGTTGCTGGCCAGTTCCGGTTTAACCTTTGCCCAGCAATCTGGTGCCCCCATCCCCTCTGCAGTGTTGCCCACCCCTACACCGGGCCAAGTAGTCGAACAAAAGCCTACGGTCATTCCTGCTGCGCCTCAGTTAGCTGCTACCGGTTTTATTTTGGTTGATGCGACCACCGGCAATATTGTGGCCGAAAGCAATTCCGAAGAGCGTTTGCCTCCGGCCAGTTTGACTAAAATGATGACCAGTTATTTGGTGGTCGACGAAATTGAGAAAGGGCGTATCACGGAAGACGCCATGGTGAATATCAGCGTAAAAGCCTGGAAGATGGGCGGTTCGCGCATGTATATCAGAGAGGGTACCCAAGTTTCCGTTATTGATTTGTTGCGCGGTGTGATCATTCAATCAGGTAATGATGCTTCGGTTGCTCTCGCAGAATATGTCTCCGGCAATGAAGACGCATTTGTCGATTTGATGAATCAAAAAGCCGCGCAGTTGGGCATGACCAATACCCATTTTGAAAACTCAACCGGCTGGCCTGCAGATGGCCATTTAACCACGGCAAAAGATTTGGCGGTGCTCGCGCGGGCGATTATCAATGACCATCCTTCACACTATCCTCTGTACGCTGAAAAATATTTTTTCTATAACAATATTCGCCAGCCTAATCGCAATTTATTGTTGAACCGCGACGAGACCGTCGATGGCTTAAAAACCGGTCACACAGAAGAAGCTGGCTATTGTTTGGTGGCGTCATCCAAACGTGAAAATACCCGTTTTATTGCGGTGGTAATGGGCACTGCCAGTGAAAGCGCGCGCGCGGCAGAAACACAAAAACTATTGGCCTACGGTTTCCGCTATTTCCAAACCACTCCGCTGTATCAAGCCGGGCAACAAGTGAGTACAGCGCGGGTATGGGCGGGTACCACGCAAGAGGTTACGCTGGGTATTCCCAATAATATTGTGCTTACCTTACCTAAAGGTCGCGAGCAGTCGCTGCAAGCCAACATGCATGTTAATGAAATCATTAAAGCCCCGATTGCCGTAGGCCAAGAGTTGGGTAATCTCACTGTAGAGTTGGATGGCCAATTATTGGTGAATACACCTATTGTTGCGTTACAAGCGGTAGAAGAGGCTGGTTTTTTTGCCCGCTTGCTCGATAACTTAAAACTATTCTTTCGCAATTTGTTTAGCTAATTGGTAGTGGCTATTCGCTAATTTCTCTATAAGGCAGCTTCGGCTGCCTTACTTTTTGGTGCATTTTAAATTACAACACGCCTGCACTTTTAATTTCCAAATAAGCATTGGAAATGCGCACGGCCAATTCATTCGCGGTACAGTCAATGGCATATACGCCGGAGGCGATTAATTTGCGATGGGATTCTTGGCGCTCATGCAGGAAGCGGCGGACACCAGCGTAGTTGAGTGAATCATCAAAGGTGCGCACCGGGGTATCGCTGAGTTGATCGAGGATTTGTTCGCGGATATTGGCGACCATTACCAAGTGGCGCTTTTTTAACAGATTGACGGCTAGCAGTAATTCGCTGTTGTCTTCATCGCGTGAATTGGTGACTAAAATGATCAGCGAGCGTTTGGGCTGTAAGATCGCAAGTTTTTCGGTGGCAGAAATATAATCGGCAGTGGATTGGTTTGCGTGCAGATCATAAATACCATTAAGCAATACTTTAACTCGTTCCACCCCTTTTTGCGGCGGAATCCAGCGGTGTTTATTATTTGCCTCACCTCCAAAGCTCATCAGGCTGACATTGTCGCCCTGACGCAAGGCGATGTAGCTCACCAACAACATGGAATTGAGCGCGTGATCAAAGTGACTGAGTTCGTCGTCTTTGGTGCGCATGCGGCGGCCGCTGTCGATCATCAATACAATTTGTTGGTCGCGCTCGTCTTGATAATCCCGTGCAATTAATTTTTGGCGACGCGATGTCGCTTTCCAATCTAACTGACGCAAACTATCGCCTTGGCGATATTCGCGTAATTGATGAAACTCCATGCCCGCGCCGCGCCGCTGTTTTTTCTTGATGCCAATTTGGCTGGTATGGTTTTCTGTTGCCAAAATGGCGTAGTTGGCAATCGCCACAAAATCCGGAAACACTTTGGCTTCAGTTAGGTCGCCTGCCCAGTAGCGAATATTCCATAATTTCAGCGGGCTGGAAAATTGAATGTGGGTTTTATTGAGTTGCAAACTGCCGCGCACCAGTGGGCGCAACGAATAGTGGCTGGTGCTGATTTGGTTGGGTTGCAATTCAATTTGCAGCGGCAGTTGATCGTAATTGGCATCGCTCGGTACACCATCAAAAATACTGATCTTAAATGGTTCGGTAAATTGATGGCGAATGCGCAGTTTTACCTCGGTCCATTTATCGACAGCGAGATTTCCCGGTAATTCGCGGGTAATTTCTACTGGCGGTAACCGGCGCGACAAAAGCCAATCTAGCAGCGCGATAACCGTTACGGCAATGAATATCACCTGCGGCAAATAAACCGCCGCGCTCCAGTTAAAATAATGGGCACTAAAGGCGTTGATAAACACCAGCGCGGCGAGCAGCGCAAAGGCAATGATCAAACGGGTGCTGGGAATCCAAGTTCTGCGCATAATATTTTTCAATATAAAAATTAATGTCTCGGTGCTTCAACCTGCAACAAAATATTGTGCAAGATCCGCTCGGCAGCAATACCTTCAATCGCCAATTCCGGTGATAACAAAATCCGGTGGCGCAGTGCCGGGATAAACATTTTTTTCACATCGTCCGGCGTGACAAACGAATTGTTATTGAGCAGTGCATAAGCGCGTGCGGCGGAGAGCAGCGCTATGCAAGCGCGTGGGCCAGCGCCACGGGAAATGCCCGACCAGCTGCGTGTGGCGCGCACCAGTTTCACCACGTATTGCAAAATTTGTTCATCCACGGTGATTTGCTCGGCAATTTTTTGAAGACTTAATACATGAGCGGGTTTTAATAGCGTGCGGATATGTTCCAAACCAAAACCACCCTGAGCTTGTGAGCAGACCTGACGCAACATTAATTGCTCATCGCTTTCACTCGGGTAATCAATAATCACCTTCAGCATAAAACGGTCAAGCTCTGCTTCCGGCAGCGGGTAAGTACCTTCCTGTTCGATGGGGTTTTGTGTCGCCAATACCATAAAGGGCTCGCCGGTTTTGAAGGATTCTCCTTCAATAGTGATTTGACCTTCTTGCATCACTTCTAACAACGCTGCTTGGGTTTTGGCGGGCGCGCGGTTAATTTCATCGGCGAGTAATAAATTGGTGAACGCTGGGCCTTTGCGAATTTCAAATTCTTGTTTGGCCATATTAAACATGGCGTGGCCAGTGACATCACTCGGCATTAAATCGGGAGTGAACTGCACACGGGAAAATTGTCCGCCAAAACATTTGGCGAGGCTGCGCACCAGCAGCGTTTTACCCAAGCCGGGCACACCTTCAATTAATATGTGGCCGCGTGCGATCAGCGCAATTAATACTTGCTCGATCACCGCATCTTGCCCGATCAGCACTTTTTTAATTTCGTTTAATAAGTTATTGGCAACGGTGCTCGCTTGCTGCAACCGGTTTTGCAAACTTTCATCGGCATCCGCTGTTTTGTTAATTTCAATGCTGTCGTTGGTGCTAGTTGGCTCAGTCATACTTGACTCCTGAAAGCTGCTTTCTAATGGTTTGCAAATGTGCAATCGCTGCGGCAAATTCCTGGGGATGATGCAGTGCGTCAGCGAAGAGTGCTTGTTTAATATCGGCTTGGGCGATGCCCGTCAATTGATGTAAAAATTCCATGCGCTGATCGCCCGCTGGTTGATTCAAGTTGGGATGCTGTTCATCAAGCCGATCAAGAATTTCTTTGCGCAATAAATTTAATAATTGCGGGTGCTGTTGTTTTCGCCAGAGCAGCATGGCACTGGCATAAATATGTTCCGCCAAACTGCGGCGCCCAGTTTGTTCAACTACTAATACAGGGCCAAAGCGCAGACTGTTCGCCCAGAGCCATAAAATCAATGCGATGATGCCCGCACTTACCCCGTAACTGGCGTTGCGCCATAAAATGCTGGCAAGCGATGGTGCATCCTGATTGATTAAAAACCATACGCGACCCTCCGGATTAATTAATCGCCAGAGTCCATACGCATGATCGTGACAGTCGATACGTTGGTTGGACCAAATATGATTGTCACTCATAATCGTGACCGAGCCTTTGCCTATATCGAAATAGAGCAAGTGCTCGTATTTTTTGTCGTAGTGATAATCCTCTTCTGATTCTTCTTCATTTGAAGAGTATTCATCATTATTTTCTATCTCTTGATCAGATACATTCTCATCTGTAACGTAATCGTAATAGATAAATTGACGGCTCCGACTAAAATCAAATTGGAGTGGTTTTTCCTCGCTGGCAAAGGTGATTGGCGTAGGTGTTTCTTTTAATGCGCAACGATAATAATTTTCTGGTTTTTCTATTTTCTTTGGTTTCTTTTTTTTCGGTTTCTTTTGTTCGTTGGTTTGGTCTTGATCGCTGCCTGTTTTCTCGGTCGGTTCTTGATTTTTATCCTCGCCTTCTTCGTCAAATCCGTCGGCTATTTTTTTCAATAAACTGATTGCCTCGCTGTCCTTTTCTGCTGGTGGCAACTCGATATTAAAATCATCAAGCAGTAAATCTTCTTCACTGGTGTGGGTACCGATAAACGGGTTTTGTGTTGAGGTGATTAGGGTGCCGCCATTTTCGACCCATTCGTACAGTGAGTCGTAACGCTCCTGAGTGAGTGTTTTGTTACCGTTGATAATGACCAGCGTATCCTGCGCGCCGAGCTTAAGGTTGCGCCAGGAATGTTTGTCGAGCAGGCTCAGATTTTTTACCGTAGTGGCTTGTACCCCCTGCTTGCGCAGAAAAATTTCGGCGGCGAGAAAATCATTTTGGCGCGCCTCTTTGGAGTAGCCCAAATCGATTTCTTTTTCTTCCCACACCAATGTGGTGTACCACCAGTAGCCCAGCCCGAGTACCAGTGCGATCAGTGCGCCGAGAATTAATCCCCGCTGTACACGAGTCAATGATGGTTTAGTGCTGCTCACATTGTTGCTCACTGCGTCACTCCTTGTGCTGTGCTGTGGCCTTGTTGCAGCCAGCAAGCATTCCAATTGGCACACAGGTGCTGCGCTTTTTCTGCGCTGGGTAATAAATGGCCATAGGCCAGGCGCTGCCACTCGCGGGTCAGTGCCGCAAAATAGGCGACACGGGTTTGTGCCGCGCTATTGCTGGCAAAATGTTGGTGCATTAATTCTGCGCATTCTTGTTCGGTGTGGCCATCGTGAATTTCGATACCGCTGTGAATCATATGAAATAAACTGGCGCGATAGAGCAGGGCGAGCGCCGCGCGTACATCGCCCGTGTTTAATAATCGCAGCGCGTTGCCGCTGATATCTTCCGGAAGAGATTCGCGGGTGACATCCATACCAAACAAGGTGACTGGTTTGGCTTTGGGGGAAGGTGTTGGGGTGATGCGCACAAACTGCGCGGCTAACCAATGACGATAGCGATATAAAACAAAACCGATCAGCGCCGCGACGCCGACCCACAATAGGATTTCCAATAGACTGGCGGCGGCGACAAAACCTTCAAAGTTATCCAAAAAGTTAAATAATTTTTTCCAGAAGGTGGCTGCTTCATCATCTTCCTCTTCTTCTGGTTTATCGAATTTCAGTGTGCGCTGTATTTCTTTGCGGCTAAATTCAGCTTGCTGCAAAACCGCTTTGATGGATTCTTGTGTCTGGTGGCGATCCAACTCAGTGTATTCTCCCAGTGGTTGATCGAGAATCGCTTCGCCGCTGTACGCTTCTGCCGCGCTAGAATTCTCCATGGTGGGAAGTTGATCTTCTGCATAAACATTGCGCTGGGCATCGCTGGCAAACACACTCAATCCAAGCGTGAGTACCAACACAAACGCAGAGAGTAAATTGGTGCTGCTGCGTTTATTGGCGATGCGGCGGAAGGCAATATCTATATCCCATGCTTCCAATTTAATGCGGCGATTTAAATAAAGTGCAAAACCGCAGGCGACATAAAACGGAGCGGTGAGACTGAGTGCGCAATACCAGATGAATAATTGCAGCCGGTGAAGTTGCGCTGACTCTTGATCAAAAAAAAGATTGGCCCATTCGATGTCAATTTCGCGCGGAATGAATGCCCAGATAAAACTGATCATGCCGACCCATAAACATAGTTCCAGCGCAAAACCCATAAACGTGAGCCAGATGGCGGGCGATGAATCTTCGCGGTGCAAAACACCTAAACGATCCTGACGGCGTGCGCCACTTAATCCTTCCAGTTGTAACACGGGTAAATCCATGCAGCGAGTTGGGCTTAATCTTCTCCAGGTCAAGCTGGCAAAAATTTGTTTCAGTGCGAGCGATGGAAACAAGTTAAATGTGCTGCGGGTATCCGGTAGCGCGTTAAATACGGCGTGGCTGAGGATGTGTAAAAGTGGCCGTTCCAGTACCGGTTTTAGCCACCACATAAAAATCACGCCGCCCCAAAACCAATTGGCGGGCAGTAGCTGTGTCATAGCAAAAAAAGGCAGACTAACTAGCAGCCAAATTTTTATCATTGGCAGCCACCAGCGTTTGGCCATTAACAAACCGAGATCCAGCGCTTCCCAGGCGCTGCGTGGGCGAATTTCGATGGTGACCTGATCCAGATTCATCCTTGGCCTCGCTCACCGCGCAAACCGCGCCCGCTAAACACCAAATAACCAATTACTACCGCCCACAAAAATCCGCCCACTAAATATTTTTGCCAGGGCATAAGAATATTGTTGGATGACCAAAAGGCTTCAATAAATGCGGCAATCACCAGCATGATGATGACGCCGTAGACGAGTTTGATCGCGATAACGCCAGCGCGCCGCAATGATTCTTTGCGGGTGAGATTGCCCGGCGCCAGCAGTGCGTAGCCGAGTTTTAAGCCAGCGGCACCGGCGATACAAATGGCAGTTAATTCAAAACTGCCGTGCCCGACCACAAAGGTAAAAAAAGTTTGAGTAAATTCTGCGTTAGTTAAATGCCCGGCGACGGCGCCCATCAATAATCCGTTGTAGACGAGAAAAAAAATCGAGCCGACACCAAACAAAATTCCTGAGGCAAACGTGCGAAAGGCAACGCTGATATTGTTGCTGATGTAAAAACCAAACATCTCCACATTGGTATCGGATTCGCGCGCGCTGCCAAGGGTTCGGTTTTCCGGGTCGTACATGCTTTCAAATGAACTTACTTGTTCGGGGGCGGTGACGGTATAGACCAAATCCGGCTGCCACAAAATCGCTAAAAACATCAGTAGCCCAGGCACATACAGCAGCGCAGTCGCCCACCAAATGTAGCGCTGCTGCTCGCGCACCAAGCGCGGAAATCCCGCCACAATAAAACTGGTGAATTGCTGCATAAATGGTTGTTTGCGGCGATACAACTGCTGGTGGCCGCGCACCACCAGATCACCCAGCTTATCGACCAGGTGGCTGGAGTAATGGCGATCTTTTGCAAGCGCATGAAAATGGCAGAGGCGGCGATAGCGGCTGGCAAAGCTTGCTAACTCATTGCCCTTGAGGCGACCATCGGGTTTTTCCAGCTCGATTATTTCCCGCTCCATAACATGCCAGAGCGGTTGGTAGAGTTGTTCGAATTGTCCTTGTTTCATCCTGTGCCTACTGCTTGCCGACCATAGTGTTGGCCATTTGTTTGATGGCGATCACCGGATCTTTGCTGCCGATAACGGGCAACAGAATCGTCGCCAATTCACTTTGGCGCTCGGCCGATAAATATTTACTGCGCTCCGCAAACGCGAGCAGTGCGCGTTGTTCATCGGTAGAGAAATCGGCGGGCACCGGCAACTGGCCGCGCACTTCAAAGCTGGGTTCGCGCGCGGGCGGCGCCTCGTAAATCACCATAGTGCCAGCGGCCAAATCGCCCAGACGTTTAAATTGACGATTACACAGGCTGGCGATAATGCCGGTGAGGTAGAGCATGGGGAGAAAATCGACAAAACGTAAAAGGTTGCGCAGCAGAGAAGGGCCAAAGGTAATAGGAGTGCCGTCATCATTAACCACGCGGATGCCCATCCATTTTTTACCGGGCGTGCGCCCTTGGCGGCTGACTTCAAAATAGACGGGATAAAACCATTCGAGTAAAAACGCGAGAATCAGCGCTATGCCGGTGCCCATCTTGCCCAGTAGCGAGAGCACAATAAATATCACTATGACTATGCCGTAGCGGATCAGAACATCCAGCAGCTGCGCCAGCACACGCACGCCAAAGCCTGCAGGGGTGAGCGGGAGTAGGGCGCCTTCCGGGGTTTCGAGCGATTGGCGGGTATCGAGTAACAAATCCAGCTGTCCTTATATAACGGCGAACCTGACGCTTTTTCAGCTTGCGGCGCTTAAATTATATTTTTTGCGTGCTTAAACCAGCGGCGAGAATAGCGGATATGGCCGCTTCTGAATAGCTAATCCCCCCTGTTTGTAGCTTGCGATGCGGGATTTTGTCCCCATCTACCCGTATAATTCGCCCCTCTTCAAAATGGTTTTATTTATGTCTGAACAACAGCCCCCCAAAATCGAATTCCCCTGCGAAAACTACCCGATCAAAGTGTTGGGTGAGGCGGGGCAAGAATTGCATGAGTTGGTTATTGATGTGATGGAGCGCCATGCGCCTGGGTTTGATCAAACCCGCATCACGATTAATGAAAGCAGCAAAGGTCGCTTTCAATCGCTGACCGTGTGGATTACCGCTACCGGTGAGCCGCAGTTAAAGGCGATTCATGAAGACCTGCGCATTCACAAGCGCATCAAAATGGTGATGTAACTTGAGCCGCACTGCACTTGCGCTGGAGGTGGTTAACCTCGGCGTTCAGGATTATCAAACCAGCTGGCAAGCGATGACCGATTTCACCAATCAGCGCACCCCGGAAACTACAGATCAGCTGTGGCTGGTGGAGCATCCGCCGGTATTCACTCAGGGGCAGGCGGGCAAGGCGGAGCATCTGCTGTTCCCCGGCGATATCCCTGTGGTGCAAACCGATCGCGGCGGCCAAGTGACCTACCACGGTCCAGGTCAGTTGGTGGCCTACCCGCTGCTGGATTTGCGCCGGTTAAAGATCGGCGTGCGTGAGTTGGTAACGGCGATTGAGCAAACTATTGTCGCCACGCTCGCGTATTACCGCATAGATTCCGCCGCCAAACCCGATGCTCCGGGGGTTTACGTCAATGGCGACAAGATCGCTTCACTTGGCCTGCGGGTGCGGCGCGGCTGCAGTTTTCACGGCCTGGCCTTGAATGTGGCGATGGACCTGACGCCTTTCCAAAGGATTAATCCCTGCGGCTACCAAGGCTTGGCGATGACCCAAATTCGCGACCTTATGTCCAATCCCCCTGATCTTGCACAGGTTCAAGAGCAACTTGTTACGGAATTTGCGCGGAAATTGGGTTATGAAACCTGTACAATGCGCGCCAACTAAATTACTTCGTAGGTAGTTGGGAATCGGAAGTAGAGTTGTGAGACTGTCTGAGACATGGATGTCGAAGATAAGCCCCCACGGACGGGTTCACGGCGGGTTTCACAACTCTACTTTCGATTGCCAGCGAGCTAATGGCAACCAGCGCCAATTTCAAAGAGCTTCTTATGTCCGATCTGCCACCTGTATCTACCTTTGTCCCCGAGCTGCAACCGGTCAAGCGTACCGAGCGCTACAAACAGGGTGAAAAACTGCGCGATGCCGATAAAGTCGAGCGCATCCCGGTCAAAGTGATTGCCACTGACCGTGAAGAAGTGCAGCGCAAGCCCGATTGGATTCGCGTGCGCATTCCCGCATCGCCAGAAGTGGATCGCATTAAAACCATTCTGCGCAAAAACAAATTATCGTCTGTGTGCGAAGAAGCTAACTGCCCGAACTTGGGTGAATGTTTCAGCGGCGGCACCGCGACCTTTATGATCATGGGCGATATCTGTACCCGTCGCTGTCCTTTCTGCGATGTTGGCCACGGCAAACCCAATCCGCTCGACGAACACGAGCCGCGCAAACTCGCCGAAGCAATTGCTGAAATGCGTTTGAAATACGTGGTCATCACCTCAGTGGATCGCGACGACCTGCGCGATGGCGGCGCCCAACATTTTGCTGATTGTATTCGCGAAGCACGCGCGCTCAGCCCGAATCTGCAAGTAGAAGTACTGGTGCCGGATTTCCGTGGCCGCATGGATATCGCATTAGATATTCTCGAAAAAGAAGCGCCCGATGTGTTCAATCACAATATGGAAACCGTCTCGCGTTTGTATCGCCAAGCGCGCCCTGGCGCTAACTACAATTGGTCGTTGGAATTGCTCAAGCAATATAAAGCGCGTCGCCCCGATGTGTTAACCAAATCCGGTTTGATGGTTGGCCTCGGCGAAACCAAAGAAGAAATTATTGAAGTGATGCAGCACATGCGCGATCACGATATCGATATGCTAACCATCGGCCAATATTTGCAGCCGTCAAAAGATCACTTACCCGTTGAGCGCTACGTGCACCCGGATGAATTTGCCGAGTACACCAAACTCGCCGAAGAAATGGGTTTCAAACACGCTGCTTGTGGCCCGCTGGTCCGATCTTCGTATCACGCAGATAAACAAGCCCACGGCGAAGATGTGAAATGGTTTGGCGAAACAAAAAACGCCTGATCTATTACTTTGAACTGTGCAGCAAAAACTCCCGCTAGTCGGGAGTTTTTTGTCTCTGCCGCTGTCACCTGCCTAACGTTACTGATTTCGTATCTTTAAGCTTTCGAAGCTATAGTTAGTTTACATTTTAGTTAGTTCACACTTTTGTTGCGCCGAGTCATCGTGAATCTATTCAGTCCCACCAGTGTTATCGCCACCGATATTTTTTTTCTGGAACAAAAACCGGAGTTTTTTGCGCAGGTTGCGCAATGGCATCATCAAGAGTGCGAGCGGCAGGGTTTAAAATCCTCTATCGCATTGCGCCAACAGCGTTTGGTATTACACGTGCAGCGCAGTGCAATTCCCAAAACCTTAATTGCATTGCGTAATAATCAAGTCATCGGCTGCGTAAGCCTTGTTAATTACACCTATCGCAGCAGCGAACGCATGCCCAAAGTCGCAAGCGAAAGCCCGGTATGGCTCAGCAATTTATTTGTGCTGGAAAATTTGCGTCATCAAGGTATTGGCAACACGCTTATTAACGCTGCAAAAAAATACGCACATAATTTGGATTTGGACGAGCTTTGGCTTTCCGCAACCGACTATACCGATTACTACCAAAAGCGCGGTTGGGAAATTGTACGCCGCACCAAACTCGGTGGGCGCCAGGTGAATGTGATGCGAGTGGGGTTAGCTGGCTAATCCCATTTCACTCTTCAGTAACAAATTCTACTGCCTGATTGCGACCATTATTTTTGGCTTGATACAGCGCTTGATCGGCGCGTTTCATTTCTTCTTCAAAGCATATTTCACTATTAGGCGAAGCCAAACTGTAACCAATACTGGCTGTGATAGTTAAATATTGATGATTGTCGAGCGGGACATTTTTTTCGCGCAGACTGGCGAGCAATCGATTACAGATAAGTTCCGCATCGTTTGGGTTGCCGATGATAATACTAAATGCAAATTCTTCGCCGCCAATACGCCCGTAAATATCCTCCTGCCGGAAAAACTGCATGATGCACTCTGCGCAGCTAACTAATACTTGATCGCCAGCGCTATGGCCGTAGGTATCGTTAATATTTTTAAAGTTATCCAAATCCAAAATACCGGTCAGCAAGAAAAATTTATTACGCTGTGCGCGAAAGATTTGTTTCTCCGCGTGTTCATTAAAACTGCGCCTATTGGGCAGGCTGGTTAGGCTGTCGTTAAAAGCCAAACGTTCCAGTTGTTGGTTGGCCATACGCAATTCATCGGTGCGCTGTGATACCAGTTGTTCCAAATTATCTTTTAGTAGTTTTAAATCTTTGTTGCGTTTTTCCAATTGATCCGCGTGATACATCTGCTCGGTAATGTCGCGCTCTATTGCGGCAAAATGAGTGATTTCGCCATAGCGATTGATAAGCGGAAAAATGTTAATGTCAAGCCAATAAGGGTGGCCGGTTTTGCTGTAGTTTAAAATTTTTTCACGGATTGGCTTTTTCTCGGCAAGAGCGGTGCGTATGCGCGCCAAAGTATCTTGATCTGTATGTTTGCCTTGTAAGATGCGCGGTGTTTCACCAATTACTTCCTGCGCGCTGTAGCCAGTGAGTTTTTCAAATGCCGCATTGACATAAATAATTTTGGGGCCAGTGGGTGAATCAATATCATCGGCTTCGGTAACTATCACAATATCCTGACTGTTTTGCAGAATATTTTCGTAAGAAAAAAGATGTTTGCTTTCAGTGATGTCATTAAAAGTGACAATGATAAAACTATCTTCGAGTTTGTTTGCTGCATCCATATAGGCGTTGACTAAAAACCAGGTAGCTTTTTTTCGATGCCCATCTAACACGCCCATTACTTCATTGGTCACCGGGCTTCTAAAGCGTTTTACTTTGTTCACGGGGAATTCATTGTGGTGAAGCACCCGGTTGCCATCATCAATAAAGCGCCATTGCGGATCCATGACATCCCGGCCAATGATCTGTTCATGGGTGAGGCGAAGCAGCTTCAACGCAGTGGGATTGGCGTAGACAATAGAGGTGTCCCAGCGGTGTATAACAACACCTATATGGGCATTTTCAAGCAGTGTTTGTAGGCTGATTGCGTCTATGCCATTCATTAGTAGACACTCGTGAAGACTGTATTATGTGTTTTTATGCGACACTATAAGATTAGTAATAATGGTCAAAATACGCCAGTTTCATAGTGAGTGGATGGTTAATTTATAGAATATAAATAGCTTGCCGGAGTGATATCGACAAAGTTAGGGAGATAAAAGAATTTTAAAAAGATTTTTAGAAGCTAATAACTATAACTTGTGATTGGACTAGGGTGGAGCGCTATGCAACTCCACCCTAGGGTTAACCAGATTAAATCAATGCAACTTCAAGCGCGGGCGCAACCATTTATTTAATCTGCCACCCACCATTACCAATCCAGTTTTGATAAAACCGTGAATAGCAATTTGGTGCATGCGATAAAGCGAAACATACACCATACGCGCGAGGCGGCCTTCGATAAATACGCTGCCGCTGCTGAGGTTGCCCATTAGGTTGCCGACGGTGGAATAGCTGGCGAGCGACACGAGTGAGCCGTAGTCGGTGTATTTGTAGGCTTTTAGTGGTTTGTTGTTGAGTAGTGCAACAATATTTTTATAACAGGCACTTGCCATTTGATGTGCAGATTGCGCGCGCGGTGGCACGCGGCTACCATCGGCGTTAATAAATTGGGCGCAGTCGCCAATGGCAAAAATATTGGTGTCGCGTGTGGTTTGTAAAAATTCATTTACATGCAATTGGTTGATGCGATTGCTCTCAAGCCCTGCGAGATTGGCCATAAAATCCGGCACTTTAATGCCTGCGGCCCAGACCATTAAATCCGCTTCAATCAATTGTCCGTCTTTGGTGTGTAACCCTTCTTTGGTGGCGGAGGTGATCATGGTGTTGAGTTTGATATCAACGCCAATTTTAGTCAGCTCACTGTGTGCGGCACCTGAAATACGCTCAGGTAACGCGGGTAAAATTCTAGGGCCAGCTTCAACAATAGTTACTTTCAAGTGATCGTTAGAAATTGCATTAAAGCCATAGTTGTGAATTTCATGTACTGCGTGATGCAATTCAGCAGAAAGTTCAACACCGGTTGCGCCTGCGCCGACAATCGCAATGCGCACATAATCTTCTGCACCAGTTAGACGTTGAATGCGCAAAAAACGGTTGAGCAGTTTGGTGTGAAATCGGTGCGCCTGCGCAGGGCTGTCGAGAAAAATACAGTGGTCTTTAATCCCGGGAGTATTAAAGTCATTGGAGATCGAACCAAGCGCAAGGATTAAATAATCATAGGGGATGCGAGTAGAGGGCAGAAACTCTACACCGTCTTCATCCTTCATGGGGGCCAATACCACTTCGCGAGTTTCGCGGTCGAGATCGATCATGCTGCCGACGCGAAAGAAAAAATGGTGTGCGTTGGCATGGCCGCGATAGCTCACTGCATCTACGTCTTCGTCCATAGTGCCCACTGCAATTTCATGCAGTAAAGGTTTCCACAAGTGGGTGGTGTTGCGGTCGATCAAGGTGATCTCTGCTTTGTGTTTGCGGCCTAACTTGTCGCCCAGTTTGGTGGCCAATTCAAGGCCGCCGGCACCGCCGCCGACAACAACAATACGCGGTTTGGTTGATGTGGTTTGCATGTTTATACCTGCATTTTAAGTGGACAAATCGGTGTGGCGCCTTAGCGCCCAAGCGCAGTTAAAAAATATTGCGCTAGTGGCCGCTCGATAAAACGATAGGTGTTTTGCTCGATGGCGGCAGAAAATTGTTGCTGTGCAGCAGCTGTGTGCCCGGCGCGGTAATCGCGGTAGCCGGTATAGAAAAAGAACTCGGTGCGCTCGCAGCGATTAGTTGCCAGCCGTTCAAATTGCGTGCGCGTCATTTTGCCTGTCCAGAACGCATAAATAGCGCCTTCCCATTTGCTGTTAACGGTCAGTTGTTTCTGCGCTATCAACGTGGAGAAGTCTACATCGGCATGTTGACCAATAATATCGGCTTTGATGAAAGCATAAACGCTAATATTTTTTTGCGCTTGTAAATAGTCAGTAAAACTCCGCGCTGCCTTCATCCACTGGCCTGAGTTCATGTAAATTTCGTGATAAGCAGAATCACTGGCACTGAGGCCTTGAGCCTGTGCCTGCTCCAGTAGTTTGTGTGCAGTTTGCTCCTTGCCCAGCATGGAAAAGTTTTGTGCACTAAAAGCGATATTCTCCGCGCTGGGTTCCAGTTCAACCAAAATGCTGGATTCATGCAACGCTAGCTGATAAAGATTTTTATCCAAATACAAACGCGCTAAGGCGAAATGCAGTTCCGCACTTTCGGGGGCGAGTGGTACTGCCTGTTGATAGAACTGAATGGCATCACCCAGATAGGCTGTTTGCTCGTAGCTGCAGCCGCTGGCCTCGGCGCGGGCTTCATAGGTATTGCCTATGGCTTGGTATAAATCGCCGGAGTTGGCAATTTGTTCGGCGCCGAGTTTGAGGGTGGCGAGAGCTAGAGGAAAGTAATTTTCTTCGCGATACATTTTGGCGAGTTGGATGTAAGCTTTATCGCTAGACGGTTGTTCATTTATCGCCGCAAGCAGCGCGCGGTAGAGCTCTGCGCGATTTTTGTTGCCTGTTTTTTGTTGCGCAAGATAGCGCTGCAGAAACACCGCCAGCGAGGGTGCATTCACTTCTGTTTTGGTCGCGCTGGAGAGTTGGTTAAAAATATGACTGGCACTGGTAAACGCCTGTTTATCGCCCGCAACTATATCTTCGTAATAAATGTTGTAGAGCAACTTAAGTGTGGCGGGGTTGCCCGGCACCAAGGTTAATACATGGCGAAGATTTTCTATTGCCAGTGCACGGCTGCGTGGCGATTTATTTTTTTCCGCATCAACAATATAAGCAAGGCCTAGTTTGTAATACAGCTCGGCATTATTCGATGCCTGTTTGAGTTGTAGTTCCAGCGCCGCAATTTCTGTTGATGCGCTTTTATCCTGAATACCACTGCTATTATTTGCCGGTGCTGGATTTATGCGTGGCTGCTGGCTGCAGCCGCCTAGTAGCACGGTTGCCAGTAAAGCTGCGCTGATTAACTGTAATCGTTTGGGTGACATCATTTATTGCCTCAGAGTTTATAGCCTAAGGCTTCTGCTTTTTTAAATGACGCATCCGATTCTGGCAGCAGTTGGTTGTACCCTTGGGCTAAGCCTAATACATAGTAGGCCTCTGCTTTTTTGGGTGAGGCTTTTACTGCCTGTTGCGCAGTTGTAAGGGATTTTTCATAGGCGCCATTTTTAATATGCAGTTTGGTGAGTGCAATTAAACTTGCGACATCGGTTTTACCATTGCTTTCCAAAGCGATTAATTCGGCGGCGGTTTTGTTGTATTCATAACTCAGCGCCCAATCGTTGGATTCGATCAGTTCGTTGGTTTTTTGGTAAAAATCGCCATAGTTTTGCAATGCTATCTTGACTGCTTTGACCGTGAGATCCTGATTAATCACATAGCGATTTTTTTCCTGTACACCGGTTTGCGTCAGTGTGTAATAGGCGTTATCAATATTTTCGCCTTGGGTTTTGAGGCGCAAGTGATGATCGCTGTCGGGGCTGGTAAATACAATGCGCGAACGCAAGTTGTAGCCTGGATCAACCACATAGGGTTGTTTGCGATCTTGCACTGTATGCAGATTGCGTAAATCGGCAAATAAATTGGTGAGTTGAGTGATGCTAAAGCTGTAATTGATAGGCTCTTGTTTGCCGCCCCATACATTGGTAAAAGTAAACCGACCACTCAGGGTAAAGGGTTGCCATAAATTATCGGCATTACTGGCGGTTAATTCGCTTACTTCGGCAGAGTTGTAAATTTGCCCAATCAATTCGCGAAAATATTTATCGCGCTCGTTGGCATACTGCCACATGCTGCGCAAACGCTGCTCATACAAACCACCGAAATGTAATTTGAAACTGGCTTGTGCATCGCGCCCGCTAAATTTATCAAACACCAATTCCAGCTCAGCAAAATGTTGTTTGGCTGCAAGTGAGGGAAGTACGCTAATTGCCTGAGTGTTTTTATTCACTATCAGAGCGGGCTGACCTTCTATGCCAACCGAAAAGCCGGGGTACAAACTGGTTTCGCCCGTAGTGTCCATCCACATTTCTTGCAGGCCCTGTTGTGCCGGTATATGCACAATCATATGGTCAAAACTCACGCCCGGTATTTGCATATCCGGTAGGCCGCGCGCGCGGGTCACAATTAATGCTGGGTTAGCCGCTATGCCTAATTGGCGCAATAACATTACTGCTAGTACGGTTTGATCTTTGCAATCGCCGTAGCCATTTTTAAGCACTTCAAACGCATCGTGTGGCTCATAACCACCACGACCTACATGGGCAAACACATAGCGCACGCGATCTTGAATCGCGCGGTAAACCGCTTTTGTTTTTTGCTCGGGTGTTAGTGCAGTTTTATTGATGTCGGCAATTAAAGCGGTGAGTTTTGTGTCGCTCACTAAGTGGGGCTCAACCAATCCATCGGCCCAGCGCGCCACATCATTCCATTTGGCGGTAGTGGCTACACGCACATAGGGTGCGTAGTCATGTTCACGTGGCATGGCATTTTGCAATTCGATTTTGGCAAGATTTTTCCCTGTCCAGGTTAGTGTCTGTTGCGCGCCTTTGCTGCTGCGCTTGTGAGCAATTGGGTAGCGCGAAGTATCGCTGCCGACCAGCGTAATATTCGCCGGTGCGGTAATTTCTAATTCGCTTGTCACTATGCTGTCGGCACGACTGCCTTGCCCTGCTGCACGATCCTCCCACCAGTGGAAACTGAAACTGTCGAACCACTGATTGGGTACCATTTTTTTGGTATCGATGTAGCGGTATTGAAATTCGATTATCGAACCTTTGCGCACATTGGGCAGGGAAAATAATAATTCTTTGCGGTCGTGATAAAAATTTTCGTCGGTCGGGCTTTGAATTTGCGTGGCGTCCGCTTTGATACTATCCATCTTGCCATCGGGTGTGCGCACATTAGCAAATTCCAGCGCTATATCTTCATAAAAGCTGTTGAAGCTCACGCTAATCTGGCTGTAGTCGCGCACCGCCTCATCACTGTTGATGTAAACTGCAACATAAGCGGTGGCGTGACTCATTAATTTTTCGTCGATGAGTACCTTGGTTTTGCGCAGAATAATTTGCGCTTCGCTATTTTTATCGGCTTTGAAATTGCGCACCAGAGTTGTCAACGCGGGAGCGATGCGTTCCGCTTTTTGATCATCAGCCCAGGCCTGTGTACTTGGTATTAACAGGCTGAGCGCTAACCAGTAGCGCAGGCAATATAATTTGCTTAAAAAATCTGACACGCATTCTCTCCAAAACGATACAGGTGAAAAGCCCTGGCTAACTTGGGCCGCCAAGGCTGTAGTGCTATTTAGTTAAAGTTTGATCCACTGGCGTTGCGCCGCACTGGCAAAAATTGCATCAATTACCCGCATGTTCGCGATGGCATCAGTCAGTGGTGTAGGTGTTTGCATGTTGTTAAAAATGCTCAGGGCAAACGCATCACCCATCGCGCCGTAATGATTGTGGTCGGGTACTTCGATGATTTCTGCTACGCGGTTGCGAGTGATGCGAATGCGCTGCACCGGTTCTTGGCTATCGTTGTAAAACGGGCGCTCAAGATAGAGGCTGCCTTCGTCGCCGATTGCTTCAACATATTGCACTGGCTCAATTTTAGTGGCGGCAGTAAAACTGGCGCTACCGGCGGAAAATTCCATAATCGCCGAGGTGAGGCAATCCACTTCTTCGCCGGGCATTGGTGTGACCTGACCGAGCACTTGCATTGGCTCTTCGTTAAATAACCAGCGCGACAAAGAGATTGAGTAGCAGCCGATATCCAACAATGCACCGCCGCCCATATCTACCTTATTGCGAATATTATCGGCATCGCGATTGTTGTAAGAAAAATGCGAATGCACTGCGTGCAATTTGCCAATGCGGCCTTCATCAATTAATTGTTTGGCGAGTTGCCATTGCGGATGAAAGCGATACATAAATGCTTCCATTGCTTTCAATTGCGGATAAGCGCGCGCAGCATCGACCAAACGCTGTGCGTCGGCAGTATTCAAGCCGAGCGGTTTTTCGCAGAGCACATGTTTGCCTGCTTGCAGCGCTTTAATGGACCATTCCACATGCAGGTGGTTGGGTAGTGGGTTGTAGATTGCATCTATATCCGGATCGGCCAGAAGTTCTTCATAACTGCCGTAAGCGCGCTCAATGCCCAAGCTATCGGCAGTAGCGCGCGCACTTTGCTCAGTGCGTGAACAAATCGCCAGTACCTGATTGTGAGCAGATTTTTGCAGAGCGGGAATGACTTTTTCGCGGCCGATTTTGGCGGTGCTGAGCACCCCCCAGCGGAGTTTTTGCATAGGAGTTCCTGTGAGCAGAGCTAAATTATAGTGGTGGCTGTAATGGTAATGCAGTGGGGTTCAGTGTAGCGCAAGCGCGGCTCGTGAGGTGAGCCGCATTGGGGGTAAATACGGAAAAAACAGGGTTTAACTCAGCTTTAACAACATCGTCTTACCAAGGCAGGGTCTCGCCATTCGAATGCCAGAAAGTGCCGCTGTTCTCTAGCGTTAAACCTTCGATACGTTTACTTAGACGCTGGGCAGATTCATCGGCAGAAATATCACCGCCAAAATTCACCATCGCCGTTTGCACATAACCCGGATGCAGTATTGCCACCGCAATGCCGCGCGGTTGCAAATCCCGCGCGAGCGACATAGCGGCTGCATTGAGAGCGGCCTTGGACATACGGTAACCGTAATAACCACCGGAGGTATTATCAGCAATTGAACCCATGCGGCTGGTGATAAACGCAATTTTTGCCCCTGCCGCCAAGTTGCCGAGCAGGGCTTCAGTCACCCGCAAAGGCGCCTCGGCATTGATCAGGAATTGCTGTTGGATCGATTGGTAATCAATACTGCCCAAGGCTTCATGTTGAAAAATACCGGCGTTGTTGATTAATAAATCAAGCGGCCGATCACTCAACGTCTCAGCTAAACGCGCAAGTGCCTGCGCATCGGTCACATCAACACCGGCAATCACCCGCGCACCCGACTCGGTGAGCTCTGGTGATGCGGTGCGACACACGCCAATCACATTCCAGCCCTGCGCCAGATAGGTTTTGCAAAGGGCAAGGCCAATACCGCGATTGGCGCCGGTGATAAGTGCAGTTTTCATAATCTACTCTCCTGTTTTGCCTGCTGAATGATGCGTACAGGTTACTTGCTTCACTTGGTGCTGGGAAATATTTTGCGCATCGCTTCGGCAAGCTGTCTTGATCCACGCTGTTCAAGTTGTTCGATCACTTGCGTTCTATCTTGTAACGAACGGTTTTGGCTCAATTTAAATTTGCATTGTATTTGGGTGATTTTGATTTCCAGCCCCACAATCGCATTCAGTGCTGCCGGTGGATAGCTGGGTTGCCAGGGCGATGCAAAACCCGCTTCATATTTCGCGGTGAGCGCATGAATGATATCGGTGATTTTTTGTGGTTCATCGATGCGTTTGCAAATTCCATAGATGTGAGCTGTTTGATAATTCCAGGTGGGAACACCCTGTGTCGTATACCATGACGGAGAAATGTAATCGTGTGCCCCATCCAGTGTGATCAACACTTCCTGATCGTTGATATCAATTAGTTGCGGATTGGGTTTCGCCAAATGCCCTGCGAGCAGTGTGCAATCGGCATTCACTAAAAAGGGCATGTGGGTTGAAAATAATCGTCCCTCAACCGTTGATATAAGCTGACCAAATGCATTGGCCTCAATAAAAGAGTGGATTTCCTTTGGGTCGGTAATTTCAAATTGCGGTGGTAGGTACATAGTTTCCCTTGTGATATGCGTGATCATGCAGCAAATAAATGCTGATGATTGTACGTCCTTTTACCCCATTTTCTCTATAGCCTGCGGTAACTTTCCGGTCCACTTTTTAAACGCGCGGCGCAAATTGGCTACATCGTAAAAATGCAATTTTTTCGCAACTTGCTCATTGGTCCATCCCTTCTGGCTTAGCCACATAATCGCCAAATCACGGCGTGCCAAATCATATTGCGCCTGAAAATGGCTGTGGTGTTTTTTCAGTTTGCGTTTGAAACTGGCGTTGCTCATTCCAAAATCAACTGCGGTCTGCTCAAGATTTGGGTTGTGGCGGATATTATTTTGCAGATAGGTATAGGTTTCAGCCAAAAAACCGCGCTGAAATTCCAGCGCTGTTGATGTGTGCGACTCTATTGGACTGTTAGAGGCAAATTGATCGCTATGATTAATTTTCCACGGGCGATGCAGATAGTCCCGTGCGATGGCCATGGCATTTGTTTGGCTGGAAAACTGTACGTTGCTATTGAGGTGAACATCGTATTGTTCGATGTAATCCGGTTTTTTATGGGTCAGATAAAACTCCCAGGGATAAGACTCCCCACTGCGCCATCGGGTCAGGGAGTTGAGTGCAGTGAACATCATCTCCAATAAAAAAATTTGCGTGGTCTCTGCACCACAGGCGTCTTGCCAATAGATGACGAGCCGATCTTGCTCATACACGCTGCGCAAGTTGAGTAGCGGCATCCATTGAATTTGCTGCGCGAGCAACACATCAAGCGCTTGCTGCAAATTATCGCTGTTGTGTAAATTATTTTTTTCGTGGCTAATTGTTGAATGGTGCGTTGTTGGGTTGTGGTGCGTTGTTGGGTGGGCAGGCGCGGAAAAAATTTGATGGCCCAGTAAAAAACTGAACTCCTGACTATGTGAATGTTTTTGCATATTTTTAATTAGCTGAAAACATTGTTGCGGTGTTAGCTGCAGATTGTTGGTGGCTATGTCTTCAAAAAAAATACCCGTGCCACGCAATAATTTATGTTCTTCCATGCCACGGCTTAACGCCAAGTCGATCATTGTGCTCGGCCACTGATGGGCTGGTATAAAAGACGTGTCTATTTCAAAGTATTTACCCGGTTTATAAGTCGGGGAAACATCTTCATACGCTGTATGCAAATTATGGCTCATGGTGCTAATCAAGCCGCCTGTTGCATCGCCATACGGCGTTTTTCTTTAGCGTGTAGCAGCGCCAGATTTGCGCGTTCGATCAGCGATTCAGCTGAGTCGGGTGTGCTGCTGTCGATACTGGTGAGTGCTACACCGATACTGACAGAGTGAAATAGACTTTCATCTTGAGTAAAGGTTTTGTAGGCAAAGTGCTGTACCAGCATGGATATTTCACTGGCCATTTTTTCTGCTACTACACGGCCAGTATTGGGCAGTATTAATGCAAATCTATCGCCCGCATAGCGGCACAACAAATCGTTGCGGCGAATGCTCAGTAGGATCAATTCACTTAATGATTGCAATAAATGGTCGCCCTGCTGATGGCCATAACAACGGTTAATTTCATTAAAGTTATCAACATCAATCAGCAATAGCGCCAGTGTGTTAGTTGCATGGCGATGCTCGGGCAGTGTTTGAGTTAATTGCTTGCGCAAATAATCGGCACCACTCAAATTGGTGGTGAAATCCATGCTGCGGTGTTCGCGAAATAAACGCTCACGTTTGCGCAATTGTGCGTTAATGCTGAGCTGTTCTTTATGCCAGTGATAAATACCAAGGGTGAGAAAATATAAACCAATCGGCATACAGCCCGACTCTATCCAGTGATCCCACTGCACTGCATCGGGGAAGCGAATAAATTCGTCGAGTAGATCCTGAAAACCAGCTAGAAAAATTCCGCTTAAACCCAAGCTTAAATACTGGGTTACCCGCCCAGTTGGGCGACTGTGCAAAATTAACACTAACCATACTAATGCCAATGCAGCAGCACCGCCTTCACTGAGTACATCCAGCCAATTTATTTCCGCCAATAATTTTAAATCGGCAACCGCAAGGCTGGCGATAAGCGCCAGATTTGCACTCATGGCTACAAAAAATAATTTCCATTTGTGATGTTTCAGCATAACGGTACACAACCCGTGGGAGAAAAGTGCAGCACCGATAACAGAAATACATGACAGTTTGGTGAATTCTAATTAAATGCGGCCCAAATAGCTGCACTGCAACAGGGGAGGCAAATCAGCTCAGGGTATTTGTTGGCGCCTAAGCCCGTTCGTCACAGAAGTGTCATTTAACGCCCCTAGTTTGGCGCCGTTGAATCTTTTTAAAAAAATTAACGGGGGAGCTTAGTGTGAAAAAATATGCATCGGAATCAAACATGAATCGAAAATTCATCAAAACAGCTATGGCAGTTGTGATCGCGGGCTTGGCTGGCGGTGCGGTAGCTGATGGGCGCATCGAAGGAAAGGTAAACGCTACTGAAAAAGGTATTGCCTTGCAGGGTGCAAAAATTCGCATCGCAGAATTGAACCGCGAAGCGGTGAGTCAGCGCGATGGCCGCTTTGTATTCTTAGATGTTAAACCGGGCAACTACACGCTAATCACCAGTTATATAGGTGCGGATGATATTAAGCGCGCAGTCATTGTGCAGGATCAAAAAACCACCCGTGAAAATTTTCAATTAACGGGTGTTTCCGGTTTGGTCGAGAACATTATTGTAATCGGGCAGGTGGCGGGCATTAACAAAGCGCTCAATAAACAGCGCAGTGCCGACAATATTATTACCGCTGTATCGGCCGATGCGATTGGACAATTTCCGGATACTAATGTGTCTGAATCCTTGCAGCGCTTGCCGGGTTTATCAATTGAGCGCGATCAAGGCGAAGGCCGCTATGTGCGTGTGCGCGGTATGGGGCCGGATTTTAATGCGGTGACAATTAACGGGGTGGGCGTGCCCGGCCCGGATGCCGACCGCCGCGCAGTGGCGCTGGATGTAATTCCATCGGACTTGTTAGAAAATTTAACAGTGACTAAAAGTTTAACGCCGGATATGGATGCCAATTCACTCGGTGGCAGCATTGATGTGCAAAGCCTGTCGGCCTTTGATCGCGATGGATTTTTTTATCAACTCACGGCTGAAGGCAGTTTTGATGAAAATACTGAAAATACAAGCCCGAAAATTGCTGCGACCGCGAGCAACCAATTTAGCCTGGGTGACGATGAAAATAATCTAGGCGTTGCGTTTGGGATCAGTTCGTTCAAACGTGAGTTCGGTTCGGATAACGTAGAAACTGGCGGCGCATGGAATTTTGACGAAGGTGCTCTGTTAGAAGAATTGGAACAGCGCGATTACCGTATTACCCGCGAGCGTTCTGGTATTACCTTGAATTTGGATTATAAACCCAATGACAATACCGATTTGTATTGGCGTAACCTGTACAGCGAATACACGGATGCAGAAATTCGTTTGGCTAATGTCATTGAGTTTGAAGATGCCGTAGCCGAAGGTGAAGTTGGTTCAGCGGAAGTGCAGCGCGAATTAAAAGATCGCACTGAAACGCAAAAAATTCTTTCGACTTCACTGGGTGGGCAGACCCGTTTGGACAAGTGGACATTGGATTACCGTGCGGCTTATAGCAAGTCCGGCGAAGACGAACCGCAAAATATTGCCGGTGCGGTATTTAAAATTGACGATGATGTTATTGCCGATGAAGTATTTGATCTCTCCTATGGCAATAACAGAAAAATTCACATCAATGCGCCTGCTGAATTTTATCAATCTACCAGTTATAAATTAGATGAGGTTGAGCTAAGCAGCACCAATACCAATGATGAAAGTACGGCATTTAATCTGGATTTCACCCGCGATCTGGAGTTGGGCAATAAACCAGCACAAATAAAGTTTGGGGCAAAACACAGCGCTCGTGAAAAAGATAATGATGTCGAAGTGTGGATTGCTGAAGATTTTACCGGCGATACATCGCTCAGCACATTTTCCGGTGGTGCGGTAGATTATAAGCACGGCCAATTTGGTAGTTCTATTAATGCTGCGCAGGTCAAAGCAGCAGTTACAGATGCAGAATGGGATAAAGAAGAAAGTAGCATTGGCGATTATGTTGTCACTGAAGATACCAGCGCCGCTTATGTGATGGGGCGCGTGGATATTAATGCTTGGCGCATTTTGACCGGCGTGCGCTATGAAAACACGGAATTTACTGCGCAGGGAAATTCCTATGATGCAGACAGCGGTGAAGTCAGTGCGACCTCGTTTGAAAATTCTGACGATTATTTTTTACCTGCCTTACATATTCGTTACAGCATCAATGATAAAACACAAGTGCGCGCCGCCTGGACTAACTCAGTAGTGCGCCCCGGTTTTGCCGAGCTGTCTCCCGGCCGCTTGATTGAAGAAGATGACGGTGATATTGCCGCAGAGTTTGGCAATCCTAATTTGAAATCGCTGGAGTCCAGTAATATCGATTTGGGTATTGAGCATTTCCCCGGTGTTGCAAGTGTAATTTCAGCGTTTGCGTTTTATAAGTCCATCGACAATTTTGTTTATCAAACTGACCTGGGTGGCACTGCGGGCTATGAAGGGTTTGATGAAGCAGTAACCTATGTCAATGGCAATAAAGCCGACATACTCGGTGTTGAATTTTCCGCGTCTAAACAGTTTACGAGTTTGCCATCACCTTGGGATGGTTTGCTGATTGGCGGCAATGCAACCTTTGTTGATTCTTCGGCAGAAATCGGCGGTTATGACGACAGTGAATTTATCGCGCGCGATATTCCTATGCCTAGCCAATCAGACGTTTCCGCGAATTTTATGCTGGGCTACGAATCTGATGTGATGAGCATGCGCTTGTCGGCCAACTATAAATCAAATTACTTAATTGAAGTAAGTGATCCAATGGACGCGGTGAAAGACACCTATGTCGACGATCAAATGCAGTTGGATTTCTCTCTGCGTTATTACTTGAGTGATTCGATTAAACTGCATTTTGAAGCATTGAATCTGACGGATGAGGTGTATTACTCCTACGTGAAAGATGCTAACTACAATTCGCAATACGAAAGCTACGGTGCGACCTATAAACTCGGTATTACCTTTATGCATTTTTAAGTATTGATTGAATGTGCTCTTGCGATTCGGATGGCTCTTGCTGGGCCATCCTATAACAAAGGTTTTGATTATGATGTATGTGTGTAGTGTTTTGCTGGCCAGTGTGCTGGCTATTTTTTGTTTGCCTGTGGTTGCTGAAAATAATTTACCGCCTGAGTTAAAACAAGGTTTGGTTGCGCCATTGCCGGTGCTGCAGCAACAGCAAATGACTTATCTTAGCCTGGGTGATGCCATTCACTGGCGCGCAGCCGATGGTTCGTCACTGGCGCAATTGCCGCAATCGACAGAATTGTTGGATTGGCGTTATCCAGTGACATTGGCTTCACAAAAAACTACCAGTACAGAGTTGATTGCTGCAACGGTATTTTTACCTGAGCAGCAAGCGGGCTTGATCGCACTTGATCCGCAGACAGGAAAACTGCGCGAGTTGCTGCGTGTACCTACGCCGGAATTTAAAATCGAAAATTTGTGTTTAAGCCATGCGGACGGCAAGCATGTTTCGCTTTATTTGTTGGATGAGCGCGGCATGGCGGAGCACTGGTTGGTGATTGATGCCAATGGCAAGGCCGCAGCAAAATTATTGCGCCGTGTACCCATAGCACCTAACAGCAAAGCCTGTGCAGTGGATGATGCGCAGGACATGTTATTTGTCGCCGAAGATGGTGTCGGCATTTGGGCGCAGGGGGCTTCCGAGGAATCCGCTCCCGGTCGTGTGGTGGTGGATATGCAACAGCCTTTTGGTGCATTGCGCGGCAGCGTGGAATCGCTAGCCGTGGTGCCGCAAGGATTAATCGCCGCAATCGCGGAAGAAAAACAACTGGTGTTGTATCGCACACAGCAAGGTCAATTCAAGCAGCAGCATGTACAGAGCCTTCCTAATACTGATGAACCAGAAATTGTGAAAGCAGCTTTTGTAAGCGCTGATGCAGTGGATAAAAATACACTTAGGTTGGTAATTGGTGATGAGAAAACTGGCAACCATTCTTTATCCTTGCCGTGGCAATTAGTTGTCCCAGAAAAACCAGCGCACACTATTGTGAGCGTGACACCGGATGAACAAACCCAAGTGATGGCGCGTTTTGGCGATGCCGCAGATGACCCTGCTATTTGGATCAACAAAAAACGCCCGCAAAAAAGTTTGGTGATCGGCACCAATAAACAGCAAGGACTCTTTGTTTACGATATGCACGGGCGCGAGGTACAGCATTTTAATACCGGAAAATTAAATAATGTCGATGTGCGCTATGCGGTTCCCTTTGGTAAAAAAGTAGTCGACATCGCTGTTGCTACCAATCGCGATGATAATAGTTTGGCGATTTATATCATCGACCCAAACAATGGAAAATTAACCTATTCCGGCAGCGTCGCTACCGACCTTGAGGATATTTACGGTTTTTGTATGTACCAGAATGCCAATGGCATTACCTATGCTATTCCCAATGCAAAAAGTGGTGAGTTCCAGCAAATCCAATTAACCGCTGTTACTGATCCGAACAATAAAAAATCTGTTCATTGGCAGGGTAAAAAAATGCGTAGCTTTTTTGTGCAGAGCCAGCCGGAAGGTTGCGTGGCTGATGATAAAAACCAGCGCTTATTTGTCGGTGAAGAAGATGAGGCGGTGTGGACTATTGGTGCCGAGCCAAGTGCTGGGGCGCAAGTTGAATTGGTATTGCGCGCGGGTGACCTGTTAGTGGCAGACGTGGAGGGAATGGGAATTTATCATGGCAAGCACAAGAATTATCTAGTGGTGTCCAGTCAAGGCAACAATAGCTATGTTATTCTCGATGCAGCAGCGCCCTATAAGGTACGCGGTGCAATACGTATTGATTTAAATGCAGAAAAAAATATCGACGGTGTTTCCGAAACCGATGGTCTTGAGGTGACTCATGTTAATCTCGGCGGAGTATTGGCTGAAGGTATGCTAGTTGTGCAAGATGGTCATAAGGTAATGCCGGAAGCGCCGCAGAATTTCAAATATGTGAGTTGGGAAAAAATCCGTAACGCGTTGCAGTTAGATTAAAGGTAAATGGCAATGAATGATAAGAAAAATTTCCGACCTGTCGATGTGGATGATATTCCCGTTAACCCATCCGCCAATCCCTGGCTGTCAGATGTTATCGCTAATCGCCGCAACTTATTAAAAGGTGGGCTTGGCTTGGCGCTAGGCGGTTTTTTAGGGGGGAGTTTATCGGCTTGCACAAATAATGCTAAAAAGCTATCGCCCAAGCTTCCGCTAAAAACCACATCACCAGTGATTGGATTTAAATCTGTGCCGATTCAAGCTGCAGTTGATTTTGATCGAGTTGTAATAGCAGAAGGTTATAGTGCACGCGCGTTTTTTTCTTGGGGCGATGAGGTCGTTGCTGGCGCAGCTCTCTGGAAAGCTGATGCGACGAATACGTGGCAAGAACAGCAATTGCAAGCGGGTCAAAATCACGATGGCATGGCGTACTTTCCGTTTCCGTCTGCGCCCAATGATCACGGGTTGTTGGTGATTAACCATGAATATACGAACCCCACATTGCACCCTAATGGCCCCACCGAAACAGCGGATGCGCAAGGTATTGTTCATCGCCCTGAACACGAGGTGCTGAAAGAACAGGCAGCGCACGGTGTGAGTGTGATTGAAATTATGCGCGATCAGCAAGGTGCGTGGCAGCGCGTAAAAAATTCTTCTTTCAATCGTCGTTTGACTGGCAATACTCCAATGGGTATTACTGGGCCTGTAGCTGGTTCGGCACAGTTAAAAACCGCACAAGACCCAACCGGCACTCGAGTGCTGGGCACCTTAAATAATTGTTCAATGGGGAAAACTCCGTGGGGTACCTATTTAATTTGCGAAGAAAATTGGAATAATTATTTTGTGAATCGCAATACTGCTGATTGGCAGCAGCGTGTATCCCATAAGCGTTATGGTATTGCCAATGGTTTAAATAGCAGCAAGTATTATTGGAGTTCAGTTGACTCACGGTTTGACGCTACGCCAATAGAAGAGCAAGATTTTAACGGTTTTGTAAATGAACCTAATCGTTTTGGTTGGGTGGTTGAGCTTGATCCGTTTGATCCGCAATCCCTGCCAAAAAAGCGTACTGCGCTGGGGCGTTACGCACGCGAGTGTGCCACTGTAGTGGTGGGTGATGCTGGTGAGGTGGCTATTTATTCCGGCGATGATACACGAGGGGAATATATTTATAAATTTGTCGCTCAGCAGCGGTTTGATAAAAAAAATCCAACAGCAAAATTAGATCTATTAGATGAGGGTGTTTTGTATGTTGCCGTATTCCATAGTGATGGGCGTGGCGAGTGGCTGCCGTTAGTGTGGGGCGAGCGCGGCTTAACGCCGCGCAATGGATTTATGAATCAAGCGGATGTATTAATTAATGCGCGCGCTGCTGCCGATATTCTCGGCGCAACACCGATGGATCGCCCTGAGTGGGTGGCGGTTGATCCGCACACACGCGAGCTTTACGTCACACTCACTAATAATGATCAGCGCGGTACCAAACCGGATCAGCCGGTAGACTCTGCAAATCCTCGCCGGGAAAATCATCACGGGCAAATCCTGCGCTGGGCAGAAAAAGATTCCAATCCTGCGGCAACAGAATTTAATTGGGAAATATTTTTGCTGGCGGGCAATCATGCCGATGAAGTTTTTCCAGAAAATCAACAAGGCAATATTCGCGGGGACAAGTTTTCCTGTCCCGATGGTTTGTGGTTTGATGCCGATGGCCGCCTGTGGATTGAAACAGATTACGACGATGAAGAAAGTGTCTATCAGCCAATGGGGTGCAACCAATTGCTCTGTGCCGACCCTGTATCGCGTGAAGTGAAACGATTTTTGGTGGGGCCACGCGGCTGCGAAATTACCGGTTTGACTGCAACACCGGATGGAAAAAGCCTGTGGCTGAATATTCAGCACCCAGGTATTAGTTATCCCGCCAGTGACGGCAAAACTTGCCCGCGTTCTACAACGGTGCTAGTGACGAAAAATGATGGCGGCGTGATTGGTTCCTAAATGTAATCTTGCAAAATAAAAATGCCCGGCAGATGTCGGGCATTTTTATTGATTGGTATTTTATATGCAGGAGTTTGTTACTGGCCTTTGCGTGATTCGCGAATATAGAAGCGAGCACTTTTGGCTTGGTTGTAGCAGTTATCGAAGTTTTCCACGCCTTGCATGGTGCGTGCGGTGGTAATCAGGCCTAGCGCTTTGGTATAACTGACTGTTCCGCTAAAGCCATCTGCTTTGGCGATGGATAGCTCGCTCCAAGCGGCATCGATTTCTTGAGCGCAGGCGCTGCGGTATTGGGTTTTTCCAGCGCAGGCAGAAATGGCACCGGCAAGCACTAACAAACTGCTAATGAAGATAACTTTTGAAGATGACATCTGTGATTCTCCATGGGTGATGTTGATCATTGGATCAAGATCTGGCTCAAGAGTTCACATTCTCGCTGGTGTAAAGCGGAAAGCCAAGCCTGTGTTAGGCAAGTAGTGCATCTGCTTGATGATGGAGTTCCCGATCAACTACGTGGATTGCCATTGAGAGCACTTGATCAAAGGGCGCGTTTACATCAATTGTAAATACATCTTGCTCGTGGCTCGGGTCTTCCAAGCTCTCGAATTGGCTGTCAACCAAGCTTGGTGCCATGAAATGCCCGGCGCGTTTGTTGACGCGATTTTGAATGGTGTCTTTATCGCTGCTTAAAAAGAGGAAAATGGTTTTCAATCCGGCTTTGCGCAGCTCGTCGCGATGCATACGTCTAAGGCCGGAAAATGCCAGTGTTGAATGCTGGTGATTGCGCGCAACACCGCGAAAGTAATCGCGCATACGAATAACCCATGGCAGGCGCATGGCATCGGTCAGGGGTTGACCTTTCGCCATGCGATCGCGCGCTTCCTGACTGTGAAAGTCGTCGCCATCCAAATAGACGTAACCGTAGTGTTCAGCCAATGCCTTGGCCAGTGATGACTTTCCGCTACCTGAAACACCCATAACAATAATGAGGTGGGTGCTGGCATCAGGGTTAGTTATCGCTACTGAATAGTGCATGGAAGTTTTCTCGTTTACACCGAAAGATCAAAGCATGCGAGCATGCTGATGATAGCGCAATCATTGTGCTTGTGGTATGTTAGCAAAAAATAATAGCCAAGTGCAGATATTGCCTATGAAAACAGCAAAAAAAAGAAGTTCAGATAAAAAAATCACCTTGGTTGATGTGGCTGATGCTTCAGGTGTTAGTGCAATCACCGTGTCCCGCGTGATCAATCAACCAGAAAAAGTATCAGAATCTCTGCGGATTCAGGTGCAGAAAGCGATTGATGCACTCGGTTACATTCCTAATCAGCATGCCAGCTCTTTGGCTTCGTCCAAATCAAAGGTGATAGGCGTTGCCATTCCATCATTGAGTAACATTGTGTTTACCGAGGTGTTGCGCGGTATTTATGAGGTGATGGGCGCAGCGGGCTACAAAGTGCTGTTGGTGGATACCCATTATTCGCCGCTGGAAGAAGAGAAAATGGTGCGTACGCTGCTGAGCCAGTCGCCCGAAGGCTTGATTATCACTGGCGGCGACCAGACCAAGGCTTGTCAAAATTTCCTACATAAAGCGCGTATTCCGATCGTGCAGATCATGGAGTTATTGGCCGATCCCATCGATATGAATGTTGGGTTTGCTCACGGCCGCGCGGGTTTTGATGTGGTGAAGTATTTGCTGGGGCAGGGTTATGAGCGCATCGGTTTTATCGGCGCCCGTATGGACCCGCGTGTGCAGCAGCGTATGCAAGGTTACAAGCTTGCACTCGAGCAGGCGGGTAAGTTTGAGAAAAACTACATAGTCACCACTCCTGAGCCATCTTCCATTGGTGTTGGTGGCGAACTGTTCAAAAGTTTAATGGCTTCCACGAATGGTGTTATCGACGCTGTATTTTGTGTGAATGATGACTTGGCTCTTGGTGCCTTGTTTGAGGCGCAGCGGATGAACATTCGCGTCCCTCAGGATATGGCAATTTGTGGTTTTAACGATATCGAAGCGGCGGGATATGTAAATCCATCGCTGACCAGTGTATCAGTTGGCCGTTATGAGATGGGTGTTAAAGCTTCCGAAATGATTATTCGTGTGCTCAATGACAAGCCAATCGAATCTAAAAAAATTGATATGGGCTATGAAATTCGCAAGCGTGCATCGACTACCCGTCTGTTGTAGCAGTTATTTGCAGTTAGTAAGCCACACAAAACTATAAAACAAGATCTTCTACTAGAGCCCCAGCATTTCCCCCTTGGTGGTTATCACTCTATCGAGTGGCGAGATGCTATTAATAAAAAACCGGAGAGCAATGGTGAATGTGCAACAGCCCCTGACAAAAAAAGATGATCGTCTTGCTACACTGAGCTGGCGCGAGAGAATTGGTTATGGTTTGGGTGATGCCGGATTTAATTTTTATTGGGCGATTATTGGCTCATATTTAGTATTTTTTTATACGGACGTGTTTGGTATTGGCGCTGCTGCAGCGGCGACCATGATTACGGTTACCAAGATTATTGATGCGATTACCGATCCAATTATGGGTGGTATTGCCGACCGCACTAATACTCGCTGGGGAAAATTCCGCCCCTATTTACTCTGGGGTGCGCTGCCGATGATGGGGGCGGGTATTTTAACCATGAGCACCCCTGAGTTGGATGATACCGGTAAGTTGATCTGGGCTTATGCCTCTTACTGCCTGTTAATGCTTTGTTACACCGTGTTGAATATGCCGTACAACTCGCTCTCGGCAGTTTTAACGGCTAACACTCAGGAGCGCAATAAACTCAACAGTACGCGCTTCTTCTTCGCCTACTTCGCCAGTATTTTGGTCGGTGCGGCTACGCCGGAACTGGCAGAGTATTTTGGTGATGGTGATCGCTATTCCGCAAAAGGGTGGCAGATGACCATGGTTATTTACTCAATCATCGCCAGCTGTTTGTTTATGGTCACTTTTTTGACTACGCGCGAGCGAATCCAGCCGGCACTCACCCAAGAAAAAACCCACCCCTTAAATGATTTGAAAGATCTTTTTATCTGTCGCCCGTGGTTGGTGTTATTTGTATTGGCGCTGGTGTTTATGATCACTATGACACTGCGTGGCAGCTCAGCGGCTTATTATTTTCGCTATTTTGTTGAGCGCCCGGATTTGCTCGGCAACTATATAGGTTTGCAAATGGCGGGCCTGATGGTTGGCGCAATGTTCGCTTCAACGGTCACTAAATATGTCGATAAACGTAAATTGTTGATGTGGTTGCTGTGTGTGGTCGCGATATTGTCAATTGCATTTACCTTTGTGCCCAAACCGCACGCTAACGGTGTATTGGATATAACCTCTAATGAGGTGCAGCTTGATGCGCCCACCTTGCTTGGGAAGCCCCATGCAGAGGGTGATGTCTATCAGTGGCTGCGCCACGACAAAATTTTCTGGATTATTAAAGAGCGTGTGCCTTTGGCGGAAACAGGGCCTGCATTGAATCTGCTTGATGCGAACGGGCAGGTAATTAGTGTGAAGCGTATCGGCGCGGATGGCACAGTGCGCGACAGTGCAGAGTTACCCAAAGAAATTATCTGGATGTTTGCACTGAATATTCTGATCAGTATTGCACTGGGTTTTAAGCCGCCGATTACCTGGGCGATGTATGCCGATGTCGCTGATTATAACGAGTGGAAAAATGGGCGCCGCGCAACAGGTATGACTTTCGCTGCTACCACTTTCTCGCAAAAAATTGGCAGTGCAATCGGCTCGGCGTTAATGCTCTCGGTGTTGGCGATGATGGGTTATCAAGCCGGTCAGATGCAGGATGGCGCTTCGCTCGATAGTATCATCTATATGCAAACCTTGGTGCCCGGGTTATTTGCACTCCTCACCGCATTATCGCTACTGTTTTACAACCTGAGTGACGCTAAAGTGGAATCGATCCAGCAAGAGCTTGAGGCGCGTCACTCCTAGCGATTACAGCTTTGATTTAGCGCCGCGTTGCGGCGCTTTTTAATTCCCTTCCCCCCTCGTAATAATTGTTTTCGATAGGACACCTTCATGACCAACGCTCTACTGACCCCCAGCCAGACTGGCGAACGCTATGATTTGTTAACTCCGACGGCGATGCCGCGCGCTGCAGGGTTCCTGTGGAATCAGCAGATGATGATTCAGGTAACCTGTCGCGGTTATGCGGTTGCACAATTTATGCAGCCGGAGCCCGCTAAATATGCTTATGCGCCGAATCTGGAAGCAAAAACCTTTATGCAGCCGGAGCAGCCCTACTATGCACATCATCCGGGCCGTTTTTTTTATATCAAAGACGAAGAAACAGGAAAGATTTTTTCTGCACCCTATGAGCCGGTGCGTGCGCCTTACGATGACTATTCTTTTTCGGTTGGCAAAAGTGATTTGCAGTGGGCGATTGAGTGCGATGGTGTGCGCGCCGAGTTAATGCTGTCACTGCCGGTAAAAGATGTGGTGGAGTTGTGGCAATTGCGTGTGATTAATAATTCCGGTCGCGCGCGCAAACTGAGTGTCTATCCTTATTTCCCTATTGGCTATATGTCCTGGATGAATCAGTCGGCCGAATACCGTGCAGATCTCGGCGGAATTGTCGCCACCTGTGTCACCCCTTATCAAAAAGTGGCTGATTATTTCAAAAATAAAAATTTCAAAGACAAAACATTTTTCTTGCATGAGGTTAATCCCGTTGCCTGGGAGGCCAAGCAGGAAACCTTTGAAGGCGAGGGTGGGTTACACAATCCAACGGCGCTGCAAGCGGATGCGCTCGCCTGCGGTGATGCGCGTTATGAAACGCCTGCGGCGATATTGCAATACCGTTTGGAAATGCCGGATCAGGCGCAGCAAGATTATCGATTTATTTTTGGGCCGGCATTTGACGATGTAGAAATTGCAAGCCTGCGTGATGCCTATTTGAGCGCATCGGGCTTTGCTAAAGCGCAGGCGGATTATGCCGCCTATATCGCCACTGGCAGTGGCTGTTTACAAATTGAAACGCCCGATGCGGAGTTAAATAATTTTGTAAACAATTGGCTGCCGCGTCAGGTGTTTTATCACGGTGATGTCAATCGTTTAACCACAGACCCGCAAACGCGCAATTATCTGCAAGACAATATGGGGATGACTTACATCAAACCCGAAGTTACCCGCGCGGCATTTTTGCATGCGCTCAGTCAACAGGAAGAATCGGGCGCTATGCCGGATGGTATTTTGCTCGCCGAAGGTGCCGAGTTGAAATATATCAACCAAATTCCTCACACGGATCACTGCGTGTGGCTACCGGTGTGTTTAAAAACCTATCTCGACGAAACCAATGACTACGCCATTTTGCAAGAACCTGTAGCAGGTCATGATGGTAAAACTCTTTCCGTATTCGAGCGCATCTCTAATGCGATGCGCTGGTTATTGCAGTCGCGCGATCAGCGCGGCCTGAGTTTTATCGCTCAAGGTGATTGGTGTGATCCAATGAATATGGTGGGCTACAAGGGCAGGGGCGTTTCTGGTTGGTTATCCCTGGCAACGGCTTATGCATTGAATTTATGGGCGGATGTCTGCGCTAAACAATCCCAAACAGAATTGCAAAACGAATTTAGTGTTGGTGCGCAAGATGTGAATGCAGCAGTGAATAAATACTTGTGGGATGGCGACTGGTTCGGACGCGGTATCACTGACGATGACGTGGTGTTTGGTGTAAGCAAAGACAAAGAAGGGCGCATCTTTTTAAATCCGCAGAGTTGGGCGATTTTAGCAGGTGCGGCGAGTGCAGAGCAGCGCGAAAAAATGATTGCCGCCATTGAGCAGCAATTGGAAACACCTTACGGTGTAACTATGCTTGCGCCTGCATATACCGCGATGCGCGATGATGTGGGTCGGGTGACGCAGAAGCATCCCGGTTCGGCGGAAAACGGTTCGGTTTACAATCACGCGGCGATTTTTTATATCTACAGTTTGTTTAATATCGCGGAACAGAATCATCACTATTCGGATCGCGCCTATAAATTGCTGCGCCAAATGATTCCTGGTCCAAACGAGGTAGATTATCTGCAGCGCGGCCAGTTGCCGGTGTATATCCCCAATTATTATCGCGGTGCTTATCATCAATATCCACGCACTGCAGGGCGTTCATCGCAGCTGTTTAATACCGGTACTGTGTCTTGGGTGTATCGCTGTTTGATTGAGGGTGTGTTTGGTTTGCAGGGTTGTGAAAAAGGGCTGCGCATCGCGCCGCAATTGCCATCCCATTGGCCGAGAGCAACAGTGGTGCGGCGTTTCCGTGGGGCTGAGTTTAAGGTGGAGTTGGTGCGCAGTAATGTGAGTGCAATCGAGGTGCGCTGTAATGGTGAACTGCTTGATGATAATTGCATTGGTAATATTCAGGCGGGGCGCAGCTATTCAGTGCAGGTGTTGATTCCGCAGTAGTTCTAAGCGGCAGCATTTAATGCGCTGCGGATAACAAAAAGGCGCAACCCATTAATGGTTGCGCCTTTTTTGTTGCAGCGTGAAGATGTTATTAATCTGTTTTTGCGGTTTTCTTGGCAGCTTTTGCCTTGGTGGCTGGAGCCTCTTCAGTGGCGGGTTCAGCTGCTTTTGCCTTGGTTGTTTTGGTTTTGCTGGCCTTGGTGGGTGCTGCGGCTTGGCGCGCTTTGACGATAGAGAGATATTTGACCCAAGCTTGCTCTATAGGGCTTTTGGGGGCGCTCTGATTGGCGATGACTTTGAGCATATGCAGATCGTCTGCGGTGGGGTCTGAGACTTCTTCCATTGTTAGGGCATTTATCAGTATGCCCTGTTTGCGAATCAGGCGCGCCTGAATGTCCGATAGGCCACCTTTTTCAAAACCATCGGGAAAGTTAACGGTATCTTGAAATGTTTGTTTCAGATAGTGGTCACGCGGCAGCATAGAGTATCTCCATTATTAGTATGTGCACTTCTGGGTTAGGTGCTAACTGTGGGCAGCTGCATCCTTTATCGGGTTGCTCGCCAGTTGATATCACCCCAAGCCCAGCTCTCTTTTTGGTTGTGCTGGAAAAGGTTCCAAGCAAAAGTTGCTGCCGAAGATAATCTGTTTTTATGACACTGTATAGACCTAAAATTATGCTTTATGGTGTCTATGACAGCATTTGGGTTAAATTACGGGCATAAAAAAACCGGCTTAAGCCGGTTTTTTTACACGCGAGATCAAAAGGGCGATTAAGCTGCTGCCAATGCCTTGATTTTTGCGTTCAAGCGGCTCTTATGACGAGCGGCTTTGTTCTTGTGAATCAAGCCTTTGTCAGCGATACGATCGATCACTGAAACAGCTGAAACATAAGCGGTTTGGGCAGCTGCTTTATCGCCAGTGGCGATAGCGGCAAGCACTTTCTTGAGGTAAGTACGCCCCATAGAGCGCATGCTTGCGTTGTGCTTGCGAGCTTTTTCATTTTGACGCGCGCGTTTTTTGGCTTGGGGTGAGTTTGCCACCTTAGTGCTCCTATAAGATAAATTCTGGACAAATACTGTCGAAAAAAGGGTCGGGATTCAAGGACGCGACATTATGCCGTGTTCGATTTTTTTGTCAACCAATATCCCCGAGTAATTGACTGATTATAGTCGTGGTGGGGGAGTTGCTGAGCTAATCAGTATACAGGCTTGCGGCATGATAATATTGGCGCCAGCGATCAAGGTTGAAACCTCCAGGGGATTTTTGCGTGTCTACTCATGATGAATCCAATCAAACCGATGTGAATGCCACGACTGTGCGCAGTGGCGATGAGCCTGTTCCTGCTCCCAACGCCACGCAATTCACCCAATACAGCGCTCCCCATAATCACTCCGCCGGATTTGCGCAGGCGCGGGAGTTGGTTAAACAATCCCAGAGCGGCAAGGGCACACTGCTGAAAAAACGCTTTTTGTTGGAAGATGTACTAGGGCACGGCGGTATGGGAACCGTCTATAAAACCAAGGATCTGCGCAAAGTCGAAGCGGAAGACCCTAATCCTTATATAGCCACCAAAATTCTCAACCAGGATTTCAAAGATCATCCCGACGCTTTTGTTACCCTGCAGCAGGAAACCGCCAAGTCACAAACCCTCGCTCACCCCAATATTGTCACGGTGCACGATTTTGATCGCGAGGGCGATACGCTATTTATGACCATGGAGCTGCTCGAAGGGCAGCCGTTGGATCAACTGATCAAGGCGCAGCGCAGCAAAGGGTTGGCGAAAGAGCAGGTCTGGAAAATTACCAAAGATTTGTGTGCTGCGCTGGCCTATGCCCATCAGCGAAAACTAATTCATGCCGATTTCAAACCCGGCAACGTATTCGTTAATACCGATGGCAGCGCTAAAGTGCTGGATTTTGGTATCGCGCGCGCCGCCTCCAAAGAAGTGCAAAAACACCATTTTGATGCTGGGCAGTTAGGCGCGCTTACACCTGCTTATGCCACCATCGAAATGGTAAAAGATGAACCGCTTGGTTTTAGCGATGATGTCTACGCGCTCGCCTGTGTGGTGTATGAAATGCTGGCGGGGCGCCACCCCTATAACAATCTCTCAGCGTTGGATGCACAGCAACAAAAGCTCGTACCGAAACGTTTGGATAAGCTCAGTGCGCGGGAGTGGCGCGCACTGAGCCATGCACTGGCACTCACTAAAGCAGAGCGCACGGCGAGCGTTGCGCAATTTGTTGATGAGTTATTTCCCCGGCGCAATCCGTTAATGTTAACCGTCGCAGTCAGTTTGGCGCTGGTATCGCTTGCCGGTGCGGCTTGGTTTGGTTATAGCCAATATCAAGCAAAACAAACATTACAGGCGACCATCGTCGAAAAAATCACTGCAGCGCAACAATGTTTTGCGCAGAGCGATTTTAATTGTGCGATCGAGCAGAGCATGGTGGCGACCAATCTTGCGCCGGATAATCAGGTTGCCATCGCTCTTTTACAGGCAGCGCAAACGGCCAAGGCTGAACGTGCCGATGAGGAAAAAATGGCGGCCTTGGTGCAAGAGGCTGAAACTTGTTTGCAGCAGCAGGATTTAAATTGTGCCCGGCTGTTTGCCGAGCGCGCGCGTGAGCTCAATGCCGAGCATTCGGCCAGCCAGTTGCTCATGGAAAAAATTGCCAAGATTGAACAGCAACAACAATTAGCATTGGCAGCGCAGCAGCAGTCCATTAATCAGGAATTAGTAACTGGGCAAAATTGCCTGAACGCAAAGGATTATGATTGTGCACTGGCAGTGGCCGCTCATGTATTGTCGGTTGATCCGGCCAGCGCGCAAGCGGTTGAATTGAAACAGTCGGCAGCGATGGCACAGCAGCAATATAAAGAACTGGCCGCAAAAACCGCAAAACTGCTCGATGATGCCGAGCGCTGCATGGGGAAAAAGAATTATGCCTGCGCGATTGCCAAGGCGGAATCGGTACTGGATTTGGATTCCACTAACAAAGCGGCAATAGCCTTAAAAACACGGGCGCAAGAAACCCAGCGCAAACTTAAGGAAACCGGTTTTACAATTAAGTAAGTGTATGGAGATCAAGAGTTCGCAACCATAACCGATCAGGTACTGCAAATATGAAAAGCAAAGCGATTATTGTTCTACTGTCATGTCTTTTGGCGAATCCGCTACAGGCGTTTAGTTTAAAAGATTTGAAAGACAATATAGATCGATCACACAAATGTAATAGCAGTGATCAGGGGTGCAAAAACCGTGAGCATTTGAAAGCCGTGGCACGTGTAGCTGCGGTAGCAGTGGCAGTGACGGTACTGACCAAAATGATTATCAAGCATCGCTCCGAGCGAATAGCGAAAGAGGGGCAGGTAGCGGAAGAATACAAAGCGCAAAACAATAATTTACCTGCCGAGCCTATGGCGACCGAATACATCACTAAAACCTTGCCGGGTAATATTGTTGAACCGGGCAAAGAAGTGATTATTCAGTCCGATATAGTGGTAGTGCCAGGCACCAAGCAAAAAACCGCGTTGATCGAAGAGCGCATTGCAATTTACGACAATGAAGACAATAGCAAAGAGTTAAAAAACTTTACTAAACCAGTGAACGCAAAAACCAAACGCGGTGGCCGCTACCAAAATGAGTTTTCGTTTACCCTGCCTGAAGGTTTGCCACAGGGTGTATACCCGATTAAAACCGAGTTGTTACTCAATGGGAAGGTAGTGGATAGTTCAAATAACGATATTCAGCTGGTGTTGCAAGTCAATGAATTTGGTGCGATGCAATTGCTGGCGATGAATTGATCGAATGGCAAGGTAAGTTAGTTTTACAAAAAAGGGCGCCGCTATTGGCGCCCTTATTGTATCTACTGTTTATTTGTTGGTGTTAAAAAATGGCAGGGTGCCATTGGGCAGCATGGTGCTAGGCAGCTGTCCGTTCCATTTTTCCGCTTTGGTTAACTCAATCAGGTTTTGATTTTGCGCCAGCGCTTCAGCGCGGCTTTTAATCGCCGAAGCTTCAGCATCACCTTTAATGCGAATACTTTCAGCTTCTGCTTTGGCGCGCGCCAGTTGCGAATCGGCTTCGGCTTGCGCTTTGGTGACGGCAATCTGCGCGCTCACCCGCTCTTTTTCCAGGTTTTGTTTTTGCGTTTGCACTTCAACTTCGGCGCGCATGCGGTCTTCTACAGATTTTTCGTAAGCTGCACTGAAGTCGATATTCTCAATCTGTACTGAGTTGATCACGACCGGGCCGTTAATGGCTTTGGTGATGGCGTCAGTGACATCGATACCGAATTTAATCCGCTCTTGCACTACCGAAATGGCGGTGTATTTACCAAAAATATTTTCGACCTGGGTGGGGACTTGGCGATCAACCAAGCGCGCCATCATTGAGTCGATACTTTTGAAATTGGCATAGACCTCTTCCACTCTATCGGCTGGCACACTGAAGGTAACTGATGCGCGAATCGTCGCGGGTTGTTGATCGCGGCTATAGGCCTGTAGCGCTTGATAATTGGCGGTATGAGTTTGTGTGGAGATTTTTACCACTGTATCAATGAGTGGAATTTTAAACCCCAAACCGGGTGCTGCAGTACCGATAATTTTTCCGTTGCGCAAATGCACACCGCGTTCACCTTGATCCACTGTGTACCAACTGCCGTAAACAACCGTAAGCAGAAACAATACAATTAGCACTGGAATAAGTTTGGTGAAACTGATGGGATTGGGTGAGCTGAAATCGGCTTTTAACATGATGCGTCCTTATAGTGGGTTAAACCTAATGGGTTAAACAGGTGTGGTTGAGTGTTGCAGTAAATACTGTTCAAGCTGTTGCAGTCGCTCGGGTGTGCCTACATCGCTCCAATGCGTGCGATGTACTGCGCCGCTCAGCTGTTGGTGATTAATCGCGCGGCGCAATACTTCTACCAGCGGAAATTTTTGTCGCTTGCCCGGGTACTCGCTAATTAATTCCGGCTTGAGCAAACTGATGCCGCCAAAGGTAAATCGTTGTGGATGTGTTTTGTCGGGATCATCGAGTAATTGGCCATTTTCTGCCAGAGCAAAGTCACCCTGTGGATGAAACCGCGGATTGGGCACCAGGAGTAAATGCCCCGCTTGGTTTTCACTAAATGGCTGCTGGATAAATTGTGCAAATTCCAGATCGCACCAGACATCGCCATTGATTAATAAAAAAGGCTCAGCGCCGAGCAAGTCGATTGCGTGCAAAATAGCGCCGCCGGTTTCCAGTGGTTCGGGTTCGGTGGAATAGCGAATATTTACATCAAATTGTTGGCCATCACCTAAGTGGGCGCGAATTTTTTCACCGAGGTAGGCGAGGTTGATTATCACCTCGCGAATACCGGCGCGCTGTAAATTTTCCAGATGATATTCAATCAGCGGTTTACCGCCTGCGCACAGCAGCGGTTTGGGGGTGTGATCGGTAAGTGGGCGCATACGATTGCCGAGCCCGGCGGCGAGAATCATCGCTTTCATTAGTTTCCTGCTGTTCGATAGTCCTGATACCAACTCTGCTGCTGCGCCAGTGGCAATAAGGTGTGTTTAAACCAAGCGGCGAATGCCTGTAATTGTGGATAGTGTTCGGCAATTTCGAGGGTATAGCGAATCACTAAAGGCAGGTCGTTTAAATAGCCAGCTTTGCCATCGCGTAAATATAAGCGTGCAAAAATACCCAGCACTTTTATATGGCGCTGCAAACCGAGCCAATCAAACCAGCGCAGAAATTCGGTTTCACTGATGTTCGGAATAATGCCGGCGGCGATGGCGCGTTGGCGATAATCCAGCGCCCAGTGTGTGACTTTTTCCGCTGGCCAGCGCAGATAACAATCGCGCAGCAGCGACACCAAATCATAGGTGGCGCCGCCCCAGAGTGCGCCTTGAAAGTCAATCACACCAAGCGAGTTGTCATCGAGCAGTAATAAGTTGCGCGAGTGATAGTCGCGGTGCACAAAGGTTTGCGGTTGGGCGAGGGCGATGTCTTCCAGTTGGATGAACACATCATTGAGTAGCTGCTGCTCTGTTACGGTGAGCGAATGCCCGAGCAATTTGCCTGCAAACCATTCGCTAAATATTTCCAACTCGCGGCGCAAGAGTGCGCGGTCGTAACGTGGAATAAGCGCAATATCATCCTGACTGTGCTGTAACTGCAGCAGGGTAGAAATTGCTTGTTGATAGAGGCTATCAGCATTGCTGGAATCGACTTCGCGAAAGAATAAGCGGTCGCCCATGTCTTCAACTAACAAGAACCCTTGCTCGGCATCGGCGGCGGCAATGCGCGGGCTGCGCACACCTTGCTGTTCAATCAGACGTGCGATGGCGAGGAACTGCGCGGTATCTTCGCTAGCGGGCGGTGCGTCAACTGCCAACCATTGCGACGGTGTCTGAAAGCGGAAGTAGCGGCGAAAGCCTGCATCCCCTCCCAAGCTGTGTAGCTCAATGGGATGCAACTCTGCCGATGTGTTCTGGCTTACCCAGTGAGTAAGGGCTAACTTTCTGCCATCGGTGGCCGCTGCAGTCGATGCGTTTGTCGCGATTGGATCGACCTTGGTATGGGGCGTGGTCATGCAGATTCCGAAATTGAAGTGATTAGGGGGCGGCATCAGCGGTGCTTGCCTTTAGGGCTGGATTCTACCCCAGCCAGGCGATTTCCCCCAATTCATTCCCTGTGCAGGTTGTTTACAGTAGAATCGCATCAATTTTTTCGGCGGCATACTTGGCGCGCCTATTTGAGACCGCGGTTAATGGCTCCATCCCAGCATCACCCCAAACAGTATCTGCGCAGTAAATTTCTTCGTTCCCGCCTAGCCCTGTGTATTGCAGCTCAGTGTGCGGGACTGCTGCTCCTGTCTGCTCCCTTGGTGTGGGCGACTGACTCCTCTACCCCAAAAGACCCCAATGAGCAATTGCGCGAATTGGATTGGGTGCCGCTGGATGAGCTAACCCCCGAGCAACGCGCGCAAGTGCCTACCGCCTGTTGTGGTGCCTATGTGGCGCCGCCGCGCGATGATGCTGAATCGGATATGGATCCGGAAAAAGCCAATATCTTTGGCACCGCGGATTACTCAGAATCAGAAAAACAAACCAAATTTATCATGCGCGATGACGTGCGCTTGACGCAGGGGCGCCGCTCCTTTCGCGCCGATACTTTCACCTTCGATAAAACCACCCGCGAAGCGGAGCTGGACGGAAATATCCAAGTGCGTGAGCCGGGCGTATTACTGCGTGCCGATAGAGCCTATGTCGATACCAATACCGGCAATGCCCGTTTGGATAACGCCCGTTTTGTGCTGTACGAAACCCGCGTGCGCGGCCGTGCCGAAAGCCTGCAAAAATTTGGCGATGCGGTAATCAGTCTGGATCAGGGCACTTTTACCAGTTGTGAGCCGGGCGATAACACCTGGTCGATTCGCGGCTCTAATATTACCCTGCACAACGATAAACACTACGGCACCGCCAAGCATATGCGTCTGCATATCAAAGATGTACCGGTGGTTTACGCGCCTTACTTTCGTTTTCCAGTGGGGCCTGATCGCCTGACCGGTTTCTTGTTTCCCTCTATAGGTCTTGATGAAAACGACGGTATCGGTGAGTTTTCCGCGCCGTTTTACTGGAATATCGCACCTAATTACGACGCTACTATCATTCCGCGCTACCTCTCTGATCATGGTTATATGCTGGCAACTGAGTTGCGCCACAAGGCCGAATTTTTTGATACGGAGTTGAGCGGCAGTGTGCTGAATAATGATCGCAGCGGCGATACTGGCCGCGCTGACGATGAGATCGATCAACAGTATCTCGGCAAAGATCGCTGGCAGTACAGCGTGGAGCAAACCGGCGGGCGCAACCAGCCATGGGCTACCGAAATTGATTACACCGATGTCAGTGACACCGACTACATCCGCGATGTGGACAGCAGTGCGGTTGATTTAAATCGCCAAGCCTATATCCGCCAGCGCGCCGCGGCCAGTTATAGCAGCGAGCATTGGCAGTTGGGCGCCAAAGCGGAAGAGTTTCGCTTGCTGACCAGTTCACAATTGCCTTATCGCGAGTTACCACGTTTGCATGCGGATGGTCAGTACCGTCTTAATGATTGGTTGATCGAACTGGACAACGAGTACACGCATTTCGGCATGAATCGCTATTTTGAAGAAGATCCCGCCAATGCGCTCTACAAAGCGGATCTGGTCACTGGTGAGCGGCTGCGTACCAACTACAAAGTGACCTGGGATAAAGAATTTACCATCGGTTATATAAAGCCGGGCTTGGGTCTGAAAACTCTTGGTTACGAGTTAGAAGCGACCAATCTGCGCACGGATGTGGAAAGCAGTCAGCAATACTCAGCGCCGCAAGGTTCACTGGATATGGGTTTGTATTTTGAGCGCGACAAAACCTTGTTTGGCGACGCATTTACCCAAACCTTGGAGCCGCGTGCATTTTATCTCTATCGCGATTATGAAAATCAGGATGCACTCTATGGCCTCACATCTGCAGCTAGCTATGTCAATTTCGATACGTCGGATCTGATTTTTACCTACAACCAACTATTTCGCGACTCGCGCTTCTCGGGCGGCGATCGCATCGATGACACCAATCACTTAGCGCTGGGTGTAACCAGTCGTTTTGTCGAGAGCGATAGCGGCATCGAGCGCTTGCGCTTGAGTATCGGTCAGATTAGCTACTTTGAAGACCGGGAAGTCAGCATCCTCAATAATGATGACGCCTATGCCAATACCCGCACCAGCTCGGCGGTGGCAGGGCAGGTGAGCACGCTGATTGGCGATCATCTGCGCATTAGCAGCGATGTGCTCTACGATCATCAGCAAGATCATGTAAATACTGTCAGTACCAGCTTGAATTACATGGATGAGCAATATCGCATTTTGAACGTTGGCTACCGCTATAGTCGCGATCCGGTTTCGCTCAGTCCACTGGAAACTACACCGAATATTGGCGAAAACCTGAATCAGATCGACATCACCACACTCTGGCCAGTTTCCAACCAATGGGCATTAATTGCCCGTGCCAACTACGATTTTACGTACAATGCGGAACTCGACACCTTTGCCGGGCTCGAATATACCGATTGCTGCTACCGCGTGCGTATTCTCGCGCGGCAGTGGGTAGATTTCGATTTTAGTCCCGACTTTATGGAAAACCTCAGCAGCGACGATTATGACCGCGGCGTGTTTTTCGAAGTGCAATTGCGCGGTTTTGGCAATTTGAGTCAACGTATTAGTAACTTGCTCGACAAAGCCATGTTTGGCTACGGCGAGCGTGAAGCATCTCTACAATAAAACAGTGATTGAATTATGAGTAAAAACCAAAGCAGGCCACATCTTTTGCACATGGGTTGGACATTATTGTTAGGCGGTGTGCTGCTCGCGACCAGCCAGCTCGGTTTGGCGCAAAACAATGCGATATCACTGGATCGGGTGGTGGCGATTGTTGATAAAGATGTAGTGCTGGAAAGTGAACTGAATGATCGCAAGGCATCTATCCTGGAACGTTTGCAAGGTCAGTACCAGCAATTGCCGCCAGAGGAGGTGCTCAATAAACAAATTCTTGAGCAGTTGATAATCGAGCGCATTGAATTGGGCATGGCTGAGCGTTACGAAATCAAAGTCGATGAGGCAGAAATCGATCAGGCAATTGGTCGGGTGCTGCAAAAAAATCAAATTACCTTGGCGCAACTTGAAGCAGATTTAAAAGCCCAAGGCTTGACGCTCGATGGTCTGCGTAAACAAATGCGCAATGAACTGACTATCAGTCATTTGCAGCAGGGCATAGTGAATAGCCGCATCAAAGTAACTGAACAAGATATCAATAACTTTCTCTCGTCTAGCGATGGCAAGTTTGCTACCTCGCCGGATTTTCATATCGGCCATATATTAATTGCCGTGTCCAGCAGTGCCGATGCAGATGCTATTGCGACCGCTGAAAAACAAGCCAATGATATTTATCAAAAACTGCAGTCGGGCAGTGATTTTTCCCAGATGGCGATTAGTTATTCCAACGATCAAGCGGCACTGCAAGGTGGCGATATAGGTTGGCGTAAACTCGCGCAACTACCGGAGTTGTTTGGTAATCAAATGGCTGAATTGCGCGAGGGGCAAGTATCTAAGCCCTTCCGTAGCGGCGCTGGGTTTCATATCCTTAAAAATATTGAACAGCGCGGTGGCGGTGAGCAGTTAGTTGAACAGACTCATGCCCGCCACATTTTGATCAAAACCTCAGAAATTATGGACGACGCACAAGCGCGCCAGAAACTGTTGGATTTAAAAACACGCATTGAAAAAGGTGAAGATTTTGGCAAGCTCGCCCGTGAGCATTCAGAAGATACAGGCTCTATGTTGAGCGGCGGCGATTTAGGTTGGGCCACTCCGGGAATGTTTGTGCCTGAGTTTGAAGAGGCAATGGGCAATACTTCTATCGGTGGCATTACTCGCCCCTTCAAGAGCCAGTTTGGCTGGCATATTTTGCAAGTTCTCGAACGCCGCAAAGAGGATATGAGCGATAAAATGAAACGCAACCAAGCGGCTAACGTGTTGCGCTCACGTCGTTTTGATGAAGAGTTTCAGTTGTGGCTGACCCAAATCCGCGAAGAGGCTTACGTCGAAATTAAACTCTAAGCCTGTAGATTTTCTAACGGTTTTATCGGCGGCTAAAAATTGGATTGCCATGGGCGGTTCTGTTTTTAGCCGCTGTGTTTTTTGGCATAGTATTTTATTTATTTTTTAGGTGCAGATAGCATGACCTCTGTATATCGAATTGCTCTAACTCCGGGTGAATCCGCCGGTATAGGTCCAGATTTGGCCGTGATGCTGGCGCAGCAAGCCCAGCCCTATGAGGTGGTGGCAATCGCTGACCCGCAATTATTGCGAGCGCGCGCGCAACAGTTGGGGTTGCCGTTGCAACTACGCGAAATCAATCTGCAGGATGCACCGCGCCCGAATGCGGCCGGTGAATTGGCGGTGCTGCCTATCGCGTTGGCTGAGCCCGCTGTGCCGGGCAAGCTGAATGTTAAAAATGCACCTTATATTTTGCACACGCTGGATGCTGCTATCGATGGTTGCATAGCTGGTTATTTTGCAGCGCTGGTTACTGGCCCGGTACAAAAAAGTATCATCAATGATGCGGGTATTGCATTCAGTGGCCATACCGAATATCTCGCCGAAAAAACACATACAAATAAAGTAGTGATGATGCTCGCGACCGAAGGCTTGCGTGTGGCATTGGCCACTACGCACTTGCCGCTGAAAGATGTCGCAGCAGCGATTACCGAAGACGAGCTCACGCAAGTGGCGGAAATTTTGCAGCGCGACATGCAAACCCAATTTGGCATCGCCCAGCCGCGTATTTTGGTGTGTGGTTTAAATCCGCACGCCGGTGAGGGCGGTCACCTCGGGCGCGAAGAAATTGAAGTCATCGAGCCGGTATTAGCACGGCTGCGCGCGCGGGGAATGAATCTGATTGGCCCGCTACCAGCCGATACGTTATTTACGCCAAAATATTTGGATAACGCCGATGCCGTGCTCGCCATGTATCACGATCAAGGCTTGCCGGTTTTAAAATACAAAGGCTTTGGGCAGGCGGTGAATATTACGCTGGGCTTGCCGATTACCCGCACCTCGGTTGATCACGGCACTGCGCTGGATTTGGCCGGTACCGGCAAAGCTGATATGGGCAGTTTACGCACCGCATTAAGTTACGCTCTAGCTATGGTTGAAGCAAAACACGCGCGCTAATTATTGGAAAATGTTTATGAAAAAAACGCTGCACTCTTTTTCAAAACGGGAGTCACAACCGGAATCACAGCACAAAGCGCGCAAACGTTTTGGGCAAAACTTTTTGATCGATCACGGCATTATTCGCGAAATCGTGCGTGCGGTGCATCCGCAAAAAAATGATCTGATTGTAGAAATCGGGCCAGGTAAGGGCGCGATTACTCAATTACTTGCCGACAGTTGCGACAACTTGAGTGTGATTGAACTGGATCGCGATTTGGTGCCCTGGTTGAAAGTTAAATTCGAACGTCATCCGAATTTTCAACTGTTCCAAGCAGATGCGCTGCAATTTGATTTTGCACAATTAATTAAAAATGATCAGCCGCTGCGTATTGTTGGCAACCTTCCGTACAACATTTCAACACCGCTGATTTTTCATCTGCTCACCTATGCCAACCGCGTACAAGATATGCACTTTATGCTGCAAAAAGAAGTGGTGAAGCGTATGGCGGCGCAACCGGGTGATAGTGCTTACGGTCGCTTGGGAATCATGGTGCAATATTATTGTGCAGTGGAAGATTTGTTTGATGTGCCTCCTACATCCTTTGATCCGGCGCCCAAAGTGGATTCAGCCATTGTGCGCTTGACCCCGCACGCACAATTACCGCATGTAGCAAACAATATTAAAAGTTTGGAAACATTGGTGAATGTCGCGTTTCAGCAGCGCCGTAAAACACTGCGCAATTCACTCAAACAATTATTGAGTGCTGAGCAAATGGAAAGCCTGCCAGTGAATTTACAGCTGCGCCCGGAAGAAATCAGTTTGCCTGAATATGTCGCCATGAGTAATTTGCTTGGCGAGCTTTCATTAAATGGTCAAACTTTGAAAGAGGCTGACTAAGATGTCGGATATACAAGTAGTAGTGCGCACCAATTATATGGCCAGTCAATCAGTGCCGCTTGAGCATCGTTATGTGTATACCTATACCATCACTATCGCAAATAAAAGCGATGTGCCCGCGCAATTAATTAGTCGCCACTGGCGCATCACCGACGCTAATGAAAAACTGCAAGAAGTGCAGGGTATGGGGGTGGTGGGTGAGCAGCCTCATTTAAAACCGGGAGAGAGTTACACTTACACCAGTGGTGTTATTCTTGAAACCGAAACCGGCATTATGGAAGGCACGTATCATATGCGCGCAGAGGACGGTGTTATGTTTGATGCACCGATTCCCACCTTTGCCTTAGTGCCGCCACACGCAGTGCATTAACTTTTCTTAAAAGTATCTAATAAAAAAATCGGCAGGTATTGATATGGCAACCTACGCAATTGGGGATATTCAAGGCTGCCTTGAACCACTGCAATGCCTATTAGAGGAAATAAAATTTAATCCACGCCACGACAAGCTCTGGCTCGCAGGCGATTTAATTAATCGTGGGCCAGACACCCTTGCTACCTTGCGTTTTTTATATCGCTTGCGCGATTCTATTACTATCGTATTGGGCAATCACGACTTGCATTTTATCGCCGTTTATTACGGCCTGCGTAAGCGTGGCAAAAACGATACGCTGGATGAATTATTGCGCGCCCCCGATTGTGCTGATCTGGTCTATTGGCTGCGCCAGCAAAAATTGGTGCATTCTGATCCGGCATTAAATTTCACCATGGTGCATGCCGGTATTCCACCGCAGTGGGATTTAACGGAAGCATTAGCTCGTGCCCGCGAAGTTGAAAATGTCTTGCAGTCAGACAACATAGAACATTTCTTGACGGGTATGTATGGCAATTTGCCCTGCCGCTGGAGTGATGATCTTGTTGGTATTGATCGCTTGCGTTTAATCACTAACTATTTTACCCGCATGCGCTTTTGCAGCGCTGAAGGTGAATTGGAGTTGCAAACCAAAGAAAATGCCCATGCAGCACCAATTGGTTTTGCACCTTGGTTTTCATTTTTAGAGCGTAAAACTCGCACGCAAAAAATTATTTTCGGTCATTGGGCTGCACTGGAAGGCCGTACCAATATAAAAAATGTGTATGCGCTTGATACCGGCTGTGTATGGGGTGGGTCACTAACCGCATTGCGCTTGGAGGATGAGCGCAAGTTCTCCTGTGATTGTCTTGCATAGCTGGAAAATACCTGCTTTCGCTTTTTGCTCAATAAACAAGCGCAATTTGTAACACTCTGTATCGTTCAGTTTCAATTCAATTTTCTCCCGCTAGTATGCCTCCAGCATTACCACAAATGCTGTTGTCTATATCAGAGGATAGATTATGAAATTGAAATTATTGTCCATCATTATTGCTGCTGGTTTTTTAACATCTCCTTTCGCGGTTGCTGCAACCTATCAAAGTGAATTGTCGGCTTCTTACGAGGACATTGATGTAACAGGCGACTCTGAAGAAGGCTATTTTGTTGGTCTGAAAGGAACCTATTATTTTTCTCCCGTAGATACAAAAAATCATCCGCTTGCAGAGGCTGCTTTTATCGAAAAAGCGAGCAATGTTTATATCGATCTTGCCAATTATGAATTCAAAGAATCTGGCGACCGTCTTGACATATATCACCGTGTGTTAGGTGTTGATTTTTACGTTCCCAATACAATTTTTTATGTTGGTGCTGGCGTTAATCAATACAAATCAAAATATTCTTTGCCGTCTGATGAAAGCTTTGATGCGGTCAGCTTCTCATCAAAATGGGATTCTTCCTGGTATATAAAGGCGGGTGTTGCACCAGTTACAGGGCTGTTGGTTTGGTCGGAATTCGAAGAGGATGTCGATGTGTCTGAACAGTGGAATATTAATGGTAAGTACGTTATTCCTTTGTCGGGTGAGCAGGCACTAAACATTGAGGCTAGCTATGAATATCAAGATATCTACAGTTCTTCAGATACGATTACAATGGCTGCAGATTACTATTTTGATCGGCATTTGAGCTTGGGCGCAGGTTTTGTTAATTCCTCTTATGACGGCAATGAATTTAACCATAGCGAAACAACTACCGACTACTTTGTTCGCGCGCGTAATTTCTTTACCGATAAAGCCAGTTTGGAGTTGAGTTATTACGATGGTGATTATGAAAATCGTTTAATGTTAGGCGGGACTGTCCGTTTTTAGTTAGTTTGGTTTATTTTTACTTAGGCACTAATTTGGTTTGTTAATGGAGCGCCAAGGGTTAATCCTCTTGGCGTTTTTCGTTATATAAAAATTGGTGTTTAATGCTGAAGATGTGAATTTGTTTTGTGCCTTGCGTTTTAATGTTATGGGTTTATAGTTAATCAATCGAGTAGCTACTTCTTCTCAGTTGTTTTTGCGCTTAACTGCTTGCTGAATGAAGTCATTCGATGATTGTTGGAATTGAGGTGTCCGGTTTTATTGGTACGTCCTGTATTCTGGCTGTGTGTCTTTAATCTCTTAAAGACTTGGGTATTTGAAAAGCGAATTAATGTTGTGCTTTTCCGCCGTTATCCCGCCGTTTGGCCAGTTGGCTGTTTCTATGTTCAGGTCGCGCCTTGTTCTGGTTGTTGACTAGAGTGTTCACCTGATTCCTTTGGCTGGATGTAGTCCAGTGCCTTTGCGTTGCTAAAAAATTGGTGCAATAACAACAGCTTGTGCTCGGGTTGTTATGTTTGGTTATTGCCGTTTTTTTTTGTTAGCCATTTTTATGAATTGTTATGAGTAGAACTACACTCCTGTTTAACAGCAGGACAGTATCGCTCGTTTACACGTTTCCAAAATCATAAGGCAAAAGCCATAAGAAGGAGTCGTGCAGTGAAACACTATTTATTTGGCTTAAAATGCGTGACGAGTTATTCGGTATTATTCTGGTTGTTACTCAACAGCATTACGCTGCAGGCACAAACTGAAAAATACAATATGACCCGCGGCGCGACGGATATTAGCCATCAGGTGTATGACTTGCATATGGCTATTTTTTATATTTGTTGTGTTATAGGTGCAATTGTATTTGCACTGATGTTTTGGTCGATTGTGTACCACCGAAAATCCAAAGGTGCCAAAGCCGAGCAATTTCATGGCAGCTTAAAAATTGAATTGTTGTGGACTGCCATTCCCGTGTTGATATTGATAGTCATGGCAATTCCTGCGAGTAGAACCCTGATTGCTATGGAAGATACTTCCAAAGCCGATCTCACGGTATTAGTCACCGGTTCGCAGTGGAAATGGCATTACAAATACATGGAGTATCCGATTGAGTTTTATTCCATGCTTGCCACACCGCGCGAACAGATTGATAACCTCGCAGAAAAAGCCGAATTCTATCTGCGCGATGTTGATAAACCCTTAGTGCTCCCCACTGGTAAAAAAATTCGTTTTCTGGTCACTTCAGATGATGTGATTCACGCATGGTGGGTGCCAGCGTTTGCGATAAAAAAAGACGCCAATCCTGGTTTTATTAATGAGACCTGGACCAAGGTGGATAAACCCGGTGTTTATCGTGGGCAGTGTGCAGAATTGTGCGGCAAGGATCATGGTTTTATGCCGATTGTTGTGGATGTAAAAAACCCGGAAGAGTTTGATCTTTGGGCTGCCGAGCAAGTAGAGCTACAAGCGCAGGCAAAAGCCGAAGCTGAAAAAGCAGCGCAGCAAACCCAGAGTATGGAAGAGCTAATGTTGCTCGGGCAAAAAACCTACGAGAGCCATTGCGCCATGTGCCACCAAATTTCCGGTGAAGGTTTGCCTGGCGCTATTCCCGCCCTGAAAGGCAGTGTTATGGTCACACAGGATATTCCCGCGCATATTCACATTGTGGCCTATGGCAAACCAGCAACGGCCATGCAGGCATTTGCTAAACAATTAACCACTAGCGAACTGGCAGCCGTAATTACCTACGAGCGCAACGCGTGGGGCAATAACACGGGTGATTTGGTTCAAGTGGCGGATGTGGTTGCTGTCATCGAAGCAGGGGAATAAATAATGAGCACAGATAATTCAAATACCCTCGATGTTAATGCTGATCAGCAGCATGTCGATCATCACGATCACAAACCTACAGGCATTACGCGTTGGTTATACACTACCAACCATAAAGATATAGGTACGCTGTATTTATTATTTTCGCTCACTATGTTGTTTATCGGCGGCAGTTTAGCGATGGTAATTCGCGCTGAATTATTTCAGCCAGGCTTACAGTTTGTCGATCCGCATTTTTTTAATCAGATGACTACAGTACACGGTTTGGTGATGGTGTTTGGTGCCATCATGCCGGCGTTTGTTGGGCTCGCCAATTGGATGGTTCCCTTAATGATCGGCGCTCCTGACATGGCCCTGCCACGCATGAATAATTGGAGTTTTTGGATTTTACCTTTCTCGTTTTTTATTCTGTTATCAACTTTATTTATGGAGGGCGGCGGCCCAGCTGCGGGCTGGACTTTTTATGCTCCGCTCTCGACAACTTACAGTAATGACAGCACCGCATTTTTTGTTTTTTCTGTGCATCTGCTCGGCATATCGTCGATTATGGGCGCGATGAATGTGATTGTGACTATTTTTAATCTGCGTGCGCCGGGCATGACCTGGATGAAAATGCCATTATTTGTTTGGACTTGGTTGATTACCGCGTTTCTATTGATTGCCGTTATGCCGGTTCTTGCGGGCACGGTCACTATGGTGTTGACGGATAAATATTTTGGTACCAGTTTTTTTGACGCGGCGGGTGGTGGTGATCCGGTAATGTTCCAGCATATTTTCTGGTTCTTTGGCCATCCGGAAGTTTACATCATGATTTTGCCTGCGTTTGGTATTGTCTCCAGCATCATTCCCACTTTTGCGCGCAAGCCATTATTCGGATATGAATCGATGGTGGTAGCAACCGCGAGTATTGCCTTCTTATCGTTTATTGTCTGGGCGCATCATATGTTTACTACTGGTATGCCGGTTGCTGCTGAATTATTTTTTATGTACACCACTATGCTGATTGCCGTGCCGACCGGGGTAAAAGTATTTAACTGGGTGGCTACTATGTGGCGCGGTTCCATGACATTTGAAACGCCGATGATGTTTGCGGTCGCGTTTATTGTGTTATTTACCATTGGTGGTTTATCGGGCTTGATGCTGGCAATTATCCCCGCTGATTTTCAATATCAGGATACCTATTTTGTAGTGGCGCATTTTCATTATGTGCTGGTGACCGGCGCACTTTTTGGCATTATTTCTGGTGTGTATTTTTGGATTCCAAAATGGACCGGGGTTATGTATAGCGAGCGTTTGGGGCAATGGCATTTTTGGTGTTCATTAATTTCTGTCAACATGTTGTTTTTTCCAATGCACTTTGTTGGCTTGGCGGGCATGCCGCGCCGCATTCCTGATTACGCATTGCAATTCGCCGATATGAATGCGTTTATCAGTATAGGCGCCGCCTTGTTTGGTTTATCGCAATTAATTTTTGTTTGGTGTGTGGTGCGTTGTATGCGGAAAAAAGGTGAAAAGGCAAGTGCAGAGGTGTGGGAGGGGGCTCAGGGGTTAGAGTGGCAGATCCCATCGCCAGCCCCTTATCACACCTTTCAAACACCACCTAAAGTGAAATAGTGGGCAAATAAATTGTGTCATTGGTGTGACGGAGTAAAAACATGGTGTCGCACAAGTTATTGATACGTAAATTGGTGCTGATTTGTATTGCGATGTTTGGTTTCGGATTTGCATTAGTGCCACTGTACGATGTGTTTTGTCGCTATACAGGTATTAATGGAAAAACGGAAAATACGGCTGCACCCGCATCGCGCCGTGTAGATGCAAGCCGTGAAATTTCGGTGGAGTTTTTGGCGAATCTTGATCCCGGAATTGCCTGGAGTTTTGCACCTGAAATTGTCAGTGTCAGCGTGCATCCAGGGCAGGTAAAAATTGTTAACTTTTTGGCAGAAAATTTAACAGATAAAGCAATGATTGGCAGAGCAGTGCCTTCAGTATCACCAGGCGAAGCTGCGCGTTATTTTAAAAAAATAGAATGCTTTTGTTTTGTCGAGCAACCGCTGGATGCGCATCAAGCTAAATTCATGCCGGTGCAGTTTTATATAGACCCAGAATTGCCGAGTCATTTTACAACGATCACCTTGTCGTACCGGCTGTATAACAATACTCCGAGAACAGCAGGGCGATAGGTAGAGTAAACCGATTGTTAGTTTGTACTAGTGGAGGAATTACCATGGGTGCTGCTTATCAAAAATATTATGTTCCCCATCAAAGTAGCTGGCCGATTATTGGTGCTATAGCGCTGTTTTTATTGGGTTATGGGGCTGCACTTTGGATTAATGCGCTCGCTAAAGATCAACATGGAGTGGGTATTTTTTTGATCGTCGCTGGCTTTGCATTACTGTTTTATATGTTGTTTGGATGGTTCAGCAATATTATTGATGAGTCGATGGAAGGGCTTTATAGTCAGCAAATGGATCGTTCATTTCGGCAGGGGATGAGCTGGTTTATTTTTTCCGAGATTATGTTTTTCATGGCATTTTTTTGCGCGCTATTTTATGCGCGTACTATTGCTGTGCCTTGGCTGGATGGCTCCGGCAATAATGCAATGACTGCGGAAGTGCTTTGGCCGGGTTTTGAGGCTATCTGGCCTCTAACGAAAACGCCGGGTGGGATAGAAACCCAAGTGATGCCCTGGGAGGGTATCCCGCTTTATAACACGCTGATTTTATTGGCCTCATCTGTCACCTTGCAATTTGCACATATGGGTATAGAGCAGCGCAAATATACGCAATTAGGCTTTTTTTTGTTGCTCACTATCATTCTCGGCATAACATTTTTATTTTTACAGGGGCAGGAGTATGTCCACTCTTATCATGAACTGGGCTTGCGCCTTGATTCTGGTGTGTATGGCAATACTTTCTTTTTACTTACTGGTTTTCACGGCTTGCATGTCACTCTGGGCGCAATTTTTTTAACCGTTATTTTTCTGCGCATTATTATCAAGGGGCACTTTACTCCTGAGCGCCATTTTGGTTTTCAGGCGGCGGCTTGGTATTGGCATTTTGTCGATGTGGTTTGGTTAAACTTGTTTGTCTTTGTGTATGTATTGTGAGAGTTTTTTATTGGCAACCCGATGGGCTCATCGTAAAGGTTGTTTAATAGGGGCGAGAATTGGGTGTAATAACGCCGGTCAGCAATAAGATGATTAAAAACACTATAACAATCGCTGAAAAAATTAAGCGTCGCCCCAAAAATGTTGACATTTTAGGTGCTGTTTCGTCGTTTTTTAACATCACAATTAAGGCTTGAAATAAGCTGAATACCACAATCGCCAATAGAATAATTAATACAATTTTGATCAACATGGAGACACCTCTATAGGAGTGAGTGTATGACCATTATAGCGTTCAATCGCTATTGGGTAGTTCGCTGGCCATGGATGTTGGTTAATGTGTTGGTGCTGGCATTGTTGCTGGGTTTGTCATTTTGGCAGTGGCAGCGCGCTGCCGAAAAAAACAAAACATTGGCGCGCATTGCCAATTGGCAACAGCAGGGCCCAGTCGATATTGCGCGCTTATCAATAATAAATGCAACCGCTCGCGATGGTGTACAAGTCAATTTTGTGGGGCGCTGGTTGGCACCTATGGTGTGGTTAGTGGATAACAAAATGGTGAATGGTCGCATTGGCTATGATGTGTTGATCGCGGTTGAAGATCTATCCTCACCCCAGCATTCAGCTGCACTGCTGGTGAATTTTGGGTGGGTGGCGGCGCCGCTGCAGCGGGATTTGTTGCCCGCAGTGGATGTTCCTGCTGAGTTGCGTATAGAGGGAATTTTTCGCACTCGCACCAAAGGGTTTTTATTGGGCACCAACATAGAAAATAACGGTGTGTGGCCGATGCGTATCCAACAAGTTGATGCGGTATCTTTATCTGCATTCCTAAATCAGCCTCTGATCTCAGGGGTTGTGTATCAGGAAAAAAACTCTCCTTTTCTGATCCATTATCGCCCGGTAATTTTACCGCCCGAACGACATAAGGCTTATGCATTGCAATGGTTGTTGCTGGCTGTAGCGGTTGTAGTTATCGCTTTGTTGGCGAGTGCTCGCAAGCATCCACCGGGAGTTGAATTATGACTAGCTGTAAATTTTTTGTTTTGTTTATTGCTTGTGCTGTGGTGCCTTTGTTTGCTGCGCAACTTAGTTTATCGCTGGGTTGGTTTAGTCAGAGTGCCAACAATAAAGGCGAATGGTTACAGCATGAAATTCAGTTGTTACCCGATGCAAATTATTCAGCACAAAATAATTTCACCGGTAATGATGCAGTGCATTGGCATTTAGTCTATGTGCAAGCGCAAGCTTGCGACCAACTCTGCGAGCAGGCGCTGTTTATACTGCAACAACTTTACGTCGGAATGGGGCGCAAACAATTAACAATGAAACCGCTGGTAATGGCTCAGCGAAAACCAGCGCAATTAAATAAATTTTCTGCTGTTGCCTGGCAACCTGAAGGGCCGGCAGCTAATGAATTGCAAAATCAGATTGTGATAGTAAATCAACGCGGTTTGGTGTTGTTGCGTTATAAGCTTGATGGCAACCCTGAGCATATGCGTGATCTTGCCCGGGATATCCGCACAGATTTATTGCGGTTAATTAATTACGACAGGAGTGGTGCATGAATCGCTTTGCTGCGCTGATTAATTTCACGCTGGTGTTAACACTGATGGTGATAGCGCTGGGTGCCTATACCCGCCTGACTGATGCGGGTTTAGGTTGCCCCGATTGGCCGGGTTGCTACGGAAAATTAACGGCACCACTGCACGATATACATATTGCTGAAGCGCAAGCGAAGTTTCCCGACGCGCAAATAGAACCACATAAAGCACACAATGAAATGTTTCATCGCTATGTTGCTGGTCTGTTGGGCTTGTGTGTATTGGCCATTGCGTTAAGCAGTGTGTGGTTAAAAAAATTCAGACTTTTAAGTGGTGCGCTGTTGCTATTAGTCGTTTTTCAGGCTGCTTTAGGTATGTGGAGTGTCACCTTAAATTTATTGCCATTAATTGTGCTGGCGCATTTGCTTGGCGGATTTGCACTTTTTACGCTGGTGGCGCTACTGCGTGTGGAAGTTACGTGGCAATTGATAATAGTCAGTGCTGACTCAAATAGAAATTTTGCAAAAAAAATTGCCGAACCCAATTTAGGCTCCCTACTGCCACTAGGTTGTTTGGCCGCATTGATATTGGTATTGCAAATTGCATTGGGCGGTTGGACTTCAAGCAATTATGCAGCTGCGGTCTGTTATCAACTTCCAATTTGCGAGTCTGGCTGGAGCGAGCGGTTTTCATTGCAATCTGCATTTAGTTTGCCGCTGGGGCATGAAACTTATGAATATGGTGTGCTGCCCTACGAGGCGCGCATGAGTATTCATGTATTACATCGTTTAGGTGCAATACTCACGGTGTTGCTGTTGGGTAGTTTTGCGGTCTTGTGTTGGCGCAGGGCAAAAACCAGAGTGATGCGGATATTGGCGGCTAGTATTGGCGGATTGCTACTGCTGCAGTTAACGCTGGGCGTGCTCAATATTGTTGCGCAGTTACCTCTGTTAAATGCTGTTGCGCATAATTTGGTGGCTGCTAATTTGCTGATGTTACAGATTGTTTTTATTCGGCAAATCGTGTTGCGACGACCTGCGATAGAAAACTTATCTATAGTTGTAAAAACTTCCGAAGATAAATTACTTATTGATAGATAAAAAACGGGAGATTGAGATGGCAATCATTAAACATTCCCCAGTGCCCGTTTTAGCACAGACTGATATTGCGGCTTGTTGTCGCGCTTATTATCAACTCACCAAACCCAAAGTAGTTGCCCTGTTAGTGCTCACTGCGTGGGTGGGTATGATGTTGGCGACGCCTGCACCGCCGGATATTTTATTGGTTGTATTGGCAAGTCTGGGAATTGCTTTGGTATCTGCTGCGGCCGCTGCGTTTAATCATGTTCTCGATCAAAAAATTGATGCGCAAATGGCGCGAACCTATATGCGGCCATTACCGAAAGGCAAATTAACCACAGTACAAGCCGTGGCATTTGCCTGCCTGCTGGCGATTATGGGTTTTATGATTTTGTTGTCGGCTGTGAATACGTTGACCGCACTGTTAACACTGTTCGGTTTATTTGGTTATGCCGTGGTATACACCATGTTGCTAAAACGCGCGACACCACAAAATATTGTGATTGGTGGTCTTGCCGGTGCATTGCCACCTGTATTGGGCTGGACGGCAATTACCGGCAGCCTGAGTGGTGAGGCATTGTTATTGATGATGATTGTATTTACCTGGACGCCGCCACATTTTTGGGCCCTGGCTATTCATCGCTGTAAAGATTATGCCAAGGCTAACATTCCTATGCTGCCGATTACGCACGGAATTGAATTTACCAAAACGGCTATTTTGCTTTACACCCTGCTATTATTTTTGGTGTGTCTATTCCCTTATCTAGTGGGCATGACGGGCATTATCTATCTTGTTGCCAGTATTTATCTCAACGGAAAATTCATTCATCACGCGTGGAAATTAAAATTTAGCGCAACATTTACAACTGCCATGGAAACGTTTCGTTTTTCTATTGTGCATTTGATGGTGTTGTTTTTGGTGTTGTTGGTAGATCACTATGCAAAGTGGAGTTTCAGTGAATTATTACAGTAGGGTTATTGCGGGTGTCTGTTTTTGTGGTCTGGCTAGCCATAGTGCTGCACAAGTGTTGGTAGAGAATGCTTGGGTACAGCTGGCACCGCCAGCAATAAATGTTAATGCGGTTTATATGCAAATCCATAATCCGCAGCTGCGGTTACAAACCATCGTAAGTGTGAGTGCAGATTGCTGCGCGAAAGCAATGTTGCACAATACCCGCAAGCTGGGCGATAAAGTTGTGATGGAGCACCTTGATTACCTGGAGCTTCCTGCTCAGGCCAATGTGCAATTAGCACCGGGCGGTATGCACATTATGCTAATGGAGCCGGACGCTGAGTTAACACTTGAATCTAAAGTGAAGCTCACGTTTAGTTATAGTGATGGCAGTACGCAAGAATTTGGCCTTGATGTTAAAAACAATGATCTCTAAAAATCCTTGGCAGGTGTTATATACGATAGCAATCGCCGCCAGTGTGGGGCTTGGTATTGTATTGGGTATGCAGCATTTTTCTGCTGCGTCGCCACTGACTGCCGCGCAGATGTTGCCAGAGCCTAAACCCTTAACGGGATTCATATTGGAAAATCATCGTGGAGAGATGGCTAGTGAAAATATATTTCGTGGTCATTGGAGTTTGGTGTTTTTTGGTTTTACATCTTGCCCTGATTACTGCCCGATGGAATTGCAAAAATTAGCTAAACTGCTCAATAGAATGGGTGCGGGTGACGAACTGCAAGTGGTGTTTGTATCGGTTGACCCTGAGCGCGACGGGCAGGAGAAACTGGCAAGCTATGTCCATTTTTTTCATCCGCAGATAATTGGTTTGCGGGGTAGTAATGTTGAATTAGCCAGCTTTGCCAATTTTTTTGGTGCGGCTTATGATCGTTCCGCAATCTTTAACAGTAAGGTATTGAGTATTCCTGCAGGCATCAATATGCCGGTCGAGGTGGGCGAGCAATATCAAGTTAATCACTCTACTCGTGTGTTTATGGTTAATCCTGCCGGTGAGTTTGTCGGCAGTTTTACATCGCCTTACAGCGTTAAAGACATGTTATTTGATATGCAAAAATTAATGGGCCGATAGATTTTTTAAGTATTATCCAGCTTCTGCAAATACGATTAAATTTAGATGTTGTGGTTATTGAGACTTTTCTTTTGAAATTCATTTGGTCTAACTGCACTTAGGAGGAATGCTGGCACTGACGTATACTAATAAAAGATAGAAACAGTTTTTTGCCCAACGATTAGTTGTTGAACCTGTCACGTTAAAACCGAATAACCTAATAACAGTGTTGGAGATAAACTATGATTTCCCATGTTGCTGGTCTATTTATTCATCCTCATCAAGAATGGGAAGAAATCCGCGATACACAAGAAAGCGTTTCCCATTTGTATTTTGCCCATGTTCTGTTGCTGGCATTAATCCCCCCCGTCTCTATGTTTATCGGTACTACGAAAGTGGGCTGGGTCATTGGCAAGGGGGCGCCAGTTATGCTGACGGAATCTAGCGCTGCAGTGATGAGTATACTGATGTACTTGGCTATGCTCGCTGGCATTGCTGTTATCGGTGCATTTATTAACTGGATGGCGCGCACTTATGATTCGGCGCCTGGCCTTGCGCGCTGCATTGTGTTTGCTGCCTACACTGCGACGCCTTTATTTGTAGCGGGGCTGTGCGCACTCTATCCCAACGTGATTCTCACTATGTTGGTGGGTATAGCCGCAGTATTTTACACCGTGTATTTGCTGTATATGGGCATTCCAATTTTTATGAAAATTCCCGAGGATGAGGGTTTCATTTATTCCAGTTCCATCCTCACCATTGGTTTGGTCATGTTTGTGTCGATTATGGCCATCACCGTGTTGATTTGGAGTTTTGGTTTTGGGCCGGCGTACACGGGCTGATCGGTATAATTTTTTAGCGTATAAAAAAGCCGGTGCTGTTTATGCAGTACCGGCTTTTTTTTTGAGTATTCAATACAAGCATTACAAGCTGGCAAACACCTCAGCGGCAATCTTGAGGGTATTGTTAATATCCTCTTCCGTATGTGCGCCCGACATAAAGCCCGCCTCGTAAGAGGCAGGTGCCAAATACACCCCGCGCTCCAACATGCCGTGGAAAAATTTATTAAAGCGCGGAATATCGCAGGCCATCACTTGTTTAAAGTTGGTGACCTTTTTCTCGCTGGTAAAAAAGAAACCGAACATACTGCCAACGTGATTAGTGGTGAAGGGAATGCCTGCGGCATCGGCGAGTTGTTGTAGACCTTCCACTAACTGCGTGGTGCGCGCGCAGAGGTTAGCGTAAAAACCATCTTGCTCTAACAATTCCAATGTTTTCAAACCGGCGGCCATAGCGACTGGGTTGCCTGAAAGTGTGCCTGCTTGGTATACCGGACCGGAGGGGGCAATCATTTGCATAATGTCGCGGCGGCCACCAAAGGCGCCGACTGGCATGCCGCCGCCGATCACTTTGCCGAGCGTGATGATATCGGCGCTCACACCATAGTGACCTTGCGCACCTGTATGGCCTACGCGGAAGCCGGTCATCACCTCATCAAAAATTAACACGCTGCCGTATTGATCGCAGACTTCGCGCAGACATTCTAAAAAGCCTGGCACTGGCGGTACACAATTCATATTGCCAACCACTGGCTCAACAATAATGCAGGCGATTTGATCGCCGAGTTTGGCAAAACATTCACGCACTTGTTCGGTGTTGTTGTAATCGAGAGTTAGCGTGTGATCGGCCAATACCGCAGGTACACCGGGTGAGCTGGGCACGCCCAGAGTGAGTGCGCCGGAGCCAGCTTTAATCAGCAGCGAATCCGAGTGACCGTGATAACAGCCTTCAAATTTAATAATTTTGTCGCGCTTGGTGAATGCGCGCGCAAGACGAATGGCGCTCATGGTGGCTTCGGTGCCCGAGCTAACAAAACGCACCATGTCCATATTGGGAATTAAATTGCACAGCTTTTCAGCGAGTGTAGTTTCGCGCTCGGTGGGGGCACCAAAACTTAAACCAAATTTGGCGGTTTCAATAACGGTGTTGATGACTTCCGGGTGGGCGTGACCGAGCACCATTGGCCCCCAGCTTTGCACGTAATCGATGTAGCGTTTGCCGTCCGCATCCCATACATAAGCGCCCAATGCTTTTTCAAAAAAGATGGGCGTACCGCCTACGGCTTTAAACGCGCGCACGGGTGAGTTAACACCGCCGGGAATGGTTTTTTGGGCTTGTAAAAATAATTCTTCAGAGCGGCTCATGGTTTTTCCTTATAAATAAAATGTCATTTTCCCGTAGGTTGGCGGTGAGGTACGAACCCCAACATGCTGATCGTGCATCCGCTGTTGGGGTTCGTACCTCACCGCCAACCTACAATTCAAT
>NZ_BBUL01000086.1 GCF_000953825.1 Cellvibrio sp. OA-2007 | reverse complement strand
GCCGCGATGAACTCGCGGCGCGCTTTTTTATTGCGATTTTTTTGTAAGGTAAAACTACTTTTTCCCCGGCCCTGGCCCAGTGCTTTTGCGAATAATAAATTCCGTTGGCAATACGCACTCGCGTTGGCTGAGCGGTTCGCCTTCGATGACTTTCAGTAACATATCCATCGCCATTTTGCCCATTTCTTCTGCCGGTTGTGAAATGGTGGTGAGGCTTGGGTCGGAGTATTTGGAGTAGGCGATATCGTCAAAGCCGGTGACCGACATATCTTCCGGGATGCGAATTCCCTGATTTTTTAATGTCTGCATAGCGCCTATGGCCATTTCATCGTTCATGGAAAATATTGCAGTGGGGCGCACTTTCATATTGCAGAACTGGAACGCGGCGTTAAGGCCAGACCACATGGTGAAATCGCCTTCGGCAATTAAATCTTTTTCAAACGGAATGCCAGCTTCTGCCAGCGCTTCTTTATAGCCTTCAAGGCGGTCGATGGCGTGCGGGTTGTCCTTCAGGCCAGAGATCACGCCAATGCGCTTGTGGCCGAGGCTGAGCAGGTAATTCACCATGGTTTTGGCAGCGGCGCGGTTGTCGATACGAATCGCAGGGCCAGTGGTGTATTCGCAGCCGCAGGCGTTGACGCAGGGGATATCGGGCGGAATGTTGTTCTGGCTTTTCTCCGAACTGGGGCGCAGCTGCACTATGCCATCAGCCAACCGCGTTTCTACGCGGCGGATGTAGTCCATTTCACGCTCGGGCGTGCCGCGCGTATCGCCCAGTAGCACCGCGTAGCCTTTTTGTTGCGCGCGGTCTTCCAGTGCGCGGATAAACAGGGAGTAAAAGGGGTTGGCAATATCCGGCACCAGTACCACTACAGCATAAGCGCGTGCCGAGCGGAAATTGCGTGCCAGCATATTGGGGCGATAGCCCACTTGCGCGATAGCGTTATGTACCTTTTCCAGACTTTCATCAGAGACTTTTTCGGGGTTGCTCAGGGCTCGTGAAACAGTTGCAACGGATACGCCTGCCAAGCGAGCAACATCGCGAATATTGGACATAAAAACGACCTTTAGGAGCCGATATGGGGGTGAATTGAGGTGGAGCTTATAGGTGATCTGCTTATTTGCCCGAAAATTTACTACAGCTAGACGAAAGAGACTAGAAAAATAAGATGTAAACGGTTACATTAGTCTGCAGTGCCAGTGCTTATGGTCCGCTAGGCCTCTTTAGGCTTGCTGCTACATTGAAGGTTGCTGCTTCACCCTGAGTCTCTTTCGCTGGTCTGGTGCTAGCGAGGTGTTGCACGGATGTAGGGGGGTCAGATAAGAAACGCGATCACACTTAATCTTCAATTATGAAGTGACGATCCACATAATAATTTCGGAATTTGTTTATGAGTCTTCCTTTGTTGGATATCGCCATCATCCTTGTTTATGTTTTGGCAACCTTGGTGGTGGGTTTCTGGATTTCCAGTCGCGCGTCAAAAGATATTAAAAGTTATTTCCTTGGCGGCAATAAACTTTCCTGGTGGCAGCTCGGCTTGTCCAATGCCTCGGGCATGTTCGATATTTCCGGCACCATGTGGATGGTGTATTTGTTGTTTGTTTATGGCGTTAGTAGCGTTTATATCCCCTGGCTGTGGCCGGTATTCAATCAAATTTTTCTGATGATTTTTCTCGCGACTTGGTTGCGTCGCTCCGGCGTAATGACCGGCGCTGAGTGGATTACTTTTCGTTTTGGTGAGGGTAAGGGTGCGCGCCTATCACACATGATTGTGGTGGTGTTTGCATTGGTAAATGTGATTGGTTTTATTGCCTACGGATTTATCGGCATTGGTAAATTTGCTGCGGTATTTATGCCTTGGGAATTATCGTCCGATTCCCATCTGAACGATGTCTATTACGGCTTGATTATCACACTCATCACCACCGTGTATGTGGTGAAGGGCGGTATGTTCAGTGTGGTGTTTACCGAGGTTTTGCAGTTCATCATTATGACGATTGCCTGTATCGCGGTGGGTATTATTGCAATGCAGCGTATATCGCCGGAGTTGATAGCGAGCTTGGTGCCAAGTGATTGGAGCCAGTTGTGGCTGGGCGGTAAATTGGATCTGGATTGGTCGGCGCAGTTGGCAGCAGCCAATGACAAAATTATTGCCGATGGTTACTCGCCGTTCGCGATCTTTTTTATGTTGGTGCTGTTTAAAGGCGTGCTACAAAGTCTCGCCGGGCCGCAACCAACTTACGACATGCAGCGCGTGCTCTCGGCAAAAACTCCCAAAGAGTCAGCCAAAATGAGCGGTTTTGTTTCGTTGGTTTTACTCTTTCCGCGCTACATGCTGATTACCGGGCTCGCGGTGCTCGCAATCGGTTTATTTATGCCGCAGCTCAATGGTATGGGTGAAGCGGTCGACTTCGAGCAAATTCTACCCATGGTGTTAGCGGGCGATATTTTACCGAGCGGTTTGTTAGGTTTATTAATCGCCGGTTTGCTCGCTGCGTTTATGTCCACCTTCGCTGCCACCGTCAACGCTGCACCAGCCTATGTGATTAACGATATCTACAAGCGCTACATCAACCCCAACGCTGAAGCAAAAACCTATGTGAAGATGAGTTATCTCGTCTCGGTTTTGTTTGTGATTTTTGGTGTGGCGATTGGGTTTTTTATTCCCAGCCTGAATCAAATTATTGGATGGATTGTGAGTGCGCTCTACGGCGGTTACACCGCAGCAAACTTGCTTAAATGGTATTGGTGGCGCTTCAACGGATTTGGTTATTTCTGGGGCATGATGACCGGCTTTGCGATTGCTTTTCCGCTAATTTTCACCGACATTTCACCCATCAAAGCATTTCCATTTATGTTTGTTGCGTGCGTATTGGCCTGTGTGCTCGGGTCTATTTTCACCCAGCCCGATGATATGGCGGTGCTGAAAACGTTCTATCTTAAAGTTCGCCCTTGGGGTTTTTGGGCGCCGGTGCTTGCCGAGGTGCAAAAAGATTACCCGAGCGTTAGTCGCAACAAAAATTTTTCCCGCGATGCAATTAACGTAGTTGTTGGTGTTGTGTGGCAAACCTCGCTCACTGCAGCGCCGATTTTTATGGTGATCCAACACTGGCAAGAATTTATTGTGGCGATGGCAGTTGCTGCAGTTACTAGTATTTTCCTCTGGTTTAACTGGTACAAAAAACTGGAAGACTATCCAGCAGATACTCCGGCAGACGTGCTTAAAGGCACCAATGACGAACATTTATTAACTAAGGCCTTATAGTTATTTTGTGCTGCGGCTTGGGCTGCAGTGAAAAAGTTTAACTATAAGTGTAATCGATTACGATTTTGATCCGATGTGCGATGAAACGCACATCAACAGACATACAACAAAACTCATTGGAGTATTTTAAATATGAGTAGTTTTAAAGAAAAAGCAAAAATGCTGCTGCAGCAACATGAAGTATTGGTCAGTAAAAAAAATTCTGTGAAGGCTCAGGGTAATGGTATTTACGATTGTTATGAAAACCCGATTCTTACCGCAGAACATGCCCCTATCTTTTGGCGCTACGACCTCAACGAAAAAACCAATCCGTATTTAATGGAGCGTCAGGGAATTAATGCCGCGTTTAATTCGGGAGCCATGCTGTGGAATGGAAAATATATTTTGGCAGTACGTGTTGAAGGTGTGGATCGCAAATCTTTTTTTGCAATTGCTGAAAGCCCCAACGGTATCGACAATTTCCGCTTTTGGGATTACCCCATCACTTTGCCGGAAACTGATCGCCCCGATACCAATGTTTACGATATGCGTTTAACCCAGCATGAAGATGGATATATCTACGGTTTATTTTGCACCGAGCGCAAAGATTTAAACCGCCCTGAGGATACCTCTGCGGCTGAAGCGCAATGCGGTATAGCGCGCACCAAAGATTTAATTAACTGGGAGCGTTTGCCCGATTTAATTACCTATTCCGGTCAGCAGCGCAATGTGGTTTTGCACCCGGAATTTATCGATGGTAAATACGGTTTGTTCACTCGTCCGCAAGATGGATTTATCAGTGTCGGTGCGGGCGGTGGTATCGGTTGGGGGTTGGTGGATGATATGACCTGCGCTGAAGTAAAAGCGGAAGTGATTGTGGATGGCAAGGTCTATCACACCATCAAAGAAGTTAAGAACGGTCAGGGGCCAGCGCCGATCAAAACCGCCGAAGGCTGGTTGAATTTGGCTCACGGTGTACGCAATACCGCTGCCGGTTTGCGTTATGTGCTCTACATGTTCATGACTGAATTGGAGCGCCCATGGGTAGTCACCCATCGTCCGGCGGGTCACTTTATTGCTCCCCATGGCGCTGAGCGGGTGGGCGATGTTTCCAATGTGGCTTTTTCCAATGGTTGGATTGCCAATGAAAAAAATGAAGTATTTATTTATTACGCCTCATCAGACACACGTATGCATGTGGCGACATCTACGGTCGAGAAATTAATTGATTATTGCAAAAACACCCCGGAAGACGGTTTGCGCTCAGCGGCGTCGGTTGCGGTGCGCAATGAATTGATCAGCGCAAATTTACAAGTATTAAAGGAGTTGGTGTAACCCATGAAGGTTGCCAGTATTCCGCCGCGTTTTATGCCGCTGTAACAAGAGTTCCGCGCTGAATTAATCGCTATTGCTGACTGGTGGGCGGCGCACACGGTTGACCATGAGCTAGGTGGTTTTTACGGCGAAATTGATGCGCACAATAAGCCGGTTAAAAATGCGAGCAAAGGGATTATTTTAAATGCGCGTATTTTGTGGTTTTTTAGCGAAGTTGCGCAGGAGGTAGATAATCCCGATTATCGCGCCTACGCAACGCGCGCCTATGATTATGTTATTTCGAATTTCTTCGATAGCGAACACGGTGGAGTGTATTGGGAACTGGATGCGGGTGCCGCTCCCATCAATACTAAAAAACAAGTCTATGCGCAGGCATTTACGATTTATGCGCTCTGCGCTTACTACCAGCTCACCGGCAATGCACAAGCGCTCGCCCACGCATTGGAATGTTTCACCCTGGTGGAGCAACACGCAATTGATCGCGAGTATGAGGGTTATCTTGAAGCGTTCACCCGCGACTGGGGGCTGATTGAGGATTTGCGCCTTAGCGATAAAGATTTAAATTATCCCAAATCGCAAAATACCCATCTGCATATCCTTGAAGCCTATACCACGCTGTATCAGGTGTGCCCTGAACCTGAAGTCAACGCTGCGCTTAAATACAATATTGAGATGTTTGATAAATACATGATCGATAGAACTACGCATCATCTGCGCATGTTTATGGATCTGCAGTGGAACGATTTTTCGCCGGGTTATACCTATGGTCACGATATCGAGGCCAGCTGGTTAATTGCCAAAGCGCTGGAATCTTTAGGTGATGATGCTTACACCGCTAAATTAACGCCAACCTTAATTCGCATTGCGCAGGTAACGGTTGATGAAGCGATTGGTGCAGAAGGGCAGGTGATTGACTCCTACGACTTTGCTACAGGTCGCACTAATGTGGATGCCGTCTGGTGGGTGCAGGCGGAAGCCTTGGTTGGTTTTCTCTACGCCTATACCACTAGCGGCGATGCGCAATTTTATCGCGCAGCACAAAATGTATGGCAATTTATCAAGGCTTATCAAATTGATCACCAGCAGGGCGAATGGTTTTGGTTGTCGCAATTACAAAATCAGAATCTCGATCCTTACTATAAAGTAGGCTTTTGGAAATGCCCTTACCACAATGGCCGCGCCATGATGGAGGCGATGCGATATCTGCAAAAAATGGTGTAGTCGCAACAATAATAGGTTTCAGATTGGGGAATTTTTCGATGAAAAAAATAATCACATTGTTGGCCGCACTTACAGCGAGTTTATTGTTGTTTGCGTGTGTGAATCAAAAAAAATCGCCAGCTGCGCAGGATTTTGTGCAAGTCTCCGGTGTTCAGTTTAAAAAAAATGGCAAACCTTATTTTGTCGCCGGCACCAATATGTGGTATGCCGCTTATTTGGGTTCCCCGGGCAAGGTTGGCGATCGCGCACGCCTTGCGCAAGAATTGGATAAGCTCAAATCTATTGGAGTGAATAATTTACGTGTATTGGCTGTGTCGGAAAAAAGTGAGATTAACTCCGCAGTAAAACCCGCAACCACTAATGGTTTTGGCAATTACGATGAAAGTCTATTGCAAGGTTTGGATTATTTATTGGTTGAACTGGCCAAACGCGATATGACAGTGGTGTTGTATTTCAATAACTTTTGGCAGTGGTCGGGCGGCATGACTCAATACATGAGTTGGATTGATGGCCAGCCAGTGCAAGATCCGAATGTCACCAATGAGTGGGAAGCATTTATGGCGAAAACTGCCAGCTTCTACCAAAGCGAAAAAGCGCAGCAGGAATATCGCAACACCATCAAAAAAATTATCACCCGTGTTAACACCATAAACGGTAAAGCCTATCTGGATGACGCCACCATCATGTCTTGGCAGCTGGCTAATGAGCCGCGTCCGGGAAATTCAAAAACCACTGCTGCAGAAAAACAAGTTTATCTGGATTGGATTAACGGCACAGCTGCCTTTATCAAAAGCCTCGATCCCCATCACTTGGCCAGCACCGGTAGTGAAGGTGAAATGGGCTCAGCTAATGATGCGGAATTATTTACGCGCGCTCACGCATCATCTGATATCGACTATGTGACTTACCATATGTGGATTCGCAATTGGAGTTGGTTTGATAAAACCAAACCGGCAGAGACATGGCCATCAGCTTGGCAAAAAGCGCAGGATTATATGGCCGCACATATCGCTATCGCACAATCACTCAATAAACCGATTGTATTGGAAGAGTTTGGTTTGGATCGCGATATGGGTGCGTATAGCATTGATTCTACTACTGAGTATCGCGATAAATATTACCGCGAAGTCTTTGCACTTTTATTGGCGAACATGCAAAAAGGTGAAGCAAGTGCGGGCTATAATTTTTGGGCCTGGAATGGTGCAGGTCGCACTACACGCAGCAATTATTGGTGGCAGGAAGGCGATGACTTTATGGGCGATCCACCACAAGAAGAACAGGGTATGTACGGTGTGTTTGATACAGACACATCGACTATCGCTATCATCAAGGCATTTAATGAAAATATTAATACGCTGATGAAAAAATAAATTTTACGCATGCGTAAAAAACTGCAATGCAGATTGCAGTTTTTTTTGCAGATCGTTTAATTTATATGATTAGTGGGATTCATAAATATAATCACGACAAGGTCTGTACTAACACTACAGCTGCAAGGGTAAATCTTATGACTAAAAAACAATTTCTCGGCTGGGGTTTTATCGCTGTCTTACTTATGTGGGGTGGTAATACCTATGCACAAAAATTTGATCAACTCGCTAAAACGCCGCAACTGGGTTGGAACAGTTGGAATACTTTTGGCTGCGATGTGAATGAAAAAATGATTCGCGAAATGGCCGATGCGATGGTGTCATCAGGTATGAAAGATGCGGGTTATGAATATATTAATGTCGACGATTGCTGGCATGGCGAGCGCGACAAACAAGGTTTTATCCAAGTCGATAAAAAACATTTCCCCTCGGGCATGAAAGCGCTGGCGGACTATGTGCATTCCAAAGGTTTAAAAATTGGGCTTTATTCCGATGCGGGCAATACTACTTGCGCCGGTCGCCGCGGCAGTCGCGGTCATGAATATCAAGATGCAGTCACTTATGCGAGTTGGGGCATAGATTATTTAAAATACGATTGGTGCGACACCCAGGATATTAATCCCAAAGCGGCGTATTCGACCATGCGCGATGCACTCTATACCGCAGGTCGCCCAGTGTTGTTTAGTATTTGTGAATGGGGCGATAACAAGCCCTGGGAGTGGGCGACAGATGTTGGTCACTCATGGCGCACCACTGGCGATATTTATCCCTGCTGGAATTGCGAGCACAACCATGGTTCATGGTCGTCATGGGGCGTGTTGCCGATCCTCGATAAACAAGTTGGTTTGCGCAAATATGCAGGCCCTGGTCACTGGAATGATATGGATATGATGGAAGTGGGCAATGGCATGAGCGAAGAAGAAGACCGCTCACATTTTTCGCTCTGGGCGATTATGGCCTCGCCGCTGATTGCCGGAAATGATCTGCGCAGCATGAGTGACGCCACCAAAAAAATCCTCACCAATAAAGATATGCTGGCGATCAATCAAGACAAGCTTGGTGTGCAAGCAATGAAATGGATTGATGACGGGGATCTGGAAATTTTTGTAAAACCCTTGGAAAAAGGCGAGTACGCCTTCCTGTTTTTGAATCGCGCGGATCAGGCGCAGGATTACATGCTGGACTGGTCGTTTCATTACATGAAAGATGATATTTCCAAGCATGAAGTTTTCTTCGACAAGAAAAAATTCAACTGGCGCGATATCTGGAGAGGAGATAGCGGCACTACCACAGAAAAACTGGGGCTCAATATTCCCGCTCACGGTGTAAGAGTGCTGCGCTTAACTCCGCGCTAATCTTTGCCCTGTGCTTTCTGTTTAAGGCCAGCGCAAGCTGGCTTTTTTGTTTTTGTATTCTCTTGGGCTTGGGGTATATAGTAGCCCCTTGCCACCATTCAAGGGAGAATCCAGGTGCAGTTGTTTGCCTACAATCAAATTGGTCGGCCCGATGAGTTATTAATCTGGGTCGGCATAGTGGAGGCCTATCCTCCCCCTGCAGTGAACTTTGAGATTCATGGTCAGCCGGTAGCTGCGCAGTTATTGCCACCCGGATTTGAGCCGCTTGGCGACGAGGTTTGTGATGCGCGCGGCAATCCGCTGAACCATCGCGCGCTATTCAAATTGCAATGGCCTGCAACCACCGAGCGATTCCAAATCACGGTGCGTATTTTTGGCACGGATGCGACAACCATACTTACCAGTCGTCGTCCGCCGGAGAAATTGCCCGCCAAGGCCGCTGAAAGTTTTAATCTGTTGTTATCTTCTTGCTACTACCAACCCAATGATAAAAGTGCTGCACTCGCCGATTTTATTAGAGCGATAAAACCTTCGCCGGATTTTACCCTGCTCGCAGGCGATCAGGTTTATCTTGATTTACCCTCACAACAAAACTTGCCCGACAATAAAAAACGCCTCGCGCAGGTGTTGGGGAAAAAATATCAAGTCAATTGGTTTTCAACTCCTTTGCAGCAGCCGGGGCTTGCACAGGTACTGAGTCATGGGCCAGTGCTCTGCGTGCCCGACGATCACGAGTTCTGGAATAACTTTCCGCTCTACCAAGTACAGTTGGGTAATACCCACGACGAAGACGACCGCGCGAATTGGAAAAATGTTGCACAGCGTTTGTACGAGCGCTATCAAATGTCGCCTGCACAAGCGGCGGGTTTTTTCCGGCAAGATGTTGATCCGCTTAGCATGTTATTTCTCGATGGTCGCACCCAGCGCGATGCGGACGGCAAACAAATGTTTAATGCTGCTACGCGTTCAGCAATTAAACGTTGGGCGAATGATTTGCTGGTGCGCAAAAAAAATAATCAAGCGGCAGTGGGCCTATTAAGTTCCGGTCAAGCACTCTTGATGGAGAAGCCATGCCGCTGGGCGCGCAAATTTGCCGATATGGAAATGCCCAATTACGATGATTTTCTCGTATTAACCAATGCCTTGGCGCAACTCTTTGAAGCAGAAGTTCCGATGCTTTACATTACCGGCGATGTGCACTGGGGACGAATTGTTGAAGGTGTTAGCCCTCGCGGCAAAACGTTGTTTTATGAAGTGATTGCATCGCCCTCGCGTTTGATTGATACAGTGGGTAGCGATCAGTTAAACACGGTAAAAAATATTTTCCGCAAAGAGCCAAAACCGTTTCCGAAACATCCATCTGCGCCGGATGATCTTGCCGGTATAAAACTGGGTAACCTGCGGTTGGATACCAAACACCGGCAGCAGGGCGATCATGTTGCGATGCTGCGCTTTCATGCTATTCCCGGCGGGCTTGAATTCAGTGTGGATTACATCTGCACCGACGCCGATGCGCAAAAGCGGCGCGAACATTCATCAACCCAAGGCCCGTTTAAATTATTAAGTTTTTAACAAAGACCATTTCTGACATTTGTTGAGGAAAGGATAATGATCAAACAAACACTCTCGTCCCAATCGCTGATCCAAAGTGATATTTATATAATGGAGCGCATTAAGCGCGAACCCAATCTGGAATGGCTAAAGCGCGCCTATGAAAGTTTTGCGTTAGATAATCTTGCCGATTGGAGTTTTATTGTATTGGCCGGTGGCAAAGACGTTGCCTCATTTCGCATTCGTATTGCGCAATCCCATTTGCGCGGCGATATGCTACCGTCGTTCTGGTCTGAGTGCGCGCTGTTTAAAATTCAGCAGGGCGATTTCGCCACAGCCAGTTTTTGCAATCTCCCGTTATTTCAACCTGCCGCTGCCACTTACGCGCCCACGCGTAATGGTTTAATTGAAATGCCATTCAATAAACTTCCTACGCAAAAGGATTATCCAAACCTCGCACTGCTCGCTATTCCAGTGCCGCAAGAAAAAATTCTGGCGGCAATGGCTGATTATAAAAAAGCCCGCGTCAGTTACGATGCGGTCGCCAATATTTTGCCCTGGCTGGCGTTCGTGTGGGGTGCAGGTAACGCTTCCAATCCTCTCATGCAACAAATCGGTTTCCCGTCCGCGATGATGCTAAATCAAATATTCAGCGCAAATGGCTTTGACTTAGCCCCCGGCGTAAATGCCAATTTATCAGCACCGGAAACCTTCTGGAGCGGCGTAAAACACTGGCAGGACTATTACAGCAAAACCCAAGAAAATGGCCTGCTACCCAAAATGCGTTTTGTCATCAATCATATGTATGAGATTGATGAGGGTTGATCTAGTTCTCTTTGGAGTGCCATGCAATCTGTAAAAAATACTGCATTTTGCTGGCGGTGGTTGAAGCGAATGTTAGTGCAAGGAAAGAGAAATGCGCAGTTATATACATGTTGATGTCAATATTAAGGATATGGAAAGGTTCAAGGAGTATGCTGCTAGAATTCCAGAGATAATCGAAAAACACGGTGGAAGATATATCGTAAAAGGCGCGGAGCCAAAGGTTATTCGGAGCAGTGACCGGATTCCTCAGTATGTTGTGGTGATTGAATTTCCTTCAGTTGAAAATGCGGATAATTTTATAAAGGAAAGGGAGAGTTTTGGCTTGACTGAGTTGTTTAATCAATCAACCGAGGGGCGTATTTTAAGCGTTGAAGGATGTATTTAGTACAAAGATCATTTTTTACTAAATATTTAAATGGCTTATCAGGGGGCGTGAAAATGAATCCAATTCTCAGGGCAGCTGTCATTGTTGTTTGTCTTGTTGCCGCTATAGGGTGCTATGTTTTTGGTATTCCTGTGGGTGGTGTTGCTTTTCTGGTAGCGGGGATTATTTTCGAAGCTATGTTTTGGTTGGGGATATTTGGTAAATGGAAGAAATAAAAAAGCGAGCCTAAAAAATCAGGCTCGCTTAATAAAAAATATGTGTCATTACAACAATAAATTGTTGTCTTTCAGTTATTACTGCTCTTCACTTTCTTTTAGTACCAATTCCAAACGATTATTATTTTGTGCGATTTGATTCCATTCACCGGCGTTTACGATGGGAATGCGCTCGGGGTAGGGTTCTGTTCCGGGGGCAGCAGTGATGGCGATCTGTAATGTGGCATTGACGCTGCGGGTCAGGTTACCGAGAATCATGGTCACTTCTCGGGTGTAGTCATCCATTAAACGCCCGAGGGTATAAATTTCGCTGGAGAGCATACAGTCACCCAGAGTTTTATCGGTGGGTGCGAGTTGCGCCATGCCCATGTTATCGACGACCACACAAAAATCCCCGACATAAATATTTACTGTTGCAGTGCCTTTAAAACCGTTGCTGGCGAGGCGGTGTAAGAGTTCGTGCAGGCGCAATAAGGGTTTGGCGTCGATGGTATTTTGATGAAAGGCCAATGCGCCGGTTTGATTAAATGTCCAGGCGAGGTCATTGAGCAAATCATTATTGGGTAGGGATAAAGATGCGACGGGTTGATTAATTCTAGCGTTGATAGCGGCTGGGCTAATCATCTCCGGTTCTTTGTTGGCCTGCGCTGCAACTGCTTGCAACTGTTGGCTTATCGCTTCCTGTTGGATTTGATTGTTATTGAGTTGATTGTTAATCGACAGTAAAACATAAGCGATTACGGCCAGTGCAATTACGGATAAAAAAATTGCGAAGACTGACCAACCTGAATTGCTGGATGGTGTTTCTGCCGGTGGTGTTGGTGTGGCAGGAGTGGGAGCTGCAGTTTGCTGCTGCAATAGATCGCTAAATTCCTGCCGCATAACCTGGCGCAATCCTTGTAGTTCACGCACAACGCGAGAGGTAATAAAGCGGCGGTTATCTTCCAGACTGTGTTCCATATGGCTCAGGCGTAGATCCAAATTGCGCGCTTGCTCCAGCGATGAGGTGCGCCGTTCCACGTGCTGGCCGTTGGTTTCTGCTGAGCTATTGGCAGTGACTTGATTGGCGGCGGCGATCAATTCTGCGCTTTCAATACTGTCGTTTTCAGGGGTGCCAGCGGTTGGGTAAATATGAATTGCCTTCATCACTTTGGATAAATCGGTAGCGTTGATGCTGTCTTTGCTCACTACATCTATTGCGCCGAGTGCGCGCGCTTGTCCGGTATACACATCGCCACTTTTGGAGGTGTACATAATTACCGGAATCATCGCGGTGTCTGGGTTGGATTTAATAATCTGCAGTGCGCGGAACCCATCGATGCCGGGCATAAGGTGATCCATAAAGATAACGGCGGGTGCATGGCGGGCGAGATAGCGCAGTGCGGCTTCCCCGGAATCGACAATATCTATATCGAGCGGGTAGCGGCGCAGCATTTTTTTGAGCCGGTATTGTGCGGTAGTGGAGTCATCCACAATCAGGGCGCGTTGGATGGTCATGGTAGTAAGTCCCTGTGCGAACAGCGACGGTCGGTGATGGGTCGCTATAGGGTGATTGTTATTCGCACAGAGACTAACAGAAAATTCAGGCGCCAGGGACTATGTAAATCACAACCTGACGCCGCGATTGTTACTGGCGCGAGAAAAATGCGATGGCTGCCGCAATCCAACCGCTGATGGCGATTACTTTCCAGACTTTATCCGGGTGCCGCTCCACTAGGGGTTGCGCGCGCGGGCTAAGCCAGTTGGGGTTGGGGCGCTTTAAATCTTGCTGCCATTCCGAGAGCGCTTCATAGCGGCTGGTGGGATAAATGCTCAGTGCTTTTTCCATGGCTTTGTCGAGCCAGTAGGGCACTAGCGGGTTGTACTTCATTGCCGATATGTAGCGCAGTTTTTGAAAACTTTTTAAATCAGTCGCTTTGCTATAGGCCGCGCCGTAGGGTTGTTTTCCGGTGAGCATTTCATAGAGTAAAACCGCCAGTGAAAACTGATCTGACTTGTCGCTGGCCTTGCCGCCGTAGCGATATTCCGGTGCAGAGTAATCGAGCGTGCCGAGAATATTATCCCGCGTGAAGGGGGTGCCCGCCTCTTGCACACCTGCTACCCAGCAGGAGCCAAAATCAACTACCATCGGGCCTTTGGCGCTAATCACAATGTTGTCTGGCTTTAGATCCTGATGCAGGGTTTCTTTGCGATGAAATGCGCGTATGCCGCGAATTAATCCCTCGGTCAGTTCCACTGCGTCCAGAATCGATAAAATACCGCGCTCTTTTAATAATTGAGTGAGTGTTGGGCCGGGAATATATTCGGTGAGGTAATACAAACAGGAGCGCGCTTCAGTGCTGGGCACAACACGCACTACGGCAGGGCTGTGAATGCGCGAGCCGATCCAGGATTCCATTACAAAGCGCTCGATATAGGCCTTGTCGTCTTGAAATAATTCCGAAGGGGTTTTCATCACCAGCAGATTATTTTTTTCATCTTCGACTAAATACACCTGGCTGCGATTCGATTCGTGCATAATTTTTTTGATGCGCAAACCATCAATGCTTTGCCCCGGCGACAATATCGGCGGAAACGGCAGGCGCGATAAAACTTGCACCGCATCGTCCTGCGCGGCGGTGCCGAGGCTTTCAATACGCAATGCCTGAATACTTAAATTGTCTTCACTTTGGTGTTGCAGTGCCAGCGGCAGTGCCTCGTTCACCAGCGCTTCAAGATTATCGCGATGGTTGAGCACAAAGCTTTTGAATTCCTGCGTGGGAATATGCTCGTGAATGCCATCGCTGGACAAAATAAAAATATCGCCGCGCTGCAATTCCAGCGAGTGCATATCCACTTCCAGATAAGGGTCGGCGCCCATTGCGCGGCTTAAATGGGTGGTGTGTTTATCGATGCGCTGGGTGTGGTCGCGGGTGAGCAATTCGAGATTGTCATCGCGCAGGCGATAGACTCGGGTATCGCCCACGTGAAAAATAAAACCGCTATCGCCTTTCAAAATCAGTGCAGAAAAAGTGGTGAGGTAGCCCTCGCCATAAATAGAGTTTTGGCTGCGCCCCCAGAGGCTGGAATTTAAACTCTGAATTACCCGCATGGCCGATTGCTGGGTGCGCCAGGTATCGGGAGTGGCAAAATAATCGCTGAGAAAACCGGCAATCGCGGTTTGGCTCGCTTCGCGCGCGGCTTTGCTGCTGCTGACACCATCGGCAATCGCGATGGCAATACCTTTGGTGGTGAGCAAATTGCCTTCGGGAATGCGAGCGCCGACCGTATCCTGATTTTCCGGTTTACGCCCCGCTTCACTTTTTTGCGCGAAGCTGATGTGCAGAGTTGATTGCAGGTGATCCATAGATTTTTTGGTGTCGTTAAAAAGCAATTGCCGACAGCATAGCGGTCGGCAATTGGCTTGTCGCGGTTAATGCGGGTGAAACATTAACTCACTTCAATTTTATGCAATGTGCCATCGTCATTCATTTCAACTACATGGCCTTTGGGTTCTTTCAGGAATTGAATAAATACCAGCCCAACACAACCGGCGGCGGCGAGCATAAAGAAAAATTGCTGGGCGTTAATAAAGGCATTCATGGTCAGAAAGAAAAGTGCACCCACGTTGCCATAGGCACCTACAGTACCGGCGATTTGGCCGGTCATACGGCGTTTAATCAGTGGCACTACTGCGTATACCGCGCCACAACCTGCCTGCACAAACAGCGAGCAGATAAATACTGCAATAAACGCGAGGAATAGTGGCCAGCTGCTATTAATTTGCGAGAGCAGTAAATAACCCACTACGACACCAGCGAGAATAATGGTCATGCTGAAGCGGCGACCAAATTTATCGCTAATCCAACCGCCACCGGGGCGAGCTACCAGGTTCATAAAGGCAAAGGAACCACCCAGCATCGCCGCTTGGGTCACACTCAGGCCTTCAAAGGTAGTCATAAAAAAGGCGGGCAAAATAGAGACTACGGCAATCTCGGAACCGAAGGTGGCGAGATAAAACCAGCTCAAAATGACCACTTGTTTAAAGTCGTATTTGTCGTGCTCTGGCACGCCGCCTTGCTGCAACATTTCTTTGTTAACGGAATAGATTTGCGAGAATTGAAATGCCGCCAATAACACTAGCGACAAGTAAGCGATGATCGCCGTGGTATCCGTTAACAGCGCCAAATTGCCGGGCGACATTTTCCACACCAGCACTGCCAGAATCAGGTACATAGGTACATTCAATAACAGGTAAAGAACAAAATCTTTTTTGCTCGATACTTCCAAGCCGCCGGCTTTTTTCGGTTTGAAATAGGTAGAGCCTTTGGGGGTGTTGCGCACGGTAATGTAAAACACTATGCCGTAAAAAATCGCGACTACTGCCGCGGTAGCCATGGCATAGCGCCAGCCGTCTTCACCGCCAAACACATTGATTGCCAGGAAGGGCAGAATAAATCCTGCAGCGGCAGCGCCAAAGTTACCCCAGCCACCGTAAATGCCTTCCGCCAAACCGACTTGGCGCGCGGGAAACCATTCACACACCAAGCGAATACCAATTACAAAACCGGCACCGGTAAAGCCCAATAAAAAGCGGAACAGCGCAAGTTGTTCGTAGGTTTGTGCAAAGGCAAAGGCGAGCAGTATTGCACCGGAGATAATTAGCAGGGTGGAGTAGGCGGCACGCGGGCCAAATTTATCGACCAAACTGCCCACGACTATGCGCGCGGGAATTGTCAGCGCAACGTTAAGGGTCAAGAGTGCAGCCCACTGCTGGGGTGTCATCTCAAATGACGCCATTAACAGTGGTTTGAGTGGTGGCAAACTAAACCACATCACAAAGGTGAGGAAAAATGCGAACCAAGTGAAGTGCAGGGTCGCAACGGATTTATTGGAAAAGTCCAACAGATTTAAACGATTTGAGCTCATGGCGAGTATCCGGTAAAGATTATTTGAATCAATGCGGGTGAAGTTCAATAGAGGTTTTGCAATGGCTATGCCAATTCACCCTTGGTGCGTATAAAAGGCCGTTTTAAGGGGGTGTGGCGTATTTAAGTGCATGCATATCGATTTTTGATGCTCCAAATAAATGCCACTCGCGGCCAAATTGAATCTGATTGGTGCGTTTGGCGATAAAAAACATCTTCCTCCATTTTTCATGGCGATGAATGTTAGGGGCGTGGGAAATAAAAAGTTTGTGCAAGCTGATGGCGCAAGTGCTGCGGCTGAGTTTGTTTTTTTGCCCGCTAAAAATCAGTGTTTAGCCTGATTTGGTGTTGTTCGTGCGCTAAAACTGAGCCTGTAAATAGAATTTAAATGCACCGCTATGGGATAAAGATAGGGTGCGCAGTGCACATTAGTTGTGCTTTTTGGGTGATTTGTAGGGCTTGAATTAGTCTGGTGCAGCTATTTGTTACTAGTTTTGGTGGTTATTTGTTAGGTGGCGTAAATATTGCTGAGTGTGCCCCATAAAATATCACCTTGGCTTTTGCGGTGGTCAAATTGGGTGCGTGCGAGTTCGCCTGCCTGAGCCGGAAGAACATCAGTTTATCGCCTATTTTTGAGTGGCCTTTTGAGTGGTAGTTGACTTAACCCACTTGCGCTTAGCTGGCTCGATGAACCGAACAGTGCAACAGAATTGTAGGAATAAATTAATGAACGAATGGCACCTCAACAGTAACCTGGCGTTTACGGTCGGCCAATTTTCATCGGCGGGAATTAAAGCGCAAAACGAAGATGCGCTGGGGATTCGCATTCCCGACGGAATGCTGCTGGATACCAAAGGTGCCGCAGCGATCATTGCCGATGGGGTCAGTGCCGCTGAGGCAGGCAAAGAGGCGAGCGAAACCTGCGTGCGCAATTTTCTCGCCGATTATTTTTCCACGCCCGATACCTGGACGGTAAAAAAATCCACCACGCAAGTATTGATCGCGCTTAACCGCTGGCTCTATTCCCGCGGGCAGCATTTGCGCGAGGCGCAAAAAGGTTTTGTCAGTACGCTGAGCTGCATTATTTTTAAATCCCACAGTGCGCATCTTTTTCATGTGGGCGATTCGCGCATCTATCGCTTGCGTGCCGGCAATTTGGAGCAACTCACCCGCGACCATCGCACCGTGATTAGCGCCGAGCAATCTTACTTAGTGCGCGCAATGGGCTTGGATGTATCCCTTGATGTGGATTACAAAATTATCGACCTTGAAGAAAACGATATTTTTTTGCTCAGCACCGATGGCCTGCACGACTTTGTTAGCGATGAAGAAATCTGCGCCCAATTGCAAACAGGGGGCGACGATTACGAATTGCTCAGCCAGCAATTAGTGGAGTTGGCGCTGGCCAATAACAGCGACGACAATATTAGCTGCCAGGTGTTGCGTATCGATGCACTGCCCGCACAAAGTGTTGACGACGCCTGCCAAAAACTCAGTGCGCTGCCCTTTCCTCCTCATTTGTATCCCGGCATGGTGATTGATGGTTATCGCATAGAAAAAGAACTGCATGCGAACAGCCGCAGTCAGATGTATTTAGTTACCGATACCAGCAGTGGCCAAACGCTGTGTATGAAAACCCCCTCGGTTAATTTTACCGATGATCCGGCCTATATCGAGCGGTTTATTTTAGAGGGGTGGATTGGCAGCCGAATTCACAATGCGCATGTGGTGAAAGTGATTGCGCCCAATAAAAGCAAAAGTTGTTTGTATTATTTGATGGAATATATAGATGGCCAAACCCTGACACAGTGGATTAAATCGCATCCTCAGCCGCCAGTGCAGGATGTTATCCATATGGTTGAGCAAATATGCAAAGGTCTGCGTGCGTTCCATCGCCGCGAAACCCTGCATCAGGATTTGCGCCCGGCCAATATTATGGTTGATCGCCACGGCGAAATAAAAATAATCGATTTTGGTTCGTGTTTGGTACAGGGCATAGCAGAAATTAATTCGCCTATTGTGCGTGAACGCATATTGGGGACAGTGGAATACTCGGCGCCGGAAACGATTCTACAGGGCACTAGCAATGAAAAATCCGATTTGTTTTCGCTTGCGATTATTGTGTTTGAAATGCTCACCGGAACCGCGCCGTTTGATGGAAAGCTGGCAAATTGCCGCACTGAGCGCGCTTACTTAAATACTCGCTATACCGCTAGTTATGAATTGAATCCATTGGTGCCGTTTTGGGTAGATGGCGCCATTCGCAAAGGCTTGCGCTATGACCCGGAGCGTCGCCACGGCGATATCTCGGAGTTTTTGCATGAGCTTCAGCATCCCAACCCCAAATACAAACAGCAGTACCGCGCACTTTTACTAGAAAAAAATCCGGTCAGGTTTTGGCAGTGTCTCTCGGCGGGCTTGTTTGTTGCACTCTGCGCCGCTCTCTACTTTTAGCCAATGTCTAGTTAGGCAAATGTATTTGCCTGCGGGCAGAATATTGGTTATAAGGTTTGCACTTGTGCCCGTAGGCCACTAATTACATACAATAAGCGAAATCCATTCGCATTTTTTTACTACCGCTCTTTGCTATGCAGAACTCGCACTCCGTATATTAATGATGACTATAACGAGGTTGTGATGAATTCTAATAGTTTCCCGCTGCGCACTACGCTACTACTGATGTTTGCTGTGGCCAGCTCCCTGTCGCTCGCACAAACTACCGATTACGTTGCAGATCATGTTTTTACACAGGGTATAGAAGGCCCAGCCGTAGATGCGCAAGGTAATCTCTATGCAGTCAATTTTGCGCAGGAGGGCACCATCGGTATTGTCGATAAAAAAGATAATGCGCAATTGTTTGTGACCCTGCCCGAGGGCAGCACCGGTAATGGCATTCGTTTCGATCGCCAGGGATTTATGTATGTGGCTGATTACTCTGGTCACAATGTATTAAAAATAGATCCAAAAACCAAAACAATTTCGGTGCATGCCCACAGCGATAAAATGAATCAGCCCAACGATATTGCCATCGCAAAGTCCGGTGTGATTTACGCAAGCGATCCCAAGTGGGCGGACAACACTGGCAACCTCTGGAAAATCGCTGTCGATGGCACAGTGACGCTATTGGAAGCTGATATGGGCACCACCAATGGTGTAGAGGTAAGTGCCGATGAAAAGCATTTGTACGTCAATGAAAGTGTGCAGCGCAAGGTGTGGAAATACGATATAGATAAAAAAACCGGCGCGGTAAAAAACAAACGCTTGTTGATTCAATTTCCCGATCACGGTTTGGATGGCATGCGTTGCGATGTGGACGGCAATTTGTATATCGCGCGCTACGCTGCGGGTGAAGTGACGGTGGTATCGCCCCATGGCACGGTGCTTGAGCGCATTAAATTAAAAGGCCAGAAGCCAACCAATGTCGCCTTTGGTGGCGATGATGGCAAAACGGTTTTTGTTACCCTGCAGGATCGCGGTGCAATTGAAACTTTCCGCAGTGAGCGCGCCGGGCGCGAGTGGTTATTGCAACAATAAATAGCAGCACCACTCTGTATGTGCCATAGGTGTAACAGAGTGGTTGTTCTTTCCTGAGCTAATTTATTTTCTCCCACAATTCGCGCGCATCGTAGCTTTTGTTTTCTGTGCGCTCGCGTTCTGATTGCCCGCTTTCTGGTCGTACGCCGCGACCCATGCGAATTTCTATTATCGCCAGTGTGTCCGTATCGGCAAAATCCCGTGCAGATTCAGGTCTGATCATTTGCGTGCGACAGCCTAATAAACCACAACTGCGCGCGATGGTGGGGCGAGCACTGGGTGCAAATGGTTCCTCTTCGCGCAATCGGCGCGTGCTGGTTTTTTCTACTACAAACCAATCGTAACCCTGTGCCAAGGTCAGCTCCGCCGCGCGCTTCATTGCATATTTCTGCGCTGCGCTGCGCGACTGCCCCGCCAGTTTAAATTGCACGCGATAGTGATTCTGCGCGAGCGCAATTTCTTTGTAGCCGCTGCTATCCCCTTTTGCTGCTTTGTAAACGGATTGGCTTGCGCAGCCCATGATGAACAGTGAAATAAAAATAAGGCCAATCAATTTCATCGCTATGCCCTCGGTGAGTTTAGTTTTTCCAGCCGCGCTGAATTGCACTCGCTTCTTGCTGCGCATCCAGTGCATCGCCCTGCATAATCTCATCTAACCGCTCGTCCAATACGGCGGCTTGGTTGGTGGCGGTTTGATAGTCAAGGCTGTCGGGTGCTGTCTGGGTTGCGACACTGACATCAGTTTGCCATTCGCCCTCAATGCGACAGGCAATAGTTTCTGCGCTGCGCTGTGCATCGGCGATGAAAAACTGGCGACAATAATTGCCTGCTTGATTGACAAAGGTTAAGCGCGGTTTGATGCGTTGACCTTGCGCGAGCGTTTGCTCGGTGCCGCTGGCGGTGGTGTCGAGTGCGGCGGCAATTGCGCTCCAGTTATCCAGCGGTGAATCTTGTGTGCTGGGCAATAGCTGAATAAATCCGTAGCCCAAAACCAGCAGCGTGCAGGCGGCTATAGCCGCATGTTGTTGCAGCCCGCGCTGGATTTTTTTCCACATTGGGAAGGCGATAATTTGCGCTGATACGGGCGCTTTCGTTTCAGTGGGTGCAGCGGCTAACAATTGGGTAATTGCGTCCGGCAGCGGGCGTGCATCAATTGCCGAATAGTGCTGTGTAATTTGTTCGTCCACCATTGCAAACTCTGCAAGCCGATTGGCCAGAGTTTCATCTTCAATGATCTGCTGGCGAATCATTTCCATTTCATGTTCAGGCAGTTCGGCATCGAGAAAGGCAGATAATTGTTCGTCGCTAATATTCATCATCATCTCCTCAGGCGCCCGGCTTTGCGGAAGCGGGATTTGGATTTAGGTAATTGATCAGTGCCACCCGTGCGCGCGCCAAACGGCTCATCACTGTCCCAGCGGGAATGCCCAGGGTTTCGGCCACTTCTTTGTAAGACATTCCCTGCAGGGCTACCAAGGCCATAATTGAGCGCTGGTCGTCGGGCAGTTTGTTCATCGCGGCGTCTACTTGGTCGAGGGTAATTTGATCGTGGATTTTCTGCTCGCCATCCATCGATGGCTCTTCGGTATCTTCCAGTGCGTAGGTATTGTGTTGGCGAATTTTGCGCGCGCGGTATTCATCAATCCAAATATTGCGGCACACGCGAAACGCCCATTTTGCCGGTTCTATATCCGCCGGAATGCCGCGGGTCAGCAATCGTTCAAGCGTGTTCTGTAGCAGGTCATCGGCGTCGGCAGCTGAACCGGTGAGGGAATAAGCAAAACGCCGCAACATGGGCGCTAATCGGGTTAACTCTTCTTTCATAGGGATTATTGATCCTGTATGCGTTATTGCGCGGAGTCATTGTATGGATTTCGTCTGAAATCACCATTTCTATTAAGTAAACGTCTGAGTATGGTTTTTATTCCCAGCGCAGGGGAATTTTTATGGTGCTGAAACGTTTTCATTAAAGTAAGGCTCTATTTTGTGCTACATCTACCTAAACGCTTTAGGGGAAAGTTTATGAAACCCGTTTATCTTAGTTGTTTCTTGTTAGCCAGTCTGGGTTCGTCCAGTTACGCCCAGCTGCCAGTAGATTCGGTGCTGGACCTGAATCAGATACAAGATCAAGTTCAGGATCAAGTTCAGGATCAAATCATCAATTCCGGTGTGATTGAAAACCAGGTTATCGATAGCCAGGTTTTGGGTGACCAACTGCTTGGTGATGTACTGGGCGGAGATATATTGGCTGGCGACACGCTGGGTGCAGGAGCGCTGGATCAAGACCTTATTTCCGGTACCTTGGGCGAGCTGGATGAGGCTGGTCGGCAGGTGCGCGATGCATTGGCGCCGTTAGGTGATGCCGTTCCGCTGGATGCCTTAGCGAAAACCTTGCCCATCTTAACCCGAACCGGCGAAACCGCGTTTGTCGATGTTGAGGTGGAAAATGGTTGGCGTGCAGTGGAGCGCGAATGGTTGATCATGCTGGACAAAACCGAGCTGAAACTCTTATCGCCGTTGCAGGCCGATATTATCGAGCAGACCGACTTTGCCGAACTGGACATGGTGCTGGTGCGCTTTCGCGTGCCCGCGCAGTGGGATTCAGCGGCGGCTTTAAAACAGCACTTGCCCAATCACCTTCACGAGCAGCTTGATCGCAATCATATTTACGCGGCGCAAGCGGCTATCACCACCACTGCGAATAATCGCGATGCACAGCTAATGGCGGTGTGTGATGTGCCGGTGAAAATCGGCATGGTGGATACTGCAATTAATCGCGAGCACTCTGCATTTGCCAAGAGCCAGATTATTGCGCGGGATTTTTTAGGGGAAAAATTTACTGCACCGCGCGCCCATGGCACTGCGGTGGCGGGTTTATTAGTGGGCGGCGGCGAACTACAAGCCTTATTGCCCAACGCGACACTTTACGCGGCATCGGTGTTTTATCCGCGCAATCAATATGCACAGGGCGCGACCATGATGGATTTGGTGCGCGCATTAAATTGGTTGGCTGGTGAAAAAGTCAGCGCAATTAATATGAGCTTGGCGGGGCCGGACAATCAAATTTTGCGCACAGTGATTGCACGTATTGCTGCGCACAATATTGCGCTGATTGCCGCTGCTGGCAATGAAGGCCCAGCGGCGCCGCCTATGTATCCTGCCGCTTATGCCGATGTGATTGCGGTGACTGCGGTGGATCGCGCGCAAAAAATCTATCGCTGGGCGAATCGCGGCGATCACATTGATTTTGCGGCGCTTGGTGTGTCGGTAAAGACGGCGCGTAGTGATGGCGGTTTTGGGCGGGAGACGGGTACTTCTATTGCAACGCCTTTGGTATCGGCATTTGTAGTCTGTGAGGTGGCGCAAGCCAACAACAGTGTTTCGAATGCACGTGCGGCATTGAGCAAAACCGCTATTGATCTTGGTGCGCCAGGCCGGGACCCAATGTTTGGGTTCGGCCTGTTGGATGCAACTCAATCAGTTGAAGTGAACAACAAATTAGAAAGTCACAGCAAAGATAATTGACCCGAGTGTTTCTGAATAATCGGCAGCGGCGAAATTGGACTCGTAATTACCGCGCTCAATTTTGCTGGTGGCGATAATGTTTTCGGTGAGATTAATTTCCCATTCAATGTTGGTTACGCGATGGGTGTCGGCGCGACGGCTATTAACTGCCGATGTGATGTCGGAATAATCCCGTGCGTGGTAGCGTGTACCCAGTTGTACTTTACTGTTCTTGCCCCAAACCGAAAATTTATGATTGATGCTCGCCCGCAAGCTGGTTGCATCGTAGTCAAACGAGGCTTGGTTTGCGTCTTCCTGTTCTTGTGTAACACCAGTGGCGATAAACGTAGCGCCTTGGTTGAAAAAAACAAACACATCGCCCGCAAAACCAGTATTGCGCGCATTGCGCTCGCCATTGCTGGGGAAATCTTTATCCTGAAAATTCACTGCGCCGCGCACGAACACGCGTTGATTGAATAAACGTGAGGCGTAGAAGCTGGTTTGTTGCAAGGTTAATAAATCTTTGTCAGCGAGTTCTGCATCGGCGTTGTGAAAACTTGCGCCTATAGTTACCGGTTCAAATTGATAACTCACATCGGCAAACAATTGCTGGATCGCCAAATCAAAATCGTCATAGTCTTGATAGGTTTTACTTAGATAAGAATAACCGCCTTTGAGTTCGAGTTTGTCGGTTGCTTTCCAGCGGCCATTTAAGCGTGCATTTAACACCGCAGCCCAATCGCTTTGGGTTGAAAATTGATCCAGCTCGATCACGCTCAAATTGGAATCGTATTCGGTGCCGGCCTCCAAGCGGATGGTGCCCTTTGGTGTTGCGGCGTGGAGAGTGTTAGCCAAACCGATCGCACTCACAATTAACGATACAGATAAAAAATGTTTCATGATGATTGCTCCACCAAAAAATGTTGCACAGAAATAAAAAAATAGGCGCGAAAAAAGGCGCCGAAGCGCCTTTCAGTTTAGATTCCCAGGCCCAGGCTGTTATTCAGCGCGGTGTTGACCGAGCTTTCTACAGTGGACTCGATAGTGTCGTCTATAGTTGCTTGAATGGTGTTGTTAATCGCGCTGTCAATAGAGTTGGTCACGGCACTGTTAACGGATTCATCCACCGAGTTGCCCACGACTGTATTGACAGTGTTATCAATTGTGCTGGAAACAGTAGCGTTCAGTGTGTCATTGATTGAGTTGTTGATTGAATTGTTCAGTGTGCTTTGCACGTTTTGCTGCGCACCAGTAGTGATTAGTGAATTGACCTGACCACTTACCCCATCAATCACCGCTGAGTGGGTGGCGGCAACTTTGTTTTGCACTTGAGCCCCAAGTTTGTTGCTGGTATCGGTTGATGCGTTGAGCGTTTGGTCAGCGCGGTTGTCCAGCGTAGCAGATGCTTTATTTGCCTTCTCTGCGGATTGATCCGCCCGATTGTTTACAACATTTAAGGCCTTTTGTGCTCCGACTGTTGCCTTGCTGGTGAGCGCAGCGGCACTGGTCACGCTATTGTCCGCGGTAGCGTTGGTGCTGTCTGCAGTTGACTCTTCATCAGCAGCGACGGGTGTTGCTGTTGAATCTTCTGCGGCTGGTGCTGTATTTGCGTCGGCACTCACGCTGCCTTGTTGGCTGACGGATTGTTGTTGCTGTAGTGAGCCGCCGAGCGCGATAGATCCGCTTTGGGTATCAGCTTGCATGCTGTGTGATGCTTGTGCGTTCACATTGGCATCGACACTGTAGGTAACCTCGTTCGCCAAGCACACAGATGACGCCAGACTGCAAACAGCGATGAACAACACGTTGCGGGTGAAAGTTTGGTTTTTCATGATTAGAGCCTCTTGGTTGTTTAGGTGGTTAGTCACTGAATTAGTTGACTTACAACCTGTTAACGGATGAGGCCTGGGTTTTATTCCCACCTAATGAAAATATTTTTATTAATACCGCTACAGCGAAGGTTCGACTTTTCTTCACTGAGTAAGGTTTTGCCTTGGCACGACCGGTGTTAGGGCTAAAACTGGCCACCAGCCCCCTGTTTTGGCGCGCTAAAACGGGTTTTAGGCTGCTAAAAGTTTTCATGGCTGGCGGTTAAAGCATTCAATATTTGTAAATTATTTTCTTTTAAGTGCCATTATTTGGTGTTAGGCTAGCAAAAATGATCGTTTTTTCTGCGTTTGATGAGAAAAAAGCATGTGCCAAGAAAATAATTTACAAAAAGCGCTTTCCGAAAGAGTGCTTAGCCCAACTGGAAAAGGCTTGGGTGATCTGAGTTCCCAGCTGCCCGTCTCTGCAACAGCCCAACTGGGGTGGAACCTCCTGCAGGAGGATGTGAGCTTGCCGGTGGCAGTGCTCAGCAGTAGCCGCGTGCAGCATAATCTTGAGTGGATGAAATCCTTTATCAGTACCTATGGGCTGAAACTCGCACCTCATGGCAAAACCACCATGAGCCCGGCACTGTTTCATCAACAACTTGCCCATGGCGCCTGGGGCATCACCCTTGCGACCGCGCCGCAGGTTCAAGCTGCTTACCATTTTGGTGTGCGCCGCGTGATCATGGCCAACCAGTTGGTGGGGCGCGCCAATATGGCAATCATCTCCCGCCTGTTACAAAACCCTGAGTTCGACTTTTTTGTGATAGTGGATTCCGCGGCCAATGTTGAGCAGTTGGGGCAGTTTTTTGCCCAAGCCGGACAGCGATTGAACCTGCTGTTGGAGTTGGGTGTGGAGGGGGGCCGCACCGGTGTGCGCGATGAACAAAGTCGCGCCGCTGTGCTCGATGCCATCGCCCGCTACCCTGAATCCCTTGCTTTGGCGGGCGTTGAGGTTTACGAAGGTGTCCTCAAAGATGAGCCTTCGATCCGCAACTTCCTGCGCCGCGCCGTGCGCGAACTGATGACGCTGGAAGCGCATGGCTTGTTAACTGCTGAGCAGCTAATCCTTACTGGCGCCGGTTCCGCCTGGTTTGATTTGGTGGCGGAAGAGTGGACTGGCGTCGCCTTGGGGCGCCCGCTCGATATCATCCTGCGCCCCGGCTGCTATCTGACTCACGATGTCGGCATCTATAAGGCTGCCGAAACACGTATCCACGCCAGCAATCCCGTCGCCCGCAGCATGCAAACAAGTTTGCTGCCCGCGCTGCAGCTCTGGGCTTATGTGCTCTCTATCCCCGAACCCGGCCTTGCCATTCTCGGCTTGGGCAAGCGCGATGCCGCGTTTGATGCTGGCCTACCCATTCCCGCTATGCACTTTCGTCCTGGGACTGAAGCTCCGGTCGCTGCGCCTGCCGATTGGCAGCTCACCGCAATGATGGATCAACACGCGTTTATGAAAGTGGCGCCGGATGCCGATGTGCAAGTGGGCGATATGCTCGCGCTGGATATTTCCCACCCCTGCCTGACGTTTGATAAGTGGCGGCAGCTACTGGTGGTCGATCATAACTACACGGTGATCAATGCCGTGGAAACTTTTTTTTAAGGCGCGTTTATGGAATTTGCTTTGAGCCCCGGCCATTGGTTACTGGTTTACGCCGCGATCAGCATTATCGCGCTGGTGTTGTTAATTGCCCGTTATCGCCTGAACCCGTTTATCACACTGACATTGGTGTCGCTTGGTTTGGGTTTGATGGCCGGTATCCCTGCAAAAGATGTGGTGTTTGTTTACGAAGCCGGCGTAGGTAAAACGCTTGGGCACATCGCGCTGGTTGTAGCACTGGGCACCATGCTTGGAAAAATGATGGCCGAGTCGGGCGGTGCAGAACAAATTGCGCGCACTATGATTCGCTGGTTCGGCGAAAAAAATGTGCATTGGGCGATGGTGTTTATTGCGTTTCTGGTGGGCTTCCCGATTTTTTTCGAAGTCGGTTTTGTTTTATTAATTCCTATCGCCTTTAACGTTGCGCGCCGCACGGGCACTTCCATGTTGTTGGTTGGTTTGCCGATGGTGGCGGGTTTGTCGGTTGTACATGGGTTGGTGCCACCGCATCCAGCGGCGATGATTGCGGTCGGTGAATATCAAGCCAACGTTGGTCGCACCATTTTTTATGCGCTGCTCGTGGGAATTCCCACCGCGATTATTGCCGGGCCCATTTTTGCAAAATGGATTGCTCCGCGCATTCAATTGCCAGCGCACAATCCGCTGGAAGAACAATTTATTCACGCCGATGCCGAGCGGCAGTTGCCAGGCTTTGGCATTACGCTCGCGACAATTTTGTTGCCGGTATTCTTAATGTTGTTGGGCGGTTGGGCCAATTTAATTGCTGCGACCGGCACAGCGCTAAATGATTTTTTGTTGTTTATCGGTAATTCGGTCGTCGCTTTATTAATTGCAACTCTCGTGAGTTTTTACACACTCGGTATTGCACGCGGTTTTAATCGCGATTCAATTTTGAAATTCAGTCACGACTGTCTTGCGCCAACGGCGGGTATCACGCTGTTAGTGGGTGCGGGCGGCGGCTTAAATCGTATTTTGGTAGAAGCCGGTATTGCTAAAGAAATTGTGGCCTTCTCATCTGATATGGCATTAACACCCTTAATGATGGGTTGGTTGGTCGCAGCATTAATGCGCATAGCAACTGGTTCTGCCACTGTGGCAATGAGTACTGCCGCGGGCATTGTTGCACCGATTGCGCTGGCAGCAGATTATCCGCACCCCGAATTATTGGTGATTGCGACCGGCGCCGGTTCATTAATTTTGTCGCACGTGAACGACGGCGGCTTCTGGTTGATTAAAGAATATTTCAATATGACTGTGACCCAGACATTAAAAACCTGGACGGTACTGGAAACGATTATTTCAATAGTAGCGCTCGGTTTTGTGTCACTGATTGCAGCATTTATCTAAAAGTATTTTGGAAAACATTATGACGGCATTGTTCGATATTGTGTACCACATGCGTGCCAGTCGCGATCGACTATCTGCGACCGAGCAAAAAATTGCTGATGCAATTTTAGAAGATATCGCCTTTGCTGCGTCGGCCAGTATTGATCAGTTAGCGGTGAAAGCGGCAGTTAGTATCGCGACAATTTCGCGCTTTGCCAAAGCAGTAGGTTGCGAAGATATCCGCGATCTGAAGTTAAAATTGGCACAAGCCAGTGCGGTAGGGACTCGTTTTTTGGCGGAGGTTCCTGCCGTAGAAGAAAGCGCTTTTTATACGCAAATTTGCAGCGATGTTGAATCGACGTTGCGCGCAAATCTGGCGCGGTTTGTGGAAGAAGATTTTCGTGCGGCGGCCGGACTACTCAATTCGGCGCGCTTGATTTATATCGGCGGTATGGGCGGCGGATCAACCATGCTGGCCGATGAGGTGCAATTTCGAATTGCGCGTTTAGGCAAGGCCGTTACAGCCTACCATGATCCGGTATTGCTACGAATGTTGGCGGCAACCCTGACCGAACAGGATGTGTTGGTGCTCTTGTCAGTCACAGGTGTTACTCCGGAAATGTTGGAAGTTGCCGATATCGCGCGTGAATACGGTGCGCAAATTATTGTGCTGACCTCCAAAAGTTCGCCGCTCGCCAGCAAGGCAAATATCGTTTTGCCGGTGGTCACCGAAGAGACCGATTTCATTTACAAGCCATCGGCATCGCGTTACGGCATGTTGTTGGCGATCGATATTCTTGCCACCGAATTGGCGCTTGCGCGTAAAACCGAGAGCAAGGAATTATTGCGCCGGGTGAAATTTGCGCTGGATGAATATCGCGGCGGCGATAACCGTTTGCCGTTGGGTGATTAGTACCAAGTTGATTGTCGGATTATTCAATTAAAGCAGTTAATAAAAAATTTTTAATAAAAAACGTTGATCAAAAAACGTAATTGGGAGCAGTGGGTGAAGTTCGATTTAATTATTCACAATGCGCAGATTATTGATGGCTCAGGCGAGCCCGCTTTTAACGCTGATCTCGCCGTCAGCAAAGGTAAAATTGCTGCGATTGGCGCTGTGTCCGCAGCAGATGCAACTCTTGTGTATGACGCACAAGGATTGGTTTTGGCGCCGGGTTTTGTTGATGTACATACGCACGATGATTTGCAAGTAATTCACGCGCCGCAAATGCTGCCGAAAATATCGCAGGGCATTACTACGGTAATTGTGGGCAATTGTGGAATTAGCGCTAGCCCTGTGACCTTAACGGGCGCGCTGCCTGATCCAATGAATTTACTTGGCGCAGCAGAGGATTTTAGCTACGCCGATTTTGCCAGTTACAAACAGGCAGTGAATCGCGCGCAGCCTGCGGTAAATGTTGCAGCGTTAATTGGGCACACTGCACTGCGCAATAATCATATGGACCGTTTGGATCGCACTGCGACTCAAGGTGAAGTCGAATTAATGCGTGTGCAGTTGCGTGAAGCTTTGACCGAAGGTGCGCTGGGTTTATCGTCTGGATTGGCTTACGGTTCTGCTATCGCCAGCAGCACCGAAGAAGTAAAAAAATTAGCAGAAGTGTTGAATGAGACTGGTGCAGTTTACACCACACATTTGCGCACCGAATTCGACGAGATTTTAACGGCACTCGACGAAGCGTTTGAAATAGGTGAACACGCAAAAGCACCGATTATCGTTTCGCATTTAAAGTGTGCGGGCGCGGGTAATTGGGGTCGCAGTGGTGAAATTTTAAAAAAATTAGAAACGGCTTCACAAAACCATCCGGTCGGTTGCGACTGTTATCCCTACAGTGCAAGTTCTTCAACATTGGATTTACAGCAAGTTACTAGCGACTTTGACATTGTGATCACCTGGAGTGAGCCGCATCCGGAACAGGGCGGAAAAAAATTGGCTGATATCGCCAAGGACTGGAATGTAAGTTTGGTTGACGCCGCTAAAAAATTGCAACCTGCTGGCGCCGTGTATCACGGAATGAGCGAGCAGGATGTACAAAAAATTCTGGCGCACCCGTTGACCATGGTGGGTTCGGATGGCTTGCCGGTTGACCCATTGCCTCATCCACGTTTGTGGGGCGCATTTCCGCGCGTGCTGGGGCATTACAGCCGCGATTTAAAATTATTCAGTTTGCCCGAAGCCATTCGCAAAATGACGCGTATGTCTGCCGATCGTTTTGGTCTGGACGATCGAGGCCGTATTGCAGTTGGCGCTGCCGCTGACTTGGTATTGTTTGACCCGGCAACAGTGAAAGATGCCGCAACCTTTACCCAGCCGCAACAATTGGCGGAAGGTATTGAAGCTGTTTGGGTAAATGGTGTTTTGAGTTACGCACAAAAAACCGTAACCGGAATGCGTGCGGGAAAATTTTTAACAAGGCAGCGTGATTTACGCATGGGGTTTTATTGATTTTTTTTTTGAGAAGCAAGATCGGCATTTAATAATCCGTCGTCATCCCCGCTTGCGGGGATCCATAGGTTCTAAAATAAAAAGCTGGATTCCCGCAAGCGGGAATGACGACTCCCAAAAAATGAAAAAGATGTGTATTGCGAAAAAGGTAGTCTCCTGATCAGCTCATTTAAAGAGAGAGAAGAACAATGTCAGAAATAAAACGTTACGGTGTTGAAGGTGGAAAAGGTACAGGCGGGCAACATTTGCCATTTGCTCGCGCTGCCGGTGCGGATGGTTGGTTGTTTGTATCTGGCCAGGTACCCATGGTTAACGGAGAAATTATCGACGGTGGCATTGTTGCGCAATCCCATCAAACTATTAAAAACGTACTTGCGATTTTAGCCGAAGCCGGTTATGGCCCTGAAGATGTCGTGCGTTGCGGTGTATGGCTCGATGACCCGCGCGACTTTATGTCATTCAACCGTGTGTTTATGGAATATTTCGGCGCTAATCCTCCTGCGCGCGCTTGTGTGGTGTCCAGCATGGTGGTGGATTGCAAAGTAGAAGTAGATTGTGTGGCCTACAAAAAGCCGTAAATAATTTAAAAATTCGTAGAGAAATCCAGATAGAAAATAGTGATGAATAAATACCTATTGTTAGTTAGCTGTTTACTCTGCTCCGTTTGGGCTACAGCCCAGGTGGAGCAATTGCCATTAATGCCTTATCCGCAAACTGTTGAACGTCAACAGGGGCAATGGGTATTAGGTGAAACACTGAACTATGCAGTAGACGGTAAAAAAACAGCAGCGATTAAAATGGCGGTAAAACAGTTTGCTGTGCGCGTAAAACAGCAGACCGGCCAAGCACTGAAACTAAAAGAAACCTCTATACCCAAAGCGCAATTCGTTATTCGTATTAAAAATACTCAAGCTATATCCAATCAAATCGGTGACTGGAATGAGGCGTATCAACTGCGGATTACAGCAGCAAAAATCGAATTGAATGCCAAGCAGTTGATGGGCGCCCAGCGCGGTATGGAAACCTTGTTGCAACTGGTCGGAACCGCACCGACCATCACATTGCCCTTAGTGAACATTCAGGATCATCCACGCTTTAAATGGCGCGGATTATTATTGGATACCTCCAGACATTTCTTTTCAGTCGCGACTATCAAGCGTCAGTTAGATGCGATGGCGGCAGCGAAATACAATATTTTTCATTGGCATTTGACCGATGATCAAGGCTGGCGCCTTGAATCAAAAAAATATCCAAAACTGCATAAGCTGGCATCTGATGGCGAATATTACACGCGTGCACAGATTCGCGATGTAGTTGCCTACGCGCGTGAACGCGGCATTCAGGTGTTACCGGAAATTGATCTGCCCGGCCATGCCAGTGCCATTGCAGTGGCCTATCCGGAATTAATGTCCGCACCCGGCCCCTATGCGATGGAATATCGGTGGGGAGTTCATAAACCTACGTTGAATCCAGCCAACGAAAAGGTGTACGCATTTGCCGATGCCATTATTAGCGAAGTGACGGAATTATTTCCGTTTGAATATTTGCATATCGGTGGTGACGAAGTGGATCCGGAGCATTGGAAAGCAAATCCGGAAATTCAAGTTTTTATGCAAAAGCAGGGTTTAACAGATCATCATGCACTGCATGCGTATTTTAATCAGCGGCTGCAGAAAATTTTGCAAAAACACAAGCGCAAGATGATTGGCTGGGATGAAATTCAGCACAAAGATCTACCTAAAGATATAGTTATCCACTCCTGGCGTGGGCCAGATGGGGTGAGTGATGCAGTGAGTCACGGTTTTCAGGCCATTTTATCCACGGGATATTATTTGGATCAGCCGCAAACAGGTGCTTATCACTATCGCAATGACCCAATTCCACCCAAGCCGGTAGTGGTTAAAACGCTTGCTGCTAATGAAACGATTAATAGCTGGCGTTTTGCAATGCCACGTAAACGCGGTAAGCCGGTAACTGGTACCTTCACATTTATTGGTAATGATAAAAAAATTACTCAGGCATTTATCGATTTTACCGGCAAGTCGCGGCGCGAAGTTTTGCTCAAGCAATACACTGGCAATAAAGCGGTATTTTCGCTGGATACCTGGATGGGTCCAGTTGAGTTTCGGGTGAGTTTTTCAGCAGATAAAATTCACGGTAGTGCTATCGTGGGCAACGCGCCCTATAGCCTTAGCGGCGACAAAATTCTTAATAACTTTTCTTTACAAAAAAATCAAAAAGTTACCGAAAATAATGCACAAAAACAGCTACCTAAAACTGAACCGGTGGCGCATTTGAGTGCACAACAGGAGGCGTTAATTTTAGGTGGTGAAGCTGCGCTTTGGGCTGAAATCGTTGATGAGCAAAGTATTGACCTGCGCTTGTGGCCGCGCGCATTTATTGTTGCAGAACGCCTCTGGTCGGCGCGGGATTTGCAAGATGAAAATAGCATGTATATGCGCGTAAATTTGGTTGCACATTGGGCAGAAAAATCCACGGGCTTATTGCATCGCCAACAGCAAACGAATGCATTACAAAAATTGGCTGGTAAAAACGAAATAACTCCAGTAAAAATATTTGCTGAGATGCTGGAATCTGCGCATTACTACCATCGTCAACATGAAAAATCAGTATATGAGAGTTATTCCAAAACAGATCCGCTTGACCGATTGGTTGATGCGTTACCTGCGGAAAATGAATATGTGCGTCAGTTTAATCAGCGTCTTGATAACTGGCTGAAAGAGCCGCGCGAAAATGCAGATTATTTTTCACTTTACGCTGAGCTGGAGCGCTGGGTTGCAAATCGCGAACAGCTGCAACCCTTGCTGGAAATGCATCCAGAGTGGATTTCCCTGGCGAGTAAGGTGAATTCAGTGGCGCGCACAAGTCTGGATCTGCTTGCGCTGCGTACAAAAACAAATTCACTTGCTCAAAGTGAGCGAGAAAAAATATTGGAAATGATCCAACAGGCTCAAATGTTGGATCAGGAATTGGTTGTAGCAGTAGCCTCTTCGTTGGAAAAAATCCTGAATTCATTTGCACATCCCTGATTAATGCATTGCGTTGGTCGGAAAAATTGTAAATTAAATTGACAACGTTGTCCTGCAGGATGTAAGTTGGAAGAGCCAAAGGCTGCGAGTTTTTGGTTCAGGTGACGAACAATAATTTAGGGGCGCAGAAGTAATAGCTTAGCGATTGGTGCATAACGCAAATTTATCAATATGGTTGGAGAGTGGCCATAGCGTGCGGCACCAGCAGAGTTACAACTGCGTTAAATATAAATACGTTATCTATGATGACCTGCGCTATCGGTAGACTGATATGGTTGAAGTAGCACTGTTTAATATCAATGATATTCCGCTGATATTCAGTGGTTTTCTCGCATTGGTTTTGGCGTGCCTGTTGTTTTTTACCCAACAATTGGGATGTGTCAAAAAACTGTATTGGCAATTTCTGGCGCTGTTCTTTTTGTTGGGCGCGCTGCGCACGTTCGACACCTTGGTATATTGGAATATTAATGTGCGCGACACCTTGTCATTGGTGTCGGCCAATTTTTTCTTTCTGTTCGGTTTTGTATTTTTTTTGCAAGGGCCGCTGCTTTTTTGGTTTTCCCAAGCGGCTATATCGCGGGATTTTTCCTGGCGCAAGGTCGAACTATTACATCTGTTGCCCGCATTTTGTTATCCCTTATACATTTACCACATTTTTCACCGTTTAGCGCCCGAACAAAAAATGCAATATGTGCACGATTGGGCTCATGTAATTAGCGATCCTTATTTTGAAGGTTTGATTTGGGTGCAGCGGTTAGTTCTATTTAGTTACAGCGCATGGTGTGTCGTTCGGTTATATCAAAGGCAATATCAAGAGCGGACACGTCACAGTCTGTTGAATAAGGTGGATCTGCATTGGTTAAAGCTATTGCTGGTTGGATTTTTCATAGTCAACTGCTGGGCACTATTTGCGTTGTTTGAAACACGTTTTGTTCAGCTGTTGCCATTAGGTTTGTTGGGTGAGTTTGAAAACTATTTGCTGCTGATTTATATGAGCCTGCTAGTGGTGTATTTGCTAAAAAACGCCACTGGTTTCTCTGCCGAGCAGATAGAGAGCACGGCTTCAGCTGATTCGCAAGTAGAAGAGCCGCAGCAGCAGTTGGTAGAAAAACTCACTAGTTTTATGGAAGAGAGCAAGCCGTATTTGGAACCACATATTACGGTGGAGCGTTTGGCCATTAAGCTGAATGTTTCACCAAAGTTATTGTCGTGCACTATCAATAGTCAAATGAATATGAATTTTTTTGAGCTGATTGGAACCTATCGTGTCGCCGAGGCAAAAAAACGTTTGGCGGATTCAGAGCTGCGCCAAAAGCCGATTGGCGAGATCATGAAAAGTTGTGGCTTTAATAGTAAATCGGTTTTCAACCAAGCGTTTAAGAAAACCGTTGGTGTTACTCCTAGTCATTATCGGCAGCAGCATCTGCATTAATTTTGCGGCTGAAGTCGCCTCGGGTTTGTTGGTTGGTTCGACTTTTAGTAGTGCGGTGTTCGATTTTTAGTTGTGTATAGAATCGATAAAAGGTGAATGTTAAATTCGGATGTTACTTCGTTTTTAATGGTTTGCACCTGGGTAGGCGAATTGACAATAAAAAGTAGTAAAAAGCAGTAGATGGAGCGCTTGATTAGGTGCGCAGAACTATCTCCAGTAATGCGCTTCCGTGGGTTTAATACGAGAGAAAACAACTAAGGGGTTGGATATGTTTACAAGTAAAAACAATATAGCCGAAACATCTAGTACACGATTTAAAAAATCGTTGTTGGCTGTTTCAATCATGGCGCTGAGTGTGCCAACGTTTGCACAATCAAGCGCAGCTCAAGATGAAAATCTTGAAGAAGTTGTGGTGACGGGCATGCGCAGCAGTTTGAATACTGCGCAAGAGTTAAAGCGTAATGCTGACACAGTAAAAGATGTTATTACTGCTACTGATATCGGCGCCTTGCCAGATAAGTCAGTCACCGAAGCGCTGCAGCGTGTTCCCGGTGTGACCATTGAGCGTTTTGCATCATCCAGTGACCCCAAGCACTACGCCGATGAAGGTACTGGTGTTTTGGTGCGTGGTTTGGATCGTGTGCGTTCAGAAATTAACGGTCGCGATGCATTCAGTGCTAACCCCTGGGGCGGTTTGAGTTACGAAGATTTCCCGGCAGAGTTGTTGGGTGCAGTAGAAGTTAATAAAAACCAAACAGCAGACAAAATTGCAGGCGGTATTGCGGGCACTGTTAATCTGATTACGCGCAAACCATTTGATTCCGATGAGCGTTTAGTGTCTTTTAATGCCAAAGCCAGTTACGGTGATTTCCGCGAAGAGGTTACACCGTCTTTTTCTGCGCTGTTTGCGGATAACTGGGAGACCAGCGCGGGTAAATTTGGTTTCTTGGTTGCGGCTTCGCAATCTGAATATAAAACCCGTGGCGATGGTGTTGGTTTAGGTAACTATCATAGCCGTGGTGTGATTGATACTTTCTCTTACGACGAGTGGGGCACACCTTCTCCAGGCGTTATTGCCGGCCAGTATTCGCAACCTTGTATTCCGGGTGATCCGGGCTGGCGCGCATGTAGTGCCCAGCAATTGAGTAATGGTGCTACTAAATATTCTGCGGAAGATTCGGCAGCCTATGTACCAAAATATGAAGGTGAAGCACTTGAGGGACAGCCTGAAGGTGTAACCTGGTATGCGCCCGCCAACTATCACATCAGCTCTGCAGAAAATGATCGTGAGCGCACTGGTTTCACTACGTCGTTGCAATGGGCTAATGCGGATGAGACGGTTACTGCAACTCTCGAACACATCAACTCTAAAGCATCGTTGGAATGGCGTGAACGCGTAATCGCATCTGGCGACCGCGGTTTCTTGCCCTATGTGCCGAACACTATTCAGTGGTTTGATGAGTCTGATGATGGTCGTCCGTTAACTGTAGATGACAAAGGCTTTTTGACTTCAGGCGTTGGTATTTCCAATGTTCCTGATATGCCATTGCAGTTCCGCTCGCGTTACAACTACAACGAAAACACCGTTGAAGATACTTCATTTAATTTGACGTTGAAGCCAACTGATCGTTTAACGGCATCGTTTGATTATCAGCACATTGATTCAGAGCAAGTGGTGCATAACTACGGTTTAACTTCGCGTATTAACGGAAATCAAACCGCTACAAATGCGCCTTTCTATATGGATTTGCGCGGCTCCACTCCCACTTTCGAATACTTGAACGAGAACGTATCTAACCCAGCTGATGTTGCGCCAAACACTAATCCGATTTTGCGCTTGGCCAGTGGTATGCAACAAGAAGTTCATGCAACCGCGCAGGCAGACAGTGTTAAGTTCGATCTTCAATACGATCTTGATGGTGTTTTCACCGCAGTAAAAGCGGGCGTGTTCTATTCAGATAAAGATCTCTCTATGGGTGATACTGAGTATGAAGGCTGGCAGGCATTAGGCACTCCATGGAATGCACAAGCTTCTTACAATGCATCACCACAAGCTGCGCCACAATTGTTTGAACGTGTGAGTTTTGCCGATCAGTACAACGGTAAAGTGGTTCAAGGTGAATACAACAGCTTCCTGTTTCCAAGTATGGATTTGACCAAAAACTACGTCCAAACTTTACGTGATGGCTGTGGCACTTGGAATGCTTTGGGCAATGCAATGGGTGCAGTTAAAGATGGCTTGCAAAATTGTGCTGTGCCCTACGAGGATCTCAAAGATCGCACCACTAGTCACTTTGCGCCACGTCACCTCAGCTCAACTAATGAAGAGCGCACCGAGTTTTATGTTCGCGGTGACTTCGCATTTGATGATTTAAGTGTGCCGGTAAAAGGTAATGTTGGTTTGCGCTATGTGGGGTACCAACTGGAATCTACCGGTAGTTTGACCTTGCCGGCAACCGCCAGACGCGGCACCAGTGCAACACAATCACTCTACCAAGTTATGCAAACCAAATATCCAGCTCTTTTTGCATTGGCATCGGGCGGCGCAGTCTCCAGTACAGTTGACGGCACTGACTACAACACTGTGTTGCCAAGCTTGAACCTGAGTTTTGGTGTGGCTGAAGATGTGGTTGTACGCTTTGGTGCATCGAAAGGGCTGTATTACCCTTCACTTACCGATGCGCGTAACAGCATGGTTGTTAGCTTGGATTACACCGAGGTTCTGCAAAAACCAAGCGAAGGTAAAGACGATGATTCAACCAGTGCAACCTATAACCCGGTTGTGGATTTAAGAAATGTGGAAATTAGTGCAAACGCGCGCAATGCATTTCTGGAGCCGGAAGAATCAGTTAATTTTGATTTGACGACTGAATGGTATTTCGCACCTGCTGGTTCGTTAGCAGTTGGTTTATTCCACAAAGAGCTGGATAACATTATTCGCAACAAGCAATTCTCGTTGGATATTGATTACGCTGGCAATAACTATCCGGTATCGGCTTACGGCCCTGATAATACTGGCTCAGGTACTATTCGCGGTGTCGAGTTCTCCTACTCGCAGTTCTACGATATGTTGCCAGGTGCCTGGAGTGGTTTAGGTATGCAGTTTAACTTTACCTATATCGATCAAAACGGTTTGGAAGATCCAAATACTAATCCAGCAGAAGAGTTGCGTTACGACGGTAACGGTAATCCAATTACCGACAACCGCAACAGCTTCCGTGTATTTACTGGTTTGCCATTGCAAGGTTATTCAGACAAGAACATGAATATCGTCGGTATGTATGAATACGAAGATATTGCGTTCCGTTTGGCATACACCTGGCGTTCAGAGTACTTGTTAACTATGCGTGAGTCGGAAGAATTTGTACCGGCATATGCCAAGGCGCAAGGTATGGTAGATGCGAGCTTGTACTACACTATCAACGACAATGTGAAAGTGGGTATCGAAGCCAACAACTTGCTCAATGAAGCTACCCAAACTCAGTACCAATTGAATCAGGCTGGCGATAAAACTGATGCTCTGAGCTTTACGACTGACCGTCGTTATGCACTGAGCCTTCGCGCAACCTTCTAATTGGCTGTGTTCTGTTAGCAACAGTTGAGATGATGTTGTAGATAAAAAGCGCGCAGCATTTTCACTGCGCGCTTTTTTGTTTTGATCATGTAGGTGAATGAGTTGTTAACTGAGTAGACGCTGGTTATGCAAAATACCTTGAACTCCATCTGTATTGTAGGTGGCGGCACTGCCGGTTGGATGGCGGCAAGCTTGCTGTCATCCGCATTGAGCGGAAGCCAAATTAAAATCACTCTGATTGAGTCACCGGATATAGCCACCATTGGTGTGGGTGAGTCAACTGTGCCCTCGATCATGGAGTTTTTGCGCGTTTGCCAGATTAACCTCAAAGATTTTGTGCAGGCGACATCGGCCAGTTTTAAATTGGGTATTCGCTTTGACGATTGGCAAAAACCTGGCGAACAATTTTTTCATCCATTTGGTGCGGTAGGGCAAAATATTCATGGCTTTGATTTTTATCAAGCCTGGTTGAAAACCGTAACAGATGGCAATGGCACTCGCTGGCTAGAGCATTCCCCCGGTGCTGTTATGGCTGAGCATCAGCGGTTTATGCTGCGCTCGCCCGAGCAACAACATTGGGTATCGCGCAATTATGCATACTCTCTGCATTTTGATGCGGTATTAGTTGCCCGCTATTTACGCCAGTTTTCACTGAGCCGTGGCGTAGAAAGAATTGAGGCAACCGTCAACAAGGTTGTTGTCGATGAGCGGCAGTTTATTTCAGCGGTAGAATTAAACAGCGGTGCAGCAGTCGCCGCCGATTTTTTTATCGACTGTAGCGGCTTTAACGGTTTGTTGATTGAAGGTGCATTAAAAATTGGTTACGAAGATTGGACCCATTATTTGCCCTGCAATCGCGCAGTGGCGGTACAAACAGAGAGTACTGGTGAGTTGCCTCCTTATACAATAGCCACCGCGCGCGAATGTGGGTGGACGTGGAAAATTCCCTTGCAGCATCGCACTGGCAACGGTTATGTGTTTTCCAGTCAGTATTGCAGCGATGATCGCGCAATCGATACTCTATTAAAAGTGGTTGAAGGAAAACGGCTTAATGATCCTCGCGTCATTCCATTTACCACTGGGCGGCGCAAAAAAATATGGCACAACAACTGTTTGGCGCTGGGTTTAGCTTCCGGATTCCTGGAGCCGCTGGAGTCCACTGCTATTCATCTAGTTTATAAAACCCTGATTCGTTTTATTAGTTATTTTCCCGACCGTGATTTTGAGGCGCATACCGAGCAGTCTTTCAACCAGAAAATCAACGGCGATTATGATGAGATTCGCGATTTTATCATTTTGCATTATTGCACCAGCGGGCGGCAGGATACGGAGTTTTGGCGTTGGTGTCAGACTATGCCGGTGCCCGACTCCCTGCGTGAGAAAATAGCTTCATTTCGTGAGCGGGGTCAGATAGATCATCACCCCGAGCAGTTTTTTAGTGCGGATAGCTGGTGTTCAATTTTGGAGGGTATGAAAATACGACCGAAAAAATATCACCCATTGATGGCGGCATTTGACCGGCAGAAGTTGGCGCAGTTGTTACAGGAAAGTAAGCACAATATTTATCAAACCGTGATGCAAATGCCCATGCACAGTGATTATATTGAGCAGCATTGCGCTGTTAAAAAAGATGACTATGTATAAACAAGTATCGGAATACTCGGCTCTGTCTGCGCAGCAATTTTTTGCTGAGCTTGCTCCCGCACAACAACCGGTGGTCATTCGGGGCTTTGCTCGGGATTGGCCATTAGTAAATGCAGCAAAAAAAACACCGCAGGACTTTGCGGCCTATTTGTTGCGCTTTTATACGGGAAAAAAAGCGAGAATTTTTGTGGCCCCCCCTGCGGCCAATAAACGTTTTTATTACAACGACGACATGACAGGTGTGAATTACATCAGTGGTGAAGAGCGTGTGGATTTATTTCTGGGGCGGCTGCTGGAATTAATTGATAGGGAAGTATATCCGGCAATTTCGATGCAAAACTCTTTACCCAGTGAAATACTGCCAGGTTTGAGCGATGAAAATAAATCGGCATATTTTCCGGATGTGGAGCCGCGTTTATGGGTTGGCAATGAGGGTATTGTCAGTGCGCATTACGATGGTGCGGACAATATTGCCTGTGTGGTTGCCGGGCGTAGGCGCTTTGTATTATTTCCGCCTGAACAAACCGGAAATTTATATCCTGGTCCGCTGAATTTTACCCCCGCGGGCGCGCCCACCAGTATGGTTAATTTAAATGCGCCGGATTTTGAACGCTACCCTCATTTTAAAACGGCGCTGGCTAATGCCTATTCTGCGGAGCTGGCTCCGGGCGATGCAATTTTTATCCCTATGCTCTGGTGGCATCATGTTGAATCACTGGAAAAAGTAAATGCTTTGATGAATTACTGGTGGAATGGATCCTCCGCCAAGAGTGCGATATCGCCAAGCCCTATTGATAGTTTAAATATCGCGCTCTTGGCAATGCGTGATTTAACACCTAAACAGCGCGCTGCATGGCGCTGTATGTTTGATCACTATTTATTTAAGCAGGGCGTTGATCCTGCATCTTATATTCCCGAGCATCAACAGCATCTGCTGGGTAAATTATCCTTGGATTATGTAAGAGCTATTAAAGATTATTTTATCGAAAAACTAAAAAAATAATGCTAATTCCGGTGCCCAACAGTGAATTGATCAATATGACAAGTGAAGCGAAAAAACCTGAAAAAATCCTGATTGTTGGTGGTGGAACAGCCGGGTGGATGGCCGCTAATTTATTGGTAACCCGTTGGCCTGATGTTGAAATTTCTTTACTGGAGTCGCACGATATTGGAACTATTGGTGTAGGCGAAGGCTCAACACCTCATCTGAAGTTATTTTTTGATGAGGCAGGGATTGAAGAATCGGAATGGATGCCGCGCTGCAATGCTACTTATAAAAATGGGATAACCTTTGCAAACTGGTCATCTATTCCCGGGTTTGATTCATACTTCCATCCTTTTCCTGCACAGACAGATGATATTTTTACGGTCCCGGTTTTTTTTAATAATATTAAAGCGCGAATGCAGGGGCTGAATGCCAACGCCCATCCTGATCCCTATTTTTTAGAAACCTATATCACCCAAAAAAATCTTGGCCCTATTGCCGCAGAGACTTTTCCGTTTGGCGTCGCTTATGGCTATCACTTTGATTCTGGTTTGTTAGGTCAGTTTCTTGCGGATAAAGCGGTGAGTCGCGGAGTCAAACGAATTGTTGCCACCTTGAACGAGGTAATCACTGGGTCCAATGGCGAATTGTGTTGTGTGCGATTGGATGATAATTCGCTGGTAGAGGCAGATTTTTTTATTGATTGTTCCGGGTTTAAATCTTTACTGTTACAGGGCGCTTTAAAGGCAAACTATAGAAGCTTTAAAGAAAATTTGTTTAATGATTCGGCCGTCGTCATGCCGAGCGTAATGACGGAAATAATTCCCCCCGAGACTAAAGCGACTGCATTGTCGAATGGCTGGGCATGGAAAATTCCCTTAACCAACCGCTATGGGAATGGCTATGTTTACAGTGCAGATTATATTTCACCAGAACAAGCGGAAAGCGAACTAAGACAACATCTGGGCATGCTTGATAGTGACGTTGCTGCCAGGCATTTGCAAATGAAAGTGGGGCGAGTTGAAAAACACTGGGAAAAAAATTGTGTGGCGGTAGGTTTGTCGCAAGGGTTTATTGAGCCGTTGGAAGCTACTGCGCTTGCCTTATCTTTTGAAACTATTTCACGTTTTATGAAATATTACGAAGCCGGCTTATTTACTAACAAGTTTGAAAACGATTTTAACAGCGATATCAATATGAAGTTTGATGGGGTGAGAGATTATATCGTATGCCACTACAAAGCTAATCAGCGCATAGATAGTAATTACTGGCGCGATAATGCCGCCAATACCAACCTGTCAGAAAGGTTAGAAAAAATACTGTATTTGTGGCGAAACAGTAAAGATTTCGCCAAAGAAATGCATATGCATAATTTGGTTGTTAGTTACCAGCCAAAATCATGGGCTTGTCTTTTTGCTGGTTACGGCATTTTTCCACCGCTGAAAAGTGATCATAAAATTGTCCAACAGGAACCATCACAAGAAATGCAGCAGTTGGCCGATTTTATTCGCCGCTGTGGGTTGAACTTTAAAAGCCATAATGAGTTGCTCGGAAAAAAATCTGAATAGCACCTCTTTGCGCTAAAAAAGTTCGATCTTTAGTATTCAGGTACGACTTTTATCCAAGCCAAAAAACGTTATTGCTGGCGGTATATGTCAATGTTAGTTTTGCGCTCACTGCAATGCAAAACTTAACGCTGATTCAGTACTCATGACGGATTTAACAATTTCAAAAAACAGTCTCTTGATGATATTCCATGTTGTGAATGTCGGTTTGTTGTTGACCTTCTGTGTTCTGTTAATAGTAAAGTAGTTTGCTTTTGCAAAACGTGTTTTCCCGTGACTTGCCAGAACCCCGTTCTGGCTTTTTTATTGGGTAATGATTCGTTAATTTGCAACGCCGATTCCTTCCCCCTCATCCAAAAAGGCTTACACTGCGTAACTGGTGTACTTATCTTGTTAATTGAGGAACTACCTGTGAAATCATTTATTACCCCTCTGGCTAGGTTATTGGGAGTGGCTATGGTCGGATTAGTTAGTGCTGCCGCTTCTGCGTGCCCGGACTATATGAAAGGCGAATACCGGAAGTTGCACTCCAAAGATATGGTGGATGTCTGTCAGTTGATGGAAAACAAAACCGTGCTAGTGGTGAATACCGCCAGCCACTGTGGGTTCACTTCACAGTTTAAAGAGTTGGAAGCACTGCACAAAAAATACAAAGACAAAGGTCTCGTAGTGGTTGGTTTTGCCAGCGATGACTTCAAGCAAGAAGATGCGGATGAGGAAAAGGCAGCAGAAATTTGCTACCTCAATTACGGCGTGACATTTACCATGCTGTCGCCAACCCATGTGACTGGCAAAGAGGCCAATCCGCTGTTTAAGGCGCTGGCGGAGCAAGCCAAAGAGCCAAAATGGAACTTCAATAAGTACTTGGTAGGCAAAGACGGCCGGGTTGCCGAGTACTTCGGCAGTATGACCAAGCCCGACTCCCCCAAATTGGCTGAGGCGATTGAAAAATTGCTTTAGTGTCGTTTTATTTCAACGTTCCTAAAACCCGGCATGGCCGGGTTTTTTTATGAATCGTTGGCAGCTCGGTTACTGGATTACAGTGAAAACGGTATCTTTTTACATGCTTGTTTTTTTATTTTGATTCCATATGCTGTTTATTTTTTACTAATGATTTTGTTGTTTGATTGCAATATTTCGTCGGGCATTACTAAAATTCCTATATATTTCATGTTGATAGCAATTTTCTCTGGCTATATTTTGGTTTTTTAGCGCATCTCACCCTCCGTTTTATCATTAATTATTCTATGTAACCGGTCACAAATTCCTCTTGAAACCGATTACATTTTGATTCATTATCACTCAGCTCCATAAATTCCAATAAGTGCCATTAATACTATTTAATCGCGATATCAGTACGGCAATTACAATAAATTTACGCAATTAAAGAATCTTCAGTGCTGCAAAACTAGTAAAGGATCTCATCGGCTCGCCGCTCTTGCAGTGGCTGTGATGCTTTGCATTCTTTGCGTTTGCTGCCGCCTGTATGTCTGGATTTTTATAAAAGATAACAACACGAGGAAGCTCAAGATGACCAAACCTAGCGGTATCACTACCGGAAAAAAAGCGTTGGTTCTGGCGATAGGCTGTGCCCTTTACGGTGTGCAGGCTTATGCACAAGAACCTGCAGCCGCGCCAACCAGCGATGAGCAGGTTGAGGAAGTTTTCGTTAAAGGCGTGCGTGCATCGCAGGCCAAGGCGATTGATATCAAACGCAACTCGTCCGTAGTGGTAGATTCGATTGTTGCCGAGGATATAGGCAAGCTGCCCGATACCACCATCACGGACTCCCTGCAGCGTGTGACGGGTGTGCAGATCACTCGCGAAGCGGGTGAGGGTACCACCCTGAACGTGCGCGGCATGCCGCAAGTATTGACCACGCTGAATGGCGAGCAATTTCTCAGCCCTTGGTCAATCACGGGTATTCAGGCCAACTATTCAGACGTACCCGCTTCAATGATCAGCGGTGTGGATGTGTACAAATCGCAATCGGCTAAAACTCTGGCGGGCGGTATTTCGGGTGTGGTGGATTTGAAAACCCTCGACCCTTCTACTCTGGATCAAGGTCTTACTGCTCGTGCGCGAGTAGAGGGCGGTTGGGGCTCACTTTCTACTGAAGAGTATAACAATGACGGGACTACGGGCACGCGCGACCCGGATTACAGTGTTTCCGGTGTTTTTGGTTTTAACAACGGCGATAACTTTGCGGTGTTGGCCAACCTTTATACGGCTAACTCTTACGCGGCTAACTACTCCATGTGGGAAGAGCATAATTTGGCTTTTCTCGACAGTCAGGGTGGCAAGCCGGTTGGCGATTTGAGTAATCCTCATCCTGACGCGGGCTATGAAACCACCGATTGGTATTTGGTGCCCAACGAATTTGGCGCTAGCAGCAGCTTTGTTGAGCGCGACCGCGATGGTGGCTCTATCACGGCCAAGTACACCTTGAATGACAACTGGTCGGTGCGCGGTGATGTGTTTTACACCCAGATGGATAAATACAATCGCGGTGTAAAAGCCGGCTTTAATGGCCGCCACACGCCGGAGTCTTTCCAAGTCAATGGTCAATCAGCCAAATACCGTGAACAGATCTTTGATGTATTGCAAGCGGGCACTGTGGTGGGCGAAGGCCATCCTTTTACTTATACCGACAGCGAGGGCACTAGCCGAACGGTCAATATCCACTCCCTGCAAAAAGCCGAAATTTGGTCAGCCGATTTTCAAACCAATTCGACCAGTGAAATCGAAAAAACGGCTGCTCTTAACACTAACTTCCAGGTGAATTACACCAATAACGAGAATCTGGAAGCAAGCTTGCGGGTGTTGCATGCCGAGGCGGAAAAGCAGTACCGCAAAGCGGCGTTTCAGCAAGGTACTCCCGCCTGGTTGTGGGTCGATGAAGACGGCATTAGTGGTAAAGATGCGGTGGATGGCTTCCGCGTGACCGTGGATTACACCGGCGACTATCCAACTTTTACCTATCCGGATGATCTCTCCAGTTCTGACTTGCTTAAGCAGTACCAGGGTTTTGCTGAGGGCGCTAATACGGAAGCGGAGCTCAATGTGGTGCGTGCGGATGTGAAGTTCAATCTGGATGGCGACTTTATCGAATCGATTGAAGGCGGTGTGCGTCACTCAGTGCGCGAGGCGGATCACAATAAGTTTTTCTACGTTACCCCAACCGGTCGTTACACCGACTGGGAAGACTCCCGAGTGCCGGTGGACAAGCGCTACAAACTGCTGCCGGGCAACCTGATTTGGCAGAAGTATCCCAACTGGTTGAAGTTTAACTTCGCCGAAACCAATTCCAGCCTGATTGATATTGGCGGTTTGCAGGACAATGGTTTCAGTGCAGCAGATACCATGGCGTTCAGCGACTTTGGCCCGATCAAAGGTTTCGAGCAGGGTGTTGCCTCGCTCAATCCCTCGCAATGGGATAACCCCTACGAGTTTATGAATCGCCTTTACCCCGGTACCCGTACCGTTAACGACCCGGGTTATACCTACGGCGTGGAAGAGACATCAACCAACACCTATGTCCAGCTTAATTTTGGCAACGAAAGCACCGGTCTGTTTGGTATTCCTTACCGCGGTAACCTTGGTTTGCAAGCGGTAAAAACCGAGCGCTCAGTGGACAAGAGTGTCGTGCCAGACGTGCTCGATTCCTTTAACTCCATCGGCTATGACGACTGGCAAAAAATCGCCTATGTCTACGAGACTGAAAATTACAAAAATAGTAATACCGAAGTCTTGCCCTCATTCAACCTGAACCTGTTCCCTAGCGATGATGTGATCGCGCGTTTTGGTGTAGCCAAAACCATGACCCGTAACGACTTGGAGCAGGTGGGTTCAAGTATGGCGCTCTGGTACGGCCAATGTAATAAAACCGATGAAAACGGCAATCCAGTGATGGTGCTTGATCCATCAAATGGCCAGCAGCGTCAGGATACTGTGGGTTGTATTGGTGGCGGTGAGGATAAGGGGAATCCTGATATCAAACCCTGGATGTCTACCGTCTATAACGCATCGGCCGAGTGGTACTTTGATGAGAATGCCATTCTCGGGCTGGGGATGTTTTTGATTCAGGTGGATACCGCAGTAGAGGATTATCAAGAGGCGCGCCACTTTCTGGATATGGACGGTATCGATCGCGGCCGCCAAGCCAATATCTACACCACCCGCAATGTGGGTGCATCGGATCTTTATGGTATCGAATTTGGCTACAAACAGCCGTTTACTTTCTTGCCGGGCGAATATCTGAGTGCCACCGGTATCGAATTTAACTACACCTATTCGCACAGCGAGACCAGCGAAGTGGACATCTTGGGCAACAAGCTGCCACTGCCGTCCAACTCTGAAAATCAAACCAACCTGATTCTCTGGTATGACAAAGACGGACTGAACGTTCGTTTGGCCTACAACTACCGCAGTGCCGAGTTCTCCAAACGCACGGGGGTAACAACCAATGTGGCGGTGATGCAAATGGCGAATTGGGTTGAGCCGGTGGGTTATTTGGATTTGTCCATTAGTTATTGGCTGAACGATAACTGGAGCTTCTTCCTCAATGGCACCAACCTCACTGAGGAGAGCAGAAAAAGCTATGCCCAGTTTGAGGATCAGTTCCAGTCCCTGTGGGTGCAAGAAGCGCGTTACACCGCCGGTGTAAATGTTTCTTTCTAAGTTCATGAGCGATAAGCGCCGCATGGCGGCGCATAACGAATAATAGAATTCTGGAGTTTGAAATGAAAAATAAGATGACGTTAATCGCGCTCATGACCAGCGCAGGATTATTGTACGGCTGCGGTGGCGGCAGCATGTTGGGCTCCTCCGATGCGGAAGATCATAAACTGATACCGGAAGTGGTAACGGAAGATCCCAATCCCCAGCGCCCAACTGCAGGTTTGCCTGTATTGCGCGCAAGCGGTGAAGATATTCTTTTTCAAGGGAAGCCCGCCAGCTTTCACGGCATCAACTTGCAATATGCGGAGGATCCGCTCGGGCGTTTTGATGGCATTAAAGCAATCAGCGAAACCGGCTCCAATATTGTCCGCATCACGGTTAATTCGACCACTGTGCCATCCAATTTAGAGGCGGCACTCAATGCGGCCATTACTAACAAGCTGTTTGTTATCTTGAGCCTCGCGGATACAGCGCTCGCTTGTACTGATGACGAAAGTCTGTTTTCAACTGCGGTAAAAACAACCTGGTTAAAAACCTTTTTGCCGATCATCCATCAAGATCGCTATCAAAATAATTTGATGATTAATATCGCCAGCGGTTGGGGGCCGAAAGACGTGTTTAACGGCAACTCCACCGGCTACAAAACTTACATCGACAATTACAAAACAGCGATCCGCGCTTTTCGTAAAGCAGGTTTTCAACTGCCTTTGGTAATCGATGCGCCTTGTGGTGCGGATTATTACGCGTTTGCGGCTGATCGCGGTAAGGAATTGTTGGCGGCTGACAGCGAGAAAAACTTGGTGCTCTCGGTGCATGGCTACGGCTCATATTGGAACAGCAACGCCAAAATCGATACTGCCTTGGCGGTGCTGCGCTCGCAAAAAATGCCGTTCATTATGAGCGAATTTGGTGGTTCGGGTGTGGGCGACAAACCGGTCAAGCATAAAGAGATTATCGAAAAAGCTGCCGGTGATTATGCGCTTGCAGTCGCTGTTCCCTGGAAGAGTGCAAACGATAAAGTGGGCTACACAGTGCCTTTGGATGAACCCATAGATGTGACTGGTACCGACATAAGTTTTGATGTGCTGTTTGATAAAGCTTATGTCAACGACGGCAACATGGGCTTTCAAATGTACCTGCGCGATGAAAATGGCGAGTATGCCAATCTGGGTTGGAATGGTGTGTGGCAGCAAACGCCGGATGCGTGGAATACCATCAAGGTTGCCGTAAAAAACAAGGGTTCATTTGGTTGGGCAAGTGACAACTTTAATATGAAGCGGGTAACCAAAGTCGGGTTGGAGTTGGTATCCAACGGCAAAGTCCCGGAAGTTGTCGGCGATATCAAATTTGATAATTTCAAAATCGTTGAGGGCAGTGGTGCAAAAGAATTACTGAATGCGAATTTTGAAAATGCGATCACTGGTTGGGAAACGGCATGGGAAGGTACCTTGGTTGCTCAGGTCGCGGGTGAAGGTGTTGGCTTAACACGTGCGCAAGGTAAGGATCAGGTTGTGGCCATCTATAAAGGTATTACCGGCGTAGATTTCACCAAGCCGATTCAAATCAAAGCCAATATTTATTTCCCTGCTGGCTACCAGGGTTCATGGGCATACGGCAAATTTTTTAACAGTGAGGGTGAGTGGCTGACCTCGTCAGACTTAGGCAATATTACCTACGGTGCCTGGAATGAAATGATTTTGACTGCTGACTTTGGTGCAAAAGGAGCAGGCTTAAGTTCGCTGGGAATTCAGATTGGAAACTTGGGGGTGGGTGACGGCACCGCCAATCCTAATTTCTACGGCGCGGTGGTGATCAAAGATTTAGTGATCAGCGGCGTGGCTGAAAACAATGCGTTTGAGTTGGGCACTATTTACCATGGTACGTTCGAAGTTGATGCCGATAATTGGGTGGCTTTCAGTTGGGGTGATTCTGCCATCGTAGAGGCGAGTGGTGGCACCTTAAATATCACCGCAAAAGATTTTGCTGACCGCATCGATGTGCAGCATCAAAATCCCGCAAAAATTGAAGGCCTGAATTTCAACGACCCCTTCACCTTTAAAACGCGCTTGTTCATACCTACTTATTATCAAGGTGTTACATCCTTGACCGTGCAGTTCTATTTGCAGGATTCGAATTGGTCGAATCATTTTGATGTGATCAACATGACTTACGACCAATTAAAAATCGGTGAGTGGAATGATATTGCGGTGAAAGTTGCATTCCCCGCTGCGTTTAATCGCGATGGCTTGCCAAAGCATATGGGCTTCTCGTTTGCAACCAGCTTGGATGGCTCAGTCACTGGCCCTGCAATGTCCAAAACTGATCCAATTAAAGTAGACGACCTTATCTTTGAAGGATTGGTGCCGGTGGAAAAAGAAGAAGTGATATTTGGCCAGGTAGATTTCTTCTATGCACGCCATTTCAATGATTTAACCGTAGATATTACTGAGGGCGTAATTCTCCCTGAAGATTTATTAGGTAAGGGTAGAGCCGATTTGCGTAGCGCGGGCTTTAATTGGTTGGCTTGGTCATGGTATGGCAACAGTTCAGAAAAAGCAGACTTGGATTTAACTAAATCTGTTGGCGATGCAACCGCATTAACTGAGCGCGGCGAAGACATCGTGAATGGTAAGGGGGGCTTAAAGTATTACGCTCCGCCAGCGACCGAATAAGTTCTTAACCTGCGTTAAATAAACATAGAAATAAAAAACCGGAGTCAGAAATGGCTCCGGTTTTTTTGTTGGTGATTTTCGCAAACTATGTGATGAGCGTTGTAATAAATGATGTGCTGAGTCCAGCGCATTTCCAATCCACATTCAACGCTGTAATCCTGTTTCCTTATAGTTACTCTCAAATAGAAGTTAGACGGGGCAGTCGCAGGTGGACTAATTTGCTTGCTCCTGCCCTGTTACCAGCAGCTTAGCTTGGCGGCATAAAAGCCCCCCGTGATGAAGCGGAGGGCTTTTGATTTAAGTGGTTAACTCTATTCGGCGCTAACTACAACCGTTTGTGTGTATGTCACTGTGCCGCTAGGAGTTGGCACTTTGATGTCGATATTGAACGTTCCGAAAGGGATGCCGGTTGCTCCTGCTACTACTGTCACGAATACTTTCGCTGGCGCAAGTGATGCCGCAATTGGCCCCTTCAGGCCAATGGTAGCCTCGGCGTTTTTAAGATTGGCTGTGTCAAGTGACAAGGTGGTGCCCTCTGGTAAGCCATGGCCGTTCTCATCTGCCATCCAAAACCAGATGCTTTTGAAGTCGGGGCCGCCGTTACCTGAAGATGATGAAGCGCCAGATGATGCCGCACTTGATGAGCCTTGTGGTGTTGGTTTGAGTTTTACATTGGCTGTAATAAAGGGAAATACACCGTTGCGATAGAGCATGTTGGTGCTATTCATAATCAGCAGTAAGTCTTCGCGAATTGTTACACCAGTTTTGGTGCAGCCATCGCCCTCTATTTGGCAAAGGACGCCGTTGTACATGCCGTTTTCAATTGAGTGAGCGTTGTCTTTGTTGAAGTCGGTGAATTCTTCATCGCTGTCACGCTTTCTGTTTTCATTTTTGTCTAGGTAGGCTTCGACTAAATCATCACAAGGTATAACACTGGAGTTTGAGGGTGTTTTAGCTGAGGACGGCGGTACGTTTGCATCGCAATTGCCGCCATCATTGAATGATTTGAATATATCGATTCCTTTATCGAAATAGCCATTGCCATTGGCATCGATAAAGCTTTCATTGCCAATTGCTGTAGCCAGAATAGTTACTCGGCCGGCACGCTCCAAAGCACAGGCTGCTGAGTCGGCAACTGGATCGCCTAGATTGTCCACGCAGAGAATACGTTCAACACTGTTGTTGGCGCTGTTGCGAGTGGGCTTTGGAGCCTGGCTTACCCATCTCACGGTACAGGCACCATCTACTGTTGGGCAGCCAGAGACAATTGCGCCGCCCTCAGTGGTAAAGGTGACGGCAGTGCCGTTGGGTGGTGGGTTATTAAATGCATCAGCCATACGAATGGTGATTTGTGATTCTATGCCATCGTAATTCCAGGCACCGATAGGAATCGGTTTGCTGGCTGACAAGGACATACTGTCTTGATCGGGAATACCAGTGGATACAATTAATTGATTTGATTGAGTTGATATCTCAGTGCCGCGCGCTTTACCAGTAACGCGCACGGTGGTTGCTACAGCGCCGGCTTGTACGGTGGTAATTGCATAGCCTGACTTATCTGTCTTGGCAGTGGTATTGGTCAGGCTTAGACCGCCGACTGAGGTACTGAGAGAGAAATCTATATCTATATCTTTCATGGGCGCGCCAGTGCCACCGAGCACGCGGAAGCGCACAATGGATGTTTCTCCACCGCCTGTACCTTTCAGGTTTACCAAGGTGGGAATCGCATCAATAAAGGATACGGTTTGGATGGTGTCGGACGCTATATTTAAGGTCGCTTTTGCTGTTTTGGTGGTGCCGCCTAAAGTAGCGCTAGCGGTGATCTCGTCGTTACCTACGCAGCCATTAGCCGTGTAGGTAATAGTGGCTTGACCATTATTGGTTGAAACGCTGTTGGTGGTGGCGTCGCCAGATTTGAGGGTGGCTTCACCTGCCGCAACACACACTGAGTTAAAAGTAATGTTGATAGGGTTGGTCACCAGCGTATTGGTTGGGCTCACCACATTCACGGTCAATGTGGTGCTGCCGCCAGGGGATAGTGTGGTGCTACCTATACCTACGCCGATTTGACCTGCAGCAAAGGTGGTGCCGCTGCCTAGTCCAATGGCTGTTGGAGTGGTGGTGTCTACAGTACCTGAACTAACACTGCTTGAACCTTGATTGGATATAGGTGAACCGGAACCACCGCAAGCGGAGAGTAGCAGGCTGATGAATGCTGCACTGACAATCGTCGTCGTTTTTAGAGTATGCATGATGTCTTCCTAGGTTACCGACCGCCGTAAAGTGATTATAAGGCGGCGGCTGGTATTGAATTCGATGGTATAAATGGCATAAAGAGTCTGCGCTAAGCTCTTGAGCCTATTGGGACTTATGGCCACAGCTAACGTTAGCTCATATCTTTTCAATGATAAAGTGCTAAGCGTTCAAAAAACGTGCTCCTGCATTCAAAACACCCGATATTTGTGCGTTTCTTAGCATTTTCCCTGTCATTTTGCTCGCCCTGCTGACGCATTTTGCAGTTGGCGCATTTTTAATTCTGTGTCCCAGTCGCACAAGGCTTATAATCCGCTCACTTTTTTTGCTATGTGAGCCTTGCCATGAGTCTGCCTACCCTTGTTCTTAACTCCCAAGCGGATCGCCGTTTAAAGCTGGGCCATTTATGGATTTACAGCAACGAGGTGGATACCGCGAAATCACCGCTGAAATCGTTTTCTATGGGGCAACAAGCACTGGTGACAACCAATAGCGGCAAGCTGCTTGGCATTGCACTGATTAATCCCAATGGTTTGATCTGCGGGCGCTTGGTGAGCCGCGATGAAAAATATCCGCTCAATAAATCCCTCTTGGTGCACCGCATCAAGCAATCATTGGCGCTGCGTGAACTGGCGTTTGATGAGCCTTTTTATCGCTTGATCTACGGCGATGCCGATTTGCTGCCGGGGCTAGTGGTGGATCGTTTTGGCGATTATTTAGTAGTGCAAATTGCCAGTGCTGGAATGGAGTTGGTGAGGGATGAAATTGTCGAAGCGCTGGTGCAGGTGCTGAATCCGCAGGGTGTTTTGCTTGCCAATGAGCATAGCGCGCGGGTGTTGGAAGGGTTGCCGGAGTACACCCAAGTTGCCTACGGCGAAGTGCCGGATTCAGTTGAGCTGGTGGAAAACGGCACGCGGTTTATGGCGCCAGTACAGGCGGGGCAAAAGACGGGTTGGTTTTACGATCACCGCATGAACCGCGCGCAATTGCAGCAGTACGTGCAAGGTAAGCGCGTGCTGGATGTGTTTTCCTATATCGGTGGCTGGGGAGTGCAAGCGGCAGTTGCAGGCGCGAGCGAGGTTATTTGTGTGGATGCATCGGAGTCAGCTACTGATGCGGTTCTGGAAAATGCTCAGCTTAATGGTGTTGCCGACCGGGTTGGGGCGATTCAGGGTAAGGCGATAGATGTGCTGAAAGAGCTGATCGCCAGCGATGAGCGCTTCGACGTGGTTGTGCTTGACCCACCGGCGTTCATCAAAAAGCGCAAAGATCAAAAAGCTGGTGAGGCGGCGTATCGCCACATCAATGAATTGGGTATGCGCTTGTTAGGGCGCGACGGCTTGCTGGTGTCGGCATCCTGTTCGATGCATTTGGGCAAAGATACCTTGCTGGAGATAGTGCGTGCATCTGGCCGCCATTTGGATCGCCATGTACAGATTATCGGGCAGGGCGGGCAGGGGCCGGATCATCCGATTCATCCGGCCATTCCTGAAACTGACTACTTAAAAGCGGTATTTGCGCGGGTCTATTTAGCTTAGTTAAAGAGGGTGTTTCTTCTCATCAATAAGCCTGCCTAGCGCAGGCTTATTGGTTTCCAATTGCGCTCGCGGGCTATAGCCGTAAGCTTCTCGTCTGCATCCACCACGATTGGATGATCAACCTGTTCCAGCAGCGGCAAATCATTAATCGAATCACTGTAAAAGTAAGCGCCCTTTAATGAATGATGATTGTGCTTCAACCATTCATGCAGATGAGTGATCTTGCCCGCCTGAAAGCAGGGTTCGCCAACAAAATTGCCGGTGTAAGCGCCATCTATCACTTCTGGATCAGTTGCCAGAATGTCATCAACCCCTAGACGTTTGGCGATAGGCCGAGTCACAAAACCATTGGTGGCGGTAATGATCAGCAGGTGATCGCCTTGATCGCGGTGGTGTTGTAACAGCGCTTCGGCTTTGGGCAGCATCAGTGGTTCGATGTGGTCGCGCATAAATTCTGCGTGTAATTTTTGCAGCTCTGCCATGCTGTGCTGGGTTAATGGCGCGAGTGAAAATTGCAAATAAGCGCGGATATCGAGCGTGCCATTTTTGTAATCGGCATAAAAGCCATCGTTGGCGAGGCGATAGGTTTCGGCGTCCACTAACTGCTTTTCTACTAGAAATACGCCCCAGCTGTGGTCGCTGTCGCCTGCAATCAAGGTGTTGTCGAGATCAAAAATAGCCAGTGCCACACGCGTTCCTCATATAGATGAAGTGAATCATTGCCGAAGTTGTTACAACGGGGCGCTAGAATAGCGGCAGCGGCGAGCGCGCTCAACGAAAACCATTTCCAAGATTCAGGGTTGCGGCTTTGGGTAAGCCTGATATAGTGCGGAAAACGCTGTTTTGTGGAACATGTCCGCTCTTTATCGCTGGAGTTTTGTTTTCTGCCACAGCAAAACCTTTTATATGGATAATTCCCCCGTGATAGATTCCGACGGATTTCGCCCTAATGTGGGTATTATTTTGACCAATGATCAGGGGCAGTTGCTCTGGGCTCGGCGCGTAGGCGGTCAGGATGCTTGGCAATTTCCACAAGGCGGCATTAACCCGAATGAGACGCCTGAGCAGGCGCTCTATCGCGAGCTACATGAGGAGGTTGGGTTGCGGCCAGAGGATGTGCAAATACTGGCCTGTACCCGTGGTTGGCTGCGCTATCGTCTACCGCACAGGTTGGTGCGTCACAACTCTTTACCCTTGTGTGTCGGCCAAAAACAAAAATGGTTTTTGCTGCGCATGATGAGTGAGGATGCAAAGGTGAGTCTCAATAATGGTGGTCGCGCCGAGTTTGATGACTGGCGCTGGGTCAGTTACTGGTATCCTCTGGGCAAAGTCGTCTCTTTCAAGCGCGATGTTTATCGCCGGGCGCTGAAAGAGTTGTCATTGTTCCACGCGCATCTTGAAGATCGCAGCTCGCGTTCGCTAATCAATACATAATATAAGCAACTCTACCGACAGGTTTGATCGACACGCCCTATGCTAAATTCACTCCGCTCCATCGTTCTGGAAGTAAACGCCGCGCGCGATATGAAAACCGCGCTGGCGATTATTGTTACGCGGGTGAAGCAAGTGATGACCACGCAGGTTTGCTCTGTCTACTTGCGCGATGCCAAAGGCGACTATGTGCTGATGGCCACCGATGGCCTCAATACTGATGCGGTCGGTAAGGTGCGTTTGGCTGCTGGTGAGGGCTTGGTAGGGCGCGTAGTGGTGCGCGAAGAGCCGATCAACCTCGAGCACGCAGAGGCACACCCCAGCTATCAATACTTTCCTGAAACCGGTGAGGAGCGCTATCGATCTTTTCTTGGTGTGCCCATTATCCATCACCGTAAAGTGCTCGGTGTATTAGTCGTTCAGCAAGTCGAACAACGTCGTTTTGACGAGGGCGAAGAGGCATTTCTTGTCACTATGTCGGCGCAGCTCGCCGGTGTCATTGCGCATGCGGAAGCAACCGGTGGTGTCGTGCCGGTGGGAGCCAAGGCGACCCAAACAAAATTCATCGGTGTCTCTGGCGCCTCAGGTATTGCGATAGGGGAGGCGGTGGTGATTACGCCATCAGCCGACCTGCGCTCGGTGCGCTATCAGCCCTGTAAAGATGTAGATGAAGAAATCGCGTTTTTCCTGCGCAGTTTGATGGCGGTGCGCGAGGATATTAAATCCCTCGGCGAGCAGTTAAAGGCGCGCATTAATCGCGAAGAACAAGCTTTATTCGATGCTTATTTGGCGATGCTGGATGACGCATCTCTTGGTGGCGAAGTGACCGAACGCATCCGCAAAGGGGCCAACGCCTCCTATGCCTGGAGCGAGGTCATCCTCGAGCACGAAAATATTTTTAACAGCATGAACGACCCTTACTTGCGCGAGCGGGCGACAGATCTGCGCGATCTGGGGCGGCGCGTGTTGGAGTATCTACAAGAATCCAATCAAAAGACCCGTGTGTATCCCGATAAAACCATCCTGATCGGTGAAGAGCTGACCGCCTCAATGCTGGGTGAGATCCCCAAAGAAAAGCTGGCCGGTTTGGTGTCGGTACTGGGTTCGTCCAACTCCCATGTCGCCATTTTGGCGCGGGCGATGGATATTCCAACAGTGATGGGCGCGGTGGATTTACCCTTTACCCAAATGGATGGGCGCCCGATTATCGTAGACGGCTACAAGGGCACGGTTTACTGCGACCCCAGCGCGCAATTGCGCAAGCAGTACAAGGCGATATTCCTTGAGGAGCAGGCGCTGGTAAAAGGCTTGGAGGCGCTCAAGGATCTGCCGTGTGAAACCAAAGATCGCTATCGTCTGCCGCTGCATGTGAATACCGGACTGATGGCCGATGTGCTGCGTTCGCTGGAACGTGGTGCTGAAGGTGTGGGCTTGTACCGTACCGAGGTGCCTTTCCTGCTGCGCGATCGTTTTCCCAGTGAGGAAGAGCAGCGCGCCATCTATCGTGAACAGTTGGAGGCTTTTGCGCCTCACTCGGTCACTATGCGGACCTTGGACATAGGTGGTGATAAAGCCTTGCCCTATTTCCCGATTGAAGAAGACAACCCTTTCCTTGGTTGGCGCGGTATTCGTGTTACCCTCGATCACCCCGAGATTTTTCTGGCGCAAATTCGCGCCATGATTAAGGCGAGTGAAGGTTTGGATAATCTGCGCATCCTCTTGCCAATGATCACCAATATGCAAGAGGTGGATGCTTCCAAGGCACTTATCCAGCGCGTACATAAAGAGCTGCTTGAAGAAGGTTATAGGGTGCGCAAGCCGCAGATCGGGGTGATGATTGAAGTGCCGGCAGCTGTTTATCTCGCGCCGGAATTATCGCGCCGGGTGGATTTTCTCTCGGTTGGCAGCAACGATCTCACCCAGTATTTATTGGCGGTGGATCGCAACAATGCTCAGGTGGCCGATCTTTATCAGGCATTTCATCCCGCCGTTTTGCGGGCCCTTCAATACATCGTGTACGCGGCACATGATGCGGGTATAAGTGTCAGCATCTGTGGTGAATTGGCGGGTGATCCGGGGGCTGCCATTTTATTGATGGCCATGGGGTACGATGTGCTTTCAATGAATGCCACCAACTTGCCCAAGGTAAAATCGGTGATTCGCGGCATTACTTTTGAGCGCGCCAAACAATTGCTCGACGAAGTGATGCGGATGTCTAATGGTGAGCTTATCCGCGAGCATATCGCCCGCGAATTGCGCGAAACCGGCTTAACACGATTAATCCGCCCGGTTGCGTCCGATGCAAATGAATGAAAATGTCTTGGGCGGGTCACATTTCCGCGCCATAATCATCGCCCATTGAATTGGCTGTTTCAGGTTTAATCGCTTATGTTGCAATACCCGGATTTGAATCCCATCGCATTTACCCTTCTCAAAGAGCCTATTTCTATTGGTGGCATGGCGCTTGGTCCATTCAGTGTTCATTGGTACGGCATTATGTATTTGCTGGCTTTTGCCAGTGCATGGCTGCTTGCTATGCATCGCGCCAAAGCGCCGACCGCTACAGTTAATCGCTCCCAAGTGGAAAACCTGATTACCTATGGCGCCTTTGGCGTGATTCTCGGCGGTCGCTTTGGTTATGTAGTTTTTTACAATTTTGAGCAGTGGATGCGCGACCCATTGTGGTTATTTCGTGTGTGGGAGGGCGGCATGTCATTCCACGGTGGTTTGATCGGTGTGATAGTCGCAATGGTTATTTACTCCTACCGAATCAATCGTCCTTTTGTTGGTTTAATGGACTTTGTTGCTCCCATAGTGCCGCTTGGTTTGGGTTTTGGTCGCATGGGCAACTTTATTGGTCAGGAGCTCTGGGGGCGTGTGAGTGATGCGCCTTGGGCAATGGTCTTCCCCAAAGCTATGGATCCGGCCGGTATTGCGCGCCATCCCAGTCAGCTATATCAGGCATTCCTCGAAGGGCTGGTTTTGTTTGTGATTGTATTTTGGTTTTCAGCCAAGCCTCGTCCACGCGGTGCGGTCTCTGGTGTGTTTTTGCTTGGTTACTCCACTTTCCGTTTTGGGGTTGAGTATGTGCGTGAGCCGGATCTGGGGGTTGCCCTGATTGCTGGAATGACTCGCGGCCAATTGCTATGTGTACCAATGTTTTTGCTTGGTGTTGGACTGTTGGTATGGGCCTACGCTTTTGCTCCTAGGGCTATTAAGAATTCATAGGCTTATTTAATTTTTTAACAGGTTGGTTGATGAAGCAATATCTAGAGTTGATGCGCGATGTAGTCGAAAACGGCACCCTGCGAGGCGATCGCACCGGCACTGGGACTTATTCGGTATTTGGGCGTCAATTGCGTTTTGATTTAAACGAAGGGTTTCCCTTGGTGACAACCAAGACCGTGCATCTGAAAAGTGTAATTGTTGAGCTGCTTTGGTTTCTGCAGGGGCGCACGGACGTTGGTTGGTTGCAAGAGCGTGGTTGTAATATCTGGAACGAGTGGGCTACTGAGGCAGGTGATTTGGGGCCTGTATACGGAAAGCAATGGCGTAGCTGGGCGTGCCCTGACGGCTCCACTATTGATCAGATATCACAGGTGATTACCCAGATCAAAAAGAATCCCTACTCGCGTCGCCTGATTGTTAGTGCGTGGAATCCTGCCGATTTACCAGATGAATCTATGAGCCCCCAGCAGAATGTAGAGCAAGGGCGCATGGCATTGGCGGCGTGCCATACTTTGTTCCAATTCTATGTATCTGAAGGCAAGCTTTCCTGCCAGCTCTACCAGCGCAGCGCGGATCTATTTCTTGGTGTGCCTTTCAATATTGCCAGTTATGCGTTGTTAACTCATATGATTGCGCAGCAGTGCGATTTGGGGGTAGGAGAATTTGTGCACACGTTTGGCGATTGCCATTTGTACAAAAATCATATTACAGACGACATAGTTTACGAACAATTAACACGCGAACCGAAAAACTTGCCTACACTTACGATTCGTCGTCGTCCGGATAGTATTTTCGGTTATGAGTTGCAAGATTTTGAATTTGAAGGTTACCATCCCCATCCGCGTATAGTCGCGCCTATCGCTATTTAGTGGTTGTTGGCGAAATTCAAGTATTAATAGAAGCAAGGCGAAGACACTGCATGAAATTGTCCATCATAGTTGCTGCAGCTAAAAATGGTGTTATCGGATGCAATAATCAGTTGCCTTGGCATCTGCCGCAGGATCTGAAATATTTTAAATCGGTAACCTTGAATAAGCCGGTAATCATGGGGCGAAAAACCTACGAATCGATCGGCAAGCCGCTTCCTGGGCGCACAAATATAGTTGTTACGCGCAACAAAGATTGGTTGGGTGCTGATGGTGTGGTTGTTACCAATAGTTTCGAGCAGGCATTGATTGAAGCAAATAAAGTTTTGCTTGCTGCTCCGCTTGCCTCGGATGAGGCCATGGTTATTGGTGGCGCAGAAATATATCGTTCTGCATTGAATGTTGCGGATCGCGTCTATCTAACGTGTGTCGATCTTGTGCCCGAAGGTGACGCATTTTTTGAGCCCTTAAGTGCAGCTGAGTGGGAATTGAAAACAACCTCTCTCGGAGATGAGGCAGCAGCAGTGGGGTGCCAGTTTTTGGTTTATGAGCGATCTGCCCGTACCTAAAAGCTAATAACTAAAAGTTTTGTTCTAAATGTGTTTTTTTGTTTTGGTTTTAAAGGTTTTGTTTTTGTGTTACCCGTGCACTTATTAAAAGCAATAATGTGTTACCGGTCTGATACTTAAATACACACGTAGAAGGTTGTAGGATAAATCATTGGAAGTAGGTCATGGTGCTTATTACAATGCCGCCGTTCTTAACCGCCTCGCAGAGGCTACGTGGATAACGCGTCTGTGGCAGCCTGTTGCCACAAACTCACTTGATTGAACACCCAGTTGGGGGGATTATGAAAAAGCAGCGATTGAAAGCGGTGGCTCTGACCACAATGCTTTCTGCGGGCGCGCTAATGGGTAGCGTTGCCATGGCAGATCAAGCTCTGGATTCTGTACTTAAAGTTGGTCAAGCAAAAACGACTTTGGCGCAAGACTCCCAGAAGCGCATTGATAGATTGGCCCAGGAAACTGATGATCTGGCTCAACAATTCAAACAGCAAAATAAGTTGATCGATGATCTCCGCGTGTTCAACGCTCAGATGGAAAAGCAAGTTGCGAAACAACTGGTGGTTGTTCAAGACTTGGAGAAGTCCATTGAGAAAGTGACCGTTATTGAGCGTCAAATCCAGCCCTTGATTTTCCGTATGTTGGAAAGCTTGGAGCAATTCGTCAGTCTGGATAAGCCCTTCCAGCTTGAAGAGCGTAAGGCGCGCATTGAAATGCTGCGTAACAATCAAGATCGCGCGGATATCTCTGTTTCTGAGAAGTTCCGTCAAGTGCTTGAAGCTTACAAAATCGAATCTGCTTATGGCAGCACGATTGAGGCTTACAAAGGTACATTGCCTGTTGATGGGCAGGATCGTGAAGTGAACATCCTCCGTGTAGGTCGCATCTCTTTGATGTATCAAACTACCGATGCTAAACAATGTGGCACTTGGGATGCGGCTCAAGGTCAATGGGTTGCGTTGGATGACTCATACAACGCCAATATACTGAAAGGCTTGCGCATCGCACGCGGTCAAGCATCTAAAGATATTATGACCATGACCGTTCAGGCACCGGAGGCAGCACAATGAAAATGAAATTTGTTAAAAGCTGCTTAATGCTCGCTGCTGCTGGCGTGTTAAGTAGTTCCTTCGCTGTAGCTCAAGAGAAAGCGCAAACTCTTGATCAGCTGTTGGATATGGTAAAGAAATCGCAAATTAGTGAATCTGCAGAGCACAAGCAACGCGAAGCTGAATTCGCTCGTGATAAGGCGAATCAAGCGAACTTGTTGGCTCAAGCAAAAGCTACTCGTCAAGCTGAAGATGCTCGCTCTGTTGCACTCGAAAAGAAATACCAAGAGCAAGACATTCTGGTTGCAGCTAAAAAAGTTCAATTGAATGAACGTCTTGGCTCAATGAAAGAGTTGTTTGGTCATTTGACCTCTACCGCAGGTGATTTGCGTGCAACTCTGGAGACCTCAATCGTTAGTGCACAACACCCAAATCGTGGTGAGTTCCTTGAGACTCTGATTGAGAAGATGACCAGCAGCACCAGCCTGCCGGACATCGAAGAGATTGAGCGCTTGTGGTACGAAGTTCAGCGTGAAATGGTTGAAACTGGTCGTGTGGTCAAATTCACTGCCAATGTTATCAAGCCTAGTGGTGAGCAGGCACAGCAAGAAGTTGTGCGTGTCGGTACATACAACTTGGTCTCAGAAGGTAAGTACCTGACTTTTGATGGCGTGAAGATTCAAGAATTGCCTCGTCAACCGGGTAGTTTTTTGGCGGGCGCTCAAGCGTTGCAAGATGCTAACTCCTCAATTGTTGCCTTTGGTGTCGACCCAACTGGTCCCGCTGGCGGCCAATTGTTGACCGCATTAATCGATACTCCAACTCTGGTTGAGCGTTGGCATCAAGGCGGTTCAGTAGGTTACGTAATCACTGCGGTTGGTGTGATTGGTGTGCTGTTGGGCTTATTGAGAATATTGGTGCTGCTCGTTGTAAGTGGCAAAGTAAAAGCTCAGCTGAAGTCGGACAAAGCCAATACCAACAACCCTCTGGGGCGTGTATTAAAAGTAGCTGAAGAGAACAAAAATGTTGATACAGAGACATTGGAGCTCAAATTGGAAGAGGCTGTTCTGAAAGAACGTCCATCCATTGAAAGCGGCTTGGCGGTGTTGAAAATTATCGCTGCGGTAGCTCCTTTGTTAGGTCTGTTGGGTACAGTAACCGGTATGATCGAAACCTTCCAGGCAATCACCATCTTCGGTGCAGGCGACCCTAAAAACATGGCCGGCGGTATTTCGTCAGCGTTGGTTACCACTGTACAGGGCTTGGTAGTTGCTATTCCGGTAGTACTGATGCACACCTTAGTTAACGGCCGTGCCAAAGCTGTTGTGCAAGTATTGGACGAGCAAACCACTGGCATCATTGCTGAAAACTCTGAGCGCACTAAGTAGGAGATAACACATGCAGGCTTTAACGGACGCTTTTAGTTCCATTGGAGCCTTTATGGATCAGGGCGGTTGGGTAATGTACCTCATCGCCGCCCTTACCTTTGTCATGTGGACGCTCGTGTTTGAGCGAGCGTGGTACTTCAAAGGTGGTCTAAAAGGCGATGTTCAGCAAGCATTGGCAAGCTGGGAGGCGCGTAAAGAGCGCAAGTCCTGGAATGCTCACCAAATCCGCGCAAAGATGATTTCGCGCATGTCTGCCAAGATAAATGCGAACATGGATATGATCGTTACTCTGATCGCCCTCTGCCCTTTAATGGGATTGTTGGGAACGGTAACAGGTATGATCGAAGTATTCAGTGTGATGGCATATACCGGCGGTGGTGATGCTAAATCCATGGCTGGTGGTGTATCAAAAGCAACTATCCCAACAATGGCGGGAATGGTTGCGGCATTATCTGGGATTTTTGTGAACACCTATTTGTCGCGTATTGCTGAGCGTGAAGATCACTTGTTTGCTGACCATTTGACAATGGATCACTAAGTGATCGAGCAATATTAACCTGTAATTAAGAGATGTCTCATGAGCAGGAAAAACGCAAAACCTGAAGAGGAAGCTCAGGCAATTGACCTCACTCCAATGTTGGATGTGGTCTTTATTATGCTGATCTTTTTCATCGTTACGGCGACATTCATCAAAGAGACTGGTAAAGAGGTGACAAGACCTGATGCCAGTACCGCTGATAAAAAGCCTAACGCCAGTATTCTGATTGCCATTGGTGAAGATAACGAAATTTGGATTGATAAAAAAGAAGTTGATCCTCGTTTGGTTGCTAAAGTTATTGAGCGTATGCGCGCTGATAATCCAAATGGTACTGTCTCTATTCAGGCAGATGCCAAGGCAGATCTCAAATACGTATTGGAAGTCGCTACTGCTGCGCGTGAAGCGGGTATTAGTGATGTGTCTGTCTCTACTGAAGAGAAATAGGTCGCTATGAACTTCGCAAAAGTAGGTATAGCAGGGCTTTTAGGGGTGGTCACCACCCTATTGCTCTTGTTTTTAATGTATCAATTAATAAACAACGATCTAGGCGAATTAAAGCAGAAGAAAACGGTAAAAATTCCTGACATTACGATGCCGGACACTAAAATTGAAACCCGTTTTGAAGATGCTAAGCCGGAAAAGCCGGAAGAGCCTGATGTTCCGCCAGACTTACCTGAGCCAGAGTTTGATGCGCCAGATATTTCTGGTGAGGCGCTTAATATGACAGCCCCTGTTGCTAAGGCTGGAATAGATATGGGCAATGGTTCGTTGGCTTTTAGCGAAGGTGAGTATCTTCCAATTGTGAAGGTTCCACCTGAGTATCCGAGTACTGCACTATCTCGTGGCATTGAAGGGTTTTGTACCGTTGTTTACACGGTTACTGAGACTGGTACCACTCGTGACCCTGAGCCAATTGAAAGTGAATGTATTACCAAAGAGGGTAAGCCTACTTCTGTATTTAATCGTGCATCCGTTAAGGCTGCGCTCAAATTTAAATACAAGCCGAAAGTGGTTGATGGGAAGCCTGTTGAGGTTCCTGGGGTGAAGAACCGATTCACCTACACGATGCAGAAATAAGGGGTAATGAAATGAGACAAGTATTTCCTGCTGTTTCAATTGCTCTCAACCGTACTTTGCTGGCCGGTGTTATTGCTGTGTCTCCATTGTTTATAGGTAAAGCAGTTGATGCGGTTGTACCTGGTGCAATTCAGATTTCCAGTGCCATTGCTCAGGTTAGAGCCAAGAATAAACACGCTGGTGAGCAACGTAAGTTCCCCAACGTGACTGAATCTTTCGGTAAAAAAATCACTGAAGCTGCCGGGTATTTACAACCGCAAGATGAAACAGTAAAGCCTGATCCGCGCAAGGCTATGCAGGTATTGAATGAAATGGCTGCTAATTCGTCCAAAGCTAATGCATACGAATTGGTCTTGCTTCATCAGTACACTGGATACGCACATTTGGGTAGTGAAAATTATGCTAAAGCCATTGAGAGCTTTAACAAAATGCTTGCTCAAAGTCCAAATATGCCGATTGGAACCGAATCCGCTACTATCCGTATAGTTGGGCAGCTTTATTCTCAAATTGATAACCCCAGAAAGGCACTGGAAACTTTGCTGAAATGGACTGAGTATGAAGATGCTCTGAAGCCCGAAGACTCTTATATGTTTTCGACGCTGTATTATCAGTTAGAAGACAGTAAAAACGCTTTGTTGAACATTAATGAGGCGGTAAAGAATCAAGAGGCTGCAGGTAAAGTGCCCGCGGAATCGTGGTACATTCTTCAGCGCGGTCTGTATTTTGATAAAGAAGACTACAAAAGTGGTCTGCTGGTTTTGGAAAAGTTAATCAAACACTATCCAAAAGCTCAATATTGGAAGCAGTTGTCGCAAGTGTATTATGTTGTTGATCGCACTAAAGACTCCTTGTACGCATTTGAAACCTGCTATTTGATGGGCGGCTTAACTAACGAAAAAGATATAATTCGTTTGGCGAGTATGTACTTGGAAGCAGAGGTACCTTACAAAGCTGCTAAAGTGCTTAAGAAGGGTATTTACACGGACAAGATTGTTGAGCCAACAGCTAAAAATCTTAAATTGTTAGCTGATTCTTTACGCTTGGCTCAAAATGCTAAAGAGTCTTTGGTTGAATATGAAAAAGCAGCGACTAAGTCTACCGATGGCGATTTAATTATTGGTCTTGCACAGGCATATCTTGCTACTGATAAATTCAAAGATGCTTCTAAATGGGGGCGTCAAGCGCTTAAAGCCGGTAAATTAAAGCGTGTTGATCATGCTAATTTGACTGTAGCTCAGGCTGAATTTGAATTGAAAAACTTTGAGGAAGCGATAAAGTTCTTTAAAGAAGCAGGAAAAGATGCTCGTAGTTCTAAAGTTGCTTCACAGTGGGTGGACTACTCACAGAGAGAGAAAGCTAGATTAGAAGCTTTAGCTAAGCAATAGTATCTGTGAGTATTGAGTTAGACAAAAAGCCAGCTATTGCTGGCTTTTTTATTGGAGCCTGTTTGAGATGAAAATGATTTTACTTATGATGTTTTTTTGCTGCAGTTTTATGGGGGCTGTGGCGCAGGCGGATTGTCTAAATACAGAAAACCTTTTAAAACTGGATGCGCAATACGAAACTGCTTTACAAGTGGGTAGCGTTCAATTTTTGGATAAGTTGCTTGCCCCGGAGTTCTATTGGGTGCATAACCTAGCAAGCCTGCAAGAGACCAAAGCGCAATTGCTGATGCGAATCAAAAAACCGGAAGCGCAAGCGCATCAGCGCCGCTCCCATGATGTTAGCGCTCATCGCTTGGGCAATACAGTAGTGTTGCAGGGGCTGAGCAGTGTTGACAAGTTAAATCCTGATGGCAAAACCCTGCGTACCTCGCGCTACCAATTTATGCGCACTTATGTCGAACAACAAGGCGAGTGTAAATTGCTTGCAGTGCAAACCATGAAGGTCTGGTCAAGTGAAGGGAATTGAAGTTTCACGCTGTTATCCTTCAATGCCGCATTTGCGCGGCAATGAAGGTGCTGTGACTAGTATCTATTGCGGATATTGTTTAGCCCAGCGGGTGTACTTTGCTAAAACCTCATTGGGTGAAGTTGTGTACCAGGCATAACCCAAGCGGCGCTCCTCCGATACTTTTGCCAGTTCGTAATGTACGGAATCATCGCGATCGCCAAACAAGGGTTTGTTGGTTCCTATCTCATAAAAACGTGCCCACATCGGCGGCGCATTTGTATCCTCTTTCAGTAGGGCATCGCCCCGCGTCCAGGTCTTTCCGACAATTTTATTTTCTTCGTACCACGCGGCGGCGGCATGAATAGCATTGATAATCTCACTACTTGGGGATTCCAAATCCATCAAAAAATTCAGCATGCCGACACTTTCTGAGCTGGTGAGGGAAATCATTTCATAGGCGCGAGCTTTGGCTGGCTGTAAGGTTTTTGCATCGTGTTGCGCCCCCCAGATGGTACGTTTCCCATTGCTGATAACTTGGGTTTTGAGTACGCAATCAAGCGCACGCGAGAGGCTGGTTTGCGCTGCTTGTTGTTGTGCGGGTGTTGCAAATGAATACTCTTCTTGCGCAAGAGCAACCTTATGCAAAATTACCATCAGGTCGCTCATAAGTGCATCATTGTAGGTAATGTGATCATGGTAGCCGCCAACCAAGGGGAAGTTTTGTGGCCAGCCGCCATTGGGATATTGCGCTGCGATTATAAAATCCAAACCTTTGGCAAATGCATCGCTATAACGTTTATCTCCGGTGGCCTGATGTGCTTGTGCCAGCAGCATTAGCTGTGTGCTGGTCGCACCATTGTCAAAGGTAGGGATGTAATCTTGTTCAACACCAAAAGCTTGACCGGGTTTACGCGGTGCTTTGCTCATATCGGTGCGTTTTGACCAGCCGCCAGACGGGGTTTGAAACGAGAGGATAATATCCATCACGCGTTTACCTTCGGCGCTTTTAAACCAATCGGTTTTTTGTTTGACTTCAAAGCCAAATTCTTTGGTGTATTCCGGCAGGCTTGCTTTTTTTTGCCCGAGCATTTTTAGCTCGTTCTTAAGAAATACTTGGTCGGCTTTGCGCAGCGCTTGGGATTTGGCGAGATAAGTTTTCCAGGCTGCTTTGTCCTTCGTAGTTTGGGTGAATGCGTTAGATTCTTTAGTGGCAGGTGTATCTGCGTGTAGTGGTGCGATAAAGCAGCTGCTTAATAGAGCAATAAGTAGTGATGTTTTGCTGAACATAACTCGTACCTTTTTATTACCGTTGAAGAACGGTCATCGTTGATATGTGGGTCGCATTGTGATTGTTGTGCGACTACGTGCCGAGTTTTTTGCCGATTAGGTAAAAGTGTAGCAACAGGGCAAAAAATTGCCCTGTACCAATTTGTTTTTATAGAGAGGAAATGAAGCTTAAAGGAAAATATTGTCGTCGCCGGGAAATGTTCCAGCTTTGACGTCGGCAACGTATTTTTGCATTGCGCCGGGAATGTCGGTTGCTTCTAACAAAAAGTTTTTAGAGAACTTAGGTGGCTGTTCGGTGAGGCCGAGAATATCGTTGATTACTAATACTTGCGCGTCGGTATCGCGCCCTGCACCTATACCAATGGTTGGGATCGCAATTTCGCGGGTAATGCGCGCACCTAAATCGGCAGGTACACATTCCAACACTAATAAATCAGCACCGGCATCGGCGAGTAATTTGGCATCGGCGAGAATTTTTTCCGCGCCCGCTTCATCGCGCCCCTGCACACGAAAGCCACCAAATTTATTCACCGATTGCGGTGTTAAACCCAAGTGTGCACATACCGGAACGCCGCGCTCGGAAAGCATGTGCACCGTCTCGGCGAGCCAGGCGCCGCCTTCGAGTTTTACCATCTGTGCACCGGCTTGCATGATGCGCGTGCAATTGCGCATGGCTTCATCGGGTGTGGCATAGGTCATAAACGGCAGGTCGCCAATAATCAGCGATTTTTTATTGCCGCGCGCCACCGCTTCCACGTGATAAATCATCTGCTCCATAGTGACCGGGATGGTGCTGTCGTAGCCCAATACCGTCATGCCGAGCGAATCGCCGACCAACACAACTTCTACACCGCAGCGCTGTGCCATAGCTGCCATGTGTGCATCGTATAGGGAAATCACCACAAACTTTTCGCCACTGGTTTTTAATTTGTGCAGTGTATTGATGGTGACATTTTTGGTGAGCGCGGTATTCGCCGTGGAGGTGCTGTTAAGGGTTGCGTAGGGCATGGCATTCTCGCTGAAAATATAGAGTCGTGCGCGTGGCCGTTAAAGCGCAGGCACTGGATTGTAATAGTGGCGGCCGCTGTTAATGGTGAGAATATATTCCACCAGCTGCTTAAAGTGATCGCGGTTTTTCGCCAGATTGAGATCTTTGGCGTTAACGATCAGCAGCGGCGCGCCATCGTAGAAATGGAAAAATTCAGTATAGGTGTCGTTGAGCGCTTTTAAATAATCAGCGCTGATATGTTGCTCGGCGCTGATGCCGCGCTGACGAATACGGTCGAGCAGTACATCGAGTGGTGCCTGTAAATAAATCACTAAATCCGGGCGCGGTGCGTTGATGACCAGCCGATCATAAACCTGGCGATAAATATTGAGTTCATCGTCATCCAGTGTTACCCGCGCAAACAGCTGATCTTTCTCGATTAAAAAATCCGCCACCCGCACTGGTTCAAAAATATCGTCCTGCCGCAGGCTTTGTAATTGATTGGCGCGCTGGAATAAAAAGAATAGTTGTGTGGGCAGTGCGGTGGATTTGGGATCGCGATAAAAGCGCTCCAAAAAGGGGTTCTCTTCTGGTTGCTCCAGCAGCATATCGTAATTAAATAATTGCGCGATATTGCGCGCGAGCGTGGTTTTGCCCACACCAATGCAACCTTCCACGGCGATATAACGGGGTAATTTAACGTTGGTTAAATCCAGTCCGAGCTCTTCAAAAACAGCGTCCACGGCAACTCCTTGAAACTAATTTGTTAAGCGGGCGATGGCAGGCGCGTCAGGCCGTCTGCGGGACAGCGGCTGAGCAGCTCGGCGAGCGGGGTGCCATCAGGCAAGTGCAAATTCGGGGTGATCTCCGCGAGTGGATACAGTACAAAACTGCGCTGGCTGAGATAAGGATGAGGTACGGTCAGTCGCTCAACAGCGATAGTCTGGTCGCCATAGAGCAGCAGATCCAGATCCAGCGTGCGCGGGCCCCAATGTTGAATGCGCACCCGCTGATGGGCTTGCTCTATAGCCTGCAGCGCGTCTAACAGCGCGATGGGCGCGAGCTGGGTGTCGAGCAGGGTGACTGCGTTGGTGTAGTCGGGTTGTGCGGGGCCAACGGCGCGGCTGGTGTAAATCGACGAGCGCGCCAGCAGTGCTGTGGTGGGAAGATCCGCTAGCTCAGCAAACGCGCGTGTCACTTGTGCGAGCGGGTCTTCCAGATTGCTACCCAGACCTATGTAGGCCAGCGCCATGAATTACTCGTTCCCGCCGGGTGCGGCATCGGTTTTGGGTTTGCGCGGGCCGCGACGACGACGCGGTTTGCTGGCCGATTTGCCCCCGCCTTGTTTGCCTATGTCTTTCACCATTTGCTCGCGCTCTTCATCGCTGGCAGTTTGGTAATTCGTCCACCATACACCTAGGCCATCGAGTGCTTCGCCAGCGGCTTCGCGCATCAACAAAAAGTCGTAAGCGGCGCGGAAGCGCGGGTGATCCAGAGTGCGCAACGCGCGCATACCCAGGCGGCTCGGCAGGCGCTGCTGCAGGTCCCAGATCTCGCGCATGGGGATCAGGAAGCGTTTGGGAATGGCGGTGCGGGTGAGCTGTTGGTTTATTACATTTTGGGATGCTTGCATCCAGGCTTGGGTTGGGGTCATCTGTCCGCTGAGCAGTTTGAATTGCTGTTGTAGCGCCGGCCAGAGCAGAGCGGCATAGATAAACGCCGGAGTGACGGTTTTTTCGCCGCGGATACGTTTATCGGTATTGATCATGCACTGTTCGATTAAATTTGCGCCCAACTCGTCGCCTGCTTTCAGGGCTTGGTCTGTGCCGGGAAAGAGGTGAGTCAGCAGATCGTATTCACGCATCAGGCTGAAAGTTGCCGTTGCCGATCCGCCCAAAAACAGTTTAAGCACTTCCTCGAACAGGCGGGCATCTGACACGTTTAGCAACAGGCCGCTCAGCTCACGGATAGGCTTGGCGGTTTTGGGTTCCAGATTAAAGCCCAGTTTGGCGGCAAAGCGCAGCGCGCGCAGTATGCGCACCGGATCTTCTTTGTAGCGGGTTGCTGGGTCGCCAATGATGCGTAAGGTGCGCTGTTTGAGGTCGTCCATACCATTGCAGTAGTCAATGACAGAAAAGTCCTTGAGCGTGTAATAGAGCGCGTTGACGGTGAAGTCGCGGCGCATGGCGTCAGTTTCGAGTGTGCCATAGACATTATCGCGCAGTAGCATGCCATCTTGGCTGCGCGCGCTGGAGGCCTCATCGTGGTGACCGCGAAAGGTGGTTACTTCAATCACCTCACGGCCCATGCGCACATGGACGATTTGAAAGCGGCGCCCAACAATTCGCGCGCCGCGGAAGATGCGCTTTACCTCTTCCGGTTTAGCGTTGGTCGCCACATCAAAATCCTTGGGGCGATTGCCGAGCAGTAAATCGCGCACACCGCCACCGACCAAATAGGCGGCAAAGCCTGCGTCTTCCAGTTGTTTGATAATCTTGATCGCCGCAGGGCTAATGTTCTTGCGGGAGATGGTGTGTTGGTCGCGCGGGATAAGCGCGGCGCCATCGCTATTGCGCGCATTGGATACCTTACTGGAATCTTTGGCGCCGGTGGTAAAGAGGTTTAGCAAGCGTTTGAGCATGTTGTCTCGCTGGTGTTTAGGCAGTCAGTTGCACAAGAGCGGCGAGTTTAGCAGAAGCACAGGGTTTTTTACGACAATACTACCGATCGAGTTGCGTTGAAATCTGGCTTGGAAAGCAAAACGGGAAAGCTTTCGCTTTCCCGTAGGAGGGAGCACCGGAGTGCTTTAATCGGCATTCAATGGGGTGCTTCCGTGCCCATATCCAATCTCGCGTGCTATCCCATCCCGTGCCTAGTCAGTATCCGCTTTATTTTAGTGTCTTATTGCTCTTGTCTTCTAGCGTAGGTCTATCTAAGTTATTGTTTTCGTTATTATTATTCAATTTATCTTGTTATTGTTTGTTGTTGTTATGTTCTTTTATCTTCTGTTTCTTATTATTTCTTGTTGTTATTCGTTCGCTTCAGTTTCTTATTGTCTATTGTTGTTATTTTTAAGTTCGTTACGTTTTTTATTATTTGTTGTTGTTATTAGATTTTCACATTTAATTCTTATTGTTTGTTTTTGTTATGGCGCTCTAAAAGCAGTACTTGTGCCACTTTTTAAATTATCAATTAAAACAATTAGTTACGTTTTTGTTGGCTCTCCTTATTACTTTTTGTTATTTCGAACGGTTACATGTTTGTCACTGAATTGTTACGCAAAATGGTTCCGGTAACAGTATTTGCGCGGTAACACTCCCGTGGTTGGGGGTAACGATTTGGCGCAAATAACCACAGCCGTGGCGCATTAATCAAAAAAATTGTCACTAAAAACAAAAATCCCCAGTGTTGGTGAACCACTGGGGATTTGTTGTTTGTTTCAGCGATGGTGTCTTATTTGGCGCTACTAACGGCCGCTGTGGATTTGCTGCGTGGTATGCCAAGGCGCTGGCGGCGCTCCCACAGGCACTTGCGGCTAACGCCCAACTTACGTGCCAGTTCGGTTTCGCTCATGCTGTCTTGGTGCTCTAAGACAAAGCGCTGGAAATAGTCTTCCAGCGACAGGTCTTCTGATGCGGCAGGGGCGCTATTGCGGTTGGCGAGGCGCGCCGGTTCAAACAGTGAGCTGCCGGTATTGTCGTCCAAGTCCTGTGAATCCATATCGATAGAGAGCAGGTGGTCGCCGATTTCGTTGCTGTCCTCGCACAGAATTACCGCTCGCTGCATTGCGTTTTCCAGCTCGCGCACATTGCCCGGCCAGTTGTAGCTCATGATGGCATCCATAGCGGAGGAGGATAGCTTCAGCTGTGTTTTACCAAATTGGGCGCAGTAGCGCTGCAGTAGGGATTCGGCGATATTGATGATGTCGCGCCCGCGCTCGCGCAGTGGCGGCAGTTCAAGCTGGACTACGTTGATACGGAAATAAAGGTCTTCGCGGAATTTGCCTTCTTTGGAAAGTTTGCGCAGATCGCGGTGAGTTGCGGCGACCAAACGTACATCCACCTTGCGCGATTCAACCGAGCCGAGTGGGCGCACTTCACCTTCTTGTAATACGCGAAGCAGGCGCGCTTGCGCTTCCAGTGGCAACTCGCCGATTTCATCGAGGAATAAGGTGCCGCCATCAGCCGCAGCGACGAGACCTTCGCGATTGGTAGCTGCGCCGGTAAAGGCGCCTTTTTCATAGCCGAACAGTTCGGATTCGATCAAGGTGTCGGGAATTGCAGCGCAGTTGACCGAGATCATCAGATGGTTGTTGCGATTGCTTTCTTCGTGCAGTGCGCGCGCCACCAGTTCTTTACCGGTACCGGTTTCGCCGTGGATTAATACGGTGGCGTTGGTGGGGGCAACTTTGTGGATGCGGTTGTACAGATCCTGCATTACGTCGCTCGCGCCAATCATGCCGGCGATCGCGGTGCTGGCGGTGAGTCCACCTGCCGCCGCTTTATTGGCCGCTTTGGCTTTGCCGATCACCCGCTTCACTGCGTTGACCATCTCGTCATGGTCGAAGGGTTTGGCGATATAGTCCACCGCGCCCATGCGCATGGAGTCTACCGCTGAGCGCAAACTGGCGTAACTGGTCATGATGAGTACCGGCGTATCACCTGCCAGTTTGATCAAGTCGGTACCCGGTGCGCCCGGTAGGCGCAGGTCGCTGATGATCAGGTCGAACTCTTTCAGTTGGAATTTGGACGTAGCCTCTTTTACCGACGGAGCCTCACTGACCTCGTACTGGTTGCGCTCAAGTAGTTTGCGCAGGGCGTTGCGGATGATGGTTTCGTCTTCAACAATCAGAATCTTACTCATAGCTATCCGGGTCTTGCGTTAAGTGTTACGGGTCAATAGCTTGCAGGCTATGCTTGCAAGCCGCTGGTGTGATTCACTTTTTTGGTCATGCATCCATGAAGTAATCAAGATGGCGCGGCAGGGTGATAACAAAACTGGCGCCGCGATTGTTAACTGTGTCAGCAGGGCTGATGATGTCCATATGGCCGCTATGGTCTTCGATAATGCTGTACACCATGGCCAAGCCCAAACCTGTGCCTTCACCGGGTTCTTTGGTGGTGAAGAAAGGTTCGAGAATCCGTTCAATCAGTTCGGGAGGGATACCATGCCCCTCGTCGGTAACAGAAACTGTTACCGAATCCTCATCTTCGTTACTTTCAAGCATAACACGCCCTTGCTCTGGGCTGGCATCCCGCGCGTTAGATAAAAGATTTATAAAAACCTGAATAATGCGTTGTGCGTCACCGGCCACTATGGCGGTTTTGGGGATGTCGTTGCAGAACAGTACTTGGGTTTTCTCTTTTTGCAGCGAGAGCAAATTGATCGCTTCATTAGCGCAATCGCGAATTGACACAGCTTCAAACTCGGTTTTGCTGGCGTGACCAGCGTGGGAGAAGCTCACCAGCGACTGCACAATGCGCCCGACACGATCGGTCTGGCTGAGAATCTGCTCGGCGGTATCTAATACTTCGGCAGGATCGTGAGAGTCATATTTGAGGTTTTGCGCAAGACAGGCGATGCCGGTAATCGGGTTGCCAATCTCATGGGCGACGCCCGCCGCAAGGCGGCCGACCGAGGCGAGGCGCTCGGAGTGCACCAATTCCTGTTCGAGCAATTGGGTTTCGGTTACGTCTTCCAGCAGCATGACCTGATCGTAGACACCTGCGGTGATCGGTCCTTCAATGTTGGCTTTGTGCAAGCTGATCCAGTGCGGGCGGTTATTGAGTTCGATTTCACGGCGATAAAAATGCGGTTCGCTGCTCTGGCTGAAGTCGATCAGCAGGCTGCACCAGGGTTCAGGGATATCTTCTAAATAAGAACCGGTGACGTCCTCGCCCGGGGTTTGGGTAAGCTCGGACATGGCGCGGTTCCACATGAGCACTTCCATGTCGCGCCCGAGGGAGCAGACCGCCATCGGCAGCTCTTCCAGGGTTTTGCGGTGGTAGAGGCGCAATGTATTCAGCTCTGCGGCCATGCCGGTGAGATGGTTGCGGTATTCCGCGAGGCGGTTTTCAATCAGGTTGATATCGACGGTGGACTGCGCTTCGGCGGTCGCATGCGGAATGCATTTATCCATGATCTCGCTGGCGACATGAATCCCCATCAGGCTCGATAAGTTGCCCTCAATCTGGTCGCGCAGGCGGCGCAGGGCGTAAGGGCGACGCTCGTCGATACCTAGGTTCAGCTCTTTGAGCGCTATATCCACCTCGCGGCTGGCGGTTACTTTGCCCAGTGGTTTGGCGAGGCGATGTTTAAACTCGGAGGCGGAGTGCACATCCAGCGCCTGGCGCACCGGGTGGCTGATTTCGTCGGCGGCGCAGAGGTCGGCGCTGTATTGCTCATCTTCTGTTTGGCGGCTGAGCATGGAGATCACTACAAAACAGAAGGTATTAAGCCCGAGGGAGATAAGTGTGACTTCGCTCCAGTACTCGATGCCGACTGGGATTGACCAGCTGAGCAGTGGCAATTGAATAAATTGCATGCCGGTGACTATAGGCACAAGCAAGCCCAGTGCCCAGATACTGGTGCCAACTGCCAAGCCAGCAATAATCCCGCGCTTGTTGCCTTTGCTCCAAAACACAATCGCAAAAGTGCCGGGCAGGAATTGCAGGGTTTCGATAAAGGCAGTCATGGCCAAATCGGCGAGGCTGAGGCGGTTGTCCAGAATCCAATAGAGTAAATAGCCGCCAAAAAAGATGGCGGCGATCAAAATCCGGCGCAGCCAGATCAATTGGCTGTACAGGTCGGAACGGGTGCGCAGTTTTAAACTCGGCAGCAGCCAGTGGTTCATCACCATGGTAGAGAGTGCGAGCGATATAACTACCATCGCCCCGGTTGCCGCCGAGAGTCCGCCGATAAATGCGAGCAGGGTCAGGCCGGGCGAGTTAAACAGGATCGGCACACCCAGCGTGTAATATTGCGGCGGCAGGGGCACGCTCAGTTCGGTGCCCGCCCAGAGGATGGGGAAAATCGGCAGCGCCATCAATAATAAGAACAGTGGAAACGCCCAGGTTACTGTGTGCGAGTTGCGCATCAATGGGTTTTCCGCCAGCCCCAAGTGAAAAATATGCGGCATGGTGACGGCGGTGGCGACAAACACTAGCAGCAGTGCGTGGGCGGAATCGGTGTGGATGGGCGTGTGCAACAGGGCGAGGTTTTCCGGGTGGTCCAGCAGCCATTGATCCAGCCCTTCCAGCCCATCAAACACACCAAAAACCGCAACCAAGCCGACCGCACAGAGGGCGCAAACCTTGAGTAGGGATTCAAATGCCATGGCGGTAATCAGGCCGCGATGTTGTTCGCGATTGGCGCCAAAAGAGATAGTAAAAAAGGCGAGGATGGCGCAGTAGCAGAGTGCCATCACATCTTTAAAGGTGAGGCCGGTACCTGCCAGTGGCAGCGATGGATTGCCGCTCACCGTGAGGATATGCATGGTGTCGGCGATCGCCTGAATCTGCAGTGCCATGAGCGGTAAGATTCCGCACAGCATACAGAGGGTGGTGAGCGCGCCCACGCTGTGGCTGTGGTAGCGAAATACCAATAGATCCGCAAGCGAATGCACTTGATGGCGCCGCGCCAGTTCTGCCAGCGGCGCCAGTGCAACCGGTGCAAACAAAAAGAGTGCGCCGGTGCCAAGGTAATAGGCGAGTGCGCCATAGCCATATTGAAAGGCGAGGTCGATCACCCCGTAAAACGCCCAGGCGCTGGCAAAAATACCCAGCGATAAAATATAGGTGATGGGGTGAGAGGTGACCGCTTCGGGAATCCAGCCGCGCTCGGTAATCCAGGCTATGCCAAACAGCAGCAATAAATAGCTAATGCCGATGAGTGCTACTTGGCTGAGATCAAATGTCATATTGTTTTAGTTCTTATCAGTCTTATGGGAGAGCTAGTTCCAAGGCGAACTAGTCAAACTCGTGGTAATTCTTGCGGCGAATCTGCATCACAAAGGCGATGACAATCACCGCTACCCAGACTAAATAGGGGCGATACCAAGCCCCTTCAGGGTTGATAATCCAGTTAAACAGGCTGGGTGAAAAAATATAGGCCACTAACAGCAGCAAAATAACCAAGCGTTGATTGTTCATAATTCGGTTCCCCTTGCACAAGGCGCGGCGGGTTGAGTTTTTTTATTCTTCTTGGTGTAAATGGCTTAAGCCGTGAATCGCACTGCGCTGCCAATGATGCAAGGCCCAGTCCAAACATTCAGATGTAGAAGCATCTGCCAAATCAGAGGGGGGATTCTGCCCTAAAAATGCTAGCCCACGCCATAGGTTCCTGCTGGCGTGTTGGCTTTCAATAGCTTTGGCATGGTTTTGTTTACTGAGTTTTTGGCCGTTGGCTTGCATTGCCAAGGGCACATGGCCGAATTGCGGTAGCGGTGCGCCTAATAGCGCAAAGAAAAATAGCTGCCTGCCGGTTACCTCCAGCAAGTCGCTGCCGCGAATAATATGGGTGATACCCTGGGCTATATCATCGACTACTACGGCCAGTTGATAGGCGTAAAAGCCATCGCGCCGCTGCAGGATTTGATCGCCCGCTTGGTTGCGTAAATGTTGGGTTTGCCGCCCCTGTATTAAATCGTCAAATTGGATCTGCTCTGCGGTAACGCGATCTGGCAGGTCGTAAAGCTTCAGTCGCACCGAACAAATTTGTTCTGGGTTTGGTTGGTGGTTGCGGCAGCGGCCATCGTAAATACCGCCCATGGCTGTTAAATCTTGCCGCGAGCAACTGCAGTGATAGGCCAGCCCGGCATCTAACAATGCATCAAGGCAGGCTTGGTAGGCATGACTGCGCTGGCTTTGATAGATGACGTCGCCATCCCACTGCAAACCGTGATCTTCCAAGCTTTGCAGGATTGCGCTGGCGGCACCGGCTTGTTCACGCGGCGGGTCGAGATCTTCCATGCGCACCCGCCACAGTCCGCCATTGGCTTTGGCATCCAAATAGCTGGCAAGCGCACTGACCAGCGAACCAAAATGCAATGGGCCGGTAGGTGAGGGGGCAAAACGGCCGATATAGCCTGAGGGTGTGCTGCCGTCGGGTAAACGAGCGGGGGTGAGGGCGATAGGTGTGACTGACATGATGAAAGAGGCGAGCACTGCCCGCCTCGATCAAACCGGCATTAACCGCCGACTTGTTTTTCTTTGATTTCCGCGAGGGTTTTGCAATCCACGCAGAGGGTAGCGGTTGGGCGCGCCTCAAGGCGACGAATGCCAATCTCTACACCGCAGGCATCGCAGTAGCCGTAGTCATCGTTTTCGATCAGCTCCAATGTGCTGTCGATTTTCTTGATCAACTTGCGCTCGCGGTCGCGGGTGCGCAGTTCAAGGCTGAATTCTTCTTCCTGGCTGGCGCGGTCGGCTGGGTCGGGAAAGTTAGCCGCTTCGTCCTTCATGTGGGTTACTGTGCGGTCTACTTCTTCCATCAGCTCTGAGCGCCAGTTGAGCAGCAATTGTCTAAAGTGCTGCTTTTGACCTTCGCTCATATAATCTTCGCCTTTTTTCTCCACATAAGGAGTAAAAGGGCGCAGTGCAAATGTTTCAGTAGAGGGTGTTTTTTTCGCCATAGTAGCGCCTCGCAAGACTTCCTGGATCGGCAATAATCTGCACCAGCGGGTGGGCAGAATTAGAAGGGGGAGCAAGCTATCAGATAACAAATGCGAGTGCTAGCGTTTTTTCGCGCGCCTGTTAGCGGATTGCTTCTATATCATCCAAACGCTAATTCAATCCTGTCTCAAGCAAAAACTATAGCCCCAAATTGGCGCGTTTGTGCTTCAATTTGCCATCAATTTGTCATCTGCGAGTGCTTTTTGGCTATGTCCCAGTTTTATCCTGCGCTGTTACTTAAGCGTTACAAACGCTTTTTGGCTGATATCCGCCTGCCCGATGGGGCGGAGTTAACCATTCATTGCCCCAATACCGGTTCAATGAAAAATTGTCTGGTGCCCGAAAGCCCCTGTTGGTATTCGGTGAGCGATAGCAAAACCCGCAAATACCCACAAACCCTGGAGTTGGTGACTGCGCCCGGTGGTCATCTGGCGGGGATCAATACTGCGCGCACCAATGAGCTGGTTGCACAGGCGCTGCACGCTGGTGTGATTGCCGAGCTGCGCGGTTATCAAACTGTGCGACGCGAGGTGGTGTATGGCAGCGAAAAATCGCGCATCGATTTTCTCTTAAGTGAAAATAGTGGCGATACACGCCGGTGTTATCTGGAAGTCAAAAACGTGACCCTGATGGAAGCAGAGGGTGAAGGATTTTTCCCCGATGCAGTGAGTGAGCGCGGCAGTAAACATTTGCGTGAATTAACCCTGATGGTCGAGCAGGGGTACAGGGCGGTGTTGTTATTTTGTGTGCAGCACACGGGGATTCAATCGGTGCGCGCGGCGGCGCATATAGATCCAGTTTATGCTGCGACCTTGCAAGCAGCGCGCGATGCCGGTGTTGAGGTAATCGCCTATGCGGCCAACATCGATCCAGCGCAAAATATTATTGCACTGGATCGCGCTGTGCCGGTTCTGGTGTGAGCGTTTATCGATTACTGAGCCGCAGTCTGCGGTGGAAAAGGCGTGAGCAGCTTGTTAAAGGTTTCACGCAATTTTTGCTCGGCTTTTAGCGAAAAGTGAATCAGTGGAATGCCCTCGGCGTTGCCGCGCCAAATTAATTGGTTGCTGCTGGTTTGAGTGATATCAATCACGATTACACCTTCCTGTTTGCCTTTGCCCAGTGTTTGCCCAGTACCTAAACCGATGCTGCCATTGCGCCCGACTGGCAAACCAATGCCAATGCCGATACTGGTATTGCCGCCTTTGCTCACCCGTGAAAACACCTGCATGTCGATCAATAACTCAGCGCTGGTGTCGGCCAGAATAAATCCCTGTGCGTGCAACTGTTCATCGGCAATTTTTTGCAAAACGGTTTTATCTATTCCGCCTATATCAACACTAATTGCCCGCCAGTTATAGGTTTTTAATCCGCTAAAATCGGTGCCGCTTTTGTAGTCGTCGGCATATTGGATGTTGGTGCAGGCGCTGAGTAGCATCAACATGACAGACAGTAAACCGGTGTAAGTGAATAAGCGCATGGAGCTGTCCTCTTGAGGGAAATGCGTCAGCGGCGAGTATAACCTAGCCTCACCCTCGATATAGGCACATAGATTGCAAACACTGGGTAATTACCGCAGACTTGCGCCGCCTTTTTATCGCTTACTTTGCCAATCAGGGAGTTACTGTGGATTTACTGCTGATGTTACAAGCCATCATCATGGGGGTTGTCGAGGGGTTGACCGAACTGCTGCCTATTTCCAGCACTGGCCATTTGATTCTGGCGGGCGAGTTGATGGATTTTTGGACTAAAGATAAGCGCGTGGTATTTGAAATTTTTATCCAGATGGGCGCCATGATGGCGGTGGTTTGGGAGTATCGCCAAAAAATATTTTCCAGTTTGTTGGGGCTGGGCAAACCCGGCGTTGAGCGCAACTTATACATCAATGTAGCCGTTGCTTTTTTCCCTTTTATTTTGATCGGTTACACCTGTGCGGATTTTATTCGCGCGGTATTGTTTAGCCCCTATGTGGTTGCGACTGGGTTTATTGTGGGTGGCTTGGCGATTATGTGGGTGGAGAAACGCGCCTACAGCCCCGACACGGATGATATGGATGCGATGAGTTACAAGCGTGCGTTTAAGGTGGGCATGTGCCAATGCTTGGCGCTGGTGCCGGGTGTGTCGCGTTCGGGCGCATCGATTATCGGCGGTATGTATTTTGGTTTATCGCGCAAAGCATCGACTGAGTTTTCTTTTTTCTTGGCCATTCCGGTGATTAGCGCGGCGTCGCTGTACAGCATGTGGGGCGCGCGGGATTTAATTGAGGTGGCGGATATTGAAGTTTTTGCGCTGGGTTTTATTGCATCGTTTGCCAGTGCATTTGTAGTGATGCGTGCGCTGCTGAAATTTATTAGCAATCACACCTTTATGGTGTTTGCTTGGTATCGCATTGCGTTTGGCTTGCTGATTTTGCTGACTGCCTACAGCGGTGCAATTAATTGGGTTGCTTGACGCGGGGGTTACTTAACGAAAGTACGGATTTGACTGGCGCAATCTGCGCCAGTCGTTAGCCGATAAATTTCACTACGCTGGTATCTTTGGCGCGGCTTTTACCGGCGCGGTGAAGCTCGTCCAAATACATATTCCACAGACTTTCCTGATTTTTTCCCAGCTCGTACAAATAGTCCCAGGTGTAAATTCCTGTGTCGTGGCCGTCATCAAATACCAGTTTGAGCGCGTAATTTCCGGCGCGCTCGACAGTGCTGATGGCTACATCCTGTTTGCCATATTGCAGAACCGCTTGCCCCGGGCCGTGACCTTTTACCTCTGCACTGGGTGAGTGAACCCGCAAAAACTCGGCGGGCAATAGAAATTGCTCGCCGCCAAAATGCAGTTCAAGTTGCTGCGATTGTTTATGCAGTTGGATCTTTGTGGGCATTTTGTTCATGGCGAGCAAACTCAGTTAAAAGATGTATGGCTAAGGGGCGTGCAATTACAAAATAAAACGGCTCAGGTCTTCATTCTTGGCCAGTTCACCTACGTGGGCTTCAACATAGGCAGAATTTATTTCTACTTGTTTTTGTCCGTCGCCCGCTTCGTACGATACGTCTTCCAGCAAACGCTCCAGAATGGTGTGCAAGCGGCGCGCGCCAATATTTTCGGTGCGTTCATTCACTTCATAAGCGGTTTCAGCAATGCGACGAATACCGTCTTTGGTAAACGTTATTTCTACCCCTTCGGTTTTCAGCAACGCTTCTTGTTGCTCGGTAAGTGAGGCAGTCGGCTCGGTGAGGATGCGCTCAAAGTCATCGGGTGTTAAGGCCTGTAACTCAACCCGAATCGGCAAACGGCCCTGCAATTCCGGAATTAAATCGGAAGGTTTACTCAGGTGAAAGGCGCCTGAGGTGATAAATAAAATATGGTCGGTTTTGATGCTGCCGTGTTTGGTGGTCACAGTGCAGCCTTCGATTAGCGGTAACAAATCGCGCTGTACACCTTCGCGCGATACATCGGCGCCGCTCACATTGCCTTTGCGTGCAACCTTGTCGATTTCATCGATAAATACAATACCGTTTTGCTCTGCTGCTTCAATCGCCTGGGTTTTAATGTCGTCATCGCTCACTAACTTTGCGGCTTCTTCATCTTGCAGTTGTTTGAAGGCTTTTTTCACCGTGAGTTTGGCTTTTTTGGTTTTGTCGCGCCCGAGTGATGAAAACATGCTTTGCAATTGATTGGTCATGTCTTCCATGCCCGGTGGCGCCATAATCTCTACGCCGACACTGGCGGCAGCTATATCGATTTCAATTTCTTTATCGTCCAACTCGCCTTCGCGGAATTTTTTGCGGAAGATTTGGCGGGTGCTGGATTCGTGTTTGCTTTCTTCGCTGGAGAGATCGCGCGCGGGTGGCAAGAGTGCGTCAAGGATGCGCTCCTCCGCTGCTTCGGCGGCGCGATGTTGCACCGATTTGGTCGCCTGCTCGCGGCGCATTTTAATGGCTACATCAACCAGATCGCGGATGATCGATTCCACATCGCGGCCAACATAGCCAACTTCGGTAAATTTAGTCGCTTCTACTTTGATAAACGGCGCGTTGGCGAGTTTGGCCAAACGGCGTGCGATTTCAGTTTTGCCGACACCGGTTGGGCCGATCATCAAAATATTTTTGGGGGTGATCTCATTGCGCATATCAGCCGGCACTTGCATGCGGCGCCAGCGGTTGCGCAGCGCAATCGCAACGGCGCGTTTGGCGTCGCCCTGGCCGACGATGTGTTTATCTAATTCGTGCACGATTTCGCGCGGAGTCATGGAGGACATATAAAACTCTTAAAAATAATGTAGGTGTAATGGCAATTATTGCGTATTAATTCGGTGTGTTTTTTTATAGGGGAGTCGTCATCCTCGCGTAGCGGGGATCCAGCTGTTGAATTTAAGACCTATGGATACCCGCAAGCGGGTATGACGATTCCCTCTTTAATTTCAATATTCCAGTGTTTCAATCGTGTGGGATTGGTTGGTAAATACGCAGATATCGCCCGCGATTTTCAAACCCTTTTCCACAATGCTGCGCGCATCTAATTGGGTGTTTTCCAGCAGCGCGCGCGCGGCGGCTTGGGCATAGTTGCCGCCGGAGCCGATTGCGATTAAATCGTCTTCCGGCTGAATCACATCGCCATTGCCGGTAATGATTAACGAAGCTTCTTTGTCGGCCACCGCGAGCAGCGCCTCCAATCGCCGCAGGCTGCGATCCGTTCGCCACTCTTTGGCGAGTTCAACTGCCGCGCGGGTGAGTTGGCCATTGTGGGCTTCGAGTTTGGCTTCAAAACGCTCGAAGAGGGTGAAGGCATCGGCAGTGCCACCGGCAAATCCGGCGATGACTTGATTTTTGTAGAGGCGGCGAACTTTGCGTGCATTGCCTTTCATCACGGTATTGCCGAGGGATACCTGGCCATCGCCGCCAATCACGACTTGCCCATCGCGGCGCACAGAGAGAATTGTTGTCACTGGACTTCCTTCTAAATTTACTTCGGAGAAGCCAGAAAAGTGGGGGCGCGCGCGCCTTTTTCAAGGCGCGGGCTGAGGGAAGGGGCTTATTTGGTTTTGGCGCGTTTGAGTACCAGCGCGTTGTATTCGTTTTTAACCAGCTGCGAGCGCGCGCTGGTGAGTTGGTTTTGGGTTTTGAACGGACCCACTACTACACGGTGCCAAATTTCGCCTTTGCGAATTTCCACTTTCTCGATATTGGCGTCGAGGTTGAGCAGAATTAATTGCGCGCGCAATTTGTCGGCATCTTCTGAACGCGGGAAAGATCCCACCTGCAGGATATATTCGGTAGTTTGTTCCTGTGCCGGTTTTTCTTCGTTAATTGTTTCGCTGGCCGGAACAATCGTCTCGCTTTCTTGCAGTAATTTGTAGAAATCAAAACGCGGTTTAGGGGTTTTGTTATCGACGACTTTGGGTTTGGGTTCTTCTTTGGGCGCCGGAGCAGTCACCGGGTTTTTAATGAAATAGAGGCTGGCCGCAAAAGCACCCAAGACCAAACCTGCAGCAAACCACAGCCAAGGCGGCGTGGGGGCATTGTTGGATGACGTGCGGCGCGCGGGGGCGCGGCCTTTTTTGGCGAAATCTCTACTCATGGGATTGGCTTTTTTGGGTTACATCGAGGGCGCGATTGTAAAGGGATTGCGCAGGTGAGTCACTAAGCGCGCGACCTAGCCCATCTCCTGCGGATCAACATCAATCGACCAGCGCACCCGTTTGGCGAGCGGCGATGCCTCTAGTTGCAAGGCAAGTTGGCTGAGCAACTGTTGCAAGGGTTTGCGATGTGCGCTGTTGATTTGTAATTGGTAGCGAAAGCGGTCACCGCGTTTTTCCATCATCGCCGGCAGTGGCCCTAGGTAACTAAAGAAGGGTTGCGGCGCTTGTAGTTGTTCGGCCATTTGTCGTGCGACTTGTAAAAAATCCACAGCGGCTATGGCTTGTTTGCTCTCGGCGCGAAGCAGTGCCAAGTGGCGATAGGGCGGCAGCTGGGTAATTTGGCGTTCATGCAGAATCAAATCTGCTAGTGCGTGATAACCCTGCTGCACCAGCGTTTGCACCAGCGGGTGATCGGTGTGGTGGCTCTGCAAAATCACGCGGCCATTTTTTTCTTCGCGCCCAGCGCGCCCAGCGACTTGCAACAACAACTGCCCCATGCGCTCGGCGCCACGAAAGTCGGTGCTGAATAGGCCAGCATCGGCATCGATAATCACCACCAGTGTGACATCGGCAAAGTGATGACCCTTGGCGAGCATTTGGGTGCCGACCAGAATGCAGGGGTCGCCGGAGTGCACATCAACCAATAACTTCTGCATCGCGTTTTTGTTGCGGGTGGAATCGCGGTCGACGCGGATCACTTTCTGGGTGGGAAACAGTTGTTGCAGCACTACTTCGCTGCGCTCGGTGCCCTGGCCAATGGGCTGGATTCTGCTGCTGTTGCAACTGGGGCAGCGCTTGGGAATACCGCGCTGGTGATCACAGTGGTGGCAGTGCAAATGGCGCGGGGTCTGGTGCACGGTCATGCGTGCATCGCAGTGGTTGCAATTCGCCAGCCAGCCGCAATCGTGACATTCCAGTGTGGGTGCGTAACCGCGGCGATTAAGGAAAACCAACACCTGATTGCCTTTGTCGAGGGTATCGCCAATCGCATCGATACTGGCTTGCGCAAAACCTTCGTGCAGGATTTCGCCGCGAATATCGAGCAGTTGGATTTCAGGTGGTTTGGCCTTGCCCGCGCGCGCTTTCAGGCGCAGATATTGGTAGCGACCTTGGATGGCGTTGTGCAAGGTTTCCAGCGACGGTGTGGCGGAGCCGAGGATCAGTGGAATCCCGAGGCGATGGGCGCGTACCGCAGCGAGATCCCGTGCGGAATAGCGAAAGCCATCCTGCTGTTTAAAGGAGCCGTCGTGCTCTTCATCGATAATCAAAATGCCCGGTTCTTTTAGCGGCGTAAACAGCGCCGAGCGGGTGCCGATGATAATGCGTGCTATACCGTCGCGCGCTTGCAGCCAAGCGTCCAGCCGCTCGCGGTCATTGAGGCCGGAGTGCAGGGCGACAATCGGCAAATTAAAGCGGCGTTGGAAGCGCTCAAGGGTTTGTGGGGTCAAGCCGATTTCTGGCACCAGTACCAAGGCTTGTTTGCCCTGCTTGAGGGTTTGTTCAATGGCTTGCAGGTAGATTTCGGTTTTGCCGCTGCCGGTAGCGCCATCGAGCAGGTAGGTTTTAAAGTGGTGGTAGTCGATCTGCGCAAATGCGTTGTGCTGCTCATCGCTCAGTACTAACGGCTGTTCACCCAATAGTTGTGCGGGCAGCGGTGCCGGCACTGGGGTGACTTCATCGATGCGAACCAGACCTTTATCGATCAGGGTTTTGGCGATGCTGCGCGGAATGTCGAGCAGGTCGAGATCGGCGCGGTTGAGCTGATGGCGGGTTTGCAGTGCGGCGAGTAAGGCCGCCTGTTTGGGGGAGCGTTTAAGTGCGCCCTCGGGCAAACCTTTACCCTCAGTGGTGAGGCGAAATACTGGCTCGCCGCGCAGTTGCGCCGGTTCACCTTGGCGCAACAGTGCGGGCAGTGCGGTTTGCAGGGCTTCACCGGGGGCGCATTGGTAGTAGTCAGCGGCCCAGAGGCAGAGGTCGAGCAATTCGCTATCGAGCGCGGGGTGCGAGTCGATAATCGCCAAGGCTGCACGCAATTTAGCAGGCTCCTGCACGGTTTCGGTTTTCACCCTGAGCAGCACACCAATCAACTCCTGACGGCCAAAGGGCACCCGTATCAATACGCCGGGCTGCAGTTCATCGACGCTAACATCCGCCGGCAATAAATAGTCGAAGCAGCGCCTTAGCGGCACTGGCAGTGCGATTTCCAGCAGCAGGAATTCTGTCGATGTGGTTGATGTCATGGGGTCGATAGTCGCCAAACGAGGCGGGCAGAATAACCTAATCGATCTGAGCTTCGTAGGTTAAAGGAGTCTTGTGGTAGCTACGAGCAAGGTGGGCTGGTGATTTTTTGGGCTAAACTGCTGTTTTCAGTTGCGCAGATATGGTTTTCTGGTAGTATCCCCGCTCCCTAAAAACAGCCGTTTTTTAAACCTATGTGCGGTGCTCGGCAACGACCGGGTGGCGGCGCAGATCACACAAGGCAATCATCATGAAAGCAGATATCCATCCAAATTACGTTGAGATCGCAGTAACTTGCAGCTGCGGTAACACTTTTAACACTCGTTCAACCATGGGCAAGCCTTTGCACGTTGACGTATGCGGTTCTTGCCACCCGTTCTACACCGGCAAGCAAAAAGTAGTTGATACCGGTGGCCGTATCGACCGCTTCACCAAGCGTTTCGGCAGCCGTATCGCTGGTGCCAAGAAAGACTAATTTCTTGTATCGCACTCTGCTAGCTGCGCTAGTAAAAACGCCGGAAATGAAGATTTCCGGCGTTTTTTTATGCCTGTTATTTTCCGTTTCTGTTGTTGCTGAATGCGGCTCTTCGTCCGGTGAGTTGCTGCAGGTGGTGCGTGTATCTGACGGCGACACATTGAAGCTGCAAGATGGCCGCTCGGTACGCATTCTCGGGGTGAATGCACCGGAAATCACTCACGGCAAAAATGCTGGCCAGCCGCTCGGGCGAGAATCCCGCGCAGTGGCGCAGGCGTTTATCGAGCGCGCTAAAGGCCGTGTGCGCTTGGGCTTTGAGCAAGAACGGCGCGATCACTACGGTCGTTTGCTGGCGCATGTATACGATGGCAGTGGCCGCAGTTTGGGGGCAGAGCAGGTGCGCAACGGGATGGCGATGCAAGTCGCGGTGCCGCCTAATACCGCACAGGCAAAATGCCTAGCGGCAATTGAGTCGGGCGCGCGTAAAAAACATCTGGGCATGTGGCGCGACCCCTATTGGCAGCCGCTGCCAAGCACCTCCATGCGCGGCGATGAAACTGGTTTTCGGCTGGTGAGTGGGCGTGTCGCTAAGGTGGATATCAACTCTGCGGTGTGGCTGGAGTTGGATGGCAAGCTGGTGTTGCGAGTCGCCAAAAAAGACTGGCCTCTATTGAGTTACCGTAAGCAGGATTGGCTCGCGTTGAAAGGGCAAAAGATTGAAGTGCGCGGTTGGATTAGTGCGCAAAAGTCGAAGCGTTCGCAGCAATTTAAGCCGCTGGTGATGCAGCTGCGGTCGCCCTCGTCCATGAGGGTAATCACTGAATGACAAGGTTAGAAAAGCTCTTCCGGCAAGGTCGCCTGCTCGCTGCTTTCATTGCCTGCAGCCGAAGTGCGGCCTGTATCTTCGCCTAAAAATACTTCAAAAATCGCATCCGGATCGCCTGGCATGGCGGGTTTGCCGGTATCCGGATTGATCCGCACCGTCACTATCCCCTCTGGCTGGCGCGGCAATTTATCGGGAATTCCCTCCAGTGCGGTGCGCATAAAATCGATCCAGATGGGTAGTGCTGCCGAGCTGCCGAACTCTCTCCGCCCCAACAGGGTGTTTGCATCAAAGCCTACCCAAACGCTGGTTGCGACATTGGGGTTGTAGCCGGAAAACCAGCTATCGCGCGGGCCGTTGGTGGTGCCGGTTTTACCTGCAATGTCATTGCGTTCAAGCTGTTTGGCTAGTCGGCCAGTGCCTTTGTCGATCACATCGCGCAGCATTGAATCGATCAGGTAGGCGATGCGCGCATCAATAATACGGGGCGCACGCGCATTGTTATCAAGGCTGGGGGTTGCCGGTATCAGGCTGCCATCATCGGCATAGCTGAGTTGATTAAACTCGCATTCTTTGCATACCCGCTTTGGTCGTGCCTCGTAAACAATATTGCCTTTGCTATCCTCAATGCGCGTGACCAGATAGGGGTCAACTTTAAAACCACCATTGGCGAAGGCTGCATATGCTGTGGCCATTTGCATGGGGGTGAGGGCATGGGTGCCGAGCGCGAGGGTTAGGTCGCGCGGGAACTCTTTGGGGTTGAAGCCAAAACGGGCGAGGCTGTCGAGCGCGGTTTGCATGCCAATGCTGCGCAACAGACGAATCGATACCAGGTTGCGGGAGCGGTAGAGTGCCTGACGCATGCGCATGGGGCCGACAAACTTACCATCATCATTTTCCGGACGCCAAGCGATCCCTGTGCTGGTGTTTTCAATCACTATAGGTGCATCGTTAATGATTGATGCCGGAGTGAAACCATTTTCCAATGCGGCGGTATAAATCAGCGGTTTAAAGCTCGAGCCAGGCTGGCGTGCACCTTGAATCGCGCGGTTGTAATGGCTTTGATTGAAATCGAGGCCGCCGACTAGTGAGCGAATGGCGCCATCTAGTGGGTCGAGAGACACAAGTGCGGCCTGAATCGCGGGCACTTGACTAAAGCGCCATTGATCATCGCTGTCTTTGGTGATGCGCACTACATCGCCAGGTTTGAGAAATTCGGTAACTGATTTATAAGTGGCGCCGCGGCTATCTTCGGTCAAGTAAGGGCGAACCTCAGATAAGCCTTGTTCCCAGCCAAGGTCCACAAAGTCGCCATTGCTCATCAATACGCGCAGTGATTTTGCTTGTGTATCTACCACCGCGGCAGGTTCCTGACCGCCGAGAGTGGGAATGTTTTGCAGTTGATCTTGCCAGTCGATGAGGTCGGCATCCTCTGAGGGTTTTAAGTGCCGCTCTGGCCCGCGATAACCGTGGCGCTGATCGTAGCTCAGCAATCCCTTGAGTACGGCGGCCTGTGCAGTCGCTTGCATGGCGCTATCGACACTGGTGTAAACCTTGTAACCCTCGGAGTAAGTCTTGTCGCCAAACCGATCCAATACTTCCTGCCGTGCCATTTCTGAAATGTAGGGCGCTTGTACGTCCAAGGTGGTGCCGTGGTAGCTAGCGGTATTGGGTTCGTTGATTGCCGCCTCGTATGTGGCTTGGTCTATGTGTTTTAGTTCGTACATGCGGCCGATAATCCAATTGCGACGAATCATGGCGCGCTTGAGATTGGCGAGTGGGTTATAGGCAGATGGCGCTTTCAATACACCTACAATCATGGCGTATTGAGCGATACTTAGCTGGTCAATATCTTTGCCATAGTAGATCTGGGCTGCTGCTTGCAAACCATAGGCGCGGTTGCCGAAGAACATTTTGTTGTTGAACAGTTCAAGGATTTCCTCCTTGGTAAATTTCCGTTCAATTTCAATGGATAAGAGGATTTCGTTAAACTTGCGTGAGAAGACTTGCTTGCGAGTGAGAAAGAAATCACGCGCCAACTGTTGCGTAATAGTACTTCCGCCAGATTGAATGGCGCCGGACTTCAGAATTTGTGATGCGGCGCGCAACATGCCTTTTAGAGAAACTCCATGATGCTCAAAGAACTCTGCATCTTCGGCGGAGAGGAGTGCTTTTATATACAGGGGCGGTATTTGGTTGTAGGTAAGGGGAGTGCGACGCTGTTCGCCAAATTCGCCTATTAACTTGCCGTCGCTTGAATAAACTCTCAAAGGGGTCTGTAATTTAACCTCCCTCAATGAATCAACCGATGGCAATTTAGGGCTCAAATAAAGATAGAGCCCGGCGAATGTCACCAAAGTAACGCTGAAACCGGCCAGTAACAGCCAGAAAATAGTGCCGAAGAAGGATTTTTTACTGAACATTTTTTCTATGTGAATTAATGAGTTAGCGCGGTTGCCGCAGGTGGCGGGCATTATACGGGCTTTTTGCCTGTTTACATATTCATCGGTTTGTTGCAGGCTTAAGTTAAAGTGCTATAACATAAACAACGTCTAAGTTACGGATATAGATAGAAAAATGGGCATTTTAAGTTTCCTCGATAAGAAGGCTAAGCCGGTGGTCGGGTTGGATATCAGTTCCACCTCGGTCAAATTGCTTGAACTTAGTCGCAGTGGCGATCGCTACCGCGTTGAGTCCTATACCGTAAAAGCTCTCCCGCCCAATGCGGTGGTGGAGAAGAACATTGCTGACCCTGTCGCAGTGGCGGAAGTGGTCAGGTCTATGGTCAAGCAGTCTAAAACCAAGCTTAAACATGCAGCTGTTGCTGTCGCCGGTTCAGCGGTGATCACTAAGATGATCGATATGCCGATGGATTTAAATGACGACGCAATGGAAAGTCAGATCGCTGCTGAGGCTGATCAATATATCCCCTTCCCCCTTGAGGAGGTGGCACTTGACTTTGAAGTGCAGGGGATTTCTCCGCGCAACCCCGATCAGGTGGAAGTTTTGTTGGCGGCATGTCGCCGTGAAAACGTAGAGGTTCGCCAGCAGGTTCTGGCTGATTCAGATCTGATTGCGGAAAAAGTTGATATTGAAGCTTATTGTATGGAACGCGCCTTTGAATTGATCGCTGAGCAATTGGAAGATCAAGAGGGGCAGGTTGTCGCAATTATCGACATAGGTGCGACCATGACGACCTTGAGTGTTCTGGTCGATGGCAAAACCGTTTATACCCGCGAACAGTTGTTTGGCGGACGTCAGCTGACAGAAGAAATTCAGCGGCGCTATGGTTTATCACGCGAGGAGGCAGGTCTTGCCAAGAAGCAAGGCGGTTTGCCCGATGACTACGAGATGGAAGTTCTGGTTCCCTTTAAAGATGCTGTGGTGCAACAAGTTACACGTTCTCTCCAATTCTTCTTTTCCGCTAGTCAGTACAATGATGTGGACTACATCATCCTCGCTGGCGGTGTTGCTTCGTTAGAAGGATTGGTGGGTTTGATAGAAGAAAAATTAGGGACGCAAACTGTGGTAGCTAATCCGTTTGCGCGTATGTCAGTTTCATCCAGAGTAAATGCAGTGTCGCTCGCAAACGATGCTCCTGCCTTGATGATTGTTACTGGTTTGGCAATGAGGAGTTTTGACTAATGGCCAAAATTAACTTATTGCCCTGGCGCGAGGCTTATCGGCAAGAAAAGAAACGAGAGTTTCTAGGGGTTATTGTCGGGATTGGTTTGGCGGCAGCCTTTGGAGCCTATGTGTGGGTGTCCAGTGTGCAGACGGCTATTGAAAATCAAAATGCCCGTAATCAGCTGCTTCAGCAGGAGATTGCCAAGCTTGATGCACAGGTAAAAGAAATCAGTGAGATTAAAAAAGTTCGCGATGATTTATTGGCGCGCATCAAAGTGATCACCGATCTTGAGGGGACTCGTCCAGTTATTGTTCGGTATTTCGATGAGCTTGCGCGAGCTATTCCTGATGGTGTTTGGATCAATTCAGCAGAGCGAAAAGGCAATGTAGTAACTATTGTGGGTGTGGCTGAATCGTACAATCGGATAGCCAGTTTTCTGCGCAATCTTGAAGCCTCAGACTGGTATGCGTCACACAACTTGATTTCAGTCGATGCTGCACCTGAGGAAGGTGAGGATGCGAGTAGATTTAAAATGACGGTAGAGACTTCCGCACCGGTGGATCCCGCAATTGATCCGGCCAAAACTACAGGAGGGGTTAAATAGATGTCATTTCAAGATACCCTCGAGCAGCTTAAAGAATTTGATGTAAACGATATAGATTTTGAAAAAATAGGTGTTTGGCCTTGGCCTGCTAAAGCGTTCGTCTGTTTGTTGTTAATAGTGGTGGTTTTTGCGGGTACTTACTATCTTAAAATTAGTGATTTGAATTTAGAGCTTGAGGCTGCAGTCGCACAAGAGCAAACCTTGCGGGGGACTTTTGAAAAACGCAGTTTTGAAGCCGCGAATTTGGATGCCTACAAGGCGCAAATGGAAGAGATGAAAGTTACATTTGACTCCTTGTTGTCGCGCCTGCCTGCCAAAACCGAAGTGCCTGGACTTTTAGAAGATATAGGTACTCGTGGTAGTGAGAGCGGATTGACTAATATCAATATTAATTTTCAGCCTGATGTTGTGGCTGAATATTACATTGAGGTGCCGATCAGTATTTCAGCGGAGGGGGGCTATCATGACATGGGCGGTTTTGTGAGTGGTGTTGCTGGAATGCCGCGTATTGTGACATTGCATGATTTCTCCATTACTGCAACTAAAGAAAATAAAACGTTAAGTATGAAAATTTTAGCGAAGACCTATCGCTACAAGTCTCAGGAGGCCGCCCAATGAAACGGTCACTGTTAATTATCGAACTACTCTGTTTGCTGGTATTGGTGGGCTGTGGTCAGTCTTCTCAGCAAGATTTGGTTAATTTTATGGAGGAGACAAAGCGCAGACCCAAGGGGCAAATTGAGCCGCTACCTACGTTTAGTCCATACCAGCCATTTACTTACAGCGCGATGACTTTGCGTAGCCCTTTTGAAAAGCCTATTCCAATTGATGAATCGGCTGCAAAAGGTGGACGTGCAGTTGCGCCAGATTTGACCAGAGAAAAAGAGTTTCTCGAAGGTTTTAATATTACCTCGCTTAAGATGGTAGGGACTATCAGTAAGGGCGGCCAACTTTGGGCGCTGATTGATGATGGTGCGAATAGTGTTGTGCCAGCAACAGTAGGAAATTACTTGGGGATGAACCACGGCAAAATAATATCCACTAGCTCAGGGCAAATTGAGGTGATGGAGATTGTGGGTGATGGTTCTAATGGTTGGGTTGAACGTCCCAGAATTATTAAATTAGAAGAGAAGGAATAGCGGGTATGCGTGCTCTATTCACTCCGGGGTTGAATATGCGTAAATATGTTTTGGCATTTGTTGGCTTGGTGATTTCGCCTTTAACACTGGCAAGTACCTTAAATGAAATTAATTTTTTCCAATTGCCTGGCGAGCGTTTTGAAGTGCGCATGTCATTTGATACGCAGCCGCCCGCACCCAAAGGCTATACCATCGAAAAACCTGCACGTATCGTGCTCGACTTTCCTGATGTTGTGAGTGGGCTAAAAGAGCGACGTTTTCCTCTTGCCGTTGATAATGGTCAAAGCGCGATGGTGTTAACCAGTGAGGGGCGTACTCGCCTTATATTGAATCTCAATGATTTAGCCTCGTATACAACTCGTACGGATGGCAATAGTTTTGTTGTGGAGGTTGGTGCAGCAAAAGGGACTGATAGCGGGCAAATTTCTCGTCCGGCTGTTGAGGTGGCTACTAGGTCATCGTTTAAAGAAAACGATGCTATTGGCAATCAAACAAAAATCACCAATATCGATTTTCGCCGTGGCACTGCTGGCGAGGGGCGGGTGATTGTGACTTTATCCAACCCAAAAGTCAGTGCTGATATGGTTGGCACTGGTGCAGGTGTGAAATTATCCTTTAAAGATGCTTGGTTACCACCAGAATTGCGCCGTCGGCTGGATGTGGTTGACTTTGCTACTCCGGTTTCATTGGTGAGTGCGACTCAAGAAGGTGAAAGTTCTGTGCTTAACATCAGTGCTGGAGGTGATTTTGATTATCTTGCCTATCAGACTGACAATGAATATGTGTTGAGTATTAAGCCATTAACTGCCCAAGAAAAGCAGGAAAAGAAAAAAGATTTTGAATACACCGGTGAAAAATTATCTCTGGACTTTCAAGATATTGAGGTTCGCGCGGTGCTGCAAATTATTGCTGACTTTACCGAGTTGAATTTGGTGGCGAGCGATACGGTTCAAGGGCGCATTACTTTACGTTTACAAAATGTTCCTTGGGACCAGGCGCTAGAGATGGTGCTCAAGAATAAAGGTTTGGATAAGCGTCAAGTTGGTAATGTGTTAATGGTTGCTCCAGCGGCGGAAATTGCGGAGCGCGAACGTCAGGAAATTACTACTAAGAAACAACTTGAAGAATTGGCGCCACTTAGAACTGAATATATTCGTGTTCGTTACGCCAATGCGAAGGAAATGTTTGAATTGTTCCGTGGTGATAGCGGTGGCGGTGGCGGTGGCGGCGGTGGCCAAGGCGGTAGCAAAGCTACAGGTAGTGTTTTGTCTGAGCGTGGGCAAGGTGTGGTGGATGAGCGCACCAACTCGATTATCATTACCGACACGGCAGAGCGTATTGAGTCTTTCAAGCGGTTGGTTGACCAAATTGATATTCCGATCCGTCAGGTAATGATTGAGGCGCGTATCGTTATTGCCAATACAGACTTTGAGCGTGAATTAGGTGTGCGTTGGGGGGGGGCAGGATTCAACGCTAACAATAGACGAATTATAGACTTTGCTGGCTCTCAGGAAGGATTAGATGATGAGGACGGCACTAGCCCCTACAATTGGTGGCATCCTGGTCCAAATGATGATGATAACTCACTAAATCTCACAGAGAATAATGTGGTTAATCTTGCAGTCAATAATACGAATGCCGCCACAGCAGCAATAGGTGTGTTGACTGACAACACCTATCTTGATCTGGAGCTGAGTGCATTGGAGACTTCGGGTTATGCTGAGATCGTCTCGCAACCTAAGGTTATTACCAGTGATAAGCAGTTGGCGATTATCAAATCCGGTAAAGAAATTGGTTATCAGGAAAGTGCTCCGAGTGGCGGCACAACTACCGGTTTCCGTGAAGCTGTTTTGAAGTTAGAGGTCACTCCGCAAATAACACCGGATAATCGCATCATTATGGATTTGGTGGTGTGGAAAGACTCACTTGGGCAGGTAACTGAAACTGGTGTTCCAACAGTTGATATCACCCGTTTGCAAACCAAGGTTCTTGTAAATAATGGTCAGACAGTAGTTTTGGGTGGTGTGTTCTCGCTTGAGGGAACAAAGGGTGAAAGCAAAGTGCCATTACTTGGCGACATTCCCTATCTCGGTCGCTTATTTAAGAAAACTGTTGATAGTCAATTCAAAACTGAATTGCTGATTTTTGTTACTCCCAAGTTGATGTCGGATACTCTCTCAAACTAATGCGTAAACCCAATGTCTTTCTGGTCGGCCCCATGGGGGCCGGCAAATCTACAATAGGCCGTTTGTTGGCTGCAGAATTAAATCTCAGTTTTCGCGATAGCGACCGTGTCATAGAAGAGCGCACGGGGGCTGATATTCCTTGGATCTTCGATATGGAAGGTGAAGAAGGTTTTCGTGAGCGAGAGACGGCAGTTTTGCTCGAATTGGCAAATGAGCGCGATGCAGTCATTGCTACAGGTGGCGGGATTGTTTTGCGTGCGCAAAATCGCGAAATGATGAAATCATCGGGTTTTGTTTGTTACCTTACTGCGTCCATTGAGCAGCTGGTTGAGCGCACTGCTCGCGATAAAAAACGCCCCTTACTACAAGTTGAAAATCCACGTCAGAAAATTATTGATCTGTTAGCGCTGCGCGATCCGCTGTACCAGGATGCCGCTGACTTTATCGTTAATACAGATCGCCGTTCTCCCAAAACGGTTGCGCAAGAAATTGCATCGTTGGTGCAAGACGCTTAGCTGCTTCAGTGTTTTTCAGCACTTTTTTCTCGTGTTCCCATCGCTGATATCAGTCTGTGCTTTGTGATAAAGTGCGGCTGATTTTCTTCGTCTTCGTAAAAGGCAATCTTTATGCAGGTTTTAACCGTTAATTTGGGGGATCGCAGCTATCCCATTTATATCGGCGAACAATTATTGTCGCAGCCGGAATTATTGTGTCCGCATATTCGCGGGCGTCAGGTTTGCGTGGTTACCAATGAGACGGTTGCTCCTCTCTATCTCGATAAGCTTTGTGCGGCCCTTAGTGACTATCAAGTAGACACTGTGATTTTGCCCGATGGTGAAAGCCATAAGACGTTGCAAGTGTGGAGCAGTATCTTTGATACCTTACTTAGCTCGCGCCACAACCGTACAACTACGTTAATTGCGCTGGGTGGTGGAGTGGTTGGCGATATGACTGGTTTTGCCGCTGCAACCTATCAACGTGGCGTGGATTTTATTCAGATTCCTACAACCTTGTTATCCATGGTTGATTCATCCGTGGGTGGAAAAACCGGCGTGAATCATCCGCTCGGTAAAAATATGATCGGCGCTTTTTATCAGCCGCGCTGTGTGCTTGCAGATACCTCTTTGTTAAGGACCTTACCCGCGCGTGAATTATCCGCAGGTATTGCGGAGATAGTGAAATACGGTTTGATTTCTGATTATGACTTTTTTGTCTGGTTGGAAAACAATATGGATGATTTGCTTGCAGGCGACATGACTGCCTTGGCTTATGCGGTAAAACGTTCCTGTGAAAATAAAGCGGATGTAGTGGCGCAAGATGAGCATGAAGGCGGCTTGCGTGCGATTTTAAATTTAGGCCACACCTTTGGCCATGCAATTGAAACGGCGCAGGGGTATGGCAATTGGCTGCATGGCGAGGCGGTTGCTGCAGGCATGGTAATGGCAGCGGACTTATCCTGTCGTCGCGGTGCTATCAGTAATGATGAGTTGGCGCGCGTGATCCATTTGTTGCAGCGTGCAAATCTGCCCGTTAAAGCACCGTCTGATATGATTCCAACTCAATTCATGGAATTAATGGGCGTCGATAAAAAAGTATTGGATGGTCGTTTGCGCTTGGTGTTGTTGGAGTCTATGGGCAAAGCAATTATTACCAGCGATATAGATGCTGGCATGCTGCAAGATACATTTGATGCGTGTAAAGCAGATTAATCAAACAGGTTACAAGAGACATAGATCATGACCAGAGAGTCACCGCTGCGTGCCCAGCCGGACAGTCGCTTGCTCGATCACGGCGACTCACAACAACCTTATTTGTTTGATGAGCTGGATAACGGGCACTCTGAAGATCAATTATTGGCAGATTATCGCCAGCGTTACGGTTTGTCTGAAGACCCATTTGCGCAGGATTACTCGTTTCCACTATTTACCGGTGCTGGTCGTCGGCAATTGCTCGACCAGTTGCTGCATCTCTGCCAATTCAGCAATAGTGTTCTTGCGGTTTTGGGCGAATATGGAGTGGGAAAAACGCGTATTGCCCATGCGTTTATGGATTCGCTTTCCGATCAGGATCAAATTTGTTTTTTAAGTTTGCGCTCCGGGCAAAGCCTTGAGCAGATTTTATTGTCGATTGTTCAGTCGTTTGAGATTAATGCTGGCGATGTCCCATCAACGGAAAACTTGCTGACCAGCCTTGAGGCTTTTATTGCTGAGGAGGCTGTATCGGATAATGAAGGTTTAGCCGTTGTTGTATTGGACAATGCACATTTGTTGGATGATCAATCCATATCTGTTATTACCTCTCTGCTCAATAATTTTCCACAGCAAAATCGCCTGCATCTTGCACTGTTTGGCGAGCCGCAATTGATGCATCGCCTGGAGCGTTTGAGTCCGGAAAACTTATTAATCAATGATCTACATTTGCAATCCTTCGGATTATTGGAAACTGTTGATTATTTAAATTTCCGTATGGAGATGGCCGACTATCTCGGGCCGGAAATTTTTTCAGAGTCGATGGTTGAGCCTTGGTGGCGGCAGACCCATGGGCAGCTCAGTGTGCTGCATGAATTGGCGCAGGAGCGTCTGCTGGAGTCAGTTACGCCTGCATCTCCATCTAGTAAGCGCCCGCTACCAGTGCTGCATATTGTTGCTTTATCTCTGCTGATAGCAATGGTTGGTGTTGTAATTCTTTATATGGGTGATGAGGAAAAAAAACCGACAAGCGCCAATTCTTCTTTGGTGAATTCGGCGGCAATTCCAGCCGCGCCAGCCCAGCCTGCGTCGTCAATAGCTACCGATCAGCAGGCAGCATTGAGCTCTACCGATACCCCGGTGCAGCCACTGTTGCAGTCACTGCCGCAACCATTACAACCTAATCAGCAAGTACAGCCAGCAGCGCAAACAACTAAAGGTGCGAATGTTGGCAGCGATGAGTTACCTAAAGAGGAAATTGTTCCGTTGGCGCAGTTGCCTACCGCGCCGCCCAAGCAGGTTCAAGCTGTGCCCGAGCCAATGTCAGAGCCATTGCCGCAGCCAAAACCGGTTGTGACTGTGCCGGAGCCAGTGGCGCAGCCTAAAGTGCCCGAGGTCAAGCCTGAGCCGGAAATTGCTAAGCCTGTGGTGAAATCGACAAGTACTGCGGCGATTGGTGCAAATGCGCAAGAGCGCACTATTTTGTCTTGGCAACCAAGTGAATTTACGGTGCAGTTATTGGGCGTTAGCACTGAAAAAGCTGCGCGGGCTTTTGTTGCGGAGCAACCCAATAAAAATGATTTGCTAGTCTTTCGCAGCAAGCGCCAAGGGCGAGATTGGTTTGTGGTGATTACTGGCCGCTACTCCAGTTCGGCACAGGCGCGGCAGGCGATTGCCCGTTTGCCCAGCGCGCAGCGCGATGCAGGTCCTTGGCCGCGTGATGTAAAAACTATTCAAAACAAAATCAAATCAGCGATGTGAATTAACTTAAATCGTTGGCCATAAAAAAACGCGGCATCGGCCGCGTTTTTTATGGATGGCGAATAAATAAGAAATTATTCGTCGCTTTCCAGTAATTCACGATACTCGCTGGCATCCAGTGCTTCGTCGAGCTCTGCTAAATCATCGGGTTTAACACGGAAGAACCAGCCGTCATCATAGGGTGAGCTGTTAACGGTTTCAGGTGCGTCTTGCAGCGCTTCGTTAACTTCAATCACTTCGCCAGAAACCAGTGAATAAATATCGGACGCGGCTTTAACTGATTCCACTACACCCGCCTCTTCACCCAACGCAACACGGGTGCCGACTTCCGGAGTTTCTACATACACAACATCGCCCAAAGCGTCTTGTGCGTGGTCGGTAATGCCGATGGTGACTGTGCCATCTTCTTCAACGCGTGCCCACTCGTGGCTGCTCAAATATTTCAGTTCTTTGCGAATATCGCTCATGGCTTTTTTCCTGTAATTGTTCCTGTAATTGGTTCAGTAATTGTTCGTGTAAATGTTGCTGTGATTATTCCAGCAATGGTTCTGTGAGAATAGTTAACGTTTTGCGTAACTTTAGATAACCGCTTTGCCGTTGCGTACAAAATTGGGTGCTACCACTTCCACCGTCACTTGCTTGCCGCGCATTTCCACTTGGCAGTGGCTGCCAATACTCCGTGGCACGCGTGCCAAAGCAATAGAATAGCCCAAGCTCGGTGAAAATGTCCCGCTGGTGATAACGCCTTTTTCATCGCTACCCTCTACTGTGACAACTTGTTCGGCGCGCAATACACCGCGTTCGCGCAAGACTAATCCCACCAGTTTTTGGGTTGATGCGGCGGCTTTTTGGGTCTCCAAAACTGCGCGGCCGATAAAATCGCGCTCCGCTGGTTGCCATGCAATAGTCCAGCCCATATTGGCGGCCAGTGGCGATACGGTCTCATCCATTTCATGACCGTAAAGATTCATGCCTGCTTCCAGGCGCAAGGTGTCGCGTGCGCCCAAGCCACAAGGTGCGACACCCGCATCCGCCAGCGCTTGCCAGAAGCTTGCTGCGGCGTCATTGGGTAGCATAATTTCCAAACCGTCTTCGCCGGTATAACCGGTGCGGCCAATAAACCAATCGCCTACAGGTAAACCTTGGAATACGTTCAAGCTGGCAATTACCGCTGCCTGCTCGGCGTTGACCAGTGATGAGGCGATTTGAATGGCTTGCGGGCCCTGTACTGCAATCATCGCCAATTCGGCGCGCTCGGTGATGGCGACAGCGAATTTTTGTGCGACTTGATTCATCCAAGCGAGATCTTTTTCGCGGGTGCTGCAATTGACCACCACACGATACCAATCGCCCAGGTTGTACACGATCAGGTCGTCAATCACACCACCTTCATGGTTGAGCATGCCGCTGTACAGCGCTTTGCCGTAGAGCGTATCCAGCTTGGCGACATCGTTCGCCAGCAAATATTGCAGATAGGCTTTGGCGTCTGCGCCGGTCACATCCACCACGGTCATGTGTGATACATCAAACATGCCGGCGTGCTGGCGCACCTTGTGGTGTTCTTCGATTTGCGAGCCGTAGTGCAGTGGCATATCCCAGCCGCCAAAGTCCACAAGTTTGCCGCCCATGGTTTGGTGAGCGGCATAGAGGGTGGTTTTGTTGCCCATTGGAGTACCTGCGCAGATAAGGTGGGTTAGAAAAAGGGCGCCATTCTAGGCGCGCGGGTGGATGCTGTCCAACGAATCGGCGCGGGCGATGGAAAAGCCCGCGCCTGAATCCTTGTTATTGATCATTGTGTCGTGGCGGAGCTGCCCTGTTCTGATTTTTGTTCCTCGGTTTGATCGTTGGTGGCAGCATCTTGCTCTGGCTTTTCTTTCTCAGGTTTTTCTTTACGTTCATCATCAACCTGTTTTTTGAGCGATTGCATATCTGCCATAAATTCTTCCAAGCTGTGATCGCGGCTGAGGCGGACGGCAGGGGGATAAATGTGGCTCATATAAAGCTCATCAGACAGATGATTGCTCGCCTGATATTTTTTGGTCATGGTGATGGTTGAGCCCAGCAATACCAAGGCGATCAAGATGAGTTTCAAACGCCCCGGGCGTTTGTTGCCCGCCGTGCGCATGTGGAAGTACAGCACCGTTGCGCAAATCACAATAAGGGGATGCGAATTAAATCGGGTCAAGAACTCCCAGCTCAATGCGTAGGCGAGCAGGCCGCTGACATGCTCCCACAGTTCCAGAAAGGCAAGTCCGGCACTGGCGATAAACAAGTGGCGACCGAAGCGAGCGTGGCCGGTAAAGAGTTTGCCAAACAGCGCCCACACTCCGCTCCAGCCAATGGCAAAACCGAACACGCTCACCAATTCCAGCAGGTATTTGCTCAGCGTGCCTTGATTCAGATCCGCCAGCCAAGTGCTCATCAAACCGCTAACCAGCAGCAATACCAAGCCGGTTAAGGCAGGCAATAATCCCTCCCACTGGTGGTTGGTCAAATCAGTCACTTCAGCAGCGACTTGGTAATCAGCCGTGCGAACGCGCAAGTGAGTGTGGCCGAGGCGATAGACTTTATCGCCATCCACTACAAAAAAATTCTCACGGGTATTGGTGCGGCTGTTGGTGAGGGTGATGCCGTTGTGGCTGCCCAGGTCGGCGATGATTAATTCATCGAGTTGATTCAACTCAATCTGGGCGTGATGTGCAGCCGTGTGTGGATCATCGAGAATAATATCGTTGTCGTAAGCGCGGCCAATGGTGATAGGTATATGTGTCACCTTGCTGCGATGCAGCACTTCACCATCGGGGGTTAACTGCTCAACAAAAATGGAGTGGCTCATTGTGCGGCCTCCATAGTGTTTGATTCGTCAGTATCAACTTCATCGCTCTGGATCATGTCATCGGGCAGTGGTTTTATTTCATCGTCAGTTTTGCTTGAGCGATCAATGCCCTGCAAAAATTGGCTGATTAACTTCATCCCGTTGCTGTAGGACACGCCCTGAATATTGATCATGCTTTGTAAACTTTTATAGCTGTCGTCGGTGCTTGCGGTGATTAAGGTAAAATCGTACAGCTCTTTAAATTTGTGATATGCCTCGGCGCAGACCAGCGCGCGCAGCGAAATATTATTGTGTTTAATAAAATCCTCGGTACAGGCCGCGGGAGTGATGGTTTCGCTTTTTGCGGTGCTGTACACCTGATCGTCAAACATGTTGCTGGCGAGTTGGGCAAATTGCATAGCGTTGAGTTTTTTGTTGTGTGCGTATTTGTGATGCATGCTGATGTGACCGGTTTGCAGCTCGCCTGACACAAAAATTGCCGATTCCATCGAGCAATTAATTCGGGCGATGGTATAAGCCTTTTTTGCCGAGCTATCGGTATTGCCCCAGCAGCGCACCTGATCGGATTCGCGCACCGGTACGCGGTAGGGGCCCAAATCTTTAATGCTGAATGGCTTCTCCAATAATTTATCCACCATCACCGCTTGGTGTTCGAGCAACTGTTCGCCAATGACGGGTTTGAAATCGGTCGGCGCTTTCATCTCGCTGGTGACACGCGCCAGTAAAGCTTGCACATAGCGCACTGGCACCAAAAAACTGACCAATTCACCGTCGCGGCGATGCGCAACATTAACTCCCGCGACCTGACCATCGGCTGTCACATTGGGGCCGCCGCTCATGCCGGCGTTGACCGCTCCAGTAAACATCAATTGATCGGAAAAACCGCGTGCGCTGATCCCGTTATAAGTCCCCTCGGAGATGGTAAAACCCAAATCGAGTGGATTGCCGAGAGAATATAAATGCTGCCCCTGATTTAATTTCACCAGCGCAGGTTGTTCGCTTTCTGCAGATGTATGAGGCACCTTAAAAAAGCCGCTGCCATTGCGTGCGATCCGCACAATCGCCAAATCGTGCAGTACATCCACGGCGAGCAATTCAATTGCACCACTGGCGCCACTGGTGTCTTTGTATTCGCCAAAATAGGTTTCCGGTTCCAGCGCAATTTGCGAGACCACATGGAAATTAGTCACCACCAAATTGGAGTTGCCGATTAAAAACCCCGAGCCAACCGACGACTGGCTATTGCCGTTTTTCAGCAATACGCGCAGTTGCAGTAAATCCTGCTGGGCAGATGCATAAAGCTGCTGGGCGGCGGACGATGGCAATGGCGGGGTGGTTTCGGCCAGCGCGGGCAGGCTCAAGCTGACGGCAAAAGCAAGGGCGCGGGTCAGCGCTCGATAGGGAAAACTCATGTAAATCCTTGTGGCTATTAACGATAAAAGTAACGGGCTAAGCGAAAAAGAATAGTAGCGGCTATTGCACCTGTGAGGTAGCAAGATTTGTCATCAATACGCGAATGTTGCGCTGCCGGTAGCGAATACGGGGATGTAGTTTATCTGGTTCAATAAACCCAACCTTAATGATCTGGTGTACGCGCCAGCGCCCAAATATCCACCCGTTGGGCGCCCGCTTTGATTAATAGTTCACTCAAAGTACGTGTTGTAGCAGTGGTGGTGACCACATCATCTATCAGCGCAACATGGGCATTGGCGATTTTTAGGCGATAACCCGGCTTGATACTGAAAGATTCGCGCAAATTTTTTAATCGCTCAGCACGGCTCAGGCCTTTTTGCGAATGGTGATAATGGGTTTGCTGGCAGGCCGATAACACCGGAAGCGCCAATTGTTCGCCCACCCAATAGGCCATCAGCTCGCTCTGGTTAAAACCGCGCTGCCAGCGTTTGCGCCAGTGGCTGGGTACGGGCAGTAAAAAGTCTGGGCGCTCGCTGTGCTGGCAAGTATCGGCTAAGAGTCGCGCAAGCAATTTGCCGCTGCTCAATTGGCGCCGGTATTTGAATTGATGGATGAGGTGATCCAGTGGATGTATATAGCTAAATGCAATGCTCGATTGGCTGAACGCGGGCGGCTTGCGCAGGCATTTGCCGCACAGGGTGGCATCGCTGGTAAGTGGCAGTGCGCAGCAGCTGCATAAATACAGCTCTTGGCTGAGGCGCGGCAAGGCAGCGTCACATTCAGGGCATAGCAATCGGTAGTCGGGGCTGGCCAAACCACACAACAGGCAGGGCGCAGGTAGGAGCTGATCGACCAGTTTGGTGGTAGCTGAAGCGATGAAATGCAGCATAAAAATCCCTGTTGGCAATAATCCTTGTGGGCGCATTTTCGATATTGCCAGCGGTTTTGTCAAAATCGAGTAGTAAACCTCATTCTGTCTTTTAGGTTGACAGCTTTTTTGGCTCGGTTAAGATGCTGCATAGCCCAAAAACTCTTGTCCAGAATGACCACGGAATGCCTTTATGAATGCCAGCTTTGCTCCAAGTGTTAGACACGATTGGACCCGCGCCGAAATTACCGCCCTGTTTGCCCTGCCATTTAGCGACCTGATGTTTCAGGCGCAAAGCGTGCATCGCGCCCATTTCAACCCGAATGAAGTGCAAGTCAGTACACTCTGCTCGATCAAAACCGGCGCCTGCCCGGAAGATTGCGCCTACTGTCCGCAATCGGCGCGCTACGACACCGGTCTTGAGCGCGAAAAGTTGATGGCGGTAGAAAAAGTCATCGAAGAAGCCAAAGCTGCCAAAGCCTCGGGCGCAACTCGCTTCTGCATGGGTGCCGCTTGGCGCTCGCCGAAAAACAAAGATATGCCCTATGTGACCACCATGGTGCAGGGCGTAAAAGCGCTCGGTCTGGAAACTTGTATGACGCTGGGTATGCTGGACGAGTCGCAAGCGCAAGAATTGGCTGATGCAGGTTTGGATTACTACAACCACAACCTGGATACTTCTCCCGAATACTACGGCGAAATCATCACCACCCGCACCTACCAGGATCGCCTGCAAACCCTCGACAATGTGCGCAAAGCGGGCATGAAAGTCTGCTGCGGCGGTATTGTCGGTATGGGCGAAGAGGAAAATGATCGCGCTGGTTTGCTGCAACAGTTGGCGAATATGCCGGAGCACCCTGAATCTGTGCCTATTAATATGTTGGTTAAAGTTGATGGTACACCCTTGGAAAATCAGGCCGATCTCGACCCATTTGATTTTATCCGCACCATTGCCGTCGCCCGCATTTTGATGCCGCAATCCCATGTGCGCTTATCGGCTGGCCGTGAGCAAATGAACGAGCAAACCCAAGCGATGGCATTTCTCGCCGGCGCTAACTCGATTTTCTACGGCGAAAAATTGTTGACCACGCCTAACCCAGAAGCTAACAAAGATATGCAATTGTTCAACAAGCTCGGCATTAACCCCGAAGCTTATGAAGTGCATGAAAATGAAAGCGAACAGCAAGCATCGATTGTGCATCAGTTGCAAGAAGCCAAGTTGGATGAGTTTTTTTACAACGCGGCAAAATAAAATTTTGTTAATTATCCGTAGGGTGGGTGGAGCCTAAGCGATACCCACTACATCTGCGTTCGAATTTGATGGGTATCGCCTTTCGGCTCCACCCATCCTACGTGTGCCGCACTCATGTCCTCTCATCTCGATCAAACTCTCGCTCCCGCTCTCGCCGAACGCCGCGCTGCGCATTTGTATCGCACGCGCAAATTATTGCAGTCGCCACAAACACCGCAGGTGATGGTGGATGGAAAAAACTATCTCGCCTTTTGCAGCAATGATTATTTAGGCCTAGCCAATCACCCGGAGGTGATCGCCGCGCTGCAGCAATCTGCAACCACATTGGGTGTGGGCAGTGGTGCTTCGCATCTAGTCGCCGGGCATTCCAGTGAGCACCACGCGCTGGAAGAAGAGTTGGCGGCATTTACCGGGCGCGAGCGAGCGCTGTTATTTTCTACCGGTTATATGGCCAATATGGGCGCGATTACCGCGCTAGTTGGGCAGGGTGATGGGGTATTTGAAGACCGATTAAATCACGCCAGTTTGCTCGATGCAGGTTTATTAAGTGGCGCGCGTTTCCAGCGCTTTTTACACAATGATCTGGATAACCTGCAAAGCCGTTTAGATAAAACCGAAGCCGCAAGAAAATTAATTGTGGTGGATGGTGTGTTCAGCATGGATGGCGATTGCGCTCCACTACCTGAACTCGCCGCACTCGCACAAAAAAATAATGCCTGGTTGATGGTGGATGACGCCCATGGCTTTGGTTGCTTGGGAAAAACCGGCGCTGGTTGCGCAGAACACTTTGGTTTAAACCAAGAGCAGTTGCCGATTTTAATGGGCACCCTTGGCAAAGCCGCCGGTAGCTTCGGTGCTTTTATCGCAGGCAGTGAAACCCTGATCGAAACCCTTATCCAATTTGCTCGGCCTTATATTTACACCACAGCCATGCCGCCTGCAGTGGCGGCGGCAACACGGGCGAGTTTGCGTTTGATACAAACGGAGCAGTGGCGCCGTGAACATCTCAATAGACTCATCGCACATTTTCGCGCTGGCGCTCAGGCGCTTAATTTGCAATTGATGGATTCCTTTTCGCCGATCCAGCCGGTAGTGATTGGCGATGAAGCGCGCGCTTTGTTGATCTCGCAAAAATTAGCCGAGCGCGGCATTTTAATTATTGCGATTCGCCCGCCCACAGTTCCGGTCGGCAGTTCGCGTTTGCGCATTACCTTTTCCGCACAACACACCATTGAGCAAGTTGACCAGTTATTACTGGCACTGGCGGACATCATGGGCGAGGTTGAGCATGATTAACTTGGTATTAATTCACGGCTGGGGTTGCGATAGCCGCACCTGGCAGCCGCTGTTGGAACCTCTGCAAAAAATAGTGTCGGTGACACTCATTGATTTACCCGGCTTTGGTGAAAGCGAACCTCTGCCAGAATTTTCACTCGATGCGGTGCTCGATAAGATCGCGGCGCAATTACCAGAAAACGCCGTGGTTATGGGGTGGTCGCTGGGCGGTATGCTCGCGGTGCAATTGGCGGCGCGTTTTCCTGAGCACATTCGCGGCCTGATTACGCTTGCGGCTAACGTAAAGTTTGTCGCGACGCCGGATTACCCTGCAGCCATGGCGCGCGCCACCAATCGTCAATTTAACCAAGGTTTTGCTCAAGATCCGCAAGCGACTTTAAAATTATTCAGCGGTTTATTAGCACAGGGCGATGCCGAAGAGCGCAGCCTATTAAAACAATTGCGCCGCAGCGATGTCGGCCCAGTGACCGACAATTGGCTGCAAGCTTTGCAGTTGTTATCTGTGTTGGATAACCGTGAAGCTTTTGCGCAACTAGCGCTACCGGGTTTGCATTTGTTGGCCGAAAAAGATGCGCTAGTGCCGGTGACTGCCGCCGAGCCAATGGCGCAGCTGAATCCGCGGCAACAGATTCAAATCGTAAAAAATAGCGCCCATGCCTTGCACTGGAGTCAGCCGCAAATGGTGGTCGATGCGGTGGCTCGTTTTGTAAAAGAGCAAATCGTTAAAACACTAGACTTGGATAAAAAAAAGGTGGCGCAATCCTTTAGTCGCGCTGCAGCTACTTACGATTCGGTCGCGCAATTGCAGCGCGATATAGGCACAGAGTTAATGGTGCAGTTGCCATCTGATTTTCCCGCTCATACCTCTGCACAAAAAGTGATTTTGGATCTGGGTTCTGGCACCGGATTTTTTACTCGACAATTGGCGCAGCAATATGGCGATGCGCAGGTTATAGGTTTAGATATAGCTCAAGGCATGTTGCATTACGCGGCGGCGCAGCATGCAAAAATCAATTGGCTGTGTGCAGATGCCGAGGTGTTGCCGCTGGCGGACAATAGCGTCGACCTTATTTTCTCCAGCCTCGCCATTCAGTGGTGTAATGATTTGCCACAGTTGCTGAGTGAGTTGGCGCGGGTGTTGAAACCCGGCGGCCAATTGCATATAGCCACGCTCGGCCCCAACACTTTGCACGAATTAAAATCCGCATGGCAGCAGGTGGATAATTATGTGCATGTCAATCGCTTCCAGTCGGCGCAGGATTTAACGGCGGCAACCGAGTCCGCGAATTTATTTGTGGCTCAATTACAGCAGGAAATTCGCAGCCTTTATTATGAGCGGCTGAGCGATTTAACCCGTGAGCTTAAAGCCTTGGGTGCACACAATGTCAATGCGGGAAAACCCGAAGGTTTAACCGGGCGAGCGCGGTTGCTGGCATTTAAAAATGCTTATGAAGTGTTTCGCGGCGCACAGGGTTTGCCTGCAACTTACGATGTTATCTATTTAACGGCAAACAAAGAGGCGGCGAGTAAATATCATGGCTAGAAAAACATTTTTTATCGCCGGTACAGATACAGATGTCGGCAAAACGTTGGTGGCGGCAGGTTTATTGGTCGCGGCAAAACAACAGGGTTTAACGACTGCGGCATTAAAACCGCTTGCAGCCGGTTGCGAAAAAACCGATGCCGGTTTTCGCAATGCCGATGCCTTGTTGTTGCAGTCGGTAATCACCGAGCCCTTGGTTTATGAACAAATAAATCCTATCGCCTTGGCATCGGCCATAGCGCCACATATTGCAGCGCAACAAGAGAAACGAATTTTGTCGGCTGATCGTATCGCCGGCTTTTGTCGCGGCAGTTTGAATCAGGCGGACTTTACCTTGGTTGAAGGTGCGGGCGGTTGGCGTGTGCCGTTAAATCCACAAGAGACGCTCGCGGATGTGGTGAAAATTTTGCGCTTACCGGTGATTTTAGTGGTGGGTGTACGTTTGGGTTGCATCAATCATGCGCTCTTAACGGTAGAGGCAATTCGCAATGACGGTTTGCAATTGGCGGGCTGGGTGGCCAATTGTATCGATGCAGATATGCCGGTGTTGCAGGAAAATATTCACAGCCTGGCCGCGCGTATTCCCGCACCTTGTTTGGGGGTTGTGCCTTGGCTGGATAATGCTGCGCCGGAAGCGGTCGCCAATGCACTTGATGCCGAAGTGCTGGCGCAGTTGTTCTCAGCGTGATGCTTCAATAAGCATGTGCATCTTGTTGCGGAATTTTACAGTCTGTTTGTTTGCCCTGTGTGCGCTTGCGGGCTGCAGCTCTATGCCAGCAAAACAAAAAATTCCCAGTGTTAATACCGAGCACATCATTTATTTTATTTACCGCGATTGGCACACGAGCATTTTAATGGATGCAAAAACGGTCGCGCGCCACAGCCGTTATTTGCAGCAAGAGGCTGCCAGCCAGCGTTTTGTTCGTATCGGCTGGGGCGATGGCAATTACTTCACTGGCAAAAGTAAAACCTTCGGCTCTGCGACTAAAGCGCTAATTGCATCGAGCCATTCAGCGCTGCAGGTGATTGCTTATGCGCAGCCACCTTTTACATCTATCCCTTCAGAAACCCGCGTGCCCATCGCCATAACCGATAAGGGGATGCGCAAATTGATTCGCTATTTGGATAAATCGTTTGCGTTAGATGAATCTGGCCGCGTGATTCCGTTGCGGGCTTATGTAACGGATGCGGGACATTTTTATCAGGCCAGCGGCCATTACAGTTTGTTTAGCAACTGCAACACATGGAGTGGGCGGGCATTGCAAGCAGCACAGCTGCCGGTGCGCAGCCGTTTGCAGTTAACGGCACAAAGTGTGTTTGAGCAGGCAAAAGCCATATCGAAGTATCAGCAAAGCTTGGGCCTGTTTGCTGCAGTCAAAGAAACAACGAATAACCCTGTGTTGGAATAATCAGGGGTTATAGTAAAGCGCTTTTTACATCAAACTCGTCTTAAAAGGCGCCTCATTAGCGGCAATATCGCCTGTTTTTTGGTCGTTTCCCGGCGTAGACTATTACATAGTGTCGGGGAAATGTTTTTATGCTGTTTCCTCGGTCAATTACATTCTTGATAGCCAACTAAAGAGGGCAAGCTGATGGACGTAGGTTCGGTAGTCAATCAGGGTCTGATTGGTATGCAAAAAAGCCAGTCATCGATGCTGCAATCGGCACAGCAAATCGCGCAAGCGGGCACCACCCAGCGCGACAATCCTCAAGCAAATGATATTGCTGAGCCGCTGATTAATATCAAAGCGCAGAGCCAAGTGTTTGATAGCTCTGCCAAAGTGGTTCAGGCCGCCAATGAAACAATAGGCACTCTATTAGACGTCAAGGCTTAATGGTGCCGCGTTTTTGGGTTCTGTGAGGTGATTTGAGTGATCAATAATATTCCGTCTAGCTTCGCCAATACCGTAGCGCCATTTGCGCCTATGGGACGTGCGCCTGTTGGTCAGGAAACTACCGATCTTAAATCGTCCAGCTTTCGCCCCGCTGAGCAATCCGCTGAGTCAGGGCGCGGGCAGAATCGCCGCTTCCCCGATGAACGCCCCAATGATGATGTTGAGCGCGATCGTGTTGAACGCGGCGCACAGGGGCGAGAGTCTGTTGCCCAGGGTGGCGATCAGGCAGCGCAGGGGGCGACAGCAAATCGTCGCGCTGACCAAGAGCGACAACAGGCCGAGCGCGAACAAATACAGACATTGGCGGCGCGCGACCGCGAAGTGCGCGCTCATGAACAGGCCCATGCGGCTGTCGCCGGGCAATATGGCAGCAGCCCGACCTATTCTTTTGTACGCGGCCCCGATGGTGTGAGTTACGCCGTGGGCGGCGAAGTCAAAATTGATACATCCCCCATTCCTGGTGATCCGGAAGCAACCTTGCGTAAGGCGCAACAATTGCGCCGTGCTGCAAATGCTCCTGCTGATCCATCCTCGCAGGATGGAAGTGTTGCGGCGCAGGCGGCACAGATGGAGCAGCAGGCGCGGGCTGAGCTGCGCGAACAACAGGCAATAGAGGCGCAAGAGCGTCGCGACGGGGTGGATTCTGCGCAGCAGGATCAAGCCACTGGAGCAGATGAACCCGCTGACGTGCGTCAAGATAGTGCGGAAAGTGAAAAACAGCGTTTAGCCGACGAAGAGGCGCGACTGCAGGCAGATCAAGAGCGTTTTGAAGCGGAGCAGCGTCTGTTGGATCAGCGTCAGGCACGCGCGGAGTTTTTTAATGAAGGCACCAAGCGCAATATCGATCTCAATCGTCGTCTAATAGAAATTGGTGTATTTAATTCAGGCGCCGAGATTGGCAGTTTTTTAAATAAAACTGTGTAGCGGTTAATTAGATTGTCATAAGAGATAGGTAGATTTGGTCTGGCGGCTGCGGTCTGTTGTGCAATTGATCTTATCGTTCAATAAAACAACCAAATTGGCTTTTCTTGCGCTTAGATGTTGATTTTCCTTGACCGCTACCGCTTGTCTCCCTATAATTCGCGGCCTCACTTGAGCGGTTAGCAAATGTGAGTTTCAGTCGCGGGGTGGAGCAGTTTGGTAGCTCGTCGGGCTCATAACCCGAAGGTCGTAGGTTCAAATCCTGCCCCCGCAACCAAAAATTCTTTGCTTCTTGTTGGTTTGATAGACAAGAAACAGGTGGAGATAAAGGGATTTCCCGGCTCTCGCCAAACCAAGAAGTATTGAATTTGCTTTTTCGTAAAGCAGATTCAAGTCGAGAAGCCCCTTTTTGGGGCTTTTTTGTATTTGTTGTTTGCGGGCTTTGCCCCACCACGCAGGCCTGTGTGGTAAATGCAGTAAACGTTTGAATGGGCCTTGTGCCCATTTTTGTTTTTTGGGCTCTTGTATTTTGCAGGGCTGGTTTGAATCCGGAATAAAGCATGGCTTCCAAGCAAGAATTGTTAGAGCAAATGGTCTCACCTGTCGCCACCGCATTAGGTTGTGAACTGTGGGGATTGGAGTATTTGACGCAGGGGCGTTACACCACGGTGCGCATTTTTATCGATGGCCCTAATGGTGTGTCGCTGGATGACTGCGAGCGCGTGAGTCGTCAAGTGAGCAGTGTGTTTGACGTAGAGGATCCAATTGATGGTGAATACACGCTCGAAGTGTCGTCGCCAGGTATGGATCGCCCTCTATATAAAGAAGCTCAGTATGGGCGCTATGTGGGGGAAACTATCAGTGTGCGTTTGCGTATTGCGCGCGATGGTCGCCGTCGCTTTAAAGGTGTCATCACTAAAGTTGAAAGCGGCGATGTGTTTTTGCAGGTGGATAATAAGGAAGTGCAGATTGCAATCGATGTAATTGATAAAGCAAATGTAGAGCCGCGCTATGAGGATTTAATGCGCGAACACAATCTGTCTAACGACAAAGAGTAGTTGGCAGCAGAATATAAATGAACTGTCTGTTTGCGACAAATTGCGTAAATAGACGGTGTGGGAAATGTAAATATCTGGTGTGTGCGTAGCACTGGCTTGAGGAGTTAACAGAGGCAAACCAATGAACAAAGAAATTTTGCTGGTCGCTGATGCGGTATCCAATGAGAAAGGTGTCGATAAGGAATTAATTTTCCAGGCAATTGAAATTGCGCTCGCGACTGCTACTAAAAAACGTTTTGATGAAGATTCAACCATTGAGGTTATTATCAATCGCGTTACTGGTGATTATGAAACCTTCCGCAGCTGGGAATTGGTTGCGGATGACACCATGGCGGAGTTAGGCACACAACTTTATTTGGATGAGGCGCGCGATAAAGATGCGTCACTTGCTGTGGGCGACACTTACCGCGAAAAAATCGATAACGCAGAGTTTGGTCGTATTGCTGCACAAACTGCCAAGCAAGTAATCGTGCAAAAAGTGCGTGAAGCTGAACGTGCGCAAATGGTTGATGAGTACCGCGATCGCATGGGTGATCTTATCAGCGGTACCGTGAAAAAAGTAACACGCGATAGCATCATTGTGGATTTGGGCAATAACGCTGAAGGTGTTTTGCCGCGCGATCAATTAATTGGCCGCGAAATTTTCCGCATGGGCGATCGTATTCGTGCGCTGTTGTTAGAGGTGCGTTCAGAAGCGCGCGGTCCACAATTATTGTTGAGCCGCTCGAATCCACAAATGTTGGTTGAACTGTTCAAAATTGAAGTGCCAGAAATTGCTGAAGAAGTGATTGAAATTAAAGGCGCTGCGCGCGATCCAGGTCTGCGTGCAAAAATTGCGGTTAAAACTAACGATGGCCGTATTGATCCAGTAGGTGCCTGTGTGGGTATGCGCGGTTCGCGTGTGCAAGCGGTGTCCAATGAGCTGGGTGGCGAGCGCGTTGATATAGTGTTGTGGGATGATAACCCGGCGCAATTTGTTATCAATGCTATGTCCCCTGCTGAAATCGAATCCATCGTTGTTGATGAAGATGCGGGCTCTATGGACTTGGCTGTTAACGAAGAAAATTTGGCAATGGCAATTGGTCGCGGTGGTCAGAACGTGCGTCTTGCCTGTGAATTGACTGGCTGGAATATCAACGTCATGAGCATTGCTGAATGGCAATCAAAACAAGAAGCGGAATCTGGCAGCTACATCAATATGTTTATGAGTGCGCTGGATGTCGATGAAGACATTGCTGGCGTATTAGTAGAAGAAGGTTTCACCACGCTCGAAGAAGTTGCTTACGTTCCGCTGGAAGAAATGCTGGCAATCGATGGTTTTGATGAAACGATTGCTGAAGAATTGCGTGCGCGTGCGAAAGATGCACTCTTGACGCAAGCACTGGCGACCGAAGAGCGCATTGAAGGTGTTGCACCAGCAGAGGACTTGCTGGCGATGGAAGGTATGGATGATGCATTAGCCGCAAACCTTGCGCGCCGCGGTATTGTCACCATGGAAGATTTAGCTGAACAATCGATAGATGAATTGTTGGAAATTGAAGGTGTTGACGCGACTCGTGCCGCCGCACTGATTATGAAAGCGCGCGAGCCCTGGTTTGCCTGAGTGTGAGCCACTCTAGTGAGCGAAACCCTGTAGGCAACGAACAATCCCTGAGGAAAAACAATGGCAGAAGTAACCGTTAACGAACTCGCCAAATCGATAGGCGCACCGGTAGATCGTTTGCTTAAGCAGATGAACGAAGCTGGTTTGCAGCATAAAAGTGCCGAGGCGAAAGTGTCTGACGATGAGAAGCAGCGCTTGCTCAATTTTTTGAAGAGCAGTCATGGCGAAGCCACGCTGGAACCTAAAAAAATCACCTTGCAGCGCAAAACCACCACGACCATTAAAACCGGTACGGGTAATGCACGTAAAACGGTAAATGTTGAGGTGCGTAAAAAGCGCACCTACGTTAAGCGTGAGGATGAAGTGGGCGAATCCGTCGTTGCAGAGCTGGAGCCAGATTTTGAGCCAGAAGTGGAGGTGACTGCAGAGCCGGTAGTCGCTGAAGTCGCGCCTGCCCCCGAGCCTGTCGTAGAAGCTGTGCCAGAAGTTGTAGCGCCTGTGGAAGAGGTTGCTGCTGATGCACCTGCTGCTGAAGCGCCTTCGCACCGCATTTCCTTTACCGATGGTATCGAAGAGAAACGCCGCGCAGCTATTGAGCGCCGTCAAGCGGAAGAGGCAGCGCGTCTTGCTGAAGTTAAAGCGCGCGAAGAAGCCAAACGTGCCGCCGAAGAGGCGAAACGCAATCCAGTGCGTGCAGATAACTCTGCTGAAAAACCTGCTGGACAAGCGCCAGCAAAAACAGCGCGCCCAGATGCCCGTGGCCCAGCCAAAGGTAAGCCTGCCGTTGCGGTTATTGCGCCGCCGGCAGACAAAGAAGATACCAAGCACAGCCATAATCACAAGAAAACCCATAAGCGCGATGACGACGATGGGGATGATTCTGAGCGCGGTAAGCGCGGTGCTGGCAAGGCGGTCAAAAAAGGCGCGCCAGGTTCCAAGAAGGCTCCTAAGGTCGATTTGTTAGATTTTGTTGCTGAAGATGGCGAAGACAGCGATGTATTGGCACGCCGCAGCCATTTGCGTGCGAGTCACAAAAAGCACAACAAACACGCCTTTAAAAAGCCAACCACCAAAATTGTTCATGAAGTGAATGTGCCGGAAACCATTGCGGTAGCAGAGTTGGCGCAGCGTCTCACCGTTAAGGTGGGCGAAGTGATCAAACGCTTGATGAAAATGGGTGTAATGGCGTCGATGAACGAATCTATCGATCAAGATACTGCGGTGTTGTTGGTTGAAGAGATGGGTCATCAGGCCGTATTGGTTAGCGAAAACGATATCGAACATGCGTTGGAAAAATCACTCGAAACTGAGGGGGATTTGGTACAGCGTGCACCGGTTGTTACCGTAATGGGGCACGTTGACCATGGTAAAACCTCGCTGCTCGATTACATCCGCGAAGCAAAAGTGGCCGCTGGCGAAGCCGGTGGTATTACCCAGCATATCGGTGCTTATCGTGTGTCGACTTCACGTGGTGAAATTACTTTCCTCGATACCCCAGGTCACGCCGCGTTTACCGCTATGCGTGCCCGTGGTGCCAAGGCTACTGACGTAGTTATTCTGGTAGTGGCAGCGGATGACGGTGTAATGCCGCAAACCGAAGAGGCGATTCTCCATGCGCGTGCGGCGAATGTGCCTATCGTAGTGGCGATCAACAAGTGCGACAAACACTCTGCCGACCCGGATCGTGTTACCAATGAATTGGTTGTAAAAGGTGTTATCCCCGAGAATTACGGTGGTGATACCCAGTTTATTCAAGTGTCTGCCCATACCGGCCAGGGTATTGATGAGTTGCTTGAAGCTATCTCATTGCAAGCCGAAGTATTGGAGTTGCACGCGGTGCCAAGTGCGGCAGCTAAGGGTGTGGTAATTGAAGCGCGTGTCGATAAGGGGCGCGGTACTGTTGCCACTATGTTGGTTCAGCAGGGCACCTTAAAGCAGGGCGATTTGATTCTTGCAGGCCAAAGTTATGGTCGTGTGCGCGCCATGATGAACGAGCGCGGTCAACAAGTGACTGAAGCGGGTCCATCTACTCCGGTTGAGATTCTCGGTTTGGATACCCCACCAAGCGCCGGTGATGATTTTGTGGTGTTGACTGACGAGCGTAAAGCGCGTGAAGTTGCCCAATTCCGTGCCGAGAAAGAGCGCAAAGAGAAATTGGCGCGCTTCCAGGCATCTAAACTGGAGAACATGTTCTCCAACATGGAAGCTGGCCAGAAGAAAAATCTTACCGTGGTGGTTAAGGCCGATGTACGCGGTTCACTCGAAGCGATTATTGCCTCACTCGGCGACCTCGGTAACGAAGAAGTGCAAGTGAACATTATCTCTTCCGGTATCGGGGGTATTACCGAGAATGATGTGAATCTGGCGATTACCTCTGGTGCAATCATTGTTGGCTTTAACGTGCGCGCCGATGGCACTACCCGTCGTATGGCGGAAGCGGAAGGCGTGGATATTCGCTACTACAGCATCATTTACCAGTTGCTGGATGAAGTGAAAGCGGCACTGAGCGGTATGCTGGATCCAGAGCGTGTTGAGACAATCGTTGGTATCGCCAATGTGCGTGAAGTGTTCAATTCGCCGAAATTCGGCCAGGTTGCTGGTTGTATGGTGATTGAAGGTACCGTATCGCGTAATAAACCGATCCGTGTACTGCGCGATAACGTGGTGATCTTCACCGGTGAACTTGAATCTCTGCGTCGCTTTAAAGATGACGTTAACGAAGTGCGCAACGGTATTGAATGTGGTATCGGTGTGAAGAACTACGACGTTAAAGTGGGCGATCAGATCGAAGTTTACGAAGTGAAAGAGGTCGCGCGCCAGCTTTAAGCCGGTTGCAACACCTGCGCCCCACTCCTGTCATGGGAGTGGGGCTTTGTTATTTTTTGTCTGCCCAATTCAAGGGCAAACCAGAGGTTAGTGGCGCATGCCAAGAGAATTTACCCGTTCAGACCGCGTCTCCGATGCCATCCAGCGTTTGCTGGGGCAGGTGATCCCCAATGAAATTCGCGATCCGCGCATTGGTTTGGTCAATATCAATGAAGTCACCGTCACCCGCGATATGGCCTATGCCAAAGTCTATGTGACTTTTGTGGGTGTTGATGACGAAAAAGAAAGTATCGCAGCCGCTTCGATTCTCAATAAAGCGAGTGGTTTCTTGCGCACATTTCTGGCAAAAGAATTGAGCATGCGCACAGTGCCCAAGCTGCAATTTATCTACGACAAAACCTCGGTCAAAGGTCAGGCGATTTCTACGTTGATTGAGCGCGCGTTAAAAGAAGACAGCCAGCATCAACACGATGACGAGCCAGCTTCCGATGATGATTTCAAGGGCGAGCAGCACTGATGGCGCGTAGAAAAGGCCGTCCCGTCGATGGCGTATTGTTGTTAGAAAAACCTGCAGGCATGACCTCTAACCACGCATTACAGCGCGCTAAGCGGTTGTTTTTTGTGGAAAAAGCCGGCCATACAGGCGCCTTGGACCCGCTGGCTACCGGCGTATTGCCGCTCTGTTTTGGTGAGGCGACCAAGTTCTCACAATTTTTGTTGGATGCCGACAAAGGCTATCGCACCTGTATTCGCCTTGGCGCGACTACGGATACCTGCGATGCCGATGGCGAGATCATCGAACAAAAATCTACTGCAGGTATTACGCGGGCACAGGTTGAAGCAGCACTTAAGCCGCTCACTGGCGATATTCTGCAAGTGCCACCTATGTATTCCGCGCTCAAACTCAACGGCCAGCCGCTCTATAAGATGGCGCGCGAAGGGGTTGAAGTGGAGCGCGCGCCGCGCCCAGTGACTATTCACAGTATTGAAATTCTTGCCTTTCGCGCTGGTGAAGAGGCCGAAGTAGAGCTGGATATCCGCTGCACCAAAGGCACTTATATCCGTTCGATTGCGGTGGATCTGGGGGTCGCCTTAGGTTGCGGTGGCCATGTGAAAACGCTGCATCGTTCACATGCGGGTCTGTTTGATGAAGCGCAGTGCATCACGTTGGAAGAGCTGCAAGCGCGCTTTGATGAGGTGCAGACCGAAGCGGGTGATGAGGCGGCATATGCGGCATTGGATGCGTATCTGCTCAGCACCGATGCACCAGTGGCCAGCCTGCCAGCGGTAGATTTACCCGCCAATAGCGCCCACTACTTCCGCTTGGGCAACCCGGTAATGGTGTCCAAGGTCTATCGATTTGGCGAGCAAGGTGCTATTGTGCGCGTCTTTTGTGCAGAAACCGAACAATCGCCCCGTGCGTTTCTCGGTCTGGGCACCATCACCGATGAGGGTGGCGTAGCCCCTAAGCGAATTTTGGCAAACCGCTCGGCTAACGAGCGCTAGCCCTTAGAATTTGCCCTCAAGCTTGCTTGTATGGGTAAAAAGCCGCGGCTGACATCCTTTGTTCTTCATTAATAAGGACAGGATAATCACCGCAACAACCCACCTGTAAATATGCACGGGCGGGCTGTAATTGAATCGCATATTAAATTGAGGAAAACATCATGGCACTGAGTGCTTCTGAAAAAGCTGCAATCGTTAACGAATACAAACAAGCTGAAGGTGATACTGGTTCACCCGAAGTCCAAGTAGCTCTGTTGACTGTAAACATCAACAAACTGCAAGGTCACTTCGCTGACCACAAGGCAGACCACCATTCACGTCGCGGCCTGATCCGTATGGTAAACGCCCGTCGTAAATTGTTGGACTACCTGAAAGGTAAAGACGCTTCACGTTACGTTGCTCTGATTCAAAAATTAGGTCTGCGCCGTTAAGTTTGTCCAGTGCCCGCTCTGCGGGCACTTTTATTTTGTGCTTCTAGTTAATTTTCATCTAGAGACCGAAAGCTGTTAGGGATCTGTGCTGATAAGAGAAAAAGTTAGCGCATAGGCAGGACGCATATTTGTACTGATGTTGAATGTGAAATTTATAGATCCTGTATAGATAGAAAAGAACAAACTTAAATAGACGCGTAACAATTAACGCAATTGATTTTTAGTGAATATAAAGGATAAAAGAGTGAATCCGATTATTAAAAAGTTCCAATACGGCAACCAAACCGTAACCCTCGAAACTGGCCGCATTGCTCGTCAAGCAACCGGTGCAGTGATGGCAACCATGGGCGAAGTCAGTGTACTTTGTACCGTGGTAGGTTCTAAAGAAGCGAAGGCAGGCCAGGATTTTTTCCCGCTGTCTGTGCACTATCAAGAAAAAAGTTATGCCGCTGGCCGTATCCCCGGCGGCTATTTGAAGCGTGAAGGTCGTCCTTCTGAAAAAGAAACGCTGACCTCTCGTTTGATCGATCGTCCAATCCGTCCGTTGTTCCCCGAAGGTTTCTTGAACGAAGTACAAGTGGTTTGTACTGTTGTATCTACCGACAAGCAATACGATCCCGATATAGTGGCAATGATCGGCACATCTGCCGCCTTGGCAATTTCCGGTATTCCATTCAACGGCCCGATTGGTGGTGCACGTGTAGGTTACACACAGGAAGAAGGCTACATCCTCAACCCAAGCTTTGCGCAACTTGAAACTTCCGAGTTGGACATGGTGGTTGCCGGTACTAAAGACGCGGTATTGATGGTGGAATCTGAAGCGAAAGAATTGCCGGAAGATATCATGCTCGGCGCCGTACTTTACGCTCACCAGGAGATGCAAGCTGTTGTGCAAGCCTGTGCTGAATTAGCACGCGATGCGGGCAAACCGCGCTGGGATTGGCAACCAGTGGCTGTTAAAGCAGGCTTGACCGATGCGATCCTAAACGGTTTTGGCGATGCTATCGGCGCTGCTTACCGCATCACTGACAAGGCTGAGCGCTACAACCGTTTGGGCGAATTGCGCACGCAAGCTGTTGAGGCTTTGGTTACTGAAGAATCCGGCTTCACAGCAGATGAAGTGAAAGGCGAGTTCGGCATGGTTGAATACCGTTTGGTGCGTTCACGCATCGTAGCGGGCGAGCCACGTATCGATGGCCGCGACAACAAAACCGTTCGTCCAATTCAAGTTGAAGTTGGCGTATTGGGCAAAGCGCACGGTTCTGCGTTGTTTACTCGCGGTGAAACTCAGGCGCTGGTTGTGGCGACTCTGGGTAACGCGCGCGATGCACAAATTATCGATTTCCTTGAAGGCTCCAAAAAAGATGCGTTCATGCTGCACTACAACTTCCCACCTTTCTCGGTAGGTGAGTGTGGTCGTATGGGTGCTACTGGTCGTCGCGAAATTGGTCACGGCCGCTTGGCGCGTCGCGGTGTGACTTCAGTTCTGCCAAAAGAATCCGATTTCCCTTACACATTGCGTGTAGTGAGCGAAATTACTGAATCTAACGGTTCAAGTTCAATGGCTTCTGTGTGTGGCGCAAGCTTGGCGTTGATGGATGCCGGTGTTCCACTCAAAGCACCGGTTGCGGGTATCGCAATGGGCTTGGTGAAAGAAGCTAACGGTTTTGCAGTATTGACCGACATCCTCGGCGACGAAGATCACCTCGGCGATATGGACTTTAAAGTGGCCGGTACCACTAGCGGTGTGACTGCGCTGCAAATGGATATCAAAATTGAAGGCATCACCGAAGAGATTATGGAAATCGCACTGGAGCAAGCTCTGGCCGCGCGTTTACACATTCTCGGTGAAATGAACAAAGTGCTGCCAAGCTCGCGTTCAGTGGTTAGCGAAAACGCACCGCGCTTTGAAACCATCAAAATTCATCCGGACAAAATCCGCGACATCATCGGTAAAGGCGGCGCGACTATTCGTGCAATCACCGAAGAAACCCAATCATCTATCGATATCGATGATGACGGCACCGTTAAGATCTACGCCGACAATAACGACGCATTGCAAGCAGCGATCCTGCGCGTAATGGGCATTGTTGCTGAAGCGGAAATCGGTGCGATCTACGAAGGTACTGTAGTGCGTATCGTAGACTTCGGCGCCTTCGTAAACTTCCTGCCAGGTAAAGATGGCTTGGTGCACATCTCGCAAATCGCCGACGAGCGCGTAGCTAGCGTGAGCGACTATTTGAAAGAAGGCCAAGTTGTAAAAGTGAAGTGCTTGGATGTAGACCAACGCGGCCGCATCAAACTCTCGATCAAAGAAGCATTGGCCGAAGAGTCAGGCGCAGCAGCTTCAGAAGAAGTGACTGCCGAGTAATTTTCGCTAGTTGAGTTAAACAAAAACGCCCGCATCGAAAGATGCGGGCGTTTTTGTTTGTGGCTGGCTTGTTTATTTAGGGTTATTGGAGTTATTATTTTGAATGGCTTGACTAGTGATATGGATTTGGAAAATTAAGATAGGAATCTGGAATTGACGAGCGCAGAACTGATCAAGCTGATTGAAACCGAAGGTTGGTATTTGGCGAGAACCAAAGGTAGTCATCATCACTTCAAACACCCTGACAGGCCTGGGACGATTACCGTTCCCCATCCCAAAAAGGCACTTGGCATTGGCTTGGTAAGGGAAATCAAAAAACAAGCAGGACTTTTGTGAGATTAATATGTCCGCAAAACCTGCCAATATTTCATCAATAGTTATCCGGTAAAAAATAGGAATCACATATGTTGTATCCAATAGCGATTGAACCCGGAGATGAAAAGCATGCATTTGGTGTTGTTGTGCCCGATATTCCCGGATGCTTTTCAGCTGGGGATACCTTTGAGGAGGCTGTGTTGAACGCGCGCGAGGCGATCGAAGGGCATTTAGAAGTTCTTTGTGAGGATGGCTTGGATATTCCGCAGGCAAGTGATATGAAATCACATTTGAATAATCAAGATTTCGCGGGTTGGGTGTGGGCGTTAGTGGAGGTCGATATCACGCGCTACTTGGGCAAAAGCCAAAAAGTAAATGTAACCCTGCCGGATGTATTAATTAAACGAATTGACGACACAGTCGCACGCCAACCCATTTACAAAAGCCGCTCTGGTTTTTTAGCGCAAGCTGCGCTGCATGAGTTGGGGCGATTGACTACAGTGTAATAAGAGTTTGATGTGTAGTCTGGGTGAGGAGCAGAAATATCCGCCAGTAATGTGAAATTTAAAAGGAATAATTGATGAGCATTAAATTTGCTGTCGCAACCGAGAGTCATGCAGAAGTCATCGCCGCATTTGTTATCAAGCTAACCGAAGAGATTTGCTTAAAAACCAATGTGCAATTCTTTTCGATTGATCTGGATGAAACTGTTGCGCGGTGTCGCGAATTGATTCGGGATAAAAATTATGGGGCGATTATTGGCTACAGGGCAGATCAGCCAATTGCAATGTCAACTTTCACAGAATCCTATGCGCTTTATGCTGGTGGGAAAATAGGTGTTATTCCCGAGTTTTATGTTGACCCCCTCTATAGATCTTCCGGTGTGGGTGCCAAACTGATTTCAGTCATAAAAGATTATGGGCGAGATCATGGCTGGGCATGCATTGAATTATGTACCCCACCTTTGCCGGAGTTTGAGCGCACATTGGGGTTTTATCAAAATAATGGCTTAATGGCTGTTGGCGGTAGAAAAATGCGGGAATATATTTGAGTAAAATGTATTAGTAGTGGGCATAAAAATCCCCGCCGCAGCGGGGATTTTTATTTTCAATATGAAATTTAGCTCCACGCCATAAACGGATTTAATACTCTATACCAGCCAGTAAATTTCAACGGCGCATTTAACACCGTCAAACAAATACAGTCTTCGTTTTGCAGTGCGGTTGGGCTGTGTTTGTGGCTGGCGTCGCGGGCGATGAAATCGCCTTCGTGGTATACGCCGAGTTCATCGGAAAATCCGCCGCTTAAAATTACCGTGTATTCAAAACCTTTGTGGGTATGCTTAGGCACTTTTGCGCCAGCGTTGATTTTTTGCAGCGCTACTTGAAAGCCTTTTACGTTAATTAGTGAGGTTAAATCGTACTTGCTGATTTCTTTTGTTTGGCGTTGCCAGGGTAGATCCGCAAGCGATGTGGGTAAATAACGCAGCAAAGGATTAGTGAAGTGCTGAGTGATTTTTTCGCTTGGAGTTGGTTCCATTTTCACCTGTGCGATTTCACTCTGCGCGTGCGGTTCCAGCGATGCCATGAGTGATTCAAAGGCATCGTCATCGGTGCTGGCAGGTTTGATGGTTTCCAGCAGTGCGCCGCCCAAATGGTTTAAATTTTTCACGTGCTGGCGGCAGTCGTGGCAAAAACACAAATGCATTGCCACTGCGAGTGATTCCGGAATAGTGCAACTTCCCGCTGCATAATTCATCAAGGTCATATCATCAGGATGATAGCCGCTCATATCTCTTTATCCTCAAACATAACGCGTAATTTTTGCAGCGAAAGACGCAGGCGCCCCTTCACTGTACCCAAAGGAATATTTAACTCCTCAGCCACTTCCTCGTGGGTTTTGCCTTCGTAATACACTTTGCGCAGTGCGATCATTTGCTCTTCGGGTAATTTATCGATGGCGGTTTTGACAAATTTTTCCGTTGACAAATTTTGAATCGAACAAATGGTGGTGTCTTCGGTGGGAATCTGCCACAGCTCTTCAGTTTCGATCACGACTTCTGCGCGAGTGCGATTTAGCTTGCGCAAAATATCAATGCGCTGGTTGCGGGTGATGGTAAAAATCCAGGTCGATACTGATGCAAGCGACTCGGAGTATTTTCCCGCGTTGCGCCAGACGCTGGTCATCACCTCTTGTACTAGTACTTCGGCGTGTTGGCTGAAGCCTTGATTGATTGCGTAGGCTTTGATGCGCGGCGCAAAGTGTTGGTAGATCGCACGAAATGCCGCTTTGTCATCATTCTCTGCAACACGTGCCAGCAGTGCCCCCCAGTCGGGAGCGTCATTTGTGGCGGTAGAGTCATTCATCGACACGGCCTTTTTAGTCGTCATGTGAAGTCTCATTATCGCTTACCCGTCATTTATAGATAGTCCATAAAGCTCTTTGTACGAAGTGACTTTTGCTCTGGATCATTTCTGCTTTTCTATCCGTCGAGGTTTGCGAGCTGTGGCTGTTTTTTTTGTCTGGGCCACGATTTTTTTACGTGGACTTTTGATCCTTAAAAAAATTAACGGCGTAATCCAATCTGCTAATACCGGCCCGTTACCACGGGTTTTACCTTTAATCTAACACTAATGACAGGTTGATTCGGTCAACAAGAGGGTAAGGAAATGAAGCTAATCAGAGGCATTTTTCTCGCAATACTCAGTGTAATTCTCGTCGCCTGTGGGGGTGACGACAAAGAGAAGGTGAGTGTGTCGGTCAGCCCAATGACAGTCACAATCAAAGCTGGTACGACTCAGGCATTTTCAGCAAATATCACTGGAAGTAAAAATACCGCAGTGACCTGGAAAGTAGATGAGGCCAGCGGTGGAGGAATAACCGCAGCGGGTATGTACACGGCGCCGCTCGCTGCAGGTACCTATCATGTAACGGCAACCAGTGTCGCCGACACCAAAAAAAGCGCAACGGCCACGATTACCGTAACGCCACTCGACAAAACCATGGTGCGCGTATTCCACGCATCGCCCGATGCGCCCAAGGTGAATCTCTGGGTCAATGATGCAGTGGTTGCCTCCGGTTTGGATTATCAAAAATCAACTGGTTATCTCACGCTCGACGAAGGTACCTACAAGGTGGCTGTCGAGGGTGTAATCCCCGGCGGTAATGCCGTGGTCATCGGACCTGTGAACTTAACGCTGGCTGGCAAAACCGACTATGACGTGATTGCGGTAAATACCGCGAGCGCCATTGAGCCATTGGTATTAAGCGATGCTGGCAGCTTGTCGGATAACAGCAAGGTGCGGGTGCGCGTCGCACACTTGGCAGCTGCGGCACCTGCGGTGAAAGTGTATGTGACGGCGCCGGGGGCGAACTTGGCGTCAGCAACCGCTCTGGGTAGTTTTGCATTCAAAGAGACCCTGGGAGCCGTTGAAGTAGCGGCAGGTAGTTACCAAATCCGTGTCACCTTGGCCGATAACACCGTTGTATTTGATTCCGGTACCGTGACCCTCGCCGCTGGTAAAGACTTGCTAATCGGGGCGGTGCCCAACGTGGGCACCGGCGCATCACCCATTAGCCTCGCAGTGCTGGATGGCAGTGCGGTGACGATCATCAGCGACAAAAATGCCGGTGCGAATTTGCGCGTGGTGCACAACTCGGCCGATGCGCCCTCGGTGGATATCACCGCTAACAACGGTGCTACTCCTGCGATTGCCAATCTCGCCTTTCCAGAAACCACGGGTTATTTGAACCTGCCAGCAGCGACCTATAACTTCAAGGTCACCCCTAATGCGACAACTATGCCAGTGGTGATTAATGCCGATGTACCCTTAATGAACGGTAGTGCTTACACCCTCATCGCCTTGGGCGGTTTGGCTAACATCGAACCATTGCTGTTGACCGACGATAACCGCTCAGTTGCCACCGAAGCCAAAGTGCGTTTGGTGCACGGCTCCACGTTGGCCGGTAATGTGGATATCTATGTCACGGCGCCTGGTGCAGGTATCGCGAGTGCTACGCCAGCATTCAGTAATATCCCATTTAAGGCCAGCACTGGGTATGTAAGCCTCGCGGCGGGAAACTACGATGTCATCATTGCGCCAGTAGGGACTAAAACTGAAGCGATAAAAGTCCCTGTAAGCTTAATGGCAGGTGGCGTTTACACCGCAATTGCGCGCGATGGCGCTGGCTTAACCGCAGCGCTGGGTGTGATCGGCTTGGATGGTCTGGCCGCAAATAAAACCCATGTGCGGGTATTCCACGCTTCATCTGACGCACCTAAAGTAAACCTGTGGGTGAACGGCGCCGTCGCCGCAGCAGGCTTGGATTATCAAAAGTCCACCGGGTATTTGGAGCTGAATGCCGATACATACAACATCGCGGTTGAAGGCATTATTCCCAGTGGCAACCTCACGGTGATCGGTCCGGTAGATCTGGCGCTTGCGCGCAACACGCGGTACGACGTAATTGCCGTTAACTCGGTAGCCAACATTGAACCCTTGATTCTGACCGATATGGGCAAACTCGCGAATGCTAACAATGTGCGTGTACGTGTTGCGCATCTAGCTGCGGCTGCGCCAGAAGTAAAAGTCCATGTGACCGCGCCCGGCGATGCCATTTCTGACGCAACTTCACTGGGCAGCTTCTCGTTCAAGGGCACTCTTGGGCCAGTTGAAGTACCTGCCGGCACCTATCGCATTCGGGTTACTCTGCCCAACAACACCGTCGTGTTTGACTCAGGTTCGATAGCGCTGACTAGCGGTAAGGACTTATTGATAGGTGCTGTACCTAACGTGGGTGCAGGTTCATCACCAATTCAACTGGCCGTATTGGATGGCGCCAATGTGGCCGTTTTAAGTGATGCGGCGGCGGGGGCAAATCTGCGTGTAGTGCATGGCTCTGCTAATGCACCAGCGGTGGATGTGTTAGCCAATAACGGCGCAACACCGGCCGTTAGCAATCTCGCGTTCCCGGCGTTCACCAATTACTTAAATCTGGCCGCAGCCACTTACAACTTCAAAGTGGTTCCAACCGGCACCACCTCACCGGTTGTTATCAATGCCGATGTGCCGCTGGCTAATGGCACAGAATATAGCCTGATCGCGGCCGGTGCTCTGGCGAATATCGGCCCGTTATTGCTGACCGATAACAACCGTAAAGTCGCTACTGAGGCCAAGGTTCGTTTGGTACATGCATCGACTCTGGCGGGCAATGTGGATATCTATGTGGTTGCTGCGGGCAGTTCCATTGCCAATGCTGCACCTGCATTCGCCAATGTACCGTTCAAAGCCGATACCGGTTATGTGTCATTGGCGGCGGGTAACTACGACGTGATCATCGCGCCTACCGGTACCAAAACCGAAGCAATTAAAGCCACGCTTAGCTTCGCCACTGGTAAGGTATACACCGCGATTGCACGGGATGGTGCTAACCTGACCACTCCTCTGGGTGTGATTGGCTTGGATTCGCTCGCGCCATAGGCACTTATATTTACTCCCGACGAAGAAAATACCCGGCATTGTCCGGGTATTTTTTTGCTTGTAATTAATCGAGTCGGGTAAAAAATGTGGCTTGACACTTGTCAGTATTGATTTTGTGTATTAGTGTAGTAATACACATTGCTTTTAAAGTGATGCATCTAAAAACATTCGCTGCATAACCCGTCACCAAGGAGTGAGCTATGAGATTCTGTTGTACGTTGATTGCTAGTTTGTTGATATTCGTCAGTATTTCTGCGAGTGCTGAAACCAGCTTGTATGAAATCACCAAGGGCGATGAAAAAATTTATCTCGGCGGCACTATTCATGTGCTGCGCAATAGCGATTACCCGCTCCCACCGGGATTCGAACACGCCTATGAAAATGCAAAAATTTTGGTGCTAGAAACTGATATGAAACAAGCCAGTTCACCAGAATTTGGCCGGCAGATGGCGCAGGCATTTATGTACACCGAAGGCAAAAATTTAGCGCAAGACTTGCACCCAAAACTTTGGCAAGAATTACAAACTTTTGCAGATCAGCGCCAATTCCCGCTTGGCCAAATGAGTATGTTTAAAGCCATGTTTGTCAGCCTCGCCTTATCCATGGCAGAAATGCAAAGCAAAGGTTTCGGTGTGGGGCAAGGAGTTGATGCCTACTTTTATCAAAAGGCGATTCTCGGTGGTAAAGCTACACAAGAACTTGAAACAACAGGCGAAGTGCTTGCGCAATTAACATCGCTCGCCGATATGGATGCCAATTTGGTAATCAAATCCACTTTGCGCGATATACATAAAATGGATCAGGTACTGGCTAAATCCCTTGAATATTGGCGCGTGGGTGAATTAGACAAATTAGATAAAGAAATGGCGGCTGATATGCGTAAAGAAACGCCGCAGATCTATCAGCAATTATTAGTCGCGCGGAATCAGGCTTGGCTGCCAAAAATTGAAGCAATGTTTACAACACCTGCGGTGGAGCTAGTGCTAGTGGGCAGTTTACACCTGTCGAGTAAAAATGGTTTGCTCGCGCAATTAAAACAGCGTGGCTACCAGATCAAGCCTTATAAAATCACCGAATAATTTTTTCGAGCATTTATTTTTTTGGTCAAGGAGTCTTTATGTCTGTCCCAGTGTTGTTAAACAATCTTCAGCGCAAATTGGGTGGTGTCACCGTATTAAAAGGGATCAGCGCGCAAGTATTGCCGGGGCAAGTAATCGCATTGCTCGGTAAAAATGGCGCAGGTAAAACCACTTTGCTGGAAACTATTTTGGGGTTTGGTTTTCCGGCTTCAGGTGACGCCAAACTGTGGGACGTTAAAGCGACTGAGATCAATGGTGAAATAAAGCAACGCATTGGATTTGTGCCGCAGCAGGATGAATTGTTAGCGGGTATGAACGGTTGGGAGCATCTCGCGCTATTTAAGGCCTATCAGTCTCGTTGGAATCAAACCTTGGTGGATCGTTTAATTATCGATTGGTTAATCCCGATGGATACCTATGTAGGAAAAATGTCGGTTGGGCAGCGCCAAAAATTATCGATTCTATTGGCATTAGCGCACGAACCAGAATTATTAGTGCTGGATGAACCGGTCGCCAGCCTTGATCCGATTGCGCGACGTCAATTTTTACAGCAGCTAGTGGAGATAGCCTCCGATGAAAATCGCGCCGTTATTTTTTCTACGCATATTGTCAATGATGTTGAACGAGTTGCCAATCAGGTATGGATACTGCGCGACGGCTTGCTGGTTTGCCAGAGTGAATTGGACGGACTTAAGGAAACTTTGGTGCGCGTCAGGCTTACAGCTAATGAACCTCTACCAGAAAAAATTCGCTGGCCTTATTTGCTAAGACAAAAAAATCAGGGGCTGCAAACACAATTGACGATCCAGTACTGGCAGCCAGATATGGCGCAACAGCTCGCGAATGAATTTAATGCAGAGGTGGCGGTGGAATATTTAAGCTTGGAAGATATTTTTCTGGAGCTGGCGCCATGATGACGAATACTTTAAGCCAATATTGGCATTTGTTTCGCTGGCTGATGATCCCCGCGCGCTACCACTACTGGCTGTTTATGCTCAGTATGGTGGCAACCATAATTGCAGTGTTCAGTGTGGTAGTTGGATCCTTGTTAAATGTGGGCGATTGGCGGCTGGTCTTTGTGGGGATCTGGGCAGTCGTATTTTCAATCTGGTCATTTAGCGCAGTATTGGTATTGCATGGGCAGCTCATGTCTTTGCCATCTAATCGGCAATTGCGATTAATGCCGGGTTTGCGTCAGCGGGCGTTGGTAATTCATTGGTTGGTGCTGGCGACAATGTCAGTATTGTTTACCGCGTTCCAATTTTTTTTAAAAGAAATGGATTTTTCTTTAACTAGAATAGTGTTCAATTGGTCATTTTTTTTACTTGCGTCAGTTGCCTTTTTGTTTTGTTTGAAATGGTTTGGGAACTTTTCTCTGCTCGCTGTTTGGTGTATGGGGATAATGTTTTCGACATTTATCTGGCCGCTTGAGATTTCTCCATGGGGGCTTTTTACCTTGGGTGTGGTGGTATGTATAGGTTTCTCATATTGGTGGCTGCATTGGCGGCCAACGGCAAAAATTGACAATGTTTTTTTGTTGCGTAATTGGCAGAGTTTGCATAACACATCACTTAATCATTGGGCTAAGTTGCCTATAAATATGCTTGCTTTGCGGATTAAAAGTGTTTATTCCCCTGCATCGCTCTATTTGCATTTGTTAAATGGAGTGACGGGTAATCCTCTATCGCGGGTAATAACTTGGCTAGCGATGGGTGGGGTTTCCGTATTAAGTTTGAGCCTAATCGTACGCTTGGGTTATGGTGGCGCTTTGCGTGACATAGCACCAGTTGCAATACCTATTACACTATGGACATTTTTGAGTAGCGCGGGAATGGGCTATTTTACTGGACTGTTTACGAGTATTGGGCGTGCGTGGCTCTATTTTCCCGGCACCAGGACTGAGTTATTGAGTGCAGTTGAAAAGAATTTTGTATTGTCTCTATTAATTGATTTGTTTTTTGTCTGTGCATTAATTGGCTTTGCATGCTATTGGGCGTTTCCCGAATTTTTGCAAATGAAATGGATTATGTTCTACTGTCTGCTAGTGCTGGCGGTGAACTGGTTGTTGTTTCATTTTGTGTGGTGTTTATATTGTCGTACTGAGGGCAACAGTAACTTATTGGGTGTTGCCATTTTCTTCATTATTATGCTGCAAATTTTCCTCGCAGGTGTTAGCTGGAGTCTTGTGTCAAGCGAGAAGATCAGTGTGGATCTATTAATTGTGAGCACTATGTTGTGTTGTACGGTTACTGCGTTGTTCTTGCGTAGCTATGCGCAAAAGGCGACCGCAAAAATGTGTTTTGCACGGGGGAAAGTTTAATGTTTACCCTTAACCCCCAATCCGGCATCCCTATTTATCGTCAGCTCGCTGAACAAATCCGGCGCATGGTCGCCGGTGGTCAAATAAAAGAGGGCGATGAATTGCCTTCGGTACGTGAACTGGCATTGGAGCATGCGGTAAACCCTATGACCATTTCCAAAGCCTATAGCTTGCTGGAAGTTGAAGGGTTGTTAATTCGGCACCGTGGTAAACCTATGCAAATTGCGCGACAAAATAAACAAAACAATTCTGAACAAGAGCGATTGCAGCACTTGCACCCGCAGTTGGAGCAATTGGTTATAGCTGCGCGGCAATTGGAAATTTCCGACAAGGTTCTGCTCGCTAGTCTGCGCGACATGCTTGCCAGTGAGTGATCGTGCATAAGACACTAATTTACTTGGGTATTGATATAAGGAATTAAAGGATGAAAATTGTTTGGTTCACCTCTCGGTTTCTGTGTTTTTTTTCGCTTTTTTTTATAGTTGGCTGCACCGAAAAAAGTGATCAGAAAACCAATGCGGAATCCATTCTAAAACCTTGCCCCGGCTTTGTAGAAACAGGCAAGCCGCCGCTAGTGTATGGCGCGGAATGTGGTGAATTGGTGTTGAAGGAAAATTCGGCTGACGCCAATAGTCAGGATATCAGTATCGCGATTTTGCGTTTACCGGCGATCAGCCCAATTCCTGCCGCCGACCCGCTTTTTTTGATTCAGGGTGGCCCTGGTGGATCTTCAATTGAAATGGCTACACAGCTGCACAGTTTTTTTGCCGATGTACGTAAGAATCGCGATTTGATTTTTGTTGATCAGCGCGGTACGGGCAAATCTAATCCACTGCGCTGCGAACAATTGTCGGCGGCGGATTTGCTCTTATCTGAAACTGAACAGAAAGAAAAATATCTGCAATTAATAAAAAACTGCGCAGAAAAATATACCAACTCCGCTGCGTTTTACACTACGGTTCACGGCGTGCAGGATTTAGATGCGGTGCGCGCCGCCTTGGGCTATCCGCAAATAAACCTGTGGGGCGGCTCTTATGGTACGCGGGTTGCGCTTGAATATGCGCGTCGCTATCCGCAACAGGCGCGCGCTATTATTTTGGATGGCGTCGCCCCAGTGGAGATTGCCCTACCAAAATATTTTTCCCGCGATGCCATGGCTGCTTTAACGGCAGTAAGTGATGAATGCATGGCGCAAACAGACTGCGCTTCTCTTTTTGGCGATATAGTGCAAAAAACTGAGCGTGTTTTGCAGCGTTTAATTGAGCTGCAAACCAAAGGAGAATCCTTGGTGGTCAATTATGAGCATCCGCGTCATCAACAACCCGATACATTGCATTTAACGCCGCGCACATTTTCTTCGCTGGTGTTTATGTCGCTCTATTCGCGTGATTTAACCGTGTTGCTACCACGCGCGATTAGCAATGCCGAAAAACAAGATTATCGGTTACTTGCCGCGCTTGCATCGCTTTCCGGTGAGCAGACGCAACAGATGAATATTGCCGAAGGAATGCGTTATAGCGTCATGTGCAATGAAGATTGGCCGCTGTTAAACGCTGACGATATTGCGCACAGCACACCCTTTTTAGGTTTGCATTTTGTGCAGGATGTACAGCCTATCTGCGCATTCTGGCCCAAAGCTGAATTGCCACAAGATTATTGGCAGCCCATTGTCAGCGATGTGCCCGCATTGTTGTTGTCGGGCAAACATGATCCGGTAACTCCCGAGCGTTGGGCGCAATCAGTTGCTGCGCATTTGTCCCATGCAACTCTGCTCAGCGCTGCGGGTGGTAATCACTCTATTTCAACCGAAGGTTGTGTGCCGCAATTGATTGCACAATTTATTGAACGCGCATCCATGAATGATGTAAAACTGGATTGTGTCGACAATATAAAACCGCTGCCATTAGTGTTGGGCGCCAATCAGAAAAAGGTAGCGTCTTCCGCAGGGAGTACAGAGCAATGATTCGTGTAGAACATGTGAGCAAAACCTTTGCAGCAAAAAAAACATCTTCAATAAATTTTTTCAAGAAAAATAACGCGGCTCCATCTAATAATATTGTCGCCTTGGACGACGTGAACTTTACCCTGAGTGATGGCGAAATTACCGGTCTGCTGGGCTTAAATGGCGCGGGTAAATCCACCTTGATGCGATTGATCTACGGCTTGCTGCAACCCACTTCCGGTGAAGTGTGGGTTGACGAACACCAAGTGAGTAAAAACCCCAATGCTGCCCGGCAAGGTTTGGGTGTACTGCCGGATGATACGGGGTTATACAAGCGCTTGACCGCGCGCGAAAATATTCGCTACTTCGGTGAGTTGCAGGGGCTGCAGGGCGCGCAACTGGAGCAATCGATCGAGCAATTAATTACGTGGCTGGGTATGCATAATATCGCCGAGCGGCGCGCCGAAGGTTTCTCGTTGGGTGAGCGAATGAAAACTGCATTGGCGCGCGCAATTGTGCATCAGCCGCAACATGTTTTACTCGACGAGCCCACCAACGGATTAGATGTTATTACCACACGCGCGGTACGCCGTTTATTGCTCGAATTAAAACAGCAGGGGCGCTGTGTGATTTTTTCCAGCCATTTAATGCATGAGGTGAGTGGTTTGTGTGATCGCATTATTGTGATTTCACACGGGAAAATTTTGGCTGATGGTTCTCTGGAGGCAATTCTAGCTGCAGGTAAAGCGCACTCGCTGGAAGATGCATTTGTCAATCTTGTTCAACCACAGCAGGAGCTGCAACATGGGTAAGTGGTTAGGGAAAATCGCGATAGTGCTGCGCAAAGAGTGGCGCGATGCGCTGCGCGATAGCAAAAGTTTGCGTATGGCGCTGCTGATGCCAATTTATTTTGTCGGCGTGTTTGTCGCCTCTTCGCTGTTTATTATTCACATGAGTAATCAGTCCCGCGCAACGACCAGCGAGCCGATTAAACTCGCCGTGGTAGGTGCCGATTATTTGCCGCCGCTGATTGACTGGCTGCAAGAGCGCGGAGTGCAGATTGATGCGGTCGGCGAGGATGCTTATCAACAGGTTGAGCGCGGTGATTTAGGTTATGCGTTAATTATTCCTGCAGACGCGCGCGAAAAATTTGCTACAGGTGACTCAATTGAATTGGCGCTGGTGTTTGACGCGACCAATAGTAAATTGCAGGGAAGTTTGCATTTTGTGCGCCAGCAAATATGGAGTTGGAACGGGCGCATGGGCAGTTTACGTTTATTAGCGCGGGGAATTTCACCGGGTATTATTAACCCGGTATTGATTCGCGATTTAAATATTGCCAGCGATGAAAAGATGGGTTTTTTTGTGATGGCAAGTTTACCCATGCTGTTAATTCTCACCGCGTTTATGGCCAGTGTCGGTTTTAGTGCGGATATGACCGCGGGTGAACGCGAGCGGCGCTCTTTGGAGTCGCTGTTAATTACGCCGGCATCCTCTGCGGTATTGGTATTGGGCAAATGGTTTACTTGTTTTTCACTCACCTTAATGGTGCTATTAATAGAAGTGGCGCTGCTGGCGCTCGCTTTTGCTTATGTGCCGTTTAAAGAATTAGGATTGCGGGTAAATGTAAGCCCATTGGATTTGGCGGGTGTGTATGTAGTGCTGTCTTCAGTAGCATTGCTGGCGACTGGATTGCAATTTGTTATTTCATTGTTTGCGCGCAGTTTTAAAGATGCGCAAACCTACATGGGGCTGATGATTTTTATTCCAATGGTGCCGCTGTTTTATACTTTGTTTAATCCTAGTGCTTATGCGGATTGGTTTCGCTGGGTTCCTGTGTTGGGGCAACAGGTATTAATTAAGGATTTGTTGCTGGGTGGCGATGTGTCACCAGTATTTTTTTTGCAGGTATGGTTGGTGGCAATTTTATTAGCGGGATTCTTTTTGTTGTGTACGGCGCGGCAACTGCGCAAACCAAAAATTGTGTATGGAGTTTGAGTAGATTTGTTCATTCAGTTAATTAAAAAGGCGCCGCGGCGCCTTTTTAATTATTTAGAGAATATGTTGTGGTACAAGTTAACTTTGCGGTGGTTGTGTTGCTTGAAAATGCGGATGCTGGTTGGCGTAGGTAAAAAATGCATCCAGATTAGGGTAGAGTGAAAAATCTACTTGTTTGCGCAATTTTGCCCAGCCGATAAAACAGGCCAAGCGAATTTGAGCGTCGTTGTAAGGTGCGCTTGTCGGCCACTGTTGTTGATTTAATTCGGCCAATGTTGATTGAATGCGCGCTGCCTGCCGCTGCAAGTAGGGGATCGCGCTAATATCAACTCCATCGCGTTTGATGAAAAACAAATTTACGCAAGTATCCATCACCGTATTCACTAAGCACAGCTCATCTAATTCTTTAGCTGTTTTGCAGTACTCCTGCCCAACACGTTCGCGCAGATGTTTAATAATCGATGTGGAATCGGTTAAAAAAATATCGCCGTCTTCTAAAAATGGCACCCGCTGGGTGGGTGATTTTGCTGTGCTGCCGGTTTGGTCGGTTTCAATAAACTCGCAGGCTAATCCGGTTTCCAACAGTACAATACGCACATGGCGAACAAAGGGTGATGTGTAGCTACCGTAAAGTTTCATAACATATTCTCTAAACAGTTGATTGCGCTTTTAATCGGGTTTATTGCGCTTGGGGTGGATATTTAAATGCCTGCCGCGCGAGTAGTTTCCACTCTCCCGCCTGCTTTTGCCACACCAATAATACGCCCAGGTGAATCGTGTTAGGTACGCCGCCATCTTTAATATCGGCGTTTAGATTGTGACGTACTAAGGCTACATCACCTGAAATACTGATGGTTTGATCCGCTAATTCCATAGTGACAAAGTCAGATTTTCCGCTGACAATTTTTTCAATAAAAGCTTGTTGGTCTTCGATGTGGCCACCTGAATGCCCATAGCTGAGTTGAGGCGATGAGAGTTGTTGTAAGGCTTTTGCGTCGCCATCAATCATTGCAATGCGCAACTGCTCAACTTTTTTGCTCAGCACGTCTATTTCGCTATTGTCGGCCATAGATAGCGGACTAATACAAAGGCTGGCGATCAGCAGAATTTTTTTCATAACTGGATGGCTTAAACGACTGTGACTCATAAAGTAAACCCTATAGTGAAGTGAGTGAGCGACCGAGTGTAGATTCTTATAGTGATAGGTGATTCTAGCGGCTGGCAGGGCATTGTGTGTATCAATTATGTAAAAGGATGCTGATAGCCCTTCTGGATATTCCAACTCGGTTTTTGACAAGGTGGATAATTCTCGCGACACTTATTGTGACATGCATCACGCATTGCGTGCTTGCTACGACAGGGTTGGTTCATTTTTTAAGGGAGTTGCAACATGCCGGAACTTAGAGCCTCAAAATCGCCCCTCAAATCTACACTCGCCGAGCGGTTACAGCAGGTTGTTGATAATCGACGCGGCGCACAAAAGGCAGTGCCTATCGACCTTGGGCGCTATTTGAATGAATCCCAGTTGCTTGCGCTGCACAGCCTTGAAAACTTTGGTTGGCATCTGTGGTTTGTGCGCCGGCCATTGTTTATGCAGCCAATCGTGATGGTGGCGAATGCAGAATCGACCCAGCACGCGCAGCTGGAAGAAGACGGATCGGTCAATCTAAAACCGTCACTGCAGCTTCGTCATTAGCAATACTGAATTGCTAATTATTCAGGTGTGATTCAGAGCTAAAACTCTAGCATCAACTCTGTATGCTTCTACGGAGTTGAGCCATGTTAAAAAATCTACCTATTGCAATGCTATTGCTCCTGTCTATTGGGTTATTTGGCTGTGGCGGTGAAACTGTCGCAGTTGATGACCCGCATGAAAATTACGTTCCCGAATTGCGTGCCTTCGATATTATTGATAGCTACGATACAGATACTGCCTTTGCTAATCACCCGCCGCTTGCACTCAGCCCCTATCTTTATGATGGGCTGTACGAAATTTTTTGGGATGTAGATAGTCTTGAAGATTATCGCGTGACACTGCGCATTAATGATCGCGCTTCTATCAACGGCAGCTTGCCGATTTATTCGCAGTGGTGTGGTGCCGGGCGCGCCTGTGACCAGAGCGGCAACTGGGTATGCGAATATACCAGCGATTTTTATATGTCTTGTGAAGGTTCTACCAAAGAAGTGGATATTTACTCATTAGTTAAACAAGTACCGCAGAAAGTGTATCTGTTTATTGAAGTTTGCGACTCCAATTCAGGCTATTGCGAATACGATTATTATCCTGTGACGCTTGAATAAGATTCTTGAGTAAGAGGAAAAGAGTAAAATAATTAGCTAAGCGCAAGGATTGCGCTGGAAAAATCGGTTTAATGCCATCATGCTGCGCGTGTATTGAATAAGTCATCATGCGCAGTAGTCTCTATGATCAGTGATCTCTCTTTTTATCTCCTTGCGGTGCCGGTCGTCATTCTTGTGGGTATGTCCAAAGGCGGTTTTGGTGGCGGCTTGGGTATGCTCGCTGTTCCACTGTTATCGTTGATGATTGATCCGCGTTTTGCCGCTGCTATTTTATTGCCTATTTTATGCAGTATGGATGCATTTAGTTTGTGGAGCTTTCGCGGCACCTGGGACAAACTGAATTTAAAAATTTTGTTGCCTGGCGCACTACTGGGAACAGTTGCCGGTGCGCTAACCTTTGAAATGACCAATGCCGATTGGGTGCGCTTTATGATTGGTGTGCTGTCGATTTATTTTGTCGCGCACTACTTATGGGGCAAGCATTTTTTGGAGCAGTTAACCCAGCGTAAACCCAACAAAATAGCGGGCAGTTTCTGGGGCAGTATTGCCGGTTATGTAAGTTATATCGCCCATGCGGGTGGCCCACCAATTGCGATTTATTTATTGCCGCAGCACTTATCTAAATCAGTTTTGGCGGGCACCACGATTTTATTTTTCGCCATCATTAATTTTATAAAACTCATCCCCTATGTCTGGCTAGGCCAAATTGACAGCAGCTCTTTTTTCACCTCACTTGCACTTTTACCACTGGCGCCCTTAGGTGTGTGGCTAGGCGTTTATCTGCATCACCGTGTATCAGACCGCATTTTTTATTGGCTCAGTTATGGCTTTTTGTTATTGGCGGGAATTAAACTGACTTATGAGGGAGCTGTGGGATTATTAAGCAATTAGTTGCTTTTAACAGATGGAATTTACTAATCAATTGGCTATTATGCCTGCGCTAGTTTATCTGCAAGTAAGATAGGGCAGGGCTTTGCTCCCGTCTTGAAAACAACAACGATTTTAAAGGAATCAAAAAATGAAAAATTGGTTAATTGCGATTATGTTAAGTAGTCTACCGGTAGTGGCTATGGCCGGAGATAATTCAGTGGGTGGATTTTATTTGGGCGGCGGTGTGGCGAATGTCAAAGTGGACGTTCAATATGAAAATACGTCCGATATGATTGCAGAAGAGATTGTTGGCGGTTACAAACTCAATCCGTTTGTTGGTGTTGAGGCTCGTCTAGGTGTAGGCATGAAAGATAATGCAGACCTTTTCTATGGATCGGCTTACTATCGTACTGAAAGCTCTAATGAAACAGCTAAAACATATCTGTTATTAGGTTATACCTTTGGTGTGCTCGCATCTGATGATGCTATCGACGAATCTGTTAATTTGAGCGGGATTTCTTATGGGGCGGGTGTGGGTTTTGTACTTACACCGAGGTTAAATCTTAATTTTGAATACCGTGCCATTCTTGTCGGTAGTGGGGATTTTGACATGGGTTCTAGAGATATCGAATTAAGCGGTGTTTCACTTAATGTGGATTATCGTTTCTAGTTTTGTCTGCGCAGGCAAAGTGGGCTGAAGCTTCTAATCTAATGATAGCTATTCAGCCCATCTGTAAAAATGTCGATATAAATTATATCGATCACTCCGTTATGTTTTCATTTAATGCGCTACTCAGCGCACCTTCACTTGCTGCGCTTGATTCACTCGCAGCTGATGAGCTGGGTAGCTTGCAATGCTCGTTGATTTTTTCTTCTATTTTCGCCGCTGCGCTGGAAGTTTTTTGCTGCTGTTTCCAAAACTTGCACTCCACGCTGCGCTCTTTCATCGCCTTTAATTTTTCCAGGCGTTCTGTTTCTTCTTTATTGATTAATCTCTCTTCGCGGCGCGCTTCTGCTTGTGCCAAAAAAGCTTCATGGGTTAACTCTTCTACAGCCTCTGCCTCTGGTGCACCATCGTTTATTACTGGGTTAGTGAGAGTGCTTTGTTCTTGCGCTGTTGCGGCATTGGCGCGCACTTGCTCCAGAGCTTCTTGCATAGCGGCAGTTTTGTGCTGGGTAAGAGCCGGCTGTGCTGGTGCATCAGATTTAGCCATTACCAAATAAACACTTAATCCACCGAGAAAAAATAAACCTACTGCCGCTGCTATTGTTTTTGTACCAATTTCCATTGCTTTCTCCTAGGGTCTGTTAACACAAATAAGTGTGTCTGCGATCAAAGCAAACTGGATGAAAAATTTAAAAATTACATCCAGTTTGTCAAAGCGTGAAAAAAT
>NZ_BBUL01000087.1 GCF_000953825.1 Cellvibrio sp. OA-2007 | reverse complement strand
TGAGCAAGGTAGAAGGAGTGTCACCTGCATTAATCGAAAGAGCAGGAGTAGGAAGCCACTACCTAAACTCGGCGCGCCAGTCTTCGACTCTACCGAATGCTGACCCTATCATTTACAAACCCAAAGTGATTCTACTTTGAGTTTGTGTTTTCCGTTCATTCCCCAAACCACCAATCCGGCAATAGTTTTTGAATGTTGGGTTGGTGGTAGCGTTCATCTAGCAGCCATACATATCCTTCATCTGTGGTTGTGCGAATCACTCTTCCGGCGGCTTGGATGACTTTTTGAATGCCTGGGTAGGTGTAGGTGAAGTCGTATCCTTGGCCGAATTGATCTTGCATCACCGTACGTAGGTGTTCATTAATGGGATTGATTTGGGGCAGGCCGAGGGTGGCGATGAAGACGCCTTTTAGTGAGTCACCTGCCAGATCTATTCCTTCGCTAAATGCGCCGCCTAATACGGCTAAACCTAATAAATTATTTTGCTGATTGAATTGGGTGATAAAAAGCTCCCGGTCTTGTTCGCTCATGCGCCGCGACTGAACCACGAGTTGAATATTTGAGAGAAGCAGCTGTTTGCGTAGTTCTTTTTCTGCTTGCTGTAAAAAATCATAACTGGAAAAAAAGGCCAAGGCATTGCCGGGTGTTTCATGTAATTGTTGAAGGATAATCTCGCTCAGCGGGCGAATCGCGGTGGCGCGGTCTTTGTAGCGGGTTGATAAGCCGGTGGCGATTTTCACTTCCAGTTGATTGCTGTTAAATGGCGATGGGACTTTTACTTGCACCGTGTTGTCGGGCAGGCCGAGCAAGGTTTGGTAGTATTCGTTTGGGTGCAATGTGGCTGAAAAGAAACAGGCGCAGTGGGCGAAGCTGAGCCTTGCGGCTAATTGATGGGCGGGAATTAAATTGCGTAGAGTGAGTATTTCTTCTTTGCTGCCCAGACCGTGTAGATCGACACAAAAATCCTGATCAAAAATATCCACAATGCGCTGGTAATTTAACGCGGCATAGAAAAACTCTTGCGTCAGGCTTTCTTGTATCGGGTGATCCGGGTTTTGTTGCAAAAACTCAATATAACGAGTGCAGAAATCCTCTAACGCCATGCCCAGTTTTTCTGGCAATACTTCCAGCCTTATATAGTTATCGGGTGTGGCGGGAATTGTTTTGAGTAACGACAACCATGCTTTGTTGATTTTATCCAACAGCTTTTTAACGGCGGCGGGCGCAGATTTTTTGGCGATAAGTAAATCGGCGCGATGTAGTTCAGCGGTATACATACCCCGGCCGCGATCGATAAGGTTGTGGCTTTCATCGACCAATAGACTGGGCTTCCAATCAAACTCATTGGTGAGTGCCAGCAGCAGTGGTGTGCCATCGAAATAATAATTCACATCGGCGACAACTATATCGACCCAGCGCGCCATTTCCATTCCCAAATAAAACGGACAGATGGTAAATTCTTGCGCAAGTTGTTGCAGTGCGTGTTTGTCTAAAATTGGAACAGCCAAAGCAGCTTGGCGCGCCGCTTGTAATTTGGTGTAGAAATCCAGCGCGTAGGGGCAGGAGTCCCCGCGACATTTTTTATCGGGTTCCAGGCAGGATTTTTCTTGCGCGGTTAATTCCAGCGTGCGCAGCGGCACTGTCTGGCTTTTATCGCTGGCGATCAAGGCAATATTTTCCAACGCTAATTGTTTACCCGTGGTTTTGGCGGTGAGATAAAAAATTTTATCCACGGGCGTGCGCGGCATGGCTTTAAGTGTTGGAAAAAGTGCAGCAAGTGTTTTTCCGGTGCCGGTGGGTGCCTCTGCCATGACGACACGACCGGTCGCGGCCGCTTTGTATACGGCTTCTGCCATTAGTCGCTGCGCGGCGTGCATATTGCCGTAGGGAAATTGCAACTGTTCCAACCATGTATAGAGTTGGTGTTGGCGCTGCATTAGTTGCTTGTGCCACGCGCAATACTGTTCTGCCAGTTGTTCAAAATAATCTTTGAGTTCGGTTGCTGCCCAGGTTTCCTCCAATGGGTATTCCTGTTCATCTGCCAGCTCAAAATAAATCAGCGCTAAATTGATTTCGTCGCAACCGTGTTGTGCGCAATAAAGCCAGCCATAACACTTCGCCTGTGCCCAATGCAGCTCGCGGTGATTATCGGGAATGCGCTCAACATCGCCATAAAAGGTTTTTATTTCTTCTATGCAGTGGCGGTTGGGGTCGTATCCATCGGCGCGACCGCGAAAGGTAATGTCGCCATAGGTAAGGCTCAAACTGACTTCTGTTTGATAAACGCTGTGGCGTTTTCCGGTCACTTTTTTGTGGCCTTCGATACCTTCTTGCCCGCTCGGTGCTGGCGTAAAACGCCGGTCAAGGCTGCCGCGTTTTGCAGCAAATTCCACTAGCGTCCGTATCGCAACCGTTTTGGGTTTACTGCCAACTGACATAACAGACCTCGGCCGGAATACCCTGTGCAGCGAAGTAATCCAGCCAGCGTTGTTGATTGTCTTGAATGCGATCCCCCGGGCCTTTTACCTCGATCATGCGATAGGATTTTTGCGCGGGATAAAACTGGATAAGATCCGGCAGGCCACTGCGGTTATTTTTTATATCAAACAGGAAGCGCTTAAAAATCAGCGATAGATGATGTGCCGGAATTGAATGCAGCGCTATATCGAGTAAATCGCTGGTGATAAACGACCAATTAACAAAATGATTGGCGATGCCGTGTTTTTCTTTCCAAATCTGGCGAATGTGATGGCAATATTCATCGCTTTCCAGTGTTGCCCAGAGCGCATTTATACCTGGGCGCTTAATAACAAAATCTTCTTGATACATATCCAATGGCGCGGCCTGAAATGGATTGGCAAAAGCCCCCTCAGTACTGCGAAACATTTCCGGCCACAGCCACAAACCAAATAATCCGCTGAATAATGCATTTTCGGCATAGAGGCAGGGCGCGCTGTCGCTATCGAGCGAGCGGCGTACAATTTCTTCAACACGTATCGCGCTCCCTTGTTCATCGATGAGTTTCGGCAATTGCAGCTGCTGCATGCGAATACTTGCGGGCGCAGGTTTTGTCATCTTGAGGCTGATTTTTTTGGCCAGACGCGGAGCCATGCGCTGCGCTACTTGTAGCTCCTGCTCATCCAATGGTTGCTCAAGTAATTGGGTTAATAGCGTCCAGGCATGGGTGTATTTTTCTTGTTTTTCCAATAAGCGAATTCGCCGTTCCCGTGCCGGCGGTAAATGACTTTGCTCGTAAAGTTGCAAGGCGAGCGTATATTCATTGTTGCGTTCCAATGCGTAGGCCAGTTGATTGCACAATTTGGCGCGTCGCCGCTGCAATTTTTCACTGTCGCAGTGCGCGGGTATTTGTGCAGCAAGTGCGATCAGGCTTTCGCTGTGCGGTGCTATATCAAGTTGCTCGCGCAATTGCACCAGATGTTGATATTGATCCAACTCAGTGCGGCTTTTGAAGATGCGATACTGCTGGTCGATAATGTAATTTTCGTAGCGAAATACACCTAAATCCTGCAGTACAAATTCAGTCAGATCTTGATAGGCGTTGCCAAAAAATAACAACAACAAGGTGCGGATAATGCGCTGGTTATCCAAATACCAGGCAGTGCCAAATTGATTGTGGGTCCAATCCTGCCAGCGGCGCGGTTCAGTAAAGTGGCTGGCAATAGTCTGTATAAGCACATCTTTGCGCGCTTGTTTTAAACCCGCCAGCTGCTCGCCAAACAGCAACAGTAATTCCGGTTTGGTCAGGCTGTTACACAGCACATCCAGTGCAATGGGGGTTTCTGTTTGTAGCAGCTTTGCGTCAAGTAGTTGTTGTGCAGCCAGATCAAGCGATGCAATCTCGCTGTAGTCTAATTTATCGCGCCGAAATAACGGGCCTTTACGGCTGGATAACCTTACCAACAAGCACTGTGCATCATGGTCAAGCTGATTAAATTGTTGGATAAAATGTTGCTCATCAACATTGAGCAAATCAGCATAGCGCTCATCTACCCAATCCAATAAAAAGCGAAAGTTTTTGAGGTAGTAATCCGGCGCGAGATCGGGGGCTAAATTATTCATTCGCTAATGCATCTAAAAATACGACATCGTCTTTGTTGCGCGCATTGTTCACAGCGCTTGCAACTGGTCGTGCGCGCAGCAACAGACTGGTGCCTGCTAAATTTTCGATTAGAGCTCTGTGATCTTGCTGCGGGTCTAACCATTGTCGTGCTTGCGCTGCTGTCAGCGATAGCGGCATCCGGTCGTGTATCGGGGCAAAGGCTGCATCTGCCGCTTGGGTGATAATTGCGCAGCTCATGAGTTGTTCTTGCCAAATATCCCACACGGCGGCGAGCAGTAGTGGTTGATCGCCCGCGTCTATGTAATAGGGTTGTTTGTTTTTTCCGTCGCGCTGCCATTCGATGAACCCTGCAGCAGGCACTATGCAGCGACGATGTTGAACCGGCCCACGAAAGGAGGGCGCGCTGAGAATAGTTTCAATACGTGCATTAAACATCGCAAATTTTTGATTGGGTTCTTCTTTGCTCCAGTGGGGATGTAGCCACCAGCGCACCTGGCTGACTCTGAGCCCCGTGGTCGTGTGGTGAATGATGGGAATGGCTTCGGTAGGTGCGACATTATTGAGTAGTGGCAGGGTAACGCCGAGTATGCCAAGCATTTCAAGCAGTTTTTCCAGCTCGGTAACGGGCTTAATAAAAAGGCGTCCGCACATAATGAACTCCACGCGATGATCTATTGTGCTGTTGTGTTGTGGCGGGGGTAACTTACTACAACTGCTCTGGATTGAAAGCATTTGGCAGCGCGTGAGCGATGCATTAGCGCAAATTCGTCTAATGCATTTGCTTGACGTCTTATTGGTTGTTGCAAGTATACTGTACGCATAAACAGTATGTGAGCAATTATCCGTCATGAAACTGATTCCCACCGATCCCAATGCGACAAGCCTGGAGCAATTGCTTTGCCGGGGCGATATTTGGCGCGGGCAGTCGCATCAGACCCCCTTGCGGTTGGTGGTGAATAGTGGATACGCCCAGCTCAATGACAGGCTGGTGGGTGGTGGTTGGCCAGTGGCAAGTTTGATTGAGGTGTGCCAGCGTGCAACCAGCCATGCCGAGTGGCAACTGCTAATGCCTGCACTCCTGGCTAACCAGCGGGGTTTGGTGGTACTGCTTAATCCACCGGCGAACCCCTTTGCCCAGGCGTTGCTCAAGGCGGGAATGGATCTTGAGCGATTGTTAATAGTGGAGGCGAAAGACAAGGCGGACTTTCTCTCCAGCTTTATCGAGCTTGCGCGTTCAGATGCCTGCGATGCGGTGATGGCCTGGCAGCCCCACCAGGCGCTGAGTTATACCGAGCTGCGCAAATGCGCGCTCGCCGCAACCGAGGGGCAGGGTATTTATGTGCTCTTTCGGCCAGATGCTGTTCGCGATCAAAGTTCACCGGCGGTGGTGCGCCTGAGCCTTCAGTGGCAGTTGGAGCAGTTGTCAGTCAGCATCTTTAAACAAAAAGGAGAATTGGTTGCTGACAAAGGTGCAATTGATTTACCGCTTCCCGCTGCGTGGAAGGGGTTGTTGCCGCATCAGCAATTGGATCAGCAGGGCAAAAGCAAACCCAGAATTGCGAGTGTCACGCCAATTCATGGCGGGCGACGCGGTCGTCGTTGAGGTGGTGGTTTGTGACCAAATCTACCTCATCTCCCCAAGCTGCACGGCGGTTGTGGTTGGCATTGCGTCTACCGGATTTACCGGCTCACGCGCTGAATCTGGCTATAGATTCGCCTGAGCCATTGGTGGTGAATGACAAGCGCGGATTGTATTGGATGAATTCTGCCGCTGCAGTGGCAGGTCTTCAGCTTGATATGAACCCTACCACTGCCCAGCTGCTGACAGGTTGTGTATTGCATGAACGCGATAACAACAAAGAACAGATGTGTCTCGCACAGTTAGCAGAGAGTATGTATCAATTCAGCCCCTACATAGAAACCTACTGCAGTAAACATGAGCCGCAGTCTGGTTTGCTGTTGGAAATTGCAAGTTGTTTGCGATTGTTCGGCGGCGCGCAAGCGCTCAGCAATAAAATCGAGCAATTTTTTACCCAACTTTTTACGCAACGAAAGATGACTCTTGCGATGGGATTGGCGCATTCCCAAGCCGCTGCCTGGCTGCTGTCGTTTGTGCATTATCCCATCGACGACACGAGTGACAGAGCGGATTTTATCGAACGCTTAAAGCGGTTGCCGATTGATTTCCTGCATGATTTTCCCAAGCAAGTGGATGCCTTGGAAAAAACCGGCTTTGTGACCTTGGGTGATATAGCCCGGCACATTGAAGTTCAGAGTATCAGCAGTTTTAAAAAACGGTTTGGCCAGACGTTTGCTGACTACCTGTGTGACCTGTTTGGTATTGATCAGGATTTTCAGCAGCGTTCGCTGTTTGAAAAACCGGTAACCCATTTCAAACCCAAGGAGTTTTTTACCGGGCAATTGCAATTTGATTATCCGCTGCATCAAATTGATCAATTACAGCAGCCCATGGAATCGCTGCTACAGCAATTGGCCGGGTATTTACAGAGTCGGCAATTACAAACACAACACATTGAGTGGGCGCTCTCGGATATTTATCGCAATCAAAACACATTGCAAATTTATGCGGACTCACCGCAGAGCCAATGGCAATTGCTATTTGATCTTTCATTGATTCAATTGGAAAACCGCGATCTGCCTTTTGAGGTCGATACCCTGACACTTTCTTGTCGTGACTCTCTGCCTCTGCAAGGCCGCACTCATGCGCTCGATTTTGAGCCGGGGCGAAAAATCAATCGCCAGAGTTTTTCAATCACGGCAGCAAAATTAAAGGCGCGTTTGGGTGATGCTTCTGTCTACAAGCTCAGTTATCAGGATGGATATTTGCCCCGTGACACCAATCAAAAAATTTCACTAACGCAAACCTGCCAACAGGCTCTGCCGGATATTCACCAGCGTGCGCAACGCCCAGCGTGGTTATTGGATGAGCCTGTAATCATTGAAGTGCGCAGGCAGGGCCTTTATTGGCGCGGCAGAATTACGTTGATTGCAGGCCCGGAGCGTATCCAGGGCAATTGGTGGCGCGAGCCAAGTGCGCGGGATTATTTTATTGGGTTGCGGCAAGATCAACAGCGGCTGTGGTTATTTTGGGATTTGCACAAACAACAATGGTTTGTGCAGGGCATTTTTTCCTGATTGAAAAAGCTAAAAGCAAAAAAGAGAAAGTTCCATGCGTTACGCCCAGCTATTCACCACCACAAACTTCACTTTTTTGACGGGCGCATCACACCCGCCGGAAATGGTTTATCAGGCCGCCGAATTGGGTTATGAGGCAATCGCCATAACCGATGAGTGTTCCCTTGCCGGTATAGTCAAAGCGTTTGTCGCTGCGGAAGAGTTAGATTTTAAATTAATCGTCGGCAGCCGCTTTAAACTCACCAATGGCATGCAGCTTATTGCTATTGCACCCAGCCGCATGGCTTACGCGGAACTTTCCGGCTTTATCACGCTGGCCCGGCGGCGCTCACCTAAAGGTGAATATGAAGCGCATTTTGAGGATTTGCGATTTCGCTTGCAGCATTGCCTCATTATTTGGCTTGGCTATTTGGAAGCCGGTGGTGTTGCACCTGACGCTGTTATAGATCAATTATCCAAAGCATTCCGGGAGCGCTTGTGGATTGGTATTGATCATCAATGGAGCGGGGGAGAGCAAGAACAATTTTCAATATGGTTGGAACTGAGCCGTAAAAAAAATATCCCTTTGGTTGCCTGCCCGCAAGCGCTCATGCATGTGCGCGAGCGTAAGCCTTTACAAGATATTCTGACCGCCATTCGCCACTCCATTCCTGTTCATGAATTGGGCACCTTGTTAGAACCCAATGCAGAAGCCTATTTGAAATCCGTCGATCATTTAATGCAGCTCTACCCGGATGTATTGCTTGAGCAAACCACTGAAATTTCTGACTTGTGTCATTTCTCACTCAGTGAATTGCAATATCAATATCCTTTGGAGTTGGTGCCCGAAAATTCTACGCCTATTCAACATCTTCGCACCTTGGTCAATGAAGGCAAGCAGCAGCGTTGGCCAGAGGGAGTGCCCGCATTTGTCGAAGAGTTATTGGAGAAAGAGCTGCTTCTGATTGAAGAGGTGCGCTACGAATATTACTTTCTCACCGTATATGATCTGGTGCGATATGCACGCTCCAAACAGATCCTTTGTCAGGGGCGCGGTTCGGCGGCAAATTCTGTGGTGTGTTATTGCCTGTTTGTCACTGAAATTGCACCTGGCCAGATCAATGTGCTGTTCGAGCGTTTTATCTCCAAAGAGCGGGATGAGCCACCGGATATCGATATCGATTTTGAACATCAACGGCGCGAGGAAGTGATTCAGTATATTTATGAAAAATACGGACGCGAGCGCGCTGCTATAGCCGCTACAGTTATTACCTATCGTTCGCGCAGTGCTGTGCGCGATGTAGGTAAAGCATTGGGAATGGATGCCTCGTTGGTTGATCATCTTGCAAAAAATATTGCCTGGTGGGATAGGTCAACTGATCTGCCCGCGCGAGTTGCATTCGCCGGTCTGCAAACACAACAAAAAACCTTGCAATTATTTTTTAAATTAGTTGAACAGATTTTAGGTTTTCCACGGCATTTGTCGCAACACGTCGGTGGTTTTGTTATATCGCAAAACAAGGTGAGTGACCTGGTTCCCGTTGAAAATGCCAGCATGCCAGATCGCACACTCATTCAGTGGGATAAAGAAGATTTGGAATCCATGCGTTTATTAAAAGTGGATGTACTTGCGCTGGGAATGCTGACGGCTTTACGGAAGATGCTCGATTATATTCACACCTATAATCCAGGTATTAACTCGCTTGCTGATATTCCACGAGAAGATTCCGCGACCTACGATATGTTGTGTAGCGGCGATAGTCTCGGTGTATTTCAAATCGAATCACGTGCGCAAATGGCAATGCTGCCGCGATTACAGCCGCGCTGTTTTTATGATTTGGTGATCGAGATTGCAATAGTGCGCCCCGGTCCGATTCAGGGTGACATGGTGCATCCCTTTTTGCGCCGTCGCAGTGGTGAGGAGCAAGTTACTTATCCGAGTGAAGCGATAAAAGCGGTATTGGAACCTACGCTGGGTGTGCCTATTTTTCAGGAGCAAGTCATGCGCCTTTCGATGGTGGCTGCTGGCTTCTCGGGTGGCGAGGCCGATCAATTGCGAAGGGCTATGACGAGCTGGGGCAAGAACAGCAAATTATTATTATTCGAACAAAAATTTATTCAGGGCTTATTAAATAACGGCTACAGCGCGGAATTCGCTCACCGCTTATTTGAGCAAGTAAAAGGTTTTGGCGGCTATGGATTTCCAGAATCCCACTCCGCCAGTTTTGCGCTTTTGTGTTACGCCTCCTCCTGGCTTAAATGTCATCATCCTGCAGCATTTTATTGTGCATTGCTAAATAGTCAGCCCATGGGTTTTTATTCGCCGTCACAACTAATTCAGGATGCGCGCCGTCATCATGTGCAGATTATGCCGGTGGATATCAATAACAGTGATTATGAAAATGCTCTGGAGTTAGACGGGCAGCAACACTGGGGAATTCGTTTAGGTTTTCGCGAGGTGAAGTCTCTTGATGCCGATAGTGCACAGCAAATAGAGCATTGGCGTGGCAATAACGAATTTACATCGCTCGACGATGTGGCGCAGCGAACAGAATTAACCGCTAATGATTTACAGCTACTGGCATCGGCTGATGCGCTCAAAACCTTAAGTGGAAATCGCCATCAAGCTCGTTGGCGCGCAGCGGCAATTCAACCCTATTCAGAATTGCTTGATAAAAGCAGCCGCTCTGTTGTTGACGATCTGTTGACCGAAGCTCCTACGCAAGAAAAAGATATTCTGGATGACTACCGTACACTTGGTCTAACACTGCGCGAACACCCAATGGCACTTTTGCGCAATCAACCACCTTTTGATAAATGCACACCTTACGCGCAGCTTGTTAATTTGCGACACAAAGGTTTTGTGCGTGTTGCAGGTTTGGTTACTGGTCATCAGCGCCCTGGCACTGCCAACGGGACATTGTTTCTGACACTGGAAGATGAGACAGGCAATATCAATGTCATTGTGTGGAGGGGAACCCAGGAAACCTACCGCAAGGTATTGCTCACCTCAAAATTATTATTGATCAAAGGAACAGTAGAAATTGCAACTGAGCATGTGGCAGCACCAGTGGTGCATGTTATTGCTGGGCAGTTACATGACTACAGCAATGTGTTGCGCGGCCTATCGGTAAAGGCGAGAAGCTTTAAGTAATTGTGGACAATAGTCTATTAAGACAAGTGTTTGTCATGCGAGGGCATTGATTAACCTTGCTTGTCTTCCCCGCATTTGGCAGATTGGCCCCCTAACTATTTAGCTAGGGGGCGGAATGATTTATTTAATTCTCGGGATGGTGTTGCTGTTCACGGTATCTATTTTTTTATTAGGTGCTAAAAGTCACAAGCGTACTGCTTACATAACCGCCTACCAATTTCCACGCTACATACAAGAAAAGCTTGGGCAAAAGCACCCGCATCTTAATCCGGCTCAATTATCAGTTGTGCAAAAAGGGATGCGGCAATATTTTTTAATGTGTCTTAATGCCAACAAGCGCATGGTGGCCATGCCATCACAAGTCGTTGACGATTATTGGCATGAATTCATTTTGAATACCAAGGCCTATCGCGAATTTTGCAGAAGCGCTTTCGGGCGTTATTTGGATCATGTACCTGCAGAAGCCATGAGGAATAGAACGCGTGCGCAGGATGGCATCAAGCGTGCGTGGCGATTGGCGTGCACACTGGAGCATATCAATCCCCAAAATCCCACACGATTGCCACTGATTTTTGTGCTGGATTCGCTACTGTCTATTGCTGATGGTTTTCGTTACTCGTTGGATTGCGAGAAAAAAGGTGAGGATTCTGGTGGCGGCTATTGTGCGAGTCACATTGGTTGTGGCGGTGGGTGTAGTGGTTCAAGCGGTGGTTGTGGGAGTGATGGAGGAGGTTGTGGCGGCGGAGGCGACTAGGTTAAGAATAAAGTTGTGTTTACGGCTAGAGGTTTTGCTAAATGCTTACAAGTTTTGTTTGTTTTAAAAGAGAGAATTTTTGCAGAAGGGATTGGGGTGGCTGATGGGGCTCGAACCCACGACCACTGGAATCACAATCCAGGGCTCTACCAACTGAGCTACAGCCACCGTAGCGAGAACAAACAACACATCCATATGTGTGGGATTGGATCCCAGTAGAAAATTATCAAGTGAGGAGCGGGCGAGTTAGTAATTGCCCAAATGGCGCACCCGGCAGGATTCGAACCTGCGACCACCCGCTTAGAAGGCGGGTGCTCTATCCAGCTGAGCTACGGGCACATACTGGATCAAACCTTCGCAGGTTCGATGAAAAAATGGTCGGAGTGGAGGGATTCGAACCCCCGACATTCTGCTCCCAAAACAGACGCGCTACCGGGCTGCGCTACACTCCGACGACTTAAAACTGACTGCGTTTCAAGTGGTGCGCATATTAACGGTGAGTTGCAGTATCGTCAACGAAAAAAACACAACAAAATAAAATATTTAGCTCGTTTAGTTAAATTCTGGTCAGCTTGTACAAGTGCTGTTCAAGTTGGCTGCTGGAGCACTAATTCATGCTTTAGATATTTGTGCTAAAGATATCCACCTACATTTTTCCACCGTAGCTAGCTCCGTAGAAAACAATTCGTATATACCGGTTATTGGTATGTCAGGCTGATATTGTCTATTGTCGCTATGCTTTAGATGTGAACATCTTCGGAATCTGCTGCTGCATTTGTGCCTAAGTCTTTGTTGAGGCTTGTGTGTCTGACATCAGCTGGTCAGAATAAGCAGCTATCGTTTGGGAGAGTTTATGCAAAACAATAATTTAGCTGTTTCGATGAAGTTGGGAATGCGCCGATTGGCTTCTGGTGTATGTGTGTTATCGACGATGCTACCTGGCAATCAACGTTTTGCTATGACAGTTTCTTCTGTTACCTCTGTCTCTGACTCTCCTGCATCCTTGTTGGTGTGTATTAATCAATTAGTTTCTCAGCAGGGACATTTGGCAACTTTGGGCAGTCAATTTGCCGTGAATGTCCTTTCTACCTCTCATCAGGATGTCTCTAATATTTGTGCCGGGCGTGAACCCACTCGAGATCGTTTTGATGTCGGTCATTGGGAGGAGGACGATACTGGTTTGCCGGTTCTCGCTGATGCCCAAGCTGTGTTTGTTTGCCAAACCGATCAGGTAACTACCTACGGAACCCATAAAATTATCATCGGGGTGATTCATAAGGTGATCCTCAATGGTTCAGATGTGGATCCATTGCTCTATGCAGATGGCAGTTATGGTGCATTTGCGCGTCAATAGGTTGAATTTTATTTATTCTATTGGTGCAGCTTGGCGCGCATTGAAAAATCGCGACTCCGTGTTAAATCCTGTGATTCAAAATGACGCAAACATTTAGCAAAAATTTGCCTTGCAATATGAAGGTTTCGTGTCTATCTGCTATTGAAGGTTAATGATCACTAACTCTTTATGCACACCTCCTGTGCTTATTTAGTCAAGCCGTTTATAGCTTGATCAAAAACACGAAAAAATGTGCTTTTGAACTTGTTTTTTTATGTAACATTATGAAATATAAGGAAATTATTTAATTGATTGTTTTTTAATCAATCTGTTGTTGGTACTGATTTTATAAGCCTTTGAGGCGGTTTCCCAAAAACTATCCACCAAGTTATCCACAGAAAATGTGGACAAAATTTTGATGAAGGTTTTTGTGCAGAAAAGTTACAGTTTGTGTGTTTTGTATCTTTTATTCCGTAACAGGTGACGAATTTCAGTGGGTTTTTTCTCGGTCAAATCACTGGATTTATTTATGAGTAAACGATTGAAGGTTGCTGTACTTGGTGGTGGTAGTTTTGGTACGGCAATTGCCAATATCATCGCTTGTAACAATCATCAAACTTTTCTTTGGATGCGCTCGCCAGAGCAGGCTGATGCCTGTGAAGCTGCACGCCAGAATGCTCGCTATCTTCCAGGCTATATGTTGCATGAGCACTTGGTAATTACTGCGGATCTGGAGCGAGCAGTCACCGGGGCCGATCTAGTATTTGTGTCTATTCCAAGTCACTCCTTTCGTGCGGTCACTCAGCAGATGAAGCCTTTGCTGGGTAGCGACACCATGGTGGTTAGTACTGCCAAGGGCATAGAGCCAGAAGGGTTCACACTGATGAGCCAGATTCTGGAGCAGGAGTTGCCGGGGCATCCTATTGGTGTATTAAGCGGCCCCAATTTTGCGAAAGAGATTGTGCAGCAACAGCAGACCGGCACGGTTATCGCCAGCGAATACGAAACTGTTATCAGTTGTGTGCAGGAAACTTTGAAGTCATCCACTTTTCGTGTGTACGCCAATCATGACCGCTATGGTGTAGAGTTAGGCGGCGCTCTGAAAAATATCTACGCAATTATTTGCGGTATGGCAGCGGCGCTAGGTGCTGGTAATAATACACAGGCGATGCTGCTTACTCGCAGCCTTGCTGAAATGGGACGTTTTGCGCAGATGATGGGAGCCAACCCTATGACGTTTTTAGGTTTGGCGGGTGTGGGCGATTTAATTCTCACCTGTACGTCAGATTTGAGCCGCAATTACCGTGTTGGTTTTGCGTTAGGGCAGGGTAAGCCTTTGGATGAAATTGTGGCCTCGTTGGGGCAGGTGGCAGAAGGTGTAAATACGCTGCGCCAGGTAAAACAAAAAGCAGATGAGTTACAAGTGTATATGCCGCTGGTCTCTGGGCTTTATGCTGTGCTTTTCCAGCAAAAAGCCATCGCGGAAGTTGCGCGTGGTTTAATGGTGGGCGAACAAGCCGATGATGTTGAATATTTAAGGGGAAATTGATGGACAACGAACAATTGAAATCGAATATCACTTCCAGTAAACACTGGTTGCGTTTGGTGTTTATGTTGCTGTTTGCTGCGGTGTTGCAGTTGGCTAGTCTGGTGATGTGGATATTGGTCGCAGTGCAATTTGTATTCTCACTGATTACCGGTGAGGACAATCAACATCTGCGCCGTTTTGGTCATTCACTCTCAACTTATATTTATGATGTATTAAAGTTTTTGTGTTATAGCAGCGAAGAAAAACCTTTTCCTTTTGCTGATTGGCCAGCGGATTCAGATGTGGTTGAAAATGTGGTGGTGCCACCGGCTCAAGCGAAAGATCTACCTGATGCGCCCGAAAAAACGGCTGATTAAATGACTATTTTTATTCTTCGTCATGGTCAGGCAGAGGCGCAGATTAGTACGGATGAAGCTCGCCAACTCACCGATAAAGGCCGTAGCGACACGGCTAGAGTTGTGCAGGCGCGCATTGCCGATATGAACCCCTTAATGCAAATTTGGGCGAGTCCTCTGGTGCGTGCACAACAAACAGCGGTTATTGCAGCGGGCTACTTTTCTGGGATTGCGATTCAAACAACAGAATTATTAGTGCCCGAAGCAAATCCACAGGCTCTCATCAAATGGTTGGGTGAGCTCAATGCGCGATCATCCAGTCAATCCATATTGCTTGTTAGTCATCAACCCTTAGTAGGCTCTCTGGTCAATATGTTGTGTAGTAAGCCAGAGCATTATTATCCAATGGGTACAAGTTCTCTCGCTGCAATTCGAGCAGAACTCATCGCTGCAGATATGGGTGATTTACTTTGGCTGGATCACGCCTAAAATAAAACAACCTTTGAGTTGTGTTGGATAAGTCTATGGCGCAATCAACCAGTCCGCGCGAGCTGTGCTTCAATGTTAATGGAATGAATTTCGCTGCGCAGGAGTGGGGCGACGCACCGCAACTGCCTGTGCTTGCTTTGCATGGTTGGCTGGATAATGCCGCCAGTTTTTTTGCACTAGCTCCTCGTCTGAAAAACTTACATATAGTTGCATTGGATATGGCTGGTCATGGCAGGAGTGAGCATCGCCCCGGTCAAATGGCTTACACTCCTTGGGATGATATCAACGATATTCTTGCCGTTGCCGATTACTTGGGGTGGGATCGCTTTGCACTTTTGGGGCACTCGCGTGGTGCTATTGTTGGTAGCTTGGCAGCGGGTGCATTTCCTGAGCGCATTGTTGCGCTGGGGCTGGTTGAGGGGTTGTTGCCGGAACCTGCACACCCTGAAGATGCCCCCAAACAGCTGGCGAGCGCCATTCAAGGGCTGCGTGTCCAGCAGCAAAAAATACGGTCTATTTACCCTGATATTAACCTTGCCATTAAAGCGCGTGAACGCGGCATGTTTCCGCTTGGATATGCGGCTGCAAAGGCGTTAACTGAGCGTGGTGTGGTGGCACAAGAAGGCGGGGTTTCATGGAGTACTGATCCGCGTTTGCTTGCGCCCTCAATGATTAAATTATCACGTGAGCAGCTACATGCGTTTATTAATCGCATCAGTGCGCCAATAAAATTGTTACTGGCAGAAGAGGGTTTACCAAAACTTTATGTTAATTACTTGCAGGAAGTGGAGCAATTTTCCCATGTGAATTATGAGGTTTTATCCGGCGGGCACCATTTGCATATGGAGCAAGAGGTGGATGTAATTGCAGAAAAGCTAAATATGTTTTTTGCTCGCTTCGCCCTATAGTTCTGGTTAATAACACCATTATTACGCAGTGAGAGTTTATGATTTTTGTTCGTTTGATCAGTTGTTTTGTTTTGCTGCTTAGCGCAAGTGTACTTGCTGCTGCCGACTTGCCAATACAAAATTATCACAATGCCCGCGTGATTTTTCAAAGTAATGCAGATGCTGATGAATATTTGCTGGCACTGGGTAGTTACAAAAAAATTGCTGGCAGCTGGAGAGTTGATCGACAACAGCGCTTAAGTGGGCGTCTTGCGCGCTACACCCTGGAGTTACCTGAAGGGCACAGCGCCAGTAATGGTTTTGATTTTTATTTGGATCAGTTGCAGAATTTTAATTTTCGCGAGTTGTATCACTGTAATGGTCGCGATTGCGGCACCAGTAACTCGTGGGCCAACAATCATTTCAAAATTCAATTGCTGTATGGTTTGGATCAATTCCAACAATATGGCGCGTACGAAGTGACTACCGCCGATGAAACGCCTTTTTATGTGGCGCTTTACGCAGTGCAACGTGGCAATAAACGTGTGTATCTACAATTAGATGTGCTGCATGTTGATAGCGTTATCGAGCTGGGAATAGCGTCTAGCCCTGAATCGATTATCAAATCCCTACTTGCCAGCGGTTATTACGTATTTCCCGATTTTGTTGCTGGTGATACAAAAAACCATGCAAACATCAACATTAAGCCCGCCCACATTCAGGCTTTAATTGATGTGCTCACGCAGCGGCCCGATTGGAAGGTGGCACTGGTAGGACATGATTACGCACCTGTACCACTTGCACAGCAGCAAAAAAATTCGCAGGGTTATGCTGAACAATTAAGTGCAGCACTGCAAGAAAAGGGTATAGCTGCTAAACGTGTCGCGGCTTATGGTATTGGCAGTCTTGCGCCAGCAGGACGGGGTGATAGAAGTGCGCGAGTGGAGGTGGTCAAGGTAAGTGATTAATTTTTATTGCGTATAATTTTCTTACAAAAAAGGCGGCATCACCCGGTGATGCCGCCTTTTTATTGAATGAAAATTAACTTTGTGAAAGTGACTAACGCAGCAGCGATAAAAATTCATTGCGGGTGGCTTGATTGCTACGGAAGGTGCCGCGCATGGCCGAGGTTTTCATTGACGAGTTTTGTTTTTCAACGCCGCGCATCATCATGCACATATGTTTCGCTTCGATAATTACACCGACACCGGATGCGCCAGTAATCTCCTGAATACATTCCGCGATTTGCACCGTGAGCTGTTCCTGAATTTGTAGGCGGCGGGCAAACATATCAACAATGCGCGCAACTTTCGATAATCCCAACACTTTTCCGGTAGGGATATAAGCAACATGCGCTTTGCCAATAAACGGCAGCAAGTGGTGCTCGCAGAGTGAATAGAGTTCGATATCTTTTACGATAATCATTTCATCTGAGTCAGATGGAAAGAGCGCATCGTTGACCACGTCTTCAAGGGTTTGGTTGTAGCCGCGAGTTAAAAATTGAAAGGCCTTGGCTGCGCGATCAGGGGTATCCAGCAGGCCGGGGCGGGTTAAATCTTCACCAATACCCGCGATAATATTCGCAAAATGTTCTCTCATTAGAAACTCCTCTAGCGGCAGCAATGCTCTGCCCATCACAAAACGGCAGTTTACCGCTTTCGGCCAACTTCTAGAAAACATAAATCCTGATTTGACCAATTTATTGGGTAGAATGTCCGCTCTCTGCCCAGCTCGAGGTTATCCATGACTACATCTGTTACCGTTTTTGATCAGGCGCGCGAAGAATTATTTACTATTCGCGATTTATTACGCTGGGCAGCCAGTGAGTTTATTGCCGCGAAACTCTTTTACGGTCATGGCACCGATAACCCGTGGGACGAAGCTGAGCAGTTGGTGCTGCATGCCATTCACCTAGCGCCGCCGCTGGGCGATGAATGGTTGGATGCGCGCCTAATGCGCAGCGAGCGTGAGCGTGTTGTCGCCAATGTTCAGCGTCGCATCGAAGAGCGTATCCCCGCTGCCTATATTACCGGTCAGGCTTGGTTTGCGGGCTTGCCCTATGTGGTTGATGAGCGTGTGTTGGTGCCGCGCTCGCCCATTGCCGAGCTGATCGAAAAACGGTTTGCGCCCTGGTTAATCAACGAGCCGCAACACATATTGGATTTGTGCACTGGCAGTGGTTGTATCGGTATCGCTTGCGCCCATGCGTTTCCCGATGCCTATGTACAACTCAGTGATATCTCTTACGATGCGTTGGCTGTGGCCGACGAAAATATCCAGCAACACGGCATGACGGAGCGAGTTTTTGCACTCCAGTCAGACCTGTTTGAAAGCCTGATCGGACAGCGTTTTGATTTGATCGTCTCCAATCCGCCCTATGTGGATGCAGAGGATATGGCCAGTCTGCCCGATGAGTTCCATGCAGAACCTGAGTTGGGTTTATCCTCTGGTGATGACGGTTTGGATTTTACCCGGCGCTTGTTGCAAGAAGCTGCTGATTTTTTAACAGAAGATGGGCTCTTGGTAGTGGAGGTTGGCAACTCATGGCCTGCATTAGAAGCTGCATATCCAACACTGCCGTTTACCTGGGTGGAGTTTGAGCGTGGTGGCCATGGGGTGTTTGTTCTTACTGCTCAGGATTTGCGCAATGCGCGCGCGGCGGGCGTACTCTGAGGCGAGGATGTCGATGCGCCAGTGGGGTAAGTCACGTATAATTGGCGCACTTTTTTTTCGATCTGTTGTTGGATTCTTATCTATTGGGAAATCCCTTAAATCAGGAAATAGCTAATGTCTGGAAATACGTACGGCAAATTATTTACTGTTACCACCTTCGGCGAAAGCCATGGTGTGGCCTTGGGTGCAATTGTAGATGGCTGCCCGCCCGGTCTTGAATTGACCGAAGCCGATATTCAAATCGATTTGGATCGCCGTAAGCCAGGCACATCCCGCTATACCACCCAGCGCCGTGAAGATGATGCGGTGAAGATTTTATCCGGTGTATTTGAAGGTAAAACAACCGGTACACCGATTGGTTTGATGATCGAAAATACCGATCAGCGCTCCAAAGACTATTCCAATATCAAAGATCAATTCCGTCCGGCCCATGCCGATTACACCTACATGCAAAAATACGGTGTGCGCGATTATCGCGGCGGTGGCCGTTCATCTGCGCGTGAAACGGCGATGCGTGTTGCTGCAGGCTCCATCGCAAAAAAATATTTGAAAGATTTTCACGGTATTGAAGTGCGCGGTTATTTGTCGCAATTGGGGCCGATAAAAATTGAAACTGTCGATTGGGATCAGGTTGATCAAAATCCATTCTTTTGCCCGGATGCGAGCAAAGTTCCAGAAATGGAAGCTTTTATGCAGGCACTTAATAAAGAAGGCGATTCAATCGGTGCAAAAATTACTGTTGTCGCCACCAATGTTCCGCCCGGTTTGGGCGAGCCGATTTTTGATCGCCTCGATGCCGAAATTGCCCATGCATTAATGAGTATCAATGCGGTAAAAGGTGTTGAGATAGGTGAGGGCTTTAATTGTGTTGCGCAGCGCGGCAGTGAGCATCGCGATGAAATGACGCCAGCAGGTTTCTTGTCAAACAATGCGGGCGGTATTTTAGGGGGTATATCTTCCGGGCAGGATATTATTGCCAACCTCGCGCTTAAACCGACTTCCAGTTTGCATATTCCCGGCCGCAGTGTGGATGTGCATGGCAATCCAGTTGAAGTGATCACCAAAGGTCGCCACGACCCTTGTGTTGGTATTCGTGCAACGCCGATTGCTGAAGCTATGCTGGCGCTGGTATTGATGGATCATTTGTTGCGTCAGCGCGCGCAAAACGGTGCGGTTAAACATTCTGTACCGGTAATACCTGCAAGTGTGAAATAAGTTCTTTAAGGGTGTGTTGGGTTAGTTATCTTTAGGGTTGTTTGGCCTAAGGGTAATTAACCTAATGTGAAATTCACTCCTTCAGTTGTTTTTATATGTCCCTTTCTTTTGCGCAGCAAGCAATTCCCTATTGGCGCCTGTCCGGATTTTATTTTTTTTATTTCGCTGTAGTCGGCACGCTCATTCCTTATTGGGGCATTTATTTAAAATCGCTGGGCTACTCATCGCAAGATGTCGGCATTATCACGGCCATCATTATGGCTACCCGTATTATTGCCCCAAACTTTTGGGGTTGGTTGGCTGATCATACACAGCAGCGGCTGCGCATTATTCGCCTGGGGAGTTTGGCAGCGAGTATTATTTTTGCCGGAATTCTGCTCGATCAGCGCTATTGGTGGCTGGTATTGGTGGTGAGTTGTTACACCTTTTTTTGGCATGCAGTGCTGCCGCAGTTTGAAGTAATCACACTGGGCTACTTGGGCAATAACTATCACCGCTACGGTCAAATCCGTTTATGGGGTTCAATCGGTTTTATCGCGGCCGTAGTAGGCTTGGGCTTGGTGTTTGATGTAATGCCGATCCGTTTTCTGCCACTTTTTATTCTGAGTTTTTTGATTCTAATTTGGCTTTCCAGTCTCAGTTTGAAAGATGTGAGTGCGAAAAAAAGCGATGGCCAACGGCAGAATTTTTTAGCGTTGGTTTTGCAGCCAACTATTCTGTGCTTTTTGGCCGCCAGCTTTTTATTGCAACTGAGTCACGGTCCTTACTACACTTTTTATACTCTCTATCTTGTGGAAAACTACGACTACAGCAGCACAGCAACAGGCTTGTTATGGGCATTGGGTGTTGTGGCAGAAGTGGCCATTTTTATCGTGATGCATAAATTGTTGCGTCACTTCACCTTGCGTTTTTTAATGTTGTTCAGTTTGTTCGTGACCGGTGGGCGCTGGCTGTTAATTGCTTATGGGGCTGAATCGCTAAGCATATTGTTGTTTGCCCAATTGCTCCATGCTTGTAGCTTTGGTGTCGCCCATGCGGTTTCTATTGAGTTGGTTCGCACGCATTTTAAAGGAACAAATCAAGGGCAGGCTCAGGCGCTGTATAGTTCTGCTAGTTTTGGCGCGGGCGGCGCAGCTGGTGCATTAGTTGGGGGGCTGTTGTGGGACTATAGTGCAGTGACTACATTTGTGCTGGCTGCTGTGGCCGCGCTGTTGGCATTTATACTTTGTTATGTTTGGTTGCATCCTGTTCATTCAGTAGGGGAAACGCATCATGAATAATTTGACTGTTACGCTGGTGCAGCAAGTTATAGTGCCTAATGATCCACAGCATAATCTCGATGTGTTTGCCCAATCGATGACGGCAATTACTAAAACAGACTTGATTGTATTGCCCGAAGTTTTCACCACCGGGTTCTGCGCCGGCGCGCGCAATTATGCAGAAGTTGAGGGCGGCCGCGCCTATCAGTGGATGCAACAACAGGCAGCTAAACACGACGCTGTTGTTACGGGCAGCTTGGTTGTAAAGGATGGCGAGCAGTATTTTAATCGTTTAGTGTGGATGCGCCCCGACGGTAGTTATACCGAATACGATAAGCGTCATCTATTCCGTATGGCGGGCGAACATACTCGTTATGCGATGGGCAAAGAGCGGGTGCTAGTCGAGATTAATGGTTGGCGTGTGTTGCCATTAATTTGTTATGACCTGCGCTTCCCCGTGTGGAGTCGCAATCGCAACGATTACGATCTTGCACTTTATGTTGCCAACTGGCCGAGTGTACGCGCCCTGCATTGGAATCGGTTATTGCAAGCGCGCGCGATAGAAAATTTGAGCTACATTCTTGGCGTCAATCGTGTGGGCATGGACGAAGCAGAGCAGCATTATGCCGGTGATTCCAGCGTTTACGGTCCAGCGGGGGAGTTAATTGCTACAAGTCAGGAAGCCGAATTAATAACGGTAGAATTGTATGCGGAAAAGTTAACCGAATATCGCGAAAAATTTCCCGCCTATTTGGATGCGGATGAGTTTATATTGCAGCATTCAATTTGAGTGGTAATGGAGAGTATTGATCATGCCTAATGGTTTCGGCGATAAACTTGTCATAGCGATTTCATCCCGTGCGTTGTTCAATTTGGATGAGAGTCATCAGGTCTATGTTAATCAAGGCTTGGCGGCCTATGCGCAATATCAAATTGACCATGAAGACGAAATTCTCGCACCGGGTGATGCATTTCCCTTGGTCAAAAAATTATTGCGCCTCAATGAACGTTTGGGTGATGAGCCGCGTGTTGAAGTAATTTTGTTGTCGCGCAATAGCGCGGACACCGGCTTGCGCGTGTTCAATTCAGTTGAACATTATGGTTTAAAAATTAGCCGCGCCGCGTTTTGTGGTGGCACATCCCCTTATCGTTATGCCTCGGCGTTTGGTTGCCATTTATTCCTCTCGACAGAGCCGGATGATGTTCGGCAGGCGCTTGACCATGGCATGGCAGCGGCCACACTAATTGCCTCGAATAATCAGGTCGATAATGAGGAGGAATTGCGTTTTGCATTTGATGGCGATGCGGTTATTTTTTCAGATGAAGCCGAGCAAATTTATAAATCACAGGGGCTTTCGGCCTTTACGCAAAGTGAAAAGGCATCAGCTAAACAACCGCTGAGCGGTGGTCCATTTAAACATTTTTTGGCAGCGCTGCATCTGTTGCAAACAGAGTTCGGTGAGAACTGCCCGATTCGTACTGCATTAGTGACTGCGCGTTCGGCTCCAGCTCATGAGCGGGTGATACGCACGTTGCGCGCCTGGAATATCCGGATTGATGAGTCGTTGTTTTTGGGGGGGCTTTCAAAAGGCACTTTCCTTAAAGCCTATGGGGCCGATGTGTTTTTTGACGATCAGCCAATGCATTGCGAGTCAGCTCGTGAGCATGTTGCTACAGGTCATGTGCCTCATGGAATCGCTAATCGCCCTAAATCATGAGGGGCTGGCAGGCAACTTATATCCAATATAGGCTGTGATTCGCTTGGTTTTTGTTGTTTTTGTAATATTCCCTCGCCAAAAACTTTGAATTTTCGGGATATAGTCTAAAGTTGTAACAAGGTCGGCTTGTAGCACAAATCATAATGCTGGGCACAGGTCGGCACGTTGTTCTATTCTTTGAATGAATAAATTAATTACATTTTATAACCCTGAGCTCGCTTCAGGGTTTTTCTGGTCGATGCCTTTGGCAAATACCTCCAGTGAGTGGGCCAATCGGAGGGCTTATGAAGCTGCAACAATTACGCTATATCTGGGAAGTGGCGCATCACGATTTAAACGTGTCAGCTACCGCACAGAGTCTATACACCTCTCAACCGGGCATCAGTAAACAAATCCGGTTATTAGAAGATGAACTGGGCGTTGAAATTTTTTCGCGCAGTGGGAAACATTTGACCCGCATAACCCCGGCCGGTGAAGCGATTCTCAAGACTGCGGGTGAAATCCTGCGGAAAGTAGAAAGTATTAAGCAGGTTGCTCAAGAATTCAGTAATGAGCGGAAGGGGACGCTGACCTTAGCGACTACTCATACGCAAGCGCGATACGCATTGCCGCCGGTGATAGGCTCATTTATCAAGCAGTACCCAGAAGTTGCCTTGCATATGCATCAGGGGACGCCTATGCAAATTTCTGAGATGGCGGCTGATGGCACGGTAGATTTTGCCATAGCAACAGAAGCCATGGAGTTGTTTAGCGATCTGATTATGATGCCTTGCTATCGTTGGAATCGCAGTGTCGTGGTGCCTAAAAACCATCCACTAGCTCAGCTTGCAAATCTGACGCTAGAAGATGTGGCTAAGTATCCAATCGTGACTTATGTATTTGGATTTACGGGGCGATCTAAGCTCGATGAAGCATTTATCAATCGCGGTCTTGCACCTAAAGTCGTGTTCACTGCTGCGGATGCGGATGTTATTAAAACCTATGTCCGGCTTGGTTTGGGCGTAGGGATTATTGCCAGCATGGCTTATAACGAGGCCGCCGATAGTGATTTGGTCTCTTTGGATGCAAGTCATTTATTTGAGTCGAGCGTTACTAAAATTGGTTTCCGTCGCGGTACATTCCTGCGCGGATTTATGTATGATTTTATTGAAAAGTTCGCGCCCCATCTTACAAAAGACATCATCAACGAGGCATTTAATCGCCATTCACGCGCTGAGTTGGATGATTTATTTGAAGGTATAGAAATACCGACCCACTGATGCATTGATCATTGAAAGCCGGGCGAAAGCTCGGCTTTTTTATTTTAAATCAATTTGTTACCTGCTCAGCCTAGTGCTAACTGTAAGGCTTGCTCACCCTTCCTTTTTTAATCTCCTTCTCGAAATGTTGTACATATTATTTGCTTTGTATAAGTTTGTGGTGTAAAACTTATACATCATCAATCAATTGTATAGGTTTTGTATGAGCAAAATTCCTCTTGGTGTTAGCCAGTGTTTGCTCGGTGAGCAGGTTCGTTTTGATGGCGGACACAAGCACAATCGTTATTTGACCGATGTGCTCAGTGATTACGTTGAGTTTCGCCCTGTCTGCCCAGAAGTGGCGATTGGCTTAGGGATTCCGCGTAAACCTATACGTTTGGTGATGATGGGTGATGAAACCCGTGTGCGTGGTATCGACAACCCGGAGCTGGATGTTACTGATGCCTTGGTTGAGCAAGCTGAGCTAGCCGTGGCGGCAATGCCTGATATTTGCGGTTATGTATTTATGCAAAAGTCACCCAGCTGCGGTGTTTTTGGCATGAAGCGCTATCGCACCAATGGCTATACCGCCGACCATCGTGGTCGTGGTGCCTATGCGCAACGCTTGATGGAGTTGATGCCTTTGCTGCCGGTAGAAGAAGCCGGGCGTTTAAACGATACGGGCTTGCGCGATAATTTTCTCGCCCGTGTATTTGCCTATCACGACTTTAAAACCAATGTTGCCAGCGCGCCTACCGCTAAAAAACTCATCGAGTTTTACTCCCGCTATAAATACCAGGTCATGGCGCACCATGTGCCTAGTTATTTTTCGATTGGTCGTTATTTGTCGAACCTTTCCGGCCGCGATATTCAGGAAAGTAGCGATGAATTTTTTCGTTTGTTTATGGCCGCACTGTCGCACCACGCAACGCGTAAAGGCAATACCAATGCGATTATGCATTTGCGGGGATATTTAAAAGAATATTTGAACACACAAGATAAACAAGAGTTATCGCAGCTAATAGATTCTTACAAAGCGGGTATGGTGCCGTTGGTAGTGCCACTGACACTGCTGAAACATCATTTGTTGAAGCTCGATAATCCCTATTTAAAGGCGCAAACATTTTGGGCGCCGCATCCAGAGCGGCTCGGTATACGTAATCACATTGTTGAGAGTGCGTGATGAATCGTGTTGTCGATCTCGAAGTTGATGAGGCGCTGGTTGAAGACCGGTTGCCGATTCGCGAAATCTCTCGTGAGACTGGCGTTAATACCGTTACCTTGCGTGCGTGGGAGCGTCGTTACGGCTTACTAATTCCGCAGAGAACCACCAAAGGCCATAGATTGTATAGCCGCGCCGATATCGAGCGCGTAAAAGAAATCCAGTTATGGCTCGGGCGCGGTTTGGCAATCAGCAAAGTAAAGGCATTGCTTGCTGATGAACAGCGCGGAGAGTCAATGCCGCAGATAGATTCAATCTGGCTGGAATTGGCGCAGCAAATTCAAACAGCAATCACCGCATTTAATCGCAACCAACTTGAACGATTAATTGAAGACACTTTTGCGCTTTACCCAAGCCCGATGATTGCTGATTATTTGTTGTTACCGTTGCTGGTGGATTTGCAGGGTGATGAACCGGGCAGACCAATGCGGCGCGCATTTTTTACCGCAGTATTACAGGAATATGTTCAAGCTTCGCAGAATCGCCAGCGGCAAGCGGCCAATGGGGAAAAAATTCTGGTTTTGTCTGCAACGCCAGATGAGGAGCTATTGGTGCCGCTGCTATTAACCTATGGTTTGTTGGTGAATCAGCATAACGCGGACTATCTAGGCTATTTGGGAGCAAAAGAATCGCTGCTCTGTGCGGAAGCATTTAAAGCAAAAATATTGGTAATTATGGGTGGCGAAGCCGTCAATACCAGCGAGCTACAACTACACTTGAGTTTATGGCGGAGTTTTTCTGCCATGCCTGTTGTGTTAGTTGGGAATGCGGTACGTCTCGTTCCTGCTCTATCACCTGAACTTGCTACAGGCGTTCGTCCTTGCGATAACCAACAACAAGTATTGGTCACAATAAATCAATTACTAAAGGGATAAGTCATTTTTATGGCGCTGACAGTTCCGCAAAAAGTACGTAATTTGTACTTGCGTTTTGATAAAAAAATTCTTAACACTCTGGGTGAAATCTACAGCGATGACATTCAATTTCGCGATCCCTTACATGCGGTCAATGGGCTCGGTAATCTCACCTCATATTATGCAGCCATGATGAGTAATTTAATGGAGTGCCGTTTTGAGTTTCATCACTCCATGGAAATGACTGCGCGCGGTGAAGCAGTATTGTTCTGGACTATGCATTATCGCCATAGCAAATTAGCGGGCGGCCAACTGCTGGAATTGACCGGTAATACTCACCTGTTATTCAACGATAAAGTCTATTACCACAGGGATTATTTTGACGCAGGCTCTATGCTGTATGAACATATTCCGGTGATGGGTTTTGCCATTCGCCAAATAAAGAAAAAAGTAGGCGCCAAATGACTGCATTAGTTTGGCTGCGCCATGATTTACGCGTGCGTGATAATCCCGCGTTATTTAAAGCTGCCGAATTGGGGCAGGGAGTTGTAGCGGTTTATGTACACTGTGATGCCTACGTTCACCAGCATACAATTGCACCCGCTCAGTTGGATTTTGTGCGTCGCCATTTGCACATAATCATCAAAGATTTGGCCGCGCTGAATATTCCACTGTTAATTATTCGCGTACAAAAGCCCGCTGAAGTAGCACCGGAATTATTGCGTCTTGCGCAGGCTGTCAAAGCCGAGTATTGCTATTTCAATGCGGAGTATCCGCTCAATGAATTAAATCGCGATCTCGCCGTTAATCAATTGCTGCGCGATCACGGCATTTTGGTCAAACGCTGTCATGATCGCTGTATTGTGCCACCGGGCATGATTCGCAATGGCCAAGGCGATCCTTATAAAGTTTTTACTGCGTTCAAAAAGAAATGGTTGCAAACAGTAATGCCGGTGGCGATGCAACCATTGGCCGCGCCTGCTAAACAAGTGGCTCCTGCCAATCTGGCTTCTGCCTCGATTGATGAAATTGATCAATTATTTTCGGGTCACGAATTACGCGATTTATCCGTGTTTTGGCCAGCCGGAGAAGATGAAGCCTATCGCCGTTTGGATAGGTTTATCGAAACATCGATTGCGCGCTACCAAGATCAGCGCGATTTTCCCGCTATTGATGGCACCTCCAGTTTATCCCCGTATTTTGCGATAGGTTCACTATCGCCTCGCCAAGCCGTTGCTGCTGTGCTCGCTTACACCCATGGTGAGTGGGATGGTGGTGATGCGGGGGCAAACTGCTGGCTTAGTGAATTAATCTGGCGCGAGTTTTATCAGCATGTGGTGGTGGATTACCCCCAAGTGTGCAAGCGGAAAGCGATGCAAGCGCACACCGAAGCTTTTCCCTGGCGTTATGACAAAACCTTATTTGCTGCCTGGTGCGAAGGCAAAACGGGTATTCCGATTATTGATGCCGCGATGCGCCAATTGAATGCGACAGGTTGGATGCATAACCGATTGCGTATGGTTGTCGCGATGTTTTTAACCAAGAATTGCCAAATCGATTGGCGCTGGGGTGAAGATTATTTTATGTCGCAGCTGATCGATGGCGATTTTGCAGCCAACAATGGCGGTTGGCAGTGGAGTGCTTCCACGGGTACAGATGCCGCTCCTTACTTTCGTATTTTTAATCCTGTAAGTCAGTCTGAGCGTTTTGATCCAAATGGCGAATTCATTCGTAAATGGATTCCAGAGCTGGCGCATTTGTCGAATAAACAGATTCACAACCCGCCTGCATTGACTAATTACCCGCGCCCAATTGTCGATTTGAGTGCGAGCCGAAAAGAAACCATCGCGCTTTTTGCACAATTGCCGCCAATAAAACATTAACCGAGCTAATTTATGACTGCCAATTCCGCGCCTTACACAGTATTGATTACCGGCGCCTCCAGCGGGATTGGTTATGAGTTGGCGCTGTGCTATTTGAAGCAGGGGGCAAAAGTGTTTGTGCTGGCACGTTCCGAAGAACCTTTAGCGCAATTGACGCAACAATTTCCAGGGCGCTGTGTGGCGGTGAGGGTTGATCTTTCCGATGCGGATGACAGCCAACGCGCAGGCGAGTGGATCAGCCAGCAGGTGCCATTTTTAGATCTTGCGATTTTAAATGCAGGCACTTGTGAATATGTAGATGTAAACCATCTGACGCGCGAACCGTTTGAGAAAGTAATGGCCATTAATTGGCAGGGCACAGTTAACAGCCTGTTGTTTTGTTTGCCTTTGCTGCGTAAAAAAATCCTGCACGAAAAAAAATCATCCGCGCAGACTGCGCAATTAGTCGGCATATCCAGCATGGCCAGTATTTTACCTATGCCGCGCTCACAAGCTTATGGTGCTTCCAAGGTGGCTGTGGAATATTTATTTAATTCTCTGCGAGTCGATTTGGTTAACGAGCAGATTGATATCACCCTGGTGCGCCCGGGTTTTGTTAAAACCCCGCTCACCGAGCGCAACGATTTCCCAATGCCGTTTGCACAGACAACAGCGGAAGCTGCAATTCGTATTATGCGCGGCATTAGTAAGCGTCATTGGTTAGTGCAATTTCCTTGGCCTCTCGTGTGGCTGATGAATGCTATCGCGTGCTTGCCATTGCGTGCACAGGTGTGGTTGTTGCAAAAAATATCGCGCAATGCCAAGGTTTAATTTACTGCACCTTATTTTTCAATTTATTTAATCAAGAGCTGACGCATGACAGTAGTTGCCCGAAAAAAAATTGCCATTATAGGTTCAGGAATCAGCGGGTTGCTGAGCGGGTACTTGTTGTCGCGCAGTCATGACGTGACAGTGTTTGAGGCGGCCAATGAGATTGGTGGCCATACAGCAACTAAAATCGTTGCCGCACCTGAAGGTAATTTGGCGGTCGATACCGGTTTTATTGTGTTTAATGACCGCACATATCCCAACTTTTTAAAACTGCTTGCCCAGTTAGGGGTAGCTTATCAGTCAACAGAAATGGGTTTTAGTGTTGCCTGCCAGCAAACCGGCTTTGAGTACAGCGGCACATCCCTGAATGGAATTTTTGCGCAGCGGAAAAACATCTTCGATAGAAAACATTGGCGCATGTTAAAAGAAATTGTGCGATTTAATACAGATTGCACGCAACTCTATAAAGATGATGCACTTCCTGAAGTGCAAACACTTGGAGAGTATTTAGAGCTACAGGGCTATAGCGAAAAATTTATTCGATTTTATATCTTGCCGATGGTGTCCGCGATTTGGTCATCACCTATGGATACAGCGGCAAATATGCCGTTGGTATTTTTTATTCGCTTCTTTCATAATCACGGCTTGCTGACTGTTACACAGCAACCCCAGTGGTACACCATTAAAGGCGGTTCACATCAGTATTTGCGACCGCTGACCGAAAACTATAAAAATACAATTTATACCAATTGCCCGGTACTTAATGTCAAACGCAATCTAGACGCTGTAGCCGTCACTACCGCTCGCTTCGGGCAACAATTTTTCGATGACGTTATTTTTGCGTGCCATAGCGATCAGGCGTTAAAGCTGCTGGTTGATCCCTCACCCGCTGAATATGACATTCTTTCCGCTATTCCCTATCAATCCAATCAAGTGGTATTGCATAGCGATATTCGCCTACTGCCTAGATTGCGCCGCAGTTGGGCAAGCTGGAACTATATGTTTTTAGCTGCGACTGACGTAGGGCATGTCAATGAAAATGCTGCCTTAACTTACAACATGAATATTTTGCAAAAGTTAAATTCGGCAACAATATTCTGTGTTTCGGTCAATGCAGGCGATGCAATAGATCCGGAAAAAATTTACGGCGAATATCACTATAGTCATCCCATGTTTACTCGTGAATCTGTCGCAGCGCAGGCGCGCTGGGCAGAAATCAGCGGAAAAAATCATACACATTTTTGCGGCGCCTATTGGCGCAATGGTTTCCACGAAGATGGCGTGGTCTCAGCGATTCGTGTGGCAGAAGTGCTCGGAGAAATCTGGTAGTGAATGAGAAAATGTTGAATATCAGGTGCTCATATGCATAGTGCAATTTATCAGGGCAATTTGCGGCACCGGCGCTTTTTTCCAAAGCGTCACGAGTTTACCTACGCATCGACTTTATTTTATATCGATCTGGATGAGTTGCCGGAGTTGTTCAAGGGGGTGACAGGCTGGTCATTGAATCGTGCGAATCTGGGTAGTTTTCGCCGCACCGATTTTCTGGGTGATCCGCTTGTACCTTTAAAGGATGCCGTTATTGCTGAGGTCAATAAACTATTGGCACAGGGCAGTTTTGGCAATATTAGCTGCCCCGATGGTGCCGTACGTATGCTGACTAATTTACGCATCTTCGGTTTTTGTTTTAATCCGGTAACCCTGTATTACTTGTTTAATGAAAATATCGAACAGCCTGCAATGATTCTTGCTCAAGTTAATAATACACCCTGGAATGAACGGCATACTTATCTTATTCATTGCAATGAGAAAACCGGTAAGGCAAATTCGCAATTTGATAAACAATTTCATGTGTCGCCATTTAATCCAATCGATATGGTCTACCAATGGATTAGTTCGGTACCGGCAGAGCATGTTCTTGTGCACATGGAAAACCATGTGAGTGTATCTGATCAATCTGCTTGCACTGAACAGCAATCAATTTGCCATATGGATGCAACTCTCACGCTCAAGCGTCGACCCTGGTCAAAGTCTGCATTGCAAAAAATACTTTTATTGCAACCTTGGATGGCAATAAAAGTACCTGTTGCTATTTATTGGCAAGCGCTGCGCCTGTTTATTAAAGGCGTACCTGTTTACACCCACCAAACCATAAACCCTTTGCCCGCTGCTACCAGCACTGAACTTAAAACGACAGGGGAATCATCGTGAAAACTACCAGTATCAGGCTGCTGCCAAAACATCGAGTGTCGTCATTAAGCCGTAACCAAAGCATTGCACGCTCAATGCTATTTAAATTGTTGCGCGGCCTGAAACAAGGTTGCTTGCGCATTCATGAACAAGGCGAACTGTATCAGTTTGGTCAGCTTGCTGATCACACCGATTTGGTGGCAGATATTTATGTGCACGATGCACAACTCTATTCGGATGTTATATTCGGTGGTTCAGTGGGTGCAGGTGAGGCTTACATGAGCGGTTATTGGAGTACACCCAATCTCACGCAGGTGACGCGGCTATTTGTACGCAATTTAGATGCGCTTGATGCAATGGATTCAAAACAATCTTTGGTTGGCCAATACTTGTTAAAAGTGTTTCATTGGTTTAATCGCAATACCAAAGAGGGGTCGCGGAAAAATATTTCTGCCCACTACGATTTGGGCAACGATTTTTTTCGGTTGTTCCTCGACAGCACTATGATGTACTCAGCGGCCATTTATCCAACGCCGCAAGCGACCTTGGCAGATGCGTCGGTTTATAAATTGCAACGTGTATGCGAAAAATTGCAATTGAATTCTAATGATCACTTGCTTGAAATAGGTACAGGTTGGGGCGGTATGGCTATTTATGCCGCTAAGCACTATGGTTGCCGTGTCACTACAACCACTATTTCTCGCGAGCAGCATGATTACGCGGTTGAAAAAGTGGCTGAAGCCGGGTTGAGTGACCGTGTTACGGTGCTGTTTGATGATTACCGTGATTTGCGTGGTCAATTCAGTAAATTGGTATCGATTGAAATGATTGAGGCCGTAGGGCACGAACATTACGCCCAATACTTTGCTACTTGTTCCCGTTTGTTAGCACCCAATGGTTTAATGTTGTTGCAGGCTATCACCATTGCTGATCAGCGCTATGACATGGCACGCAAGACAGTCGATTTTATTCAGCGGTACATTTTCCCCGGTGGTTCGCTTCCTTCTATTGCGGTGATTAGTGATGTTGCCAAACGCAAAACAGATATGAATATTTTGCACATAGAAGATATAGGCGAACACTATGCGCAGACTTTAAAACATTGGCGAGAAGCGTTTCATAAAAAATTGGAGGCGGTAAGGGCGCAGGGGTTTGATGAACGTTTTATTCGTATGTGGGAGTTTTATCTCTGCTATTGCGAAGGCGGCTTTATTGAACGCAGTATTGGTACAGCACAAGTTTTATTGGCGAAGCCACAGTATCGCAATGGCTATTTCCAATGAAGCGTAGAGCTTTGCTCTTAACTATCGCCAATGTTCTAGTGTTTCAAGCCGGTTGGCTTGTTTGTATTTTGTTCGGCAGTTTATGGGCTGGTGCGTTTACATTGTGCGCGCTGGTTTTGCATTTTGTTTTCTATACCCAGCGCCTGAAGGACACGGTTGCCGTGCTACTTGCAGTGGTTATAGGTCTTGTTCATGATCTGCTACTCCTGCATACAGGCTCTATTTTGTTTTTAGAATCTGTTTATTTGCCGCCGCTGTGGTTGATGTGTCTATGGGTGCTGCTGGGGCTCACTCTTAATCATTCCCTGTCGTGGATTTATTCGCGGCCTCTGTGGTCTGGCTTATTGGGAGCAATAGCAGCGCCAATGAGTTATATGGCAGGTGTAAAACTATCTTCAGCAGAATGGTCTAGCCCGATACTTGAAGTTGTTCCTATAATAGCGGCTCTGTGGTTAGTCATATTGCCACTGCATCGTTTGATTAGCTTGAGGGTTTTAACCTATGTCCAGCACAAAACCGCAAAATTGCCTGCGCCATATTCTGATTGCTAGTCTCGGGCTGTGCAGTGTTTTTACCGGCATGTACAGTAGCGCAGTGATTGCTGAAGATAACTATGTTGTAGCGGGCAGCGCATACAATCTTGAAAACAACCAACTGATCTATCGCGAACTGTACACGGCGCTGGATGAAAATAAATCGGTTCGGGTTGATTACATGACTCCTACCGGAAGCACTTTTGCATCCAAAACCTTGATTTACCAAGGAGAACCTTTTCAGCCCAGTTTTGATTTTGAAGATACACGGGATAACGAATTCACATCGGCCCACTTTCAAGGTGCCCGTTTAGTGCTTACCCATGGCATGGGTAGCAGTCAAAATGAAAAAGTGATTTACGATAATGCACGTATGGTTATTGATGCGGGCTTTGACGCGTACATTCAGCTGAATTGGGATAAGTTGGTTGCAGGCAAACGGTTGAAATTTGATTTTGCTATGCCGACTCGGTTAAGCAGCCTGCAATTAGAAGTGCGCAAAATTAAGGGTACTGAATCGCCAGTATATGATGCAAATTTTGGCCGCGATTGGATTTATTTTCGCATCGCACCCGCAAAAGCATTTATTTCGCTTTTTGCCGACCCGATTAACCTTGCTTATGATCCAAATGGTAAATATCTGATGCGTTTTCATGGCCGCTCGAACATCGATGGTGATCGCGGTGGTCCACAGGATGTACGTATCGAGTATGAATATGTAAATTAAGACTATGTGTGCGAGCAATATCCCTATTGCTCGCACAATTATTTTCTAAATGTAGATTGTTATGCGCTGGGGGATGTGCTGGATAAATAAGAGCACCAATCGCTCCAGCTTCCGGGATAGAGCTTGGCTTTTATTCCAATCATTTCTAATGACAAAATATTCATGCAGGCTGTGACACCTGAACCGCAATACACCACCAGATTATCTCGCTCAGTTAAATCATTCCACCTTTGTAGCTGCGCTTCAGGGGATTTAATAAACCCCTGTTCACTAGTCGCCTCTTGCCAAAAATAATTCAGCGCACCAGGAATGTGGCCGGCAATCGGGTCTATAGGTTCTTCTTCGCCGCGATAGCGTTTGGCTTCGCGGGAATCGATCAGGGTAAAGTTTGAAGCCGCTTGTAAAATATCTTCGCGATTTACAATCCAATCCTTTTGTGGTGTGGCTTTAAAATTCCCGCTTTTTATTGCAGGCTCACGTCTATCTAAGCCGCCGCCACTTGCAATCCAGCCAGCGAAACCACCATCGAGAATGAGTACCTGTTGATGACCCAGATAACGCAGCAACCACCATCCGCGAGCGGCGTAACCCATGCGTGAATCATCGTAAAGCACTATTGTTGATTGCTGATTAACACCTGCAGTGCGCAATTTTTTACTGAGGGTTTCAGTATCGGGTAATGGGTGACGGCCGCCGTGAGTGGCAACCGCACTGGAAAGATCTTTTTCCAAATCCAGAAAATAGGCTCCTGGAATATGCCCGGTTCGGTACTGCTCCTGACCTTGAGTTTTGTTCATCAAGTTAAAACGGCAATCAAAAATCACAACCTTGCCCAGTTGCCTTTTAAGTTGTTCGCTGGTGATAAAGTGATTCATGGGAGTGATGTGCGCTTATGAAATGTGAATGTCAAAAGAGTGGCGTCATAATCGCATCATCTGGGGAGCTTGGGAAGGGTGATATCTGAGCGCTTTGTGCAACTTTTGTAGAGTCTGTGTGTAGATTGATTAAGGGGTATGCCAGGGATCGGGTATTTTGCCCTCAAGCTGATAGGCAAAAGCAATAATGTAAGCTACTGCAATGTAGAGCGCTTCAGGGATTTCATCGCCTAACTCCAGTGTCACCAACAGATCGACCAGTGCTGCGTTATCACACAGCGGAACGTCGTGCTCTTGTGCAATCGCAATAATTTGTTCAGCAACTGCGCCGGTACCTTTGGCACTTACGTGCGGGGCATTTTTGCCATCGTAATAAAGTGCAACGGCTTTTTGTAATTGTTGTGTGGAGTAGTGTGATGTCATTGCACGAGCTCAGGTTTTAATGTCGACCAGTGAATAACTGAATGACATTTTAGGTTTGGGTGGGAGGCCGGGCATACATTGGATTTGCGTAATTTTAATGCCTTCGCGCTCTAATTGTGTTTTCAGCATGTCTGTTTTATTCTTTGCTTCGATTAAGGTGTTTTCATTTTCTGCCCAAAATTTTGCCGATAGGCTTTCACCCACTAACGAAAGCTGCGAATAAAATTGCCCCACTAATGGCAAATCAAAACTAAGCATTACATTCCATTGGCGCACCCGTGTGCTGCCTTTTTCCGTGCCCTCATCTTGCTCTTCAATCCATTGCTGCTCCAATTGAATGTGGAGTGGGTGAACCTCTTGTCCTTGGCGCACGGGAATTTCAAATTGCCATGATTGCGTAGGCTGTGCCTGATCTGCCTGCGCTAGTTGGTGATTCAGTGCGTGCACTTGCTGCAATTGAATTTTAGCGATGCTGCCCAGCGTGTGTTGATGCATTAGCATTACCAATTGCGTGCGCAATTGTTTTTGGCTGAGTTCACCTTGTTGTTTGTTGCTGAGCATACCTAAAAATTGGGGCAGGGCGATTGCTAATAGATTTTTATTGAACTCGGTTGTTAGCGGTGAGCCTGGTTGTGTCGGTTTGGTTGCCCCCAGTTCGGTATCGAGTTGGTGCAGGAGCCCTAAGAGCGCGCCTTTTAGATCTTGCGCTGCTATTTTTTCTACAGAGTGTTGGTGAGTTAGGCTGGGTTTTTGTGTCGCGGCAGCTGGGTTGTTTGGGTTTAATAGTGCTGCTTTGAGATTGGATGAGGTGCTCAATGGATTTATAGCGGCGGATTTTTTTTCGGGCGATGGCGTGCCGCTAATTGAAGTTGAGGATGCATCGGCAGATTGCTGACCCGTGACTAGTTGCGCTAATTTTTGTTCGAAACTTTGCCCGTTATTTTTGAGTGTCATTTCTACTAATTTGGGATTAGTGAGTTGATCAGATAAGCGAATATGATTAGCCAGAGTTTTCAGTGACTGTTGCACTTGGCTCGAAAGCCATTCTTTTCGCTCGGCAATAGGTAGCTGCTGTATAAATTGAGTGATTTTCGGCAGGCTTGCCAGCAAATCCTGCCCCTTATCTTTTTGTGGCAATAAGCGGCGCAAGGTTTCACCAATCGCCTCGGTGGTTTTGATAGTCGCTAATTTTTGTGGTTCAAGATTGGGCTGCAAGGTTTTACTGGTGAACTCACTGTTTAGTAGTGCGCTAGTGGTTAACTGTGTAGTTGCTGTGCTGTTAGTGTAAAGAGCTTGTAGGGTGAGAGGGATGTTCGTTGTCGCTGAGGCTTGTGAGTTATTCGTTTGTATTATTGCATTGAATGCCGCAACCTCGGTTTTGCTTAGTACTTGTAATAATTGCAATCGTTGCGCTTCACTCAATTGCATCAATAATGTTTGGCCAGCTTGTATGGGTTGATTGGTGTAAGTAAGTAGATTTGTTGTTGCCGCACTGGGCGATGTCGTTGCGTTTGGTGTGGTGGTAGCAGCAGCGGGAGTGTTGACGGAAAGAGCGACTAGCTTAATGCCGGGTGTTTGTGCGAGTTTTTTTTGCGCTTCCAATTCACTGATTAAGGCTTTTATCGCTGGCGCCGCTGAATTTTTATTGAGCTGCGCTAAATTAGTTTCAATCGATTTAATCAATTGCGCGCGCTCTTCCGGCGTTGCTTGGGTTACTTTTTGCACATCTGCTAAAAAATGACTGCCAACTTTTAGGCCGAGCGCTTTTGTGATCGCCATTATTTTTTCGATCTGCGCGCGCTGGTGATTTTGTACCAGCTTGTCGGTGATGGAACCTAGCTCCATGACATATCCCAAATGGACTTTAATCTGATCAAAAATGTAAATTGGAGTGCTTTGGCGATGTGCAGGTCGTTATAATCGCCTACATTGAACAGCCGCTGTGCAGAGTATAGCGGCTGAAAAGATGTTTCCTGTAGATACCATACACGCCAAGGCAAATAATAAGCATGACCGATTCGGTAACCAAGGTGAAAATTCCACTACTTGAGCTGCGTAAACTTGGCTGTGAGCGGGACGAGCGCCTGCTATTTGCAGAGTTGGATTTACAGCTCTACCCAGGTGATGTGGTGCAAATCGGTGGCCCTAACGGCGCAGGTAAAACGACTTTATTGCGCGCTCTTGCGGGCATCAGCACGGATTATCTTGGTCAAATCCTTTACGCTGACCAACGTTTGCCTGAGGCAGCTTGGGAGTTCGCGGGCGACAGCCTTTACCTAGGACATTTACCTGGTATCAAAAAAGCCTTAACACCTGCCGAAAATCTGGCGTGGTACCAAGCCCAGAGCGGTGCGGCAATTGCGGTTAATGACGCATTAGCGGCTGTTGGCCTCTATGGCTACGAAGACACCCCGTGCTACCAACTATCCGCAGGGCAGTTGCGCCGGGTTGCATTGGCAAGGTTGCATTTGAGCCGCGCGCGCATCTGGATTCTGGACGAGCCCTTCACCGCGATCGACAAGTTGGGCGTAAGCCAGTTGGAGACGCTAATCGCCCAGCAGTCAGCCAAGGGCGGAGTGGTGATTCTGACCTCGCATCAGGATCTAACCCTGCCGCAGTTGCGTATGGTGAATTTGCAAGATTATCAGCCCGCTCGTGCAGGGGATAAAACCAACGATGATCTTGGTGGTCTGACGAGCGACGGTGCGTATCATGGCTGATCAGTATCCGGCAGTAAGTTTGTGGGGGGGATTTATCGCCAGTTTCCGCCGCGATATGTTAATCGCGGCGCGTCATAAGGCCGAGTTAACCAATCCTCTCGTATTTTTCCTGATTGCGGTAACGCTGATTCCCTTGGGGGTCAGCCCGGAAAAATCGGTACTGGCATTACTGGCGCCGGGAATTGTCTGGGTGATGGCACTGCTGGCGACCCTATTGTCGTTAGACGGTTTATTTCGCAGCGATTACGATGATGGCTCCCTAGAGCAAATGTTGATTAGTCCGCAGTCACTGTACTTTACGGTGATGGCAAAAGTGCTGGTGCACTGGTTGGTCTCGGGTTTACCAGTGACCTTGCTCGCACCGCTGCTGGGTTTGATGTTGAGTTTGCCAGGAGAAGGTTATCTTCCATTGCTGGCATCATTGGCATTAGGTACGGCATCCATGAGTTTGATCGGCGCAGTGGGTGCAGCCTTAACAGTTTCGCTGCGTAAGGGCGGTTTGTTGTTGTCCTTGATTGTCATGCCGCTGTATATTCCAGTACTGATTTTTGGTGCAAGTGCGGTGCAATCTGCAGTACAGGGCGGGGCAGTGGGTATGCAGCTCGCCGTATTAGGGGCATTTCTGGCATTGGCAATAGTGCTGGCACCCATAGCAGCGCTGGGTGCGCTGCGTATAAGTACAAATGGTTAACTAATAATAACGATCAGCTAAACTGCAATAAGGTCTCTTACTATGGCATGGCAATGGTTTCATCGATTAGGCTCTCCCCGTTGGTTTTACGAAAAAACAACTGCTTGGATGCCTTGGTTGGCGGCACTGAGCATTGCGCTTCTGCTGACGGGAGCGGTGTGGGGGTTGGCATTTGCCCCCGCTGATTTCAAGCAGGGCAATAGTTACCGCATTATTTATATTCACGTTCCCGCTGCATTCTTAGCCTTGGCGGGTTATTACATTATGGCGATCTCCGGAGCTGTTGGTCTTATCTGGAAAATGAAGTTGCCCTTTATGGTGATGAAATCCGCTGCGCCGATTGGTGCTCTATTAACATTTGTATCGCTGGTGACGGGTTCCATTTGGGGCAAGCCTACCTGGGGTACCTGGTGGGAATGGGATGCACGTATCACCTCCATGTTAATTTTATTTTTCCTCTATTTGGGCATGATTGCTTTACAGCAAGCATTTACCCATCGCGATACCTCCGATAAAGCCAGCGCAGTCTTGGCCTTGGTGGGCATGGTGAATATTCCGATCATTTACAAGTCAGTCGATTGGTGGAACACACTGCATCAGCCTGCAACGATTAAATTCACCAGTAAATCTACCATTGACCCATCAATGCTATATCCGCTATTGATTATGGTGATCGGTTTTTACGCATTTTATGCATTAGTACTTTTACTCAATACCCGGGTGGAAATATTGCGCCGTGAAAGTCGCACGCAATGGGTTAGTGATCTTATCAGTGCAACCAATAAGAGGGCGTGATAATGAAATTCCAATTTGAAACAATTGCTGATTTTATCGCTATGAATGGCCACGGCCCTTATGTTTGGGCTTCCTATGCAATTACGTTTGCCGCACTGATTTTTTTATTGGTCAGCCCGTTGCTGCAGAAAAAAAACTTTATCAAGCAACAACAGAAATTACAAAAGTTAGCGCAAGCTAATCCAGCAGCAGATCAATCTGTTGAATAATTTAATCCGTATTAGTCGTTAGAGAATGTAAACATGCATCCGGTTCGCAAGCAACGTTTAATGATTGTGATATTTATTGTGGTGTTTTCCAGTATTGCTGTTGGTCTTATGGCTTACGCGTTGCGTGAAAACATCAATTTATTTTATCCGCCTAGCAAAATAGCAGCGGGTGATGTGCCACACAATACCCGTATCCGCGCCGGTGGTTGCGTCAAGCCCGGCAGTGTTGAACGTGCCAGCGATTCGCTTGAAATTCGCTTTTTGATCACCGATGGCACGGCGGATGTAAAAGTTAATTTCAACGGAATTTTGCCAGATTTGTTCGCCGAAGGAGAGGCCGCAGTGATCAATGGCATAGTAACTGAAACCGGCGAGATTAATGCTAGTGAGGTGCTTGCCAAACACGATGAAAATTACACTCCACCTGAAGTTGCCGAAGCGATGAAAGATAAAGGCGAGCATCAAAAGACCTGTGAGGGCTTAAAATATGGCGCTTGATTTAGTTCAGCTCGCACCGGAAATGGGGCAGTTCTCGCTAATACTATCCTTGTGCTTGAGCGCTGCATTGTTTGTACTGCCATTGGTAGGTGCGCACTACGGCAGCAATGTATTGATGCAATCGGCGCGTTCACTTGCGACCGGTTTTTTTATCTTTGTTGTCTTTGCTTTTTGTTGCCTCGTGTATTCGTTTTTACACGATGACTTCTCGGTTAAATATGTTGCCTCCAATTCCAATTCGCTACTGCCTTACTATTACAAAATCAGTGCAGTATGGGGTGGGCATGAAGGCTCGCTACTCTTATGGATTTTGATGCTCTCTGGTTGGACGCTGGCGGTTGCTATCTTTAGCCGTTCATTGCCACTGGATATGCAGGCGCGCGTTTTAGCGATAATGGGGTTTGTGGCGGTGGGTTTTCTATCGTTTATTCTATTTACCTCAAATCCTTTTGATCGCATTCTTCCCGTTCCGCCCCAAGATGGCAGCGACTTAAATCCACTCTTACAAGATATAGGGCTGATTATTCATCCGCCAGTGTTGTACATGGGCTATGTCGGCTTCAGCGTGGTATTTGCTTTCGCGATTGCGGCACTTATGACGGGTCGCTTGGATAGCGCTTGGGCTCGTTGGTCGCGCCCTTGGGCAACTATGGCCTGGGGCTTTTTATCCGTTGGTATCGCCCTCGGCAGTTGGTGGGCTTATTACGAGTTGGGCTGGGGTGGTTGGTGGTTTTGGGATCCGGTAGAGAACGCATCCTTTTTACCTTGGCTAATAGGCACGGCATTAATTCACTCGCTCGCAGTAACTGAAAAGCGCAGCTTGTTTAAAAGCTGGACGTTATTGCTCGCCATTTTTACCTTTTCGTTGAGTTTGCTGGGCACCTTTTTGGTTCGCTCCGGTGTGCTGACTTCGGTGCATGCATTTGCTAATGATCCCGAGCGCGGTATTTTTATTCTTGGTTTCTTTTTGGTGGTGGTCGGCGGCTCTCTAACGCTGTTTGCATTGCGTGCCCCCGTGGTAAGGGGTTCAGCCGGGTTTACTTTGTTATCGCGCGAAACGTTTTTGCTCGGCAATAATATTTTGTTAACCATCCTGATGATTATGGTGTTAATCGGCACTCTTTATCCGTTGGTTGCGGATGCGCTTAGCCTCGGCAAAATTTCTGTAGGGCCACCATATTTCAATTTATTCTTTTTGCCGTTAATGGGCTTGTTGTGCTTACTGATGGCATTCGGGCCACTCTCTAACTGGAAGCGCACGTCGGGTATGCAGTTTGTGAAACTCTTGTGGAAGCCTTGGTCGATTAGTCTGGCAATCGCGTTGGTTTTTCCGCTGGTTTATCGCGATCAATATGAAATTCTTGCCGCGCTAACGGTGTTTATTGCCAGCTGGATAGTGACAGCACTTGTCGCAGATTTGCTTTATCGCTTGCGCAACAGCGAGTCGATGATGGTAGGCCTTAAAAAGTTGAGCGTGAGTTACTTTGCAATGATTATTGCTCATGCCGGTATTGCGGTTACCACTGTAGGTGTTGGTTTAACCAGTATTTATACCGAGCAGCGTGATGTTCGTATGGAGGTAGGGCAGAAAGTAACAGTCGTAGAATACGATTTTATTCTCAATAAACTAACTCACATTGATGGCCCCAATTACTCTGCTGAAGAGGCGCTCATCACCGTAATGAAAGACGGTAAATTCCTACGCGAAATGAAACCACAAAAGCGCCGCTACACCGCAACAGGTAGTACCATGACAGAAGTGGCGTTAGATGTAGGTTTGTTTCGCGATCTTTATGTCGCCATGGGAGAACCCCTAAATGAAACTGCTTGGGCGATGCGTGTGCACCTCAAGCCATTTGTGCGCTGGATTTGGTTGGGCGCATTAATGATGGGCTTTGGTGCTGTGCTCGCAGTAGCCGATAAGCGTTACCGCAAACCTGTGAAACAAGAATTACTGGCGGTCACTAATCCGGTAGGAAAGTTAGTCAATGAATAAACAGCGGTTATTTCTATTTATCCCTTTGATTGTTTTTGCATTATTGGCTGTCTTGTTTTGGCGCGGTCTTTCGTTAAATCCCAATGAGATGCCATCGGCATTATTGAACAAGCCAGTGCCTGCGTTTGAATTGCCGGTCTTACCGGCTCCGGAAAATCCGCAAGGGTTAGTAAGTGCAAATCATGAAATGCTTAAAGGCAAAGTCAGCCTTTTAAATGTATGGGCCACCTGGTGCACCACTTGTAAACAAGAACATGAATTTCTCAATACGCTTAAGGCGCAGGGCGTTCTTATCTACGGCATTAACTACAAAGACAATACTGAAGATGCTCAGCGGTGGTTAGCAGAATTACACAACCCGTATGTTTACAGTGTGCTTGATGAGGATGGTCGCCTAGGCTTGAACTTGGGTGTTTTCGGCGCACCAGAAACCTATGTGATCGATAAGCAAGGCGTGATTCGCTATAAACATATTGGTGATGTGAATGCTCAAGTATGGGAGCAGACTATCAAGCCTGTAATTGATAGCTTGAACTGAGTGTACGCCTAACCATTCCCTCTTCAATGTATCTGGGTTTGATCGAGATCAAACCCAGTTTTTTCCTCCCGCGTAAACTGAGTTTGTTAATAAAAAACGCGGAGGTATTTATGTATATTGATTCAATCGTTCTTTATGGTTTAGTAATAGTTGCATTGGCATGCATAATGATTACTTACGTGGGTGTTTACGCGTACAAACATATTAAAGAGGATTCAGCGAAGGCTGATCAAGTGATTAACAACAAAGCTGTATAGTCTGCACCTTTGTTCTGAGGTTTTTCTAAAGCTCCTGCGTGGGGCTTTTTTATTATTAATATTTGGTGGCTATTAATTTACGGCCATAAAAAAAGCCCCAAATGTGGGGCTTTTTCATTTCAAATGTTGGCGGACCGGACGGGACTCGAACCCGCGACCTCCGGCGTGACAGGCCGGCATTCTAACCGACTGAACTACCGGTCCGCATCGTCACAAAAACCACAACTACCTTATGAGTAAGAGTGGTGGGCGGTACAAGACTCGAACTTGTGACCCATGCCTTGTAAGGGCATTGCTCTACCAACTGAGCTAACCGCCCAAGATTTTACGCTTTTCAGCGCTCACCTTGTTGGTGGCGCGTATTCTAATCATGTAAAAGTTTGGGTCAACCTTTTTTTTACAGATTCCTGAAAATTTTATAAAAAAACCAAAAAATGGATATGAAACAAACACTTGTGATCGATTTTTAGTCTTGCGGGCAAAATTTACCGATCATCCTTATGAGTTGTTATACTCGCGCAAATTTTTCATTTAATGTGTGGAAGCCTATTTATGTGCGCAACTCTAATAAGACTATGCACCTGTATCGGGTTGTTGTTTATTTCTCTTTCTTCATTTGCCGCCATCGAAGTCCATGAGTTTGATAATGATGTCGACCGCAAGCGCTATCAAACGTTTATTGATGAGATGCGCTGCCCCAAATGCCAAAACCAAAATCTTGCCGGCACCAATTCGCCTATTGCTGAAGATCTTCGGCGCGAACTTGAGTTGATGATAAAAGATGGCAAATCAGATAAAGAGATTGTCGATTTTATGGTTGAGCGTTACGGCGAGTTTATTTTGTATCGCCCGCGGTTATCGCCCGCGACCTTGTTGCTCTGGGGGGCGCCGATATTTTTATTGGTGTTTGGTGTCATCATGTTGCTACTTATAGTTCGCAAGCGGCGCCGCCTTGATGTAGCAGTAGATTCGGGTCTTACCTCATCTGAGCAGGCGCGTTTAGCGAGTTTGTTGAAATCATCACCTGTGCAAAATACTGGCAATCAAACAGATCAAAAATCCAATCAGGAGAAACAATAATGATGTCCTTGTGGGTCGGTGTAGCGCTCCTGAGTATGTTGGCGTTGGGTTTTGTTTTTTGGCCGCTGGTACGTTACGGCAAGCAACAAAATGGTCAGTCAAGCGAGGTGGTTGCAGAGCGGCTTGCCGAGAATGTGCGCCTGTTTCACGAACATATCGCTGAGTTGGAAGTGCAATTGTCTGCCGGACGTATAGATCAGGAGCAGTTTGCGCAATTAAAGTTGGAGCAGGAACGTGCGTTATTAGATGACGAGGCTGACATTCGTGCAGCGCAGCAAAATCGCACTATGGGTGCAGGCATCAAAACATTGAGTGCGATTGCGGTATTGATTGTTGCGATCAGTTGGGGGCTTTATCAGCAGCTGGGCAGCAGCGCCGATGTAGAAATCCGTCTGGCGCAAGAGCTTAAGCAAGAGCTTGATAATGCTGACTATCAAGCTGGTCGAAATCCGGATCCGGTGCGTGCGCGTGAGATGGTGCGCTTGATTCAGGCGCGTCTAGCTGATGAACCTGAGCAATTGCAATACTGGTTTTTTCTGGCGCGGATGCACATGGATTTAAATGATTTCGCACAGGCCGTTAACGCTTATCAACAAGTATTACAGCGCGACAGTAGCTCCGCGATGATTATGGCTGAGTTGGCGCAAGCTATGTTTTTGCGTGACGGCAATAAAATGAGTCCACCAATCAGCGATTTGGTTGAAAAAGTACTTAAGGTCGAGCCAGATAACACGACGGCTCTAGGCCTTGCGGGTATTGATGCATTCGGCAAAAAGGATTACGTCGGCGCGATTAAGTATTGGGAGCACACAGTTAAGTTGACTGGACAGGATTCACCAGGTAGTCAGGCATTAATTTCAGGTATTGAACGCGCAGCCACCTTGTATTTTGCTGAGGGTGGCACAGAGGCCTCCCTTGCTGCCGCCCGTGCAGGCCGTCAGTTGAGTGTTAATGTGAGTTTGGCTGAAGGTGTTGATGCTAACCCTGATCAAATTGTGTTTATTTACGCGCGCACTTGGCAAGGGGCAAAAATGCCTCTGGCCATTACGCGGGTGGCTGTGTCTGAATTGCCGAAGCAAGTGGTGTTAACTGAAGCTATGGCAATGACGCCGGCGATGAGTTTGGGCTCAGTGGATAGCATTGAGGTGATTGCTCGAATTTCGCAAGATGGTACGGCAACCGCTAAAGCGGGCGATTGGCAGGGTAGTTTTGGCCCGGTGGATATGAAGTCAATCCCTTCAGATCTTAATGTCACAATTGATCAAAAGGTGGCGCAATAATCCGGAATTTAGCTGAATTTTGTTGTTTTTGAGTGAAAATTAGACAGTCGGATTCTCGTTGCAGTTTTTGCTCGCGGCAGCGGGTGTAATGCGGCACACAAATGTGTAGAATCCCGCCCTTACAGGTTTTTTTGGTTGTTTTCTGATTTTTAATAACAGCTAAAAAAATTAACAAAATCAAACAGCTAGGCAATATGTGGTTGCCGGCGATTTATTTATTGAACAGGCGGGTTGGGGTAGGGCGCTCAAACCATATAAGCCTGATGAAACAGAGTGTATGGATCTATGCGGCTAAAGTGCATCAAGCTGGCTGGCTTTAAATCGTTTGTTGACCCGACTACGGTCAACTTTCCCAGCAACCTATGCGCTGTTGTTGGCCCTAATGGCTGTGGTAAATCCAATATTATTGATGCCGTGCGTTGGGTAATGGGAGAGTCTTCCGCCAAAAACCTGCGCGGCGAAAACATGACTGACGTAATCTTTAACGGCTCCAGTGGTCGTAAACCGGTCGGTCAGGCCTCAATCGAACTGGTGTTCGACAACTCCGATGGCACCCTTCTAGGCGAATACGCCGCTTTCACTGAAATCAGTATCAAACGTAAAGTTACCCGTGATGGTGACAACAGCTATTACCTCAATGGCACAAAATGCCGTCGCCGCGATATCACTGATATCTTCCTCGGCACCGGGTTGGGTCCACGCAGTTACGCGATTATCGAGCAGGGCATGATTTCCAAGCTTATCGAGGCAAAACCGGAAGATCTCCGTGTTTATATCGAAGAAGCTGCTGGTATTTCCAAATACAAAGAGCGCCGCCGCGATACCGAAAGCCGTATGCGCCGTACCAAAGAAAACCTTGAACGACTCACCGATATTCGTGATGAGCTAGAGCGTCAATTGTCGCGCTTGCAGCGTCAGGCACAAGCGGCAGAAAAATATGCCGAATACAAAAAAGAAGAGCGATTGCTGAAAGCGCAATTGCAAGCACTTAAATTCCAGCAATTGGATATGCAAGCGAAAGCCAAACAAGCGGGCATTCGCGATCTTGAATTGCGCATGGAATCCTTTGTTACCGATCAGGTAAATAAGGATACGCAAATCGAAAAGTACCGCAGCCAATACACTGAGCTGGGTGATAAATTCAATGAGATTCAAGGTCGCTATTACGCGATAGGTGCAGAAATCGCGCGCCTTGAGCAAAGTATCCAGCACGCCGGCGAGCGCGCGCGCCAATTGCAGGCGGACTTGGATCAAACCAGCCGCGATAGCAAAGAAGCGGAAGAAAATTTATTAATCGATACGCAAAAAACCGAAGCTTGGGAAGAAGAGTTATTAGAGCTCGAACCCGAGTTGGAAATGGTAAAAGCGGCGGAAGAGACCTCGGGCGAGTCGTTAATCGATGCTGAAGAAGCTATGCAGCGTTGGCAAAACGATTGGGATAGCTTTAACCAGCGAGCAGCCGAGCCACGCCAACGCGCCGAAGTACAGCAATCGCGCATTCAACATCTTGAGCAAGTGCAGCAGCGTTTATTACAGCGCATTGAAAAATTACGAGAAGAAAAAACCAACCTGCAAGACAGCTCAGAAGATGACTCGATCCATGAGCTGACTGAACAGCTCGCCGAATTGGATTTGGTTGCCGATGAAAAACGTATGCAGTTGGATGCATTTGTTGAACAGTTAGATAGCACTCGCACCGATAACAATCGCATTGTGAATGAATTGGATCAGGCGCGCAGTCAGTTGCAAAAAATGCGCGGTCGCCACGCATCACTTGAAGCATTGCAACAAGCGGCGATGGGTGAAAAAAATAAAGCCGTTACCCAATGGCTGGCACAAAATGAATTAACTAATAAAGCGCGTCTCGCTGATTCGATCAGTGTTGCCGATGGCTGGGATAAAGCGCTGGAAACTGTGCTGGGCAATGCACTACAAGCAGTTTGTGTCGATCAAGTTGATGCGGTCACCGGGTTACTTGAAAACCTCACGCAAGGTGAATTGGTATTGTTTGATACTAATGCCAAGCTGCCCGCAAATGCATCGACAAAAGCCTCGTTGTTGAGCGAAAAAGTCACTGCCCCTTGGGATGCCCAAGGGCTGCTGGCCGGAATTTATATTGCCGATGATTTACCGGCGGCCTTGGCATTGCGCAAACAGCTTGGTGCGCATGAATCTGTTATCACTCGCGATGGCATTTGGTTGAGTCCGCACTGGGTACGCGTAACTCGCGATACCGATGCCAGTTCAGGTGTTATTGCTCGTCGACAAGAACTGGAAGAGTTGTCGGCAACGATTGCGAGCGCAGAAGAAAACATTGAGTTGCTCAGTGAGCAGCTTGAAGAGGGGCGTGCAGCGATTAAGCGCCTGGAACAGGATCGTGAAAGCCTGCGTCGCCAAGTGGATGATGAAAGTCGCAAGTACGGCGAACTGCGTTCGCAGCTCAGTGCCAAACAAGTTCGCATTGAACAAATGAATATGCGCCGTGAGCGGGCGGACAACGAAATTCGCGAAGCGCGCGAGCAAATGGAGCAAGAAGCCGAGCACTTGTCTGAGGCGCGCATGATTTTGAGCGAAGCCATCGAAATGATGGAACAAGATACTGATTTGCGCGAATCCTTACTGCAACAGCGCGATGATATTCGCACTGGTCTTGATACTGCGCGTCAACGCGCCCGTCACGATAAAGATAAAGCCCACGAAATTGCTATGCGTTACCAATCGGTAAAAACCCAATTGGATTCGATTCGTTTGGGAATTGGCCGTTTGCGTGAACAAGCATCGCGTTTGCAAGAGCGCCGCGAGCAATTAATGGCCAGCATTGCAGATAACCGCGATCCAGTTGAAGAATACAAGTTAGAGCTGGAGGCAAGCTTATCCAAACGCCTTTCAGTTGAGGCTTCGCTAACAGAGGCTCGCCGCGCACTGGAAACGGTGGAGCATGAGTTGCGTAATTCCGAGCAGGCGCGCAATCGTGCAGAGCAAGAAGTACAAGCTGTACGTGCGCATTTAGAACAGGAGCGTTTAGCTGCGCAAATGTTTGAAGTGCAGCGCGCAGGCATTGTTGAGCAGCTTGAGGAAGAAGAATTAAATCTGGATATTATTCTGGCGGAAATGCCAGAAGGTACCGAAGTAAAGCCACTCGAAGAAGAATTGGAAAGTCTCGCCGGTAAAATTTCTCGCCTCGGCCCGATTAACCTCGCGGCAATTGATGAATATAAAACTGAATCAGAGCGCAAAAATTATCTCGATGCACAAAACACCGATTTGATGGAAGCGCTCGAAACACTGGAAAATGCGATTAAACGCATCGACCGCGAAACCCGCACACGCTTTAAAGAAACGTTTGATCAGGTCAACAAAAGTTTGCAGGAGTTATTCCCTAAAGTATTTGGTGGTGGCCATGCTTATCTGGAATTAACCGGCGAAGAGTTGCTTGATACAGGTATTACCATTATGGCGCGCCCACCGGGCAAGCGTAACAGCACCATTCATTTGTTGTCGGGTGGTGAAAAAGCACTGACTGCGATTGCGTTAGTGTTTTCGATTTTCCGTTTGAATCCGGCACCTTTCTGCATGCTCGACGAAGTTGATGCGCCGCTCGATGACGCCAACGTTGGCCGTTACGCACGCATGGTTGAAGAAATGTCGGCGCAGGTGCAGTTTATTTACATCACACACAATAAAAATGCGATGGAAATGGCACACCAATTGTTAGGCGTTACTATGCATGAGCCAGGTGTTTCACGCTTAGTGACAGTAGATGTGGACGAAGCCGCAGAATTAGCTGCGGTTTAAACATTGAACTAATTAATACGGATAACCTTATGTGGAAAGATTGGGTCATCATCATTGGTTTTTTATTGATTATCCTCGTGTTAGCGGATGGGATCAGGCGCAAGCGCAATGAGCGCAATGGCAATATTAAAGTGTCTCGTTCATTGAAGAAAAGTTTGAAACAGCCTATTGAAGATGAGGATGAGCCGCCAGTTGAGGCGCCTAGTTATATTAGCGAGTTGCCTAATGGTGGCGCACGGGTGGTGGGTAAGCGCGAATCATCTGCGCCTGTGCCAAGTATAGAAAAAAAAGCACAAGCTAAATCATATTTGGAAAAACATCAGCGTCAACAAGAGGCAGCTTCGTCCACATCTCATTCCCGTGCGCAGCGTGAACCGCAACAAGCCAGTTTGAATTTGGGGCAGGCGGTTCCCATGTTGATGGAGTCGGTAAGCGACAGTAAAAACCAACCCTTGCCTCTGGAAGATCGTATTGAGCCAAGCTTTTCCGCGTTGGATAATAGTGACATTGAAAATGATTATGATGATCGCGAAGACGATGAATATGAAGGTGAAGATTATGAGCGTGACGATCATCCCTACACGCGTGAGTTGGCAGATGATGCTGCGCGTGACCCATTGATTGATGAAGAATCTGAGTTCGAAGACGAGCAGGATGTAAGTTCAGAAGAGCCCGAAGAGTTTGAAGATGATGAGTACAGTCATGAAGAAGAATATGACGAGTATGATTCTGAAGATGATTACGAAGACGATGAACCACACTCTGCAACCGCAGCACATAATAATATTGCCGAGAAACAACCTGCTGAGCCAGAAGAAGTCTTAATCATCAATGTTATGGCGCACAAGGGTGAAATGTTTAACGGCGGTGATTTGCTCGATATTATTTTGAAATGCGGCATGCGTTACGGCAGCATGGATATTTTTCATCGCCATAGCGATACCAAAGGTGAAGGTGCATTGCTGTTTAGTATGGCCAATATGGTCAAGCCCGGCACGTTTGATTTGGATGCAATGGATGAGTTTGAAACGCCGGGCGTGAGTTTATTTATGACTTTGCCAATCAATGCGGACTCCATGCAATCATTTGATTTAATGGCTGACACTGCGCGCGCTATAGCGGAGACGCTCGGTGGCGAATTAAAAGATGAACAGCGCAGTGTAATGACGCGGCAGACTTTAGAACACTGCCGTGAGCGCATTCGCAATTTTGAGCGCATGCGTCTGTTTCGTCGCCCGCCACCGCGTTAATAATTGATTTTTGTTTTTATTTCCGCACAAGGATGTGCCAGAAAGCCGCTCGCTAAGGCATGAATCGCGCATCGCCCAAGCTCGAATCATCAGGTACTTACATTCATGTCTACTCTCTCTTTATTTGATAATTTTCCGCCAGAAATTGAACAGCTGCGTCAGGAAATTAATCACCATAATTATCGCTACTATGCTCTAGATGATCCGCAGATTACCGATGCGGATTACGATCGTTTAATGCAGCGATTGCGTGAACTGGAAACACAATATCCAGCGGCAATTACACCTGACTCACCAACCCAACGTGTGGGCGCGACTCCACTGTCCGCATTTACAACGGTTGTGCATGAACTACCCATGCTCTCCTTGGATAACGCTTTTAGCGATGAAGATTTACTCGCGTTTAACCAGCGGGTACAAGATCGCTTGAAAATTACGGATGATGTTGAATATGCATGCGAACTAAAACTTGATGGCATTGCGGTAAGTTTGCTCTACCGTGATGGTCTTCTGGTGCGCGGCGCAACTCGTGGTGACGGCACGAATGGCGAAGATATTACGCAGAATGTACGCACCATTAAATCTATTCCATTGCGATTAGCAGGAACGGGGTATCCCGCTGTGCTTGAGGTTCGCGGCGAAATTTATATGCCGAAAGCTGGCTTTAATGCATTGAATGAAAAAGCCCGCGCTGCAGACGAAAAATTATTTGTAAATCCGCGCAACGCTGCTGCAGGTTCGTTGCGCCAATTAGATTCGCGCATTACCGCAAGTCGCCCTTTGGAAATGTGTGCATACAGTGTGGGCTGGGTTGACGGTGGTACATTGCCTGAAACCCACAGTGGCATTTTAGCGGCGCTAAAAACCTGGGGTTTTTTGACCAATCGCGAAACACAGGTGGCAAAGAATATTCATGAAGCTATGGCTTTTTACCGTCAAATTGGCGAAAAACGCAATGAGCTTGCTTACGATATTGACGGTATAGTATTTAAAGTTAATTCGCGTCAACTGCAAGAGTCTTTAGGTTTTATCTCACGTGCACCACGCTGGGCTATTGCCTATAAATTTCCAGCACAAGAGGAATCGACAATCCTGCTTGATGTGGAATTTCAAGTAGGCAGAACCGGTGCGGTTACGCCTGTTGCACGGCTGCAACCGGTATTTGTCGGTGGTGTTACTGTTTCTAATGCAACCTTGCACAACCGCGATGAAATTAATCGCCTTGGAATTAAAATCGGCGATACAGTCATTATTCGTCGCGCTGGTGATGTGATTCCGCAAATCGTACAAGTTGTAGAAACAAAACGCCCTACAGATGCGCGCGCGATAGCTTTTCCCGAGCATTGCCCTGTTTGTAATTCTCCCGTTGAAACTGTTGCGGATGAAGCTGTTGCACGTTGCTCTGGCGGTTTAGTTTGCGCGGCGCAACGCAAAGAGGCGATCAAACATTTTGCATCGCGCAAGGCGATGAATGTAGAGGGGTTGGGCGATAAGCTAGTCGAGCAATTGGTCGATCTAGGCTTGGTCAGCAATCTTGCGGATATCTATGCGCTCACCCGTGAGCAGTTAGCGGCAATGGAGCGCATGGGTGAAAAATCGGCAGATAATATTTTGACCGCGCTAGAAAACTCCAAAAAAACCAGTTTGGCAAAATTTATTTATGCTTTGGGCATTCGCGAAGTAGGGGAGTCAACTGCGCGCAATTTTGCGAATTATTTTGGCAGTTTTGAAGCCTTGGCCGCCGCAGACCAAGACGCGCTCCAGCAAGTACCTGATGTGGGGCCTGTAGTCGCGCATTTTGTTGCCGAGTTTTTTGTGCAAGAATCCAATCGCGTTGCAGTGGCAGCGCTGCGAAATGCCGGTGTGCACTGGGATAATATCGAAGTCGCAGCACCGGAAGCGCTGCCGTTAAAAGGTTTAACCTATGTCTTGACCGGCACCTTGGAGGCGTTGTCGCGCGATGATGCAAAAGCGCATTTACTTGCCCTAGGGGCAAAAGTGGCTGGCAGTGTTTCAGCAAAAACTGATTATGTGGTCGCAGGGCCCGGCGCTGGCTCAAAACTCGCAAAAGCAGAAGAACTGGGCTTGAAAGTAATAGATGAGGCTAGGCTACTTGAATTATTGCGCGAGCATGGGCGGCAGGTATAAATGATCTATTCAATGTGCAAAATATTGTTATTGGGCTTGCTCTTAATGTTGGCGGGTTGCTCCAGTTTACCGCCGGCAAATCCCAATAATCTCTGCAATATTTTTGATGATAAACCTTCCTGGTATAAAGATTCTAAAAAAGCGGAGAAGCGCTGGGGATCTTCGGTGCCAGTTATGATGTCGATCATGTATCAAGAATCGCAATTCAAGCACAATGCACGACCTGCACGCACAAAAATTTTGTGGATATTTCCGGGGCCAAGGCCGAGCGATGCCTATGGTTATCCGCAAGCCAAAGATGATGTGTGGAATGAATATCAGGATCAAAGCGGTAATGGTTGGTCGCGACGCGATAATTTTGGCGATGCAATCGATTTTATCGGTTGGTATAACAAGCAAAGCCAAAAGCGCAGCCGTATAGGTTTACAAGACAGTTACAATCTATATCTCGCTTATCATGAAGGCCACGGTGGTTATAATCGCTCGACTTATCGCCAAAAAAATTGGCTATTGAATACTGCTCGCAAAGTGGAAGACCGCGCGCAGCAATACGAGAATCAATTGCGCAGCTGTGAAGAACGCTTTAAAGGCAGTTGGTGGTGGCCGTTTTAATCTGACCTGAAATATCAAATTGTTTTTATTCGATAACTTATATCGGAGTCGGTATGGATCAAGAGTCAATTGTCTACGGTTGTATTAAGGATGTATCGTCAGCCATGGTGGAGTCGGAGCGAATTCGCACTAACCGTGAAGCAATGTTGTCATTACCTCATGCAGATGAATGGCCTTTTTTGAGCCAAGAGATGTTTGCAATACCCAGTATTGATTCGCCTTTTTTTAATTATCAAACCGAAGTAATGCACTTTGGTGCATCTTATAAAGCTGTTGAATACGAATGGGATCAATGGATTGCACAATTTGAATCTCTGCTGAGCCGTATGTATTGGGTTTCTGCGACGGTGCATTTGGAGACCGAGTTATCTGGCACGCATACGTTCACCTGGGAGGCTAACGGTAATTATCACAAGCCGGGTTCGGGTGATATGCGGGTGCGCTGTGAATGGAGCCACGAAGGCTCATTGCGCATTTAATTTTTACGATTAGGCATTTATTTATGCAAATACCATTAGCAACACCGGATTTTCGTTTTCGTCGCCTGCGCAAAACCACTGCGCTGCGTGAATTAGTACGCGAAACCCACGTGCGCATGAGCGATTTTATTCTGCCCATTTTTATCGAAGAGGGAATCACCGCACCGGTTGCGATTAAATCAATGCCCGATGTGTATCGTTACCCGGAAGATCAACTGGCGGAAATCGTAACGCGCGCGTGGAATAAAGGTATTAAGGCGGTCATTTTATTTGGGGTGTCTACGCATAAAGACAGCGAGGGTTCAGATACCTGGTGTGAGCATGGTTTGCTCGCGCGTATGATTCGCACTGCAAAACAAGCACAGCCAGACATGCTGGTGATTAGCGATAATTGTTTTTGTGAGTATACCGATCACGGCCACTGCGGCGTAGTTGCCCATGACGATGTTGCCAACGATGCAACACTGATTAACTTGCAAAAACAAGTTGTGCTAGCTGCGCAGGCAGGTGTGGATATGATCGCCCCATCGGGAATGATGGATGGCATGATCAGCGCGATTCGCGAAGCGCTCGATACTGCAGGTTTTACTCATATTCCGGTGATGTCTTACTCGACCAAATTTGCCTCAGCATTTTATGGCCCGTTTAGAGATGCAGTTGATAGCAGCTTTAAAGGTACGCGCAACACCTACCAAATGGACCCGGCTAATGCTCGGGAAGCACTCGCGGAATCTATGCAGGATGAAGCCGAAGGCGCCGATATTCTAATGGTCAAACCCGGCATAGCATATTTGGATGTGCTGGCGCATATTCGTGCGAATTCAGCGCGCCCATTGGCGGTGTATCACGTGAGTGGTGAGTACGCCATGATTAAAGCGGGTGCAGCAGCGGGTGTAATCGATGAGAAAGCGATTGTGCTCGAAACCATGACCGCATTTAAACGCGCCGGTGCAGACTTAATTATTACTTATTACGCCGAAAAAATGGCTGAGTGGCTTGCTTAAGATAGGCTGGAATTAACTACACATGATTCAATTTTTCCGTGAACAAAAGTTGCTTGCTGCGTTATTGCTGCTGAGTATTCTGGTTATCATCGCTGGTGTCATCATGATTCAACTTACAGAAAATAATGCCCAATCCAGTGAGGTGGCTGCGCAAGAACAAGAAGCGCAGGCTGTTGTAGAAACCATGACTGCGATTGCCAATATCGCCAAGCAAGAATTACAGGATTCACAAACACCAGCTGCGCAACCTGCGGTAGGGGATAATATTCCGCAATCCTCTATCGATCATGTTGATTCACTTAATGGTGTAGTGCCGGATGTGGGCAGCAATGATTGGTGTGAAGTGATGATGGTCAAAAAATCGAATGAATGGACAAAAGAAGAAGAAGCACTATTTGCCCAGCATTGTATCTAATCAGCGCATGCTGATTTTCCTATGAAGTAACACTTGATGTTTTTTAGCGATTCCCGCCCGCATTTTTTTAATCCACTCACCGGTAAATACCGCGAGCTAGTGGCTGAGTGCCTGCGCCTGTTGTATCAACGCCTTTATACCGATTTGCGCGATTACGGCCACGCTATGAATCGCGAGCAATTGGTGGATATTTTTAAAGAAGCCATTGCCCGTGCGCCTATTTTGGATGCGGATGCAGCAGATGGTGATGATGGCAACGAAGGCCGTTTTAAAACCCAGCGTGATCTCGCCAGTTTTATTATCAATCGACTGATTGAAAATGGCTGGCTGGAAAAACAAGTGGATCAAACCAGCCTGCAAAGTAGTTATGGTTTTAGCCGTATGGGGCGATTGTTTACCCAGCCATTTGCTGATAACGATGCAAATCAATTCCGCACCCGCAATCGCAATACCCGCAATACTCGCAACAGCCTGCAAGCTTTTTACGATCAAGGCGAAATTAATGATTTGCTGGATGCCTATGAATACTCAGAGCGGATCATTAGTGACTTCACCGATGTAATCGCCGAGCTGGAGGAGCGCAAGCGTCAATTGGTGCGCGAGGTTGAATCGCGCCAATTAATTCAGCAGGCGAGTGATGAGTTTTTTGATTTTATGGAGACGGTGTTTAAGCCGGATTTGGAAGTGCGCCTGTCTGCCGACAGCGTGGAAAAATACCGCGACCAAATTTCTGACATCATCACCAAAATCCGGCGCAAACGTAAATATGGCTTGGGTGATGCCGAAACTGCCGCAAAAGATTGGCGCGCAGTAATGGAAATCCGTCTGCGTAAAGCCTTGCCGCAAAAAGTAGTGCCCGGTATTTCACTGCTGGAAACGCTGTTGCAGACCATTGATTCACGTTTAAAAAATGCCTGTGACATTATGTTGCCCGCACTGCGCCGTGCGTTAAATACCTTTACTCAGCGCGCCGATATTATCATTCGCCAGCTCAGCTACATTAATAGCCGCGGGCAAGATGATTTGATGGATATCTATCGCTCGCTTGGCAACTTAACGCTTGAACAACAAGATCAAGTATTGCTAGAGCAGGGCGAGGCGATCGCCAGTATTCATATGGGGTTTGTTGACCCGGCACAGATTCAATTGCGCGCGCCGCGCAATATTCAAATTGTCCGCTCCACGCTCGATGAAGATAAAGCCCTCGATGCAGAAGCGCAAAAAGCGCTGTTTGTGCAGCAGGCGCTTGATAAGGCATTCATTTTGCAATCCAGTAGCCTGCGTGATTATGTGCATGCATCCTTAGTGCAAAAAGGCGAAATTAAAAGCAGCGAGTTACAAGCGAAAAACATGCAGGAATTGCTGAATTTATCCCATGCAATTGAAGTGGGGGCAGCGGCGAATTTGTCATCTCGCTATCGTTTTGCCATTACCCAAAACGCTGACTGGTTGCACTCGCAACCGCTGGTTAATAGCGACAAATACTTTAAACAGCGCGACGAGTTTGTGATTAGCTTGATCGACGATGGTGTAGAAAATGAGTGATCAATTAAGATCGTTGCTACAAGAGCAATTAGAAAAACACAATCTCAGCTTGGATAACTGGCGTGAACTGGTGCAACGGTTATTGGATTATGGTGTGCTCTGCCGCGATGACAGTCAGGTAGAAGCAGAGCTTTATGACCGCTTTGTGCGCATTCATGAATTGGTCAATGATTATCTTGGTTTAATGGGCGTTCGCTTCCAGCATGATAGCCATTTCCGTTTTGTACGAATTTTACCACCCGGCGCACGTTTGCCGGGCATGGATGATGAGAGTGATGAGCCGTTTAACGCCGGTTTGCGCAACCGCTTGAACCAACATGAAGTGGCCTTAGTATTAGTATTGCGCGCTGAATATGACAAGGCGCTGCGTGAAGGCAGTATTGATGAACAGGGTTGCGCTACGTTATCGCTAGAGGCAATTGCCATGGCGATGAAAAGTCTATTGCGCCGCAGTCTGCCGGAAAATCTTGGTGAGCGCCGGCAAGCGTTTAAGCGTTTGCGCCAGTTGCGTTTGATTAACTTTTTTGCTGAATCCGATATTGATTCAACTGAAAGTTGGATCAAGATTCGCCCGCTGATTATCAATCTGGTCAATAACGAATGGCTGGAGCAAATTCGCAATCATCTTGCAGAAAATCTATTGCTGGTCGATGAAGAAACTGATGGTCAAGATCAAGCTGACTCGACTGAACCAAAAACGCATACAACCGCTCCGCATTTAAATCGTTCGCTTTTTGCGGCTGAAGAATAGTTATGTATCTCAAAAAATTTATTTATGTGAACTGGGGCAATGTGCCCAATACCGAATTTGAATTTGGGCCGATTAATCTATTTTCGGGCGGAAATGGTTCCGGCAAAACCACAGCCGCAGATGCGATTCAAACTATCATGACCGCTGCGCACGATAATTTGTTTCACTTCAATCCGGGGCAGGATGAATCCAGCCAGCGCGGCCGCGGTGGCAAGTTGGTGCGCACACTTGCGTCCTATGTGCTGGGTTGTGATGACGGCGCCTACTCGCGCCCGCAGGGTTGTGATGGCTATTTGGCGGCGGTGTTTTATCCTACTCAGGGTGAAAATAGCGAGCCGTTTACCGCGTTGATTGGTATGCGCGCATTTTTAGAAACCACCGGGCAGGGTACCTCACTGCAAAAAGTGGCGCGTTTAGATGATACCCAATTTTATATTTTGAGCGATGTAGAACTCAGCTTAAAAGATGTATTAAAAGAAGAGAAAACTCATAAATATGTAGTGCCGCTCGACAAGCTCTACGCCGGATTGCGCCGCCAGTATGGCCAACAACAAGTCGAAAAATACGATAAGAAAAAATCTTATCTATGCCGTTTGTATGGCGTTTTGCGCGGCAAAAAAGATGCAATCTCTGAACGTGAAGCGATGAATGCCGCGCGCGCATTCTCACGCTTTATGGCTTACAAGCCGATTAAAGGCATCGATGAATTTGTCGCTAATGAAATTCTTGAGTATCGCGATTTAGGTGAGGCGATTCGCACTGTATCGACTATGTTAAAACGCATTCATACCATGGAGGCAGACGCGCGCACGTTGCGTCAGGGTATTGAGCGCATGGCGCAGGGGCGGCAGTGGTCGGACAATTTTATTGCAAACTGGCTGGAACAGCAGGTGCTGCAGTATTCAGTGGCCAAACGTCGCTATACCGATTCGCAATCTCTTTATTTAGAAGCAAAACATAAACAACAATTATTGCGCGAAACCTCGGCAAGCCATCAGCAAACCTTGGCAAGCTGCGAAGCCCAGCGCGATGAAATTAACCAGTTAATTCTTGCTGCCACTGCGCGCCGTTTGGGTGTGCCCGCATTGCGTGACAAAGATCAACTGGAGCAAGAAAAACTCGCCCAAGAAAAGTTGATTCAAACTCAAGTGCCTGAGTTGCGCAAACAACACCAGCAGATGCAAATCAATTTAGATGCGGCGCAGCAGTTTGCTCAAGCGCTGCGCCAGACTTCCATTACTCATGAGTTGCCAGCGCTAAAAGACGCCAGCCTTGCCAATCTAGTTAAAAGTCTCTGCACCGATACTGATGGGCTGGATATTCACCAATTGCTCAATCGCGATTTGATTGAAGTTAGCCCGCTGGAACCGCAGTTGGCAAAAGTACTTGAGTTGCAAAAAACGCACAATGCTTTTGTGGCCAGTTTGTTTGATGTGGATACCAACGCGGCGGTAATGCGTACTAATTTACGCGACCAATTAGCGCAAGAGCGCGACAAGCGTAAAGCGCAAACCGAGCGTTTGCAAAAACAAACTGAAGTTAAACGCCGTGAAATTCAAACCTTGGAATCGCGGCAGGTGAGCTACCCAGGTTTTGTGCGAGCAGCGCTGGATACGATTACTGCGCAATGCCCGAAAGCCGATGCGCGGGTACTTTGCGATTATGTGGATGTAACTGATCGCGAATGGCAAGCGGCGATTGAGGGTTATATTGGCGCGGCGCGGTTTGGCATTATTGTCGAGGCAGAATATGAAGCCGAAGCGATTGCAATTGTGCGCAATATGGCGGGGCAGGGTAATCGCGCGCGTATCATTCAAGGCGAAAAAGCGCGCAAGGATTTGGATAAATCCAGCGATGTGCCAACCAACTCTATAACGCAGGTGATGACTTTCTCGCACGCCACTGCAGAAGCTTATATCAAAGCCAGTTACGGCAATGTGCAGCGTGTAGAAAGTGCCAAAGAATTAAAAAATACTCGCCGTGGTATTACTAAAGAGGCTATGGGATCTGGCAACTACGCCATGTTCCGCTGCGATATGGCCGACTCGGAATTGGTGTTTGGTCAGGGAGCGCGCGAGCGAGCATTGGAAGCCAAGCGCAATGAATTTCATGCATTGGTTAGTGAATGGCAAGCGGCAACTGCTTACGCAGAAGAAGCGCAAGATTTGTTATTGGCGATAGATAAGCTCAAGCCTCTTGGCTACGCTGAAACCTTACAAACCATGCTTGCGGCGCAAAACAAAGTCCAAGCGATTGAATCCAAATTACAGCAATTGGATTTAAGTGATACCAAAGCCTTGGAAGCAGAGCTTCAAGAATTGCAGAATCGCTTACAAGAACAGAATCAGCTCTATACCCGTTTAAATAGTGCGCAAGTAGATTGCCGCGCCGATTTAAAACTGGCTGATAATCTTTGCCATAAACTGGATGCAGAGCAAGATAAAACTCTTGCCCAAGCCGATATATGCGAGGCAAATGTACAAGGTATTACTGCCTTCTGGCCGGAATTTAATGCAGATGCCCGTTTACAAGCTGCCGATGAAGCTGTGGCGCAACACAACGTGCAGCATTTCGAGACGCAATTGGCGGGTGTGAATGCGGAGTTAAAAACCATTTTGCACCGCTTGCAACAAGCGGCGATGGTGCACAACCAATTTTGCTCTACCAGCGATGCAATTTTATTTGATATTGATTACAACGATGACTTGGGCAGCGCAAACTTCCGTGCAATTTGCGATATGCGTCGTCAGTTTGATGCGCTTTATAATCGCGATAAAAACCATATTCTGGCGCAGCGTCATCAAGAAATTGATTCGCTACGTGAAAGTTTTAATAACGCGTTTGTGACCAATCTCTGCCATTCGATTTATCAAGCAATCAATGACGGCAAAAAAACACTCGAGGAATTAAACAAAGAACTTGAGCATCATCGTTTTGGTGCTGACCGCGAACGTTTCCGCTTTGATTGGGAATGGGTGCCGGAATTTAAAGAATATTGGCAATTTTTTAAAGCAGTAATTGATAGCCCCAGTTTGGATGAGGGCGAAACCCTGTTCAACATGAAGCTCGATGAAAAACATCAAAAAGTGCGCGAGCGCTTGATGACCATGTTGCTGGATGAAGATGAACAAAAAGCTCTGCGCGAATTAACACGCATTGCCGATTATCGCAATTATCGCTGTTATGAAATTTATAAAGAGCCGGAAGGCAAAGCGCCGATTGCATTGAGCCAATACGGTACCGGCTCTGGTGGTCAGCTGGAGACACCGGCTTATATTATTCGCAGTGCCGCCATCACTTCGGCCTTTCGCTTTAATGAAGGCAACAGTCATTTGCGTATGGTATTGGTAGATGAAGCCTTTTCTAAAATGGATGAGCACCGCTCGCGCGAGGTGATTAACTATTTAACCGAGAGCCTCGGCTTGCAATTAAACTTTATTATGCCAAGCAGCAAATCAGGCCCCTTTATGGATTTGATCTCCAACCAATTTGTATTCAGCAAATGCCCCACGGCTGAACCGGTTGGTGAATTAAAAACCCGGGTAATGTTGGATCGCCAAGTTTGTGATCAGGAAAAAATTAAAAAGTTGATGGCCAATCATCGCCGCGCAATTCGCCAGCAAGCGGCGTTGGATTTCATGTCAGAAGTGGAGGTATAACTGATCTGATGCAAGTGGAGTATTGGCGGATCAGTACTTCACTCAATCGCTCGGGCTTCCGTTTACATGCGGGAAAAAGCGTGCAATCTTTTTGATCAATTTATCCTGCTCAATCGGCTTCACCACGTAGTCATCCACACCATCCTCAATCGCCGAGCGAATCTGTTTAGCTTCGCTGACGGCGGTTACGAGCATAAAGACTGTACCCAAATAGCGCTCTGCAGCGCGCATAGCGCTGTGCACTTCCAAACCGGATTTGCTGGGCATATTCCAATCGCACAATACCAAGTCATAGATGGGATTGGCCTCGTACATCATATTAATGCCTTGCTGGCCGTCATTGGCGTAGTCAACCTGATAGATACCTGCCGCCTCCAAATAGGCAGTCACCAAATCGCAAATCAGCTGATCGTCATCGACTAGCAGTACCCTTATATGCATAGGTGTTAGTTCTTGGCGGCGACCAAGGGCTGCCTGACGAATCGGGGAGACAGCTTTTTCAGATATATAGTGATTGACGGTGCTTTTCTCGCTGCCGCCTACTAGTTCAAAGGTAATTTTTTGTAAAACTGCATCTAGGGTTTTCAGGTTCTGCTCTAGCTCTGATTTGGCGTTAACATCAGCAGTTGCAATATTTTTGGCGATCCAGGCCCGCTTTTGTGTCAGCGTTTGTCCGATGATCTGTAATTCCGGCTTGGTAAACATAAGTGGCCTTAACTTGTGTAGAAATAAAACTTCTTACAATATAGCCTAGTCTGTTTTCTTCGCTAGCTTTAGTAAATAACCTTTTACCAAGATTGGTCGCGATTCTTAATAACTGCAGGAACTTAGTGTGTCTGATTTAGAGCGATTTATTACCCGCCTGGAACAACTTATCACCCGTGTAGAAACCGTTTTACCTCCTGTTGCACCTGAACCAAACTGGTCCGCGAGCGCATTTCGCTGGCGCGGCCTTGCCAATGGTAGTGGTTATCTGCAGGCGGTCAAACAGCCACATCGGGTCGACTTGGATGCGTTAAAGAATATCGATACCCAGAAGAACGCCATATTGCGCAATACACGTCAGTTTATCGCCGGTAAATCAGCCAATAACGTTTTGCTTACTGGTGCGCGCGGCACAGGAAAATCCACCCTGATCAAAGCCGCCTGGAATGCGTATGCAGAGCAGGGGTTGAAAATCATTGAAGTGGATAAAACAGATTTACTGAATCTTGCCTCTATTGTTGATTTGGTGGGCGAGCGCCCCGAAAAATTCATTATTTTTTGCGATGATTTGTCGTTTGAAGAAGGTGAGATAAGTTATAAAGCACTGAAGTCTGTTTTAGATGGCTCCATTTCTGCCCCTACAGCCAATATGCTCTTTTATGCGACTAGCAATCGACGCCATTTGATCCCGCAGCAAATGCGCGACAATCTGGGTGTGAGCAACGAAGACGGCGAGGTGCGCCCCAATGACAGCATCGAAGAGAAAGTGTCGCTCTCTGAGCGCTTTGGTCTCTGGTTGAGCTTTTATTCATTCTCACAGGATGAATATCTCGCAGCAGCGAATTACTGGGTTATGCAGCTAGGCGGGCAGTGGGATAACCAAGCTGAAACAGCGGCTTTACTCTGGCACAGAACTCGCGGTGCACGTAGCGGGCGTGTTGCATGGCAGTTTGCACGGGATTTTGTGGGGCGCGACTGATCGATTTAGATGTTACTCACGTTTATTGCTCTCTTGGTTATAGCTGGTAATAGTTGTAACTAATGCGGCAGTGATGCGTCTAGGTACATCAATGCTGAGCATTACCTAGATAAAGGGCATGAGTCCTACTGACACTATATGGCAATGGTGTCATTTAAGCTCTCTCGCTGACTATTTTTCGAGCAGTACATATTGATCAGGAGTTCATGATGCATACGGGACATTCCACGCTGCGCAAAACCGCCGAATCCGATTCAGTTGCGCCGATATCGATGAAACCGCAAGGCGATTTAAAATCCCTCCACCCTTTAATCACTCGTACTCCCAATCTGCGTGATACTGATGAAGCAGCTCTACGTCAGTCATTGCGCAATTATTTTCTGGATACTTTCACGACTTACGAATCCCTATTTGAGTGTCTGGCCAACGATCAGGCTTTTTATGTTAAGCCGATTAATCTGCGTCATCCATTGATTTTTTATTTCGGCCATACAGCCACTTTTTTCGTTAATAAATTATTGCTAACCCGCATGATCAGCGAACGGATTAACGAGCGCTTTGAATCTATGTTCGCAGTGGGTGTAGATGAAATGAGTTGGGATGATCTCAATGATGGCAACTATCAATGGCCCACACCTGCGGAAGTAAAAGCCTATCGCGATCAGGTGCGCGCACGAGTATTGGATCTTATTGATCATGCGCCGCTGCAAATGCCGGTTGATTGGAATAACCCTTGGTGGGCGATCATCATGGGCATTGAGCACGAGCGGATTCATTTGGAAACATCTTCAGTATTGATTCGCCAACATAAACTTGACTACGTAAAAAATTCAACCAATTGGAAACCCTGCCGCTCTACGGGCACTGCACCGAAAAACAGTTTAGTTAAAGTAATGGCAGGGCAGGTGCGTTTAGCAAAAGATAAAAACGATGCGTTTTACGGCTGGGATAACGAATACGGTGTACATAAAGCCGAAGTGCCCGCATTTGAAGCAGCGACTTTTTTAGTAAGCAATCATGAGTTTTTGCAATTTGTAGAAGCGGGTGGCTATTTAAATTCTCATAATTGGGAAGAAGAAGGTAAAGGCTGGCTCGCATTTACCAAAGCACAGCATCCAACATTCTGGGTGAAAAAAACCAATGGCTGGTATTTGCGTTTAATGACTGAAGAAGTTGTCATGCCCTGGGACTGGCCGGTAGAAGTGAACTATCACGAAGCCAAAGCTTTTTGTAATTGGAAAAAATCCGAAACGGGTTTGCCGGTGCGCCTGCCCACTGAAAATGAGTGGTATCGTATTTATGATGTGTCCGGTGCAAATGAAGTCGGCAAAGATAAAGCGGCGGCGAATATTCATCTTGACCACTTTGCCTCGTCTTGCCCGGTCAATAAATTTGCGCAAGGTGATTTTTATGATGTGGTCGGCAATGTATGGCAATGGACTGAAACACCCATTTATCCTTTTGATGGATTTGAAGTTCACGCCATTTACGATGACTTCACCACACCTACCTTCGACGAGCGCCACAATTTAATCAAAGGCGGCTCATGGATTTCCTGCGGCAATGAAACACTACGCTCATCGCGCTACGCTTTCCGTCGCCACTTTTTCCAACATGCGGGCTTCCGTTATGTTGTCTCTGGAGAAATAAAACCTGTGCCCAGCTCCCATTACGAAACCGATAAATTAATGTCTGAATACGCTGAATTTCACTATGGCGATGAATATTTCGGCGTAACCAATTTCTCTAAAGCCCTGGTTGATTTGGCGGTGCAAGAGTTGCGCGATAAACCCAAAATAAAAGCGCTGGATTTAGGTTGTGCCTCTGGGCGCGCCACGTTTGAGTTAGCGCGCTATTTTGATCATGTTACAGGTATCGATTTTTCTGCGCGTTTTATCGGCCAAGGCGTGCAGCTCGCCAACAGCGAGACCCTACGCTACACATTGGTTGATGAAGGCGAATTGATTTCCTACAAATCTCGTTCACTCAGCGATCTTGGTTTGAATGAATTCAAACAAAAAGTTGAATTCTCCCAAGGTGATGCCTGTAACCTTAAACCTCAATTCACTGGCTACGATTTTATCCTCGCCGCCAATTTAATCGACCGCCTCTACAGCCCGGCGAAATTCCTCGGGAATATTCATGAACGCTTGAATATCGGCGGTGTGTTTATGCTCACATCGCCCTACACCTGGCTAACCGACCACACTCCACGCGAAGAATGGATCGGCGGTTTCAAAAAAGACGGTGAGAGTTTTACAACGCTGGATGGTTTGCAAGCGCACTTGAAAGCGCACTTCCGTTTAATCAAAGGCCCGCATGAAGTCCCGTTTGTGATTCGCGAGACCAAGCGGAAATTTCAGCATACAGTTTCTGAGGTTACGTTTTGGGAGCGCATTGGTTAGTTTTACGGCTAACCTACCTGACAAAATCAGACACAACTATTGCTATCCTTAGCTGACTCAAATCAGCTAAGGAGCAACAATGAAAACCCAATATTACACTGCCTCAAGTCTCGATGGTTTTATTGCCACCGACGATCATTCCATTGATTGGTTATTCCCACTTGCGGATATCAACCAATCCAGCTACCCGCAATTCATCGAACAAATCGGCGCTATTGCTATGGGGTTAGGAACCTATGAGTGGTTACTGCGCAATGCCGATGCGGTAATGGCCGAGATGGGATCGCCTTGGCCTTACGCCCAGCCAGTTTGGGTGTTTAGCCATCGGACATTACCTGCAATTGCCGGCGCCGATATTCATTATGTACAAGGCGATGTGCGCGAACTCCATGCACAAATGTGCTCTGCCGCTGCAGGTAAAAATATTTGGATCGCTGGCGGCGGTGAACTTGCCGTGCAGTTTTATGATGCGGGTTTGTTAGATGAAATGATTATCCAGATCGGCTCGGTTACACTTGGCAGCGGTAGACCTGTGTTTCCCCGTAAAGTATTAAGCCCCGCGTTTAAATTAAGGTCTGCGCAGCACATGGGTGAGGGGATGGTGGAGTTGCGGTATGACGTCGAATCTTTGTAAGAACGCTACTTTTAGAACAACAGAGTGTCGTTTATTTGCTAGTATCCACAGCCAGCACTTCAGCAGAATACTGATTAATTATCAAATATGGAGATACAGTTAATGAAATTTTATAGGGGCATACCCGTTGTAGTTGTTTCTGCATTGTTCAGCGCTTGTGGCGGTGGAGGGGGGGGTGGATCAAAAAATCCAGATGATAACCCCAATCCTGTAATACCCGCCGCACATGTCTCTCTACAAATAAAAACAGAAAAATTACAGCTTGCGGTGAGTGAAGGTGATAAGTATCCGGTCATTATTGAGGGTACTTGGAGTGCAAGTAATATTGGTAATAAAGCCGTCTACATCAAGGTGATTGATAATCAGAAAAATACCCTTGACTCTGCAGTGATACATGCTGCCGATGATCGCAATTTTAAACTGGATACCTTCACCAATCATAAATTAGTAGCAGGAGATTATACGTCTTCGCTCTCGTTTATAGCTTGTAAGGATATAAATTGCACTGGTCAATTTGCATCTTCTAGTTCAGAGTTGGCTATCAATTTGCGTGTCGCAAAAGTTCCGGAGTGGCAAACCCATCAGGCTAATGCGCTACACAATGGTTACGTTCCGATTTATGTCGATACCAGTAATTTTACGAAATTATGGGAGTGGCAGCGTGAACCATCGAATGAACCCATTGGCGGAATTAATGCACCCGCAGCCGGCAAGGGTGTTGTATACGTTTCTACCGATGTTTATTTTGGGGATGCTGCCGTTATTGCTCTGGATGAGAAAAAAGGTTCAGAATTGTGGCGGGTTTCTTTTGGCAATATGCCTGCATTGAATCCACCTGCACTTAACGATAAAAGTTTATTTATTGCCACCTCTGGACACGAAAATACCAAACTGTGGAGTATTAACCGACAAGATGGCAAGTTGCAATTCCAGTCAAGTTTTTCATCGCAGTGGGGGCACTACTTGGCTCCCACGGCAAGTGGGGACTTGGTCGTCCAAACTGGTGGCTATTATGGTGGGTCTGTTACAGCGTTTTCTGCAGAAACTGGTGCGAGACTTTGGGATTCTTCTGCAGCGACTTCTTGGGGGATGGATTCGGTCGCAATTGGTGAAAAACATGTTTATGCCCACAGCGGATCAAAATTAACTGTAATTGATAAACAGACCGGAAAGACAATAGCAACTATTGATGACCCCTTTGGGAACTCCAGTTACGACTATCACGGCGCCCCAGTTGTTGGTAGTAGAGGCAATGTTCTGGCTTTCAGTGGTGGTGGATTTAGTGGTCGCGCGAGCAGTAATGTTGAGCAATATGAAGATAGAGTGATATCCAGTTTTGATACCCTGAATAATAAGTACGAATGGACATCAGCCTTTTCCTATAAGCCTTTTTTTGCTGTAGGCAACGGAGTTGTTTATGCCGGGAAAAATAATCCGGTAGCTATTGATGCGATAGACGAAACAACTGGAAAAGTCCTGTGGAGCTGGACTCCTCCGTCAACTAGTGACAATAGTTTCCATCGTAATATTGTTCTGACGAACAACTTGCTTTTTGTTAGTACCAATTCGCGAATCTATGCTTTAGATATCCAAACAAAAAAGTCGGTTTGGCAATATGACGCTCCCGGTATGATCACTATTACCGATAATCGCTCTCTTATTCTCGCTGTTGGCGCAAGAGAGAGCACTGGCAGTCTGATCGCTTTCGATTTGCAGTCAAAATAACGATACTCTCAAAGCCTACGCAGTTAACAGTGAGTCAGCTGTGTGGGCTTTCGTCCGCGTAGGTTCGAGGATTTATAATTTTTTTCATGTTTTTTTCGCCACACAAGATCACATCTTCAATTACCATATCCCCACATCGCATAGGTTGGTCGGCCTATATTACTTACTGCACATAACCGCTTCACGAACAGGTGAGGGGATGGTGGAGTTGCAGTATTCTGTTCATCCAGCGAATAATTCTTAGAGGAATCTAATAAATGGTGGCGGGCTATAAAATAAGTACCAATAAATCCGACTTGGATTTCAATGTTATCCACTCTTTTATTTCAAACACCTACTGGGCAAAAGGAATGCCCGCTGAAACCATGCAAAAAGCGATTGATCATGCGATGTGCTTCGGCGTATTCACTGACCAAAACGAGCAAGTTGGCTTTGCTCGGGTGATTACCGATACCGCAACCTTTGCCTATCTTTCAGATGTGTTTATTCTGGATGCCCATCGAGATAAGGGTTTGAGTAAGTGGTTAATGGAGGAAATTGTTGCGCACCCGGACCTGCAAAATCTGCGACGCTTTGTATTAGTCACCAAAGATGCGCATGGCTTGTACGAGCAATTCGGATTCGGTGCTATTTCTCATCCCGATAATTTTATGGAAAAGTGGGTTCCTGATATCTATCAACGCTAAGTTGAAACCATGCTGGCATAACCTTAATCTAGCCAATAAATATCAATTATTTGTTCATACCCTTATTACTAACACGGAGACGTTTGAAATGAGCGAGACAGTTCTTGGTTTGAACGGCAAGCCTCGTTGCAAATGGTGTGCGGCGGCGCCGGAATTTTTGGATTATCACGATAAAGAGTGGGGCTTTCCTGTAGCGGATGATATCCGTTTATTTGAAAAGCTTTGTCTTGAAGGTTTTCAATCTGGCTTAAGCTGGCGCACCATTCTTGCCAAACGCGAGAATTTTCGTGCGGCATTTTCCCAATTCGATTTTAATAAAGTGGCCAAATTTACTGAGCGAGATATTGACCGTTTATTGCAAGACGAAGGCATCGTTCGTCATCGCGGGAAAATTGAAGCAGTCATTAATAACGCCAAGTGTTTACAAGAGCTGATTAAACGCGAAGGTTCTTTTGCCACCTTTATCTGGCGTTACGAACCAAAGAATGATCAGTTAGCGGAGCCTCAAACAGTATCTACATCCAGTGTGTCGGTAGCTTTATCGAAAGAATTGAAAAAACAAGGCTGGAAGTTTGTCGGGCCGACAACGGTATATGCTTTTATGCAGGCGATGGGGTTGATTAATGATCATCATCAGGATTGTGTTACGCGAGCCAAGGTGGAGCAAGCGAGGAAGAAATTCAAGCGCCCTTAATTACTTTGGGTAACCAAAAAGATTAACAAGATCGAAGGAGATACGAATAATGACATTGTTAAAAGTTAATGGTTGGTTGGTATGTATTGCAGCACTCTTGCATTTGGGAATTATTATGGGCGGTGAAGATTGGTATCGTTTTTTTGGCGCTGGAGAAGCAATGGCTACTATGAGTGAACAGGGGTTGTGGTATCCCGCTATTGTTACTGCTGGTATTACGACAGTGCTTTTTGTGTGGTCTGCTTACGCTTTTTCTGGTGCAGGAATAATTCGGCCGCTACCATTTTTAAAAACTGCTTTGTTATTAATCGGCATTGTTTTTTTATTGCGTGGACTGGTTGCAGTGCCGTTATTATTTATGGCTGATTCGCCTTATATGGCTGAGCTTAAAGATAAAATGAGTTTTATGCTGGTGACCTCGGCGCTGTGTTTATTTCTCGCCGTTGGTTATCTTCGGGGTTTTTGGTTGCTTTATCGTGAGTGTATGTATTCAAGGTATGTGGACAAAAGATGATATTTAATTTTGATCAGGAAATTTCACGGGAAAATACCGCTTCGGTAAAGTTTGATGGCCGGCAGCAGTACTTTGGAACTACAGATGTAACCCCTTTATGGGTAGCTGATATGGATTTTGCGGTGCCTGATTGTGTAACACGCGCACTGCAAGAGCGAATTAATCACCCGGTACTCGGTTATACGCTTTATCCCGACAGTATTTACCAATCGATTATTGATTGGTTTCAGCGTCGTCATCAGTGGAATATTGAGCGCGATTGGATTTTGATGGCGCCTGGAATAGTGCCGTCATTATTTGCCGCGGTGCAGGCATTTGCTAAAGAAGGTGAGGGCGTAATTGTTCAATCACCGGTGTATTTTCCTTTCTTTTCGGCAGTCACTACCAATCATCGCCAGTTGATTAACAATCCACTGCGCGAAGTGAATGGCCGCTATGAAATAGACTTTGAACATTTAGAGACATGCGCAAAACAGGGTGCGCGTTTATTTCTGTTATGCACACCGCACAATCCCGTTGGTCGGGTTTGGAGCGAAGCTGAATTACAGCAAGTGTTAGATATTGGCCGCCGCTATGATTTAACGATTCTCTCTGACGATATTCACTGCGATTTAATTTACTCCGGCGTTAAGCACACTATGCTTGGCCGCTTGGCACAACCAGGCGATAAGATTATTACTGCAATTGCGCCTAATAAAACCTTCAATATTCCCGGCTTGGGGTTGTCGGCATTAGTGATTCCCGATGAGCAGCAACGCACGGCGATGAAAAAAATATTTGAATCGCTACACATGGGCAATCACAACCCGCTTAGCATCACCGCATTTGAAGCGGCTTATCGTGAAGGTGATGCATGGTTGGATGCGCTTATGCAGTATTTGGAAGCGACGCGGGATTTCGCACAGGATTTTATCGCGCGAGAAATTCCACAACTAAAACTGATAAAACCGGAAGCCACTTATTTATTGTGGTTAGATTGCCGCGCGCTAGGCATGAGCGATGCCCGGCTGCGCGATTTTTTCGTCCATCAATGTAAGTTGGGGATGAACCCCGGCAGTGTGTTTGGTGAGGGCGGCAGCGGTTTTATGCGGATGAATATAGGCACAACCAAAGCTAGAATTGCGTCCGCGTTAGCGGCCATCAAACAAGGTGTGGCGGGTTTAACCAAATAGAGGATGGTCGGTTTTCGCTAGCTGATTCCCTTAAGGTTTAGGTTTTGGTTGTTTTTTGGTCAGTTTTGGATGGAAGTTTTGCTGACTTCAGGTACAATCCGCCCACTTTTTTAAGCCCTCCCTTTGTACCAGCACTTTCACGAGCCACTATGACTGTAAATACCTTCGACCCGTCACAAACCACTACCTTGGATGCTCCGGCCAAATCGCTCGCCAGCCAACCGCTGATCGCCAGCAGTAAGGGCAATACCATTGGTTTTGTGTCGCTCGGCTGCCCTAAAAATCTGGTGGATTCCGAGCGAATCCTCACCCAGCTGCGCATGGAAGGCTACAACATTGTGCCCACCTACAACGATGCCGATATGGTGATCGTAAATACCTGTGGTTTTATCGATTCTGCCGTGCAGGAGTCTTTAGGGGCAATTGGTGAAGCGCTGGCAGAAAATGGCAAAGTATTGGTGACAGGCTGTTTGGGTGCCAAGAAGGATGAAATTATCCAGATTCACCCGAATGTGCTTGGCGTTACTGGCGCTCACGCATATGAAGAGGTGCTGTCGCAAGTTCATGAACACCTACCGCCCAGCCCAACCCATAACCCCTTTACCGATCTGGTGCCGCCTCAGGGCATTAAACTGACTCCGCGCCACTACGCTTACCTCAAAATATCGGAAGGTTGTAATCACTCCTGTAGCTTCTGCATCATCCCCGACATGCGTGGCAAGCTGGTTAGCCGCCCCATTGGCCAAGTGTTGGGTGAAGCCGAGCGCTTGGTGAAAGCTGGTGTAAAAGAGCTGCTGGTGATCTCACAGGATACCTCGGCCTACGGCGTTGATATCAAACACCGCACCGATTTCTGGGATGGTCGCCCGCTTAAAACCGATATGTACCAGCTTGCGGCTGCTCTGGGCGAGCTGGGTGTTTGGGTGCGTTTGCACTACGTCTATCCTTATCTTCACGTGGACAACGTAATGCCGTTAATGGCCGCCGGTAAGGTGCTGCCGTATTTGGATATCCCATTTCAGCATGCCAGCCCAACCCTGTTGCGCAAAATGCGTCGCCCGGGTCAAGTTGAGCGGACCCTGGAGCGTATTAAGAGCTGGCGTGAACAAGTGCCTAACCTGACTATTCGCTCAACCTTTATTGTCGGCTTCCCCGGTGAGACCGAAGAGGATTTCCAGCAGTTGCTCGATTTCCTCAAAGAAGCGCAATTGGATCGTGTTGGCTGCTTCCAGTACTCACCGGTTGAGGGTGCAAAAGCTAACGATTTGCCCGATCATGTGCCTGATGACGTGAAGCAAGAGCGTTACGACCGCTTTATGCAGTTGCAACAAGCCATCTCGACTGAGCGCCTGAAGCAAAAAGTAGGGCAGACTTTGCAGGTATTGATCGATGAAGTGGATGAAGAAGGCGCGATTGGTCGCAGTTTTGCGGACGCACCGGAGATCGATGGCTGCGTTTACCTGAATGGCGAAGAAAATGTAAAACCCGGCGATTTGATTAATGTATTGATTGAGCACTCGGATGAATACGATCTCTGGGGCACTAAAGTTTAATAATTTAAGCCCCTGATTGGAAAAATCCCCCATTTGCACATGCACTGGGGGATTTTTTTATGGTCTACTCTATATTCAACAGACAAAATCGAGATGCCCAATGAGTGAAATTCAGCACTTAACCAATGAACAGCGGTTTGTTATTGCGCATGAAGGCGAGGAGGCAGTGCTAGCCTATCGTTTATTTAACAATGGTGAAAAATCGGCGATTGATTTTACCAGCACCTTTGTTCCACCCGAATTTCGAGGTAAAGGTTTTGCTGAAAAATTAGTGCGTGCCGGTATTTAGTGGGCGCAAGACCAAGGTTATGAAATGCATGCGAGCTGTTGGTATGCCGCAAAATTTATTCGCAAATGAAAATGGTAAATCAGAACAAGGAGTTTGAATGAAAAGAATACACGGTTTTACCCTGATCGAAATCATGGTGGTGGTCGCCATTATCGCAATTCTGGCATTGATGGCTTTACCATCGCCAGACCCTGCCATAGCGCGCAAGCAAGTGGTTGAATCTATGGAGTTGGTTGAGGATTACAAAAAGCTGGTTGCTTTTTATCACAAAAGTACGCAGGTTTTTCTAAAAGATAATAAAGAAGCCGGTATGCCCGCTGCAGATAAATTATTGGGCAATTATGTAGACCGTATCGATTTAAAAGACGGCGCTTTTCATCTCCATTTTGGCAATAAAGCCCATGGCAACATTAAAAATAAAACCCTGAGTATTCAACCCATAATGGTCAAGGGGTCACCCGAAAGCCCCATTTCCTGGATTTGCGGTAAAGCAGCCGTGCCTGACGGCATGCAAGCCGCAGGTGAAAATAAAACGGACTTGGAGCTTAAAGATTTACCACTGACGTGCCGGATTTGATTTGATGAAAAAACTTCTGCAGTAAAACTATTTACTCAAGACTGGAGGGTAATTCGATGACGTTATTAATATCTCCGCGTACTCAAGATATAGGTTTTACAGTAAAACGATTACTGCCTTCACGTTTGCGGCAACGTGTTGGCCCGTTTATTTTTGTCGATCATATGGGGCCTGCGCAGTTTGAACCCGGCACTACAGCAGGTGATGTTCGCCAGCATCCGCACATAGGTTTGGCAACGGTGACTTACCTATTTTCCGGCGCGATGATGCATAAAGATAGCTTAGGTGTTCATCAACGCATTGAACCGGGTGCGATTAACTTAATGACAGCGGGCAGTGGAATTGTACATTCCGAGCGTTTGCCTGAGGATGTGCGAGAGCAAAATACAGTTGTTGAAGGTATGCAATTATGGTTGGCGTTACCCACAGAGGTTGAAGACTGTGAACCGTCTTTTGCGCATTATGGAGCGGAGGAAATTCCATCTGTCAATTTGGCCACTTTGAGTGCGCAAGTCTTGATTGGAAAAGCATTTGATGTCGAGTCACCGGTGAAAACTGCGAGTGTCACAACCTATATTGATTTCGCTTTGGGGGCTGGTGCGAAATATGTCCCGAATTTTCCACAGCAAGAATTAGCGATTTATGTGGCACAGGGCAATGTGACTGTAAACGGTGAAGAGGTGCCGGAGTTTCATCTGGCAGTGTTGAGCGAAAACGATGTCATTGAAACTGTTAGTGGTGCACGTATTTTATTACTTGGCGGTGAGCCTTTAGTAGGTGAGCGATATATTCACTGGAATTTTGTTTCGTCGTCGCGCGATAAACTAAAAGCTGCTGGTGAGCGTTGGACGAATGGCGGTTTTGCGATGGTGCCGGGTGAAACGGACTGGATTCCCTTGCCGGTATAACAATATTTATTTGGAGCCTGGGGGCGTCATATAAAGTTCTCTGCGTTGATTTTATAAATATCTTCAGTTTCCGATGGGCCAGGACGGTTTTAGCTTTAATTTCAGCGACAAACGGTGATGCAACTATTCCGTCTTTATCATTAGCCAAGACACAGTCATCAAAGCGCAAACCGATGGCTTTTTAATGATTTGCAAGTGCACGTTATTTCAGGTAAACCACAAATGTGTATCGTCAGCACTGTTTTGGCATAGGTATTCGGCTGATTGTTTGCAGGGCTTATGGCTCCAACAGCCGCGCTAATCTTGCAGTTACCTATAGTTCGAGCCTAGAACGCCGTGGCGGGAAATGTGATGCGTGTTTTGGGAGCCTGTCTAAAAGTGCACGCTTTTGAGTCGGCAATGTTGCGCCTCTCACCATGTTGCTGCGATTGCTAATTTTACACGTTGAACTTAATAGAAATTATCTTATGATGACTGCTGCCAATAATGTGTAATGACGTGTAGCGGAAGCTGCATACAAGCGATGAGATATGCGATATGCCTGATGTGTTAAAATTAAAGTCTTGGATGTGTAGTGGTTTTTCTCTTGCAATAGCACTATCGCTTAGCAGCTTGGCCACAGTAAGTTTGGCGCAATCGCAGCAGAGTGAGGCCAGTCTGCGCAGCCAAACTACAACATCGGTTGTATCTCAGACGAACTCTTCTGTCGCTTTTAGTTCTTCTGGCGCAGCCAGTTCAACAGCTGCATCGATCTCAGTTTTATCGGAAGTGATTGATGCGAGTATGGATACTGCTTCGGCTAGTACATATTCAAGTGTCTCTGTAACTGTTAGTAGCAGCGCCTTTAGTGAATTAGTAGCAACTGAATCGTCGGATGCGGCTAAATCCAAGGCAGGGCAGTTATCTTCAGAGCTATCAAGTTCTGTATCAATTAGGTCGGCAGCATCGAGTGAGGCGAGCAGCTCCAGCATAAGTTCTGCGCAAGATTTAACTGCGCCAACTGCGTCCAATATCGACGCAGTATCCAATGAAACCAGCGATAAGTCGCCAGTCGAGCCCCTGTCCTTTTCCAAGTTTCTGTTAGGGCGTGAAGTAAAGCCCAATAGCTCGGTGCGTTTAACCTGGAATTCAGAAACCGCAGTAGGTGGTTTTAGTGAAAAGACGCCCGTGCTGGTTGTTAATGGCGCAACACCGGGAAAAACCTTGTGTATGACGGCGGCCATTCATGGCGATGAATTAAATGGCATTGAAATGATTCGCCGGGTAATTTTTAATATTGATCCAGCCAAATTGACCGGCACTATTATTGGTGTGCCGGTCGCTAATATTATGGGTTTCCGCCGCAACTCCCGTTATCTCCCCGACCGCCGCGATTGGAATCGTTATTTCCCCGGTAATACTCACGGCAGTTCTGCATCGCGTTTGGCGCATTCCTTTTTTAGTCAAATTATTTTGCAGTGCGATGCATTAATCGATTTACATACGGGCTCTTTTCATCGCACCAATTTGCCGCAATTGCGCGCCGATTTATCGGATGAAAGTGTCGCGCGACTTGCACAGAATTTCGGTGTCATTGCCGTATTAAACGGCCGCGGTAATCCTAACTCATTGCGCGCAGCGGCGGTGCGTGCAGGCATTCCTGCGATAACACTTGAAGCTGGTGAGCCGATGGCCATGCAAAGTGATGTGGTCGAGGAGGGTGTAAATGCTATTAATACTTTACTTGCGAAAACAGGTATGTACGGCAAAAAACCGCGCTGGACTCGTATCGCCCCAGTCTATTATCGCTCAGCCTGGGTTCGCGCGAATCAGAGTGGAATTTTGTTTAGCAAAGCAGCGCTGGGTCAACGCGTAAAAGAAGAAGAAATTCTCGGCACCGTTACCGATCCCATCACCAATGCCCGCACCACAATCCGATCGCCTTACAACGGCAGAATTATCGGCATGGCTTTGGATCAAGTTGTGCTGCCTGGTTTTGCCGCTTATCACATAGGAATACAAACACCAGAAGCAATTCTGATTGAAGAGAGTCAGCTTAACAGCGAAGCATCCGAAGAGGATGAAGAGGACGGTGACGATTCAGGCGTGGATTCAACCGATGAAATGGGTGAGCCAGAAACAGGGGTGAGTAAGGCTCAAGATAGAATGGCAGATGAGTGATTTGAGCTTGATGATTAGGTCAATAACCTATGAATAAACTTCCACTCATCTTCCATCACCGGCTGCGTCGACAACCGACTCTGTTTCACCAATACCATATTTTCCAATTTTGGCTGCGCTTTGATTTCTGCTAAAGAAATCAAACGTGGGAACACTTTGGTGAGTTTGATATCCACCGAAACCCAGCGGGGATTTTCCGGTGTGGATTTCGGGTCGTAATAATCGCTTTCGGGATTAAATTGGGTGGGGTCGGGGTAGGCGGTTTTTACCACTGTGGCGGTGCCGACTATACCGACATTTTTGCAGCTGCTGTGATAAATAAATACTTCATCATTTAATGCAACTTGATCGCGCAAAAAATTACGGGCTTGGTAATTGCGGATGCCATCCCAGCGGCCGGTTTTATTCGGCTCAGCCGCGAGATGATCGATGCCGTAAATGTGCAGCTCCGCTTTGAATAGCCAGAAATTTTTTGCCATCACTCACACTCTCATTAATTTCGGGTTCTTACACCTACAGCCACGCACTTAACCGCTGTGCCGTCTCTTCGCTGATTAATTCCAAACTAATTTTGCGTTTATCTACGTCGACATCTTTAACTAAGACAAACACTTTTTCATCGAGTTTGTAGGTGTTGCCTTCAATGGTGAGACTCAAGCGGCGCGAATCAAATTGCGCTTTGATGTCGCTCTCTTTCGGCGCAAGCAGGGCGTAGCCTTCCAGACCCCAATCATCCATTTTTACCCCAACACCAAATGAATTAACCAAACCGATGCTGGCAGGGTGAACGCTGCCTATATGCTGTTTGGCGTATTGGCAACCGAGCCAAGACTCAGCATAGCGGCACGCTTGGCGACCGTTGTTCAATTGGTTTTGCAATTGCTCGGCAAATTGTTTTTTGTCGCCCACATCTTCTGCGGGCAAACCGCGCAAAATTCGTTTAATGGCGAGATGATTGAACAAATCGTTATAGCGACGAATCGGTGAGGTCACCATCGCGTAGGCTTTGAAACCTAAACCAAAATGCGGGATAGGATCGAAGGTGAGTGAGCCAGCTTGCAACATGCGCTGTAAGAGCGACTGCAAACTGGCGTTGACGGGATTGCCGCTAGGGTTGTTACGCAGTTCGCTAAACAGCCGTTGAAAATTTTCCAGCTGGGTTAAATCGCCGATAGTTAAATCTGGGCGATCCTCTTGAATCAATGCTACTGCATCATTGACGCGCTCTGGGCGGAAACCAACATGGCTGGAAAAAATACCGTAACCCGGGTGTTGTAAAAATAATTCACCCGCGCAAAGGTTAGTGACCAACATGGCTTCTTCAATCATGCGATGGGCAATATTGCGTTCGCGTTTTTCAATGTGATCAATTTTGCGTTGGTCGTTGAGAATAAAGGAATAGTCTGGGCGCTCTTCCATCACCAATGCATGGGTTTGACGATACTGCGCGCGCGCTTGGGCGAAGTCTTTTAATTCGACCAGCATGTCGTGGATGTGAGCCGGTGCAGCCAGGGGCGAATCGCCGGTGCTCATCAGCGCGTCGAACACGCCTTGGTAGCTTAGTTTGAAATGCGAGCGAATTTGTGCTTCGACAAACTCAAAGGCGCTGATAGTGCCATCGCGCAAAATTTGCATTTTGCACACTAATGCCGGACGCTTTTGTTCCGGCACTAATGAATAGGTGTCGTGGGACAAATCTACCGGCAACATAGTGACCGTTTGGCCAAGCAAATAAATGGTGCTCGCCCGTGCGCGTGCCGACTGTTCGAGCGGGCTATCAAAACTGATATGTTTGCTTGGATCGGCAATGGCGGTGATTAATTCCCAGCCCTTGTCATTGGGGGCGATATAAATGGCATCATCCATATCGCGGGTATTTTCAGAATCAATGGTTACAAAGGGCAGGTGGGTTAAATCCAGCTCGCCATTATCGAAGGTGAGTGGCGACCAATTAATCCCGCCAGCCTGATTTTGCGCCGCGGGTTGCCATTCAAAGGGGATTTGAAACTTGGCAATGCTGTAGCGGCTTTCAACACCTGGCTCTTCCAAAGTGCCAATGCGGTTGAGAATATGAATTTGGGTTTTGCCTTCACTATTGAATGGATGGCGCGACACTTCACAGTGAATTAAATCGCCGACTTTGTAACCTTTGCGCTCTTGCGGCGGGATGAATAACCAGCGATTGAAATTGTTTACATCCGGTTCCACAAAATCGGTGGTGCCTTTATTGACATAGCGGCCGACAAATTCTGTTAAGCCGGGTTGAATCAATTTGATCAGCTTTGCTTCAAACTGGCCTTTACTGTTAGTGGTGATTTCCGCTTCGACACGATCTTCCGGCAATACACGCATCATTTGGTCGGGGTCGATAAACGCTTCGCGGCCATCGTCGAGAATGAGAAAACCAAAGCGTTTTGTGGTGGTACGCACCAGACCTTGTGCGACATCTTTGGTTACCGCGATAGCGGACTTTAATTGAGCGAGCTGCTGCAGGGCATCTTTATTGAGCATGTAATACAACTTTTAGGTAAGGATTATGGGGCGATTATAGCCGGATTTATCCTGCTATTGCGCAAATAAGGGGCGGCTACTTTTTTTCACGGTATAGGCTTTACTGATTGATGAGCATGGTGTTTTTGACTGTAGCCAGCGTCAGCAGGTTACAATCACCAACTGCTTAGCGTTTGTTTTTATTGGGATTCTTAATAAGGGTTATTTTTTGGACACAGTCACTATTAACCATATTTTGCTTGTAGGGGCGTTGCTGGTTGCGGCGAGTATCTTGCTGAGCTCTATTTCTACCCGTGTCGGTGTGCCTATTCTGGTGATTTTTCTCGCGGTGGGAATGGTCGCCGGTGTCGATGGTCCCGGTGGCATTGTATTTAACGATTACTCAACCGCGTATCTGGTAAGTAACTTGGCACTGGCTATTATTTTGCTCGATGGTGGTATGCGCACCCGCGTGGCGACCTTTAGGGTGGCGCTTTGGCCTGCACTATCGCTGGCAACCCTAGGGGTGATGATTACGGCAGGGCTTACCGGAATTGCCGCGGCTTGGCTGTTTAATTTATCGCTACTGGAGGGATTGTTAATTGGCGCCATTGTCGGTTCTACCGATGCCGCCGTGGTGTTTAATCTACTCAATGGCAAAGGGTTGAATGACCGTGTGGGTTCTACTCTAGAGATTGAGTCGGGCAGCAATGACCCCATGGCGATGTTTTTGACTGTCACCTTGATTGCCATGTTGGTGGCAGGTGAAACCAGTTTTGGTTGGGGAGTGCTCGGCAGTTTTGTTCAACAATTCGGCATAGGTATTGCGCTGGGGCTCGGCGGCGGTTGGCTACTGTTACAACTGATTAATCATCTGTCGATTGCCGGTGGTTTGTATCCGCTGCTAGCGGTTAGCGGTGGAATTATGCTTTACGCACTGTCCAGCGCAATTGGCGGCAGCGGTATTCTGACGGTCTATGTATGCGGGTTATTAATCGGCAATCGCCCGATCCGCAACCGTCACGGCATTTTGCATATGTTTGACGGCCTTGCCTGGTTAAGTCAGATAGGTATGTTCTTGGTGCTCGGATTATTACTGACTCCCAGTGAGCTGTTACCGATTGCGGTGCCAGCACTATTGCTATCGCTATGGATGATTTTGTTTGCGCGTCCTCTGTCTGTTTTTATCGGTTTATTGCCCTTTCCCAGTTTTAACTGGAAGGAGCGAACGTTTATTTCCTGGGTGGGGTTGCGCGGTGCCGTGCCGGTCATTCTCGCTGTATTTCCCTTGATGGCAGGGTTAGATAATGCACAATTATTTTTTAATGTAGCCTTCTTTATAGTATTGGTGTCGCTGCTGGTGCAGGGCACTACTTTAAGTTGGGCCGCCAAAAAAGCCAGGGTGGTGGTGCCTGCGGTGCCTTCGCCCTTTTCCCGCGCTGGCCTTGAAATTCATGTCACCAGCCAGTGGGAACTGTTTATTTATAAACTGGGGGCAGAAAAGTGGTGCATAGGTGCAGCGCTGCGTGAATTGCATATGCCGGAAAATACCCGTATTGCCGCGTTATTTCGCAATAAAGAATTATTTCACCCATCGGGCAGCACCCGCCTTATGGCAGGCGATATTCTCTGTGTGATCGGGCACGAGCAGGATTTGCCTGCGCTCGGCAAACTGTTTAGTGAGGCGCCCAAGCGCACACTGGATTTAAGTTTCTTTGGCGATTTTATTATTCAGGGCGATGCTGAGCTGCGCGATTTGGCAATGCTCTATGCGCTAGACATGAAAGGATACGAAGAGCATAAAACTCTTGGCGAGCTGATTACGCAAATGGTGGGGGGCAAGCCGGTGGTGGGTGACCAAAGCGAATGGAGCGGAATGGTATGGACAATTGCTGAGGTAGAAGGCAACCGCGTGCGCAAAATTGGGGTGAAACCATCCACTAAAAAGAGCACATCTATCAGCGAGTATTGAATACCATGATTAATCTAATGGAGCCGTCTTTATGGCGAACACAAGCGTTTATCAACGGCGTATGGTGCAATGCTCGCGCGCAAAAAACCTTTGCGGTAGAAAATCCCGCGACCGGTGAAATTATTGCGCAGGTTGCTGATGTGGGTGTTGCTGAAACGCGCGAAGCAATTACTGCGGCGGCGCAAGCACAGCTTGATTGGGCGCAAAAAACAGCGGCTGAACGCAGTCAACTTTTGCGCAGCTGGTTTAATTTAGTGATGCACCATCAGGAGGACCTTGCGCAAATTCTTACGCTTGAGCAGGGCAAACCACTGGCGGAAGCGCGCGGCGAGATTGCCTATGGTGCAAGTTATATCGAGTGGTTTGCCGAGGAAGCCAAGCGCATCTACGGTGATGTGATTGCACCGCCCAGTGCCGATCAGCGCATTTTGGTGATCAAACAACCCGTTGGCGTGGTTGCAGCGATAACACCGTGGAATTTCCCCTGTGCCATGCTCGCGCGCAAAATTGCGCCTGCGTTAGCAGCAGGTTGCACTATTGTGGCTAAACCCGCCGCTGAAACCCCTTTGTCCGCATTGGCTTTGGCGTTTCTCGCCCAACAAGCGGGAATTCCGGCTGGTGTGATTAATGTTGTTACTGGAACGGATTCCGCCGCAATTGGCGCTGAGTTAACTGAAAATACGTTAGTGCGAAAGTTGTCGTTTACGGGTTCAACGGCGGTAGGCAAACAATTAATTCAACAATGTGCTGCCGATGTAAAACGCATCACGTTGGAATTGGGTGGCAATGCGCCTTTTATCGTATTTGACGATGCCGATTTGGATGCAGCTGTAGCGGGTGCCATGGCCTCAAAATTTCGCAATGCGGGGCAGACCTGTGTCTGTGCTAATCGTTTTTATGTTCATCGCCCGGTTTATGCGTTATTCAGCGAAAAACTCACCTTGATGATGCAGTCGCTATTGGTGGGAAATGGAGCTGAAGCAAACACAACAATCGGCCCACTTATTTCCTTAAAAGCAATCAAAAAAGTTCAAGCATTGGTAGATGATGCAATCGCACAGGGTGCGCGTATCGCGTATCAAACCAAGCTTGAAATAACCCAGCAAGGATACTTTTATCCACCCACTTTATTGCTGGATGTCGCTGCTGATTCGGCCTTAACCCAGCAGGAAATCTTTGGCCCGGTAGCCGCGTTGATCCCATTTGATACAGAAGAAGACGCTATTCAGCTAGCAAACAATACCGAAGTTGGTTTGGCTGCGTATTGTTATACACGCGACGCCAAACGAATAAAAAATCTATCGGATAAGTTAGAAACAGGTATGGTGGGAATCAATACCGGCCTTATCTCTAATGCGATGGCCCCGTTTGGCGGTATTAAACAATCTGGCTGGGGCAGGGAGGGTTCACATTATGGTATTGATGATTATGTGAACATAAAATATTTGTGTGAGCGTTTTTAAATCATCCCTTGTTGTTTACTTCAGTGTCCATCAAATCCATTTTTACTATTTACCGCTTCAAAGCCTACCCATAGCAAATTTCTAAATCGTTACTAGACTTGATGTATCAGTTTATATATCTGATATACCTATAAAAAATTAACGATGAGGTTTGCCATGTTTGGCTGGTATCAAAGTTTGAGTCTGCGCTGGAAGCTTATGCTTCCACTGCTTCTGCTGGTGGCCTTGGTGTTGTATATGGGCTTGCATGCTATAGGCACAAGTAAAGTGCTGGGTGGCAATGCCGCCACTATTGCCAAGGTGAATTTACCCGAAATCCAACTACTTATTCAGGCTGATAGAGATTTGTATCAATCTATGCTTGCGGAGCGTGCGCTGCTGCAACTCGATAGCGCTACACATCAGGATTTGTTTACTGAGCAAAGTGATAACGCCAAGCAAGCGCAGGACCGTGTCTATCAATCACTCGACCTATCTAAAACTTCCACTCCAGCCGAACGCGAAGAATTTACCCGGCGCTATAACGTCTGGAAAGCCCAGTCTACCGAAGTCATAAACGCAATACGTTTGTCTGATGATGCGAGTCGCACAAAGGCTCAGCAACAATCTTACGGTAGTGCCGCGCAAGCCTTTGAACATGTGCGTAATTATATCGATGAGCTTCAAGAAAAACGCTTGGTAGAGGTAGATCAGTTCACTGTTGAGATTGATAAAAATCAAGAGAGCAGCTCTGCCCAATTACTTGCTCTGGTGGTAATTGGCACTTTGGTAAGCTTATCTGCAGCTTGGTTTTTACCTATGTTAGTTGCTAATCAAGTGCGCCAAATTAGTAATAGAATTCAAAATATCGCCGAAGGGGATGGTGATCTCACTGTTCGTTTACCAGTGAATTCCAATGATGAGTTGGGCGAGCTCGCGTCCCACGTCAATCATTTTATCGAAAAGTTGCAGCGCATTATTGGCGGCGTTTTAGTTAACGCGGCAGAAGTGTCCAAGGCGGCAGAATCGTTGTTGGTTGTGTCGAGTAATAGCCAGCGAGCGGCTGATGATCAAGTCCATGCGATTACAATGGTAGTGACTGCGGTCAACGAGTTGACTATGGCGATTCAAGAAGTTGCCCGTAATACCAGCAATACTGCGCAGAATACTAAAGAGGCAACCACGATTACTGATCGCGGGCAAGAGCGTATACATCTTGCAGTTGAGGGCGTTAAAAAGCTTGCTGTGCGAATTAGTGAAACGGCGGAGTTTATGTCGCGGTTGGAAAGCGAGGCTAAAAATGTAACTTCAGTAATTGATGTTATTCGCAGTGTTGCCGAACAAACCAATTTGTTAGCGCTAAATGCTGCTATTGAAGCGGCGCGCGCTGGTGAACAAGGGCGCGGCTTTGCGGTAGTTGCAGATGAGGTTCGAACGCTGGCTAGCCGTACCCAGCAATCAACCACTGATATTCATGGCATGTTGAGTCAGTTGCAGCAAGGAGTACAACATGCCGTTGATGCGATGGGCAGCAGTGCCACTATGACATCTGATGCGGTGACTTCAGCTGCTGAAGCGGGACAATCCTTAACGGGTATTGGCTCTGCGGTTAAACAAATCTCTGATATGACATTGCAAATCGCTACCGCTGCCGAAGAGCAAAGCTCGGTCACTTCGGAAATTGATAAAAACTTGGTTCAGATTAATTCACTTGCGATGAATACTGCCGAGGGAGCTGCAAAAACAGCGGTGGAGAGTCAGCGCTTGAACGAGCTGTCGATTCAATTGCGACAACTGCTGATGCAATTCAAAGTGTGATGGGTAAACTTGGTTTTACAAAAAAACCGGATAACACATCCGGTTTTTTCTGAGCGATAGTTCCCTCGGGCAGGCTAAAGCGGGAGCTGTGTCGTAAACTTTACTTGTTTTAAGGCAAATGCCGAATTGATTGAACCAATGTTTGGTAGGTGAATTAAAGTTTCTTTCATTAGACGTTCGTAGTGCTCAACACTTTCTACTACAACTCGCAATACATAATCTTTTTCGCCGCTGGTTGAGTAGCATTCAACCACTTCAGGAATTGCCTGTACCATCCCTTCAAACGCTTCGAGTGAGCTGGCGTCATGATTTTTTATGGTGATGTAAGCGTGAACTGTCACCCCTAAGTTAAGTAGTTTAGGGTCAAGTAAGGTGACTTTGCCGCGAATTACCCCTTCCACTTCTAATCGTTTAAGTCTACGCCAGCAAGGCGTATGCGAAAGGCCGATCATATTGCCCAAATCTGCCATAGAGTAATCGGCATTTTCCTGGAGAGCACGCAAGATCTTGCGATCATATTCATCGAGTTCGACTGACTTGGCCATAAGGGTAGTAATCCTGAATAGCTTGATTGATATTCAGGCATTCTAGGATGAAAATATTAATATGACAATAAATTGAGGATGCATTTAACAGTAATCACCCATTTGGTTGGGGTATATATTAAAAAAAGTCACCTCATGGGGCTTTTATAGGAAGAAGCTCAACCGGCATATTGTGATTGAGGTCATGGGCGTGTATCGTAACGCCTCTTTTGTTGGGCATTTTGTGCCGTGTTCGAGGACAAGGGTTTAACTACTTGACCCGATAAAAATAATGCTGAGGAGCAATCCGAGATGAGAGTGATATTGTTGGGCGCGCCCGGCGCAGGTAAGGGTACTCAGGCGCAACTGATCATGGAGAAGTTTGGTATTCCGCAGATCTCCACTGGCGATATGTTACGTGCTGCGGTAAAAGCGGGAACTTCTTTGGGCTTGCAAGCAAAAGATATTATGGCTGCAGGTGGTTTGGTGCCGGATGATCTGATCATTTCTCTGGTAAAAGAGCGCATCGCTTCCAGTGATTGCACGAATGGTTTTTTGTTTGACGGTTTTCCGCGCACTATTCCGCAGGCGCAAGCAATGTTAGATGCTGGTGTCGACATTGATCATGTGATTGAAATTCATGTGCCGGACGAAGAAATTGTGGCTCGCTTGAGCGGTCGCCGTGTTCACGAAGCTTCTGGACGTGTGTATCACGTGATTCACAATGCGCCAAAGGTTGCCGGCCATGATGACCTGACCGGTGAGCCATTAATCCAGCGTCCTGACGATACCGAAGAAACTGTTCGTAAGCGCTTAGGCGTATATCATGACCAGACTGAGCCTTTGGTTGGTTTTTATCAGACGCTGGCGGCTTCGGGCAATACCAAGGTACCTGTATATACCCGTATTAGCGGCATTGGCAGTGTTGATTCCATCCGCCAGCAATTGCTGACTGTTTTGGGCTAAGCTGTTTTGGTTAAGCAAACACTCCAGCAAAAATAGGCTCTACGGAGCCTATTTTTTTGCCCGGTGATTTTCATCCACCCACTCAATTTTTTTAGTTTTATGAGCCTGATTTTCGCCCTCGATTCCTCAACTGATGCCTGTTCAGTTGCACTCAATGCAGATGGCAAGTTGGATGCCCGTTTCGAACTGGCCGCAAAGAGCCATACCCAGCGGTTACTGCCCATGGTGGATGAGCTGTTACAACACAACAAACTCACATTATCTAGCCTTGATGCAATAGCCTTTGGGCGTGGCCCGGGTTCCTTTACTGGTTTGCGTATCTGCATGGGCATAGTGCAGGGCTTGGCATTTGGTGCTCAGCTACCTGTAATTCCGGTATCAACTCTTGAAGCTATGGCGCTGGGTTATTATCGCGCTAATCCTGAAGCGAATTTGCCGGTACTGGTAGCCTTGGATGCGCGTATGGATGAAGTCTACTGGGGCTTATATATCCGTTCAGGTGACTTGGTGTCCGCACTCAGTGATGAGTTCGTGATGAAACCCGAGTTCCTCTCCGAGCAAGACGTTATTCAGTCGTTAGCCGGGAAATTCGTTGCTGTTGGCCCAGGCTGGCATTACCCTGCCATGCAGCAGTTGGCTGCTTCTACCATAGTGGTCGATGCCCAGCCGCGGGCGGAAGACATGGCCTTGATCGCTGCGCAAATCTGGTCCTCTGGTGGCGCAGTCAACGTGCTTGACGCTGAACCTGTTTATTTGCGCGATACTATCTCTTGGCAGAAGCGCCAGCGCATTCGTAACCCCAACTAGATCTTGTGAGTTTATTATGTCCGCCTCTTGCTCCATGGTTGATTTCAACGCCGGTTTACTCGATTTTTTACGTGCGTCACCAACGCCATTTCATGCGACTCAGAATATCGCGGCACAATTATTAGCTGCTGGTTTTATTCCTTTGCAAGAAGGCGAGTTGTGGCAGCTTGAGCCAGGCAATCGCTATCTGGTTACCCGTAATGATTCATCGATCATCGCGTTTGTGTACGGCAAAATGCCGCTGTTGGAAACGGGTATTCGGATGCTGGGCGCCCACACTGATAGCCCTTGCCTCAAAGTGAAACCGCGCGCTGAGCTTAATCGCCGTGGATATTTTCAGTTAGGGGTAGAGGTTTATGGCGGTGTTTTACTGGCCCCTTGGTATGACCGGGATTTATCAATGGCGGGGCGGGTTAGCTATCGCGATCAGCATGATCAAGTGGTTAGCGCGCTAGTGGATTTTGAAACACCGGTCGCTGTGGTGCCGAGCCTTGCCATACATTTGGATCGCGATGCTAACAAGGCGCGCTCTATCAACGCGCAAAAAGATATAGCGCCATTGCTTCTGCAGTTACCTGCTGAAGATGCAGTAATGCCGGATTTTCGTGAACTGCTGCAAGCAGAGCTTTTGCGCAAGCAGCCGCAGCTGGCGGTTAAACAAGTGCTTGACTATGAAATCAGCCTTTACGATACCCAACCACCGGCGATGATTGGTTTGGGGCAAGACTTCATCGCCAGTGCACGATTAGATAATTTATTGAGCTGTTTCATTGGCTTACAAGCATTACTTGAAGCAGATGATCAAGTAACAAGTCTGTTGATTTGCACCGATCACGAAGAAGTTGGCAGCGCCTCATGTTGTGGTGCCAAAGGCCCTATGCTGCAACAGTTTCTTGAGCGGCTGCTGCCAGATGTTGAGTCGCGCGTGCGCGTGATTGATCGCTCTATGATGATCTCGGCTGACAATGCCCACGGCATACATCCTAACTTTATGGATAGGCACGATGAAAACCATGGTCCGCTGCTGAATCGCGGTCCGGTTATCAAAGTAAATGCCAATCAACGTTATGCCACAACCAGTGAAACCAGTGCTTTCTTTCGTTTGTTGTGCGAAAAAGCAGATGTTCCTGTGCAAACGTTTGTGGCGCGTACCGATATGGGCTGTGGTAGCACGATCGGCCCGGTAGTCGCTTCAGAGGTAGGCGTTAAAACTATTGACGTAGGCGCGCCTACATTTGGCATGCATTCTATCCGCGAACTGGCTGGCGCCAGCGACGGCTGGTATCTCTACAAAGCAGTGGTAGAGTTTTTTACCTATGCAAAACCTCCAATCGCATTGGTTGCTGGAACCTAAAAATCGGTTGAAGCAACTCGAGCAAGCATTTTTGGCTAAGCGGTAAGATTCGGCTGACGAAAGTGTATTTGCTCGCAGTTAGCTTGTGACTTAGTGCTAATACTGACGACAAGGTCGCCCCTCGATGGCGCAGGCTGTTTATACTCTCCCTCTATTTCTCTAATAAAAATCCTTTTATTATTTTTCCGATAGTCGAATTAAATCATTGTGATTAGCAATAATTACCCTGATGAGAGTGTAGTGGAGTTAAAAATGGCGATTAGCCTTGATGTATTAGCGTCTTTCGCGCCTTTTAATACCCTTAATCATGAGTATTTGGTGCAAGTGGCCGAAAAGGCCTCACTGCGGGAGATTGCCAAAGGCGCTATTATTTTCAAGCGCGGGCGTCCTTTTCCCGAGAAGGTGTATCTTGTCAGCGGCACAGTTGATCTTATTGATTCCGGGTTTCAGGTAAATACCATTAATCCCGCCAGCGAATCGCGCCGTTCGCCACTCAATATTACCCAGCCTACGCAAGTATCTGCCGTCGCCAAGTCCGACGTAACCCTGTTGTCAGTTGATAGTGATTTTCTCGATCTGGTGCTTGCCTGGAGTGAGTCCAGCGACGAAGAGGCCGACACCTCGGGGGTGAGCTTGCACGATGATAGCGATTGGATGTCTTCACTGTTGCAATCCCCTCTATTTAGTCGTTTGCCTCCGGCAAATATTCGTCAGTTGTTTATTCGCTTTAAAGCGCAAAAAGTACAGGCTGATGAGGTGGTCATCAAACAGGGGGAGCGTGGCGATTTCTTTTATGTACTGGAATCTGGCAGTGCCATGGTGATGGATCCGGCCGGTAAGATTTTGGCGGCGCTGCGTCCCGGGCATTATTTTGGTGAGGAGGCGCTAGTAGGCGATACCACGCGCAATGCCACGGTGAAAATGATCACCCCCGGTAAAGTGATGCGGCTCGACAAAGAAGATTTTCGCGAGCTGCTGCAAGAGCCTGTACTTAAATTTGTCAGTGCAGAGGACTTAAAGGCGCGCGGGGCGGATTTGCCGCCCTACCAAATTCTCGACGTGCGTTTACCGCTTGAGCGTCGCTCCCAGGCAGTACCTAATAGCCGTAATATTCCGCTCAACCAACTGCGTAATAACCTTAAAAATCTCGATGATGCAGTCACCTATGTCATTACTGACGACTCTGGTCGCCGCTGCGATGTGGCCTCCCATCTCTTGACCCAAGCCGGATTTGATAGCTGCATTCTGCGTGATTCCGCCCAATATTATTCTGGTTTATAGTTTTTACTCGTCAATTTAGTCACTCGAACTCATCTGCTTAATCAGCAAGCTGCATTTTTTTGCGGCTTGCCTGTATCATGGCCGCCTGATTTTTAGGGCAACCAAAAGCGATAGGCCACTATGAGCAAACAACGTGTTTTAACTGGTATCACCACCACAGGTACTCCGCATCTTGGCAATTACGTGGGCGCTATTCGCCCGGCAATTCAGGCGAGCCAACGCGAAAATGTGCAATCTTTTTATTTTTTAGCCGATTTTCATGCGCTGATTAAATGTCAGGATCCAGATCTAGTACACCAATCCACGCGGGAAATTGCCGCTACCTGGTTAGCTTTGGGGTTGGATACGGACAACGCAATTTTCTATCGTCAATCCGATGTGCCAGAAATTCCAGAATTGTGCTGGACGCTCACTTGCATGGCAGCGAAGGGCTTGATGAACCGTGCGCATGCCTACAAAGCTTCAGTTGATGCCAACCTTGAAGCGGGCGACGACCCGGATTTTGGCATTACTATGGGGCTTTATTCCTACCCGATTTTAATGGCCGCCGATATTTTAATGTTTAACGCCAACAAGGTGCCGGTAGGGCGCGACCAGATTCAACATATTGAAATGGCGCGCGACATAGCGGCGCGTTTTAACCATCACTATGGTGAGCACTTTGTATTGCCGGAAGCGCAGGTGGATGACAATGTAAATGCCGTACTGCAAGGCTTGGATGGTCGCAAGATGAGCAAAAGTTACGGCAATACCATTCCGTTATTTTTGCCAGAAAAACAATTGAAAAAATCGATCAATAAAATCCTCACCAATTTGCTGGAACCAGGTCAGGCAAAAGACCCAGATACCTCTCCGGTATTCCAAATTTGGCAAGCATTTGCAACACCTGAACAATCAACGCAGATGCGTCAACAATTTGCAGATGGGATTGCCTGGGGCGAAGCCAAGCGTCAGTTGTTTGAATTGATTAACGATCAGTTGAGTGAGGCGCGTGATAAATATGAAGCCCTACTAGCAAACCCTGCACATATTGAAGAAGTGCTGCAGCAAGGCGCAGCAAAAGCACGTGCCTACAGCCAGCCAATGCTGGAAAAGGTACGCGAAGCGGTGGGAATTCGTAAAATTAAATAACTTACTGAGTTATTAGAACTAAAAAAAATCAACACGTTAGCTTGCATGAATCAACACGTAACAGCTTGCCTCGCACCAAGCGGTTACGTGTTGATCAGCATATCATCGCTATTGATTACACAATTACGACCTGAGTTTTTAGCAATATAAAGCGCTTTATCAGCGCGATCAAATAAATCGTCTATGTGTTCTTTTTCATTGCTGTGACGGGTTGCGATACCGATACTTACAGTGGTTCCTATCACATTTCCGTTGTAGTTGATGTTTGTTTCGGCAATTTGTTGGCGAATTCGTTCGGCGATAATCTTGGCTCCTTCAGCGTCTGTTTTGCCCAACACAACCACAAATTCTTCGCCGCCATAGCGGAAGGTAATGTCAGAGCCACGGCAAGCCGATTGAATTTCTTTGGCAATTTCACACAACACCAAATCACCGCGGTGATGGCCATATTCATCGTTAATTTTTTTGAAGAAATCTACATCAATCATCAACAGCGACAGTTCGTGCTGGTGGCGCTCAGCCATTTGCAATTCACGGCGAAGCGCCGTATCCAACGCGGCACGATTGCCTAGCAGTGTTAATGGGTCGAGCAGAGCAAGGCGCATCGCAGTTTGATAGCGAATCGCATTGCGCAGCGGATAAACCAGTGAGCCAAGTAAAAACTCCAATGTGATGAGCTCGGCTTCAGCAAAGCGTTTGCTGCGATTAAAAATAATTTCGCCTAAATAGCCTTCATCAGTGGTTAGACGATAGTCGCAGTGGTGCAAGCATTCACGTCCTATCTTTAGGTCGCTGCTGGCTGTTTTAAACAATATGCCGGAGACGCTAACAAGGGTTTGGATGTGTTTGTAAAACAGGCTTAGCACTTCACCCGGATCCAAGCTCATTTGCAGCGCTTGAGCGAGGCGAGCACGTGTTGCAAGCTCCTGTTCCGGGGTTAGCGGTACGAGTGGGATAGTATTTGCGCCATTTGCCTTTGGGGCATTGGTCACCATGGTCATGTCCCGCATAATCTTTACCTGTCACATTGAAAGTTAGTCGTCACCATTTGCCGCTTTTGCGCAGCAAGGCGTCAGTGATAGGTAATTAGCGAAATTCATGCCATTTGATTTCTGGTTTTAAATATCGTTATTAATCAGCTAGATAGATAAATCTATTAAGGTGGGGTGGAGGTTTTTTCGCCAGAAAACTAGCATGGCATTTCTATTCTGGCGGAAAGATTTTGCCGCCAGTCAAAAGATTGTCGGCAAATATTTTTCTAATATGGGGGGTGTTGCTTGAGGGGGTGAAAAGAAAGTAACTCTAGCCAGAGCGGCGTTAACTCTTAATTTGAGGTAACAAAATGTTCAGGCTTAGGCCGCCCTCTGCGCGGTTTTCCGCCCAAATGCGGCCTTGATGTAAAGAGACGCTACGCTGTGCAATTGCCAAGCCCAAACCGTAACCGCCACTTTCTCTGGCGCGGGCTTGGTCGGTGCGAAAGAAGGGTTGAAAAATATCTTCAACGGCATCTTCTGGCACGCCGGGCCCTTGGTCCATTATGTCGATGCGATAGTTTTCACCGTCCCCAGTGTCATTCAGCACAATACAGATTTCTGAATTTTCTGGTGTGTAGAGCAAAGCATTGCGCAGAGTATTTTCAAAAACACCCACTAACATGTTGCCATGTGTGGCAACCAGTGCCTCTTCTAGTGAGCATTTAAGGCGAATATTGATATTTTTTTCATAGGCATCAGCTTGGTAATTAACGATCAGTGTTTGCATTAAGCTGACAAGATCCAGCACGTCATCCAACACCCAGCTGTCCTGACCTTGCACGGGCAGGGTGAGGATATCGGTGATGATATCGTTCAGATAATCTGCCGCCTGTTTGATGCGATCTAATTCATGGTCAACCACCCCATTGCTGCGTTGCCTTGCCAGTGCGAGTGCGATCTGTAACCGTGCAAGTGGTGTGCGCAATTCATGCGAGACATCTTTAATCAGCCGTTTTTGTTCTTGCATCGCTTTTTCGAGGCGTTCAGTCATGTGGTCAAAGTCGCGTCCGAGCGCAGCGATTTCATCGTTGCGGCCGCGAAACTGTTCGCTGATACGGACACTCAGGTCGCCACGCGCAATTTGATGCGTGGCTTTTTGCAAGGTGTTGATGCTGCGAGTGAAATGCCGGGCGAGAAAAAAACATGCAGAGCCACTAACGAGAATGGAGACCAGTAGCAGTGGCCAAATATTATCGAGAAATAATTCCCAAATAATATCGCGATCTTGCCCCGCATCGGGTCCGGCAGAAATCGTAATTAATTTCACGCTATTGCCGTCGTTTAGGGTGATATAGCGACCAAACAGTTTGCGATTGCGATCTTGCACCTTATCAAACGGGTGTTTGAAGGTAAGGCGCGGCGCGAGAAACATAACACCTGGGGGAAGTGGACGATCGAGCAAGTCGCGGTTTTCTTTGTCCACGACATAAACAAAACGAGTGGACCAAGCCGGCATCGCGCGTAGATCTTCAATCAATTGCCGGGTGTTGCGGTTGACTGCATTACCTACCATTTGGAACAACAGGCGCTTGGCGGGATCATCGTCATTAGCGCCGCTGCTGCGCTGTAGATTGCGCTCTGGTGTCATGTCGAACCAGTGCACAACAATATTAGTGCCGATAATGATGGCTACTGTAATCAACCAAAATGTAAAAAAGATTTTTAAATACAGGCGAGTCATTAATTTACAGAATCATCATCGTTCATAGTCAGCATATAACCTGCGCCGCGCACGTTGATAATCAAATCCTTTGATGAACCTGCAGCAGTAATTTTTTTGCGGATATTGCTTACGTGTACATCAATACTGCGATCGTAAGGTGTGAGTTTGCGGTTAAGTGCCTGCTCGGTCATATCGTCTTTGCTGATTACCTGCCCAGCGCGGCGCACAAGAATTTCCAACACGCTGAATTCGGTTCCGGTAAGCGGCACTTCATTGTTATCCCAAGTGGTTGTGCGCGTGCCTAAATGCAGGGATAACTTGCCCGAGGTCAATCGTTCCACACTACTTGGCGTCACCTCTTTTTGTGTGGCACGGCGCAAAATTGCACGGATGCGAGCAACCAATTCACGCGGGTCGCAAGGCTTGGATAAATAATCGTCAGCGCCAATTTCCAAGCCGATTACGCGATCTACCGTATCACCTTTTGCGGTGAGCATAATGACCGGGGTTTGGCTGTGCTGACGCAAGTTCTTTAGTACATCAAAACCGTTGCGAATCGGTAGCATCACGTCCAACACTATCACGGAATACGGATGCTTGAGCGCAAGCTCCAGCGCGGTTTGGCCATCGTAAGCCGTATCAATCGCAAAACCTTCAGTTTGCAGATATTCGCTCAGTAATTGACTGAGTTCTTTGTCGTCATCGATGAGAAGAACTTTAAGCATAGCGGTTTACAGTCCCGGTGGTGGAAGGCGCTGAGTGTGCACCAGCCCTAGGTGAGAGTCATGATTCTTTGGTTTTCATTAACTAATCTTAACATTATAGCGACCATAATGATTTCACTGGCTCGATTGCAGAGTCTGCACCAAATCAATTTATGAGAGTTCACAACCCAGAGGAAAATGATATGAAATCAGCCAAATTAGTTGCAGCGAGTATTGTATTGCTCAGTGCCGCCAGTATAGCGATGCCGAGCATGGCGGGCGATATGGGCAAAAAATGTGATGACAAGCATCACGCTGAAGGTTGGGGTGAGCAAGGGCGGATGGGTGGGCCAGATGCTCGCCATTTAGGCAAGGCGTTAAACTTAACTGATGCACAAAAAGAAACCCTCAAAGCGCAGCGTGAAGCAGATAGACCGGCTCGCGATGCATTACATACTAAACTTAAGGCTGCACGTGAAGCACTCGCCGCAGCAGTTGATGCAGGTGCGAACGATGCAGAATTGCATGCACTGAGCGAAACTGTAGGTAAATTGCACGCTGAACAAGCATTGGCTGGTGCTAAAGCGCAAAAAGCCTTCGTCGCGGTGCTGACCGCAGAGCAAAAGCAGGCTCTAGCTGAACTAAAGGCCAAGCGTATGGAGCGTAAAATGGAGCGCAAAGAAAAACGCGAATCGGCAAAAAGCTAGTTTTAATCAATATTATTCAGTTACAACCCCGGCTTGCCGGGGTTGTTTGTTTTGGGGCAGGGAAATGCGTGCTTGCTTGCGCGCGCTAATCTTGGGAAAATCCGCGCCGTTTTCTTTATCCCATTTTCCGTATTCGAGGTTATCGTGGCTCAGATTGGTCTGTTTTTTGGCAGTGACGAAGGTAATACCGAGCGCGTTGCCTATCGTATTCAACAGCGTTTCGGGGTGGATGTCGTTGATGTGCGCGACATAGCCGATGTAACCCAGTTGGACTTTGCCAACTACGACAAGATCATTCTCGGTATTCCTACATGGGACTTCGGCCAAATCCAATCAGATTGGGAAGAGTTTTGGGATGATATAGCTGCAGTCGACTTTTCTGGCAAACAAGTTGCGCTCTTTGGGTTGGGCGATCAATTTGGTTATGGTGATTATTTTCTTGATGCGATGGGTATGCTGCACGATGTGATTATTCAGACTGGCCCGGAAATTGTTGGCCATTGGCCTACCGAAGGTTACGAGTTTGAAGCGTCAAAGGCAGAGATCCCCGGTGCGGGAATGTTTGTCGGTTTGGCACTGGATGAAGATCAACAAGAAAATTTAACTGCAGAGCGTCTGAATCGTTGGTGTACACAAGTTCACGTCGAATTTGGTTTGGACACTCCACTGGAATTGCTAACGGATTAAAACATAGCACTGTTAAAAAAATAGGCGCACTCGCGCCTATTTTTTTAAGCTTTGCCGCTGCGGTATGGTTTTAAGCCTCTGCAACAAATACCGCACGAATCGGAGCAGGGTGCCCCTCCGCTGTTAATGAAGAATCTTCAGGGTGTAAAAATTCTGGCAGCGAATGAAAGCGCATCCATTCCGTTGCGCGCTGTTCTTCGGTGGTGGTTGGGCATACATCCACCACACGCGGATTGTTAAAACCCATTTTGCGCAACCAAGACAACATAGTGTCGCAGCTGGGCAAAAACCACACATTGTTCATTTTGCCGTAGCGATCTTCCGGCACTAATACATCACCCAACTTTCCTTCAATCACCAAGGTTTCCAATACCAACTGGCCACCAGGGCGCAACGTATTTTTTAATTCCAACAAATGATCCATCGGCGAGCGGCGGTGATAAAAAACCCCCATGGAAAATACCGTGTCAAACGCCTGCAGTTTTTCAGGCACATCTTCAATGCCAACCGGTAAAACATCAATTGGATACGCAGTGCCGGCAAAATGTTTAATCATGTGGAACTGCACAATAAAGCGCGGTGATGGATCTATACCAATCACGCGTTTTGCGCCAGCACCCAGCATGCGCCAACAGTGATAACCATTGCCGCAGCCGACATCGAGAATTAACCGGTCTTTTAGTGGGGCGAGATGCGGTAATACCCGATCCCATTTCCAATCTGAACGCCATTCAGTATCGATATGAATATCGTGAACAAAGTAGGGGCCTTTGCGCCAGGGAATCAACTCTTGCAATACAGAGCGAATTTCCGCGCGGGTGGTTTCATCACAATCGCTAGGTTGGCCAATGCGCACTGCGTCGGTTAAGGCGACCTGCGATGTTGCAACCTCGGGCAATTTCGCGAGCGATGCTTTCCAGCCTGCCAAATCACCGTAACGTTTTTCACAGAGCCCTGCGGCAATTTGTGCGGGCAGTTGCTCTGCCCATTTGGCGAGTGGTGAATCTTTTAAGGCATCCAGTAAATGATCGTAATTGATATTTGTCACGGTATTGTGTTGCTCTATTTAATCGCAATCAGCGAAGCAAAATTAAAACATTGAAACCATACATCAACACTGCTGAAGCCAGCTTGGCGTAACCGCTGGCGGTGGGCATCGAGTGTTTCAGGAATTAAATAATTTTCAATGGCAGCGCGCTTTTGTGCAATTTCCAAATCACTGTAACCATTGGCGCGTTTAAAGTTGTGATGCAACTCCGTCATTAAGTGTTGGTGTTGTTCATCATCAAATGCGACTTTTTCCGAGATGATCAATACCCCACCAGAATTTAATCCCTTGCCAATATTGCGCAACATATCGAGCCGCTCTTCAATGGGGATAAATTGCAGTGTGAAATTCAATACCGCCATTGAGGCATTGTGTAATACAACATCTTGGATTTGCGCTTCCACCAGCTCAACGGGAACTTCGCCGCTATCAGCGGCAATCACCTGTTGGCAGCGGGCGAGCATGGCGGCGGAATTATCTACACCAATAATTTTGCAATTGGCCGCCTGAATCCGGTGGCGCATGGCCAGTGTCGCTGCACCAAGCGAGCAGCCCAGGTCATAGCACTGGCTATTGGCCAGCACATAGCGTTCGGCAAGGTTGCCAATCATATTAATAATAGTGGCGTATCCCGGCACCGAGCGTTTAATCATATCCGGAAAAACGTCAACAACGCGCTGATCAAACGCGAAGCGGCTAACCTCTGCCAGCGGATTGGCATAAATAGTATCGGGGTTTGTATCGTGCATAGGCGTGACTAATTAATGGCGCAATAAGAAGCGAAAAGTAAGTGCGGGCATTGTAACCGTCATTGAATGTGACAACAAATTCAGCGATTCATAAAACTGTCATATTTCAGCAGGAATATTCAGGGCATTCACCTTTATTGTTATTAAGTTGTCATCTTATGTCTTTGCAGAGTCAGGTATTTAGTCAAATTACACTGCAAAAGGAATTGCGCCGCTTGATTGAGTTCAAGCTGTTAACCCCGGTTTTTCAACCCATAGTTGCAGTGGAAAACCCGCGCATTATTGGTTATGAGGCGCTAATACGCGGCCCTCAAGACAGCCCATTACATAAACCTGATGCGCTTTTTTCCGTTGCGCAGGAGTCCCGTTTGTTAGCCGCACTGGAATTTGCGTGTAGGGAAGTGTCGTGTGAGCGTTTTGCTGAATTGGCATTACCCGGCAAACTCTTTCTCAATATGAGCCCTATTAGTTTCACCGACAGTCAATACCGCGATGGCGTAACACGGGAAATTTTACAGCGGGTAGGTTTGAGTGCTGAACGTTTGGTATTCGAGTTAACTGAGAGCCAGCCTCTGGATGAGTTGGATTTGTTGCGCGCAGCGTCGGATCACTTTCGGCGGCAGGGCTTCGCCGTTGCATTGGATGATCTGGGTGCAGGTTACGCAGGTTTGCGTGTGTGGAGTGAACTCTGCCCGGACTATGTGAAAATTGATCGCCATTTTATCTCCGGTATCGATAAAGACCCGGTCAAACGCGAGTTTGTGCGTGCCATGCTGGATATAGCTCATCGCATGGGGCATAAGGCTATCGCCGAAGGTATTGAGACAGCGGCGGAATTCGACACGCTAGTCACCATGGGCGTTGAGTATGCACAAGGCTATTTTATTGCCTATCCACAGGCTTTGCCGATTGTTGAACTGCCTCCAGTGATTGCCGGACATGCCGGTAATTCGGTGCGTCGCTATCAAGATCACTTTACTCGCACGGTTCGGGAAATTGTGATGGACTCGGTACAGGTCACTTCCTCAACCCATGCAGAAACAGTGGTAAAAATGTTTCGCGCCGATGTGCGCTTGAGTTGTGTACCCGTTGTTGATGGCAACACACCTTTAGGGATGGTTAGCCGCGCAGAACTTTTAAATGTTTTTTCGCGTCGATTCGCACATGAGCTATATGCGCAAAAACCGATTCGGGAATTTATCAGCTCCTTATCGATTATTGTTGATGTCAGTACTGATTTAAAAAATGTGGGTCAATTGATTAGTGAAGATCCACAACAAAACTTGAGTGTCGATTTTATTGTCATAGATAACAATCGCTATCTGGGGGTTGGAAAAGTGCGCGACCTATTGCGCGCAATTACTGAAGAAAAACTCCGAATTGCCCGTCATAGTAATCCACTTACCCAACTGCCTGGCAACGTACCTTTGTATGAATGGGTTGATCATTTATTACTGCACAGGAAAGAGTTTGTCGTAGCATATTGCGATATCAACCACTTTAAGCCATTTAACGATGCATTTGGTTACAGTGCGGGCGATGATGTCATAGTGCGCTTAAGCCAAATTATTTGTGCGAGTGTTGACAAAGCAAAAGACTTTGTTGGCCATGTAGGCGGTGATGATTTTATTCTTGTACTGAGTTGTGATGATTGGCAATTGCGCTGCGAACAAATATTAAGTCGTTTTGCCGAGATGAGCCGTCAACTGCTGCCACAGGAATTAACAGAATATTGGAGTACTGATCGGCAAGGGCAGCGCCAAAAATATGGTGCTTTAACGCTTGCTATAGGCTGCGTTTCACCTGATTTAGAGTTTTGTGTCACGCATCATCAGGTGTCGCAGTTGCTAGCCGAAGCAAAACGCAGCGCCAAAGTGCAAGGGGGTAATCATCTTTTCTATTCGCGCCGTCGTAGGCCGCAGATGACAAGCGCCAATTAAATGAGAAGCGCTGAATGCGCTGGTAAATTCACAGCAACCTCAAGAAGCTGAGCTATTCTTAGTCTAATTTCTGGATGGAGGTGGACTAATGGCTGATCTTGGCTACTACAAGATGCATGCGCTAATCATTGATGATTTTGAGAATTTTCGCGGCACGCTGTACAAAATGCTCATGGATCTTGGCATAGGTAACGTAGATTCTGCCGCCAGTGGCGAAGAGGCGCTACGCTTTTGCAAGGCTCGCAGTTACGACATTATTTTGTGTGATAACAATTTAGGTAAGGGTAAAAGTGGTCAGCAGGTATTGGAGCAACTGCGTTCTACTGATAATACCTGTTCAGATAGTCTGTTTATTCTTGTCTCTGCTGAAAGTAGTAAAGGCACTATTATGGCTGCTTACGATTATGAGCCAGATGCCTACCTCGCCAAACCCATCACCCCTAAAGCATTGGATCAGCGTCTCGGTCGCTTAATTGAGCAGCGCGTAGAGTTAAAAGCAATTCATGCAGCACAGAAATCGGGAGATGATCAGCTTGCAATCAATCTATGTAAAGATTTGGTTGACTCTGGCAGTCGTTACGCCAATGTCTGTCAAAAGCTGCTCGGGCAGTTATTTCTCAAAAACAACAATTTGGCTGCTGCCGAGTCGGTTTACCGTACAGTGCTCGATAACCGGGAGTTGGAGTGGGCGCAATTGGGAATGGTAAAAACCAAACTGGCGCAAAACGATTTGCTTGGAGCACAACAATGGCTGGAAAATATATTGCAAGCTAATCCGCTCTGCATGAAGGCCTATGATTTACAAGCTGAGCTATTTAAGTTGCAGAACGACTACGAAGGCTTGCAGGGTATATTGCAAAAAGCCACGGATATCTCTCCGCTTTCTATTCTGCGCCAACAAGCATTAGGCGATGTGGCCCAGCAAAATAATGATTTGGTAACTGCTGCTAACGCACTTAAGCGTGCAGTTAAACTGGGCGAAAACTCCTGTTTTGATAATCCCTCAGTCCACTCTCTTTTTGCGCAGACCACAATTGATTTATATTCAATCGATAAAGAACTCGCAAAACCATTCGTTCGTGAAGCGATTGTGTGTGTTAATAATCTGGAAGAAAACTTCGGTAAAAGTAATCTGCGAAAAATAGAATCTTTATTGCTTGAAAGCCAATTACAAGTGTGTGCCGGTGATCAGCGTCGCGCGCAGGATGCCCTGGCAAGTGCCCAGTCATCACTGGTTGGTAACGAAGATGAAAATGCTTTATCGGTGCAAATTGAATTGGTGCGAACACTACGGTTGATAGGGAAGGCTGATGAGGCGCAGCAACTTTTGGAAGATTTGTTGCATCGTTATGCGGGTAAAGAGGAACATTTACAGCATCTGGATGTACTGCTGGATGAGCCGCGCAGTGAAAAGAATAAGCTTATGGTAGCTGAAATCAATAAAAAAGGTATTACTTTTTATAATGCAAAAGATTTCACCGCAGCTGCAGATGCATTTAAAACCGCACTACAAAAATTACCGAATCATATCGGCTTGCGATTGAATTATGTGCAGGCAATGATTGATAAACTGAGAACCCATTTTGATGCTGGAACTAGTGAAAAAGTCCAGCAAACCTTTACCAAAACCAATGCCATTATTTCCCAGCAGCATCCGCAATTTCAACGTTATCGCCAATTGAGTGATGTATACACCGCTCTGATCAAGGCCTATGAAAAAAACAAGCGAGGTTGAGCGTGAATAGCATGCCTAAGCAAAATTCCGGTAATGACGATAGCGAACAAACGCCCATTGATTTTTCTTTTGTGTTGGCGTCCAGTGTGCACGACATGAAAAACTCGTTGGGGATGTTGTTGAACACCTTATCCGCCATGATGGCTAATTCGCCCCCCAAAGATGCCGAGCAGGCACAATTTTTCTCAGTGTTGGAATATGAAGCGGCGCGTATTAATGGTGAGTTGGTACAGCTTTTGTCACTTTATCGCATGGATGAAAATACCATGTCGGTAGTGATTGATCAGCATTATGTAAGCGATATTATCGACGAGCAAATCGCACGAAACGATACCTTGTTAAAATCGCGAAATATCGATGTGCAGGTAAATTGTGACAGCAATTTAGTATGGTATTTCGATAATGAATTAATTGGCGGTGTACTGAATAATTTGATTGTGAACTGCGCGCGCTATAGTCGAAAGCAGTTGCGGTTAACGGCAATTGAAGAAGGAAATTTTTTGTGTATTTCTATCGCTGATGACGGACAGGGTTATCCTGACAATATGCTGATGGGAGCCGTACCGCAAACCCCGGTGTCATTTAGTTCAGGCAATACACGCTTGGGGTTGTTATTTACAGGCAAGGTTTTGGAGTTACATAAATCCAAAAAAGGGCAGGGCTATATGACCATTGCTAATAATGGTCCTTTAGGCGGAGGTGTATTGACGCTCCATTTACCCTAGGGCATCGCCTGATTGAGGTGTTGAAATCACAGAACGGCTATTGCATTATCACAACCCGTTTCGGTTTTTGCTTTCAGGTTAAATTTTATGCTTAAAATCCGCTTTAAAGATAATAAATACAACGCGGTATGGCTGGTGGAACCTAAAATCACCATAGGCCGCTCAGCAACTAATGCGCTAGTTATTGATGATCCGCTTGCCAGTGATGTGCATATGGAAGTACTGGTTGATAACGAGCATCTTACTTTACGTAATCTTATTCCTACCCAGCCGATCATAGTTAATGGGCAAACGGTTACCGGAGCCTGTGAGCTTAAACCAGACGATCAAATCAAGCTGGGGCAAGTGGAGTTGGTGGTAATTGACCCCAAACGAGAAGCGAAGGTTGTTGCAGAGGAATCAGCTAACGTTACCCAACTGCGGGCGCCTAAAGCGACGGGCTGGTCTTTAAAGGCGAATCATACCGCGCTGGCTAACCGTGTTTTTCCACTCAAAGAATTAAATGTCATAGGTCGTGCCAGCGAATGTGACATTAGTTTGGCGGCGGCACATCTGTCGCGACGTCATGCGCAATTGCAAATTATCGACGGTATGCTGTTTGTTAAAGATCTGGACTCTGCCAATGGCACTTTTTTAAATGGCAAAAGAGTAGCTGAGGCCCGCGTCAAGCGCGGGGATGAATTGCGTTTTGATGCTTTGACCTTCGGTGTAATGGGCCCGTCTGATGACATGGCAAAAACAACGGTGCGACAAGTACCTGTAAAAGCCGAGATTGTTGAGCCCAAGCTTAAACCCAGCCCGCGCGAAACTGCACGCGAGAAAGCCGTTGCGCCAACCAGAGCTTCATCGAGCCGCGCCGCTGCTGGCGTGCAGCCCCAATCTGCACCGCAGGAAAATGCCAAAGGGAAATATGGGCTTATTTTTCTTGGCGTGCTCGCTGTTGTAGTTATAACTACCCTGATTTTAACGCGCAAATAAGTATTGAAGCTTTACAGGAACCGGTCGATAACCTGTGATGCGACAACCAGCTATTGCTGCACACAGGTGAATTTATGAACATTTCCTCGCTTAATCATCCTTCTGTTAATAATTCAGCGGTTGGTTCTGGTCAGCTACCTCAATCAAATAGCACCAATTCTGCTACTCAAGGCAATTCGCACAAAGCACCCGAAGTCAGCCGTACAGAAGCATCTGATTTACAAGATAAACGGCAAACTGCGCTGCAAATCGTGAATCGCACCTTGACTATGGCCTACGAGAAAATTGCATCACGTGGTCAAGCTGCCAGTGCTGAATATGAAACCTTTGAACCGCTGACGGCGGAAAAGGTGGCTAATAATATTTTGGGCTTTATTGAGCGTCGCTTACAGTTAGATGTGGCCGACGGCGCAAGTCAAGAAGAGTTGAAAGCCCGTTTAGATGCTGGTTTAGCAGGGTTCAAAAAAGGTTTTGCTGAGGCGAGTGAAAAACTGGAGGCATTAAGTTTACTTTCCCCAGAGATAAAATCTGATATTGGCAAGACTTATGATTTGGTACTCGAAGGAGTGGATGAGCTGCGCTCCAAGTTTATCCAGTCAACAGAAGTGGAGGCAAAACAGCCAAAATCCAACTCTCCGGTCGACTTATTGAAAACAGCGGAGTCCAAAAAGTCACCCTCCAAGCTAGATGTTCCCGCGTTTTTACCAGCGACTAGTAGCCTCCTTGGCTATGGCAATTATGAATATGGTCGCGCACGTGAATTCAGTTTTGAGTTAACGACCAAAGAGGGTGATAAGGTCACTATTAAAGCGACCTCCAGTGAAGGTTTGGCTCTAGAGGCCGGGCGCACTGGGCGAGGCAATAATTCAGTGGGCGCGCTCAATGCCAGTTACAGCTCCAGCCAATCTTTTTCACTCTCAATTGAAGGGGAGTTGAACGAAGAAGAGCTTGGGGCAATTAATGATTTATTAGGGCGTGTAAACGGTCTGGCCAGCGATTTTTTTAACGGTGATCTGGATGTGGCATTTGAGCAAGCCATGAATATGGGCTATGACGCTGAGCAAATCGCCAGTTTCTCGCTGAACTTGGCTCAGGCAGAAATTCAGCAGGTAACACAAGCCTATCAAGCTTTTGAGCCAGGTGATGTTGAAAGTGGCATCAACAAGCCCCGACTGTTAGCCGATCAATTATTACCTTTGGGGAATTTCATTAAGGATCTACTTGCAAGCTTGGATCGCGCGCAAGAATTCAGTGAGCCAAGGTCGCTCTTATCTAATTTGGCTGAAAAAGTCACCGGCGAGACAGATGTCGATCTGCAACAAGGGCAGCGTTTCCGCGATTTTATGCAGCAAATAATGGCATTGGATGTGGGTTAATTTTTTGTGAAACGCCCGCTGTTGAGCTGATACACTGCGGTTTTGTCTGATGCGGTGTGTTTATGCAATCGATTTATCTTTATTCGACTCCTGGATGCCATTTGTGCGAGCTTGCCCGAGAGATAATCTCGCCGCTGCTGAGCCATTACTCCCTTTATCTTGAAGAAATTGATATAGCAGAATCTGATGAGCTGATCGAAAAGTATGGCGTTAGAATTCCCGTCTTAAAATCCCCCCTTCATATTGACGAATTAGGCTGGCCTTTTGACTCAGCGCAAGCTGATAGTTTTCTGAGGCGAATAAACTTCTGATCTATTACTGATTATTTTTTGTTGGGCGCCAGGCCAAGACTGTTCATTGTCTCTGCAACCCAGTGCAGTGAATCCACATAAATTTCTGCAATGAGGTTGGGGGTTAGCCCCAGCGCTGCTAATTGCGGCCAATTTATATTCTGCCAATGTCCTTGCTCGTGCGCCTGCACTACCTGCAATACCATTCCTTCTGGGCCGGCATGAGTCAGCATTGCATTGTTCAGTGACTCGCTGAGTGAAAGGCTTCGCAATAGCTCTTCCAGAGGGGAGTCCAGAAACGCATCCAACGTAGATAGCAGTCCAACTGTAAAATAAGTGTCAGGACTGTTGCGCTGATTCATTTTCGTGGCAATCATTTCGCACATGCGCGCTCGAGTTAATGCGGCCACACTCAGCTCATGAGGTTTTCCGCTCAAGTTGGAAAGTGCCAACAAATTAACCCAGTTTCTCAGTTTATTTAAGCCGAGTAGCATAATCGCTTGACGTAATGATTCAATATTTCGCGAAAGCCCGAATGCCGCGGAATTAACCAGGCGTAATAATTTAAAACTTAAAAGGGTGTCGCGCGCAATCATCCGTTCAATTTTTTCGATGGGTACGTCTTGATCGTGTAGAGCGGATAGGAGTTGCAATACAGACTGTTTATTTTCTGAAATTTTTCTTCCAGTAATGACTCGGGGCTTGGCAAGAAAATATCCTTGGAATAAATCAAATCCCAGCGCTTTGCACTGCTCGAACATCTCATAGGTTTCAACTTTTTCAGCGATCAACGTAATGTTAAAGGGTTTGAGATAATCAATATGCTGGCGAAGTTTTTCGGGCGACAAACTCAACACATCAAGTTTGATAATGTCGGCATAGGCTATTAGGTTTTTGCTGTTTTCATCTAATTCAAAATCGTCTAATGCAATGGTGTAGCCCTGCTCCCGCAATTGTTTCAGTGAGTGCAGCATGGCTGCGTCAACTTGTTGGCCTTCAAGTACTTCGATGACTAGTTTTTGGCGATTAAATGGCGGGGGAGAGTCAAGAAGGGTACGCGTAAAGTTAACAAAGGCTTTATGAGTCCCCACGACCTGCTCAATCGATAACTCAGTAAATGCGTTGAGTAATACTTGGGAGCTGGCGGCATCACCATCGGTAGTCGCAATAAATTTTAAATCGCTATTGCGACAGAGAAGCTCGTAGGCGACAACTTGCATATTGCCATCAAAAATAGGCTGCCGGGCGAGAAGAGGGATGGCTTCGGTCATAGAGTAAACGGATTGGTTGATTGTTGTGTTTGGAAAGACCCGCATCCTGAGATCTATGCAATTTAGTAGAGTGTAGCTGGCAACGGCCAGCTTACAACCGAGGTTTCAATAAACGACGGTTAGTGCGGGCAAAATTTTAGCTCACAGTCGATTTTTGCCTATACTGATACTACTTTAGTATTGATTTTCTTGATGAGGCCGCAAAAAAACGTATGGTAGCAGTATGTCCAAACTATTAGATTCTATAGATCAGCGCACCCGTTTAGTGGGAGAAAACCGGCTCGAGTTACTTATGTTTCGCTTAGGGGGGCGGCAGTTATTTGCAATTAATGTTTTTAAAGTACAAGAAGTAGTTACGGTTCCGGTTTTACGTCATGTACCCCATAGTCACCCTCATATTCGTGGAGTGGCACATTTACGCGGCCAAACAGTACCTGTTATTGATTTGCGAGCGGCTATTGGCATGAGCGAATTAAAGGAGCTGGATAACGCCAACCTAATCGTAGCTGAATACAATCGCTCCGTTCAGGCCTTTTTAATTGGTGCAGTTGATCGCATTGTGAATCTCAATTGGGAGCTTATATTGCCACCACCGAAAGGAACGGGAAGGAGCCATTTCCTTACTGCGATTACTAAACTTGATGATCAACTGGTAGAAATCTTGGATGTTGAGCGTGTGCTTGCCGATATTATTCCCTACAACACCAGTGTTTCTAACGATGTTCTGGATGCCAATTTGGTCGCGGAGGCGAGAAAACGCAAGTTAAAAATTTTACTCGCCGAAGATTCGCCTACCGCAGTAAAACAAGTAAAAGAAACTTTGGCTAACATAGGTATAGAAGTGTTGTCAGTACAGGATGGCCTGCAAGCATTAACCATGCTGCAACAGTGGGCCGCCTCTGGGCGCAAGGTCACTGATGAAATTCTGATGTTGGTAACCGATGCAGAAATGCCGGAGATGGACGGCTATCGTTTAACGGCGGAAGTGCGCAAAAACCCCGCTTTAGCTGATTTGTATGTGGTGTTACATACATCGCTTAGTGGTAGTTTTAATAAGGCGATGGTAGAGAAGGTAGGCTGCAATGACTTTCTATCTAAGTTCCAGCCCGACGAATTGGCAGCAGTTGTACAAAAACGTTTAAGTGAGTACTTGAAGAGATAATCTAATCTGGTTCCACAATAAAAAACCCGTGCATGAATATCTATGCGCGGTTTTTTATTGTTTAGCTATACCCAAATTACAATTGGCGATTTGCTTCGGCTGGTGTTACAAAATTAGTCTCTTGGCCTAAACGATAAGCGTAAATAACTGAGAAAGAGAGAACATTTTGTACGTAGCCACGGGTTTCTTTGTAGGGAATTGTTTCGATCCATACATCATAGGGAAGCTGTGCTTCTTTATCTTTATTCAGCCACTTTTTCACCCGACCGGGGCCGGCATTGTAAGCCGCTGCAGCCAGTATGCGGTTGCCCTCAAATACGCCAAGCAAATGATTTAAATAGCGGCTTCCCAGTGCAATGTTTTTTTCCGGTGTTATTAAATCTTGAAGTGTAAAGCTCAGTCCATTTTTTTGTGCTGTTTGCTTGGCGGTTGCGGGCAATAACTGCATTAACCCAAGTGCGCCAGCCGTTGATTTTGCATCATGCACAAATGCACTTTCCTGGCGTGTAACTGCAAAGATAAAAAGCGGGTTTACTGAGGTTTGTTGCGCGGCTTTGGTTACATGTTCTTTGTAAACGACCGGAAAACGTACCTCAAGATCATCCCAATATTGCGCCTCTGCCATTACTTGAATGCCATTGCGGTACCAGCCTAGTTTTTCAGCGAGGCGCCCCGCAATAACCATTTGTTCCAATGGCATGCGACGAGTAGTGTGAAAGAATTCCCGATTAGCAGCACCTAACTCACCGCGAGCAAAGAATTCACGCGCGCGTAAAATACCTTGTGCATTTTCTACCGCGGCAATTTGTTCGCTGGTAAATGACATGGGGCGATCAAGCAGGTGATAATTCACTTTGGTTTTATCGGCGGCTAAAAAACCATAGAAGCTGCGCGCTGGCGCTACAGTGTTATAAATACTTGTTGGCGTTTCACCATTTATTTCTTTGATGGACAGCTCTTCCATGGTTCGCGCCTGCCAATAGCGCCAGCGCTCACTATTACGAGCTTCCTCTGGTAAGCGCGCAAGCCACTCATTCACTCGCTCCCAATCTTGCTTGCGCAAAGACTCGCGAAGCAGCCATTCAAGCAAATCAATACGGGTTAAATTAGGTGTTGAGGCAACTAATTTTTCAGCGTCAACCTCATGATCCTGATAGAGGAGGCGCAGAGCAATCTGGTATTTGATTTCTACTCTGTTGCTGTCATCAAATAATTGCTGTGCATCGTAGCCATGCCAAAGCGCAAGCGCTTCTTTGGCGTTAACGCGCGCTAGCTTTTCCAAACCGTGCAAGATAACTGCCTTCATTTTGGGTGACTGTTTGGAAAATTTTGCTGTTTGTTTTAACAGGCGAGGATTCGCATCCACCTGCTGCAACAAAATAGCCATGGAGCGATCGGCAGCGGGTAGTAAGTTGCTCAAATAGCTGGCCATACCTTTGTTGCCAACTTTCACTACTTTTAAATGGCGCTCCCAAATTAAATCAGGTGTCATTAATCCCGCTTTTTTCCATTGATCAAATACTGGGTCGCACGCTTTGGATTGTGTCTTTTCGATATTCCACAGTGGTGCAACCTCATTAAGTGCGCTTTTATCCCCCGTCGCCAAACGCGCACGCAAATTGAGGCAAGCTAATTCTGGATCGGTAAGGCGTTTATCGTAAAAGTGCAAGTAGTCAGCCCAGCGCTCACGCTGAGCCAGTGTGCGTAACCACCGGTGAGTTAAGCGCTCAGATAAAAAAGAGTCAGGATAGTTCGCAAAAAAAGCCTGCACTTCTTGTTTGGGTAAACTAAACAAGCGATTGGTTAATTCTTGATATTCGAGATAAGGGAGTAGCGGGTAGTTTTTGAGTTGTTTTAATAAACGATGGTATTCAGGCATGTTTTTAGCGTTGAGCGCTTTTTGCGCCTGAACGTATTGTTGGCGCTCAATTTGACGATTATCTGTCTTGGTCGACGCTGTTTTTGTAGTGGATGGCGTTGTCGCTGCTTGTGCGTAAGTTAGGGTTATACTACCAACGAATACGCTGGCACTCAGTGCTACTGGCCAAAGTATTTTTGAAAACCTCATGGATACCTCAAATTGTGATCAAACCCAAGCGGGTTGGTTATGCCTTTCTGGTGGGATATGATGCGGCACTTTTTGCGCTGTACCTATTTATTTTGTACCTGTATAGCCGAAACAAGATGAATGCTGGAGCTACATTGGTTTTGTTGCTTCTACTAAAGACTTTAGCAGATGGCTAAACATTCACTTGAGAATATCAGTCCACTGGTGCTTGTGCCAGTATCATTTTCGTTGAAAAACTACCTGAATTATTCCTTCTATGTCTTTGATTAAAATTGAAAAAGCCGGACTCAGTTACGGCCTGCAAGTGCTCTTGGACGGTGTTGATTTAACGATTGAGCGCGGCCAACGGCTCTGTTTAATCGGGCGCAACGGTACCGGCAAATCAAGCTTGTTAAAAGTGCTGGATGGCGAGGTCGATTTAGATAAAGGCGAAGTCATTCGTCAAACCGGAATTCGCATTGCTCGCCTGGAGCAGGATTTACCAGAAGCAGATGATCGTCTGGTGTTTGACGCTGTCGCAGCTGGCGCAAAAGGGGTAGGTGAGTTGCTTGCGGAATATCGCCTGCTGTCTCATGCGCAGGATATTAGCGATAGCCAATTGGCGCGTATGGCCGATTTGCAACACCAAATTGAAGCTAATGATGGCTGGGCACTGCAGCAAAAAGTAGATGAAATTATCTCCCGCCTGGATTTGCCCGCTGAGCGTTATATGCGTGAGCTTTCCGGGGGCTGGCGTCGCCGTGTTGCGCTTGCACGCGCACTGGTGATTGAACCTGATGTGTTATTGCTGGATGAGCCAACTAACCATTTGGATATCGCCGCCATTGAATGGCTGGAAAAGCAATTGCTCAATTACAACGGCGCATTGGTATTTATCACCCATGACCGCTCTTTATTGCAGGCCTTGGCAACCCATATCGCCGAATTGGACCGCGGCCATTTGCGCTGCTGGGAAGGCGACTACGCCAGCTTTTTGGTGTATCGCGAGCAAGCGCTTGCGGAAGAGGCGCGTCACAACGAGCTATTTGATAAGCGCCTCGCGCAAGAGGAAGTGTGGATTCGCCAAGGAATCAAAGCCCGCCGCACTCGCAACGAGGGGCGCGTGCGCGCATTAAAGGCTTTGCGCGAGACTCGCTTACAGCGCCGCGAGGTTGTCGGCAAGGCCAATTTCTCCCTGACTACTGGCGGCGACTCAGGCAAATTAGTGGCCGATTTGGTCGACGTTAGCTATTCGTTTGGCGCAAAAAAGATCGTCAACCAGTTTTCTACCCGCATCATGCGCGGCGATAGAATTGGTTTGGTTGGCGCTAATGGCGCCGGCAAAAGTACGTTGCTTAAATTAATTCTCGGCGAATTACAGCCGCAATCTGGCAGCGTAAAGCTGGGGACTAATCTGGAAGTGGCTTACTTTGATCAACTGCGCGATCAGCTAGATCTGGATAAAAATGCGGTCGATAACATTGCCGGCGGGCGCGAATTTATTGAAGTTGATGGCAAGTCAAAACATATCTTTTCTTATCTAAGCGATTTTTTATTCAGCGGCGAACGTGCGCGCACACCGCTGCGAGCCTTGTCCGGCGGAGAGCGCAACCGCGTGCTATTGGCTAAATTATTCAGTAAGTCCGCGAATCTATTGGTATTGGATGAGCCGACAAACGATTTGGATGTGGAAACACTTGAGTTGCTGGAAGATATTCTCACCGAATACACCGGCACACTGTTGTTAGTCAGCCATGACCGGGCATTTTTGAACAATATTGTCTCCAGTGTTATTGCCTTTGAAGGGCGCGGCAATGTGCTTGAGTACATAGGTGGTTATGATGATTGGCTGCGCCAAGGCGGTAAGTGGACCCAAGCTGATGAGCTGCCAGCGGTGAGTGACTGCACTCCTGTCGATGAGCCGAAAAAAACTGCCATCCCTGAAATTGAAAGTGCTAAAGCTCCGGCCAAGCTTAAAAAATTGAGTTACAAATTCCAAAAAGAATTTGATGAGTTGCCGCAGAAAATTGAATTGCTGGAAAAACAGTTAAATGCACTACAGCTAGTGACAAGCGCCAGTGATTTTTATAATCAAGCACCTGCCACAGTAGAGCAGAAACTGCAGGAGCTTGCCAAAGTGCAGCAGCAACTCGATGATTGTTTTGAGCGCTGGGCTGAACTGGAGGATATGCAGCAAGAGTAATCGCCATTATTTTTGCGATGAAAAAATAATGCCGGTGAGGTCTTAGGCTTCACCGGTTTGTTTTTTTACTAATACTGCTAGCACATCGCAGGTGGCGCCATGTAAAACACTGTTTGGGGTAGAGCCTAGCAGTAATGCAAAACCCTTGCGGCCGTGACTGCCAACCACGATTAAATCGGCTGATTCTTGCTCAGCCAAATAATGTAATTCTGCCGCTGGCTGTCCGACAAGCACATGCTGCTGCATGATTGGATAATTGGTTGTTTTGGCGAGCTGCGCTAGATCAGCCTCTGCTTTCTGCACTTGCTGTTCTTGCACACCACTTAAATCTACCGGCATATCGCCACCATACGCAAACGCAAGCGGTTCCAGCACATGAGCCAAGGTGAGCTTGGCATTGCAAGCTCGCGCGATGGCTGCGGCACGTTGGATAACTGGTGGGCAATCTTCCGACAGATCCAAGCCGACAATAATATGTGTGTAATTAATAATTTCTGTCATGATTCCTATCCTCGGCATTGTTATTGGCACTGGTTTAAGAATAGTTGTTCTCGCTAAAGTTTTAAGGATTTAAATGAATATTTGGTTTTTTATTATTTTGATTGTGGTGATTGCCTTGGTGATAGGCCCCATTTCCATGCTTAAGCCAAGCCCTGGACAAAAACGAAAGGAACAATTGCGCACCTACGCTAGTACACGGGGCGTGCGCTTTAGTATGCGCAAATTACCTCCATTAAAAACAGATATGGATCAACCTGCAACCCTGCCTGTGTATTACTTGCCGCCACCATCTAAAATCCAAGAAGTGCCAGAATGGATACTGATGCGCACCCCTTACGTTCACGAAAGTAACTTTTATTTAGCGTGGGATTGGCAAACGGACGTGCGTCCAAGCGTTGCTACGTGTGATCTTCTGAGGGTCTATTTGCCACAATTGCCAGAATCAGTTCCTGCCATTAGTTGCGGCAATATGGGTATTTGTATTTTCTGGCAAGAAAAAGAAGCGGTGGAAACCTTGGATCGATTAATCGAAATGTTGCGCGGGCTGCATCAAACCGAATATCAACCAGCTGATTCACAGGGCTAGGCTGCCGGTGCCATCTCGCGTAAAGCGCTACTAAGCCCGACGCGCTCACCGTCTATCATCTCACTTAACTCTTTAATCATCTGTAAGCGCCGAGGATCTTGATGCATTGACTCCATCAAGAGGTGTTGTGCCTTGCGGTAAAATGCGAGGCGATCACTTATGGCGACAGACTTGTCACCCTGAGCTATGTATGACATCACCGATACCATTAGATAGGCCCAGCGCAACTCTGCTTGATAGGAGTCCAATTCAACTTCATTGATAGTACCCTGAGCGGCAAGTTGCACCATCAGGTTTACAGCCTCATTGATATAGAGTTGAGTTTTCGCAATTTGTGCATCACTGTCCCTTTGATAGCTAATACCTTGGCGATTTTTGGGGTTGATAAGCTCTTCTGAATACAGCTCACTTTTCAGTATCGCGCTTTCAAGACGCTCACGATTGTTGTCTTCCAATGCCAGCATTTGATGCTGCAACGCAATAATCATGTCATTTATGTGCTTGGTAATGACCCTGTTTGGCAGTGTCTGCTCCAAACAATTCACAACATCGGTTAACTCTTCTACTTGGATGCGCAGGCGGCGCTGCTCTAACCGGCGTTGACGCTGACGCTGCTGTATGCGATGAAGCACGCTCACCGCAAAAAGTGTTATCAGCATCAAAAAAACAAGAATCACAATCAAGGTCATGCGGAAATCTACTGGGGCAAGGTAAGTTGGGTTTCAGGTTTTTATCGGTTTCTTGTCCATAAGCATTCGGCAAATAAAAAAATGATATATAACAACAAGATATGCATGGCCTTTAAAGTAAAAAAACATAGTGTTTAAGGTAGAGCTTTGCGTATCTATGCAAGCTCTACTATAAGACATGCTGGAAATTATAGCTTGACCCCTTGGGGCTCAAGACTTATATATGCGCACCTTTACTGCTAGTTTAACCCGTCTTCAGGGTGATGAAGTGGTTGTTTGGCGCATTTTTCAACTCTTTACACTGCCTTCTTTAATATAGAGATATTTCTAACTGCCATGGGTAAATCCTTAGTTATCGTTGAGTCGCCTGCCAAGGCAAAAACTATCAATAAATATTTGGGTGATGGTTTTATCGTCAAATCCAGTATTGGTCATATTCGCGATTTACCAACCAGTGGTGGTGCCAAGCCAGTTGATGCCAAAGAGCGCGCCAAACAAGCAGCCGCGACACGCAAAATGTCGCCTGAAGATAAGGCAATTTATCAAGCCAGCAAGAGTAAAAGTCAGCTCATTAACCGCATGGGCATTGATCCGGAAAACGGTTGGGCAGCCCAATATGAAATTCTCCCGGGCAAAGAGAAAGTTGTTGATGAGTTAAAAAAGCTCGCCGAAAAAGCTGACATGGTCTATCTCGCAACCGACTTGGATAGAGAGGGGGAGGCTATTGCTTGGCACTTGCGCGAGGCAATCGGCGGCGATGAGTCCCGCTATCGTCGCGTTGTGTTTAACGAAATCACAAAAACGGCGATTCAAAACGCATTTAAAACGCCGGGACCTATTGATCAAAATCGTGTTGACGCCCAGCAAGCGCGTCGCTTTTTGGATCGCGTTGTGGGGTACATGGTATCTCCACTATTGTGGGAAAAGGTTGCGCGCGGACTATCTGCAGGGCGCGTACAGTCGGTCGCGGTACGTCTGGTAGTTGAGCGAGAGCGTGAAATTCGCGCTTTTATCCCTGAAGAATACTGGACCCTGTTTGCTGACTTGCAAGCTGATAAAAATCAGGCCGTCAGCTTCGAAGTGAAAAAGCAGGGCGACGAGGCATTTAAACCCGTCAATGAAATCCAGGCGATGACAGCGGTCAGTGCCTTAGAGGGCGCAACTTATAAAGTCATCAGCCGCGAAGATAAACCCACGCAATCTAAACCCTCAGCGCCTTTTATTACCTCAACCCTGCAGCAAGCAGCAAGTACCCGTTTAGGCTTTGGGGTAAAGAAGACCATGATGATGGCTCAGCGCTTATATGAGGCGGGCTACATTACTTATATGCGTACTGACTCGACGAACTTGAGTAAAGAGGCTGTTGAAGCTTGTCGTGAACATATTTTAGAAAACTTCGGCAAACGCTACCTGCCTGAGTCGCCCATTCTTTATTCCAGTAAGGACGGTGCGCAGGAGGCGCATGAGGCGATTCGCCCCTCAAATGTTGATGCATTACCCAATCAATTAAGTGGTATGGAGCGTGATGCGGAGCGTCTTTATGGCTTGATTTGGCAACAATTTGTTGCCTGCCAAATGACACCAGCAGAATACACCAGTACTAGTGTGGTAGTGACTGCTGGTGATTACGAGTTGCGCACGCGCGGCCGCGTAATTCGTTTTGATGGTTATACCAAGGTCAGTCCGCAGGTCGCCAAAAAAGATGAAGATGTGGTGCTGCCAGATATGAAAGTTGGCCAAGTGTTGCCGTTGGTAAAGCTTAATCCGCAGCAACACTTCACCAAGCCCTCGGCGCGATATACTGAAGCTAGCTTGGTAAAAGAGCTGGAAAAACGTGCTATTGGCCGACCATCAACTTATGCATCTATTATTTCTACCATTCAGGAGCGCGGCTATGTGCGGCAGGAAAATCGTCGTTTTTACGCTGAAAAGATGGGAGATATTGTCACTGAACGATTAGTTGAAAGTTTTGATGATCTCATGAGTTATGGCTTTACCGCCAATATGGAAGAATCGCTGGATGTTGTAGCGCAGGGCGGAAAAAACTGGCGTGCATTGCTGGACGAGTTTTACACCGGGTTTAGTAAAAAACTGACCTTGGCGTCGAGCAGTGCTAAGGGCATGCGAGCAAATGATCCTACCGATACAAACATCGCCTGTGGTCTATGTGGCCGCCATATGCAAATTCGTACTGGCAGTACAGGTGTCTTTTTAGGTTGTTCAGGTTACGGGTTGCCCCCCAAAGAGCGCTGCAAAAACACAATGAATTTGGTTTCTGGTGATGAGGCTATCGAAGCTGATGCAGATGAAGAGGCGGAATCGCGCCAATTGCGCGCTAAGCATCGCTGCAAGCTTTGTAACTCCGCGATGGACTCCTACCTGCTGGATGAAAGTCGCAAGCTACATATATGTGGCAATAATCCTGATTGCGCTGGATACGAGGTAGAGCAGGGTACATATCGCCTCAAGGGTTACGAGGGGCCAACTATTGAATGTGATAAATGCAGCAGCGAAATGCAGCTTAAAACAGGTCGTTTCGGCAAGTATTTTGGCTGCACCAATAGCGAGTGTAAAAACACGCGCAAGCTGCTGAAGAGTGGCGAGGCTGCCCCACCAAAAGTTGACCCAATTGTAATGCCGGAATTGCGCTGTGAAAAAGTGGATGATCACTATGTCTTGCGAGATGGTGCTGCAGGCTTGTTCCTTGCTGCAAGCCAGTTCCCCAAAAATCGTGAAACTCGTGCGCCATTGGTGGAAGAGTTGCTGCCCCATAAGGATCAAATAGATCCGAAGTACCACTTTTTGTTGTCTGCACCAGTAAAAGATCCTGAGGGTAACAAAGCTATTATTCGCTTTAGCCGTAAAACCAAAGAACAGTATGTTCAAACCGAAGTAAACGGTAAGGCTACGGGCTGGAAGGCGTTTTACGATGGCGGAAAATGGAAAGTACAAAAATAAGTTCTGCAGTAGCCATCTTTGCTGATGGCTACTGCCCCTACCTTGTTCTGAAACCTGTCGCGCATTATGTCAATTAGTCACCTCTCACTTGTAAATCAAAAGTTGGCGTTTGCTGGGGCCACCATCGGCCTATTAAACAACTCTCTTGGTGAGCCAAAAGGCATGCGCAAACTTGAATTGCAGGCCTTGGCCGATGCAGCTGTATTCCATCTGATGATGGCACTGCATTTTTATCTACGCGAGCTTGCTGAGCATCATCAACTAAAAAAGCCATCCGTTATTCGCTCCATTCAGGATCTAATCTCTTCGCTGCAGCAGGTCGATAAAGTTTCTTCTGAGGCTTCTGAATTGCTAGCGCTTAGCCAGATAAGTGATTCATGGTTAAGTCAGCTGACTCAGTATCATGATCATATTTTTAAATCTCCCGAGAAGCCCAGGGAGAAAAAAGCATTTGGACAGGAAAATTTAATTGCCTTGGTAGAGTTAACGGAAGCTCGGGGACAAGAATTGCCCGACTTAACTGTGGAGTTGTTAGCTTCCTGGTTGGAAAGCTTCCGCGCACTGGTGGTGCGTCAGCGGGAAACGAGTGCGGAGTATTGATAAAAAGTTGAACCTGCAGAATGACTGTGGCACAATCAGCACCCTTCGCGCGCTAGGGCTGCTGATTTTTATAAAAAACATTAAAAATCAATCGGTTGGAGCGCGAAACATTAAGTCAGTGCTTTCATTTGTTAGTGTAATGAAGGCGACCCAAGCGGACGTGGTGAAATTGGTAGACACACCAGGTTTAGGTTCTGGCGCCGCAAGGTGTGAGAGTTCGAGTCTCTCCGTCCGCACCATATTCCCCCAGCATTCTGTATTTCAGAGTGCTTGATCAACTGCAACAGATTTTCAGTTATTTCACGAGGCATATATGCAGGTTTCACTCGAAACGACTTCTGGATTGGAGCGCCGCTTAACCGTTGGCGTGCCCGCAGAGCAAGTAGAAAACGAAGTTGAAAATCGCTTGAAACAAGCGGCACGCAACGTAAGCATCAAAGGTTTCCGCAAGGGCAAGGTGCCAATGTCTGTCGTCAAACAGCGTTTTGGTGCTGGCATTCGTCAAGAGGTTGTGGGTGATGTAATTAGCCGTTCTTTTTATGCTGCAGTACAAAAAGAAAATGTAAAACCTGCTGGCCAGCCATCCATTCAGCCAAAGCAGTTGGCTGTAGGTAAAGATCTTGAATACATTGCAACCTTCGAAGTTTATCCAAGTGTTGCATTGAGCGATCTTACAGCGTTCGAGCTCACCAGCTTCAAAGCAGAAGTGACTGATACTGATGTCGATAATATGATTGAGGTGTTGCGCAAGCATCAGGCTTCTTGGTCTGTTGTAGAGCGTGCGGCTGCCGATGGCGACCAAGTTAATATCAATTTTGTTGGCACCAAAGATGGCGTTGAGTTTGCTGGCGGTAAGGCTGATAATCACAATTTAGTGCTCGGCTCGAAATCAATGATTCCTGGTTTTGAAGAAGGCATTGTTGGTCTGAAAGCAGGTGAGAACAAGGTTGTTTCAGTTACTTTCCCTGAAGATTATCAGGCTGAATAACTGAAAGGGGCTGCGGTAGATTTTGCAATCACCGTTAATAGTGTGTCAGAAGCTCAACTACCAGAATTAAAGAAAGAGTTTTTCCAAAAGTTTGGTGTAGAAAAAGGCGGTGAAAAGCAATTCCGCAAAGAAGTAAAAGCAAACATGGATCGCGAGTTGGCCAATGCACTGAAAGCAAAAGTTAAAGGCCAAGTAATGGATGCTCTAATTGCTTCTCACACTACAGAAGTGCCCAAAGCGTTGGTTGCCAATGAGATTCAGGTGCTGCGCAATCAAATGATGCAACGTTTTGGCGGACAACAACAAAACTTTGACGTTAAATCCTTGCTTCCCGATACTATGTTCCAAGATGAAGCTGCTCGTCGTGTAACCTTGGGTTTAATTGTTGGTGAGATTGTAAAGTCTGCCAAACTTAAGCCTGAAGCAAAACGCGTAAAAGCTATGATCGAAGAGATTGCTTCAACTTATCAAGAGCCAAAAGAAGTGGTTGAGTACTACAATGGCAATCAGGAGCTGATGGCTGGGGTGGAGTCGGCAGTGCTGGAAGATCAGGTCGTGGACTATATCTTATCGCAAGCCAAAGTCGCTGAAGTACAAACTAGCTACGATGAAATCATCAAGGCTAACGCTCAGCGCTAATCGTTTAAAAAAGCCGCAAAACGCCTGTTTTGCGGCTTCCATCTCTCTGAATACCTTCCAAATTACCTCATTTGACTGGCATATAATCCCATCACGGGTTAAGCTCTGTAGTGTCAAAAAATCATAGTTTTCAACATTGGCGACGCTATTAGCCCGCTTAAGGACAAAAACGCACGATGTCATACCAACACATGAACTCCCTGTTATCTCCTATCAATAGTGGCCTTGTACCGATTGTTATCGAGCAAACGGCACGAGGCGAAAGATCATTTGATATATATTCACGCTTGCTTAAAGAGCGTGTGATATTCCTTGTTGGTCCCGTTGAGGACTACATGGCAAATTTAGTCGTAGCTCAACTTTTATTTCTGGAAGCCGAAAACCCGGATAAAGATATCCATCTGTACATTAACTCACCAGGCGGATCAGTTACTGCAGGTATGTCAATTTATGACACTATGCAGTTCATAAAACCAAATGTGAGCACCATGTGCATAGGTCAAGCATGTAGCATGGGCGCATTTTTGTTAAATGCGGGCGCTAAAGGCAAGCGCTTTTGCCTGCCCAACTCCCGCGTGATGATTCACCAGCCAAGCGGCGGAGCACAGGGGCAGGCATCTGACATACACATTCAAGCGCAAGAAATATTGAAGATCCGCTCACGCCTCAATGAGTTAATGGCATTTCATTCAGGCCAACCCATTGAAAAAATAGAGGTGGATACTGAGCGCGATAACTTTATGTCTGCTCAGCAGGCAAAAGATTATGGCTTGATTGATGCTGTAATCGATAAACGTATACAGCCAGCTCAATAATTGTTTGTTTGTCAGAGTAAAACCGAACTCAGATCAGCATCGCAAGCTTGACCCAGTGACAATTCACTTTTGAGCAGCTTGAATTTGATCTTTTAAACTGACAATTGATATAGAAATTTAGATGGAGTGGGTTCAATGACCGATCACACCAGTGACGCAGGCGATAAAAACGGAAAGTTGCTGTATTGCTCTTTCTGCGGTAAAAGTCAGCATGAAGTCCGCAAGTTAATTGCGGGTCCATCGGTTTTTATTTGCGATGAGTGCGTTGACCTTTGCAACGATATTATTCGTGAAGAAATTCAGGAAAGCGCTGCTGAAGGTGCTTCCGAAAAACTTCCAAAGCCGCATGAGATATCGGCAATTCTTGACCAGTATGTCATTGGTCAAAAACGAGCGAAAAAAGTATTGGCTGTGGCTGTGTACAACCATTACAAACGTCTTCGTTTTGCCGGGAAAGCAGGCAAAGATAAAGAAACGATTGAGCTAGGTAAAAGTAACATTTTGTTAGTTGGCCCAACAGGTAGTGGTAAGACATTGCTGGCAGAGACCTTGGCTCGATTGCTTGATGTGCCTTTCACAATTGCAGATGCAACTACGCTTACTGAAGCGGGTTATGTTGGTGAGGATGTTGAGAATATCATCCAAAAATTACTGCAAAAATGTGATTACGATGTAGAAAAAGCACAGCAAGGCATTGTCTACATTGACGAAATTGACAAAATTTCTCGCAAATCAGACAACCCTTCAATTACTCGTGATGTTTCAGGCGAAGGTGTGCAGCAAGCGCTACTGAAGCTTATTGAAGGTACTGTTGCTTCCGTGCCGCCTCAGGGTGGCCGCAAGCATCCGCAACAAGAGTTTTTGCAGGTAGATACCTCAAATATTTTGTTTATTTGCGGTGGAGCTTTTGCTGGCCTGGACAAAGTTATCCGCGACCGCTCCGAAAAAGGCGGTATTGGATTTAGTGCAGAAGTGAAAAGTAAAGATGAGAAGCGGAACTTTGGCCAGACACTGCAAGATTTAGAGCCAGAAGATCTTGTTCGTTATGGGCTTATTCCCGAGTTCGTGGGACGTTTACCTGTAATAGCTACATTGGATGAGCTCGATAAAGCGGCTCTAATTCAGATACTGACTGAGCCGCGTAATGCGCTCACTAAACAGTATGGACGGTTATTTGAAATGGAAGGCGTACAAATTGATTTTCGTAGTGATGCATTGGATGCTGTTGCGGAGCGTGCGTTGGAGCGTAAAACGGGTGCTCGTGGCTTGAGATCAATTATGGAGTCGGTCTTGCTTGACACTATGTATAAGATTCCATCCGAAGAAAATGTAGTTAAGGTTGTTGTCGATGAGTCTGTTATTAAGGGTGAAGCTGAGCCTTTATTGGTTTATGAAAATAACGACAAACCGGCAAAAGCAGCTGCAGAAGATTAATTGTGCGATCAACTATTAATCTTCATGACCAAAAAGAGCGCACATGAGCGCTCTTTTTGGTTTTTGTGGTTCAATAACTTGTAATTCTCTGTTTTAGACCCCAATCTTGTTTTATGGCAAGGTGTTAGTTGCCTTTTTGAAATAGAGAGGAACCAATGGTCGCTGAAACTCTACACGAATCCCATATAACAGAAATTCCCCTGCTGCCATTGCGTGATGTGGTTGTTTATCCGCACATGGTAACCCCACTATTTGTTGGTCGTGGTAAGTCGATTGAGGCGCTTGAGCGCGCTATGGCTAGCGATAAACAGGTTCTACTGGTGGCGCAAAAAAATCCACAGCAAGATGAGCCTCAAGCTGAGGATTTATACAGCATAGGTACAATCGCCTCCATCCTTCAATTGCTGAAACTTCCTGATGGGACGGTTAAGGTATTAATTGAAGGGCGCGAAAGAGCCAATATAGAGTCCATCGAGGAGGCTGACGGATTTTTTAAAGCCACTGTGGATGTCATTCCCAGTAGTCCGATTGAAGGCGCAGAAGCGCGCGCGTTAATTGCATCTGCAATTGGTCAGTTTGAGCAATATGTAAACCTCAGTAAAAAAGTGCCGGTAGAGGTTATCACGTCACTCTCAGGGATCGATGAGCCAGGGCGCTTAGCGGATACTATAGCGGCTCATATGTCGCTTGATTTACCTAAAAAACAATCCATTCTGGAAATGGCGGATATTCACGCGCGTATAGAGCATCTTTTAGATCTTATGGATGCGGAAGTTGATCTATTTCATGTTGAAAAGAAAATTCGCGGCCGTGTTAAAAAACAAATGGAAAAAAGTCAACGCGAATATTATTTGAATGAGCAAATCAAGGCTATTCAAAAAGAATTGGGCGAATTAGGTGAAGAAGTTAGTGAAGCAGACGAACTGGAAAAGAAAATTGCAGCCGCTTCAATGCCAAAAGATGCAGCAGAAAAAACAAGAGCAGAATTAAATAAATTAAAAATGATGTCGCCAATGTCGGCGGAGGCATCTGTCTTGCGCGCGTACATTGACTGGATGATTAAAGTACCTTGGAGTAAAAAAAGTAAGGTGCGTCACGACCTCGCTCGCGCAGAAGAAGTGCTGAATAAAGATCACTTTGGTCTTGAAGAGGTGAAAGAGCGCATCTTGGAATACTTGGCTGTGCAACAGCGGGTTAAAAAAGTAAAAGGTCCTATTTTGTGTTTGGTGGGCCCTCCTGGTGTAGGGAAGACCTCGCTCGGTGAATCCGTAGCGCGTGCTACCAATCGTGAATTTGTACGCATGGCATTGGGTGGTGTGCGCGATGAAGCTGAAATACGCGGCCACAGAAGAACTTATATCGGTTCTTTACCTGGCAAACTTATCCAAAAAATGGCGAAAGTAGGCGTAAGAAATCCTCTCTTTTTGCTAGATGAAATTGACAAAATGGGTATGGATAATCGCGGAGATCCAGCATCGGCGCTGTTAGAGGTATTGGATCCCGAACAAAATAGCCACTTTAGCGATCACTATCTAGAAGTTGACTATGACCTTTCGGATGTCATGTTTGTTTGTACGTCAAACTCAATGAATATTCCTGGCCCGTTGCTAGATAGAATGGAAGTTATTCGTATTCCAGGCTACACCGAAGACGAAAAATTAAATATTGCTTTGCGCTATTTAATACCAAAACAAATGAAAGCAAATGGTCTGAAGGATTCGGAGATCAATATAGGTACCGATGCCATTCGCGATATCATCCGTTATTACACGCGCGAGGCTGGCGTAAGAGGGTTGGAGCGAGAAATTGCCAAAATTTGCCGCAAAGTGGTGACCCTTCATGTTAAGGGCAATAAAGCTAGTGCCGACTTAATTGATGCTAATGCTTTAGAAAGCTTATTAGGTGTTCGCAAGTTCGATTTTGGCAAGGCGGAAAGTAAAGACCAGATTGGTCAAGTAACCGGACTTGCCTGGACTCAGGTTGGCGGCGAATTGCTGACAATTGAGGCTACGGCTGTTGTTGGTAAAGGACGCATAATAAAAACGGGTTCACTGGGTGATGTGATGCAGGAGTCGATCCAAGCTGCTTTGACTGTAGTTCGCTCTCGTAGCCAAGCGTTGGGTATTGCTCCTGATCATCATGAAAAAGTAGATATTCATATTCACGTGCCTGAAGGTGCTACACCTAAAGACGGCCCGAGTGCAGGCATTGCTATGTGCACGGCATTAGTGTCTGTGCAGACAGGTATACCAGTACGAGCGGACGTGGCAATGACAGGCGAGATCACTTTGCGCGGTGAAGTTTTGCGCATTGGCGGGTTGAAAGAAAAGCTCTTGGCTGCTCATCGGGGCGGGATTAAAACTGTGATTATCCCTGCGGAAAATGAGCGAGACTTAAAAGAGATTCCCGATAACATTAAAGCTGATCTCATAGTCAAGCCTGTTAAGTGGATCGATGAGGTTTTGGCGATCGCCTTGCAGTCCAGTCCTAAGCCACTGAGTGATGAAGAATATCGAGCACTGGAGAAGGCCGCACAAAAGACCACAGAAAGCGATAATCGCCTGAGCACCCACTAAGGGCGCGCGATTGTGATCTTGTTCAATGTATAGGTTTTGCTGCTTGTTTTATGAGCAAATCCAATGGGGTTTTGTGTAAAGCTGTAAGCTTTCCTTGACCCCCTGTTACTCTGTTGGTATAAATCGCAATTCATTTGCTGCACGGATAATGCTTATTAATAGCGACATTAATTAGCACTGTGTTTTTAGAAATAAATAATCAAAAGGGGTTAAGTGTGAACAAAACTGAACTGATTGAAGCCATTGCCGCATCTGCGGATATTCCTAAAGCTGCAGCCGGACGTGCCTTAGATGCAGTCGTTGAAAGTATCACTGGTGCCCTTAAAAATGGTGACTCTGTGGTTCTTGTGGGTTTTGGTACATTTGCAGTTAAAGAAAGAGCTGCTCGTACTGGTCGCAACCCTCAGACTGGTGCAGAGATCAAAATTGCTGCCGCTAAAGTTCCTGGATTTAAGCCGGGCAAAGCATTGAAAGATGCTGTTAATTAATAAGTGCTTATCAGATACATATCTGAAATTGTGAAGCATTAAAGGCGCATCTAGGTGCGCTTTTTTTTTAATACTGCGTGTCTTTTATAAACTAGGCCAAGCGCCTTATCAAACATCGAATAATTAAGTATCTAGTTGTCCGTTTGTGCGGTTTATCTGCACAAGGCATCTTTATCCTGCTAGGAGTTCAAAATGTTACAACACCTCAGAGACAATTCCAGAGGCGTGATCTCTTTTATATTGATTGGCTTTTTGGTGATCATTTTTGCCCTTACTGGCGTTGAGGCTCTATTTAACTGGGATGCCTCGGCAAATCAAGCTGCCAAAGTAAATGGAGAGACGGTTACAGAAATGGAAGTGGCTAGAACAATTAGTTTGCAAAAACAGCAAATGCTGAATACTTATGGTGATCAGATTCCTGCAGAGTTTCTATCTGATGAATATTTGCGTAAGCCAGCGATTGAGAATTTGATACAGCGCATGGTGTTAACGCAAGCGGCAAAAAACTCCGGTATGGCAGTTGGTAACGCCTATCTTAGTGAGCAAATTGCAAGTGCTCCCCAGTTTAAAAATGAAGTAGGTGCATTTGATAATAACCGTTATCAGCAAGCGTTGCGCAACATGGGTTATACACACAGTACCTATACAAAGATTTTATCCGATGAGATTGTAATTAATCAGCTGCAGGCGGGTGTAAGTGCAACAGCTTTCACTACACCAGCTCAATTAGATGATGTGATTGCATTGAGCTTTCAGTCGCGTGATCTTAAATATGCTGTTTTGCCGATAGCAAAAGTACGCGAATCCATTCAACTCGAAGAGTCTGAGGTGAAGGCCTATTACGATGCTAATCAGCAAATGTTCACAAGTGAAGAGCAGATTGCAGTAGATTACATCAACCTTAGTGTTAATGATTTAATGAAAAATATTTCCGTTACCGAAGAGCAAGTGCGGAAACAATTCGAGCAAAATCAAGCTTCTTTTGTGGCTTCACCTGAGCGTCAGGCGGCGCACATTCTGGTAGAAGGCGATAATCAAGATAAGGTTAAAATTATTTCGGATAAGTTGGCGGCTGGTGAAGATTTTGCATCCGTAGCTAAGGAGCTCTCTGATGATTTAGGTAGCAAAGAGCAAGGCGGTGATCTTGGTTTTACAAAAGGTGATGCGTTTCCCGCTGAGTTTGAAGCTGCACTTGCTGCATTAAAAGTGGGTGAGGTGTCTGGAGCAGTTAAAACTGACGCGGGTACACATTTTATTAAACTTCTTGCTGAGAAGGGAGCAGAGCCGCCAACATTTGAAGAGCAAAAAGCTAGTATAGAAGATCAATTAAAACGCGCCGAAGCTGAGAATTTATTCGTCGCCAAGTTAGAAAACTTGCGTGAAGAATCTTACAACGCTGAAAGCTTGCAAGATGTAGCGCAGACTTTAGAGCTCAATGCGGTAAATTCCGGTCTTTTTGAGCGCAGTAAAGGCGTTGGCTTAATGGCGAACGCGAAGGTAGTTGAAGCAGCTTTTTCTGCTGAAGTACTCAAAGAAGGTAATAGCAGTGACGTTATCGAGGTCGACTCAAGCAACGTAATTGTGCTCAAGAAAACTGATTATAAGCCTAGTCAAGTTAAATCTTTCGAAAATGTTCAAGAACAAATTACTAATGTGTTAAAAGATCAAAAAGCTAAAAAGTTGCTTGAGGAACAAGCAAATAAATTAATTGCTGACTTGAAAACAGGCGCTAGTTTTTCTGAATTAAGCGAGACGGCGGGCGTTGAGTTTAAAGAGGTGAGTGCGGCTACTCGCAATAGCGCTGACATTGATTCAGAAGTGCTGCGCCATGCATTCGCCATGAATAAGCCCGGAACTACCTCACCATCGTTGAGCAGTGTGGCGACCGCAGCAGGTGACTTGGCTGTCATTGCGGTAGAGGCGGTTAACCTCGGCGGACAGGACAAAATAACCCCTGAGCAAAAGACAGCAATTACCAATCAATTGAGTAGCATCTATGGGAAGAATGATTTTTCCAGCTATCAAAAATTCTTAAAAGATGCAGCAGACATAGTTCAAGAATGATATAAAGCAAAAAGGCTCCGTAAAGGAGCCTTTTTGTTGTGGTGCAAATATTAAATTAAAGAAGCATCGTGCACTGGTTTCTGCCTCCCTCTTTAGATTTGTATAGTGCCTGATCTGCTTTTTCAATCCAGTTACGATGGTCGTGAATTTTATCGGTCAACTCTGCTATGCCCAAGCTAACAGTAAAGTTGATCTCATGTCCCTCTGTATATATCGTTAATTTTTCAATAGCGCTACGCAATCGTTCTGCAAAAACACAAGCTCCATCGCCATTGGTATTGGTAAGCACTATTCCAAACTCTTCGCCGCCATAGCGGCCGGCAATATCTAAATCACGCACCTGTTCTTTGATAGCGCGGCTGACTCCTCTGATTGCCTCGTCACCGATAGTGTGACCGTATTTATCGTTAATTTTTTTGAAGTGATCTATATCAAGCATAATTAGACTTGATGGCTGCTCATAGCGGTCGTAGCGCTTGAACTCTTGAATTAGACGAAGCTCCCAATAGCCGCGGTTATAGAGCCCAGTCAAATGATCAGTGCGGCTAAGGTTTTGTAATTGTTTATTAGCTTGTTGCTGGGCAATTTTGTTAACTGCGGAATCTGTTACATCATAAATAACCAGACAAATATGTCCGACTTCCCCCTTGGTATCAACCAAAGGAATGATTGTGCTGTTTTGGTACATGTATTCAGCGGTGCCTGTAATGGGGCGATAATGGGGAAAACGAAACAAATAGGGGCGCTGCTCCCATGTTGTAAAAGCGGTATTCTGCAAAATAAAAACAGATTGGGATTTATGCCTAAACCATTGTTCTGATAGCTCAGGGAAAACAGCGAATATGCTTTTGTTGAGTACATCTTCCGGTGCTTTACCGCTGTGGTTTTGCATAAAGCTATTCCATACCTCAATAGTGTAGTCTGGGCTCATCACCACAAGGCCAACATCAATATGTTGCAATATGTCCATTTGCCAGTGGACATCATTAAAAATTTTAGTCAGATCTTCGCTAATTGCCATCGCTATGGTTCAACTTAATCGAGTAGGTAGTTAAGTTTTTCAGTCAGACCGAAAATTGAGTGTTCTGCGACTACTAATAATAAATCACAATTAATTTTGTGGTTTTCTATAGAGTAGTTGATCTCGACAACCAGCGCCTGTTTCCACTTCATATTATTATTTTGCAGTAGGTCGGTGATGTTGCAATGCTGGCCTAGTAACATGGGAGGGCCGAAGCTGAAATGGGTGTCCAGCTGCTCAGCCAAGCCCCTCAAGCATGCGCCGTTCAACACATTAGCGGTATCCATCAGTAGCTCATACTGAGCTTGTTCATCGGTTACTCGCTCATATTTGAGTAGTTTTGCGAGGTCATCAAAATCCGTTTCATGAAAGATCAACATGGCTTCACCGGCAATTCCACCGCCAATAAACCCCTGGCATACTCCGTGCACTATGTCATTGCGGCTTTCACGGTTTAGTGACTGTAGCGCCATAGCAATGTCGGTTGGATTGAGCACGCTTACATGTGGGATAGATAAAACCACAAAAACATCCAGCAGACGAGCCAGATGGGAGCCAGCTTGCCCCATAGCAACATTGGTGATTTCCTGAAGACAATCGCGTTGATCTTCGGTGAGCAAATAATCTCGCATAGTTCAGATCTTGTTATGGTCAGTTCGAGGTGTATTTAACTCAAGCTTAGCAGCAATCTATAAATTTGTAGGGAAACATCATCTATCTTGGGATAGTTAAGCGCAAAGGCCCCGTTTTGAGGTGAAGATGGCTATTATTAAAATTCCTTAAGTATTTAAAAAATAAAGGTTTTTAGGTTATTTCTCGGTATATCAAACTATACTAAAGTGTGCGGTAGTGTTGTCTTTAAGGTGACTTACTATCTGAGTTGGCGGCAGCCCTAATTAGTATTATTTTTCCGTTATTCATAGGGTGTTTTTGTTATGAAAAACAGTGTTAGGCTTTTTGTTGTTGTGCTTTGCTTGCTTGCATTTTGGGGCTGCAATGAGCGCAAGCGGTTGGTTGACCTTGGCACTGAAGCGCAAATAATGCACATCAGTAATGCTGCTGAAGTTTCGGGAGTTGACCCACATACAACAACAGGAATGCCAGAATATCGGATACAGATGGCCTTATTTGAAGGGTTGGTAACCAAACATCCTAAAACATTAGAAGTGATGCCGGGTGTCGCTGATAACTGGACCATCTCCGATGATGGATTAATTTATACCTTTCATATTCGAGAGAATGCCAAATGGTCAAATGGGGAAAAGTTAACGGCCAATGATTTTGTTCAGTCCTGGCATAGGGCATTAATGCCTGCATTGGCGAATGAATATGTGGAGTCGCTTTTCGTTTTAAAAAATGCTGAGAAATTTTTTAAGCACGAATTAGAATTTTCCGAGGTTGGCGTTAAAGCGTTGAACGATAGTTCCTTGCAAATTGAACTGGAAAATCCCACCCCCTATTTTCTTCAGCTGCTTGATCACCACAGCATGTTTCCTGTTCATATAAACACGATTAAAAAGTTTGCTGCTGTTGATGAGCGAGATTCAACATGGACAAAGCCCGAAAACTTTGTCGGCAATGGCCCTTTTGTTATTCATGAGTGGACACCCGGAAAAGTTTTTTCTGTGACTCCAAACCCCTATTATTGGGATGCAAAAATGGTCAAGTTAAAGGAAATGCGCTTCTATCCCGTAGAACAATTGCTGGCTGAAGAGCGCATGTTTAAAGCAGGGCAGTTGCATAAAACAGAGTGGATGCCCATTGCAAAAATTGAGAAATACAAAAATGCGAATGATCCTGAATACGTTACCTTTCCTTACTTGGCCACTTATTTTTACATATTGAATGTCACTAAACCTCCTACAAATGATGCGCGTGTGCGCAAAGCCTTGGCCTATGCAGTTGATCGGGAGTCAATCGCCAAAAACATTACTAAAGGGCAGCAGCTGCCAGCCTATGCGCTTACCCCTCCAGATGTATTAGGTTACACATCAAAAGCTAGAATGACATACGATATTGAAATGGCTCGCAAGCTGTTGGCGGACGCAGGTTATCCAAATGGAGAGGGAATGCCACCGATAGAGCTTATATACAACACATCAGAGGATCATCAGAAAATCGCTCAAGCCGTACAGCAAATGTGGAAAAAAAATCTCAATATAAATGTAACGCTACAGAATCAAGAGTGGAAAGTGTTTTTGGATAACCAAAAACTGCTTAACTATCAAATTGCGCGCATGGCGTGGGTTGGTGATTATGTTGACCCCAATACCTTTCTGGAAATATTTATAACAAATGGCGGGAATAATAGAACTGGATGGTCAAATGTGCATTATGACCAACTAATTCGTTCTGCTGCATCAGCCAAAAGTAGAGATGAACGTTATGATCTCTTACAGCAGGCGGAGCAGATATTAGTAGACGAGGCACCGTTTATTCCCATTTACAATTATTCTACTAACAATTTGTTATCTAGAGATGTTAAAGGCTATTACATGAATATTATGGATTACCATCCGTATAAATATATCTATTTAGAATCCAATAAAAAATGAGGTCGGCATGCTGATTTATATTATTAAGCGCTTGCTTCAGGCGATTCCAGTTTTACTAATAGTGATTACCGCTACATTTTTTATGGTGCATGCAGCACCCGGCGGACCGTTCGATAAGGATCGAGCCGTATCTGCCGAAGTGATGAAGAAGTTGAATGAGCAATATCATCTAGATGATCCTTTATGGAAACAGTATGTCAATTATTTGGGTAATCTACTGCAAGGAGATTTTGGCCCATCTTTTAAGTATCCGGCGCACAGTGTCAATGATTTGCTCCTTGCGGGGCTGCCCGCAACGCTAGAGCTTTCTTTTTACGCTATTGTGTTTGCTCTAGTTATTGGGCTTTCTGCAGGAATTTTAGCTTCTTTAAAACCTAATACGGCGCAAGACTATGTGCCCATGTCAGCAGCAATGATTGGAATTTGTATGCCGACCTTTGTTTTGGGCCCTATTTTATTATTGGTCTTTGGTATTTGGTTGGGATGGTTTCCTGTTGCAGGTTGGGGGCAGATTCCTGGCGATAAAGTTCTTCCATCCATTACCTTGGGGTTTGCTTATGCTGCTTATATTGCGCGCATCAGCAGGGGGGGCATGCTGGAAATTATGTCGCAAGATTACATTCGCACTGCGCGAGCAAAAGGTCTATCTACTCTGCGTATTGTTTTTGTGCATGCACTTCGCGGCGGAGTCACTCCGGTGATTTCGTTTCTTGGTCCTGCGCTTGCCGGGTTGTTAGCCGGCTCTTTTGTGGTGGAATCTATTTTTCAAATACCTGGATTGGGGCGATTTTATGTTACGGCAGCATTTAACCGTGATTACACTATGATCTTGGGTTTTACCATTTTTTTTGCCGCGCTCATTATTATTTTTAACCTGCTAGCCGACATAATTCTGGTGCGGTTAAACCCTAAACTGCGGCAAGAACTTCAGGGTGGAAATTAATAATGTTGAATAATGAATTATCTGCCCAATCACAACCATTGGAAAAAGGCACCTCGTTAACTCAAGATGCATTTGCACGGTTGCGTAAAAATAAAATGGCAATGGCAAGCCTCTTAATACTGCTGTTGATTATCGTTGTTTCTTTATTAACACCTTGGATCGCCCCTTACTCTTACGAAGAGCAAAATCTGGATTTAGGTGCTTCTGCGCCTTCTGCTGCGCACTGGCTCGGCACAGATGTTCTTGGTCGCGACCAACTGACACGTATCATGTATGGCAGCCGCATATCATTGATGGTGGGATTTATTGCAACTGCAGTTGCACTGACGATTGGTGTTTTATGGGGCTCTGTTGCAGGCTTTGTTGGCGGCCGGGTAGATGCCATTATGATGCGAATTGTTGATGCACTCTATGCCTTGCCTTTTACTATTTTTATCATTTTACTCAGTGTTATTTTTGGTAGTAGCTTGTTGTTACTGTTCCTGGCTATCGGCGCGGTAGAGTGGTTGACTATGGCGCGCATTGTTCGCGGGCAAGTATTAACAATTAAGCGGCAAGAGTTCGTTGAGGCCGCCATATCGATGGGACTATCCCCTTGGCGAATTATTTCCCGGCATTTAATTCCTAATGTGCTCGGCCCTGTCATCGTTTACACAACACTCACCATCCCTAGCGTTATTTTATTGGAATCCTTTTTAAGCTTTTTGGGTTTGGGAGTTCAGCCGCCAGCAAGTTCCTGGGGGTCGCTAATTTCTGATGGTGTGGAAACCATGGAAGAATACCCGTGGCTTCTGATATTCCCCGGCTTGGTGTTAACCATTACCTTGTTTTCTCTTAATTTTCTTGGTGATGGTTTGCGCGATGCACTTGATCCACGAGCATCCAAGGATTAAATCATGGCAAACGAAAAATTACTCACGGTAGAAAATTTGCGTGTTTTGTTTAACACCCGCAACGGCCAAACCGTTGCAGTGGAAAATTTAAGTTTTTCGCTTGCGCCCGGAAAAGTATTGGGTATTGTGGGGGAGTCAGGCTCAGGCAAATCGGTTGCCTGTTATGCGCTGATGGGATTAATTCCCTCTCCACCAGGAAAAGTAGAATCAGGTCGAGCACTGTTTTACGGTAAAGATCTATTGCAAATGTCTGAGGCTGACTTGCGTCACGTGCGCGGGCATAAGATAGCAATGATATTTCAAGACCCAATGACCTGTTTGAATCCTTATATGCGTATTGCCGATCAATTAATTGAGGCATTATTGCAACATAAAAAAATTAGTAAAAAAGAAGCGCGACAAAAATCAATAGCAGCACTAGTTGAGGTTGGCATTCTTGATGCTGCCATGCGTATTGATGAATATCCCCATCAATTTTCTGGCGGTATGCGCCAGCGCGTTATGATCGCAATGGCGTTGCTAGCTGAGCCAGAGATACTGATTGCCGATGAGCCAACTACCGCGCTAGATGTTACTGTCCAAGCGCAAATTCTCGCACTGATCAAAGGCTTGCAACAAAGCCATAATCTTGCAGTAATTTTTATTACTCATGATTTGGGCGTTGCAGCGCAAATGGCCGATGACATATTGGTGATGGAAAAAGGCAAATTGATAGAGCAGGGAACCACCGAGGCTATATTTAAATACCCAACGCAGGAATATACAAAAAAGCTACTCAGTGCAGTTCTTACTACAGCCAAACCGGTTGCAAGTGAAGCTAAAGCGAATGAGTCACCATTGCTCGACGTGAAAAATTTGCAGGTGGGCTATGCATCTTATACTGGTTCTTTGTTTAATCGTAAGAAGCAGTTTTCACGAGGAGTGGATGATGTCAGCATTACCATTCGAAGAGGTGAAATTTTAGGATTGGTGGGTGAGTCAGGTTCGGGTAAATCAACGCTGGGAAGAAGCATTGTTCGATTGGTGGATGCGCAATCCGGGCAGATTTTGTTTAACGAAAAAAACTTACTGGATTTGTCAGCTGCTAATCTCAATCTTATGCGCCGCGATATTCAGATGATTTTTCAAGATCCATACGCGTCATTAAATCCACGTATGACGGTATTTGATACTCTGGCTGAACCACTCTTAGTGCATGAGCTTGCTAATAAATCAACAGTCTTGGATAAGGTCAACGAGCTAATGGATGATGTTGGATTAGACCAACGTTTTATTCGGAAATATCCGCATGAGTTTTCTGGTGGGCAGCGTCAGCGTGTCGCAATCGCGCGTGCAATTGCGTTAAAACCAAAACTAATTGTGGCCGATGAGCCGGTGTCGGCATTAGATGTAACCATCCGTGCGCAAATTCTAAGCTTACTGTTGGAGTTAACCCGGAAACATAATTTGACCATGTTATTTATTTCACACGACATGTCTGTTGTGCGTTATTTGTGTGATCGTGTGGTTGTTATGCAGCAAGGAAAGGTAGTTGAAGAAGGGGAGACCGAGCAACTGTTTTCTGCACCGCAAGATGAATATACGCGGCAGCTATTGGCAGCCATTCCCTGCTTATGAAATAAGAAAGCATAAGAATGGGTTAGGGTACTCATTCTTATGCTGCCTTTTCTATTGCGAAGTGATTTTGGTATAGATTGCTTGATATTCTTTAGCGCTAGTATTCCACGAAAAATCTTTGCTCATAGCGTTTAATTGCAATTTTTTCCATTGGTCTTTTTGATGGAAAAGATTGGTGGCTCGTTGAATTGCGGCAAATAAAGCGGCGGCAGTCGCCTCTTCAAACACAAAACCATTGTTTTTTTCTGCATCGGTTTCGTCCATGCTTTCAAAAACTGTATCGCGCAACCCTCCAACTGCATGCACAACGGGTAATGTGCCGTAGCGCAAACTGTACATTTGATTCAAACCGCAAGGCTCAAAAATGGAGGGCATCAGAAAAATATCGCTACTCGCCTCAATACGGTGTGCAAAAGATTCGTTGTAGCCCAAGGTCACCGCAACCTTCAGTGGGTATTGCACCGCAATATGTTTTAAGGCTTGCTCATAGTGCGGAAATCCACTGCCTAAAATGACTAATTGGCAGTTTAGGCTCAATAAATCCTTCATTTGTGAGAGAATTAAATCGACTCCTTTTTGATCTACCAGCCGCCCAATAAAGCCCAGTAGTGGAATGTCGGCACTGATGGTAAGTCCAAGCTCTTCTTGTAGCGCCTGTTTGTTTTTTACTTTATTGGCGAGCGTGCGGCGATTGTAAGTACAGTTGAGGTGTGAGTCGCTTCCTGGATTCCATTCATCTGTGTCAATGCCATTTAGAATGCCGGCTAGCGAATCACTTCGGTAGCGCATTAGCCCATCTAAACCACAGCCAAATTCCGGTCGTTGAATTTCTTGCGCATAACTTGGGCTAACTGTAGTGATGAAATCAGCAAATGCTAATCCCCCTTTCATAAAAGACATCTGCCCATAAAACTCCAAGCGTTCATGATGCCAAAATACGGCTGGTAAATTTAACTCCGCAAACGCTTGATAGGAAAATAAGCCGCGATATGCAAGATTATGAACGGTAAATACAGTTGCAGGATGATGAGGGTGTAATGAAAGCAGCGCGGGAATCAGCCCTGTTTGCCAGTCATTGCAGTGCACTATATCGGGCGTCCAATGCAAACCTACTTGATTCAAAGCAATGAGCTCTGCAACTTTAGCAAATATATAAAAACGTTTGTGATTATCGGGCCAGTCATTACCATCTGGGCCGCAGTAGGGATTGCCGGCGCGATCAAAAAATTCCGGTGCGTCAACCAACCATACAGTGAGCTTGGTTCCCGGTAAACGCGTTTGTTTTAACGATATGGAATACCCGTCAACGTTTAATTGGGCAATTTCTTTAACACCAGCATTTTTTGCTTTTTCTAATACACTGGTATAAGCGGGCAGTAGTATTTTTACTTCTTGCCCCAATTTTAATAACGCACGCGGAAGGCTTGCCGCAACATCGGCAAGACCTCCGGTTTTAATCAGTGGATAAACCTCACTGGTTGCAAATAAAATCTTCTGCATAAGTGATCCTTCTGGGTATTTATTTAAGCAAGTTTAATAATCAGCGCACCCAATGGAGGCAAATTTATTTCAAGTGATTGTTGATGGTTCATCCACGGTACGGGTTGTGCGTAAATTGGATTAGCGTTGCCCCAGTTACTGCCGCCATAAAAACTTGAATCGGAATTTAATATCTCTTGATAAGCCCCCGCCACAGGTACACCTATCCGATAATTGGATCGCGTGACCGGTGTGAAATTTAGTATGACGATACTAAAATCTTGATCACTTTTGCGAATGTAGCTCACAATCGATTGTGTGCTGTCATGGCAGTCGATCCATTCAAATCCATCGCCGCGAAAATTGCGCTGATAAAGTGATGGCATGCTGGTATAACAGTGATTTAAATCTTTCACCAATGCATGCATACCCTGGTGCGGTGCGTAGTCTAATAAATTCCATTCGAGTGTGCGGGCTTGCGCCCATTCACTCCACTGTGCAAATTCACTGCCCATAAATAATAGTTTGGTGCCCGGGTAGGTAAATAAATAAGTATAGAGTAAACGCAAGTTGGCGAATTTTTGCCAATCATCACCGGGCATTTTATTAATCATGCTACCTTTGCCGTGTACTACTTCATCGTGTGAGAATGGCAGCATAAAATTTTCGGTAAACGCGTACATCATGCCAAAGGTTAATTGATTGTGATGATATTGTCGGTGAATTGGGTCTTTACTGATGTAATCCAGTGTGTCGTGCATCCAGCCCATATTCCACTTCATTGAAAATCCTAGGCCGCCAACCCAAGTGGGACGAGTGACTTGTGGCCAGGCAGTTGACTCTTCTGCAATTACCAACGCGCCAGGATGTTGCCCATGGCAGACTTCATTGAGTTTTTGCAAAAACGTCATAGCTTCAAGGTTTTCATTGCCGCCATGAATATTCGGTATCCATTCGCCTGGCTCCCGGGAGTAGTCCAAATGCAACATGGAGGCAACTGCATCAACACGTAAGCCATCGAGGTGATATTCTTTTAACCAAAAGAGTGCGTTAGCCAATAAAAAATTGCGCACTTCATTGCGACCATAGTTGTATATCAAAGTGCCCCAATCGCGATGCTCACCCAGGCGCGGATCTTCATGTTCATAGAGCGCAGAGCCATCAAATCGGGCGAGGGCGTGTGCATCTTTAGGGAAATGTGCGGGAACCCAATCGAGAATAATCCCGATATTGTGGCGATGAAGATAATCCACAAAGTAACGGAAATCATCTGGTGTTCCAAAACGGCTTGTCGGGGCGTAATAACCGGTTGTTTGGTAACCCCATGAGTCATCAAGAGGGTGCTCGCTGACTGGCATAATTTCGATGTGAGTGAATCCGAGCGGTTTTACATAATCGACAACTTGGTGAGCAAGTTCACGATAATTCATAAATTCGCCAACCCAACCGCGCCGCCAGGAACCGAGATGCATCTCGTATACCGATAGCGGCGATGATTGCCAGTCCCACTCTGCACGCCTATTCATCCAATCGCCATCCTGCCATTCATAGGCGGATGGATCTTTAACAATCGACCCGGTGAGCGGACGCAATTCAAATGCTTGGCCATAAGGGTCAGATTTAAGAAATACCGCCCCAGTTGCGCGATTGCGAATTTCAAACTTATATAAGGCTCCAGCTTTGATACCTGGGATAAATACCTCCCACAGTCCGCTTCCACCACGGACGCGCAACGGGTGGTGGCGCCCATCCCAATCATTAAAGTCGCCGACAACACTAATGCGTTCCGCATTAGGTGCCCAGGTAGCAAATAACACACCGTCAACGCCGTTGACCGTGCGAGGGTGCGCTCCCAGATGTTGGTAGATGTTCCAATGTTGACCTTCCGCGAACAGGTGCATATCGATATCGCCCAATTGTGGTGCAAAAGAGTAGGGGTCGAATTCGGTGCGAAGTTGATTGTGGCGATCATTCCACTGCAACTGGTAATGCATGGGCAGATCCTTTTCCAGCCCAAACCATTCGAAAAAATCAGTGCCCTCCACACGGTTTAATGGTTGCTGTTGTGCATTGGTCAAGACAGCTGCGGTGCGTGCGCCGGGCAGATATGCCCGCACTAGCGTATCGGCTGTGGCGGTTGCTTTAGCGCCAAGCGGGTGGCGTCCAAGTACTTCGAAAGGATCGTGATGGGTTGCAGTTATTATGCGCAACATCTCGTGAGATAAGGGTTTGTCCTGTTTCGCAGTTAGCATTCAATCGATTCCTAAATGATTATTTTGGCGCGTGAATTTTCACTTTTTTGTTAATGCCCACTTTTGGGCTACATAAAAACGTAATATCGCTAAGCTCTACTAGCTTAGCGAGTATCTACTATTTTTGTTGCACCATTTTTTTGCAAAAAATGTTTTCAATTAAAAATATTTGCAGGTTCAATGCCAAACTTGAGACTACACTTTGTTTTGCATTGAAAGCGAGCATTAAGTGCCGCAATAAATGCACGATAAAAATTTTGTGGCGCGCATCGAGTTAGGCACCAATTAATTTATTGGCACTGATATTGCTCTTACTCCAAGCATAACATTCACACAAAATTCATAAATCAGACACAATAGCTATAAGGAATGCGTAGTAATGAGTAAACCAACATCCGGGCGTTTTGTTAGCCGTCTTACACGAGAAACATTAGCCGTTATCCTTGCCGGTGGGCGCGGTTCCCGGCTACATCAACTAACTGATTGGCGTGCAAAACCTGCCGTACATTTTGGTGGTAAATTTCGCATCATCGACTTTCCGCTCTCCAACTGTGTTAACTCTGGCATTCGTCGCATCAGCGTATTAACTCAATACAAGTCCCACTCATTGGATAGGCACGTGCAGCGCGGCTGGGGATTTTTGGGTGGTGAGCTGGGCGAATTCGTTGAATTATTGCCTGCGCAACAACGTTTGAGTGAGTCTTGGTATGCGGGAACCGCAGATGCAGTCTTACAAAACATCGATATTATTCGTCGCCACAATCCTGAGTATGTACTAATTCTTGCTGGTGATCATGTATACAAAATGGACTACGGTACCATGATCGCGGCACATGTTGAGCGCGGCGCAGATATCACCGTTGGTTGCATTGAGGTTCCGCTGGAAATTGCACATGCATTCGGTGTGATGGATATGGATAAGGATTATCGCATCGTAAAATTTACTGAGAAACCAGCAAACCCTGAGGCTATGCCAGGCAAGCCCGATAAAGCCTTAGCCTCCATGGGCATTTACGTATTCAGTACCAAGGTATTATTCCGCGAGCTACTAAAAGATCGTGACAATCCAAATTCGTCGCACGACTTTGGTAAAGACATTATCCCATCGATGATTAAGTCTCATCGTGTCACTGCATTTCCTTTCCGCGATCCAGTTTCTGGCGGCGATGCTTACTGGCGCGATGTAGGCACTGTGGATTCACTTTGGGAGGCAAATCTGGAATTAACCGGAATCACCCCTGAGTTGGATTTATATGATGCCGAATGGCCAATTTGGACTTATCAGGAACAAGTGGCGCCGGCAAAATTTGTCTTTAATGACGATGGCCGTCGTGGTTATGCAGTTGATTCTTTAATTGCTGGTGGCTGCATTATTTCCGGCTCTGCTATTAAGCATTCGCTACTATTTCCGCGTGTGCGCGTGCACTCCTATTGTGAGATTGAAGATTCAGTTTTATTCCCAACTGTTGAAGTAGGGCGCCGCTGCAAAATTCGCAAAGCACTTATTGATCGCCGCTGTAAAATCCCCGAGGGCACCATCATTGGTTATGATTTAGAGGAAGACAAAAAACGTTTTCACGTGTCTCCCAAAGGTGTAGTGCTAGTTACCCCCGACATGCTAGGACAGGATGAAATCAATGGTTAACAATGGCAAAACGAAGGTCGTTTTTCTCTGGCATATGCATCAGCCCGATTATCGCGACATTATGACAGGAGAATATTATTTTCCTTGGACTTATCTTCACGCCATTAAAGATTATGTTGATATGGCTGCGCACATCGAGGCGCAGCCAGCTGCTAAAGCGGTGGTGAATTTCGCTCCGATTTTATTGGAGCAGTTAGACGATTATGCGCAGCAAATTGCTGCGCATTTAAAAGATCAAAGTAAAAAGATTAAGGATGCCGTACTCGCATCATTAGTTGAACCTGTGTTACCTGCACCAGGCACCATGGCTTTTTCTGATCTAGCCAAAAAATACTTGCGCGCAAATCGCGAGCGTATGATCGAACGTTTTCCTGCTTACAATGAACTTGCCAAGGTTGTGGGTGCTTTTGATGAAAAACCATTTATCAGTCGCTATCTGAATGAACAGTTTTTGATTGATTTAGGCGTCTGGTATCACATTAGCTGGTTAGCGGAAATTCCACGCCGTAGCGATGAGCGAATTCAGCGTCTGCAGAAAAAGGAGCGCAACTTCTCCTTGGAAGATCGCCGTGAACTACTTGGCATAATTGGTGAACTGGTTGCTTCAATTGGGCCGCGCTACCGCAAACTTGCAGAAGCAGGTCAAATTGAGCTCTGCATGAGCCCCTATGCACATCCAATTATTCCATTGCTTATCGATTTAAATAGCGCCAAAGAAGCCATGCCAGATGTCAGCTTGCCAAATGCTACTTTTTATCCAGATGGGCGCAATCGCGCCAAGTGGCATCTACATGAAGGGTTTAAAACTTTTGAACAATATTTTGGCATGCGGCCACGCGGATGTTGGGCATCAGAAGGATCACTAAGTGATGAAACCTTAAAACTGTTGCATGAAGCAAAATTTGATTGGGCGGCAACCGGAGACTCTGTGTTGCACAACAGTTTGCGTGCGCCAGAAAACAAAACGGTTGCAGAGCAGATCCATAAGGACAATCAGTCACTGCATCGTGCCTATGAATTTGCCAAGGTGAAAATTAATACATTTTTTCGCGATGACGGCCTGTCTGATTTAATTGGATTTAAATACGCCACATGGCATTCCGACGACGCAGTTGGAGATTTGCTTAATCACATGGTGCATATCGCCAATGCTAGTAATGATACAAAAAATACTGTTATTTCCGTGATCATGGATGGCGAAAATGCGTGGGAGTATTTTCCTGAAAACGCCTACCATTTTCTACACTCTCTCTATGAGCGCTTAACAGCTCATCCACAACTTGAACTTGCCACCTACAGTGAAGTACTAGATCAACAGCAGCCAACGCCTGTCGCTTTGCCACACTTGGTAGCGGGCAGCTGGGTTTACGGCAGTTTTTCTACCTGGATTGGCGACAAAGATAAAAATCGCGGTTGGGATATGCTTTGCGATGCCAAACAGCAGGTTGATCTTGCGTTGGCTAAACAGAGTTTCTCTGCAACACAATTAGCCCAAATTGAAAAACAATTGGCGCTTTGTGAGGGGTCAGATTGGTTCTGGTGGTTTGGTGATTACAATCCAGCCCAAAGCGTTGGTGATTTTGAATACCTATTTCGCCGTCATTTAATGAATTTATATTCATTGATCGAACAGCCTCCACCTGCCTATTTACATGAGGTGATTAGTGTTGGCGGAGGTGATCCTGCAACGGGCGGCGTAATGCGACAGGGTCACTCAAATTAACCTCCCCTGCGATTTTGTAAAAAAGAATATTTTTCCGTAACAATAGAAAGGGAAGGGCATTAATGGCAGATAAATCACCAATTTTTCAACGACGTACAGCTGGTGTTTTGTTGCATCCAACTTCGCTGCCTTGCTCGGAAACTTGCTGGAAAAAAAATAGCAAAAAAGCATTCGGTACTTTAGGAAAAGACGCCTATTATTTTATAGACCTTATCGCTCGTGCAGGGCTGACAATTTGGCAAATGCTGCCTACCGGACCGACGCAAGCTGATATGTCGCCGTATCAATCTATTTCGGCACATGCTGGGAATCCCGACCTGATTAGCCTTGACGTGCTGTTGGAAAAAGGTTGGATAACGGCTGAAAATGTGCAACTAGTTGGTGAGACATCTTTACCTTATGCACGTCAACAGTGCGCTATTTCTTTTTATCAGTACTTGGAAACTAGTGCGGGCGCTAGCACCCGGCAACAATTTGAGAATTTTTGTTCACAACAACATTATTGGTTAGATGATTTTGCACTGTTCAGTGCATTGCGCGTTGAATTTAATGGTTCGCCCTGGAATACATGGCCAGTTGAGCTGCGTAAACGCAATAAAAATGCATTAACGAATATTCGCGTAAAGCTTAAAGCGATAATTGACACTGTAGTATTTGAACAATTTTCTTTTTTTACGCAATGGCAAGCACTGAAGTCCTATGCTAATCAACAGGGCATTAGTTTGTTTGGCGATATGCCCATCTTTGTTGGTCATGACAGTGCTGATGTGTGGGCAGAGCAACATTACTTCCAATTAGATGAACACGGCAATCCGCTGACAGTTGCAGGCGTTCCGCCTGATTACTTTTCTGAAACTGGTCAGCATTGGGGCAACCCACATTATGCCTGGGATGTCATGGCGGCGGATGGTTTTCAGTGGTGGTTATCGCGTTTGCGCACGCAACTGCAATTGTTTGATCTTATTCGAATCGATCACTTTCGCGGCTTTGAAGCCTATTGGGAGATCCCGGGAAATAGTCATGATGCTCGTCTAGGTAAATGGGTTAAAGCGCCTGGCGAAGCATTTTTGAAAGCCTGTTTTGCTGCTTATCCAGGTTTGCCGTTGGTAGCAGAGAACCTCGGCGTCATTACTGATGAGGTTGAGGCGCTACGCAACCAGTTTGAATTGCCCGGCATGCTGGTATTGCAATTTGCGTTTGATGGCAACACCAACAATCCGCATTTACCACACAATCACATCCGTAGCGATGTGATCTATACCGGTACTCATGATAACGATACAACGGTCGGATGGTACGAAAGCCTGCCCGATGAGAATCGACAACAAGTAAAACAATACTGTTTCAATTCTGCCGATGAAATGCCGTGGTTATTAATTGAGGCGGCGTTGGCATCGGTAGGGCGCATGGCCATTATTCCCATGCAAGACTTTCTGGAATTGGATGGAGGGCACAGGATGAATATGCCCGGTACAACGGATAAAAATTGGGTGTGGACGTTTTCGTGGGATCAAGTTGAACCCACACTTGCTGAGCGTATTCGGCAGTTGTTAGCAGCCTATAACCGTTTGCGCTAGCTGCGCTGTAAGCCAAACCTTATAGAACATTATCACTCAACCTTAAGTAGGAACTGCTATGGAACATAGATGCAGCGCACGCTATACAGCCGATATTAAAATTCTGATTTATCGTTACGACGTGCCCATAGCCATAGGTCGTATCAAAAATGGGACTCGCTATGGTTTATATATCGAGTCGGATTTGGTAGACGTAAAGCCCTTACAGCAATTGGGTATAGAAATATTGGTATATCGCAGTGCACAAAAATTGCAGCGTTATCGCTTTGATTCAATGGTTATACACACTACAGATCATGGATTTGGTGTTGAGCTAGATACACTGGATGAAGATGCAGGCAATCAATTGACGGAATTGCTGCGCGCATCACCAGAAACCCCACAAGAAAGTGAATTGTTTGGTATGGTTGCCAGCGCTTGAGTCATTGTGACAAAGGTGTTCTTTTAACGGATTGGTTGAATTCCAGGGAGGAGATTTGCTGGGAGAGGCTCCAATGCTAATTGCGCATAATTAAGTCCGGCCATTATGTTACCCGCAGGGCGCCGTAGGCGAATTCGAAGCCGCGATAATAGCGATTAGCTCGCGGCGAG
>NZ_BBUL01000088.1 GCF_000953825.1 Cellvibrio sp. OA-2007 | reverse complement strand
GCCTCCATAATTGCTCCGGTTGCTTTCGGCTGGAGCGATAGCCGAGTGGGATTTTCACCCACGGGGAAAGCGCCGCCTTATCACGGCGCACGCCAGGAACGGACATTGATGATAATACCCCTCTCAATACAGAAGAGCCGATTAAGTGTTATTTAAAAAAGGGGGCTTTACGCAGTGTCGTTTGTTATATCGCTTATCCATTGTGCTTATTCGAGTGATTTTGCCACTGCAAATAATCATACAACTGCGAATCTAACTGTTCTTTTGATACGAATACCATCGTAGCATCAAGGAAATCAAAACCACTTTTATTTATCTGCTCTAATATTTTCCAATCACTATCTGTTTTGGTTTCTTTAACTGCAATAATTTGAGACTTGTTAAAGCAGTAAGCAGCAAAGTCAGCTATTTGAAGATAAATATTATTCATTGATCGTTCGAATTTTACATCTGAGTCAGTGCTAATTTTATTGAGAAAGCTAAAGTGTAGGCTTGTTCCTTGCTTTTTAATCCCTTCGTCGCAAAAGAATCGAGCAGGAAGGGTAATTTTTTGGTCATACAGATACTTTACGCTTTTCATTAAGGCTACATAAAAAGCAAAATGTTCATAGTTTTCTTTTTTTAGGTTTTCAATTTCATTTAGGTTTTCAATATTTATATTATTCTGGCTATAGTGTTCTGGGCTCCATGTTTGTGTAACACACGGAATATAATGTTTAGAAAAAACGTTGCACAAAGCCATAAACGTGTCAAATCTGTCTTGATTACTAACGTGACGCCACTGCGCTGTACCATTCATTATGTCAGTCAAGTGAAATTCGGAGATATTAAATTGATACTTAATTGCTTGAATTCCAGCATTCATTATGCTTGTCAATTGCGCCACCTGCTCTGGCAACAAAATAACACCTACATAAGACTTTCTTTTACTGTTTAGCCAGCTTGACGGTGTTTCTATACCAGGTGAACCCGTATCATCAAAGGCTACGATAGCGTGCATAGCTGCCCTAAAATATATAACAGTTTATTTGAATATAACCACGCGCAGAATAATCCTTTAAAAAATATGGTGCTGCAATATCTTAGCAGGCAACGCAAATAGCGCTGAGGATATACGGAGATATAAATTTAGAAATATGCAGTCTACACATCTAAGTTTCTGCTGTAAGTGCTACTTCTTCGTTAAATAAGCCAACATCCTCAAGATGCCCATGTAGGCTTTGCTAAATGGATAAAGGTAATGCGTCTCTTGATTGCATCATCAATCTATTTTTAGCTTTAAAAATGCACGATGCGATTCCTCAATGAATTGATAGCTAGGCAACGTGCCTGACTGCATTTGCTCGGCCAAAATGTAGATCCATGTATTGGTAAGTCCATCATCCATTCTATTGAATGTTTGCATTGCAGAGAGATACTCTCCATTTTTTGCTTGCGTCTTAGCCATCCAGCTAATAGTTGATTTTTTTAGGCTGTCGCTTTTAATTAAATTATTAATTTCATCGCTCTTTGTGTAATAACCATTTCTAGCAAGAGCTTCTGCAACCCAATAAAAACCGAAACCATCAGTATCTTTATTATTATAAGAAGCAACAGTAACAGCCTGATTAAAGGTATCAATTGCCAATAGATCAAAACCAAGTGCCGAATAAAATTCTCCCAGCGTGGACAACTCTATGTAGTCATCTTGACGGTAGTATCCCTTAACATTTTCAATCGAAATTAATTCTGCCTCTGTGAGGTTTATTTCCTTAATGAGCGTGGCTAGCTTCAGAAAAGCATAAATTCTTTTATTTTCACCTTTCAGCATTGACCATGAAAACACCCTTTTAAAATCCTCTTTAAATCTTTGCTCCTGCCCCTCACGATATATAAGTTTCAATAATTCTGGCTCATACGAAAAGCGTGGCCCTTCTCGACCTAACAATTCAGACAGTGCATTTTCGGCAAGACGTATAGAGTATTCCTTATCAAATAAGGCATACACTTCGGCAACTTTAACAATGTAGCGAAAATCCGTATTTCCAAAAGCATCTTTATAATCCTCCCGTTCCAAATCCTTCAATATGTCTTCAGCAATATCAGTTCTTTGTTGCGTTACAAATGCCTCAGCAAACTTGAAATACAAATCTATTTCTTTAGTTGATTTTGGGGGGCCATATTTTTTCTTTGCTAATTCAAATGAATTTATCAGCTCAATTTCAGACTCGGTTGTTTTAATAAGTGCTGCATAAGAAAGCCCAACTTCAATTTTAAACTGCTCTCGATTAGATTGATCCTTGTACACATCAAAGAAATTATTAATAGATCGGTATAATTGTGCCGCTTCTTCAGTGCGGCCAGCCTTGGCGTAAGCATTCATGATAGATACAAGTAATCGCATACTATTTTTTGTCGCGTCGCGACTTAAAACACTACTCACCAATATACTAAAAGGATCTTTTTCTAATTCACTTTTTTCATGTAATTGTTGATCTAATTGCAGAAACACGAAAGAACTTTTTCCGGCTATTTCTGCCTCACCTGTAGAAAGCTTTAGGGCAATAGATGTTTCTGGATACTTATCAATTATTTGATCATAGATCATCTTGGCTGCCATATAATTTTTGTACTTTTTTGTATGGCTGTTATTTTCTTGGTCTGCCATTTGGGCGCCCTGAACCAATTCAACGAAAAGCATATTGGCACTTTCTTCTCTGTTGCTGCAGCCAGAAAGCACAATAATAGCTATGATAACATTTATAATTTTTGCACACTGCATCACAATATCTCCTGAGTTTTTATTGTCCGTTATTGTCAGCTATAAGCATCTAAGCAGATGAATTAATTATGAAGCATTAGTAAACCCTATGATTTGTCCTTATGCCTAAGGGCTAGAAAAGTTAGAGGATTTGCACACCTTGTTGTCAACAATAATATTCAGCTCTATGCCATTTAGTCTGTCTTTCACAACAATATTAAAAACATCAATTTCATATTCATCGCTCTGTATAATGACACAGTATGAGTTTCCTGGACTCTTAGTGTATTGATCCGTAAAAAAATCGGTGAACTCTTTTATATATTCTTTGGATGGTTCAATATCCACTCCTGGGTTGGCTGCCTGAACCATACACTTGAAATTCATTACCATCGTTACAATAATTGTCTTATCGAAACCGACATTTGAAGCAATCTGAGCGCATTTGTTCAGCGTTATTGGAAGATCCTTCGCTTGTTCTTCCGCAACCTCTTGTGCAGTTTTTCCCGCACTGGATAATGGTGAAATAAAAATACTCAACAACAGAAGCGCTCGTAGATAAACCATAGTTATCAAGTCCTTGTTTTATTAAGAAAAAAGATGCCTTCAATAAGCCCAATTCAGCAATTCATTTTAGTCAACACAATAGAGAAGCAATCACGCCTCTGAAGCACTCCTACCCTTCCAGCTCCAGATAGTTTGCATAAATAGGCATAAATTTTCCTTAGAAATTATTGATTGTATGTAACCGATCAGTGTGCTTAATAGCTAAATAAACAGCCTTGGTGGTGCATATCTTTATATTGCTTCAGTGTCCGCTTTGGGCACGTTTCTGTCCTTAAAAGCTGTTGCGGTTCGTAAACTCACCAGCAACCTACCTTGATTGTGCCACTGGCTAGGAAGGGCACGTTTCTGTCCTTAAAAGCTGTTGCGGTTCGTAAACTTACCAGCAACCTACCTTGATTGTGCCACTGGCTAGGAAGGCCACCCTTACTGACCTCAAAGTCTGTTGCCATTCGTAAGCTCATCCGCAACCCACCAATTAATTGATGAAAATAATCCGGCTTTTCAGTGTGCGTCAATTACAGCATATTACTTTGACTGAGAGTTATTAACCTGCCGCATAGAGCGAGCGGTGTTTTTTGATAAACGCATAGGCGGCTTGGATGCGCTTAAATCGTTCGGTTGCGGCATTGAGCTGATCTTGCGCTAAGCCTTGGCTCATTAATTTATCGGGGTGCAGTTGGCTGGCGAGTTTTTTATAGGCGCGCCGGATTTCATCTTCAGTCATATCGATTGTCACACCCAATATTTTGTAAGCTTTGTGCAAGTTGCGCTGTTGATTTGCAGTGTGGGGTTGGGTGTTCTGCTGTGGTTTTGCTTGCGCTGTATGCGGATTGTTATAGGTATCGGCTTGGGCGGGTTTGGGTGGATTAATGCTCATGGCGAGCTGATCTTGTGCGTAGATTATTTTTAATAAATGCGGAAGCACGATACTTTTGTAACCCAGCTCCCGCGCAATCCACTGTAGTGCATGCAGTTCTTTCTCCATCAAATAACCATCGGCACGCGCCATAGCTACCAGATGCATCAATAAAATCTGGATCAGCTTGGGTGTAGTTGCACTGCGAAATTCCTGCAGCGCCTGCCGTGCATCAAACTCAGGCGCAGTGGCCGATTTAAACAGTGCAAGCGCTCTGCGCTGCTCATCCTCCGCGAGGTGCATTTTTTTCATATGCACTTTCAGCCGCTCAATTTCCTCGCGGTTAATCGGCCCATCACAATGGGCTATATACCCCAAAAAGCGAAACGCCCCAGTCAAAAAGGCTTCGCGAATGTTTTGGCGCTTATCGGGCATTGGGCAGTCCAGTAATTGTGAGTCTGCCTAAATCATAGGTGGTTTTAGTGGCGGGGATAGGTAAGAAATGAAAACTGACTGATTAGAAAAGTAAAAACCCCCGCTACTTGCGTAGCGGGGGTTTTGAAGATGGTGCCCAGAAGAGGACTTGAACCTCCACGACTTGCGTCACCAACACCTGAAGCTGGCGTGTCTACCAATTTCACCATCTGGGCGTAATCAGCCTTGGCTGAGGTCGCGCACTATAATTAGCGCGATTTGGATTGTCAACGAGGCTGGTGATTTTATTTGTAGGTTTGTCATCTTCGCTGCCCTATAATTGAGGCAACAGCGCCAGGAACGTTTAAAAACCGCCAATATTGATCATAGGATGCCCAATTGACTAAACGTAAAGCCCCGCCCCGCGATGCTTTCGCCGCGCGCGAAGCCGAAAAGTACGAAAACCCCATCCCCAGTCGTGAATACATTCTCGACCTTCTCGATAGCGCCGATCAGCCGGTTACCCATGAGCAGATGTGTGTGATGCTGAAGCTCACGGGTGAAGACCAGATTGAAGCGCTGCGCCGCCGTTTGATTGCGATGGCGCGCGATGGCCAGTTGATCAGCAACCGCCGCGATGCTTATGTGCGCCTCGATAAAATCGATGTGGTGCGTGGCCGCGTGCAGGGGCATCGCGATGGTTACGGGTTTGTGATCCGCGCCGATGGCGGTGAGGACATCTATCTGCACAATCGCCAAATGCGCAAAGTGTTTGATGGCGATGAGGTAATTGTACGGCTCTCGGGCGAGCAATATCGCGGCAAAGAAGAGGGCGCGATTGTCGATGTGCTAGTGCGCAATACCACCCAATTGGCCGGGCGCTTTTTTAATGAAGAGGGTGTGCAATTTGTACGCCCGGAAAACCCGCGTATTACCCATGACATTATGATTCCGTTTGGCGCCTATGGCGGTGCCAAACACGGGCAAATCGTGGTGGCGGAAATCACCATGCAGCCGGACAAAAACCGCTTGCCCACAGGCCGCGTGATTCAAGTATTGGGCGACCATATGGCGCCGGGCATGGAAATCGAATTGGCGATTCAAGCGCACGGTATTCCCAGTGTTTGGCCAAGTGAGGCGCTGGCAGAAGCGGCGCGTTTATCGCATGAAGTTTTAGAGCAAGATAAGTTGCATCGCGTCGATGTGCGCCATTTGCCGTTTGTCACCATCGATGGCGAAGACGCGCGGGATTTTGACGACGCCGTGTTGTGTGAGCGCCGCAAAGGTGGCTGGCGTTTATACGTGGCGATTGCCGATGTGTCGCATTATGTTCCGGTCGAAAGTGCGTTGGATATTGAAGCGCGCGCGCGTGGCAACTCGGTGTATTTTCCTGATTATGTAGTGCCCATGTTGCCCGAGGCTATCTCCAACGGATTGTGTTCACTCAACCCCCATGTCGATCGTTTGTGCATGGTGTGCGAGATGAATATCAGCGATGCCGGGCGCATTACCGGTTATCAATTTTATGAAGGGGTGATGCATTCCCATGCGCGCCTGACCTATACCAAAGTGGGCGAAATTCTCACAGGTGAAGGCGAGTTGCGCAATGCGCTACGCGAAGAGTACAAGTCTGTTGTGCCGCAGCTTGAACTGCTGCATAAACTGTATCAGTGCCTGCGCGTTGCGCGCGATGAACGCGGTGCAATTGATTTTGATACGGTTGAAACGCGCATCCAATTTAATGAAGAGCGCAAAATCGAACGTATAGTGCCGATCAAACGCAATGATGCGCACAAATTAATTGAAGAGTGCATGTTGTGCGCGAATGTTTGTGCAGCCAAATTTATTGAAAAACATAATTTGATTGGCTTGTTCCGCGTGCATGAAGGCCCGACAGAAACCAAACTTGCAAATCTGCGCGCTTACTTATCTGAATTAGGTTTGGGGTTGGCGGGGGGCGACAAGCCCACACCAGGCGATTACCAACAATTGCTGCAAATGATTCAGGATCGCAGCGATGGTCATTTAATCCAAACCGTTATGCTGCGCAGTCTGCGCCAAGCGATGTATCAAGTAGAAAACCACGGCCACTTTGGTTTGGGTTATGAGGCCTATACCCACTTCACTTCGCCGATTCGCCGCTATCCGGATTTGCTGGTACACCGCGCAATTCGCTCGGTGGTGCGCGGCACAGAACCGACCACTCATGTGCGCCGCGTTGAGACTGCCAAAGCGATTCCGAAAAAATTTATTTACCCCTACACCGCGAGCGACATGGTGGTGTTTGGTGAACAGTGTTCGCGCACCGAGCGCCGCGCCGATGAGGCCACACGCGATGTGGTGAGTTGGTTGAAATGCGAATACCTGCGCGATCAAGTTGGCGCTGTGTACGCCGGTCACGTGAGTGCGGTGACCAGTTTTGGTTTGTTTGTTGAACTAAATGATTTGTACGTAGAAGGTTTGATTCATATCACCTCGCTGCCACACGATTATTATCGCTTTGAACCAGCGCAACATCGCTTAATGGGCGAGCGCACGCGCAAAGTATTTGGTTTGGGCGATGAGTTGGTGGTGCGTGTGGTGCGGGTGGATCTTGATAATCGCAAGATCGATTTTGAACTCGAATCAGCCAATGCGGTTCGCCGCCCCAAATCGGCGGTTAAACCCAAAACGAGTAAACGCGGCGCTGCTTCAGCCGCCGATAAAAAGGCTGGTAAAAAAACCGGCAGCGCTAAAAAATCTGGCGGTGAAAGAAAATCAGCTGGCGAGACAAAAGTATCGCCCGCAGAAATAGTAGTGAAACAGGTTGCGGGAACTAAAACGCTCAGTAAACCATTGGCCGCTAAACCGGCGGGCAAAGCGAAAAACGGCAAATCGGCGAGTGCTAAACCATCGTCCGGCAAAAAGAAAACCGGCGCTAAAAAAGTGGCGACCGCGCAAGCTAGCGAAAAACCATCAACAGCCAAAACACCGATTGTAAAAACAGTCGTGGCTAAAAAGATGGTGGTGAAAAAAGTGGCCGATGCTGCGCCTGCCAAAAAGGCCGCCGCTAAACCCGCCGCTAGTAAAAAAGCCGCTGTGCCTAAAGCTCCTGCGGCTAAGGCAGCTACTACCAAGCCAGCTGCAGTAAAAAAAGTGTCCGCAGCTAAAGCGGCAAGTGCAACATCCAAAGGGGAGGTCGATCATGGCCGTAAAACTGCGAAAGCTGCAAGCAAGGCAGCGCCAGCAACAGTTCAATCGCCTGCGCCAAAAGCGCCAAAAAGCAAGGCTGTCGCTGGGGCTAAGAAGACAAATGATAAAAGACCGGTGGTTAAGGCTAAGACAAAGAATTGATCGCTGGCTGCGCAGTGAAAACTTTGTCTTGGATGAAAATTTGAATCGCGAAATTTATATAGTGAAAGACCGGATTTTGCGCGAGCGCGAAACCCGGGTCTCTGAGCGTTAAACCAAAGCGAGTATTAAAGCCTAAATAATCAGGTAATTTTTTTTGAAACGTGAACCTATCTTTGGCCTGCACTCTGTGCAGGCCCTGCTAAAAAGTGCGCCGCAACGGGTAATTGAAATTTACATGGTGCAGGGTCGCAATGATCAGCGCTTGCAAAAAATTGTTAGCGCTGCACAAAGTAATGGCATTCACTGCCAGGTCGTCAATCGCAATAAACTGGATGAATTAGTTGGCGATGAAAATCATCAGGGTGTGGTGGCGATTTGCACGCCGGGTGAAACATTCGATGAAACCTATTTATTTAAGTTGATTGACGATCTCAACGAGCCAGCGTTTTTGTTGATCCTTGATGGTGTCACTGATCCGCACAACCTCGGCGCTTGTATGCGCTCGGCGGAGGCTGCAGGTGTGCATGCGGTTATCGCACCCAAGGATAAATCCGTCGGCATTACGCCCATAGTGCGCAAAGTTGCCTGCGGCGCGGCGGAAGTGCTGCCGTTTATTCCGGTGACCAACCTTGCGCGCACGCTGAAAAGTTTGCAGGAAAAAGGTATTTGGTTATTCGGTGCCGCGGGTGCAGCAGAGCAGTCAGTTTACCAATGCAACCTCACCGGCCCGATTGGTATTTTGATGGGCGCAGAAGGCGATGGCCTGCGCCGTTTAACGCAAGATACCTGCGACCACTTGATGAATATTCCCATGGCGGGCACCGTGAGCAGTTTGAATGTCTCGGTAGCGACCGGCGTGTGTTTATTTGAAGCGGTGCGCCAGCGTGCCAACTTGATCCAACAATAATCCGTTATTTCCCAATCATCTATCCCCCGTTATTTTCCCCGATTGCGCAAAGTTTTTATTCTAATGAAATAAAAATTTTGCGTAATCGTCATCCTTTGGTCATATACATGATTGCCATTCGTTGATCTGGGTGATATATATGGCAACGTTGTCATAAGGTGTTTTGCGCCAGAATAATAAATCACACTCGGATGAGTCTGATGATAACGACCAGAAGGAGCTCGTAACGAGTTACCGGGACTGGAGTGTTTCCCAAAGTACGGCCAATCTGTTTTTAGCAAAAAAACAAGATAAGTACTGATCCACGGGGGCGCCCACAAAAATCTCAATAGAAGCAAAAAATCCAAAGAAATTTTCACAATTTCTTTGCGGGAATCTTTTGTCCAAAAAATACAAAGAGAGTGAGGGGATTATGAACATATACAAGTCAGCGAAAAATTCTGTTATCGCACTTGCCGCATTATGCGTGAGCGGCTTATCAACCAGTGCATTTGCGGTGAATTGTGCAGGTTTGCCAGAGTGGAATAGCACTGCTGCCTACGGTGGTAGTACACAGGTGCAAGAATCCGGTAAAGCCTACAAGGCCAACTGGTGGTCGCAAGGGCACAGCCCGGCCAGTTACTCCGGCCAATGGCAAGAGTGGACACTGCTCGGCGCCTGTGATGGCGCGGCTTCTTCTGCGCCGAGTTCTGTCGCGCCATCGTCTTCATCTGCGCCAAGCAGTGTTGCACCTAGCTCAAAATCTTCCAGTTCAGTCGCTGTTGTTTCCAGCTCTTCAATTGCTGCGGGAAATTGTGCGTCGACACAGTACGTTGCTGGCACTGCGTACAGCGCAGGCCAATTGGTACAAAATGCGGGTAGTGAGTATCGCTGCACGGTCGCGGGTTGGTGTGGCTCTACCGCAGCCTGGGCGTATGCGCCCGGTACCGGTGCGCACTGGCAGCAGGCGTGGGAATTGGTGAAGTCTTGCGGTGCTGTTTCAAGCAGCATTTCAAGCAGTGCGCCTAGCAGTGTTGCGCCTAGCTCAAAATCATCGTCTTCGTCATCTTCTGTTGCACCTTCCAGCATTGCATCTTCGAGTAAGTCATCTACCAGTTCTACCGGAAATGGCCGTGTTCCAGGTGACGCTGCCGCTCTGCCAAAACATGCGTTGGTGGGTTACTGGCACAACTTTGACAACGGCAGCGGTGTAATTCGTTTGGCCGATGTTGATGCATCTTGGGATGTGATTGTTATCGCCTTTGTGGATGACGCTGGCAATGGCAGTGTGGAATTCCGTTTGGATCCAGCGTTGAACAAAGCGCAATTTATTGCCGATGTCGCCGCTAAACGTGCGCAGGGCAAAAACATTGTGCTCTCCTACGGGGGTGAAAAAGGTACTGTGACGCTGAACAATTCCACCAACCTCGCCAATTTCGTCAACAGCACAGCGGCGATTATCAATGAGTATGGTTTTGATGGTGTGGACATTGATCTGGAAAGTGGTGCCGGTGTAATGCATGGTGCGCCAGTGATCAGCAACATGGTATCGGCGATCAAACAACTTCATGCTATGTACCCCGATCTGTATGTCTCAATGGCGCCTGAGCATCCTTATGTGCAAGGTGGTTATGTGGCTTACACCGGAATCTGGGGTGCTTACTTGCCGATGATTGATCAATTGCGCAATGAATTGGATTTGTTGCACGTGCAGTTGTACAACAATGGCGGTCTCGCGACACCTTATGCGGCGCAATCCTATCAAGCCGGTACGGTGGATATGATGGTAGCTTCAGCGCGTATGTTGATCGAAGGTTTCCCCCTGGCCAACGGCACAGCCGGTAACTTTAAAGGTCTACGCCCGGATCAAGTCGCTCTCGGTTTGCCCTCTGGCCCACGCGCTGCCGGTTCCGGTCAAGCGACAACGGCGGACATTAACAAAGCGGTCGATTGTTTGGTGAAACGCAGCAATTGCGGTAGCAACACGCCGCTGGCAGCTTACGCGGATTTCCGTGGCGTGATGACTTGGTCAATCAACTGGGATGTAAAAGATGGTCGCATCTTCTCAGTGCCTGTAGGCAATCATTTGAATGCATTGCCCTAGTTGATCATCTATTGAGGTGTGATTGCCTTGTGTAAATGAAACGCCCGCTCTTATCCAGCGGGCGTTTTTTTATGGCCAAAATCGCCTATGTGTAGGGTGAATAGGTTCTTTAGCGACAGGCTCTGCTATCCTTGCACTGGAATTTTTATTCCATGGCTGCCCTGACTCAGCCATGTATTACATGCTCCCACTGCTGGTGCAATATCTATACAACTCAAATAATTTGGATTTTATATGCACGTTTTTTTAAGAATGGTTAAATTGCTATTGGTTGTTGCCTTGGTTCACTTGGTATCTGCCTGCGCTCCTGAAGTTGGTAGCCCTGAATGGTGTAAAAGCATTGCGGAAAAACCCAAGGGTGACCTCACTATGAACGAAGCTAAGGATTACGCCAAACACTGTGTATTCAAATAGGCCCGGCGAAGCCAATCGATTTGTGAGACGGCCACTGCATTTTATAATGAGAATCCACCGCCAAAGAGAGCGCCCTGCCACGAGGGTGATTGGCTGTGCCTACGCGAGAAGGGCCTGATGAAAACCAACTTTCTAAATATCCATGACTTGGTGCTGGTGCTCACGGCGGTAGAGTGCTGTGTGCTGGCTGCTTTATTAAATTTATTGCCCGCCAAACATCTGCAGCCCCGGCGTATTTTGTCCGGTTTTTTTCTGCTCATTGCACTGGTGCTAACGACCACTCTGATTGTATGGAATGGCGATTTAAAAACAGCAGCGATTAATCACACGCCTTTTGTGGTCGCTATTCTCGCTGCCTGTTTATTGTTGCAAGGGCCGGTGCTGTACTTTTATTTGCGCTCGCTTTCGCAGCAAATGGTATTGCTACGCTGGCGCAATCTGTTGCATTTTGCGCCGGCATTGGTTGCGGTTCTATTGCTGGCTTTTTTTGGTATTGATAGTGTGGAATGGCAACCGGCAACTGAGTTAGTTGGTACCGAGAATGCAGTGGTGGCATTTGTCTGGGCGCTGGTAAAGTTATCGCCATTGGGTTACATCATCGCGTGTGTCATCGCGGAATACAGATTGCGCGAACAGCTAAAACATTTGTATTCCGATATCGCCATGTCTGAATTAAAACTGGCCGATGTTGTGCTGGCCGGTTTTTGTTTGCATTGGCTCTGGTCGCTGCTTGCGTATTTGTTGGAAGGCATGGTGAGCGCATCGGTGAGTGATACACTCGGCATTATCGATAATTATCTTACGGTGATGTTGGTCAACGGTTTATTTGTATTTGGTTTAATTAATACTCGCCAACTGCTCAGCGTACATGTGGTACCTGTGGCCAAACCGGTGCAGCCCACTAAAATGGACCACAAGGTTGAAATTATCGAAAAGGCGATGAACGAGGACAAATTATTTTTGGAGAGCAATATCAATCTTGAGCGTTTTGCGGAGCAGATAGGGTTGAAACCGCGTGACATCTCCGCAATCTTAAAAATGCATTACCAATCGAATTTTTTTGAGTTTATCAACCGCTATCGTGTGGAAGAGGCCAAACGCCTATTGGTATTGCCAGAGTTAAAAGATGAAACCATTTTAGAGATTATCTATAAATCCGGTTTTAACAGCCCCTCAGCTTTTCATCGCTTTTTTAAACGCATGGTTGGCGTGACACCAACTGAATTTCGGCAGAAGGGCGAGTAGCCCTTCACAAGGTTTTTTGCCAATAGCCCACATCCAACCAGCGATCAAACTTGCGCCCCACCTCAGCAAAATGCGCAACTTTTTCGAAGCCCATACGTTCATGCAAGCGCACACTCGCCTCATTGGGAATCGCAATGCATCCAAGCAAAACATGGCAGCCTTTGGTTTTCAGCTGCGCGATCAATTCGCTGTACAACGCGCTGCCATAACCCTTTTGGGTTGTGTCGTGTTTTAAATACACGGTAATTTCTGCCGTATGTTTGTACGCAATTCGCTCCTTCCATTTGCTTGCGTAAGCATAACCAAGCACTTTGCCTTCGTTCTCACAAACCAACCAGGGGTAGAGCTGGGTATAAGCCGCAACACGCTCTTGCATTTGTGCAGCGGTGAGTGGAACTTCCTCAAAGGTAATCACCGTGTGTTCGATATAGTGATTATAAATATCGCAAATCGCTGCGGCATCACTGGGGGTGTAGGGGCGAACTAACATGCGAACTCCATGAGTAATTGTGTGGAATGAGTAATTTCTGCATATTCGTCTCGCAGGTTTGCCAGCGACATTGCGTGCACATCTGCTGCGGCTCTTGCTGTGCCGAAGTAATCTTTTTTTGCGAAGGTGAAACAAGCATCCTCGACTATGCAAACCCGAAAGCCAAGTGAGCTCAAGTTTCTAGCAGTGGCTTCAATTGAGTTGTTGGTGGACGCCCCTATCAATACAATTTTTCGGATATTTTTTTGATCAAGTATTTGCTCAAGATTAGTCTTGAGTAGCGCACAAGGGACGTTTTTTTCGACGATTGGCTCATCGCCTTGTGGTAGAAAATCCGGTTTGAATTCAAAACCCTGTTGCTCTGGCCAAAAAACAGAATCGGGTTCCGGTGAGCGATGCCTAACGTGAATAATCGGCCACTGAGCTGCGCGCCATGCGCCAAGTAATTTCAGCATGACTGTTTCGGCATCGGGGTTATTGCGCGGCCCGAGTTTTGGATTATCCAGCCCTTTCTGCTGATCGATAATGATGAGGGCGGTGGTGGGGGTTAGTTTCACATTATCTTCTCATATGCTTGTAGGGTGCTTAAGTCACTTGGAATTAGCGAATAGCATTTGGCCGGATAAGAGTTGCCATTATGAAATAACTTGTTGCGCAGTATTCCTTCGTAAGTGGCACCTAATTTTTCGGCGACTGCGATATTGGCAGTATTGTTTTCCAGTGCACATATTTCGATGCGTTGTAATTGAAGTTCATTAAACCCATATTCAATTGTTTTTCTGGCCGCATTGATGCATGCGCCTTGATTTAATTCCGATTGTCTTATCCAGTAACCCAGATTTCCGATTTTGTGCTGCTGGATCACCTGATTAATTGCGACCGATCCAAGAAATTTTTTGGTGAGATTGCATTCAATCACAAACCGAAAATCATGGCCTGCATTCCATTCTGTTTCAGCGGTATTTACCCAGAATTCAGCGTCATTTATTGAATAGGCTGGCGTGCACCAGCATAACCATGGTGATAAATGGGCAACGGATTCTTTAACTGCTGCGTAGAGTTTGGGTGCATCCCCTACGTTAAATTTTCTGATATTGATATCCATAGTTTCCCTTAAGGTTTAAATGATGTCGGGCAAATTTTCGTAGACTTCTTTTACGGTTGAGTATTTTTCCAGTGTTTCGACAATCAGTGGCATGGGGGCTGCCCATATTTCGGGAAGGTCTCGTTCCAATGATCCTTTGACGGCGAAGGCAAGCTTTTCCTCTGGCGGGTAAAATTGTGCTGAGACACCAGGTTTATTTCCCCTTGCATCGACCCTATACCAGCCAAAATTATTTAAATAAATAGCATTTAGCCCGTGCAAGCAATAGGGGCTCCCCCCCGTGCTGACACTCAACCTTTGGTAGCACAATCCTGCAGGGATATTGTTGGCCCGCAATAGCGCCGCCAGCAAATGGCTTTTAGCGTAGCAATAGCCTGTGCGGTGCATCAGTACATCTGATGCTTTGCAAGTCACCGGATTTTTACGAAAATCCCAGCTGTGCTGAATCTCATCGCGGACGAACTCAAAGCATGCTTTAGCTAATTCCAGTTCGCCGTGATGTTTGCGCGCTAATTGCTGTGCTTTGTCGCTAACAAGCGGGTGATCAAAATCGATGTAATAGCTGGTTGAGAGATACGGGGTTAATGAGGTGTCTGCTGCCTGCATTTTTTAAGTCCTTGGGCTTTGTATAGGTTATTTAGGGTGCTCAAACTAATTGCGCCAGATATTGGCGCAATTACACTAATCGCGCCACAATTGCGCCAAAAAATAGTCAAAAATAAGCTAATTGTGCCAAAGGCTCAGACCTCTTGGAGTTAAATAACGGTTAGTTGAATCCAAATAGCTGCAATCCGCATCTAAGCCAACAATCGTGGCACGCAAGGGGAATGGGTATGTTGACGTTTATCTGCTGGTTATTGTTATGGGTTGTCTGCTGGCCATTGGCGTTGCTCGCGTTGTTGCTCTGGCCGCTTGTTTGGCTCATCTCCCTGCCATTTCGCCTTATAGGTATCACCTTTGAGGCGCTCTTCGCTTTCTTGAAAAGTGTCTTGCTACTGCCTGCGCGAGTGTTGGGTTATAGGGCGCAATAAATTGCGCCCCTACATTTCAACATGGCCGTAGGGGTTCAATTTATTGAGCCTAAGTAATAACTCCAACTAATTACAGGCTTTTGTGCGCAACAGTGTGCGCATGTTGCTCCCAGTTCTGCCCATCAAAATCCACAATTTTTACCGTTTTTGGTTGCGTGGTTAAGCAGCGCAAATTTACATCCACACCGTCTGGATTTGAGCGCGGGATGTAAAACGGTTTGATGCCGCAGGTTTTACAAAATTTATGCTTGGCAACACCGGTATTGAAGGTGTAAGTGGTGATATTGTCTTCGCCGCTGATCAGCCGAAAATTGCGCTGCGGCACAATTAAATGCAAAAAGCCGGTCATATTACAGATCGAACAATTGCAGTTTTCGACTTCCACTTCGTCGGGTGCTTCCACTTCAAATTGTATTGCGCCGCAATGGCAGTTACCTTGGTAGATCATTATTAATCCCCTCTTATTTATCTTAGAGTCTCTGTTCGTGAGTTTTTCTTCGCTTCAATAATAAGATTGATTGTCCAGATCAGCTCTGGTATTAGAGTATTGTAACTATCAATCATAAATTGTTCAGCATCCACATCGGCAATTAATTTTTCCTCTTTTTTTTCTCTATAGCTAATGCTCTCAAAGCTTATTTTTTTAAAGTCGTTTTTTAGCCTTGTTAGGTATTTGTGTTTGCTAGTATTTGTAAGCCCCTTTAGCTTGACAAATAAATTATTTTTTTGAAAATTTTCTAATTGGCTAAAAAAGGTAAAGTCTCTATATCCATTGATGAATCTAGGGTTCCAACCAATACCTGTGTTGTCAATTTCTCTTGTGTTAAAGATAATATTCAGGATAAATGGAAGGGAGTCTACTAATGCGTGTAAGTTACTAATAAATCCAAATGCATTAGCTTCATAAAGGATTCTAATTGAAAGTTCGTCATCAGTTTGGGGGTCAAGTCTATCTTTCAAGAGCGCCACAGGCGTGCTGTGAGTGTTGAATTCACTCAAGTGATACTTACAGTATGAAATTCGTTTTTGGATAGATTGTATTGCGAAGTCAAATAGTTTCAATGTCTCCGGTGAGGTATCTTTTAGTTCTTTTCCCATAACTGAACTTATATGCTCGATATCTAATGAGTCTTTTTTTGATCTCATTGTGTGTACATCCTAAATCATGTTTTATGGAATGGCTCTGTGTAATTGTCATGTTGGGCATCGCTGCGCTCAGCGCCAACCTACGTTAGGCTTGGGAATCTACCCCAAAAACAAAAACGCCGCTACCAATCGCTTGGTAGCGGCAAAGCAGGGACGCTATGGTTTTTCTTTGTAGACTAGGCTTTTCTGGTTTTGCGGCCCACTACAATTCCGGCGATGCCGAGCAGTAACAATAGCAGTGAGGATGACTCGGGGACTGCCGTGGGCTCGTTGATGGTGAAATTGTCCATTACAAAAAAATCATTGCCTTGGGTGCCATCAATAGAAGTTCCACCCCAGGCGCGCAAGCTGAGGGAGTTGATGCCGAGGAAATTAAAATCGAACCACTGAGCGGCGCTGGTATTGACGGTGACGGTTTGGGTAAACAACAGCGCGTTGTTTAAAAAACCGCTGACTTCAATATTCAAGCCATCGTTCCAGGCTGCTGTTAAATAGGCGCCGTTAAAATCAAATTGCGCGCCGCTGATGATGCTGGTGGTGGCGAGAAAATTAAATGCGGCGTAATCGCCTGAGACAACGCCGGTTTCAAAACCGGTGCCGGGCAGGGTGTTTTTGTGCACGTAGGATACGTTTGTTAAAAAAGATTCACCCCAGGTAAAACCGTTGTAACCAGCGGGAATTGCATCCAATTCGGTTGCAGGTAAATCATCAAAAGTAATGACCGCAGCTTGGCTGCTGATTGCACTGCTGATGCCGAGTGTCAGTAACGTTGACAACAAAAATGACTTGGATAATAAAAAGGATTTGGATAATGAAAGTGATTTTGTCTTGTGCATGATTGTTTCGTCCTTTAGTTGATTTTTGATAATTCTGTTTTGTTTTTTGAAAAATTCTCCATCGTCACTCTCGCGTAGCGGGAATCCATTGTTTTAAGTGCTGGATACCCGCAGGCGGGTATGACGACGGAGTAAAACATTTACGTTGTGCTATTTTTGTTTCTTTGTTTTTCCGTCACTCCCGCTTGCGGGAGTCCAGCTGTTGTTGAAAATCTATGGATACCCGCAAGCTGGTATGACGACGGAGATGTAAAGCTGGTTTTTTACATGTGGATTACTTTAAAATCCGGTCAGTCTCACCTCCCAAATTGAATAGCCCCATTGGTTGCCTGCACTGCGCGCGGTGCCGTAAATGCGCACATAGCGGTAGTTGCCGTTTAAGGTGAGCGTGTCGGTGCGCGTACCAAAAGTGCCGTCGGTTTTGCTGGCGATGTTGGTCCAGTTGGCGTTGTCGTTCGAACCTTGAACGCTATAAGCGCTCGCGTTTGCCGCTTCCCAATCGATGGCAATTTGGGTCAGATTTTTTGCGCTGCCTAAATCCAACGTAATCCAGCTTGGGTCAATCGCGTGTGCCGATTCCCAACGGGTGCCGCCGTTTTTATCAATCGCATTACTCGCTGCGGTTAAGGCCGTGCTTGCAGTGGCGCTTACCGGCGTTAAGAGTGCGGGCGTTGCAGTGCTGGATGCTGAACTGCTGCTCACTGCTGCGTTTTGCGCGAAGACTTTCAATTCAAAAATTGAATAGCCCCAGTTGTTGCCCGCACTGCGCGCCGTAGCGTAAACACGCACATAGCGATAGCTGCCGCTGACGGCATTGGTGTCGGTGCGATTGCCAAAAGCGCCGCCGGTGACAGTTTTCAAATTCGTCCAGCTGGTGCCATTAGTGCTGCCTTGAATTTGATAATCCGCCGCGTTGGCCGCTTCCCAATCAATTACGACCGAGGTCAGATTACGGTTTGAACCCAGATCGACCATGATCCAGCTCGGGCTTACGCCGTGGTTGGACTCCCAGCGCGTTCCGCCATTGCCATCGACCGCGTTGGTTGCTGGCATCATGCTGGTGCTGGCAGTCACCGGGCGACCTTGCGATACCAATACCGATGCCGGTGCGCTGGAGCTGCTCACACTGGAGGGTGTAGATGACGGCGCACTGGAGCTGGAGGCCGACGATGGCTGGCTAACTGAACCGGTGAACGACACTGCAATGGTGTGGCTCGCAGAGATCGCGTTGAAGGTGTAGCTGTTCATCGCGCCCAGCGCAACACCATCCACAATCACGTTCGCCACTTGCTGGCCTGCGGGTGGTGTGAAGGTGTAAGTCGCCGAGTCAGTGTTGTTTTTGCTGTAGCGAAGTGTGCCCGCCGGAGCGATGCTGCCTGCGCCATCCAGATTGATGGAGTAAATGCGGTGCGGTTTTAAATCGACCGCCATCAATTGCACATCGGCGACTTCGACTACTTGGCCAGCCGGTGGGCGGAACCAGAAGCGGAAGTTGCGCTCGTTAGCAGGAGGATAAGCACTAAAGCTGCTGAAGCTTTCATAGGTGCCATCGTTATTGCTGTTGGTCCAATCGATCATGGTGTTGTTGGCGGTGCCGTATTCCACTTTGAACTGCGCCAAACTGCGTGGCGCGGATTTATCGCCCGCTACCAGCACTTCTTTCACTTCATAGTTGGGGTCGATATTGACGCTAACCCACAGATCCTGATTGTCTGCCACACCGGGTTTGCCACTGGCTTTGTTGCCGGTTGAGCCGTCTACCGCGCGGGATGCAGCACCCCACCATTCAGTTTCCCAGCCAGAACTGGCGCCGGTGAAATTAGTGGCGCTGATCGCTGGAACCAAGGGATCGCCTGAGCCGATATAGGCGATTTCACGAATCACCACATCATCGATAAAGGTGGTCGCATTGCCCATGGCGCCAAACAAAAAGGCGAGGCGGCCAGCGTTATCGCCACCGGTGAAATCCAGATTGAAACTGTAATTCGCCATGGTGGTGCCCAGGGCGACCGTTTGTAACAGATAGGTACCGGCTGCCGATGGGTTCAGCTGGTCTTCTGACAGGCGCATTTGAATATTGCGCGGCGATGCAGCGCGTGCGCGGAAGCTCACTTGGTAGCGATAGTTGCGCTTTAAGCCAAAGCCCTGGGTGTGCAACTGATAAGAGCCTGCGCCGGTACCCTGATTGGCGGCAGTAACACGCGCTTCGCCGTTTATAGCAGCGTAGGCTGCGCCCGAGCCGTCGTAGTTTTCGCCCACCCAACCGTTCAGGTCAGTGGCGAAATTACCATTGCCCAGCATGTTAACGGCGCGATCCACCAGTGCGGTGCCAGCGGGTTTTGGATAGACGTTGGCTACATCTTCAAAGGCTTTGAATTCCAGCAGCCAGATTGGCTCGGCTTTATCGATACGGCCTTTGGTGACGAGTTTGACGTAGCGATAGGTCTTGTTTACATCAAAGGTATGGGTTGCCCAGCCGACACTTTGTTGATCCGATGTACGGATAAACTCCCAGTTGCCGGTGGAGGTTTTGCCGTAGATGTCATAGGACTTGGGTAGATTCCACGCCCATTCAATCCAGAAGTATTTGATCGGTTTATCCACTCCGTAGTCGATAGTGACCGAGTGCATATTGTCGTCGCGTGGTGTCGCCCACTTGGAGCCAACATAGCCATCGGCCGCGTTTTTGGCGCTGTTGTCGCGATAGGCGTTATCACCTTCTTGCAAGTAAGCATCGGCCGTTACCGATACCGGCGCCATCCAGCCTTTCAATGAATAGAAGCCTTTGGTGTTGTTGGTCGGACGGAAGAAGCTGTATTTGCTCTCGTCGATGTACTTGTGCCAGCTATCTGTTGCGGGCAGCGGCCAGTGAGCCACGTAATCCACAAGGAAATCCGTACCAGCGCGGCCGATATTGGTGTTCATGCTCGCGGTATCTATGTACTCGTATTCAGTCACGCCATTAGTGGTGCGGGTATAGCCGGTTTTGTTGGCTACATTCGCGTTGGTGCTGAACTTGTTGTAGTTGCCCACATCCGGCCATTCCACATGGGTGATGGCGTGGTTGAGGATCATGCGCATGGGCGTGAGGTAGGGCCAGGGTTGATCGCCACGTTCGGCTTTGGACCAGGTAAAAGTCTTGACGCCGTTGATGTAATACTCGATGTATTCCGGGGTTTTGATCACCCCGTAGGTAACGTACTGGTCGCTCGGGCTGATGCCCAATTGCGCGTAAGTCGTACCGAATGGGTTGCCGCCGTAAGCCGGGTAGGGCGCTGACCAACGGGTTTGGGGAGCCTTGCTCGCGTTGGCGCCGGTGAACTCGATAATGTCCAGTTCCTGGCACGCCGTCCAACCCACATCGGGGAAGTTACCCAGCAGCCACCAAGCGGGGAATTCGCCGTTGCGCGCAGGCGGCATTTTGATACGCGCTTCAAATTTGCCGTAGACAAAGGTGGAGTCATCGGCGATTTGCGATTCGATTCGCCCGGCGCGGATAAACAGGGGCTTGCCCTGACCGGCATTGCCGCCGTAGTAGTCCTGAATCTGGCCATCCATATAGCGCGCTTTGAGGTTCAACACCTTGCCATCGCTCGCGCCTGCATCTGGCTGACCGACGCGCAGGGTCCAGTCGGCAGCGGGATATTCAACGTCTTGATAGTCGATATCTTCGCCGTTCACAAAGATGTTTTTTTCCACCAGCCATTTGTTGCGGTTGATGTTTACGCCATCGAATTGATCGACAAAACTGGTGTTGTTGTTGGGGCTTGCCCACCAGGGGTCGTTGTAGGCGGTTTGGGCTTGGGCCGCGTTTGCGCCCAGCCCAAGGCTGATGATTACCGCAGTAAGTGGTTGTTTTTGTAGTAGGAAATGCATAGTTCCTCCAAGGGAATTATTTTTTATTAGCTAAGGAGTTGATTACCCGTTAAAAAATCACCCTGGCACTGGCAGCAGGCGCGGCCAATGCCGGGTGAAAAAGCCTCTATTTCCACCGGGTCAGTGGAAACAGAGAGAGGGAGCTTGTTGTTCTTGGCGCGATCTGCGCTATAAACACATCGTCACTCCCGCGAGCGGGAGTCCAGCTTTTGATGTGAAAACCTATGGATACCCGCAAGCGGGTATGACGACTTCCCGAAGGTCACATGTGCGGGTATGACGAATGTGGTTAGGATTACCAGCCCAGCACGCGCACTTCCCAGATGGAATAACCCCACTGGTTGCCCGTGCTGCGTGCGGTAGCGTGAATGCGCAGATAGCGATAGCTACCGGCGATGTTCAGTGTGTCGGTGCGCTCGCCGAAGGTGCCGCCGGTGCGGGTGGCCAAAGTTGCCCAATTGGAATTGTCATTCGAACCCTGCACTGTGTAATTCGCCGCATTGGCTGCTTCCCAATCGATGGCGATACTGCTCAGGGTTTTGGCGCTGCCCAAATCCAGCGTCAGCCAGCTTGGGTCAAGTGCATGGTAAGACTCCCAACGGGTGCCGCTGTTTTTATCGATCGCATTTGCCGCTGGCGTAAGTGCGGTACTGGCCGTGGCGCTGGCAATATTCAGCGGTGCAGCTGGTGCCAAGCTTGAGCTCGCCGCTGAGCTGCTTGCTGGCGTGCCTTGGGCGTAGACTTTCAGTTCCCAGATGGAATAACCCCATTGGTTGCCGGTGCTGCGCGCGGTGGCGTAAATACGCACATAGCGATAGCTGCCGCTCACCGCGTGGGTATCGGTGCGGGTGCCAAAGGTGCCGCCGGTAACGGTTTTTAAATTGGTCCAGCTCATGCCGTTGGTGCTGCCTTGAATTTGATAGTTGGCCGCGTTGGCGGCTTCCCAATCAATCACCACTTGGCTCAGTGCTTTGGTGCTGCCCAGATCCACCATGATCCAGCTTGGGTCAACTGCGTGTGCTGACTCCCAGCGGGTGCCGCCATCGCCATCTACTGCATTAGCCGCTGCAGTTAATGCGGTGCTGGCAGTAACAGTGCGACCCTGGGATACCAATACCGGTGGGCAGTTGCTGCAAGCGGCTACACTGGAGCTGCTTGGTGCTGCGCTTGACGGAGCGATACTTGAAGGAGCGGTGCTAGATGGCGCCGTACTGGACGGTGCAACGCTGCTCGGCGCTGTTGAGCTTTTACTGCTGCTGGCAAGGCTGGATGGCGCGGCGACCGAACTGCTGGACGATGAGCTGCCTGCAGTGGCCGGTGCATCTTTGTTGTAGGCCATTACGCGGAAGTTATCGAAGTAGAAAGTGCCGGTACTGGCCACGCCGGGGGTGATGAGGAAGATCAGTTGATCGACACCGGTGAAAGGTGCAGATGCTTTGTTATTCGCCCAATCGCCCAAGGCGGCCGCGAAGTTGTAGTTAAACTCCAGCGTTTCCCACTGACCGGTTTTGGTGGTCTCGGTTTGGTAGAAACTGTGGCGACCGACTTGCCAATCTGCCGGAGTGACTGCGCTCACCTGCAGCTCGTTTTCCAGATTCATGGAGATAATCGTGCCCACTGGCGCGGTGGTGTAAACATCTACTGCTACCCGCACCATGCCGTGTTGTGCGTCCAGCGCATCGGGTATGCCGGTGATGCCGTTAAAGGCGAGGGTGTCGTAGGTGGCGCCCGCATCGCGCACATAACGCAGCACATTTGGCGATGAATTTACCGCGTTCGGCGCCGGATTGGCGACAATCGAGCGTACTCCGCTGGTGTAGGGTGCCGCTTTGATTGCGCCATTGCTGGTGCCATCGAAGTTGGCGATAGTTTGTTTCAGGCTGTAACCATTGTCGGGCCAGACGATACGGATGTTATCCAGGTAGAAGTCGGCAGGGCGATTAAAGCCCGCTTCCACCATCAATACCAGGTTATCGGCTTGGCTGGCGGCTATGCCTGAATCCGGTGTGCCGGTAAAATCTATCTCAACTGTATGCCATTCACCGGCTTTGCCGATGGTGCCTTTAAAGCGTGCGAGGCGACCGGTATTGCCATCCCAACTGGGGGTGGCGCTGACTACGGCGCTGTTTTCCAAACCGCCGCCGATCTCTTTACCGAGCAGGTTAGTGGCCGATGCCGGGTAGTAAATATCGGCAAAAATCTTGGCGCGACCAGAGCGCAATTCGCCTGCGTTCAGCTTGCCAAAACCGCTGAGTTTGAGGTTGTCCCACTGTTGGCTTGCATCGCGCACATAGCGCAGCACTTTGCTGGAGGTATTGACGGCACCCGGCGCTGGGTTGTTAACAATCGCGCCTGCACCCATAGCCACGCCGTTTTGCAGGTGAGTAAGCCCTAACCCGCTTTCATAACTGGCGAGAGTTTGAGTGCGGCCTTGTTCGATAGTTACTGGTTTGCTCACGGTTTTGAGGCTGCAACCGGAGTTGAAGGTTGCGCTGAAATTGCCGGAGCGCGCTGTGTTGCCAATAGCGGCAACAATCTCCCGCGTACCCTGGCCGGATACTATGGTCACCCCCGCAGGCACCGACCAGTTGTAACTGGCAGTGGTTGGGCCATCGACACGGTACTTTTTGTAGTTTTCACCGCGATAGACATAGGTATCGCCTTCCACCGACCAGCTGGCATCGTTTTTGTAAACGGCCACATAGTCTACTTGCATCAGCTGTTCAGCCGCTTCGCTACCGTTGGGGTTACCTGCCAGAGAGCCGCCCATCGCCAAGTTCAAAATCACGTGGAAGGGGCGATTGTAGAAAGAGTTCCAGTTGGAGCGGACGGGTGATGGGCCGTCGAGTTTGCTGCGTGAGCTGGTGATTTTGGGTACGCCATCAATCGACCAGACCATGCGGTCTTCGTACCATTCAACCGCGTAGGTGTGGAAATCGGTTTTGGTGCGACCCGCTTCGGGGGCGATCAGGTTGTCGGGATTCGGCCAGCCGGTGTTGCCGTTGTAGGGCCAATAGGCGCCGTAGTGCAAGGTGCCGAGTATATCTTCGCTGGTATTCACGGTTTCAAGGATGTCGATCTCACCGCCCTGCGGCCAGCCGTGGGAATCGCGCTGCTGTTCGCTGGTCAGCATCCAAAACGCTGGCCAGGTGCCGGAAGCGCTGGGTACTTTGATGCGCGCTTCGATTTTGCCGTAGGTCCAATCCTGCGCGTTTTTGGTACGCAGGCGGGCAGAGGTCCAGCTTTTGCCATCATAGGCTTCGCGGATCGCCTTGATATTCAGCAAGCCGCCGCTGACCCACATATTCTGTGGTCGGTCGGTGTAGTACTGGAGCTCACCATTGCCACCGCCATCGCCATTTACCTCCAGCGACCAGTTATTGCGGTCAAGGGTTGTGCCGTTAAAGTCGTCTTTCCAGATTTGATTCCAGCCGCAGGTTTGCGCTTGCGCAGCTTGAGTCAACAAGAATCCCGATGAAATCAGTGCAAGGGGAAGCAGGCCAGATTTGGCGAGTTTTTTCATTTTTGCCTCTCGTATCGTTATTGTTAGCATTTTTGTTTTTTAGATCTGCGGTGTCAGTCCACCGCATGGAGGCTACTATTTCATCTGGGCGGGTAAGTATTCCTCCTGTTTTTTGCGGTTTGTATAAAACTGAGAAGCCCCACTTAGCGAAATCGCAAAGTGGGACAGGTCGTGCGGTGGTGATTGCGGCGATAATTCACCCCTCAGCAGGATGCTGCCACCTCTGCATACGGGAGTGACGGAGGTTTAATTGGGGAGTTGTCATCCCCGCGTGCGGGGATCCATGGGTTGTGCAACCTAATTAGATTGAGACATGCCGGAGCAAAAGAATAATGAAAAGCTTGTTGTTGAATCTGCATGAGGTGGTTATCGTCCTGACCATTCTGGAAACTCTGCTGCTCTGTATTGCCCTGGGGATCTTGCCCGGCGGGAGAAAACAGCCGCGGCGGCTGTTACAGATTTTTTTCCTGTTGGTGGTGGGTACGCTCAGCACTACCTTGATCATCTGGAACACCAGCTTCCAAGCTATGGCGATTGCCAATTACCCAGTGATTCCGGCGTTACTATCAGCGTGCCTGCTACTGCAGGGGCCGGTGTTGTTCTTTTATCTAGGCTCCCTATCACAAGAAATCGACTTGCGGCACTGGCGCCATGGCATTCATCTGCTGCCCGCCGTGCTGGCGGTGGGGGTGACCTTTGCCTATGACTTGAGTATCTATGACTGGTTGCCCTGGCATTGGGCGTCGCTCTCAGGGGGCGATCGCGCGGCGCTGGCATTTGTCTGGTTTTTGGTGAAATGCTCACCGCTCATCTACGTGTTCGCCTGTTTCTACACCGAATATCGGCTGCGCAAACAGCTCCAGCAAATGTATTCCACTATTTCCGAGCGCGAGTTGCGTCTGGCCGACTTGGTGTTGGGGGGCTTTTTTATCCACTGGCTCTGGTCATTTATCGCCTACTTTTTAGGCGGCTATGTAAGTGGCGAGACCAACGATCTGCTCGGTATCATCAATAACTACTTAACGGTGCTGTTGATTAATGCCCTGTTTTTGTTCGGCTGGCGCAATACGCGCGAGCTGGTGCAGCAGGATTTGGTGGCAATAACTGAACCTGAAAAAGATCGTTTGCAGGAAATCCCTCAGGTGGATGACAAGTTGCAGGCGGTGGAGCGGGGTATTGGCGAATTGCGCTTGCATCTGGAAAGCCAGATTAATCTGGAGCGGTTTGCCGATCAGATCGGGGTAAAAGCGCGCGAGTTATCAACCATTATCAATACTCACTATCAGCAAAATTTTTTCGAGTTCATCAATAGCCAGCGGGTCGAGGAGGCCAAGCGCCTATTGGCTTCGCCGGAGTGCGCAGGTGATACGGTGCTGGACATACTCTACAAGTCCGGCTTTAACAGCCAATCGGCGTTTCACCGGTTTTTTAAACGAATGGTGGGTATGACGCCCTCGGAATATCGAAAACAAGCCATCGATTTAAAACGAGAGTCGTCATCCCCGCTTGCGGGGATCCATAGGTCTTAATCAACAGTCGATAAAAAGGCCGCCCGGAGGCGGCCAAAGTCTTCACTTACTGGATTCTGTTGCTATTAATTCGCCTTGCTGATGCGAATCCAATTCAGGTTCCAGCCGCCGCCGTTGGCTTTGATACCAAATTTGTGGCTGCCTGCGCTCAGGGTGACTGTGTGTTTGATTGTCACCCAGGTTTGCCAGCCGCCCGTCGCGGGGATGGTGATAGTGCCATAGACCGGTGCGCCACCTGCCTCTTCAAAGGCAAGGCTGCCGCCACCGTTTGGGCTGGCCACGCGATACTCAATCTCATAGCTGCCATTGCTGGGGATATTCACCGGTGTACCGGCGTAAGAGAGCCAATCGCCGGCATCGATCCAGCCCACATTCAAACCGCCACCGGTATCGCTGGTCGCTTCGGTTTGAATGCCGCTCATCGCGCTAAAAGACTCTGCTTGCAAGGTGGCGATGGGGGTCGGGCTGGGAGTGGTACCGGTGCTTTCAATCTTCAGCCAGTTCACATTAAAACCGCCGGTAATCGCCGAGAGTGCGATCAGCTGCTCGCCTGCAGGCAGCACCACATTGTGCGAAATGGTCTGCCAGGTTTGCCAGCCGCCGGTGCCCGGGATGTTGATGTTGCTATAAACCGGGCTACCACCGGCTTTCTCCAGCTGCATCTGCCCGCCGCCTGCCTGTGCGGCAACACGGTAACTGACTTTATAAGTGCCAGCAGTGGGGATATTGACTGAATAAGTCATCCAGTCGCCGCTATCGATATAGCCCACATTTTGGCCGCCGCCTGCATCGCTGGTCGCCTCGGTTTTCACGCCGGACATTTGGCACCAGGCTTCGGCTTGAATGGTGGTGCCGAGTCCAACACTAGTGCAGGGTGGTGTTGGATCGACCGGGTCGCTAGTGCGTGGCCAGTTGCGAATGATGTCTTTGGCAAACGCGCCCGAGGCGGTCAGTTGTGAACTTGGCCAACCGCCGCTGGCACTTGCGCCTGAAACCAACGCAGATGAACCCTCGGGTTTATCATTCAGCGCCCAGTTGGCGTGGCTGATGTTGTTGCGCTTCATAAAATCGACCCAGGCGTTGGTCTCACCGTAGTTAACACCGCCATCGCCATTGGCATTCACTGAACCCCACTCAGTTACAAAGATCGCGGCATTGTTATTGAGCGCAGTCTGGGCAAAATCGCGGATCGCTTGGCCATGGTCGCCAGCGTAGAAGTGCAATGTGTAAGCAATATTTTTACCGGCGATAGGGTCGCGTGACGCTTCGTCTACCCGCTGTGACCAGGTGCGAGTGCCGACAATAATCAGGTTGTCCGGATCAATCGCGCGGATCGCATTCACCACTTGCTGCGCATAGGGCTTGATGACTCCGCTCCAGGAGGCGTTATCCAGCGGCTCGTTGTAGATCTCGTAAATCACATGATTGCGATTGCCGTAGGTGCGCGCCATTTCCTGAAAGAAGGCGATGGATTGGCTGGTGTATTTCTCGGCGTGGTGAGTGTGCCAGTCAATGATCACATACATATCGTTAGCTATAGCTGCGTCTACCACAGCTTTAACTTTGGCTTTGTTGGCGACCGGGTCTTGCAGATAGCCGCCGCCCTCATCGACCCCCATTGCCGCGCGAACCAGGGTCGAGCCCCAATCGTTTTTCAGCCAGCGAACCACATCGGCGTTGTAGTATTTTTCCCCACCCCAGCCGTTGTTGCTCCAAAACAGGCTGTTGCCGGCAAAGCTAGCCGGTTGGCCGCCGGCGAGAATCTTGTTGCCATTGACCGAAAGTGGAGCGACATCGGCCTGCGCTGTGACTGCTAGCTGGCAGCAGAGCAAGGTGCCCAAAAGGGTTTTTGCCAGAGAGTAATTATTCATTATTGTGTTCCCGTTGTTGTGTTGACGAATTAATTTGACCTGCAAGAGCGGGTCACCTTCATTCAACGGGTATCAGGCGGCGCTTTCCACTCACTTTAGGCAAGTGCCTGAAGTGGCAATCGTATAAAGTGACGCTCACTTTTTATCCTTGCATCTACTGGGGTGAGTCCGTACAATTCCGCACCCCAAACCAGCCGGGGGGAATGGGTCTGCATTTTGTGCAGATCAGAAAACTGGCTACTCCTTGTCTCACTGCCTCTTTATTAACTGAAAAGGCGGGAGACTTTAACCCGTAAGGAGCTATAAATGCGTCATTACGAAATCGTTTTTCTGGTTCACCCAGACCAAAGCGAACAAGTTCCAGCAATGGTTGAGCGTTACAGCGCTTCTATCAAAAACGATGGTGGTCAAGTTCACCGTCTGGAAGACTGGGGCCGTCGCCAATTAGCCTACTCAATCAACAAAGTTCACAAAGCTCACTACATCATGATGAATGTAGAGTGCTCTGACGCGGTGTTGGAAGAGTTGACCACCAACTTCCGTTATAACGACGCCGTTTTGCGCAGCATGGTTCTGCGTGAAGATGCTGCTATCACTGAAGAATCATTCATCATGAAGGCTGAGAAAGAAGGCCGCGAGCGCAAGGCACGTCCACCACGTACCGAACGTCGTGATGACGCAGAAGATCTGTCTGATGAAGACGGCGCTGATGCAGATGATTTTGAAGAAGAGCAGGAGGTATAACCATGGCCCGTTTTTTCCGTCGTCGCAAATTCTGCCGTTTTACCGCTGAAGGCACCAAGCGTATCGATTACAAAGATATCGAAACCCTGAAAGCCTACATCACTGAAACTGGCAAGATCGTTCCAAGCCGTATCACTGGCACCAAAGCGAAATACCAACGTCAGTTGGCTACTGCTATCAAGCGTGCTCGTTACCTGGCTTTGATTCCATACACTGACAGCCACGAGTAAGGGGTAATAGAGATGGAAGTTATTCTGCTCGATAAAGTAGGTAAATTAGGCGCTATCGGTGACAAGGTTACCGTTAAGTCTGGCTATGGCCGTAACTACCTGTTGCCACAAGGCAAGGCTGTTGCTGCTACTGCTAAAAACATCGCTGACTTCGAAGTTCGTCGCGCTGGTTTGGAAGCTGCTGCAGCTGCCAAAATCGCTGAAGCGACTGCGCGCGCTGAGAAGCTAGCCGCGTTGGAAGTAACTATCGCTGCCAAAGCCGGTGACGAAGGCCGTTTGTTCGGTTCTATCGGTACTCGCGACATCGCTGAAGCAATCACTGCTGCTGGCGTTGAAGTTGCCAAGTCAGAAGTTCGCTTGCCACAAGGTGTTCTGCGTGAAATCGGTCAATATGAGATCGATGTTCAGCTGCACTCTGAAGTGATCCAAGCTGTTAAATTGGCTGTTGTTCCAGAGTAATTCTTTGGCGCACAGTTCTGCGAGTCGGCTTCTGCTGACAAGCAAGATGAAATCGGGCACTATCGACACCCCTTTCGGGGTTTAGAAGTGCCCGATTTTTTTTGCACGCAATTCGATCAATATCGATTAGATAAATAACTACGCAAGTGTTTTAACGACCTATGCCTGAATCCAGTTTCGAATCATCCAGTTTTGAGGATCGCCTCGCGAGCGAGCTATCCAACCACAGCGCCTTGCCGCACTCGGTGGAAGCCGAGCAATCGGTATTGGGCGGGTTAATGCTCGATAACAATCGCCTGGATGCGGTGCTGGAAGTCATCTCTGAGGCAGACTTTTTCCGCGAAGATCACAAGCTTATCTTCCGCATGATGATCGAGCTGCAAGAAGCCGGTCAGCCGCTCGATGTCATCACCCTCTCCGAAGAATTACACAAACACGATGAATTAGAGCGTATTGGCGGTTTGGGTTATCTGGTCGAGATGGCCAACAATACCCCGAGTGCCGCGAATATCGCCGCTTACGCTAAAATTGTGCGCGAGCGTTCAACCCTGCGCCAACTGATTGGTGCAGCGCAAGAAATTAGCAAGTCGAGTATGAATCCCGCCGGTCTGGATTCAGACGATCTGCTCCAGCTGGCCGAAAAGCGCGTTGCGGAAATCGCCGAAGATCGCCCCAAAGAGGGCGGTTTGGTCGGTGTAAACGACTTACTCAAACAAACCGTACAGCGCATTGACGAACTGTTTCGCTCGGGTAGCGATATCACCGGTGTGCCCTCGGGTATTACCGATCTGGATCAGCGCACCTCTGGCTGGCAGCCGGGGGAATTAATCATTCTCGCCGCGCGTCCATCGATGGGAAAAACCGCGCTGGCGCTCAACTTTGTGGAAGGCGCGCTATTTAATCAGCCCAAACCGGTGCTGGTATTCAGTATGGAAATGCCCTCGGCAGCGCTGGTGATGCGGATGATGTCCTCCATTGGCCGTATCGATCAGGGCAAGATGCGCAACGGCAAACTCACCGAAGAGGATTGGCCCAAGCTCTCCTCCGCTGTTGCCAAAATGAAAGACAAGCTGCTGTTTATCGACGATACCGGCGGTTTGAATCCACAGGAAATGCGCGCCCGTATCCGCCGCATCGCCCGCGAACACGGCAACCCCGGCATGATCATGGTGGACTATTTGCAGCTGATGACCGTTGCCGGTGGCGGTGAGGGTCGTACCCAAGAGATTTCCGAAATCTCGCGCTCGCTCAAGGGTATCGCCAAAGAATTTGAATGCCCGATGATCGCGCTCTCACAGCTCAACCGCGGCGTGGAGCAGCGCCCCAACAAACGCCCAATGAACTCGGACTTGCGTGAATCCGGCGCCATCGAGCAGGACGCCGACGTAATCCTGTTCATCTACCGCGACGAGTACTACAACGAAGACAGCCCCGACAAAGGAATGGCCGAATTGATCATCGGTAAACAGCGTAACGGCGAAATCGGCACCTGTCGCGCCGCGTTTGTGGGCAAATACACCCGTTTTGATAACCTCGCGCCTGAGTATTTCCAGCAGGATCAGTATTAGCCGACTTGCTTGCTAATTGACCAAGAGCTATTTATATTCTTACTAATGTTAGATCGATCTGTCGGGAGTAAGAAATGGCAACCGCAACCTTATCCAGCAAATACCAAATATCCATCCCCCAGCAGGTGCGTGAAGAGCAGCATTGGCAGAGTGGGCAGGAGTTTGTATTTATCCCCAAAGGCAAAGGGGTGTTGATTATGCCGGTGCCGGAATTGTCCGAATTGGCGGGCATTGCCAAAGGCGCGAGCGCAGAAAACTACCGCGACCGCGAGGATCGCTATTGATGCCTGTACTGGTGGATACCTCGGTTTGGATTGAGTGGCTCATCGGCGGCGATTTGCGCCAGGCATTAACAGGGCTATTTCCTGCGCAAGAGCATTGTTTGGTGCCTACTATAGTTCAGCTTGAGTTGAGCAAGTGGTTGTTGCGCGAGTGCGATGAGAATATTGCCGACACCGTGATTGCCTATACCCAAAAATGCCAAGTACTGGCTCTGGATACTGAAACCGCCTTGCTCGCGGCGGAAATGCATCGACAGCACAAACTGGCAACAGCTGACGCTATTGTCTATGCGAGCGCCCAGCGTGCCGGTGCGCGTTTGCTCACTTGTGATGCCCATTTCAAATCCCTTTCCGGCGTAGATTATCTCGCCAAATCTTAATGAGTTCCCGCAATGAACACTCAAGCCCGCCTGCTCGATAAACTTTGCGCCAATATCGCTCCGGGAAAACTGGAATGGATTGGTTTGCGTTCGGAACGACGTGGCGAAGTAGTGGTTGTCGAGCAAGCGGAAGCAGTGGTTGATCTAGGTTTGGTGGGTGATCACCGCATGAAAAAATCGCCCGGTTCGGCGCGCCAAGTCACGCTGATCAGCCGTGAATACATCCAACAGATTTGCCAGCACACTGGTCTTCCGTCTATTGACCCGCGTCTGCTGCGCCGTAATCTTGTTATCTCCGGTATGAATATGAATTTGCTGCGCTACCAGCGGCTGCAAATTGGTGAAGTGATTATCGAAACCAATGCCCTTTGCCACCCTTGTTCACGCATGGATGAAAACCTCGGCGCCGGCGGCACTGCCGCAATGTTTGGTTATGGCGGCTTGTGCGCCAAAGTTATTCAGGGCGGGGTGATGCGGGTCGGGGATGCGGTAATCCGGCTCGCGCTGCAAGAATCTTAGAGTTTGTAGTGGTAGCGGCAGGCGATCACGGTTAAATAGCTGTCATCAACGGCGTAAACCAAGCGATTGCTATCATCAATCCGGCGCGACCAAAAACCGGTTAGGTTTTCTTTTAGTGGCTCGGGTTTGCCAATGCCTTCAAAAGGGTCGCGTTGTGCTTCTTTGATCAGTTGGTTGATTCGTTTTAGCGTTTTGCGATCCTGTCCCTGCCAGTAGAGATAGTCGCTCCAAGCTGCATCCGTCCATGCAAGCAGTCTAGTCATCTACCAAGTCCTTCACTGTTGTTTTCCCTGCTCGATATTGTTCAATCGATCTGGCCAAGTGCGCGGCGTTTTCAGGTGAGCGCAGTAAGTACACGGTTTCCATCAAGCTGTTGTAGTAATCGAGTGACATGACAACGGCATCGCCTGCGTCACGGCGAGTGATAATGGTGCAATCGGCATCATTAGCGACTTTATCCAACACACTTTTCAGATTGTTTCTGGCTTCGCTAAAGGTGGTGACGTTCATGGCGCTTACCTGTTGTCTTGTTTGTTGTACAAGTTTATGGTGTTAACTGTGGTTGTGCAATTAATTGTACATGTTGATTTTATTGTTGGTTGTTTTTTGCCCGAAAAATATACTTCTCAATCCTGAGCGTGTATTATCGCGCGCCCGAATCCGGGCCTGGTTGATGGCTAGTTTGAGGCATGAGTATGCAGGTTTTTCACCATATCCAATCCCTTCGTGAAGCCTTGGCTGCCGAGCGCAAAGCCGGTAAGCGCATAGGGTTTGTGCCGACCATGGGCAACTTGCACTGCGCCCATATCGAGCTGGTGAAAATCGCCCAGCGCAACTGCGATGTGGTAGTCACCAGTATTTTCGTCAACCCGCTGCAATTTGGTTTGAATGAAGATTGGGACAAATACCCGCGCACCCTCGCCGCCGATTCGGCCAAGCTGGATGCGGTAGGTTGTAATTACCTGTTTTGCCCAGATGAAAAAGAAATCTACCCTAACGGTATGGCCGAGCAGACCCGTGTGATAGTGCCGACCATGACCGATGTGCTCTGCGGTGCGAGTCGCCCCGGTCACTTTGAGGGCGTGACAACCGTAGTCACCAAGTTGTTTAATATTGTGCAGCCGGATGAAGCGGTATTTGGGATCAAGGATTTCCAACAGCTGGCGGTGATTCGCCGGATGGTGGAAGACTTGTGTATTCCGGTTAAAATTACCGCCGGTGAAATTTTCCGCGAAACTGACGGTTTGGCGATGAGTTCGCGCAATGGCTTCATCACTGCCGATGAGCGTCCGAAAGTAGCAGTACTCAACCGCAGTTTGAATGCGGTAAAACAGGCGATAGCTGATGGTCGCCGCGATTTTTTAGTGCTGGTGAGCGAGGCGCAGGCGCAAATTGAAGCGGCTGGGTTTCGCGTGGACTACATCAGTATTTGCAATAGCCGCACACTGGAAATGGCGGCGCACGATGATCGGGAGATCACTATACTCGGCGCCATGTATACGCAAGGCGCGCGGTTAATTGACAACGTTTCTGTAGTTCTAGGCTAGGGGTGCTGGGTTAGTTTTTCTAGCGACTACACAAGTGATTCCCCCGGAGGATTCCATGCTTTCACATATGCTTAAAGCAAAATTACACATGGCCAAGGTAACCCAAGCTGAGCTCTGGTACGACGGCTCCTGCGCTATAGATGCAGATTTGGTTGCGCTGGCTGGTATGCGCGAGTTCGAGCAAATCGACATTTATAACGTCAACAACGGCGAGCGTTTTCACACCTACATTATTCTGGCTGAGCCGGGTTCAGGTACTTTTTCAATGAATGGTGCCGCTGCACGTAAGGTGGCAGTGGGCGATCGCGTGATCATCGCTACTTACGGTCACTTTACCGAAGCAGAACTGATCAACCACAAGCCCAAACTCGTATATCTGAATGAAGACAACAGCGTGAATCGCACAACGAATACGATTCCTATGCAGGTTGCGTAATTAACTGAGTAACTTGCGGGATGAGTTGATGTCTAAAAAGGTCGCTGAGCGGCCTTTTTTTATGGCTTTTAATTGTTTAAGGAGTGGTTTATGCCTGGTAAAACTGACGAAATTCTCAAGCGTTATGAGGCGTTAAATAATATTGACGGCGCCGAAGAAGCTGAAAAAGAACATACCCTGCAAGAAAATGCCAAAGAGCGGGCGCTGCACCCCGATCATATCAATGCGGGTACCGCTTATGATTGGGAAGATATGGATGCTTACGCAAAAGAGCTTGAGCGTTTGGATCGCGAGGGGCCGGGCATCAAAAAGAAGTAATCGATAATTTCTTGTTTGTGCGACTTGCCGGTGCAACATTTACACTTTTTGCACTCATTTGGACAACGTTGTCATTGAGCTTTTAAGGTTAACCCTGCTAAGCTTGACCTCAGTTCAGAGCGTGGATGTTGCGCGTCACCAATTTCATCCGTCGCTACCCTCTCCATCAATAACAAGATAACGGCAGTGAGATAAAACCATGTCAGAAGTACACCTGTATCCGGTTCCTGAAAGCTTCAAGTCCAACGCGGCGATCAATCTGGCGCGCTATAAGGAGATGTACGACCAATCGATCAATGCCCCCGATGTGTTTTGGGCGGAGCAGGCCAATACTTTCCTGACCTGGCAGCAACCCTGGTCGCAAGTGACTAAAAGTGATTTGCGCAAAGGCGAAGTGAATTGGTTTGTTGGCGGTAAATTGAACGTCAGTGTTAACTGTATTGACCGTCATTTGCCGGCACGCGCAAACCAAACTGCGATTATCTGGGAAGGTGATGATCCTTCTGAAGACCAATTTATTACCTATCAAGAGTTGCACGACCAAGTTTGTCGTCTCGCCAATGCATTGCGCGAACGCGGCGTAAAAAAGGGTGATCGCGTCTGTATCTATATGCCGATGATCCCCGAAGCTGCCTATGCCATGCTCGCCTGTACCCGTATCGGTGCGATTCACTCAATCGTATTTGGTGGTTTCTCGCCGGAAGCTTTAAAAGACCGTATTCAAGATGCTGAATGCCAAGTTGTAATCACCTCCGATGAAGGTCTGCGTGGCGGCAAGCGTGTCCCGCTCAAAAAGAATGCGGATGTCGCTCTCGCCCAGTGCCCCGGCGTACACACTTGTATAGTAGTTAAACGCACCGGCGGCGATGTGGCTTGGGATGAAAAACGCGATTTCTGGTACGAAGATTTAGTCGAGCGTCAGGCTAATGAATGTGAACCGGAAGTAATGGATTCCGAAGATCCACTCTTTATCCTCTACACCTCCGGCTCGACCGGCAAACCTAAAGGTGTATTGCACACAACTGGTGGGTATCTGTTGCAAGCAGCGATGACCCATAAATACGTATTTGATTATCAAGAAGGTGATATCTACTGGTGCACCGCCGATGTGGGCTGGGTAACTGGTCACAGTTATATCGTTTACGGTCCGCTTACTAACGGCGCGACTACCTTGATGTTTGAAGGTGTGCCGACTTATCCCGATGCTTCCCGTTGCTGGCAAGTGATCGACAAACACGGCGTAAACAGCTTCTACACCGCGCCCACTGCGATTCGCGCCTTGATGGGAGCGGGCAACGACTACGTTAGCAAAACCTCGCGCGCTAGTTTGAAAATTCTCGGCAGCGTGGGCGAGCCCATCAATCCGGAAGCCTGGGAATGGTATTACCGTGTGGTCGGCGACAGCCGCTGCCCGATTATGGATACCTGGTGGCAAACCGAAACCGGCGCGCACATGCTCACCCCATTGCCCGGTGCGATTGACCTCAAACCCGGCTCGGCCACAGTTCCTTTCTTTGGTATACAGCCAGTATTACTGGATGCAGAAGGCAAAGAAGTGCTGGGTGCGGGCGAGGGTAACCTCTGCATTAAAGCCGCGTGGCCAAGCCAGATTCGCACCGTTTACGGCGATCACCAGCGCTGTATCGACACCTACTACAGCACCTATCCCGGCTATTACTTCACCGGCGACGGCGCCCGCCGCGATGCCGATGGCTACTACTGGATTACCGGCCGTGTGGACGATGTAATCAACGTATCCGGTCACCGCATGGGCACTGCAGAAGTCGAAAGCGCTTTGGTGCTGCACGACAAGGTTGCTGAAGCGGCTGTTGTTGGCTACCCGCACGATATCAAAGGTCAGGGTATTTACGCTTATGTGACCCTCATGGCAGGCGAGCAACCTAGCGAAGAACTGAAAAAAGAATTGCTGGCGTTGGTGGTAAAAGAGATTGGTGCAATTGCGCGCCCCGATGTTATCCAATGGGCGCCGGGATTACCGAAAACCCGCTCAGGCAAAATTATGCGTCGTATCTTGCGCAAAATTGCGGCTAACGAACTGGACTCACTGGGCGATACCTCAACGCTCGCAGATCCAGCGGTGGTAAATGAGTTGATTGAGAATCGCGCGAACAAATAGACGCGTGAATAAATAATCCCATGCTGTTGTAAAGGCAGCAGATACTCCTCTAAAAGGATGCAAGAAATTGCATCCTTTTTTGTGGTTTTTTATCAGTAAGCGCGCTATTAAGTTCATGAAATTCCCATCAACAAAAAAGATACTTTTAGGTAAAAATCGGTAAAAGCTTTCTCTTGTGATGGCAAAGTGGAGCAGTATCTACAAGCCAAAAGGCGAATATTTTCCACTGAGGGGATAGTGATGATAAGAATAGCTAAACGATGGGTGATTGTTCTGCTCGGCTTTTTGCCTCCTTTGTTTGCCCATGCAGAATCCATCGGCCAATTTTCCGCTAGCCGTGATATAGGTGCGGTCAAACATAAAGGCTCTGCGCTTTATGATTCGGCCTTGCAGCAATACCGCATAAGTGGTTCAGGAAAAAATATCTGGCTGGGCGAAGATGAGTTGCATTACGCCTACACCCAATTGACGGGTGATTTTATTCTTCGCGCCCATGTTGCATTTGAGGGGGCGGGTGTTGATCCGCATCGAAAAGTCGGTTGGAATTTGCGCACGAGCCTTGATACTGGCTCGCCCAATGTGCATGCAACAGTGCACGGTGATGGTCTAACCTCTTTGCAATTTCGTGCTCAGGCTGGCGGTGAAACACAAGAGTACCCGATGGCAATAAAAGCTCCCGATGTGATTCAGTTAGAGCGCCGGGGTGATGTTTACATTATGAGTGCGGCAAAAATGGGGCAGCCGTTTCAGGTGACCTCTGTATCGCATATTAAACTCGGTGAAAAAATTTATGCCGGGCTTAGCTTGTGTGCACACAATCCTGATGTGGTGGAAACGGCGGTTTTCTCTAATGTAAGAATTATTCTTCCTGCCGCAAAAGATTTTCAGCCCTATAAAGATTACATCGGTAGTAATCTGGAAATTATGGATATGAAAACTAAAAATCGGCGCATTGTGTATCGCTCGCCCGATTCAATTCAGGCACCCAATTGGACGCAGGATGGCAAAACGCTTATTTATAATTCCAAAGGTTTATTGTTTAATTTTGATATCAAGCGCGGCAAAAGCTCGGTGCTGGAGTCAGGTTTTGCGAACAACAATAACAACGATCATGTGCTTTCCTGGAGCGGTAAATTAATTGGGATTAGTCATCATGTCGCCGAGGAAAATAATCACTCGACAATTTATACCTTGCCAATAACCGGCTCCAAAAAGCCGACGCGAATTACTGCCAAGGGTGTGGGGCATTCCTATTTGCACGGTTTTTCACCCGATGACAAATCGCTCATATTCACCGGCGAACGCAAAGGTAAATACGATATTTATCGAGTTGATATTGAAACCGGCAAAGAAACACAATTAACGGATACGGCGACGCTGGATGATGGTTCGGAATACAGCCCCAGTGGCAAATATATCTACTTCAATTCCAATCGCACCGGCATGATGCAGCTGTGGCGCATGCACGCCGATGGCAGTAATCAACAGCAACTTACGTTTGATAATCACAACAATTGGTTTCCGCACATTTCACCTGACGGCAAAAAAATTGTTTTTCTAAGTTATATGGATGATATAGATCCAGGCGATCATCCATTTTATCGTCATGTCTATTTGCGTGAAATGCCAGCAGAGGGAGGTGAGCCGGAGATCATCGCCTACGTATACGGTGGGCAGGGCACAATCAATGTGCCCAGTTGGTCGCCAGATGGTTCCCAAATTGCATTTGTGAGCAATACCCGTTTATAAAGTGTTCGGGGGAGAATTTCGGGCTACCAGTTAGCTGTCAAATCCTGCACAATTCGACCCCCGATACTAGCTTTACGCCTTTGTTATGACTGAGAAAAATACCGACGCCGATTTATTCCTTCAGCAGATGAAGGATGTAAAACCCATTAAGGTCGAAGAAAAAGTCGTCCTCGCTTCGCCGCATAAAGATAAAACCAGTGTGGAAACTCGCCGTAAAGCCGCAACAGCGGAATTGGAGAAAGATAAAAACTTTCTCTCTGGTGAATATGTTGAGCCGCTGGATCCGCTCGCGGTAATTGAGTTTAAGCGCGATGGTGTGCAGCACGGGGTCTACCGCAGTTTGCGCATGGGTAAATACCAAATTGATGCGCGTCTCGATTTGCACAATATGACTGTCGAGCAGGCGCGCACAGCTGTATTTCAGTTCATTAAAGATTGTATGACCCATGATATTCGCTGTGCCTTGATTACCCACGGCAAAGGCGAAGGGCGCGCGCAACCGGCGCAGCTAAAAAGTTGCATCGCCCATTGGTTGCCCCAGCTAAATGAAGTCATGGCTTTTCATTCAGCGCAAAAGCGTCACGGCTGGCTCGGCGCAACCTATGTTTTATTGCGTAAAAGTGAAAAGAAAAAATTGGAAACATGGGAAATGCACAATAAACCCTGATCGAAGAGTTGGGGTAATAAAACAGGTCAAGCACACCATCGAACGATAAATTTAACAAAGAGGTGTACATGTACAAAAAATATTTATTTGCACTTGTTGTTTTGTTGGGGTTGGCGGCTTCTGCTGTTGCCCAGCAAACCAATAAACAGTTTGTTCTAAGTAATACCGAAATTATCCCCATTCATTCAAAAATCACCGGGCGTGATCACGAATTGGTGGTGGTTTATCCCTCCAGCTACAAAACCAATCCCGATAAAAAATACCCTGTGCTTTATTATCTTGATGCTTATTGGGATACGCCTTTGCTGGTTTCGACATACGGCAACCTGCAGTACGACAATCTGGTGCCTGAATTTATTATGGTCGGATTGTCTTATCCCTCATCTGCAGATTACGGCAATGAGCGGCGGACTGATTACACCTTCACTGCGATGGATGAAAAATCGGGCAAGGCAAATTTATTTTTAAATTTTATTCAGCATGAAGTTGCACCATTAATTGAAACCCAATATCGCGGCGAAAAAAACAATCGAATAATTGCCGGAAATTCTTTAGGGGGATTATTTACTATTACAGCTGCTTACCAAGCGCCGAATTTTTTTGCCGGTTTTATCGCCCTGAGCCCGGCGGTGGAGTGGGATAAACAAGCATTGATTAAGTTAGATAAGGCTTACGCTAAAAAACATAAAGCTTTAAATGGGCGTATGTTTATCTCCTATGGCAGCACTGAATACCCCGCCTTTCGCGACCCTATTATTCAATTCCAAAAGCAACTGGCTGGACGTAAATATCAAGGTTTGGCTTTGTTGAACTACGCAATGGAAGGGCTCGATCACACAGGTGTTAAGGGAGATGGCTATGTGCGCGGCCTAATCTGGGTATGGAAAACCCAAAAGCCTGCCGGGCCCAGTGGGCTGGAGCGGGATATGACCGCTGCTAAGTAGTATGGCTATGGCGCCTCTGCATCTGGCTGGAGTCCCGGCGAAGAGGCTGCTTCTATTTGCTGCTTAGATTATTTCCTCATTAGCGACATCTGATTTTCCGGTTTCTTGTGTCTTTTGCCTCCTTTTTTTCATCTTTAATGATAAAAAATCTATATTAATCAGTGGCTTAACTAAATTTCTCTATTCATTAATTTATTACATGTAATATTTGATTTATTACATGTAATAAATTAATGTTGGCTCATGGAAAAGAAATCATCAGCACATTATCAGCGTGAATATCGCAATCGTTTGCGGGAGCAGGGCCTGGTTAAAAAAGAGGTCTGGATCCTTCCGGAGAATGCGCGGCGCCTTGCACTTCTCGAATTGGAGTTGCGCGTGTCTGCAAAACAGCTTGTTACCAGTGGGTTATTGCCAGCTAAAGGAGAAAGTCGAATGACAGATGTAGTTAACCGTTGGACCACCACCAGCCTCTACGACGCACTGGCCAAGGCAGATATGTTTGCCTCCAAGCGCGCCGATCTGGAGCTGATTGATGGTGTGTCACCCGCTTTGCATATAGTCATGTACGAGTATGGCGATTTGCCGCTCTTTCTGACTGTGTCGGGCGAGCAAATTGTGGTTGAAGCCATGCTGTGGTCGGTAACCGAGGTAAACAATCCGGCACTGTTTAACGAGACGGTATTGCGCACACACAAGTATTTCCCGCTCTCCAATATCAGTCTCGACAAAATGGATGGTGATGATTGTTATCACATGTTTGGTGCGCTGAGTTCTGCATCGAGCTTGCATGATGTGATGCTGGAAATCGAGATGCTCGCATCAAATGTTATTCAGGCGACTGAAGCCTACAGTGAATTTTTAATTAGCTAACGGATGCTGCAATAACAGCTCCGCAACCAACAAAGGTGAATCACTATGAATATCTGGGCAAAAATGATTACTGCCTTGCGCGGTGGTGTAAATGAAGCGGGTGAAGCAGTGGTGGATAGTCAGGCGCTGCGCATTTTGGATCAAGAAGTGCGCGATGCTGGCGAAGAATTAAAACGCTCCAAAGACAGTCTTGCCGAAATCATGGCGCGCCAAAAGTTGGCCGAAGAAAAATGCAAACAACTGCAGAAGTCGATTGAAGAGCATGAAGGTTATGTTGTAAAAGCACTTGAAAAAGGCGATGAAAAACTTGCCCATGAAGTAGCTGAACATATCGCCGGCTTTGAAAATAGTTTGGCGATGGAGCAGGAGTCGGCGAAAAATTTTGCGCAAAGTGTCGATAAGTTGCGCACCGCGATCAATGTTGCCGAAAAAAATATTAAGCGCTTGAAGCAGCAAGTGGATACGGTTAAAGCAACTGAAAATGTGCTTAAAGCGCAGGTGGCAGTAGCCGAACGCCACAGCGGCTCCGATTCCAAAATGCGCACCGCGATGGAATCCCTGGAGCGCATTAAAGAACGTCAAGCGTTAAAAGATGCGCAAATCAAAGCCGCCGGTGAAATGGCACAAACTACGGGTGATGAATCGCTAAAATCAAAACTCGAAGCCGCTGGCATTGGCACCAATGGTTCATCGGCAGATGATATTTTGGCTCGCATTAAAAACAAGAAGGCCCCCGAGTGAGCTCGGGGTCTTACCTACTAACCTCAGTTCGGGCGATAAAGGATGAATGATTTTCTATTAACAATAGTCAGCTTCCCGACGGTGTTTTTCACCCTGTTGTTAGGCGTTATGGTGCTCTACTGGCTGTGCGCAGCTTTCGGGTTGGTTGATATTGAAGTGTTGGATATGGATTTGCCCGATGTAGATGGGCAGGTGCATGCCCATGCAGAGCATACCTTCGCAGAAACCTTTGCGGGAATTTTGTTGCGCTTGGGGCTCAATGGTGTGCCGGTCACTATCATCATTACCTTTATTGCGCTGATTGGTTGGTTAATTAGTTATTACCTCAGTTATTTCGAGTGGTCTTTATTGGGTTATAACTGGGTGCGATATGTTGCCGGTATTCCGATCATTATTGTTTCACTGTATCTTGCCATTCTGGCAACTGCGCAACTGATAAAACCATTGCGAAAATTCTTTGCAAAAGCGGATCAGTTTGTGGAAAAGAAAATTCTTGGGCAGGTTGCCATAGTGCGCTCCTCCAAGGTGGATGCAAGTTCAGGTGAAGCTAACTTTGACGATGGCGGTGCAGGTTTGATTGTGAAAGTGCGCGCCTTGGGCGAGCAGCATTTTATGCGTGGCGATAGAGTGGTTTTGCTGGAGTATCTGGCAGAGCAGCATGTTTATCGTGTCATATCAGAAAATGAATTTCTGGGTAAAACCAGCGAATAATGAATTAAAAATTTAATTGGGCAAAAGGAGTAAACACCATGTTTGATGCTGCAATGGCGACACCGGTTCTGGCGGTTATTGGAATCTCTTTTCTTGTTCTGCTTGGCTTGGCAGGACTATTTAATGCGTTCTACTACAAGGTCGCGCAGGGCACGGCATTGATTGTGAACGATATGAGCTCAACACCAAAAGTACATTTCACCGGTGCTTTAGTCTGGCCAATCATTCACAAAAAAGAATTAATGAATATCTCCCTCATCACCTTGGAGGTAGATCGTCGCGGTCGCGATGGTTTGATCTGTAAAGACAATCTGCGCGCGGACATTACCGTTGCCTTTTATTTGCGAGTAAATGAAACCCCGCAAGATGTGTTGCGTGTAGCCAAAGCAATTGGTGCTGAGCGCGCGTCAGATAAAGATGCGGTTGAGCTTTTGTTTGCGGCAAAATTTTCCGAGGCGTTAAAAACCGTTGGTAAACAAATTGAATTTATTCAGTTGTTTGAAAACCGTTTGGAGTTCCGCGAGAAGATCATTCAGGTAATTGGTGATGATCTCAACGGTTATGTGCTGGAAGATGTGGCGATTGACTATATCGAGCAAACACCCAAATCGTCGCTTGATCCAAACAATATTCTCGATGCAGAAGGTATTAAAAAGATTACCGAGTTGACCGCCGCGCAGAATGTTCGTACCAATATTTTGGAGCGCGACGAAGAATTGGCAATCAAAAAGAAGAATGTAGAAACTACCGAAGCTATGCTGGCACTTGAGCGCCAGCAGGCGGATGCAGAGGCGCGCCAAAAGCGTGAAATTGCAACCATTCAGGCGCGCGAAGAAGCTGAAACCAAAAAGGTGCAGGAAGAAGAGCGCCGCAAGTATGAGCAGACTGCGATTCAGGTAGCACAGGATCTCGCTGTGCAAACCGAAAACCAACAACGTGAAATTGATGTTGCTGCGCAGAATCGTCTGCGCGCAGTCGCCATTGAAGAGGAAAAAGTAACGCGCGCGCGGGAGCTGGAAATTGTATCGCGCAAGCGTGAAGTAGAGCTGCAAACTATTGAGGCAGAAAAAGCGATTGAAGTGCAGAAAAAAGAAATCGCCAATGTAATTCGCGAGCGTGTGGTGGTGGATAAAACCGTTGCCATTGAAGAGGAGCGTATTAAAGAAGTGCGCGAAGTTTCCGATGCGGATCGCAAAAAACAAGTGCAAGTATTGGCTGCTGAAGCGACCGCTGAAGAAATTAAAGTGAAACAAGTTAAAGCGGCCGAGGCGGAAGAGTTATCGTCTAAACACAAGGCTTCAGAAATTATGACCTTGGCGCAAGCGAAACTGGAAGCATCGTCGAAAGAAGCCGAAGCCATGAAAAAAATGGCCGAAGGTATTCAAGCCGAGCGCGCGGCGCCCGGCCTTGCCGATGCCAAGGTACAAGAAGCAAAAGCGGGCGCCTTGGAGAAAGAAGGTTTTGCGGAAGCTAGCGTAATTCGCGCGAAAGGTGCAGCGCAGGCAGATGCTGGTAAAGCTGAGGCAGAAGTTATTACGGCGAAGGGTGCGGCAGAAGCAGAAGTTATCGCCACCAAAGGTACATCAGAAGCCGGTGCGAAAAAAGAAATTGGTTTGGCGGGTGCAGATGTTACACGCGAACAATTCAAAGCCGAAGCAGATGGTTTGGTAGAGAAATTCGATGCAATGAATGCCATGAGCGATAAGGCACGTGAGCATGAAGAGTTCCGTATGAGTCTGGAGACTGCATTAAAAGAAACCTTGGCCGGTATCGCTGCGGGCAAAGAAATCGCGAAAGAAAATGCAGAAATTTTGGCGATTGCTTTGCAAAAAGCCCATATCGATATTGTCGGCGGCGAAGCGCAATTCTTCGATAACTTCGCCAAATCCTTATCGATTGGCAAAGCCATCGATGGCCTCGCTAGTAAAAGCGGTGTGATTCAAGCGGTGTTGGATCGATTTGTAAACAAGGCGCCAGTGGCTACAGCACCTGCGAAAGAAAAGGCGGAAGACGTGGAAGTAGTCGGTTAATTAACTCCTTAAAGTCTACACCCTCCCCAATCCTTCCCTTTTAAGAGGGGAGGAGGGGAAGGGGTGAGAGGGGGTTCTGTTGACGTTTTATAAAAAGGAACAATCCATGTCGCAAGCCAATGAAGTTGCGCAAGCTGCTGAAAACATTGTTGATGCTGCCGTTGCAGAAGGCGGCGCTTACGAAATCATCCGCAAGCGCTTGTTAGATCAAGGCCAAACCCTAAACGCCAAAGTGCGTGAATTAAACGAAGCACGTCTGGCTGAGTTTGGTAGTTCAGCAATGAATGTGGTCGCGCGCGTACGAGTGCGCACGGAAAACAATTGTATTCCACGCGATATTGTTCAGGTTGGCGAGCACTTGCTGTTTGGTTACAACGTGTTTATTGGTTTGAAAAAAGAAACCAAAATTGAAGACGTATTTTCGCTGTTTGCCAAAAAAACAACCGAGTCGGGCGTTGAACTGGAATCAGTCGCTTTCGCCGGTACCTTTCTTGCGGAACAAAGTTTTGTTAATGACTTTGATGAGCTGTATCGCTATTACAAAGACACCCGCTTGGTTGAACTGGCTGTAAACAACGGGAAGCTACTTGCCGGTTTTCAAATAGGTGAGCGCCTCGACGATTTACGCGTATTTCGCTGGTCAATTTCTCCTGACGGTAAAACCGTTAAATACATTGATAATCGCGGTGAGCGCGATATTCAATTACCTCCTGCTTTTGATTTTGAATGGATTGCCGCAACCCGCGAGGATGCGGTACACGGTCGTCATCCCCATTTAAATATTCTGGATAAAGTCTTTGTTGAAACTGTCGGCGGTGATCTAACCATCAAGGTTGAAAATAATACTGAAGATGGTTTGGGTATTTACCGCGAAGCGGTGGAGGATAAAACCCAATCCCTTGACGATGCCAGTGTGTTTTATGCTGCTGTTGGCAATTTGGTATTGCTGAGAATTCGCCCCTACCGCGAAGAACAGTGGCGCCATCTGATTTTTAACGCGCTGACCCAAAGTGTATTGCGCATCGATACCATTGGCCAATCTTGCGTGCAGTTGCCGGAAAACCACGGTATTATTTTTCCCGGCGGCTATTATTTAAATACTGGTGAATATAAAACTTTCGAGGAAGATAACAGCGCCTTTCGCTTTAAGCGCATGATTCGTTCGCCCAATGGCGAAGATGTGCTTTATGTATTTTATGAGCCACAAGACGGTGTAATTTCCCTGCTGGCATACAATCTGATTGAAAAGAAACTGCAAAATCCCATTTACGGCAATGGCTATGCATTGGCCGACAATGGCGAGATTGTTATTTTTTCCGCCGAGTTGGAACCCACTCGCGTGCATCCTATGCAGTTGTGGGAAACTCCCTATGTAAGCGCTGAATTTGCCAGCAAAGCGCCCGCACGGCAAAACTTTTACGGCCGCATCGGCAACAATGAATTGGTGCGCGGCATTTCTGATTTTTACAGTATTACGCGTGTTATCAACAACCAATCGGTCAGTGTGCGTTTATACGAAGAACTAAGTCTGTCGGCCAAAAAAGTATTCGATACCTATTATTGGTTGAGTGAAAACGAAACCCAAGCGATTGCTGCAGTACTAAAGGAGATATCAACTACCGCTGAGTTGGTGATCGATGAATTTGAAAAGGTTGAATCGATTCGCCAGCAATCTGCCAAGGCAATGGCAGATGCCGATCAAGAGCAGGAGTTAATATTACAATCCCTGCGCCCGGAGAATTGGGAATCCGCTGAAGAGTATGTGGATGCGCTCAGCCGTGTGCGCAAACAGCGCGGACATCTCGCAACTATTAAGGAGTTGCGTTATATCGATCAGGCTCGTATCGCTGTGCTTGATCAGCAGCTCATGGATGCCAATACCACGCTCAGTGAAGCGACGGTTACATATCTCGCCGATGAAAAAGCACTGACTCCTTATCTGACCAAGCTGGATGATTTGAATGCGCAGGTTGATAAAGCGGAGACCAATGCAGCCATCACGCCAATCATTGAGGTGATTGAGAAAACTGCAACAGGTTTGGACTTGCTGTCCGAATTAATGGGCACGCTCAAAGTAGATGATGCAACACTGCGCACGAGTATAGTGGATGCCATCTCCGAAGTGTACGCTAAGCTCAACCAAAGCCGTGCTAACGCTAAACACAAACAAAAGAATTTTGGCTCGGCAGAAGCTGTTGCGCAATTTGGTGCGCAGTTTAAATTGTTTTCACAGAGTATTTCCCATGCCTTGGGGCTTTCCACTACACCGGAAAAGTGTGATGAACAGTTGTCTAAATCGCTGGTGCGACTAGAAGAGCTGGAAGGGCAGTTCAGCGAGTATGATCAATTTCTCGCGGATATTATGGCCAAGCGCGAAGAAATTTATGAAAGCTTTCAGGAGCATAAACAGCGCCTGTTAGATGAGCGGCAGAAAAAAGCGCAAAGCATTACCGATGCTGCAGCGCGTATTCTCGCCAGCATTGAAAAACGTTCGCTGAGTATCACCAGCGCAGAGGAGTTAAATACCTATTTTGCTTCCGATGCGCTGGTGTTAAAAGTGGGCGATTTACTCGCGCAATTAAAAGCGCTGGATAACGCAGTCAAAGCCGATGATATAGATGCGCGTTTTAAAGCAATTCGCGGCCAAGCGCTGCGGGCACTGCGCGATAAAACCGATATATTTGAAGAGGGCGGTAATGTAATCAAGCTCGGCCCGCGCCATAAATTCAGCGTGAATACACAAGAGCTTGATTTAACTATTATCCCCCGCGAAGGCGAATTAAATTTCCATCTCACCGGAACCAATTATTACGCGGCAGTCAATAATGCCGAGTTGCTGCAATTAAAAGATTATTGGAGCATGGCGCAAGAGTCGGAAACGGCCAATGTCTATCGCGCCGAATATCTCGCGGCGTTAATTTTAGATGCAGCCGAACATCACACGGCGGGCCTATCACCCGATGTGTTGCGTGAAGCCTTGGTGGATGATGAAAAACTCGGCAAAATCGTGCGCGAGTTTGCTGCGCCGCGCTACAAAGAAGCCTATCAAAAAGGGATTCATGATCAGGATGCGGTATTAATTCTAAAAGAGTTAATACCCGCGTTGGATCGCGCCGATCTATTAAAGTTTGATCCGCTCTCCCGTGCATTGGCGCAAGTGTTTTGGGCAAACTTGAAAGAATTTGCGATTAAATCCAAATCGCAAGGTGCATCGCTTTCATTTGAAACCTGGAAAGACCGCGCGGTATCGGCAAAACATATGCAGCGTCTATTTGCCAGTATGGATGCGTTGCAAATGTTGGTTGAAGAGGTAGTAGAGACCTTTGCCGAATTTATTCAACGCCACCCCATCGCCGTGAGCGATTTGGAGGTGCGTCGTGCAGCAGAATATTTAGTGGAAGAGCTGGCGCGGGAGCGGTTGGAATTTATTACCAGTAAATATGCTGTGCAGTTGGTGGAGACATTTAAACAATCGCTCGATGACGAAACCCTGCGTCACTATCAAGAAGTCGCCGCTAAAATGCAGGGCTGGCCTGCAGAGCGCTGGAATTTAACCAGCGCATGGCTGCAAGCCTTAGTTAAAGATCAGCAGTTGGATTTGCTCGCGCGTTATATTCCCGAAGCGGTAGCGCTATTGAAAACCGATCAGCGTCTGGATCGCCGTTTTACCGAAGTGGAAGTTGAGCTGCGGGTTCAGGGGTTAATGGGCGATCATCCGTCAATTCAAAATCGTACCCTAGCGTTTTCGTTGGACTCATTTGTGCTGCGGCTCGCGCATCATCGTCATGTGGTGGTTCCGCAATATCAGCGCTATCTGCAGGTTCGTCAACAAATCGTTGAGCAAGAGCGATACAGTTTGCGCTTGAATGAATTCAAAGCAAAACCACTGAGTTCATTTGTGCGCAACCGTTTGATCAATGAATCTTACTTGCCGTTGATTGGCGATAACCTCGCAAAACAAATGGGTTCGCTCGGCGCTACAAAACGTACCGATTTGATGGGTATGTTGATGATGATCTCGCCACCGGGTTACGGTAAAACCACCTTGATGGAATACGTGGCGAATCGTTTGGGTTTGATTTTTATGAAAATCAATTGCCCATCACTCGGTCACGATGTGCTGTCGCTTGACCCGGAGCAAGCGCCCAATGCTACTGCCAAACAGGAAATGATCAAACTCAATCTCGCGTTGGAGATGGGCAATAACGTCATGCTGTATCTCGACGATATTCAACATACCAACGCCGAATTTTTGCAAAAATTTATTTCGCTGTGCGATGGCACGCGCCGCATTGAAGGTGTATGGCAAGGTAAAACGAAAACCTACGATATGCGCGGTAAAAAATTCTGCGTGTGTATGGCGGGTAACCCTTATACCGAATCAGGTGAAGCATTTAAGGTGCCTGATATGCTTGCCAACCGCGCCGATATTTATAATCTCGGCGATATTCTCGGTGGTATGGAAGAACAGTTTGCCTTGAGTTATATCGAAAACGCGCTGACATCTAACGCAGTGTTGGCACCGCTTGCGCTGCGCGACATGCAGGACGTATACAAATTTGTCGCTATGGCCAAAGGTGAAGAGGTGGCGACTACCGATTTAAGTCATCAATACTCAGGTGCGGAAATTAGTGAAATTGTTGGGGTAATGAAAAAGCTATTTGCGATCCAGCATGTGGTTTTAAAAATTAATCAGCAATATATCGCCTCCGCCGCACAGGACGATAAATACCGCCTGGAGCCGTCGTTCAAATTGCAAGGCAGTTATCGCAATATGAATAAGATGGCGGAAAAAGTGTCGTCGGTAATGAACGATGCGGAATTAATGCAAATGATCGCCGACCATTATCTGGGTGAGGCGCAAATGCTCACCACCGGCGCAGAGAGCAATTTGCTCAAGTTGGCGGAGCTGCGCGGTAATATGACGGACGAACAAAAAATACGCTGGGAGCAAATCAAAAAAGATTTCCTGCGCAACAAAGCCATGGGCGGCGATTCCGCTGACACAGGTGCAAAAGTCGTAGTACAACTTGCGGATATGGTTGAAGGTATTAATAAACTAACACTGGTCGCAAGCAGTAAACCGGTTGCCGATAGTGGCGCGGCTAATCGTGAACTGATTGATGCAATTACCGCATCGGCCAATAAGCTGGAGCATTCTCTTGCCCCTGTTGCACCGAAGGTGGAGGTAATTAACCAACCGCTCCCCGGGTTGGATAAAGTATTGCGTGTACTTGCTGATACTCTCGAAACTTCGCTGGTGCCATTGGTGCGCAATATGGATAAAAAGCTGGATATAGATTTGCGCAATCACGAAAAAATCGAGCAGGTATCACAGCAGTTAAAACAACTGGAAGCTGAACTATTTTCCAAAAAGGTAAAGCCCGCCGTGCCTAAAACGGATGTGGCAAAGCCCGATACTCCGCAGTAATTATTGATGCTCGCACGAAAGATAAAATGGTTGATGGCGATATGTGCCCTGATGGTTGGGGTGCATATTGTTAACCTGTCTACCAATGGAATGTTGTATCAATACGGTATATATCCACGGCAACCGGATTCTTTGTGGGGTATTTTTGCAGCGCCTTTTTTGCATGGCAACCTCGGTCACTTGCTCAATAATCTAGTCGGTTTAATTGTTTTTAGCAGTTTGTTGTTTGTGCACTCGCTAAAACGTTATCTGTGGAGCAGCGCTTTTATCATTGTGCTTACTGGCCTGTTGGTGTGGCTGTTTGCGCGCAGTGCACTGCACATAGGTGCAAGTGGCTGGATCTTTGGTTTATGGAGCCTCTGCATCGCTACCGCTTGGTACGACCGAAAATTTATTAATATCCTCATTGCGCTTCTCGTGGTGTTTTTATACGGCGGTATGTTGTTCGGTGTTTTGCCAAACGACTCGCGTATATCGTTTGAATCACATTTTTTCGGTGCTATTGCCGGTGTAGTGTGTGCTTTTTTTCAGGCAAAACTGTATAAAAATAAAATGTAAGTGGAACTAGTATAAATTTTAAGGATGCAACTATGCGTCAACCTGAATTGGAAAACTGGCTGCTGGCGACACTGGAAGATTTTAAACTCAGTCAGTCAGAGTCCTTGGAACTGCGTGAGATATTACCCAAGCTTGCGCATGACGATGTTGCTTTCGTGCGCAATAAAGCGTTTGCGCTGGCCCGCGAGCCAGCGCGATTGGGCGGTGACAATGCAGTTGCCTCGTTGCTCTGGTTGGAAAAAATCAGCAAGGTTATCGACAATTTTCGCCAAACCCAATCCGCATCTATTACAGAAGCGCATTTTAGTCCCGGTGAAGATTGTCGCCGTCAGCTATTGGATTTATTAGTGGCCGCGCGTACCACTCTCGATATCAGCGTATTCACCATTTCCGATGATCGCCTCAGCGATGCCATTGTGGCTGCGCATAAGCGCGGCATACAAATACGGCTTATTACGGACAATGATAAAGCACATGATCAGGGCAGCGATATTTTTAAATTAATCGATCAAGGTGTTGAAGTGCGTATGGATAACACTGACAACCATATGCACCATAAATTTGCCATTGTCGATAAACGTATTTTGGTCAATGGCAGTTTCAACTGGACACGCTCGGCCACTGATTATAATCAGGAAAATATTTTGGTCACCGATGAATCAAAATTGGTCTCCGCCTATTTGGCTGAATTTGAAAGTTTGTGGAATCAGTTTGATCGTTAAGAATGTAAAACCAAGGAGAAATTAATGCAATGTACTCAATGCAAAACGCAACATCTAGAACCTGATGAATTGGAGCCGGGTTTGATTGCGGCTGTTTGTCCGCAATGTCAGGGCGCCTTGTTGTCGTTAATGAATTACCGCTTTTGGGCTGATCGCCATACCAGCACAGCAGATGTTGCCGCCAATGCTGATGAAATAGCAGAAGTGGAGTCTGTGCATTCCTGTCCTAAATGCAGTCGTTTGATGACCAAATACCAAATTGGTGCTTCCACTAGTCACAAGTTGGACTTATGCGGCGCTTGTGATGAGGCTTGGTTGGATAAAGGTGAATGGCAGCTGCTTAAAACTCTGGATCTTCATGGCAAGCTTCCCAAGATATTTACCGATGCATGGCAACGCAATATTCGCAAGCAGCGGCAGGAAATGGCCCTTAATGAACGCTATGAAAAACTGCTAGGCGAAGAGAGTTTTACTAAAGCGCATGAATTTAAAACGTGGCTTTATCAACAGCCGAATAAAGATCTGATTAAACAATTTTTAGTAATTGCCCCGGATTGATTTTTTATTAGTAAAACCAAGGAGTAGTGTATGACCGAAGTACGTGATTATCTTGAGATGTCTTTTCAATCGATTCAATGTTTTTCCAGCGATGGAAAATTGGACGCCTATGAACTAGGTAAAATATTGGCGATTGCAGAGAAGGATGGTGTGATTGATCAAAATGAAATTCGGGTGCTGCGCAATATTATTAGCCGCATTAAACCCCATGAAGTAGATGACGCCATGCGTAAAAAGCTGATAGAGATCAGCGATAAAATCAAATAAATCAGGCCATCTGGGCTGGTCTATGACTGGCTAGCCCGGTTGCGTGTCCTAACTTGCGGTATTGCTGGATTATTTAGCAGAAGTATTTGCGCTAAATCAAAAGTGAGCGATGAATTTCGTTTAATAATGGTTCTGTTCAACAATAACAATAGAGGAACCTCACAATGCTAAAAACACTTCTGGTCTATACCCATCTAATTGCTGCTTGCCTCGCTATAGGTGTCATCCTCCTGCAAGATATTGCACTGGCCAAATGGCGCGGCCGCCCAATGGATGCAGACTCTATCGCAAATCTCCAACGCAACACTCATCTGGCAACACTTGCTTTGGTAATCTTGTGGGCATCAGGGCTGGCGATAGTTGCAATTGGTTACATCGATGTCCCCGGTTATTTGATGAATCAAAAACTTTGGGCCAAATTTGCCGTGGTGAGCATACTTACACTCAATGGCTTGTTCCTGCATTACTACAGTTTTCCGGTGTTGGCATCACCTAAGGGATTTGTGGGGGCAAGTGGTAAGGGGCAATTGTTGGTGGTGATAACTGCAGTAGTCTCTTTGGTGTCCTGGTTGTACGCCTGTTATCTCGGCATTGCGCGGCCATGGAATAACACTGTGCCGTTTGCTTATGTGATGCTGGTTTATAGCCTTGTGCTTACCGTGGCGCTGGTGGTTGCGCTTGAATTGTGGCGTGAGTTGCGCAACGAGTATCGTTCACTCGCGCAATAAGTTAGGATAATTTGCAATGCGGGATTAATAAAATTCTTGTTAATCCCGCAGCAAAAAACACGCTAATTATTTTCAATCTCATCAACATCCACTTGTCCGCTCATCCTGCGGGTGAAGTGCGACCAACACATGCCTACTGCGAGCAGTGCGGCGAGTAAAACTTCAATCACCCAGGCCATAGCTGAAATATTGTCAACGCTTAAAAATCCCCAATAAATAAATAGCCACACAAGGCATGCAAAAAGTGCAGCCAGCACGATAATGCCTATAATGCCCAGAGAGTTCAGTGTAGCTTTAACATAAATCCCCCAGCCGATAATTAATACAATTCCTGCAATGACGATATAGGGGGTGATGTGATTAAAACTGTTATAAACCCAATGAAAATAAGAGTAACCGCTGGGGTTATAGCTGAGCAGTACTAATAAGAGTGCAAATAAAAAGCGCAATGCAACGCCGCTAGCGGTGAGATTCATGATGGTTTCCTTCTGGGATCATAAGAAAAAAGTTGTTATAGATATTATGGGCTTGTGAGTAAGAAACAGATTTAATTTTTCTGTTCAGTAATAGCCTGTACCAACACCCAGGGTTTTATCACTACCGCCCACACAAGTGCATCGGCTTCATACCATTGCTGGGCTTGGGTATCTTTTACTGCATCAACCAAGCCGGTATCCATCCATGCTTTAATTAGATGGGCGTTATCGGCGACGATTTGTGTGGCTACGTGGGTTAAATCCAAACTGGGATCAACAGCGATTGCATTGCCGCTGGCGAAAAAACGTTGCAGTTCGTGCCAGCGGATTTGTGCGGTTTGTAAATTGATTTCTTGTTCGATTTCGTTGGTCATAGTTATTTACTCATCGCCCTTGCGACTTTTGAATTGCTGGGTTTATTTAAAACGGCGCTAATGGTGTTGCCCGCGTGAATTAATTTTTCTAAATTCACTCCGTGCTCAATACCCAAACCATTTAATAAATAGACTAGATCTTCAGTGGCGACATTGCCGGTTGCGCCTGCGGCGTAAGGGCAGCCGCCTAAACCTGCGACGGATGAATCGATTACGCTTACACCCATTTCCAATGCAGCATAAATATTCGCGAGTGCCTGACCATAGGTGTCGTGCATATGAGCGGCAATTTTTTCAATGGGCACATCGCGTGCGACAGTTTCAATTAGTTTTTTAACATGGCCTGCGGTGCCTACGCCGATAGTATCGCCGAGTGAAATTTCGTAGCAGCCCATAGCGAGTAATTCTTTGGCGATACTGGCTACGGTATTGGCATCTACCGCACCGGAATAGGGACAGCCGACTACGCAGGAAATATAACCGCGCACCGGAATGTGTTGCGCTTTGGCGGCGTCAATTAAAGTTTCAAAACGTTGAATACTTTCGCTAATAGAGCAGTTGATATTTTTTTGGCTAAACGCTTCCGATGCCGCAGCAAAAATAGCGACTTCATTGGCATTTACGGCGATGGCCCGTTCATAACCTTGCAGGTTGGGTGTGAGTGCGGCGTAGGTAACACCGGGTGTGCGAGTAATGCCAGAAAATACTTCGCCGCTATCGGCCATTTGTGGCACCCATTTGGGATTCACAAAACTGCCCGCTTCGATGTAGGTCAATCCGGCATCGACGAGATTTTCAATTAGTTGGATTTTAGCTGCAGTTGGAATAGGTTGCTTTTCATTTTGCAAACCATCGCGCGGCCCAACTTCTACTATGCGAACTGTTTTTGGTAAATTAATCATGGTGTTTAATTTGTGTTTTCCGTAGGTTGGTGGTGAGGAACGAACCCCAACGCTTGTTTTGTTGCGGCTATGTTGGGGTTCGCAAGCTCACCGCCAACCTACATCAATATTTTATTAATCTTCACCCCAACGCGGCATTAAATCTTGCGGCACGCCCAGCTGATCCAAAATGCGTGCGACGATAAAATCAACTAATTCTTCCACGGTTTGCGGCTGCATATAAAAGCCGGGGCTTGCGGGTAATACCACTACGCCCATCTGCGTGAGTTTGAGCATATTTTCTAAATGGATTTCGGAGTAGGGCGTTTCGCGCGGCACAACAATTAATTTGCGACGCTCTTTTAACGCAACATCGGCAGCACGTTCGATTAAATTATTGCTGGCGCCGTGGGCGATGGCAGACAGCGTGCCGCCGCTTGCAGGGCAAATTACCATCGAGCTAGGTGAGCTGGAACCAGATGCGACTGCGGCAAACCAATCGTCTTTGGCTAGTAATTGCAGTTGTTCTTCGTCTGCGCCGTAAAGCTCGCACAGCATTGCTTGCTGCTCTTCTAAATCGCGCGGCAAATCCAAATCGGTTTCAGTGCGAATAACCACCTCGGCAGCGCTAGAGATCATCAAAAATACTTTGCAATCCGCTGCTAATAAACACTGCAATAAACGCAGCCCGTATTGCGCACCGGAAGCACCGGTAATAGCGAGCGTAACTGAGCTTGGTTTTAATTGAGTCATTTTGTGCGCTCCTATTCAAATAACTGTAAAAGTTAATCCCCTGGTTTTTTTAAATCCCCCTAGCCCTTTTGAAACGGGGCATGAAGCCAGACAAGGTTGCGGTAAGTCAGTCGTCGTCACTCCCGCTCGCGGGAGTCCAGTTTTAGATCTTAAAACCTATGGATCCCCGCAAGCGGGGATGACGTTTTAGTGAATATATACTGCTTACTGGTCGGCATTACGGAAGGTCTTATTTACCTAATACGTCTTTAACAAATGCACGGATGCTGTCGTCTTGGCAATGCTCAAAGAAACACGCTTGAAAGCGTTCGCCAGTCACCGCAGTTTTTACGATTTCTGGATCAATTGCGCGCAATCCATCTAAATAATTTTTTGCCGTTGCGATTTTTACATTGGTAAGAATGCCTGCATTGCGCACTTGCGATTCGCGGCGTTCTGCAGGGTAGCCTTGGCCGCGCACGCCGGTAAATGCTTTTTCAAAAATGGTGCGAATATTTAATTCCGCACCCCAGCCAAAACCTTTCGCAAAAGGCAGTGCCAGCGCATTGCCGTTGTTCACTTGGGCAAACAGATAGGCGTCGGTAGGTTCAATGCAGTAACCGCAGAAAACGCCTGGGTGCGCGTTGAGCGACATCATCGCCCCTTGACCAGTACCGCAGCCGCTCACTACAAAATCCACGGCTTTGGAGTTGAGTAGCAGGCTGGCCATAACGCCTAAATGGATGTAGGTCAGATAGTGGTCATTGTCATCGCTCATGCCCACGTTAAATACGCTGTGCTGCTGTACTGCAGCGACTTCTTGCAGTTGCTGCAACACAATCGCGTTTTTTCCGGCTTGGCTGAATTCGTTCATTAATGCAATTTTCATGGCAAAAGCTCTCTCTAAAAATGGAAAACAAGTAATAAGACAGGCTCTTTGGCTCTGTTTTTGGGTATTGACCGAGATTTTGCAGAAGCGTTAATGATATAGGGGGATGGCGGTTAATTGAAGGGAAAAATAATAAGGGCGCAGCAAGCGGCGCCCCTACAAATAACATTACTCCCGTAGGGGCGCTGCTTGCTGCGCCCTATGTTGTGGAAATCTATCTTTAAAACCCATCAATTGCTGTTTCAATAACATATACGTAGATGATGAGGGTATAAAAAATAAGAAAAGCCAATAGTAGTGGGATGTAATATGCCAGTCTGATGGGAATAGACTTTTGTGCTGTATTTTTCCAAAACAGGATGCTGGCAAAAATTCCGGTTAATAGTTGAAGCGAAAACCACAATGTTTCTGGCAAGCCAAGGGTATTTAGGGTTCCCGTAAAGTGCCGTATCGCAAAATCAATTGCGATTATGAGTAGCAACCCAATAGCAAATGCGGTAAGTGGTTTTAGGTAAAGCTTGTTAAATTCCATGAGGCTCATAATCTGCTTCATTAAAGTAATAGGAGAGTTACTTTAGATAATCATGAAAAACGGCATATTGCTTTTCGTCGATTAATCCTAGCTTGTATGTTTCTTCGAGGAATTGTTCTACATCTTTTTTTAATAATGATTCTAGTGAGTGCAGTTTCGTGAGCATGATTAAGTCAATATAAAGCATTAGTATCCTCTCAATAATCAATGCATTCCTTTTTAAGAGCAGCTTTGTCTTATTTGAAATGTTCCCATTTTGTTTTTCGATTAAGTTTGTTGTTTTTGTATTCCTATGCTTTACAACTTCAAGGCTTAGGTTTTTCAATGAAGAAACTTGTATGGTTATTCCTTGTTTGTTTTCATGCTGTATTAACTGTAATTCCATTGGGTCGCAAGAAGTTTCTTTAGTCTGCTCGTATTCTAGCTTTGCTTGTTTTAAAAGAGACTCTATTTGTTTTCGATTGTACTCAGCTTCTGCGAGATCGAATTGCTTATTTAGAGCATCAGCAGATTTACCAAGCTCGTCTCTTGTTAGTGTTAGTTCTCGCTTTTGAATATAAATGGACCATAAAAGCAGGCATACAGTCGCAAATCCAAATATTGGATTTAATGTTCCTCCCAAAAAGTCTCCAAGTTGCCCTAGTCGTTCTTGATCAAACATTGGCTGCAACGGTGGAGCGAAGTAGGTAGTTATGCTTATGAAAATAAAACATAGAGCGCATATGGCTAGAATTGCGAAGGCCACGAGTAGTGTGTATGTCAATCCATAGCCTAATTTTTTAGTTAGGGTGATTTCGTCTTCTTTTTTCATATGATTTCCATATTTTTAATGAGTCGGCGGGTATCGCTCACGCTCCACCCACCCTACGGTTGTAATTTAATTAGAGAGCATGCTTTTTTAGTTGCTCAATCAACCTCTGATGCACCCCACCAAATCCGCCATTACTCATAATCACTATATGGGTATTGGTTTCGCTCAATGAAATCGCGCAGTGAATCAATTCATCCAAATCGCGCAGGAGTTTTGCGGGGACGGGGGATTTATTGACAACTTCGTCCATCGCCCAATCGACGTTGGAGGGTTGATACCAGAGTACATCGTCTGCATCGGTGATGCTTTGGTTTAGGGCGTTTTTGTGCACGCCCATGCGCATGGTGTTGGAGCGGGGTTCGATGATGGCGATAATTTTTTCGCTGCCGACTTTTGCGCGTAAACCAGCGAGGGTGGTTTTGATGGCGGTGGGGTGGTGGGCGAAATCGTCGTAGACTTTTACGCTATGTACATCGGCCAATAATTCCATGCGACGTTTTACCCCGGCAAATTGCTCCAGCGCTTTTGCGCCGTGTTCGGGGGTTACGCCAACATGGCGCGCGGCGATAATCGCTGCCAGGCCATTGTTGACACTGTGAATGCCAGTTTGTGCCCAATTTACTTGCGCCACTTCTACGCCGTTATGTAATACCGCAAATGATGAACCATCGGCAGATAATAACTTGGCTTGCCATTCTGCGGTGTTTTCATGCGTCGGGTTTTCAGTATTAATCACCGCAAATTGTTGCTGTGGTGTCCAGCAGCCTTGTTGAATAACTTCCGCAAGGGCTTTGTCATTTACGGGCGAAATCAACACACCGTTGTTGGGCACAGTGCGCACCAAATGATGAAATTGTTTTTGGATTGCGGCGAGGTCGGGGAAGATATCGGCGTGATCAAATTCGAGATTATTTAAAATCACCGTGCGCGCATTGTAGTGAACAAATTTGGAACGCTTATCAAAAAACGCGCTGTCATATTCATCGGCCTCCACCACAAAAAATGGCGTGCCACCCAAGCGGGCAGAGGTGGGGAAGTTTTTAGTTACACCGCCAATCAAATAGCCGGGTTCCATGCCCGCGTATTCCAAAATCCACGCCAGCATCGACGAGGTTGTGGTTTTGCCGTGAGTGCCCGCAACCGCTAAAACCCATTTGCCTTGCAAGACATGATCGCGCAGCCACTGCGGGCCGGAGGTATAGGGGATGCCCTGGTCGAGCACATATTCCACGCTCGGATTACCGCGACTCATGGCATTGCCGATGATCACTAAATCCGGCGGGGTTTGCATGTGTGGTGCTTGTAAATACGCTGGGTCAAAGCCCTGAATTAACTCGATGCCCGCTTGTTCAAGCTGGGTACTCATAGGCGGATACACATTGGCATCGCTACCGGTGACGCGGTGGCCGAGGTCTTTGGCGAGTTGTGCAAGGCTACCCATAAAGGTGCCGCAAATGCCGAGAATATGAATATGCATAGAAAACTCTATAGTTGTGGAGGAAGGCGCAATTAAAAAGCGCAGCTCAAAGTTTCAGGACAGTGGTTCAAGACAATGACGCGGATTAACCTATACTTTCGGGGTGATTGCAACTCTACTATGCCCCATAGGTTTTTTAGCTCAGTTTTTTAAGCAGGATAGATTGTTGGACATTTATTGATAATAACAATAGGGTTGGATTTGTCTGCTGGGCGGCTGATGCCAATTCAGGTGATTGCTTATGAAGTGTTGGGTTATACCGATTTGTAGTGTGTTATTGGTTTTTATCTCGGCTGTGTGCTCTGCACAAGAGGTGCCGTCAATTCGTGTTCCCCAGCCTCGCTCGCTCGATGATACCGCATATTCCTACTTTACCGGGTTGTTGGAAAAAGCCTTGCAGAAAGCCGCTAAGGGGCGCGTTGTACCACAATTAAAACCCACAATTCTCATGTCTACCGAGCGCAGAATTCATGAGCTAAGGCTTAATCGCACTATTGATATATTTTGGTTGGGAGGGAGCAAAGCGCGTGCGCGCGATTTATTGGTTGTTCCTATTCCGCTTGAGCGAGGCTTGGTGGGTTATCGACAATTTATTATTCGCAAAAATAGTTTGGCCGACTTTGATTCGGTAAAGACGCTGGCCGATTTGTCCCGTTTAGCCGCCTGCCAAGATGCCCATTGGGTGGATGCCGGCGTTTTTCGTGATGCGAAATTGCCGTTGGTCACCAGTGTTAATTACGAGAGTTTATTTAAACAAGTGGCTGCAGGTCGCTGTGATTATTTTCCGCGCGGTTATCATGAGGCGCAGGTGGAGATCGCCAAACGCACAGCAAGTTACCCAACACTCATGGTGTATAAACCACTCATATTGCACTACCCATTTGCCGCCTATTTTTTTGTGCATAAAGACAATAAAGAGCTGGCGCAGTGGCTGCGGGATGGATTGGAAAAAATGATTGATGAAGGTGAGCTGCTCGCCTACATGAAACTACACGAGCACACGCGCGGTGCTTTCCCGCTTGGGGGTACTACGCCCAAGCGCCTGCTGGTGATTCCCAATAATTATTTGCCAGATTTTTCCAATGAAAGCGATCTTCGCTATTGGTTTCAGCCCAGTGATTTTGGCACAGTGGCGGATTCCAAGTGATTCTGCACAGGTAAGTAGCGCGCGCGTTTTGCGGCTTTCATGCAGGTTAAATCCCCCATAAATAAACCATCCACGCAATTGCCGAATTCCGAGTCCACACTGAACGCGAGCAAATGGTAGCCGCCTTCTTCGTAGAGGCTGGCGTACTGTTTAAACAACACGGGAATTTTACAGTCGTGCTTTTTGAATTCTTCTTGCAGCAATTCAAACCCTTCTTCACTGTTTAATTTTGCAAAGCGATGTTGCAAATCGATCAACACATCTTCTTCAATCTCGTGAGGGTGATTGCCTTCGGCGAGATTTTCATCGTTGGCATTTTTTACTGAGTAGTAGCGTTCGTAATAAAACACCAGCAAATCGCGCAATGCTTTTGGATAGTGCGCACTCATGCTTACCGGGCCAAACACAAAACGTACTTGTGGGTGGTGCGATAAATATGCCCCCAAGCCCTGCCATAAATAATCCAAACTGGCTTTGCCCCAGTAATCCGGGTGCACAAAACTGCGGCCTAATTCCAAACCTTGTTCAAGGTAGGGCGTAAGCGAAGGATTAAATTCAAACAGTTCAGCGGTATAGAGTGATTTTGCGCCCTTTTTCTTCATCAACTTGTGCGCTTCACCCAAGCGATAGGCGCCTGCTATACAGAGTTTTTCTTCATCCCACAATACCAGGTGGCGATAGTAGTGATCGTACTTGTCCAGATCGCGTCTGCTGCCGGTACCTTCGCCCACCAGGCGAAACGTCTGCTCGCGCAAGCGGCCAATTTCGCGCAACACTACGGGGTGTTGATCGTAATCGCACAGGAATATTTTGTGGTTGTCGCGGGTGCTGCCAATTAATTGTGCGGTTTTGAATTCTTTTTTCAGCGCGGCGCGATCTTCCGGGTGGGCGATGGTTTTTTCGGTGACAAATACCGGCGCGCTTTTTTTCTTAGAGGAAATACCTTTGCCGATTTTGTAAACGTGTTTTTTCAGGCGTTTGATTAAAGCTTTGTCGGCGAGCTGATCAGATTCCAGTGCGTGGTGGGGAATCACTTCACCCACGCGGAATTTTATTTCTGCCGAGCGCTTGTTAAACATTTCGTGGGCGAGCAGGGCAGTCGCCAGGGGTTTAAAAATCATCGACGCGCTGTAGAACAGCATGGAATTTTTTGCAGAGACAAAAATAGGCAGCAGAGGGGATTTGGTTTTGCGTGCAAAGTGCAAAAAGCCCGCTTGCCATTTTCCATCTTTAATCCCTGTGGGGCTCGCGCGGGATACTTCACCCGCCGGGAAAATAATAATCGCCTCTTCGTTATTGAGCGCCTGCAAAATATTTTTGTAACTCTGTTTGTAAGCGGCGCGGGTCATATTATCCAGCGGTAGCAGCAGATCGTGCAGCGGCTCAAACGCCATGAGCATATCGTTGGCGATAATTTTTACGTCTTTACGCACTTCGCTGACCAAACGCAGTAGGGCTAAACCATCGAGCGAACCAATGGGGTGATTGGCGATAATGATGACGCGCCCTTGCGCGGGAATATTGTTGCGTTCGCGCTGGGAGATGCTGTAACTAAAATTGAAATATTCAAAAATCCGGTCGATAAAATCGATTCCGCGGTTGCCCTCATGCTCGCGCAAAAAGGCATTGATTTCTTTTTCGTGGGTCAGCTTGCGCAAAATACTCAGCGTGGAGTTGCGCACTATCGGCGACTGCTGGGTAAAGCCGGGGAATTTGGTGCTGATGGACTGTTCGATATTGAGCATAGTAGTCACAACTTTGCGATGGGCGATGCTGCAAGGTTATGACGGCTGCGTGACAGTTATGTGATGGAATTGTTGCGGGTGTGTGACAGTGGCTGGCCGAAGTTCATTGTGTGTCAGCCGTTACTCTCGCGCAATCTAACTGTTGTCACTCCCACTTCCGGGAGTTATCTCTCCATCGTCGCTCCCACTTCCGGGAGTTATCTCTCCGTCGTCACTCCCGCGTGCGGGAGTCCAGTTTTTGACTTTGTTTTAAGACCTATGGATCCCCGCTACGCGAGGATGACGACTCCCTGAGTAATTTGGTGCGCTTGGGGGGATGATGACAGTTTTTAACTAGAGACAGTTGCCCCCACCAGTTGTTCTTCCTGTTTTGCCAGCAGCGCTGCATAGGGGGCTTTTAATCCCACCAGTTTGCCGCTGTCGCTGACGATTTCTAAATGTTCCTGCAGCTCGTGGTCTATCAAGCGTTGGCTAATTAAAATTTCGCCTTTATCGGGTTTTAAATGATTGTTGTGTTGCACCACAAAATCTTTCAGCAGCGATTTATTGGAACTCACTGGTGCCGATAATTCATGCACCGCAGCGGCTAAATGCAAACGCGGGCTGGGGCTTTGGCTGGTGAGGCTATTTAATAGTTGCGCGGCGCACACGGCGCGGAAGCTGCATTCATAAAATGCTTCGCCGGTGAAATCGATAATCAATGTCTCACCTGATAACATTTGCCGTTCACCGCTGTACAAATTCAACACGCCCTGCAATTGTTTTTCAAAGCGGCGCAACACATTGGCAAAACTTTCGCTGTTTAATTGTTGGTAGAGTTTGCCCATATTTACAATGTTTAAACTCAACCGCACCGACACTTGTTTAGGTAAGTCCGGCTCTGGCTCTGGCACATCTTCAATGGTCGGCATTTTTTCTACTACGGCGGTGACTATTTCACTCGCGGTGGGCAACTTATCTTTTAACTGCGACCACCACTGACGCTGGATTGACCACCAAATCACCAGCAGGGAGCAAAATATCGCCGCCATCCACAGCATAAAAAAGCGATAGTCGCGCTCGGAGTGAAGCGGAACATCAAGAGTAACCTCCAAATAACCCGCGACATTATTGTGCAGCGCGATAGGCGCAGAAAAACTGTAGCGGTGCCCGGTAATTTCCTGATTCGGTTTAAAACCGCTCTGCACCAACAATTTATTTTCCACATTGTGGATGGTCGCACCAATCACATTAGGGTATTGGCCAACTTCCAATAGGATCGCCTGCAGGCTGACCAGATCTTGCTGCAAGGTCGCGTTCACTGCTTGGCGCGCGGCGCTGTTGGCGAGTACTTGCCCGTAGTGGCCGATTTGCTCGCGCTGGTTGTGTTCGCTGTTGTAGATATATGCCCAAGCGCCAAAAGCGCCGAGGGCGATCAGTAACAGGCTGCAAAGGCTGAGTTGTGGGTAGCTGCGATAGGTGTTGATCAATGCCATTTTTTGGTTAAGTCCGTGCTCTGGGTGTTGCGTTCATGGTTCAACCCCAGTTCCTGCCAGGGTCAGTGTTACGGCACTCTTAATTATGCGCCGAAGTAAATTATGCGCCCAAGTAAGCGCGCAAGCGCGAGTGTCGTGTGGAATCGCATTCTAGCCTAAGTTGCTTGCGCCTGCTAAGTCGGCGCTCCACCGACTCCTAGTGGTGGGACTAACAGCTTTGGCTTAGCGTGCATTGGCGACTTGGGGTAGAATGCGCGCCTTGCGCAATCGCCCCAGCTTACACCATCAAGTGATCTATTTGGCTGGCTCCCCCTAAAGCCTACAGACAGTAGAGAGGCTCTGTGAACGAACTTTTATTGATTAACGCGTCGGGTCAGGATCAGCCCGGTGTCACTCATGCCATCACCAATGTGCTTGCCCGCTGCGGCGCCCGCGTGTTGGATATAGGCCAGGCGGTGATTCACGATACCCTCGCGCTGGGCATTTTAGTGGAGTTGCGTATTGCTGCCGAAGCGCGCATACAACTGCTCGACCAAATCCAACAAGCCACCGAGCCATTTAGTATTCAGGTGCGTTTTCAAACCATCGCCCCCGACAGCTACGAGCATTGGGCTGAGCAGCAGGGCAAAACTCGCCACATAGTGACCTTGATTGCGCGCCAGATTGATGCGGCGATGATTGCCGAATTGACCGGGATCACCTCCCAACACGGTTTAAATATCGACACAGTGAGCCGTTTATCTGGCCGTGTACCGCTTGCTGATTTGGCGATTAGCGACGCAAATCAGGGCAGCGCCTGCGTGGAATTTTCTATGCGCGGTTCGCCCGCCGATTTGACTGCACTGCGCGCCGATTTTATGGAGTTGTCGGCGCGGTTGAATATCGATGTCGCATTCCAGCGCGACACGGTTTATCGCCGCAATCGCCGCCTGGTCTGTTTCGATATGGATTCAACCCTGATTGAAGCTGAAGTGATTGACGAACTGGCCAAAGCCGCTGGAGTGGGCGAGCAAGTATCTGAAATTACCGAAGCGGCGATGCGCGGCGAATTGGATTTCAAACAAAGTTTCGCGCGCCGCATGGCACTGCTGAAAGGGTTGGATGAATCGGTGCTCGCCGGTATCGCCGATCAATTGCGCATCACCGAAGGCGCGGAAAAATTAATTTCATCGCTCAAAAAACTCGGTTACAAAACCGCAATTTTATCCGGCGGATTTAATTATTTTGGTCGCTACCTGCAAAATAAACTCGGTATCGATTACGTCTACGCCAACGAGTTGGATATTGTCGATGGCAAAGTCACTGGCGAAGTAAAAGGCATAGTCGTCGATGGCCAACGCAAAGCTGAACTGCTTGCTATGCTCGCCAAACAAGAGGGCATTGCGCTGGAGCAAGTCATCGCCGTCGGCGATGGCGCCAATGATTTACCCATGCTCAGCGTCGCCGGCCTCGGCGTCGCCTTCCGCGCAAAACCGTTAGTAAAAGCCTCGGCGGAACACAACATTTCCAACTTGGGGTTGGATGCGATTTTGTATTTGTTGGGCTTTAGGGAAAGGGATAATTTGCTGTAAGTTTGTTGCCTGTTACTCCTGCTTTTGATAGGGGCGAATGCGCCCCATCTCTATATCGTTTGATTTTCTCCCTGCGCGCTAACCTTAATTAGCGCGCGATAGACAAAAACTGCGCTAAGCTTAAAACAGCCGTTTTCTATTACTACATGCCTTTACGGGTGCTTCACGTGCTTAGAACCCCATAATGTTCACACAGAAAGCTCAAGCATTTCCTAATCGCCGTGCTACCGATCAGCATACATTGGTCGAGATGCAGCTTGCGGCTTTGGCCTACCAAAATCTTCCCGCCATGCTCGGTGTAAATATTGCCGCTACGCTCGGAGTGGCATTTTTATTATATGCCGATGGCGTTAGCTATCTTCAGGTTTGGTTGGCATTGGTGTTTGTGCTAAGCGGGTTGCGATTGTTGTGCTGGTTTTTCTTTCAGCGCTATTGTGCAAATGAGAGTCGTGAGCAGGCTAAGGTGGGTGGCTGGGTGTTGCTTTATACTTTGGGGCTTCACTCTGCCGCTTTGATATGGGTGGCAATGGTTTTTATCACCTTTCAATTGGCTACCTCAGAGGCAAAATTTACTGTCATAGTCATTATCTCTGCATTGGCTGGTGGCGCTACAGGTATCACCGCGCCGTTGAAATATGCGGGCCGAATTTACATCACAATTTTGTTGTTATTTACCTCGGTGATTATTTATTGGGTGGCTAGCGAACACTGGGTATTCTCTGTGCTGGGGTTGGTTTTTTGGGTCGCAATGATTATCAGTCACCGAAATAATCATTATGTGCTGTTAAAAAGCTTGACGCTGCAAATGGAAAACAAACAACTGATTAATAATTTGCAACATTTAAATGCAGAGCTTGAGTTGCGTGTTCAACAGCGAACCAGTGCGCTTGAGCGCATTGCACACAATGATGCACTGACCGGCTTACCTAATCGGCTTGGGTTAATTGATTGGATGGAGAAAAAACTGCATGCCGATAACCCACAAGAAGCCGCCATTCTATTTCTGGATTTAGATCGATTTAAACAAATTAATGATGCTTTAGGGCATGAAGTTGGCGATCAGGTGCTGCGTATGATTGCCTATCGTTTTAACGAGGTTTGTCCTGATGATGCTATTCTCGCGCGTTGGGGAGGCGATGAATTTTTATTGGTTACTGCGCAGGCCGATAATACGCGTGAGCGTGCTGAAACACTGGCAAGACAGCTTATAGATGCTGCGATCGCCCCGCTTTGTATTCGCGATGAATCACTGGGTGTTGGCCTGAGTGTTGGCATGGCGTACTTCCCGACCGATGCGATAAATTTTCAAGATATTATTCATGCAGCCGATTTAACGGTTGCAGAAGTGAAGCGCAATGGTCGCGGAAATAGTCTCATTTATAACGATATTTATGCTGAGACCCAGAAGCGGCGTTTTGATCTTGGTCGTGCTTTATCTGACGCTATTAAACAAAATGAATTAACACTTGCTTATCAACCCATCGTTAATGCGCTCACTAATGAGGTTGAAACCTTGGAGGTGTTGTCGCGCTGGCATCATCCCTCCTTGGGGGTGATAGACCCATGTGAATTTATCTATTTGGCGGAAGAGACTGATCGTATTATCGCGCTAGGTGATTGGGTTTTATATCAATCCTGCAGTAAGGCGCGTGAGTGGCGCCAGCAAGACTCCGCGATTAAGTTGGCGATCAATGTCTCTATCAAGCAGTTGCTTGCGCAAAATTTTTCGGCGCGTGTAATTAGTATTTTGCAGGAGACCGCGTTCCCACCGGATGCATTGATTTTGGAAGTGACTGAGAGTTTATTTGGTGAGGCGCATTTAGATACGACCTTGGAAACCGTAACACAGCTGCGCAGTTTTGGAGTTGAGGTTTATATTGATGACTTTGGTACTGGTTATTCATCGCTTTCGCGCCTGCATGAATTTCCCGTTACGGGAATTAAAATTGATCGCTCGTTTACTGCGCAGCTCGACAAGCAAGGCTTGGTGATCATCGAAAGCGCAATGTTAATTGCACAGAAAATGGGTTTGAAAGTAGTGGTGGAAGGGGTCGAGTCCGCAGCGCAGTTTGATAAGTTACTTAAGTTAGGGATCGTCTCTATGCAGGGATATTATTTGGGGCGCCCATCACCCGTACCTGCTATTCGTTCGTCGAAACAATAAAAAAGCGAACCCCGCCGGTGTTCGCTTAAAGTTCATTTGCTATTCAGCGTTATTTTTCCCTGCCGATTATTTAATAATAATTACTCACATTTTTGCGGGCGATTTAATGACGCCTGTTCGGTAAGTAGGGGAGAGTCGTCGCGGCGCATGGAGCGCAGGGCTTCTCCGGCGACGATAATGGCGCAGATAAGCAAACCGCTGTAGATGAACATGATGTAGCTGTAATCTGCGGTGTAATTCCATGGGCGCGCAATGCCGAGATAGCAGGCGAACAGCCAGGATACAGATGAAATTGCACCGGTTAAGACTACCAATATTTGTTCAAAACCCGGTACCGACAAGAATCCGCGTGCGCAGGTAACGCGGGGGAAACTGAAATAATGCAGTGCAATACCATTCAATGTTAATACCGCTACTACGGTAAATTTGGCCCAGAGTTTTTCGTTCATTAAATACTGCGCCGGGTTATCTAAATAGCCGATCAGCACTAATGAGAGTCCGCTAATCCACAGCGCGATCAACGCAATAAACATAATGCTGGCTGATTTGGTCAGGTCTTTGATCGCCGCTGCCGGAAGTGCCTTTCCGCGCGTTTTAGCCAAGGCTAAATCCTGTATCAGCAAAATACCGATAGCAACACAAGCGGCAAGTAAATGAGCGTAGACGATTAAAGTTTTCATAATAGAAACCTTTTTTTGAAAGCGAATTTTTTAGTTTTTTGTGTAGCATCGCAGCGCGGGAGAGAAAGCCCGGCGTACACCGTCATGCTCTTCAGTTAAGCAAAATATATTTATCAGAGCGTCATCCCCGCGAGCGGGGATCCATAGGTTTCAAGATCTAAAACTGGACTCCCGCGAGCGGGAGTGACGATGATTTACTTATCTGACTGGCAGTAGGTTTGCGCCGGGTTTTTTATGCGCTTAACTCCAGCTACTAAAATATCCCAGCAATAGTTTGTGAACCCCAGCTGCGGTACAAACTTCCATTTGCGCCCTGATTTGCTTGCAGCGCTAAACCAACGGTTTGGAACAGTGCCGTTTGACCAGCGCCACCGGCATTAACGACTTTGCCGCCTTTAACTCCAGCACCCGCCACCAGCATTGGACAGTTGCTGCCGCTGTGTGCATCTACGTTACCCATGTCTGATACCTGGGTGACTATGGTAGAGGTCAACAGATTTTCCGCCTGCAACTTATCCAGCAACTGCGCAGTCAGCGACATGTAGTAGCGCACGTCGTTATCGTAGTAACCCGCGTAGTTGGGATTGCCCTGGTTGTGGTGTGAGTCGTGTGATGGACGTGGGCGATGAGCACCGGTGGTGTCAACGATCATGGCGCCATCAAGCACGTGGTTATGTTGGTCATCGCCAAAGGCCAGAGATACCGACGAGGTCAGGTTACATTTCAATGCCAGTACGGCGATTTCACTCATCACCCGCGATGTCGCATCAAAGCCAACTACCGCACTCTCGGGTGGGCGCGGACAGGAACCAGTACTGCCACCGGTAGTGACGATCTTGGACTCTAACTCTCTAATCGCACTTAAATGACTATCCAGTTTTTGCAACTCGTGCTGGCCCAATTTAGCTTTCAAATCATTGATCGCAGTTGCGTGGTAATCGACCAATGATTTACGCGGTGGAACAGTACCGGTACCCGTGCCGCCACCGCCACCCGCAAACAAAATATCCAATGCAGCTGCGGGGCTAGTGATAGTCGGAATGCCTGCGCTGTCGCGCGACAATTCAGATCCGCCGGTAGTACCCAGGTTTAGCCACTTAACCGGTGAGTTTGAGTTAGCACTCAATACCTTGCCGAGGTTGACGTCGATGCTCTGTTTACCCCATGGATTCGCTTCATTGAAGCGACAAAACATCACCCCATGGCCGCCCTGGAACATGGTGGCGTTGGAGATTAAGGCAACCCGACCAGCAGAATAATGGCTCTGCAGCGGCGCAGATTGGATGGGTAAGGTGGCGCCTGTTGGAACCCATTTGGCAGGGGTGCAGCCGCCGGGCATAAACACCGAAACGTGTTTGGTGGCGGTTCCGGATTGCGCTTCTGCTACCCGCGCCATCATCACACCGGCGAGCAGGCTGGACGCTTGAATGGTGCCCATGGCGATACCCGAGCGTTGTACAACACGCAGGAAGTTCCGGCGCTCTTGATCAAAACAATCTTTAGATCTCATTTTTTTGACTCCAATTCGTTAACTGGGAGAATGGAGCGCGCCTTAGCGCGCCCACTCCTGCCGGTAGATCACTGAATCCAATGCCGGAATTTCCTGCAGCATCGCGCGTGGGCCGCTAGTGTTCAGCACATTGGTCAGCTTCTCGATATTGCAGCGATAAGCACTGCGCTCTTCGAGTGACATGTTGTAGGGCACTTCACGAGTCGCGTCCCGGTCGATCAGGAAAGTAGTCGCTACACCGCTGCTGAAGCTAACCAGTTGGGTCGCCAAACAGGTTTTCGCCTGCTGGGATACCAGTGGTTGTTCAACCATCAGGCGAGCCAGATCTTTGGCGCCGTTAAAGCTGATTTCAGGTGAATAAATCACCCGATTCGGGTCGTTGGCGAATTGCAGTTTTTGATAGGGCGAGAAGAAAGTCGCTCGCGCATCAATCGGGTTTCCGCGCAAATCGGTAGAGCGAACTCGGCCGGTTGCATCGAAGTTCTCCATACCACCACCCAATGGGTTGATGATTTCCAGGTGACAGTTGGAGCAAGGTTGATTTTCGGTAATCTTCGCCACCGCCATACGCTCAGTGGTGGTTGGCGCAGCCAGGAACGCGGCGTGCGCTGCACCTAATGCATCGCGATCCAACGAGGTGCCTGATGGTGGCTCAGGAATGTCCTGACACATCATCTTGCGACGCACGGCTACCGCACGAGTCACCAGGTTGGCATCGTTATCCCGCGCATAGCGCGACATAAATGCCCCCGAGGTTAAGATACCGCCGCGGTCACTGGTGTTGACGCGCACAAAGCCATCGGCGTCCGCTGTGCCGCTGTAAGCCAGACCATAGTGGGAGGCCAAACGCTGATTCACGTGAGTGAAGGTGGGGTTGTACAGGGTCGCAAAGGTAGAGCTTGGCTCCAGCATGGCGGCAGAGAAGTTTTTGCTCAGCTCGGCCTTCATGTCGTTTGCCAAGGTGGCAAAATTGGCTACGCCTACTTTGGCTTGGGTTGGCAGAGTTTCTGTTCCCAACCAACGGTTCACTAGCTGGCCCAGCAATATTTTGGTAGTGGCTGAGTTCAGCAGGGTAGCGGCTTGTTGGCGTACACCGGCAACCGTATTCAAATTGCCGTTTGCCGCTGCTGCCATCAGGGTCGCATTCGGAGTCGTACCGGTGAAGGTATAACTCAGATAGGTTGCCATCTCGTAGCCATTTAACTTGTAGGTGGTGCCGCTGGTTAAATCACCCACTTCCGAGCGATACAGGTATTGAGGCGCTGACAACATAGTCGCCAACGCAACTGTCATGCCTTCTGCCACGGTGCGGCCACCGGTGGTGCCGCGCGCTAGCGCTTGGTAGCTGGTTTGTTCGGTAGCGGTCAATGGGCGACGGAAAATACGTGGCGCCAAATCACTTACCAACTTATCTGCACAAGCTGTTGAAGGTGTACAAGCCAATACTGAGTTCCAACGAGTGGCAACGGATTCAGCGATACGCTCGGCAGTTGCAACGTAGTTGGAGTAACGACCTGCATCAACAAACAAATCGTTGTTGTTTTGGAAGGCACCGGAAATGGCGTCATCTGGCAGGCGTGAAATAACATCGTCGGTATAGCCCACTAAATCGCCAACCGAGCGCTGGTATTCCGCGCGGGTTAACAAGCGCAAGGTGCGTTTGCCCGGTTGGGCAGTCGTGCTGGTACAGGCAAATGCGTTGGCATCATTCACTGGCTGACCGCTTGGTGACTTGGTCCACGCAATAATCAAGGCAGCTGCATCGGCGGCACATTGGCCAACACAAGCGCTTGGGTTGCTCGCGGGCATGTTGCCGGCGATGTAGGTTTGCAAGGCGGTGGAGTTCTCGGGGTATTTCGTGAGGCTCACCGTCATGCGGGTGCCGTGACAACCAGCACATTGTTCTCTCCACACTATTTCACCGCGGGCTGAGTTGCCTGGGCCAACGCTGCTGGAACTGCCAGAGCTGAGTGACGCTGAGCTTTTACTTGAAGCGCTGGTAGAGGTTACGGATGAGCTTGAGATACTGCTGGCCGATGAGCCGGTGGTGGGTTCAAAGGTCAAGCTAATCGGGGTGGTAGCCGCAGCTGGAATACTGTCGGTATAGCTGATCACTTTGTAGTCATAGCTGCCTGCTACAGTCAGGCTGTCGAGGTAGCTGACTGTGTTGGCTGCGGTACCGGTTGCGGTTACCCAGCGGCCATCGGCGCCTTTACGGCGTACCAAAAAGCCGCTTTCGTTGCTGCTCGCATCGACCCAGTTAAGGCTGGCTACACCGGTGGTGTTACTCATGCTGCCGCTCAGGCCAAGGGCTGCATTAGGTGCAGCGGCGAGAGCGATAGCAGGAGTATTGGTCGGGTTGTCGCGGGTCAGGAACATCTTGAAGTAGACCGGGACTCTCTCGCTGATGGTAGACAAACCCGCCACTGCGCGCAGGGCTTCTACACCGGCATTCATATCGAAATCGGTAGAGTTGATTGCGATAGGTTTGCGTGGCGAGAAACTGACGCGGTTGCTGGCGTGTTTTACGATCAGCGCATCAAATGACACTGGCTTGACTATCGCGTGCAATACCAGGTTGCCAGTCAAACTCTGCACACTGGTGCTACCAACGGCCATGGCATCAATCGCGGCCAAATCGAGTTGAGTGGTGAAGTGCAGGCTGGGCAAAAAGCCGGACTCAAACAACAGGCTCTGCATGCGTGTATTGCGGATATCCACGCCCGTGCTGATGCTAGCCAGTGGAATGCTCAGTGTTGCCTGACCACTGGTTGCGACCGTGCCTTGCAGCTGGGTAAAGGTCATGTTCTCCGGTGTTTCCACCCCGGCAGTACTCTTTTTCACAGTTACAAAGTGCAGTGTTGAAGCAGTGCCATCGAGCAACCAGCGAGCCGCTGCCGCAGGAGCGCTACTGCTGCTACTGCTAATCGACGAGGCGCTGCTTGGTGCGCTGGAGCTACTGTTAGAGACACCGCCACAGGCGGCACCGTTCAGGGTGAACTCGGTAGGTGTGGTGCCGGGATTGGTGGTAATCAAGCCAAACGCGACGCTGCCGTTAGTGGCTAAATTGCCGTTGTAACCGACATTTTTCACACACACATTTTTACCGGTTTGGGTGTAAGTACCCTCCCACAGTTGCGACACAGTATCGCTACCGGCATAGGTCCAGCAGAGTTCCCAGCTGGTTTTGGCGGCGCTGGTATTGGTGAGGGTGACTTTGTACTGGGCGCCTGCACCCCAGTTATTTTCAGTTTGGAAATTTACACTACAGGCGCCTTGCGCCAGAGCAGTGCCCGGGGCGATAAGCCCGAAGGCGATCCCGGTGGACAGCAGCGACAGTTGCAATAATTTTTTCATAATAGTTTCTCTCTATGCTTCATCCAATTAACGGGCGTCAAAGACGAGCGCAAAGTCCACCGGAACGGCGACACTAATCGAGGCAATTCCCACTGCCGCGCGGAGGGCTTCAACACCATTGGTGAGCGAGTAATCGCCAGCTTTAATAAGCACTGGCGCGATGCTTTGCACGAGCACGCGGGAGGCAGATAGCTTCTGCACCGAGACTTTGGTGGTGATGGCACCAGTTACACCATGCAGATTGAGGCTGGCCGAAATATCGGTTGCTGCGCTTTGGCCAATCGCCAGGCTGCTGATCAGGTTGGCAGGCACGGCGACGGTGACAATCGCGCTGGGGTAGCTGGCGGTTTCAAACAGCAGGTCGCGCATACGTTGATCGCGCAGTGCAACTCCGGTGTTGACGCTGTTCAGATCGATGTTCAAGGTAGCCACACCGGCGCTGTTGATATCGCCACTGATGGTGGTGAAGTGATGTGCTTCCAGCGTGTGGGTATTTTTAATGGTGGCGAAGTTGAGGTAAGAGTCGGTGGTGTTCAGTGTCCAGGGTGCCGGAGCACTGGAGGATGAAGACGAAGATACGGAGCTAGGCGCTGAGCTGCTGCTTGGTATTAGCGAGCTTGAGCTGCTGGAGCGCGAAGAGCTACTGGCCGACGTGACAGTGGAGCTGGCCGATGAGGCAGTTGTAGTGCCACACAGGTTGCCGGTCAGTGTCGGAACTTCTGCGGCGGCTGCCCCTTTTGTCCCCTGAAAACCAAAGGTCAGGCTTTGGCCGGGTTGCAGCGTGCCATTCCAGCTGGCGTTTTTAACGGTATAGGGATTGGTGCCGCTAAATACGGCGTCATAGCCGCCAGTGATGCGGTTGTCGCCTGCATACTGCCAATCCAGATTCCAACTGCTGACGGCAGCGGTGCCTTCATTGGTGAGTTTAACCGTGGCGGTAAAGCCTGTGCCCCACTGACCGGTTACCTGATATTGGCAGGCGGCTTGGGTCTGGAGAGACACTGCGGAGAGAGCGAGTGACAGTCCAAGCGCACAGAGGGAGCGGGTCAGCGCACCTGCTGGGCGAGGAGCTGTCGCTGAGGCGTTAAAGCGACGCATAGTTCTTCCTCAAAGATGAATGCCGATTGCTCGGCAGCTTCCTCACGGGCAGCAAGGCACCAGATATACCAGCGCGTCGGGCATTATTGTTAATTAAGCCCAGACACAAAAAAGCCCGTTACTAAAGCGTGTTGTTGGAGGTGACCCTGAATGCATGGCATAGCAGTAGCCAGATCGAAATAGGCAATGCTATCGATGCAAATGGATCGGGTTTGGCGAGTTCTCGGAGGTAGATTTAACTGCCATCTCAGCGTGGCAATATTCGTTTTTATCTTATATTTTTTGTTAAATCGACGTTCATTTAGAGGCTAAGCGTGGTTGATAACATCTTATTTTGTAGTGATGTTTGTATTTATGTTATTGGTTTTAAAGGGAAAAAGTAAGCATAAAAAAACCGGGAAAAGACTTTTTGTGATCTATGCACGAAACGGGTGCTGGTGCGTTTGAAAGTCGAACTTGCGCACCCGGCTGGAGGGAAATTCGTACCAGGTGCGGAAGGTTTCCGCACCTCTGGACTAGCTTTCCATATTAAAGTCGTACGTCATTCCGTGGCTTGGCTCTTGCAAATAGTGGCCTTGAATATAGTGAGCGCCCGCTTGCCAGAGGGTGGAAAGCACGCTCGCATTCTCTACAAACGGCACCAGCGTGATTTTGTTTTCGCCGTTTAGCTTTTCAATTAACTGAATCAGCGTTTCGGGGCTTTCATTGTTATTTTGAATGTCGGTAGTGAAGGAACCATCGACCTTGATCATATTGGCTGGTACATGGGCTAGGGTGTTGAACGGGTTCAATGAGCAGCCAAAGTTGCTAATCGCAAAACTGGTTTTGAGCTTGCCCAAGCCTTCGGAAAAGTGTTTAGCAGCATTCAAATGATTGGTGACGTCAATTTCCTGAGCCTGGAATACAATCGAATCGGCGCTCAACTTGGCGGCTTTAAATGCAACGGCAAGCCAGGGAATGAGCGATTCATCGCACAAGGATTGGCGCCCAATATTGACAATCAGTTTGGTTTTATTGCCCTTGGCGCGATGTTGCGACAGCATCTTGATGGACTCCAAAATCACCCAGCGGTCGATTTTGGTGCAGGCACTCATGTTCGAAGCTGCCTCCAAAAAGTGATTGGGGGAAATTTCGTTGCCCTGCTCATCCATCATGCGCAAGTAGACTTCGTAGTATTCCTCGTCGGAGCCGCGCAGGCTGATAATTGGCTGGAACAAGAGCCGGAAACGGTCGTTATCCAATGCGTGTTGAATGGCTGCGGCAACGTCAATTTTAAGGTCTATCTTGGGTGTTTCAGGTTCAAACAGCATGGCATTGTTGCCATTCTCTGCATGTACCTTGAGCATCGCGGTTCGCGCTTGTTCAATGACTGTGTTGGTGCTGGTGGTGGTTTCGTTGATTAGCGAGATACCAATGCTGCAGGTGATCTGCAGGGTTTTGTGATCTATCTCGATAATATGACCTTCCAAATCTTTGCAGAGCTGTGTGGCGCGGTTGACCGCCGCATCGGCTTTCACATTGGGTGAAATAATGGCAAAGGTAGAATCGCCCAAGCGCGCAATGGTGTCGCTGGTATTGGCTTTGGCGCGCAGCAGGGTGGCTATATCAATCAGCGCCAGATCGGCACCGGCAACGCCGAAGGTATCTTTTACGCGCCCGCTAAAGTTATCCAACTCAATATAAAAGAGGCAGTAGTACTGTTTTTCATCCACAGTGTCGATGATGTGGTCGAGCTGATTTAGCAGGTATTGACGGTTGTAGGTGCCGGTAACTAAGTCCTGCCATTTAATTTGTTTAAGCTGGGCTTCCAGCTCCTCGTTATTGGCATTGTTGGCCGAATTCATCGAGGCGCGGGCAAGGAATTGGATGCAGGGCTCTTCGTCGTAAGTGACAAGTGATACTTCCAAATCTATATGGGTTTCTTTGTCGTCTTTGGTGATGCCGGCAAAACCGAGAGTGCTGGATTCGGCCTCATCACCTTTGAAGGTGAAATCTTTCAGGAAGTTCTTCAAACGGGCCTGATCTTTATCGGCCACCATATCCATAATCGGCATGGCTTCTATATCGTCTTTGTCTTGATAGCCAAACAGTTCCGCAAAGGATTCATTGGCGTAGAGATACAGGCCATCCTGAATAAAAGCGATCGCATCGCGCGAGCTGTCGAGCAATTGTTGGCTGCGGCGCTCGGCTTCGCGAAAGCGGCGGTCGGTATTACGGCGCGCCTGACGCTGTTCGCGGTTGCCCAGTTCGCGGTCTATGACGAGCAATAAATGCTGGTCGTTATCCAGATCAACCACATCGGTTGCGCCCATGCGCAGGCCTTCAATTACGGCAAAAGGGCTGCTTTCTCCGTCCACATCGTAGAGCAGGATAACCGGTACATCTTTATTGAGTCGGCGAATTTGTTTGATCGCTGTCTGTGGTGTGGGTGAGCTGGTGTCGTAATGGCCAATCAACAAATCCCAGCTCTGCTCCTGCAGCAGTTTAACGAGTGCTTCTTCACTCTCGACATGTTGCGCGCGGCAAGGGTGGCCGGAGGCGTGCAGCATGCTGATCAAACGCTCGGCTTCGGAGCGTTGATTATTCAAAATCAGGAGTCGGATAGTATCGGTAGTCGTCATATATCTTCTATGTAGTCAGGCGATGATCAGGGCTTCGCTCGTTTTTGACTATAGCGCGTTTTCTGGCGCACGAGTTCGTTTGTATGCTTGTTCTAGCGAACCTTGGGCTTTTAGTTTCTGTATTTGCAGTGCACTGGCTGCCGATAAGTCCGAAAACTCTACCTTGTGTCGCTAACCGCTTGCCTTGGTGCAGGAGGGGGTCTTCAAAAATCCTTGTTGGGCTATATTACTGAATTCAGTTGGCCACTCAACTTGTCATGCTATTTATGCGATCTGGTCGAGGCTTTTGTGGCCTAGTTCTCAGCGGTAGAGTGAAGGTCTGGGCGATTTATTCCCATACCGAGTCAAAATCATCCTTGCTGGTTTTTGCTTCAGATTTGGCGGTGACCAGTTCGCGAAAGCCAAATTGGCTAAACGCTCCGGTGGCAAACAATCGCTGGGTGAGTTGAATAGATGAGCCACCCTCATTACTTACGCCTGCCGGGGTTTGGATGTAGAGGCGCGCTTTACTGTACTCGTGGAACGAAATTGCATTGGTAATCATGCTGGGCGGTTGATTGATGGCGCGCAACTCAGGGATTTGTAGGGCGCGCAAATATTCAGCGAAACCACCGGTCTTGTGAATGGCGGCCAGCCCCACCGGGATGGCGTGGGGGGCGATAATCTGAATCCCCAATTGAGTTGCGCCTTTAATCTGATGTGCCCAGCGCACCACCCCAATAGACCATTTATTGCGACCATATTCACGCAAACCGAGCAGCTCGCCAGCGCGCACTTGCACCGGAATTTCGTTGCGCCATTCCAGCCCATAGCCACCGGGGCTGCGATCCATCAGCGGTACCTTGTAAATCGGATGTTGCCCCTGATAGCTGCCCTGCTCCTGGGATTTGATCTTCTTTTCAATATCCAGTGTGGGCAGTGCGCGGCCATCCAGCGCGGTGCCCACAATATCAAACGCATCGCCCCAAGGGTCGTCGGCTTTTTTGGTTTCAGGCGCCTTTAGTTGCACACCGCGCTTTTGGTAGATGGCACCTTTTGCCGGTTCACCTGCAACGGCACTGCTCTGGTTTAAAAACAAGTTAAAAGGTTGCTCATCGGCCAGATAGAAATGGATGTTGGTGAGGCCTACGGTGACCTCGATATCGGCGTTGACATCCTGCCGCTCAAAGCTGCGCAGCGCCAAATGGCTCCAGGCTTGTGCCAGGTGTTTGGTCAAGGCTGCCGATAAGTTGAGTTGATTGCGTTGGCTGACACTGGCATCTACACCTTCGTTACCGCCGCTCTGTAGTTCTTGTAGCTTACTCACAAGGGGGCTGGTGCGAATCTCCAGCGGTGGTTCAACGCCGGGGTTGCTGGCCGGGCGCCAGTGGGATTTATAAAACGGCGGGCGGTTGCTATCGGTTAGCACCACAAACAGGTTTTCTTTTCCGCCGGGGTTGTAGGGGCTTAATTCTGCCCCCGGTGCCAGTAGTTCCAGCACGTTATAGGTACTTTCGATTTCATCCTGACGCAATTGATTGGGGCGCGCGGTCGCCAATAGAAGTATGCGCAGATACACATGGTGAGCTGTTCTCATCCCGTGTTGATGGGGGAGTTTGTCCTCCACCGGCAGGTGTTCCAGTTCCAGTGCGCAGGCTAGTTGATAGAGTGCATGTATTTCGGTCCACACTTGGCTGGAGACCGGCAGGTAGAGCTGATAGGCGCGCAGTAGTAGCAGGCTCAAAGCAGTCAGTGAGCGATGAATGGCCAGCGCTTGTTGCTCGGGAGGCGCCTTGGTGGCGTGGGGAGTGCAAATCTCCTTTACCACGGCGAGGTAGCTATTCAGAAAGTGCTTTTGAATCGCCTGGGCCACGGTCGCGGTCTTAAGTGCAGCTTCGGGCAGGATCAAGGGTTGATTTAAGTATTTGAGTGCAAGGCCGCTCAGGGTTTGATGAACCGGTGCGCGCAGCAACTCCAGAATGGCCAGCCGGTTGTCGCTGCTGGTGCGCAAACGGCTGAGCTCATGCACGGCGGTATAAAGTTGGGCGCTGACTTGCTGGGCTTGAGTCAACGGCAAGCTTTGCAACCAGAGTTTGACCTGCGCGAGTTTATTGCCACCGCAAAAACTCAACTGCGCCAGCCCCTCAGTTGGCACGTTAAGCTTTTTAAGTAGTAGTCTGATTTCCGGATCTGGGGTCATGCGCACGCCGTCAACGAGTTGCTGGTTATAACTATGTCATTGAATATAGTTGATTTTAGGTATTTTTTGCTGTTTTGCTGCTGTATTGGCTAAAACAAGGTAAAAGGCGTGGCGGTTGTTAAGTTTAGAGAGCTTTTGCTGGCTCTGGGTGATAGTTTTTGGTGCGTTTTTATCTGCACGTGTTTTTAGGTGGATGTTTCAGTAATGCAATAACGCACCAATCGAAAGCGATTGTGTGCCCGATAAGCTTAAATATGCATTCTTGTGATGCATAAAAGGGCGGCAGCAGATTAACCTAATAGGGAATGAATGTTGTTTTACTGTTGTTAAATAATTATAAATCCTTTATTTATCAAATGATTAGGTGGTTTTCTTGGCGCAGATATAACACTGCACGAGGAATTACAGGCTACTTCGGTTCACTGGCATAGCGCTTGCTAAACCCCTCCCAATGAGGAGTTGCTAGCTTATGTCAGATTCTGCTGTGAAAAAGTCCGTGCGTTCCGTTTGCCCCTATTGCGGCGTGGGCTGCGGCATGGTGTTAGAAACCGACGGCGCCAAGGTCATCAAAGTCACTGGCGATAAAAACCATCCGTCCAATTTTGGCCGTCTGTGTACCAAAGGCCAGACCAGCGCCCAAGCGCTCACTAACTCTGGTCGCATGGAATCGGCGTTTGTGCGCGGTGAGCGCCGCCGCGATCCCGTCAAAACACCCATAGCCCAGGCAATCAGCACTACCGCAAAACGCTTGCGCGATATTCTCGACCAATACGGCCCAGAGGCGATCAGTTTTTACGTCTCGGGGCAGATGTCGATCGAATCCCAATACCTCGCCAACAAACTCGCCAAAGGCTTTATTCGCACCAACAATATCGAATCCAACTCGCGCCTGTGCATGGCGAGTGCGGGCGCGGGTTACAAGCTCTCGCTCGGCTCCGATGCGCCACCCGGTTCCTATCAGGATTTTGATCACAGCGATCTGTTTTTGGTAATAGGCGCCAACATGGCCGACTGTCACCCGATTTTGTATCTGCGCATGATGGATCGCGTCAAAGCCGGTGCCAAATTAATCGTGGTGGATCCGCGCCGCACTACCACGGCCGATAAAGCCGATCTCTATTTGCCGATCAAACCCGGCACCGATCTCGCGTTGTTAAACGGCCTGTTATTTTTGCTCCATAAAAATGGCAAAACCGATGCCGATTTTATCGCCCAGCACACCCAAGGCTGGGAAAATTTTCCCGAATTTTTGGCGGATTACACGCCGGAAAAAGTCAGTGAAATTACCGGCCTTTCTGTCGAGTCATTAATTAACACGGCCGAGATGATCGGCAATGCGCCCGAGTTTATGACCTGCTGGACTATGGGTTTAAATCAAAGCACCCACGGCACCTGGAATACCAACGCGATTTGTAACCTGCATTTGGCGACGGGAAAAATTTGCCGCCTCGGCAGTGGCCCGTTTTCACTCACCGGCCAACCCAATGCTATGGGCGGGCGGGAGATGGGGTATATGGGGCCGGGCTTGCCCGGTCAGCGCACCTTATTAGTTGAAAAAGATCGCGAATTTATCGAGCAGATGTGGGGTGTGGAAGCGGGCAGCATTAGCACCAAACTCGGCAAAGGCACAGTCGATATGTTCGAGCGCATGGTGGCGGGCGATATAAAAGCTTGTTGGGTGATTTGCACTAATCCGGTTGCATCCGTACCCAATCGCAAAATCGTGATTGAAGGTTTGCAAAAAGCGGAATTGGTTATCGCGCAAGATGCCTTTCTCGATACCGAAACTAATCGCTACGCCGATATTTTATTGCCCGGCGCTTTGTGGGCAGAAGCCGAAGGGGTGATGATTAACTCCGAGCGCAATATCACCCTGATGCAAGAAGCTGTGCAGCCACCCGGTGAGGCTATGGCCGATTGGGAAATTATTGCCCGTGTAGCGCGGGAGATGGGTTTTAGCGAAGGCTTTAATTTTACCTCTGCCTCCGACGTGTTTGATGAAATCAAACAAAGCTACAACCCCAAAACCGGTTACGATCTGCGCGGTGTCAGTTATGACCGTTTGCGTGTTGATCCTTTGCAGTGGCCCTGCGCCGATGAAAACTCCAACCGCAATCCGATTCGCTATTTAAATAACGGCATTCATCAGCCATTAAAAGTTGAGGAAGATGGCAGTAAACCGCAACTGCAATTTGCGACCGATTCCGGCAAGGCGATTTTTCACCCGCGCCCCCATGTAGATCCGGCGGAAATGCCCAGTGCTGATTTCCCTATGGTGTTAAATACTGGCCGCGTGCAGCATCAATGGCACACGCTCACCAAAACCGGAAAAATTGCCACACTCAATAAATTAAACCCCGGCACGTTTGTAGAGATTCATCCGCAAGACGCCGCCGAGTTAGGCATCAACAATAAAGACAAAGTTGAAATTCGCTCGCGTCGTGGCTACGCCATTTTGCCCGCTGTGGTAACTGACCGCGTGCAACCCGGTTGTTGTTTTGCGCCGATTCACTGGAATGATATCTATGGCGATAACCTCTGCATTAATGCAGTCACCAGCGATAAAATTGATGCGATTTCCCAGCAGCCAGAATTAAAAATCGCTGCGGTTGCGCTTAAGCGTGTCGAAGTGTTTGTAGAGGAGTCTGATTCTGCTGAGCATTCCGATAGCCATGATTACGATTATGAAGTCCCTATGGCTTTTGCTGCTGTAGCTGAGGAAACCAGCATGACCTTGATTAAAACCTTCGCCGAAAAAATCGGTGTAGTAGAAGCAATAGCACCGAATTTTTCCGAGGCCGAGCGCACTTATCTGGGCGGTTATATCAGCGGCTTGCAAGCGACTGCTAAATTAATTTCCGCCGTGCCCGCACTGCCTGCTGATGCACCAATTAATCCTGCTCATCGCACCTGGGTAAATGGTTTGCTCGCCGGCATGTTTAGCCGTGTGCTGCCGATAGGTGTTGGGGCAATGGGGGTGAGTGCCTCCGCCGCGCAAGCAAAACCAGAATTGTTGCTGCTTTGGGCATCACAAACGGGCAATGCGGAAACCCTGGCTGAAAATTTTGCGCAGCAACTATCGGCGCAAGGCTGGGCGGTGAATGTTAAATGCATGAATGATTATTCACTTGAAAAATTAGCCGCCAATAAACTCGCTGTATTTGTCACCAGCACCTTTGGTGATGGCGATGCACCCGACAGCGGCGGTGATTTTTGGAACCAATTAAATAGCGACGCCGCACCCGCATTAAACGATTTGCAATTTGCCCTTCTGGCATTGGGTGATTCCAATTACGATCAATTCTGCGGTCACGGCAAAAAATTATTTGCCCGTTTGCAAGTGCTGGGCGCTAAAGCCTTAGTGGAGCGAGTGGATTGCGATACAGATTTTGAAGCGCCAGCGGCGCAATGGTTTGCTAAGCTCAGTGAGCAACTAGCACCCTTAAACGCTGCGAACCAGCCATCTGCCATGACTGCGACATCAACTACATCGTCTGCACCTTCTTCATCTGCTGCTTATGGCAAAGCCAATCCCTATGGCTCGCGTTTGGTGATTAACCAGCGCTTAAATGCGGAAGGTTCAAGTAAAGATGTGCGTCAATTCGGTTTTGATCTGGGTGACTCTGGTATCAGCTATGAAGCGGGCGATGCACTGGGTGTATGGCCAAAAAATTGCCCTGAGTATGTATTTGAATTGGAGCAATTACTGAATTTAAATTCGGCGGCGCCGGTGGTGGTAGATACGCACGAAAAACCCTTGCACCAAGCGCTGCTGGAAAATTATGAAATTTGCCGTCCCAGTTTGGAAGCGCTAAATTTTATCGCGCAGCGCAGCAACAGCAAAGATTTACAAAAACTGCTCGATGCCGAACAGAAAGCTGAATTACAAGAATGGCTCTACGGTCGCCAGTTGGTAGACATACTGCAAGAGTTCCCGATTCGCGCCAGTGTTGATGAATTAATTCCGCTGCTCAAACGCCTGCAGCCGCGTTTGTACTCCATCGCCTCCAGCAGCAAAGCGCAACCCAATCGCATTGATCTCACTGTATCTGCGGTGCGCTACTCGCGCTTCCGCGATAGCAAAAAAATCCGCAAAGGTGTTGCATCAACCTTCCTTGCTGATCGTGCCGACGGTGTAGATATTCCAATTTTTGTGCAGCCAAGCAAACATTTCCACGTACCCGAAAAAGGCGATACGCCCTTAATTATGGTCGGCCCAGGCACTGGCGTTGCACCTTTCCGCGGCTTTTTACAAGAGCGCCAAGCGCGTGGCGATCAAGGTAAAAACTGGTTGTTCTTTGGCGAGCAACACGCGGCGAGTGATTTTTATTATCAAGATGAACTTCAGCAATTCCAAAAAGACGGTGTGCTCAATGAATTGAGTCTCGCTTTCTCGCGCGATCAAACACAAAAAATCTACGTGCAAGATCGCATGCGCGAACGCGGCGCAGAGTTGTGGGAGTGGTTAGAGCAGGGCGCCTACTTTTGCGTCTGCGGCGATGCCAGTCGTATGGCGAAAGACGTAGACCAAGCACTGCGCGATATCATCCAGCAATACGGCAAATTCGATGAGGCCGAAACAGTGAATTACATCCGCAAATTAAATATGGATAAACGGTATTTGCGGGATGTGTATTAATCCAATAGTTCAGGCTTCCTAAACATCATGTCCACATTATTTATTTCTGCTTTTGTGCTTGGCCTTATTTTTAATGCCGCTCCCGGTGCTGTATTTGCGGAAACGGTACGTCAAGGTGCTCGCGGTGGATTCAAATCGGCGCTGATGGTTCAATTGGGTTCGCTGGTGGGTGACGCCACTTGGGCATTGCTCGGCTTAATTGGTGTGGGTTTGTTATTGCAGTTGGAATTTTTGCGCGTCCCTGTGGGAATAGCTGGGGCAATATATTTGCTCTGGTTGGCGTGCGACTCTTGGCGCTCAGCCAGTCAGGAATTTGCGATTGGCGGAGCTGGCGTGGTTGATCCCCAAAAAGCCATGCATAAAGGCATGATTCTTTCGCTCACTAATCCGCACAATATTGCTTATTGGGCGGCGCTAGGCAGCGCCATGGGCGCAGTAGGTGTGAGCAATCCCACCCTCACGGACTACGGTATTTTTTTCGTTGGCTTTATGGTGTCCTCTATTCTCTGGTCATTTTTTTGTGCCGCCGTAGTCGCCCGCTTGTTTAAACACGCCAAGCGCTCTTGGGTAAAACTCACCTACAAACTCTGCGCTTTCGCTTTTTTGCTTTTAGCTATTTCGTCGATTAAGTCCCTGTTTGCAGAGGCAAACAAAACTACACATTCCGCAGAACAATATCAGGCGCAACCTGCGCCGCGTCAATCCCGGTAAGGTTCCTAGATCCTCATCGCACTGTTACTTCGAATCTCCCCGAACAGCGGCTCGTATCACGAACTAGTTTATGTTGGTCGTGTCATAATCCGTGCCTTTGTAAAGGTAAGTCTTCCAAACATAACTACATAGGAGCCAGAAAAGATGAAAAATAAAACCTCTACCTTATCGGCTAGCGCTATCGCGTTGTTTATGCTGCTGGTTATTTCCCCACTGACGTTTGCAGAATCCAACGCGATTGCCACCATGGCAAAAATTCTTACCGAACTGAATCACTACCCTTCTGCCGACCATAAAGCAGCCTTGGTTGCGATCAGTAAAGACGAAGCCAACAGCGAAGCGACCCGCGCTATTGCCCAAGCAATCCATAACGTTGAACATCAGGCCAAAGCCGATGATCTTGCGGCTTTGAAAACTGTCACCGAAACCGAATCCACAACGGAAGTAGAAAAGCAGCTGGCAGAAATGGTTATGACCTTCAATCACAGCCTAAGCACAGAGAACAAAACAGCGCTGGAAGCCTTGGCGAAGTAACAAGCGGCGCACCGCATAAGTCCGAAAATCCCCCGTTAACTAGTGTTGGCGGGGGATTTTTTATTGGTCATAAAAGACCAATTATTTGATATTAAGTGCTATAGTTGGTCAAATATGACCAATTGGTATCGCTAGGATAATATGGTGTCACTAACGCATATGCTTTATTCACCTGCTGAGCTTGCGCGCTCCCTGGGGCAAAACGCCAGACAGTTGCGGCTGGCCAGGAACTTATCGCGCAAGACGCTGGCAAAGTTGTCGGGCGTTTCCGAATCCTCCATCAAGCGCTTTGAAGTGAGTGGTTCAATTACCTTGGAATCTCTGATTCTGCTTGCCGCTGCGCTCGACCAGCTCGCCCCTATTTCCGCACTTTTTAAACCAGAACAACCAAGCTCAATTGCTGAATTAAAAAATGCCAGGCGCAAGAGAGGGGCAAAATGACAACACAAGGAAAACGACAAAAATTTAAACCGACGGAAAGCCTGGTGGTTTCAATTGCCGGAGCAACAGTAGGCGAATTGTATAAAGTGGATGGCAAGGGTATTTATTTTGTGTACGACAAAACCTGGCTTGCACAGGGTTTTAATTTATCGCCCATCACCATGAAGTTTGACGATAAACCCCAGCTTGCCGCGAACCTGCAAACCTTCAACGGTTTGCACGGCCCTTTTGCGGATTCTCTGCCGGATGGTTGGGGGCTATTGTTAATGGATCGTTTTTTTAACGCAACATTTGGTGACGGCACCGCGCGCACTGCAACCATGTTGGATCGTTTGGCCTACATAGGTGATCGCGGCATGGGCGCGTTTGACTATCACCCCAAAGCCGAACACTCGGAGTTAAGTGGTGCGCTCAGTGTTGCCGAATTATTTACGGCATCGCAGCAGGTTTATGCCGGTGAAACTAACGAGGTATTAAAGCAATTACGCATTGCGGGTGGCTCGCCGGGTGGTGCGCGACCAAAAGCGGTAATTGCGCTTTCATTGGATAAACAAGAAACCATTTCCGCATTTGGTGATATTCCCGCAGGTTACGATCACTGGATAATTAAATTCAGAGCAACCGATGAACCAATTGAAACGGGAGCCATTGAATATGCTTACGCGCAAATGGCGCGCGCGGCAGGTGTTCAAATGGCGGAATCCATTCTGCTCGAACAATCTATGCCTAATGGGCAGGCCGAACGTTTTTTTGCGACCCAACGTTTTGACCGCGAAGGCGATAAGAAACGGCACATGATGACCGTGGCCGCGCTCATGTACGCTGATTTCAGAGCGCCGACCATGGATTACAGTGACCTGCTAAAACTAACGTTTGTGTTAACAAAAAGCGCAGCCGAAGTAGAAAAAATGGCGCGCCTTATGATCTTTAATGCGCTCTCGCATAATTTTGATGACCACACAAAAAATTTCGCATTCCTCTGTAATGAGCCGGTACAAAAAGGTGAGTCAGCCCAATGGGTGTTCGCCCCCGCTTACGACATTACATTTTCCCAAGCGCGCGGCGAACACAGCACTGCTTTCAGTGGTCACGGCAAGCCCACACGAAAAATAATCAACGACTTATGTCGCGACTATAAATTTCTCAAGCCCAATGACTATATCGATCAAACCTTGGATGTATTAAAAAACTGGCAGACAACATTTACCAACGCCAATATTCCTCATCAGGCAGGTGTTGGAATATTTCGTACACTTGAGCAATTGCATAAAGATTTTGAAGGGCAGGCTACGCGCAAGCGTTAATTGTGTAATATTCGGTAATTCCCATTGGTGTATTTGGAAGGTCAGGCACCGCCGCCAAAGATTGCAGGTCAATATACTGGCTACAAAACTCGATTTTAATTAATACAATATTTATAAGTGAATCACTATGGAAAACGAAGTTAAACAGCAAGCCGAAGAATTATTGGAGAATGGTGAGGTTGAGGCGTTGTATGAATTGCTTGCACCTTACTTGGAGCAAAACGATGCCTACGCACAATTTCTGTATTCCAGTTTTAGCCTTGAAAGTAGCGGCGAAACGGATGAGCAGTTTGAAGCGCGCAGTATGACGTTGTTGGAGCGTGCGTCTGAGGGTGGTGTTGCAGAGGCGTCTTATCGCTTGGCAGTGATTTATCTCTATGGCGATGTTGCCGATAACAATGCTAAAAGTTCAAGCGAATATTTTGAGCGCGCCATCGCCCAAGGGCATGCACATTCCAAATTTACCTATGGTTTTAATTTGTATTACGGCTCCGGCGATGTAAAACAAGAAAAAGCACGCGGATTAAAATTGCTAGAGGAAGCGGCGCAAGAAGGTGTGCAGCTTGCGCGCGATGAATTAAATATGATTCGTGCAGGTTAGTGTAATGGCCTCACTAGCTTGTGGGGCGATTATCTTTTCTCTAGCAGCCTCATCACCATTGTTTTGCCCCCGCTTCTGATCCCAATCGCGCCTTCCATCGAATATAGTAGCGAATCAATTTGTATGTCTGCTCAGGTAGTCAATGCAAAAGCGTGTTAACCGCGTGTAATCGTGGGTTATGGGAGTATTAAATGAGTCATCAATCAGTCAATCAGCGGATTACTGCTGCGCTGCAACTCAGTTTTATTGCCGATGCACTGGCGATGCCGGTGCATTGGTTTTATAACCCTTTGGATATCTATGAGGCATTTCCTGGGGGAGTGCAGAAATTTGAAGCGGCACCTGAATTCCATCCCTCCTCAATTATGCATTTGCATTCAACTAATACCGGTGGGCGCGGTGCGCAACAGATACCCACCATGCCGCAGGTAGTCGGCGATATTATTTTAAAAGGCAAACAGCAGTACTGGGGCATTGCCAACCAACACTATCACCGCGCGATGGCTGCAGGTGAAAATACATTGAACTTGCATTGCCTGCGTGTGGTGATGCGCGTTATTAAGAACAACCACGGGCGCTACAACGCGGATAAGTTTCTGAGCGATTATATTGCGTTGATGACGGCGGAAAATTCCGCGCATCCGGATACTTATGCGGAATCCTATCACCGCAGTTTTTTTGCCAATCTTGCCAGCGGTAAGGCGCCGGAAAAATGCGGTGCGGTGAATCACGACACTGCATCGATCGGCGGTTTGGTGACCATCGCACCGATTGCAATCGCGGAATTATTACACGAGCGCTCACTGGCGCACGTACAACAAATATGCCGTACACATTTGTTCCTTACTCACCCTGATGAGTATCTAGCAAAAATTTGCGATGCCTACGTCGCTTTAATTGATGCGCTCTTATTTCGCGATTCAGTTGACCCGCGCAGCTTCATCGCCGCAACCGCAAAGCAATCCGCTGGTATAGATGTAATCCACCTCGCCCAGCAATATGCCGACGACAATCATGTGGTCGGCGGAAAATTTTCGCGCGCTTGTTATATTCAGGATTCCTGGCCGAGCCTGTTGTATCTCGCGTGGAAATATTGCGACGATCCTTTGCAAGCCTTGCTTACCAATACCAATTTGGGTGGCGACAACTGTCACCGCGGCGCAGTGCTGGGCGTAATTCTTGGCTTGGCAACTGCCAATGGTTTAGATAAGTGGTTTGCGCAATTGGCTGATGCTGCAGCAATTCGCGAGGAGTTTTTCACGTGAGATTAATAAATGAATTTGATTTGGTTGTGGTGGGTGCTGGCATAGCGGGACTCACTGCTGCTACCCAGGCTAGTGCACAAGGGCAGCGTGTTTGCGTATTAGAAAAATCGGCGGGGCCGGGCGGGCGCATGGCAACGCGTAATAAACCTGACGGCAGTTGGGATCACGGTGCGCAATATTTTACCGCGCGCACACCAGAATTTCGCGCTCAGGTTCAGCAGTGGTTAGATGAGGGGCTGGTGGCGCCTTGGCGTGAACCACTGGCAGTGTGGGATGGTGAACAGTTAAGTGTGAGCCGTTCGCGCGAGCGTTATGTGGGCGTACCAAAAATGAAATCGCCGCTGGTAAACGTGGCAGAAAAATTGATTATTTTTTATAACACACAGGTAACACAGGTGCGTGTTGAGAACGGTAGTTGGGTTATCGATACACACGCGTCGCAATGGCGCGCCAAAAAAATAATTATCGCGTTGCCCGCACCGCAAACTCAGGCCTTACTTGCCCATGATTGCGAAGCCTATGCACTTGCTTCTGCTGCGCTCATGGAGCCTTGCTGGGCGCTCATGTTGGAGGTGGCGCGTCCTTTACAGCTACCCTTTGCTGCAGCGTTTGTAAATGAAGGTGTGCTGAGTTGGTTGGCGCACAACAACAGCAAGCCTGAGCGCACAGTGGGCGAACATTATGTGCTGCACGCAACGGCTGAGTGGTCGCGCGCACATGTGGAGGCATCAACTGAGTGGGTGCAAGCTGCGATGGTTGAAGAGTTTAAGCGCTTGCTCACACTCTGGCTGCCAGGCGAAATTCTGCCAGCAATTCAACCGCGTCATGTGCATCGCTGGCGATTTGCGCGTGCCACGAAGCACGAGCCAGCTATTGTGGCTGCCTGGCCAGAGCAGGGTTTGGCGCTGGCGGGCGATTGGTTAGCTGGCGGCCGTGTTGAAGGTGCTTATTGCTCAGGGCGTGCGGCGGCGAATGCACTGCTACTGCACAATACTAATAGCGCGGTTGAGTGTGGTTTGAGTTAAGCTGCAGTTGCGCCTGAATCGCGGCGTATTTAATTTTTTCTAATCTGCTCACCCTGAGAACTCGCTATGAATTTGGATAAATCAAAAAAACGTATCGCCAAGCGCGCCAAAATGGGTTTTCAGGGTTATCCCCAAATTTCCATAAGTTACTCGGGTAAAACCGCCAGTCATGCCGATGAAGTATTAGTGGAGTTTTTGCTGGAAGACGGTGCTGAAAGTCAGCTGGAACGGTTCGCGAGTAAGCTCGATGCGCGTGAAGATGAAACCATTCAATCGGCTTTGGTAAAAATGATCGAGCGCTCAGCAGCAAAAACAGTGGTGCTGATTGATGGAGTAAGAAGCATTGCTTAATTGCGAAAATCGGTTGCTGTTAGTTGTTTGGCGAATGTTGTCCAATCTACACAGCGCGCTCAATAATTAACTAAAGGAGATGTTTGCCGTGCCTGAGTCACTTTACATATCTACTGGTTTATGGACGCTGATTTATTTGGGGTTGAGTGTTTATACCAAATGGGTTGTTAGTTGGGGCGGCGCGTGTGTGTTGGAACGATGGAATTCTGCCTGGAATTGGTTTGGATATTTTCATGAAACAACTGAAGAGCAAATTAAGTTTACGACGAAATGGTTTTGGGTTTTTGTAACCGCTTGGTTTGTTGTTGGGCTCTTTGTGCCTGAAGTGAGAATAAAAACCTAATAAAAAGAATGATTAACGGCTCACATCTACCGCAGTCGTGACATGTAATTAACCCCGATTTGTACCTCACAAGGCACAGGCGACGGCGAGTCGCCTGTGTGCTGCGGATCGTTTTCGTGCGCCCATCAATTGAACACTGCTCTCTAGACCAGTATTGGCGGGGGCTAGCCACTATTACCACAGGTTCATTCACAGAGTTATTCACAGCTTTTGTGGATAAAGTTTTTAATGTGAAACCTTCTTCGTTTGCTATCCACATTCAACTGATTTTTTGGTCATACCAATTGCTTTGGGTGTGTTTGTTGTGACTTTAGGTTACAGCTTGATATTTGCCCATCGATACTCTTTCAAGAGTCTCACATCCCTTTTTCTCGCCTTGTTTACAGATATTTGCCGATTAATGACGATGTTTGCGCATTATTTATTATTGGTAATACCAATGGTCATAAATATCTATAAAAATTGGATTGACACAAATATTGATCTGGATGTAGCTTGGCCAGCCTTTGCGCCCTGTAGTCGGGTGTTTTGGGTTGTTTGGGGGCAAAGAGGGTCGATAACGACATCCGTTAATAAAATCAATAATCTGGGGAATTACATGTTCAATAATTTCAAACACATCATTTGCAATGCGGGTTTGGCCGGTATGCTCTGTGCGCTGCCGTTGGCGGGCGCGAGTGCAGCATCAGTGGCGATTAACAATCCTAGCTTCGAAAGCAGCTGGACTGGTTGGACGCGGGTCGGCAGTGTGGCGATTTCGGGTGATGCTTATGTTGGTACCAAGTCGGCAAAAATTACCGCCTCATCGGGTGTGGTGTCGCAAGTTGTATCTGTAGCCGCCAATACCAGTTACACCTTTACTGCTTATGTATTGGGTGGTGGTAAGGTCGGTGCCAAGGTCGGTTTGATCAATTATTCAAAATCAGTCACTGCTAATGGTAGTTGGCAGTTGGTCACCATTACATTCAATTCCGGTATGGCGACTTCGGTTACCCTGTCTGCTGCCTATAGTGGCAGTGAAGGGCGTTTTGATGAATTTAAATTAGACAGTGGCACTGCGGCTTCGTCCAGTGTTGCCGCTTCGGTAACACCGTCGTCTTCCTCCTCTTCTTCGGTATCCTCATTGGCGACCAGCTCGTCGGCTGCGGTTTCGTCAGTTCCTGCTGCTGGCGGCATTGTGTATCCGGCGGATGTGGGTGGCGGTTTGTCGCTGTGGAAATTAACCCTGCCGATCAGTGCTAGTGGTGTGGGTACCAGCGCACAAGAAATTAAGCAGCCGGCATTGGCAACTTATTCGTCAACTTACTTTGCGTTGAATAGCGATAAAACCGCTATGGTCATGACCGATATATTTGGCGGCGCGCGCACCAGTAGCGGCACGGCTTATGCTCGCTCGGAATTGCGTGAAATGACCGCGAGCGGCACCAGTGCGGCGTGGAGTTGTACGGATGTGGTGCGCAAAATGACTGTGCGTCAGCGCATTACAAAATCACCTACCCACAAGCCTGAAATGAGTATTGGGCAAATTCATGATAGTAAAAATGACAACCTGGAAATTCGTTACATCGGGCCAAAAGATTCCAGCAGTGTCGGCACTGGCAATGGTTTGACTGATACCGGAAGAATTGAGGCGCATTGGAATAACGATACCTCATACGACATTCTGGATTCCGCGTACAAAATTGGCGACATGATGAATGTGGTGATCAGTACCGATGGTAGTGGTTATCAAACTGTGTCTTATACCAATGAGCGCACCGGTGTGACGTCAACTAAAACCCAGGCGTTTAGTGGTGTGATTGGCAGCTGTTACTTTAAGGCGGGCAATTATCATCAGGCCTGTACCGTCACCGATATCTACGGTGGCACAAATGATACCTGTGCTGCCAAAGGCTGGACATCGGGCCGCTATGAAACCGATCCATGGGGTACTTCTGTGCTGGAAATTTATGGTCTTTCATTAGATTAATCATTTCTGCCTCTCTATTAATTGTTAAGTGAAGGATGTTGCATGATGTTAAATAACACAGTTAAAAAAATGCTCGCCGTTGTCGGTTTTGCGCTCGCCAGTTTGCATGCTCAAGCGGGGCTGCTAAATGGCGAGAGTGTTGGTTTTACCTATTATTATCCTACGCTGGCTAGTACCTATGCCGAGTTGGATTCTGCCGTGGTTGGCGATGGTGTTGAATTTAATTTCTACGATATGTTTTCTGTTGATGTCGCAGATAACGCCATAGTGATCAATAACTTTTTTTACAGTGATAGCGATACCGCTTGGGATGCTGCAAGCTTTAGTGGTTTTGTGATTCGCGATCTGGGTGGGTTTGTCAATTTAACCGCAGCCGCGCTGGATGCGTCATCCAATATGGTGGGGTTGGATGCGAGCCGTATCAGTTTTGATGCACGCAGTGTTTATGTGAACTGGCAGGGCTTGGCGTTTAATTCTGGTACCCAGGTGAAAATCAACCTGCAAGGTGAAAGCACTAGACCTGCCGTGCAGGTTCCGGAATCGAGCGGCTTGCTGCTTGCATTGCTCGGGCTGGCTGGAGTCTTGCTGCGCTGCCGTCGAGCTTAAGGCTTAGGTGATGCTGTATAAGAGGCGGGATATTCAAGGAGTATCCCGCCTTTTTTATGTCGCAGGGTTGGGCTTGTTGGGTGGTCTTAGTTTGTTGCATTAATTGGTAATGCAGCTTGGTAATAATAATGAAGATATTGGATTGACAAAATGCGCTATTTGGATATAATTTGGTAAGCTATCTGCAGGGGGAAATAATCGTTTCGTCTTGTATGTCATTTAACGCACATCAATCTCTCTAGGAGTTAGATATGACAAAACCTGTCATTGGTTTCATCGGTCTTGGCCTTATGGGCAGCAACATGGTTGAGAACCTGCAAAAGAAAGGCTTTAAGCCAATTGTAATGGACCTCAACAAAGAGGCGGTTGCCGCAGTTGTTGCTCGTGGTGCTACCGAGGCTACCTCTGCGCGTGAACTGGCTGCAGCTGCCGATATAGTGATGCTCTGCCTCACCACTTCTGCCGTTGTTGAAAAGCTGGTTTATGCCGAAGATGGCATCCTGGCAGGTATTAAAGAAGGTGCGGTATTGGTTGATTTCGGCACTTCAATTCCAGCTTCAACCCGCAAAATTGGCGCTGATCTAGCGAAAAAAGGCGCGGGCATGATTGATGCTCCACTGGGGCGCACCCCGGCGCATGCAAAAGATGGTCTGCTCAATATTATGGCCGCTGGGGATAAGGCGACTTTTGAAAAAGTGAAGCCCGTACTTGAGATGCAGGGCGAGAATGTTTTTTATCTTGGTGCGCTTGGCGCTGGCCACACCACCAAATTGATCAATAACTTTATGGGCATGACTACCGTGGCGGCAATGTCACAGGCATTTGCTGTGGCTGAGCGCGCAGGTGTTGATCGCCAGCAGTTGTTTGAAATTATGTCCACTGGCCCATCAAGTTCACCGTTTATGAAATTCTGCAAAAACTACGCAGTTGATGGTGTGAGTGACTTGGGTTTCTCAATTGCTAATGCCAACAAAGATCTGGGGTACTTCCTGGAGATGGTTGATAATCTTGGTACGCGCGCTCAGATCGCCGAAGGCACTTCCGCTAACCTCAAGGCGGCCGTTGAGGCAGGTATGGGTAACGGTAATGTGCCAGAGATCTTTGATTACTTCCTTAAGCTAGAGAAGTAATTTGAGTCTTGCTTAATGGTGTGGTCGCGCGCTAATTCATTTAGTGGCGCGCGGCTTCCTCTTCTATTGCATCGAAATTTCCTATATTCCTCGCTGTATTGTGCCTGCCTCATAAGTAATTATCTGCTCAGAATTGGTCGGTTTCACTGTCTGATTTTTTTCAATGGCTCTGCAGAAGTATTGCAGTTTTTTGCTGCTGTATTGGGCGGGTGTTGCTGGCATTTTGGTAATGCCACTATCTAATAATTTGTTTGACATGCTTGATTATCATGGTAAATTTAAATGACTTATTCCAATAACTATTGGGGCAGATAGCGGCGCCAATTTCTTTATTTAAGTCTGGAGACTGTGATGGACATGAAAGGCAAGGTATTCATAGTGGCAGGTGGTGGGCGCGATATAGGGCGCTCATGTGCGTTAGCGTTGGCAAAGCGCGGCGCTAATATAGTGCTGACCTATCATTCCAGTTCCGGTGCTGCACTTAATGTTGTAAAAGAAGTAGAAAGCTATGGTGTTAGTGCGATCGCCCTCAGGGCTGATCTTACTCAAGAAGCTGAGGCGAATGGTGTTGTGGCTGCGGCGCTCGAAGGGTTTGGTCATCTTAATGGTTTGGTGCATGTGTCTGGTGGTTTGCTGGAGCGTATTAAAATTGAAGATATGTCGCTACAGCATTGGCACAATGTAATGAATGTGAATTTGACCTCATTGTTTATGATGGCGCACGCCACTATTCCGCATTTAAAAGATGGCGATAGTATTGTGACTTTTGCATCGCAAGCGGGGCGCGATGGCGGTGGTGGCGGTGCTGTAGCTTATGCCACATCAAAAGGAGCGATCATGACTTTTACGCGCGGTTTAGCGAAAGAGTTGGGCGCGAAAAATATTCGTGTTAATAGTGTTTGCCCTGGCATGATTAGCACCGGCTTTCACGATCAATTTACGCAGGATGAAATTCGCACCAAGGTTGCTGCAGCAACTGCATTGAAGCGTGAAGGCACTGCCGATGAGGTGGGTAGTCTTGTGGCATTTTTAATGTCGCAAGAGGCTTCCTTTATGACGGGTAATTGCGTTGATATTAATGGTGGTTTGTTGTTTTCGTAATTATTTTTTGTTGCTGTTAAATAAAAAAGACCTGCTGATGCAGGTCTTTTTTTTGAGGTTCTAATCGGCACATTGTGCGATCTTATCGGGTTAGTTGTGCGCAGGTGCAAGGTGGTCGAGTGAGTATCGGCCTCTATTTTCCGAGGTTTTTCGGCGTATCTCTTCCAGAGCGCGCTTCTCGCTTGCATCAAACAAGGCGTTGATCAGGCGTTTAAAGTGGAGGTGCATTGCGGCGCGCGCTGCATTTGCATCACGCTCTTTAAGTGCGCTGTAAATGGCCGTGTGCTCTTCCATGCGCTTGGGGGAGCTTTGATTACACACACCCTTATATGCATCGATGATGTCTTCGTTGGCGCCGCGCAGTAGCCAAAGTTTTTCTACTGCAACCAGGATGGCATTGTTGCGTGTTGCCTTGGAGATAATTAAATGAAACTCTTTGTCGGCACTTTCGGCGCTTGCTTCGGTTTCCATGTCAACCAGAGTTTGGTGCAGTGCTGCCAGCTCCTCTTCGGTGATAGTGGTTGCTGCGAGTGCAGCTGCTTCGCCTTCTACTAATGCCCGCGCTTGAGTGAGCTCAAAGGCGCTAATTTTCAAATCATTATTTTCGGCGGCTTGGTTTTCTACAACATAAATACCTGAGCCGGTTTTGACTTCCACGCGGCCGCGAACTTCCAGTGCAATGATGGCTTCGCGAATAGTGGGCCGGCTTACGCCGTAGTTTTCAGCGAGCTCCCGCTCTGGCGGCAGTCTGCTGCCCGGCGGGTAAATGCCGGTATCAATCAGATTTTCAATTTTTTCGACAATGCGCCAAAACAAACGACGGTTCTTCATTTCTTATCCTCATTGGTGCGCACCAAAATATGGTTTCTGGTCAAGGATAACTCAATCGCTAGGTAATTGGCAAAGCCAATTCTAAAAAGGTCTGTCGTGTGTCTCCATATTTCAAGAGTTCTTGGTCTTTTTATTGGTAATACCAGATTTGAGTTATCGGTAATATTTATATTTGGTTATTGGTCAATTTTAGATTGACATGCTGGTCTTAACTGTTAAGATTTTGTGGTTAGTAACAATAATATTCACGAGGACAGCAGAATGCCTGCACAACTACCGGTAAAACGCACCAAGCTTGCAGAGGCTTTGGCGTTATTAAATCTAAAATCAAGCTTGAGTCCGCTGATCTACTCCTCAGCTCTGCTTGGTTTAATGGGTGTTCCCGCTATAGCGCAAACCGCAGCCGAAGAAACTAAAGAGAATGTTTCGGGTGTGGTTGAAGAGGTGGTCGTGACTGGATTGCGCGCCACTATGACCCGCTCTATGGATGTAAAGAGAGAAAACACGGCAATTGTGGATGCCATAGCAGCATCTGACTTTGGTGGTTTGCCTGGTTTGTCTATGTCCGATGTTATTGAAAACATCACCTCTGTTTCAGGGCATCGCGGTAAAGGCAGTGCATCTGAAATGTCTATTCGCGGTCTTGGCCCCTTTTTAGGCTCCGGCACCTTTAATGGCCGTGTGGTTACCAGTGCAGGTTATACGCGCGCGGTGAACTACAAAAAATTCCCTTCAGATTTGAGCGACAAAGTGACTGTGTATAAGTCACAGCAGGCAGATCTGGTAGAAGGTGGCGTAGCTGGTACGGTCAACATTAACTCGTTGCGCCCGCTGGATTTCGCTCGCCGTAAAATTACTGTTGATGTAAGCGCCATTTACAATGAAGTGAGTGCAAACCAGGACGGTGAAAATGGCCTGGGCGATGAGCAAACCATTTCTTATGTGGATCAGTTTGAGACAGATAATTTTGGTAAGGTAGGTGTGACAGTTGGTGTTCAGCGCACTGACTCGGCCAACCCTGAAGAAACTATCACCATGAGCAGCGGCACTATGGTTGCCTGTGCTAGCCGTAAAGCTGATGGTACGCCGGTAACCTCGGGCACTAACGCGCGCTGCGAAACCTCTGCTGCGACCGGTGTGACACGCAACAACTACGACAGCTTTGATCCCGATTCTATTTATGTGCGCTCTGGCTCCTATACCTGGCGCAATCAGACTGATGGCGACTATCGCGAAGGTCTGGTGGGTGCGGTTCAGTGGCAGCCCAATGAGCGTTGGGATATCAATGCGGACATAGTGACCTCAGACAATTCCTACTTTGAAAATCGTCACGATTTCGTATTGACTGATACTCGTCGCGATTTGCGCGATCAAGTGGTCAGTCAAGATCATTCGCTGTGGTACTCCACTGGTGCTTCTAAAGTTGAAACTCAGGGCTACTACCGTTTAGAGCAAGAAACCTACCTTGGTTGGGGCTTAAATGCAGCTTTTGATGCGACCGATAATTTAACGCTGGAAGGTGATATCTCCTATTCCCGCTCGCATCGCGACCGCAGTAGTTTCCAGTCGCGCTTGGGTACTGATGCCTATATCAACTACTCCATCAGCAATATAGATTCATTTGTACCGCAACTGGAGTTTCTCGATAAGAGTCGCCGCAGTGCTGACGATGCGGGCTTTGTTGCGAGTGAAGCATTTAATCCCGCCGATCCAGCAAGTTGGTCGATGGCCAACAACGCCAATCGAACCGTTGCTAAATATCGCCGCCAACTGGAAGAGCGTTTCGACACGATTGCCGCTGCACGTTTTGATGCTGAATATAAATTCGATACCGGTGTAATTTCCAAAGTCAAAGCCGGTGTGCGCTACTCGGAACAAGAGCTTTATTCCGATCAGGATACCGATTCAATGTGGAACCCGGTAACCGGAAAAGTAGAACAGCGTGAATACAATGTTACGGGTGCACCTACAGTTGACCGTATTGTAGACAATTGTTTTATCGGTTGGACCAATTCAGATTTTCTCGGCACTGTTGGTGGCTCGGGCTTCCCTGATGGCGGCTATGCGCAACTCGATGGACGCTGTGGTTTCGGGATTATGTCGGGTTACAACAGCGACGGTACTTTTGCTGACTTTGGTAAGTTGGCAGACCGCCGTAGCGTAGGTGATGACGTAATCAATGAAGATGTATTTGCCGCCTATGTGATGGGTAGTTTTGAAGGCAATCTGGGCGTGCCGGTGACCGGTAATGTTGGTGTACGTGTGGTGAATACCAAGGTGACATCTACCGGTTACTCCAGAGAATATGATTTGGATACCCGTGAAGAAAATGGTGAAACTTTTTACTCGCTGGTCGCGGTCACTGGTGGCGATGTAACTGAATTCACCAATGAGCACAGCGTCACTACCGTGCTGCCAAGCTCTAATATCACCTTCTATCTGGAAGATGATTTATTGTTGCGCGGTGCACTTTATCGCGCTATGTCCCGCCCTAATTTGCAAGACATGGGTTCTGGTCGCTTGCTGGTTGAAGGTAGCGACAATATCACCAACCCCAACGACTTGATTGCTCGTGCGTCGGGCGATAATCCATTTTTAGAGCCATTGTTATCCGATAACGCCGATATATCGCTGGAGTGGTACCCGAGTAAAGATTCATCTATCTCGGTGGCTTACTACTACAAAAATTTCAAAGCGAATTTTCGGGAAGTGTTGATTCCTACTACAGTAACTATTGAAGGAGTAAATATAGAAACCGAATTACTCACCGGCACCTATACTGATGATTCGGCACGTCTTACTGGTTGGGAATTAGCAGGTCAGCATAGTTTTACTTGGCTACCTGCCCCGTTTGATGGTTTTGGGGTAAAGCTCGCCTATAACTATGCCGATTCTGATTTCGAAAACGAAGATCCGATCTTTGGTGCGCAATACGATGAGACTGGTGCAAAAATCGCAGAGGCTTATCCATTTGCTGAACCCGCCAATTTATTTGGCTTCTCTAAAGAGGTGTTTTCTGGCTCGGTATTTTGGGAGAACGAAGACTGGGAAATCCGCGCGCTTTATAAATCGCGCTCGCGTTACTTCCAACCTAATGAAGACCCGGCATCAAACCGTTATGTAGAGCCGTTTGAATATGTGGATGTGTCTATCTCTTACGACATTTTGGATAACCTGAAAGTATCTTTACAGGGCATCAATGTGTTGGAAGAGCCGCAATACTTCACTCGCGCGGTTGATGATTTGAATGCGGGTATCTCGGCTTCGGGTACTAAATACTATTTGAAATTAAAAGCTACTTTCTAAACTGGTTGTTGTTTTTGCTCGTGGAAGTTGGGTGAAACACGGATCGATTAAGGTGCGTGTTTCACCATTTTTATTCAACCCCAGCGCTACACAATGTTGATGAGGTAATGCAATGCAATGGTTCGGAAAAATCTTTAGTGTTCTGGTGCTTGGTTTGTCACTGAGTGGTCAGCTATTGGCAAAAGATGTTCTGGTTGAAAGCCAAAGCGCGTTTAAGTCAGCACTGAAAAAAGTAGTGCCGGGCGATGCCATAGTATTAAAAAATGGTGTCTGGTCTGATTTTGAAATTGGTTTTTTTGCTGAGGGTACGGCCCAGCAACCCATTACCTTGCGCGCTGAAACACCCGGCAAGGTAATCATCTCCGGGCGTTCCAACTTACGTTTGGCTGGAAATTATTTAATTGTAGAAGGGTTGGTGTTTAAAAACGGTTACACCCCGACCGAAGAGGTAATTGCGTTTAAGCGCAACGACAGCCATTTGGCAAACAATTCCCGTGTCACCCAAGTGGTGATTGAAAACTTTAATAACCCCGATCGCGACTCCTCCGATTATTGGGTTGCTTTATATGGCAAGCACAATCGCTTTGACCATAGTTATTTAGCCGGCAAGCGCAATTTGGGTGTCACTATGGCAGTGCGTTTGGATAGCGCTGATAGCCAGCAGAATCATCATCAAATTGACCACAACTATTTCGGTCATCGCCCAATTCTTGGATCCAATGGTGGCGAAACCTTGCGCGTTGGCACAAGTACCTATTCACTGACCGACTCTCATACGGTCATTGAAAATAACTACTTCGATCGCTGCGACGGCGAAGTAGAAGTTATTTCAATTAAGTCGGGCAAAAACGTTATCCGCAACAATGTATTTTTTGAGGCGCGCGGAACCCTGACCTTGCGTCACGGTAATGGCAATTTAGTTGAAGGTAATGTGTTTTTCGGCAATGGCGCAGCGCACACCGGTGGTATCCGCGTTATTAATCGCGACCAAATTGTGCGCAATAACTATTTGGAAGGTTTAACTGGAACCCGTTTCGGCAGTGGTTTTGCAGTAATGAATGGCACAGTCAATGCGCCTATCAATCGCTATGGCCAAGTGGTTAATGCTCAGATTGAAAATAACACGTTTATCAATGTTGATAATATTCAGTTAGGTGCCGGTAGTGATGCGGAGCGCAATGCGCCGCCGGTAAATAGCCGTATGCAGAAAAATTTGGTGTTCAATGATACCGCTGCCGACGTATTTAAAATTTTTGACGACATGAGTGGAATTGCCTTTGCGGAAAATGTTCTGCACAACGCAGACTCAGCGAGTTTAAAACAAGGCTTTGGCAGTAAAAAAATAACCATGAAGCGCAATGCAGCCGGGCTGTTAATGCCGCAAGGTGATGCGTATAAAAATATTGGTGCGGCTGCGTCATTGCAACCTATTAAAAAATCAGCAGTAGGGCCGCAGTGGTATGAGAAAAAAGCGGATCGTGTAGAGTTTGACTCAGGCAAAGTGATTGCTGTGGACGCAGGAGTGGAAGACTCTCTGTTTAGTGCTATAGCGGCAGCGGAAACCGGTGACCAATTAGTGCTAGCGCCTGGCCGTTATAAAATTGCCAAGCTTTTGGAAATTAATAAGGTGCTGAGTATTCGCGCTAAAAAATCTGGCACTGTAGTGATCTTGCCGGGGCGTACTACCTTATTTGAAATCCAAAATGGCGGCTCCTTAAAGCTGAGCAATCTTACTATTGATGGCAGTGAAAGCCCGGATTCGGCAGGCAATATTCTGATTCGCACACTGAAAAGCGGAATGTATGTCAGTTATCGTTTGCTTGTTGAAAATACCAAAGTGGAAAATTTAAACATCAATCACTCCCATCATTTTCTAAATGCGGGTAGTCGCAGTCTGGCAGAAGAAATTCGTATCCAGAATTCAGAAATTAACAAGATTACTGGCGATCTGTTGAAGTTGGATAAAGAGATTGATGACCTCGGTAACTACAATGCGGAAACACTCATTGTGGATAAGAGCCGTTTTACCAATATCGAGGGTGCATTGCTCAGCATGTATCGCGGTGGTACCGACGAGAGCACCTTTGGGCCGCATCTGCTTTTTACCCAGAACCATGTTGAAAAAGTGGGGCAGGGTAGTCGCAATAAGCTTCAGGCGTCACTTTATTTACACGGTGTGCAATACACGCGTATTGGCAACAATCAGTTTGTGGGTACGGCAGGCATTGTGATTGAGCATACGGTTGGCGATCCAGATACCGAAATTAACGCCAATCGTTTCAGCAAGGTCCCCGCACTCAAGGTAAGTGAGTTGCACACCAAGGGCGACTCCACTGTGAAATATGTGGGTAATCGCGAAGAGTAAAGTTGGGCTAATCCCTATTGCCTCGGTCGTTAAATAAACGTGGATTTCTTTATGAAAAAAGCAACGATAACAAAGCATAAAAGCCTGCTTTCTCGCCTCGGGTTAATTGCACTTTTTGTTTGCTATGGTCTTGCTGAATATGCACTTGCGGATGATGCGAAAGCGCATCCAGCGTTGGTCATCACTGCGCAAGATGTCAAAGAAATGCGCGCAGAAGTGACGCATGCTGGGCGTTTTCAATCCGAATTTCAAGCCAAAAAAACGCAGCTTGATATAAAACTAAACGAACCCAAACAAGTGCCGGTGCCGCGCGATGCCGGTGGTGGCTTTACCCATGAAGTGCATAAAAACAATGCGCAAACTATGTACGATGCGGCAATTGTCTATCAATTAACGGGCGATAAAAAGTACGCAAACTATGTGCGCGACCTATTGTTGATGTACGCCGATTTGTACCCGACTCTGCCTCTACATCCGCAGCGTAAAACTGATTCGGTTATATCGGCGGGAAAACTGTTTTGGCAGAACCTGAATGAATCGGTTTGGTTGGTTTATACCATTCAAGCTTACGATGCCGTAATACCTGCACTCACAGCGACCGAACGCAAAAAAATTGAAGCGGGAATTTTGCGCCCGGTAGCACTGTTTTTATCCGAAGGTTCACCGCATACCTTTAATACCATTCACAACCACGCGACCTGGGCAACCTGTGCGGTGGGCATGACCGGTTATGTGTTGGGTGAACAGGAGTGGGTGGAGCAAGCGCTTTATGGTGCGGATAAATCCGGTAAAGGCGGTTTTCTTCGTCAGCTAGATGAATTGTTTTCGCCGCAGGGTTACTACACTGAAGGTCCCTACTATCAACGCTATGCACTGCTGCCTTTTGTGACTTTTGCCAAAGCGATTGCCGTGAATGAACCGCAGCGAAAAATATTTTCCTATCGCGATGGCATAGTGTTAAAAGCGGTCAACACCACCATTCAATTGAGTTACAACAATTTATTTTTCCCTATTAATGATGCGATCAAAGATAAGGGCTTGAATACGATCGAATTGGTGAATGGTGTTGCTATCGCTTATTCCGCAACAAAAGATGCGGGCTTGTTAGCGATTGCCAAACAGCAGGATAAAATTATTCTCACTGGCGATGGTCTGCGTGTTGCGCAGGCATTGGATCAGCATTTGGAGCAGCCTTACGCATTTTCATCCATGGTCTTTCAGGATGGTGCCAAAGGCGATGCTGGTGGTTTGGTGGTGATGCGCGAACAGGATCAAGCTTTGGTATTTAAAGCAACTGCTCAAGGTATGGGGCATGGCCATTTCGATAAATTAAATTGGCTGTTTTACGACAAAGGTGCAGAAATTGTATCCGATTATGGCGCGGCGCGTTTTTTAAATGTCGAAGCAAAATTTGGTGGGCGTTATTTGCCCGAAAATAAAACTTACGCCAATCAAACCATCGCCCATAACACCTTGGTGGTGGATGAAACCAGTCATTTTAACGGTGACACTGATGTGGGTGATCGCAACCACCCAGAACTGCTCTATTTTGCCAATGAAGGTGCGTTAAAAATTACCGCTGCACGGGTAGACAATGCTTACCCGGATGTTGAATTTGTGCGCACTATGGCACAAGTCAGCCATAAAAAATTAGCCCAGCCGGTAGTGTTGGATGTATTGACGGTGAAGTCTAATAAGGCGCATCAGTTAGATTTGCCCCTGCAATATAAAGGGCACTTGGTAGAAACCAATTTCAGCTTAAACACGGCTACTCAAACGCTGGCGCCGCTGGGGAAAAAATTTGGTTATGAACATTTGTGGTTGAAAGCCACAGCCACCGCCGAAAAGCCGCTGAGTCAAATCACCTGGTTAAATGATAATGGTCGCTTTTATACACTCAGCACACTTGCTCAAGCAGATATGAAAGTACTGTTTACGCAAATTGGAGCGAATGATCCGAATTTCAATTTGCGTACTGAAAATGCTTTTGTGCTGCGTATTCCCAGTGCAAAAAACACTGTGTTTGCCAGTGTATTTGAACCGCATGGCGAATATAACCCGGTCAGTGAATTTACCACTGCTGCCAATAGTAAGGTCAGCTCTATAGCTCATCAACAACAGGGCGATATAGATCAATTGAGTGTTGAATTTAACAATGGTTTGAAATTGTTACTGTTGCTAAACAATGCTCGTAAATTTGATGAGCAAAAAATAAATAAAGTTACAGTTAAGGGTAAGTCGTATTCGTTTCGCGGACGTTTCCGTCTGGTAGACCTTACCGAAAACTAAAAATACCAACAATTAACAGTCTTTCCACGAAGGGGATAATTTTATGACAACAAGTAAAGATTTCATATTTAGCGAAGAAACTCCCAAGGTAGATTTGGGCGGCGGCATGGTTCGCCAAGTGCTTGGCTACAACAAAGATTTAATGGTGGTGAAGGTCTGGTTTGCGGCGGGCACTGAAGGTTATGTGCACAGCCATGTTCACTCGCAAGTTGCCTATATCGCCAAAGGTGTTTTTGATGTGAATCTCGGCGGTGTTATCAAGCGCATGAAAGAGGGCGATAGCTTTTTTGTTGCACCCTATGTTGAGCATGGCGCGGTGTGTATTGAAGAAGGTATTTTGATTGATACGTTTAGTCCTTATCGCGAAGATTTATTAGAGGCAAAAGTATGAGTCAAAAAACCGTAAAAAACTTACGCTGGCTGGTTATTACCTTAGTGGGGATTGCTACGGTTATTAACTATATTGACCGCACTGCGCTCTCCGTAATGTGGCCGGGTATAGCCGAAGAACTGGGCATGGGAAAGCAGGATTACGCCAATATTATTACGGTGTTTATGATTTCCTATGCAATTGGCCAATCGCTGTTCGGCAAGATTTTTGATGCCTTGGGTACTCGCATTGGCTTTTTATTGTCGATTGTAGTCTGGTCGGTTTCGATTGCATTGCATGCTGTTGCCAGTTCGGTAATGAGCTTCAGTATTTTTCGCTTTTTCCTCGGTTTGGGTGAAGCGGGTAACTGGCCTGGTGCAACCAAAGCGAATGCTGAGTGGTTTCCGGTGCGCGAGCGCGCTTTGGCGCAGGGGATTTTTGGTGCTGGCGCCTCTATGGGGTCGATTATTGCACCACCGCTCATTGCATTTATGTATGCTTTTCTCGGTTGGAAAGCGACCTTTTTGATTATTGGTGGCCTTGGTTTTCTGTGGATAATTCCTTGGTTAATTATTTATAAATCCTCACCAGACTCGCATCCTTGGATTACTCCTGAGGAGCGTGAATATATTTTGTCTGGTCAGAAAGTTACTGATACCACCGAACAAGAATATGTACCGGGTTGGTTGGAATTATTAAAGCATCGTCAAAGCTGGAGTGTTATCTCAGCACGCTTTTTTATCGATCCAATCTGGTGGTTATTTGTGGCCTGGTTGCCGTTATACCTGAATGAAAAATTTGGTTTTGATGTAAAACAAATCGGTATCTTTGCCTGGGTGCCCTATGTGGGCGCTGCTATTGGTGCGCTGTTTGGTGGTTGGTTAGTTGGCCATTTGATCAAACGCAATTGGTCAGTTAATAAAGCGCGTAAATCAGTGATTAGTTTGGGATGCGTGATTATGTTGCCCGCGTTGATTTTGACCTCTATGGCCAATACACCGTTGCTGGCAGTGTTATTAATTGCCGTTATTTTGTTCGGGTTTCAAGCGGCCATTAGCAATATTCAAACTATGCCGAGTGATTTCTTCTCGGGCAAAAGCGTGGGTTCTTTGGCGGGCATGAGTGGTACCTCGGCTGTACTGAGTGTGATTATCAGCATCCAGTTGGTACCTATGCTGACTGCCGGTGGAAATTACGGCCCCTTCTTTGTACTGGGCGCGGCGCTAGTGCCATTAGTATTGGCTTCGGTGTTTCTTGCTGGGCGTATTGAGCCAGTGGCAAAACCCGACAGCAAATAGTCAATGGTGTGCGGATTAACGGTTGAGTAAAGAGTTATTTATGAGTCAGATATTTCTCATGGGCGAGTGCATGGCAGAGTTGCAAGAGATCGAACCCGGTCACTTGCGTCAGTCATTTGCAGGCGATTTTTATAATACTGCGGTGTATTTAAAGCGTGCCTTTGCCCACATAGATACTTGCCTGTTAACCGCAGTAGGTAATGATAAATTAAGCGAGGCCATGCTCGCACACTGTGCAAAAGAGCAATTGGATTGTGCATCAGTAGTGCGTTCGCCGACCCGTATTCCAGGGCTCTATTGGATTAATACCGATGCGGAAGGCGAGCGCACCTTTACTTACTGGCGTGAAAATTCTGCCGCACGACAACTTATGTCGCTGATGGATGAAGTGGTCCGCGAGCGCTTGCTGCACGCAGATTGGTTTTTCTTTTCAGGCATTTCACTGGCTGTTTTGGAGCCGCAGGATCGCCCATTATTTTGGGCGCTACTGGCCGATTTAAAACGCGCTGGTGTAAAAATTGCCTTTGATCCTAATTACCGCGCGCGGTTGTGGCCAGATGCGAATACCGCCAAACAAAACTTTGAAAAAGCATTTGGCTTTTGCGATTTGTTGTTACCCGGTGTCGATGATTTTGTGCAGCTCTATGGTTTGGCCGAGGTGAACCAAATTCGCGCTTTATTAAGCCAATTTCATATCGCTGAAGTGGTATTGAAAAATGGTCCAGCTGAAATTTGTTATATCGCTGGCGATGCCCTAGACATTTATCCGGTCACGCCTGCCAGCAAAGTTGTTGATACCACCTCTGCCGGCGATTCATTTAACGGTGTGTTTTTGGGCGCGCGTATGTCGGGCAGGTCTGTAGCGACCGCTATTGAGTGGGCGGCACGCACGGCAGGTTTGGTGATCCAACACCCTGGTGCCATTATTCCGGAAAAAGTATTTACCGATTTTTGGGTTGGCCTCACTGCTTAACAATCAATGAGTGATGTGTTGCGTAGCAATAGATCACTCATCGATTTTATATGTAGGGTTTTATCCAAAAAGTTCTGTTCGTAAGTCAATTTTACGTTGGATGTTAGCTTCAGTCGTGCATTGCACAGCTGCGGGTAACTATTGCCGATCACTTTGTACTGAATAACCTTGTTCCGAATCAGTATTCGGTATTGTCAGGAAGAAAAAGATGAATGCTCAACAGCACAAGCGTAAGCCTATGGTTATCGCCAATTGGAAGCTCAATGGCGGTATAGATTTAATTTGTACCTCGGTGGCTTCCTTTATCGGCAAGCATTTTGAAACGCAAATTGCGATTTGCCCGCCCTATATTTATATGCGCGATATGCTCACCTTTTTGCAGCATTCAGAGATCAGTATCGGCAGCCAGAATGTCAGCAAGTTTGAATCGGGCGCTTACACAGGTGAGACCTCGGCGCAAATGCTAAAACAGGCGGGTTGTAAACTTTGTTTGATTGGCCATTCAGAGCGCCGCGCTATGTTTCGCGAAAATAATCAGAGCTGCCAGATTAAAGTGCAAACCGCACTTAATCATGGCCTGTTGCCGGTGTTGTGTATTGGTGAAAACCTGGAAGAGCGCGATGCCAATATCACTAAAGACGTTATATTCCGTCAACTCAGTGAAGGTTTGGAAAATATTAATCTGGACGGCAAAGATTTATGTATCGCCTATGAGCCAGTTTGGGCAATTGGTACCGGGCTTGCTGCGACGCCGGAAATGGCGCAGGAAGTGCATCAATTTATTCGCCGTGAATTAGCGGTGTTATTGGGTGAAGCGACGGCTGAGCGTATTCGTTTGTTATACGGCGGCAGCGTTACTAAAACTAATGCCAAAGAGCTGTTGGCGCAAACCGATATCGACGGTTTGTTAGTGGGCGGTGCAAGCCTGGACCCAGGCCATTTTTTAGCGATTTGTCAGCAGGTATCCGAGCAGGCCATTGCCAAAGGTAATCAGCCGGGTAGTGCGCCACAATCTGCAGCTTCAGTTAATTAATCGGGACAGGTGATCATGATGAGTAATCTTGTGAATGTAGTACCTGCCGGTGTCGCAACCGGTGATCAAGTGCAAATGTTATTTCGTATTGCCAAGCAGCAGGGGTTTGCATATCCCGCTGTCAATGTTGTGGGCACTAACTCGATCAATGCGACCTTGGAAGCGGCTAAAAAAATTAGCTCGCCCGTTATTGTGCAGTTATCCCAAGGCGGCTCGGCATTTTTTTTAGGTAAGGGTTTGTCCTTGCCTGGTTTGGAAAGTTCGGTATTGGGCGCAGTGGCTGCGGCTAAATATGTGCATACCGTTGCTGAAGCCTATGGCGTGCCAGTAATTTTGCATACGGATCACGCGGCGAAAAAATTATTACCCTGGATTGATGGTTTGCTTGATGCGGGTGAAAAATTTTTTGCTGAAACCGGCAAGCCTCTATTCAGCTCGCATATGCTGGATTTATCGGAAGAGTCGCTGGAAGAAAATATTGATATCTGCTCGCGCTATTTGGTGCGCATGAGCAAGATGGGCATGACCTTGGAAATCGAATTAGGGTGCACCGGTGGTGAAGAAGACGGTGTAGATAATTCTGGTATGGATAGCTCGGCGCTTTATACCCAGCCTGAAGATGTGGCCTATGCCTACGAGCGTTTAAGTGCAATCAGCTCGCGTTTCACTATTGCTGCGTCATTTGGCAATGTGCACGGTGTTTATAAACCCGGCAATGTAAAACTCACTCCGGAAATTTTGAAAAATTCACAAACCTATGTGAGTGAAAAATTTAATATTCCGCACAATAGTTTGGATTTTGTTTTTCATGGCGGTTCAGGTTCTGACCCGGCTGAAATCGCCGAGTCAATTACTTATGGGGTAATCAAAATGAATATAGATACAGATACCCAATGGGCGGCCTGGCAGGGAGTGATGGATTATTACAAAACCAATCAAGATTATTTGCAGGGGCAGATTGGCAACCCCAAAGGTGCCGATGCACCGAATAAAAAATATTATGATCCACGAGTTTGGTTGCGCAGCCTGGAAGAAAGCATGGTGTTGCGTTTGCAGCAATCGTTTCGCGATTTAAATTGCGTTGGTCGCTATAGCTAAATCAGATCCGCTGTTTGAACGGGTCTATATCAACCCCTTGTTAACCCAATGAAGCATTATTTTTATGATTAATTCAGCGCAATACGCAATGCATTCTATTAGTAATGAACTGGCTAAGCGGTCAGCGGCCAATAAACAGAATCCAGCGATTGTTGCTAGCTCAATTAATCGCAATTTCAGAAGGTATATGCCAATGCAAGACCTGGAAAATTGTCTCAATCACGATAAGGCTAGCGCCGAACTGAAGAGTGTTGTTACCACACTGATTGACGTCACCAAAGAAATAGCATTCGCAGTTCGTCAAGGTGCATTGGCCGGGGTACTGGGTTCGGCGCAAGTGGAAAATGTGCAAGGCGAGACGCAAAAGAAATTGGATGTCATCGCCAATGATTTATTGAAATCCGCATTGAGCGAAAATAGTTGTGTACGCGCCTTGGCCTCTGAAGAAGAGGAGCATGTGGTCGCGCTGCATCAATCGGGTAAATACATTGTTGCGTTTGATCCGCTGGACGGTTCATCGAATATTGATATCAATGGTCAGATCGGCACCATCTTTACTATCTACCCGGCATTGGAAAATGTTGCCGCAGATAGCCCCGCACAATTTTTTCAACTGGGCAAAAATCAGTTGTGTGCAGGTTATGTTCTTTACGGTGCATCCACTTTATTGGTGTTGACCAGCGGCGGTCCAACGCGCTGTTTTACCCTTGACCCACACAGCAATGAATGGGTGTTAACTAATGCGCAGCTGCAGGTTCCGCAAAACACGCAAGAGTTTTCCATCAATATGGCAAATCAACGCTTTTGGAGCGACAACTTCAAACGCTATGTGGCGGATTTACTGCTCGGTGAAACAGGGGTGCGCGGCAAGCGTTTTAATATGCGCTGGAATGCAGCCATGGTGGGCGATGTGCACCGGGTATTAACCCGTGGCGGTATTTTTATGTACCCCAATGACAACCGCAACCCGCGTCAGCCTGCCAAATTGCGTTTGCTTTATGAAGCGAATCCTATGGCGTTGTTAATTGAAAACGCAGGCGGCAAAGCTTGCAGTGAAGCGATGAATAAAATCCAGCGTATTTTGGAAATTACCCCTGAGTCGCTTCATCAGCGGGTGTCGGTTGTACTCGGCTCGGCCAATGAAGTCGATATTTGCAATACCTATTTATTTAAACGCGACCAGCAGGCGGAGCCGGTGTTGATCGAGAATGATGAAGCCTATTAAGTTTTTAATCGCTGTGACCGCGCACCGCAGAGATAGATTGAATTGATTGTTGATTCTCATGTTCACATCTGGGCGCCCCACTGTGCGGCGCGCCCATGGCCTAACCCAACGGCGGCAAAACCGCACACGGCGTATCCCGGTGTCAGTGATTGTGGCATGACCAAACAAATGCTGGTTGCGGCAATGGACGGTGCAGGAGTAAATCGCGCGATTTTAATCCCGCCGTCTTGGGAGGGGCATTACAACGATTTAGCCTTGGATGCAGTGCAGTCACACCCTGATCGCTTCGCCATAATGGGACGCATTTTTTTAGAGCAGCCAATGAATGATGAGCAGTTTATTCTATGGCGGCAACAGCAGGGGATGTTGGGCGTGCGCTGCATTTTTCACAGCCAGCGCTATCAACAATTATTGCGCGCTGGTGCTTTCGATTGGCTTTGGCCTATGGCCGAACGTCATCACGTACCGGTCACACTTATGTTGCCTGGTTTGGAAAATGCCTCGGGGATTATTCAGAAGTTATTGGCAAAACATCCGGCATTAAAATTATCGCTAGATCATTTAAATATCCAGCGTTCAGATGCAGACCATGTTGCGCAACAAGTAGAGTGCTGGTGCGCTTTGGCAAAATATAAAAATTTTGCGGTGAAAACCAGCGCGGTTCCCAGCTGGTCGCAAACAGCCTATCCGTATCGCGACACGCAGGATCATTTAAAACGTGTGTTCGAGGCTTTCGGCCCACGGCGAATGTTTTGGGGCAGTGATTTTTCGCGGTTGAATGCGACTTATCGCAGTGCAGCCGACCAATTTATCGAAACCATAGACTGGTTGAAAGGCAGTGATTTGGAATGGGTAATGGGGCGCGGTATTTGTGAGTGGCTGGATTGGTGCACTGAGTAAATGTTTACTGAATTAAAAAATCTACTGATTAAATTTTTCGCTGATTAAGAGTGACGACCGTAACTCTTAATTTTTTCTCCCCACACAGCAATTGTTGTGTGGGTTTTTTATTTATCAACCATAAAAAAACGGCAGCCAAGCTACCGTTTCTTCAATCACTGTTTAGCCAACATTGGCTGTTGTGCTGCACTTGCTCTGGTTTGTTGTACACAGTGTTGCTGTTCCAGGTTGGCAGGCCTGCACAGGTGTTATCAGAGACGCTAGACGAAGATGCGGAAGTAGACGGAACCGAAGAGCTGCTTGGCGTTACTGCAACAGAAGATGAGCTATTAGGCGCGCCGCTATAAACCACATCGATACATTGGTAAAAGCCTTCCAGAGCATCAGAAGCGGCGCGCTGCCAGACACTGTACACAACATGGCGACCGGTGCGCTGCAGCAGACAAACTAAAGGCACTAAATGATTTGAAACGGGAAATAGCCGGTTGATTGTTGATTATTTTCACTTTCACTCTCCATCTTTTATCAAGACTGTCGGATTGTTGGAATTATTCAAAAACAAAAGCCTGTTTTTGAGCGAATAAAAAATCACACAGCTCATGTGTACAATTTTTATCCGGAAATCGAGTCTACGGCCCTCGCAACAAAACGCTAGCTTGACTTTTCGCCAAAGTGGCGTTTTTACGTTCGACTTTACGACAAAATGAAGCGCACAAGTACGAAGGGGAACTGAGGTGCCAATTAAGCCGAGGGATGGCGTTTAATGACTATTATTCAACAACAAGGAAGGTTTTTTACGGAGCGCCCACGAATTGAACACTGTTGCGCGAATCAGCGCTAACAGGGGTTGAGAACTATTACCAAGCGTTCACTCACAGAGTTATCCACAGCTATTGTGGATAAGCGCAAGAATCGCGATGCGCTCGGTGATAGGCACAGTCTTTGCTCAGCGTGTTACATCTAGCTGAATGATCAATGGCAGGTTTGTGATAATGCTTGAGGGTGTGAGCGGGGCATGCGAAGCTGGTCAGCCGTGTTAATTTACCGTTTATTCTTAGTTTTAATTCAGTGGTCAGCTTTGGTGCGCTTGCAACAGGCTGTGCACCTTTGTAATCTGCGCGCCCGCCGGGAAGCGCTGAATCATTCACTTAGCGAATTTTTATCAATAATCCGGCTATTCCTGTCGTCAGTATTTACCCTCATTCGGAGGGATGGCGTAGAATGCCTGCCGTTTTGATGATTCGTTAATGCGTTTTTAATCCTCGATTTGTTGGAGAAACTCCATGTTAAAGCTACCTGAAACCCTGCGCGAAAATGTCCGCCTACTTGGGGAACTATTAGGGGAGACAATTCATGCCCATGAAGGTGTTGAACTGTTTACCAAGGTAGAAGGTATTCGCCAATTAGGGAAAGCCATTACTAAAGCTGAAAATGGTGATTCTGCGCCTCTGGTTGCTATGTTAAGCAGCTTGGATGATCAGGATATTCTGCCGATCGTGCGGGCGTTTAATCAATTTCTGAATCTGGCGAACATCGCCGACCAAGAGTATTTTTCCAGCGCCGAAGCCGAGCGCGATGACAGCCTGCAAACTATGATTCAAGAGTTTGCCGGTCTTCACGGCAAAAAAGATGCACTCGCACAAATTATTAATAAGCTGCGTATTGAACTCGTTCTCACCGCGCACCCCACCGAAGTAACTCGCCGCACCCTGATCCGCAAGTACGATCAAATTGTTGATACCTTGGCCGACCGTCAAAATGGCAGCCTGCTGGCATTTGAGCAGGACAAATTGCGTGGTCGTCTACACCGTTTGGTCGAAGAGATCTGGGCTACCGATGAAATCCGTACCACTCGCCCGACAGCTGTAGATGAAGCCAAATGGGGCTTTGCCGTGATCGAAAACAGCCTCTGGCAGGCGGTGCCAGATTTTATCCGCCACTTGGATCGCATGTGCACACGCCATTTGGGCGAGTCCCTGCCGGTGGATATCCGCCCGGTTAAGTTTTATTCGTGGATGGGCGGTGACCGCGACGGCAACCCCAATGTAACCCACAAAATTACCCGCGAAGTATTGCTGTTGGGCCGCTGGATGGCAGCCGAGCTCTACTCGCGCGATGTATACAGCTTGGGTGGTGACCTGAGTATGATCGAGGCGAGCGACGAACTGCGCGCTTTGTACCCTGAGAGTACTACCCCTTATCGCGATGTGATGTTTGATTTGCGTCGCCGTATTCAATCCACCCTGGAGTGGGCCGAAGCGCGCTTGCAGGGGCGCTCGGTAGAAGTACCGGCCGATCTGATCACCAGCCGTGAAGATTTATTGTCGCCGTTGATGCTCTGCTTCCGCTCGCTGCATGAAGTGGGTCTGCCCCATATCGCCAATGGTCCATTGGTCGATACGATTCGCCGTATTCACTGCTTTGGTATTAATTTGGTGCCGCTCGATATCCGTCAGGATGGCGACCGCCATGTGCAAGCGATTGATGAGTTGGTGCAATACTTGGGCTTGGGCAATTATCGCGAATGGGCAGAAGAAGAGCGTCAGGCGTTCTTGCTGGAATCACTCAATAGCAAGCGCCCGCTGTTGCCGATTAGCTGGCCGATGAGTGACGAGACAGCAGAAGTATTGGCGACTTGCCGTGTGGTGGCACAAGAACCCCGTGAAATTCTCTCGCACTATGTGATCTCCATGGCACAGCAGCCATCCGATGTACTGGCTGTAGCGCTCTTGTTGAAAGAGTGTGGCATGACCTGGAACATGCCGATTGTGCCGCTGTTTGAAACGCTGGATGACCTTGATCGCGCGCCGATTGTGATGGAGCGTTTGTGGAATCTGGAGTGGTATCAGCAGTATTCCGCAAATCAACAAACCGTCATGATTGGTTATTCCGACTCGGCTAAAGACGCAGGCAAACTGGCCGCAACCTGGGCGCAATACAAGGCACAGGAAAAACTGGTGGCATTGGCCGATAAGTTCGATGTATCGCTGGTGCTGTTCCACGGCCGTGGCGGCACTGTTGGGCGCGGCGGCGGCCCGGTAGAGAAAGCCATGGCATCCCAGCCGCCGGGTTCGGTCAAGGGCCGTATCCGGGTGACTGAGCAGGGCGAGATGATTCGCTACAAGTTTGGTCTGCCACGGGTTGCCTTTAGCAGTTTGTCTTCTTATGTAGTGGCCACTTTGCGCGCGACTATGGCGCCTAACGCAGCGCCCAAAGCAGAATGGCGCGATCTGATCGAACGCATGGGCACTGCCAGTTTGGAAGCCTATCGCGCAGTAGTTCGCGGCCATAAAGACTTCGTACCTTATTTCCGCAATCTTACGCCAGAGCAGGAATTGAGTTTGTTGGCGCTGGGCAGTCGTCCGGCCAAGCGCAAATCGACCGGTGGGGTAGAGAGTTTGCGCGCAATTCCCTGGGTCTTTGCCTGGACGCAAGTGCGCCTGAATTTGCCCGCCTGGTTGGGTACTCGCCAAGCGTTTGAATATGCATTAAAAAATGACCCTGAATTGTTGCAAGATATGGTAAGCAACTGGCCGTTTTTCTCCAGTTTCCTCGATCTGTTGGAGATGGTAATCGGTAAAGCCGATGGCCCTATCTGCACCTATTACGAACAGCAGTTGGTGCCGGTGGAGTATCGCGGTTTGGGTCAGGAGTTGCGCGGGGATCTGCAAGCGCTTGAGGGCTTGATCAACCAATTGAAAAAGCAAGATGTGCTGCTTGCCGATGAGCCTATGCTGCGCCAGTCGCTGGAAGTACGTAAGCCCTACGTTGACCCGCTCAACTACCTGCAGGCGGAATTGCTCAAGCGCTATCGCAGCAGTGAAACCATTAGCCCCGACCTCGAGCGCGCGCTCAAAGTTACTATGGCAGGTATTGCAGCAGGTATGCGTAATACGGGTTGATTGCCTCTCTTTTGGGCCAGCACCGGTAACTCAGGAGTTGGCCATGCCATAAATTTCAATGGTTTAAAACGGCGCATCGGATAAGTTTCCGGTGCGCCGTTTTTTTATTGCGTCTATTGTTAAATGTAGTATCCCCCTTTCACATACCTCTGTCTGAGTAGATTCACTCAGGCGTGCCGTTTTGACACCCATATAAACCCCGTCTATACCTAGTTAACCTACATAGCAGCAACGTGTGCAGCAATAACAACGAACACTACTCTGCATCTTGCGATTGAATTTGATGGACTCTACCAATGAATACCAGTTATCCAAATGGGAAGTCTCCCAGTTTTAATTCATTTTCAGACACTCAGCGCGGCTCATCTCACTTGCTAGTGCTGGGGGCAATCGCGGTTCTGGGAGTGTTAGGGTTGTTGCTCGTTTTTCTCGCCTCGTTCGCGATGTTTTGGAAAGCCTTGTTGGTATTGCTTGTGCTGGCTGCCGCCGGGATTGCTGTGTCGCAAGTGATACAAGCCTCCAAGCGCGAAGATGAAATGCAAAGTTCGTTGGCGCAAGCGCAAGGTGGGCAGCAGCTCGCGCAAATGTATCGCCCACTATTGGAAAATTATCAGCATCTACTAAAAGAAATCTTACCGCTATGGCAGCGCCAAACTGAATTGGCGCGCCACCAGTTAGAAAATAGCATCACTGAATTGGTGGGGCGTTTCTCTGATATTCACCAGCGCCTACAGGCGGCAGTGGCAAGTTCATCTACCACAGCGATCAATATGAAAGGCGATACTGGTTTGAGTGGAGTGATTCATTTTGCCAACGATGAATTAGGTCAAATCACCCATACCTTGCGCCAAGCGATTGAGCAGCGCGATGAATTGCTCTCGGAGATTTCCGGTCTCTCCAAAATTACCGTGGAATTAAGTGGCATGAGTGCAGAGGTTGCCGGCATAGCATCTCAAACCAATTTGCTTGCGCTCAATGCAGCGATTGAAGCTGCGCGGGCTGGCGAATATGGACGTGGATTTGCCGTGGTAGCCGATGAGGTTCGCACTCTGTCCACGCGTTCGGGTGAAACCGGTGCGCGTATTGGTCGCCGTATTGAACAAGTTAACTCCACCCTGCAAACCACACTTGATCGAACTGCCGAATATGCCGCTGAAGATAACTCGCGCTTGGTGAAATCTGAATCCTCAATCGCGCAGGTGCTTGAGCAGTTTCAGCATTCCAGTGAAAGCATTTTGCAATCGGCGCAAGTGTTAGAGCACGAAAGCGCGGCAGTGCAAGCCAGTGTGGAAGAGGTCTTGGTAAATTTGCAATTTCAGGATCGTGTCAGTCAAATTTTAGGCCATGTGATTGATGATATGGAAAAACTGGTAGGCGCTATCGCCGATCAGGAGACTCGTCTGCGTCATGGCGAACCGGTGATTGCAATCGACACTGGTCAATGGTTGCGCTCGCTGCAAAAAACCTACACCACTTTAGAACAGGTTGATGTGCATCGCGGTAGCGGTTCCGCACAATCCAAAGGCGCCAATAATTCAGAAATAACGTTCTTTTAGGAGTAGTGAATGTCCAAAGTAATTCTCGTAGTTGATGACTCTGCCAGTGTAAGGCAGGTGGTAGGAATTGCCCTGCGCGGCGCTGGTTACACTGTTGTGGAGGCGAGCGACGGAAAAGATGCACTAACTAAACTGGATGGGCAAAAAATCAATTTGGTCATTTCCGATGTGAATATGCCGAATATGGATGGCATTACCTTTTTGAAAGAAATGAAAACCAAAGCCAATTATAAATTTACGCCGGTGATCATGCTCACCACAGAAGGTGCGGAAGATAAAAAACGCGAAGGCCAGGCGGCAGGTGCCAAAGCCTGGATTGTAAAACCTTTCCGCCCTGAACAAATGTTGCAAGCGGTTTCGATGCTGATCTGACCGGTGTTATCTCTAATAGGAAACGGCCATGAATATTTCGCGAAAAAAGAGCAAGGATACCTCGACACTGATCTTTGAGGGCGACCTTACTATTTATTACGTTGCACAGATTAAAGATGAATTGTTTGCCGATTACGAAAAGTTGGCAGACAGGGTTGCGTTTGATTTGTCCTCGGTGGGTGAGATAGACACGGCGGGTGTGCAGCTGCTGCTGTTTGCGAAAAAGTTTTTTTCTTCTGTGCGTAGACCATTGTTTATCAGCAAAAGTAATGAGTCGGTAGAAAGTGTACTGACTGCGCTGGATGTAAACACGCAATTTGCAATCGAATCATAAAGGAACTACACCATGAACCTCGACGGTGCTTTGCAGACATTCTTCGCAGAGGCGGAAGATTTTCTCAACTCTATGGAGGCAGCACTGCTGCGCATGGATGAGGGCGATACAGATATGGAGACCATCAACGAAATTTTTCGTGCAGCGCATACGATTAAAGGCTCGGCGGGTTTGTTCGGGCTCAATGATATTGTCAGTTTTACCCATATTGTTGAAAACGTGTTGGATCGCGCGCGCGACGAAAAAATTGTTATCAGCAGTGATCTATTAAGTATTTTTCTACCTTGCCGCGACCACATTGCTGTGCTGGTAGAAAATGCGCGGCAGGAGCAAGAAAACGATGCAGCGTGCCTTGCGCAAGGCAAGGCATTGCTCGATTCATTACAGCCTTGGTTGGAAGCAGCACCACAACAAGTTGCGGCAAATGTACCAGCCGCGAGCGTTGCAACCACACATGCAAGCAACAGTGATGTGGAAACCAATCACGAAGCTTGGCATATCTCCGTTCGCTTCGGCCCGGATTTGCTGCGCAATGGCATGGATCCTTTGTCGATTTTGCGTTATCTACGCACATTGGGCGAGATTAGCCATATCACCACAATTACCGAGCATCTGCCCGCGTTCGATGATTATGACCCTGAGCAATTGTATCTCGGTTTTGAAATAACTCTCATAAGTAATGCCTCTCAGCAGCAAATCGAAGACGCTTTCATGTTCGTGCGAGAAGAGTCAGAGTTAAAGATTATTCCGCCGCGAAGTAATATCGAGGCCTATGTCAATTTAATTAAATCCCTACCTGAAAACACCCAGCGCTTGGGGGAAATTTTAGTAAAAAGTCACGCGATCACTTTTCAAGAGCTGGAAGCGGCATTAGCAACACAAAAAAGTCAGGCGAAAAGCAGTGGCGCAGTGGGAATGCTGGGTAATATTTTAATCGAGGAGCAGTCGGTTCCAGCGGAAATTGTTAATGCCGCACTCGATAAACAAAAGAAAGTCAGCGAGAAAAAAACCAGCGGCGAAAATCGTTTTATCCGCGTTGATGCAGAGCGCTTGGATATTCTGATTAATCTGATTGGCGAGTTGGTTATCAATCGCCAACGGGTCGATTTGCTGTCCTCCAAAATGGGCAATCCCACGCTAATTGAAGCGGTAACTTCAATGGGGAATTTTACCGAGGCAATCCGCGATGCAGCACTTACATTGCGCATGGTTCCCATTGGCGATACGTTTCAAAAGTTCAAGCGTGTCGTGCGCGATACCGCAAAATCAATCGGCAAAGAAATTGAATTGGAAATTGAAGGTGCTGAAACCGAACTTGATCGCTCAATGGTGGAAAAGTTAAATGATCCACTGATGCATATTGTACGCAACGCCATGGATCACGGTATTGAAGCTATAGCGGTACGTCAGGAGCGAGGCAAATCCAGTTCTGGCACCATCAAGCTGACCGCACGCCACGATGCGGGCAACATAGTGATAGGCATTCATGATGATGGCGGCGGTTTGGATATTGAGCGCATTCGAAAAAAAGCGATTGCCAACGGCATTCTTGAAGAGGGTGAGCATCTTACGCGTCAGGAGCTGTTTCAATTAATTTTCCACCCGGGTTTATCTACTGCGGAACAGGTTACTAATTTGTCCGGGCGCGGGGTGGGGATGGATGTTGTAAAGCGCAATATTGAAGAGTTGCAGGGCGGCATTGAAATAGAAAGTGAAGTTGGCGTTGGCACCAGCTTCAGTATTCGCTTGCCCTTGACGCTGGCGATTATCGATGGCTTTCATGTTACTGCTGGCCACATCGATTTTATTGTGCCGCAAAACACCATTCTCGAATGTGTAGATTTAAATTCGCTGATGCATGTGCAAGGTCAGAACTGTGTGAATCTGCGCGGTGAACAGGTGCCTTACATTCGCTTGCGGGAAATTTTTTCACTGGAACCCAAAGATCACAGCCGTGAAAAAATTGTGGTGGTGCAATTTGGCGAGAAGCGTGCAGGCATAGTGGTAGATGAGCTGCATGGCGAGATTCAAACCGTAGTAAAACCTATGGGGCCTATATTTCAGGCGCTCAAAGGCATTGGTGGTTCCAGTCTGTTAGGTACAGGGGCAGTGTCACTCATCCTCGATGTCCAGCAATTGATTGGCTTTGCTATTAATCGTGAACATTTACGCAACAACGCTTTTTCAGTGAGCGCGCAGGAGCAGGAACAATGAATCAGCCCAGCAGACAAAAAAAGGCTCAGTCAGTAGAGGTGATCAAACAATACCTGACGTTTCGAATTGGCAATGAAAACTATGGTTTGGAATTGTCGCAAACGCGGGAGATTATTGAGTACAGCGGCATTACTGAAGTGCCACTGATGCCTAATTTTCTTCGCGGTGTGATCAATCTGCGCGGTGAAGTGGTGCCGGTGATTGATTTGGCGGTGCGGCTGGGGCGCAAACCTATCGAAGTACAAAAACGAACTTGCATCATTGTGGTTGAGTTACAGAACAGTGAACAGAATCATGTGTTGGGTTTGCTGGCAGATTCGGTCAGTGAAGTAATTGATATGAATGATGACAATATTGAGGATGCCCCTTCATTTGGAGCCAATATTCGCGCTGATTTTATTCAGGGGATCGCCAAGCGCGATGATGAGTTCGTCGTGCTGTTAGATGCTAATAGCGCTCTTTCCATCCGCGAGCTGGCGCACTTGGTTGAAGCGCAGCTGCAATAATTTTACATACCAATAACTCAGCGGTTTTGAGGGAGTAATCATGTTTAGCAATCTCACGTTAAAATTTAAAATTATGGTGCTTAGTATTTTGATTGTACTGGGGCTATCTACTTTAGGGCTCACGGCATATTTGCAAATCAGTTCTTACAACAAGGTGGTTGATGAAACCTCAGCAAGCGTTCAGTTAAGAGCCGATTTTTTAGCGGAAATTGAACGTGCAGCTATTGGGTTTAAAACCCAAGTGCAAGAGTGGAAGAATATTCTATTGCGTGGCAATGATCCGGATATGTTCTTAAAATATGCAGAAGGATTTAATAAGGAAGAAAAGGCCGTGCAGGGGCTTCTAGCCAGTGCGATGGCGCTGCAAAAGGATGATCAAGAATCGGTAGCTGCAATTGTTGCATTGCAAAAAGAGCATGCTGAATTGGGTGGGCGCTATCGTGAGGCGCTGCAAAAATTTGATCAGGAAAATCCTGAAACAGGTAAGTTAGTTGATAGAGCAGTTAGCGGTATGGATCGCGAAACCAGTAGACAAATGGAAGAGCTTGCCACTAAAACACTGGCAGATTTTGAGCAATTCTTAAAAGATTCAGATGCTAAAACTGAGCAGATTTACAGCAATACTGTGCGTTTGTTGTTGATTATTTGTTTGGTGGCTTCGGCAATTATTATTGCAGTGATGACGCTCATTTTTCGCGATATGTTCAAGGTTTTGGGTGGTGAGCCTGCTTATACCGCCAGCGTGGTGTCGCAGGTCGCCGATGGTCACCTCAATATTGATATACAACTAAAACCGGGTGATAACAGCTCACTGCTTGCCAGTGTTGCCAATATGAGCAAGCAGTTGGCGGAAATTATCGGCGATGTACGTAGTTCTGCAGATGCACTCTCATCTGCCTCCGAAGAGGTAAATGCCACAGCACAATCATTGGCAAAAGGCGCGTCAGTGCAAGCGGCGAGCGTGGAAGAAACCTCTGCGTCTATGGAAGAGATGTCAGCCTCTATCTCACAAAACAGTGAGAACGCAAAAATTACCGATGGTATGGCTCAAAAAGCTGCGCGCGATGCTGCAACCGGTGGTGAAGCGGTAATGGGCACCGTTGAGGCAATGCAAAAGATTGCCGAGCGCATCAGTGTGATTGATGACATCGCCTATCAAACCAATTTGCTCGCGTTGAATGCGGCAATCGAAGCTGGGCGCGCTGGTGAACACGGCCGTGGTTTTGCCGTAGTCGCGTCGGAAGTGCGCAAATTAGCGGAGCGTAGTCAGGTGGCCGCGCAAGAGATTGGCACACTGGCATTGGATACAGTTAAGCGGGCAGAAACGGCCGGAACTATGCTCAAAGACATGGTGCCCGCTATTCGCAAAACGGCTGATTTGGTGCAGGAAATTGCCGCTGCCTCGTCTGAGCAGAACGCTGGTGTAGCCCAAATAAATGGAGCTATTGGTCAGGTAAGTCAGACCATGCAGCAAAACGCAGCCGCATCAGAAGAGTTGAGTTCTACTTCGGAAGAAATGAGTGCGCAAGCGATTCGCTTACAAGAGTCCATGACCTACTTCAAATTGGATGGGCTCAGTAAAAGCACATCATTCAAAGCGTCTGCGAAAAAGAATCTGCCACCGGAAAATAAGCCCAAGTCCGGGGCAGCTAAAAAAGTACATATTAGTGATGATGAGTTGGACAAAAATTTTGTGCGATTTTCGTGAGATGGAGTTATTGCCAACCAGAATGTATGCATTTGTTTTGCGGTAGTAAATCAGGCGCTTCACATTGGTTGGCAATAAGCGGCGCACAATAAGGTGGCTGACTGTGCGTCGATAAAAGTTAATAAGATGAGTCTCGCTATGGAAATGGACAACACTACTCCCATCCCTTCAGACAAAGAGTTCCAGCTGTTTCAGCGGCTAATTCAAGATAAGTTGGGAATTTTTTTACCCGCCCAGAAAAAAGCGCTATTGAGTAATCGTTTGTGGAAACGTCTGCAGGCATGTCAGGTTAAAGGATTTAGTGATTATTATCGTTTGATTCAAAGCCCGCAGGGAAAAACCGAGTTGAATCTTGCGTTAGAGTTGATCACTACGAATGAAACCTATTTTTTTCGCGAACAAAAACATTTCGATTATTTGCAACAGGAAATCTTACCTGCATTGAGGCCGGGTCGTAATTTTCGGGTGTGGAGTGCTGCATCGTCTACTGGGGAGGAACCTTATAGTATTGCCATGCTGCTGAAGGATCGCTGTCAAAGCGAGTGGGAATTGTTGTGTTCGGATGTCAATCGCACGGTGGTCGAACAGGCAAAAGTGGGTATTTATCCTGAAATGCGCACCAAAAATATTCCACCAGAGTATTTGCGCCGTTTTTGTCGTAAGGGGGTTGGGCCGCAGCAGGGCAATGTGCGGGTAACCGCTGAGTTGCGCGAGTCGGTACATTTCTTCACGTTAAATTTGCATGAGGATTTTCCAGATATAGGAAATTTTGATTTAGTGTTTCTACGCAATGTGCTGATTTATTTTGAAAACGAAAACAAAACAAAAATTTTGGAAAGAATTGCGGAAAAATTAAACCCTGGCGGAATTTTGTATGTTGGGCATTCGGAGAGTTTACATGGCATCAGCGCGCGATTTGCGCCGGTTAAGCCCGCTATTTATCGTTTGGTCGGGCGGTGAGCCTTATGGCCGTTGCGCCACTTATAAAGCCATTACACAGCGTCCATCCAGGTGAGTGGTATTTCGGTGGTGAATATGAGCGGTTACATACAGTGTTGGGTTCATGCGTCGCGTTGACCGCATGGCATCCTAAATTGAAAATTGGTGGCTTGTGTCACTATTTACTCGCGACTGAACCAAAGAAAAAAAATATTCCAGTCCAAGGGGCTGTTGGCGATTGTCGCTATGCCGTTCATGCTTTGGCGCAGATGAAAAAGTCAATGTTGGCACATGCCGATATTGCTGAGTATCAGCTTGGGCTTTTTGGCGGTGGTGATATGTTTGCCTATCGCACCTCAACTTCAATCGGGCAGGACAATATTGCCTATGCCTGTCAGTGGCTGCGGCGCGAAAAACTTCAACCCATTCAAACAGATGTTGGCGGCGACATCTCCCGGTCGCTGATGCTGGTTATGTCTACGGGTGAAATTCAGTTAAAACATTATCAAATGAATCAGCGTTGAATCATTGAAATAACGGTGTGATCGTCAATACTTGGTTAATTGCAGTCTGGCCGTCGCAAGTGCTGTGTTTGGTCTTCAATGTTCGGTGAACTGGTCGATTCATTTAACGCGCTGAAAGTAGAGAGATTATGACAATTGATGTGATGGTAGTAGATGATTCAGCCGTTGTGCGCCAAGTGCTGAGTGGTGTGCTGAATGAAGCAGCGGATATTAATGTCTATGCCACCGCCTCTGATCCTATTTTTGCCCAGCAACAAATGCAAAAAAAATGGCCCGATGTCATTTTGTTGGATATTGAAATGCCGCGCATGGATGGCTTGACCTTTCTCCGTCAACTTATGCATGAGCGGCCGACACCGGTAATTATTTGTTCCTCCTTAGCGGAAAAAGGCGCTGAGCTGACGTTGCAGGCCTTGTCGGCAGGTGCGATTGATGTCATTACCAAGCCCCAATTGGGCGTTAAAGATTTTCTTCTTGAAGCAAAACATTTGCTTTGGCAAACGGTGAGAGGTGCGGCTGGCGCACATGTCGCGCGGCGTGGAACTGCTGTCAGCGCTAAAAAAGCTGCTCCCTTGGCACCGGCTTCAGATTTAGTCAGTATGGCCGCGACCACGGATACGATCATCGTGATTGGTACGTCAACCGGCGGCACTCAAGCATTGGAAGAAATTCTCAGCAAAATTCCCCGCACTTGTCCGGGCATCGCGGTGGTACAGCATATGCCTGAAAAATTTACCGCAGCGTTTGCCAAGCGCTTGGACGGGCTCTGTGAGGTGGATGTAAAAGAGGCGGAGACAGGTGACCGGTTGATTCCCGGGCGCGTATTAATCGCACCGGGTGGACATCATCTTGAAGTACAGCGCTCGGGTGCGCAGTATGTCGCCAAAGTATTTCGCGGCCCAAGTGTGAACCGGCACTGCCCTTCAGTCGATGTGTTGTTTCGTTCAGCGGCGCGCGCAGCCGGGCGCAATGCAATGGGTATTATCATGACCGGAATGGGCGATGATGGCGCAAGAGGTTTATTGGAAATGCGGCAGGTTGGTTGTAGAACTATCGCGCAAGATGAACAGTCCTGTGTTGTGTTTGGTATGCCTAAAGAGGCAATTAACCTCGGGGCGGCAAAGGAGGTTATGCCCTTATCGCAAATACCTGCAGTTCTGGGGGGCAAGGCATGAAGTCAGCGATTTCCGAGTTGAGTGTGTTAGTTACTGACGACAGTCTGACCCAGCGTCAGTACGCAAAAGAGTTGTGTCAGGATTTGGGCGTGAATGATCTTCATGATGCGGCCAATGGTGTTGATGCGCTGCAGGTGCTTGCTGCGCGCAGTGTGGATGTGGTGCTGATTGATCTTGAAATGCCGATTATGGACGGTGTTGAGCTGATTCGTTCGATGGCACAAAACAAGTGTACTAGCAGTGTGATTATTCTCAGTGCCAAAGACCCTATTTTAATCGCCAGTGTTGGCACTATGGCCGAAGCCGATGGTTTGCATGTGCTCGGCACTTTCCAGAAACCGCTGCTACCCGATGCACTAGAGTGCAGTCTGTTGCGCTTTATTCAGGATGCAAAAAGCAAAGCATCCGAGCCCAAAGTTGCGCCGGAAAATGATGTCACTGCGGTTGAGTTGGGGCAGGCACTTGCCAATGGTGAGTTGACCTTGGCGTTTCAACCCAAGCTCACAGTGCAGGGGTTGATGTTGAAAGGAGTTGAAGCCTTGGCGCGTTGGCGTCATCCACAAAAGGGCACCATCTCACCTGGTGTGTTTATCCCGCTGGCTGAACGCCACGGCATGATTGATATGCTCACCCGGCATCTATTGCAAGTTGCCTTTCAGCATAAACAGACTTGGCAAAATTATGGTTTGCGTTTCAATCTTGCGTTTAATTTATCGCCGCTGTCATTAGCGGATTCCGATATGGTTGATTGGTTATGCAAGCTCGCGGAAGACTATGGTATAGCCCCTGCGGATGTAACATTTGAAATTACCGAAAATGCTTTGTTGGGCGAATTGGCCAGTGCCATTCGCACTTTGGCACGCTTGCGTTTGAAAGGTTTTCATATTGCAATTGATGATTACGGCACTGGTTTTGCGAATGCGCAGCAATTATCCCGTGTGCCTGCGACCGAATTAAAAATCGATCGCTCACTGGTGCATCGCTCTGCCGCTCGCCCACAACAGTTAACGATTTTGGCTAGCACGGTTGAGTTGGCTAAAAATTTAAATCTGACAACGGTTGCGGAAGGAGTAGAGACGGAAGAGGATTTTCACATTATCCATTCGTTGGGGGTCGATTTGGTACAGGGGTATTATTTTTCTAAACCCTTATTTCCCGATGACTTATTGGCGTTCATTAAAACCGGCTTAAGCCAATTGCGACGGCAACAGCGCAAATAGATATCTTTGAATCCCGGCTAGCCCGGGATTTTTTATGGCCGCAATTTGCGCCACTATGCCGGCATGGGCGAGAGTTGGGTGCGATGGCTGTTCAGACAGGATACAGCTAAAGCGGGGCAGCATAAGCACGGGCCATCTGGCTTGGGTAAAAACCATCGTTTTTACAAGGCGGAAGGTTATACTAAAACCCTGTTGCCCTTGCCCGCCCGGCGGATAGCCCAGTTGAGTGGTGTGGCGTTAACGTAAAGCGAGTGATTCATGACGTCTGGCGCGCCGGTTTTACAAGCAGTTCACCATGTTGCACTGATCTGTGTGGATTATGAAAAATCCAAACACTTTTACGTCGATGTTTTAGGGTTGCAGATTATTGCAGAGCATTATCGCGCGGCGCGCGCCTCGTGGAAGTTGGATTTGGCTTTACCAGATGGCACGCAGCTGGAATTGTTTTCCTTTCCCAATCCGCCGGCACGCCCATCGCAACCTGAGGCCTGTGGTTTGCGTCATCTGGCATTTGTGGTGCGCGACCTGGATCAATATATCGCCTGGTTAGCGTCTCACCAGATTAATGTGGAGCCGGTGCGTATTGACGAGTACACCTTAAAGCGGTTTACATTTTTTCAGGATCCAGACGGTTTACCGTTGGAGCTGTATGAGTTACCTGAGTAAGGTTCTACCCAATAACTTTTTTACATGAGAAAAGCCTGTGTTGAAAAATTGGTTGCTCGGTAGTTTGTGTTGGATTGGTCTCATGGCTACTTCCGGGGCGGTTAACGCGCGAGAAGTAGTCATTGCATTTGATCACACATTGCAAACGTCCACCTCGCTGGATGCTATGGCGCGTTCACAAATGCTGGTGCGAAATTTGGCAACAGCAGGTGTTCCGCAAGCGATGTTTTTAATTAAAACCAAAGGTATTGATCAAAAAGACAAAGCGCGTTTGGCTCTTTACAGCGATAAAGGGCACCTATTGGTAAACGCCGGGCATGGCCACAGTTTGGTAACCAAAAGCGATCTCTATGCTTACGAAGTTGGCATCCTTAAAGCTAATCGGGTGCTGCAGGCTTATCGCGGTTATAAAAAACATGTTCATTTTTCTTATCTACACGAATACGGCGATGTGAATCTTCAAAATGGGCTGGCGAATTTTTTGCAGGCGCGCGGTTATCAACCTGCATTTACCGGTATAAACCCTATGCGCGGGGTAGATCAATATCTGGACCAGTTGTATCAGAAAAAAATTCGCGCTAATCGCCCAGTGAATATGGCCACACTGGAAGATGCCTATGTCGATTTTATTGCGCAGTCGCTTGCGCAGCAGGATGCCAAAGCGTTTAACCTGTTGGGTTATTCGCCAAGGCAAGTGCTGGTATTGCAAGAAAATGATTTGGCTGCCTATTTTATTGTTGCCCTGGTAGATCGCTTGCACGAGCAGGGTTGGACAATGATCGCCGCTGAGCGCGCCATGAATGACCCGATTGCCAACCCGATTGCAGCCAACCGCTGGGGGGCGAATAACTATTTAAATTCCATAACACGCCTGCGCGATGAGCGTGTTGTTTATGCACGTGTCTTGGGGGAGCGCAAAACAATGGTCGATTCTTTCTTGCAGACTAGAGTCCCAGGGCTAGTTGAATAGAACTGGCAATGGCTTGTTGAAATTTATGTTTACTGTTAACCACGATTGATGATGAAGAGCTACGAGATCAACATGTTGAAAAAAATCGCGAGTGTTTTAGTTGTATCCACCATCAGCTTGACGGCTGCTTTTGCCGGGGCGCAGCAAAAGTCGGTGATTTTTAAGAGCGGATTTGAAAATGACGCAGAGCAAAAAAAGTGGGCGCTGATGTATGGCGCAACTTTTTCCAAAGAGCAGGCGCGCACGGGCACTGGGGCATTACAGTTTGAGCAAGGTGAGGCGTCGGTGCGTTTGCGTACTCATTTAAGCGAGCAGGGCACATTGGAGTTTTGGATCAAAACCTCATCGCCTGCGGCGCAATATAAAATCAATGTTCTCGTCGCGAGCAACCAAAATAGCGATAGCGGTTGGGTGCGGGTGGGGCAGATACAGGGCAGCAATGATTCAGCCGAATATCATGCAAAGCGTATTTCAATTGACGATCCGGGCAAAAAATATCTACGCCTTGATTTTGAGGTGACCAATGGTCAGGCTTGGATCGATGACTTGAGCTTGGAAAAAATTTTGCTGGACACTGCACTGCAAAAAAATCAGGAAAAAGTGATTGCTGAAGTGTTGGGCAAATTGCGTGACGACAAAAACTATCAGGTGCAAGCCGATGCATTGCGCACGCTGGGTAAAAACTACGCTGCGCAAATTGATGTGCAGCGCCAGTATTTGGAGTATGCCAATGGCATTTACTCCAGTGTGACTCTGGTGTTAGCAACCTCTGAACGCGGCAAGATGGCCAATCCACTCGGCTATCAAACGTTTAAAGGTATAGTGAATGATGTGCGCTTGGTGGCATCGCCACTGCAAAAAGCGCGTATGGACTCACTCTTGCGCCCCTTGGGTGATATAGCTACTGCAACACTCAACGTAATGACACAAGGCGCTTATGCTGCGTTTGCCGAACCCTTTAAAACTATTGTTGCCACTGCATTTGATAAGGTCGCCTACGAGAATGCGGGTATTGACCGCAAGGCGCGTAAATTTGCAGAAGCTAATGGCTTGAAAACCTTCACTAAAGTTGAAGGCTTTATGACCGAGGTAGAAAAAGAACTAAATACGGTGCTTGCACTGGACAAAGATTTGGTCGATATCCAGCGCGAAGTGGATAAGTTTCGCAAAGACTTGGATAAACACCTGAAGGAATCACTAATCGCCGGAGGCATGGGGCGTGGGCAAGAAAATTATAATCGCGTGTTGAGCAAAGATGAGCCTACGCGCAGCGCAGCGTTACAAGAAATTAACAATTACTTTTTGGTGCAGGCTGAGAGCTATCAAAATCACTCAAGCTCCAATACGGAATTTGTGCAATTCATGATGAAAGCGACGGGCACTATGGAAGAGACGCAAGTCTTTAAAGAGCGGTTTAATCAAATTGCCTCTTCGGTCATTACATTTTATGACAAGTTTGATCGCTCGGTAGCCAAAGATCAGAACCCCTTTACCGATGAAAAAGATCGTGCACTCTGGGAATCCCATGCGGTAAAAGTGCGCAGTTATATCCAGGAGTCTAAGGCAGCCTTTGCCAAGGCTTATATGTAGTTCGCCTTGTGTTGTGCGTTCGCACTGATTAAAGGCTCCTGCGGGAGCCTTTTTGTTTTTTGCGATGGGGGGAATTTGCAAGACCTATCAATAGCTGAATGAACAGGCTATGCTTCAGTGGTTGAAAATAGCGATAAGACTTACTCCGATGTTAATGAAAACCTTCCTGTCAGTCGTCGTTTTGTGCCGCCCTTGGTTGCAACCGCTGGGCAGGGCGCAGACAGTGCTATTTGCGTTACTTTCCTCTGCCATCTTGCTTCTGCTCAGTGCCAGCCCAGTATGGGCGCAGGGGCTCAACAAAGAAAAAATTACCGCCTCCTATTTATACAACTTCGCTAAAAATATTGAGTGGCCCAATCAAGCCACAATGACCTCATTCGATCTCGCGGTTTATGGTGCGAACAATCCTGCGCTAATGGCAGAGCTGGCGGTGCTACGCGATAGAGTCAAGTTGCGCAATTTACCCATTCGAGTTACCCAGGTGAATCGGGTGAGCTCCCTCGCGCAATACCATATGGTATATGTTGAAAAGGTGAACGCCAAAACTATAACGGATATTTATGATGCGCTAGAAGGCAAGCCGGTATTACTGGTGACTGAGTCCTATAATAATAAACAATTGGTGATGATTAACCTGATTACTACCGATAATGACCGGCTTAAATTTGAAGTTAATAAATCCAATATTATTAATCACGGTTTAACACCTTTACCGGAATTAATTTTGAATGGCGGCACTGAAATTGATGTTGCCAAATTGTATCGTCAAGGGCAGGCGTCTTTGGTTGCGCTGCAAAAACAATTGCGTGGGCGCGAGAAAACGCTGAATGAATTAACTACTGCCATTAAAACCCAGCAGGCAATGAACGCCAGTTTGCAGGCGCAAATGGCTGAGTTGAATCAGGGCATTGAAAAAAGTGACGCCTTGATTGCACAACAAAAAATACTGCTGCAAGACCAGCAAACTCAAATTGAAACGAGTAAACAAGAGCGTGAAGCGCTGTTGCATGAAGTGGATTTGCGCACTCAAGAATTGGATGCGCAGCAAGCGCACTTGCGTACGATTTTGCAAGAGATTGATGCGCGAGAAAAACGGCTCACTTATTTAAATTCGAAAATTAAAACCCAAGAGGAAACCATCCTCAAACAAAAAAATGCCATTGTAGATTTGGATGAGCTGGTCGATTCGCAAAAAGTGGCACTGCGCTATTTATGGGGCTCAGTGATTTTGGGCGCGCTATTAATTATCACTGTATTGATTGCCTATACCATCAAGCGTCGCGATAACCAGCGCTTGGCGGCACACACGCAAGATCTGCAAATAGCCCGCGACCGGCTCGCCATTGCCAAGCGCAAAGCAGAGGATGCGAGTAAAGCCAAAAGTGAATTCCTATCCTTGATGAGCCATGAGTTGCGTACTCCCTTGCAGGCTATCATTGGTTATACCGAAGTGGTGATTGAAGAGTTAAAGCTGGCGGATGATGAGCATCATCTGAAAGATTTAAGTCGCGTTATTCTCAACAGTGAGCGCTTGCTAAAACTAATTAATGGCGTGCTGGATCTGGCTAAAATTGAATCCGGGCGAATGGATTTGGATTTAACCGAAGTAAAATTATCAACGCTAGTTGATGAGGCACTTGGAACAGTGACGTCACTCGCCGAAAAAAATGCTATACAACTGCAAGTAGATGCCGATGATGGTGAGTTTTTGCCCTTGGCCGATCCGGAAAAACTACTCCACATATTGATCAATTTGTTGGGTAATGCGATTAAGTTTGCCCCCGGTGGTCAGGTGAGAATTAAGGCTTATCATCAACCGCAGCAAATTTATATCAGTGTGGCTGATACAGGTATTGGCATATCCCAGGAGCAGCAGGTCGCAATCTTTGATCCATTTAAGCAGGCCGACTCGGGTACCACGCGCAAATTTCAAGGCAGCGGTTTGGGCTTGTCCATTACTCGCCAGTTGTGTGAGTTGATGGGCGGTAAGATTCGCGTTGAAAGCGAGTTGGGCGCGGGAGCCAAATTTATTGTGGAATTGCCGCTACCAATGAAGCCTGCGACAGTGCAAACGCAACCCGCTATTGATGAAGATGCACCACCACTTGCTGTTGCTCCGTTAGTTCCCGCTGCAACGGGTGAACAAGTGGTGATGATTGATGATGACCCAGCGTTTCTCGACATAATGGCGCGCACTATTCGCGCAGAGGGTTATCAAGTCCATACCGCCAGTGATGCCGAAAGTGGATGGCGCCTAATTCAATCGATTAAACCCGATGTCATAACGCTTGATTTATTTTTACCCGATCAGCACGGTTGGATTTTATTTGAGCGAATTAAGGCCGATGCTGATATATGCGATATTCCCGTTATTGTGATATCCATGATTGAGGAGCGTAAGCGCTTTAATCGCCAACCGGCGGAAGAATATTTAACCAAACCGGTCAGACGCGAAACGCTCAAGCTGGCTATTGAGCGTCTGGCTCCGCGCAAGAATCCCTGATCTTTACGGAAACTCACATTTTCCCGCTTTGCTTTAATGCAAAGGTGAACTATCTTTAGTCATCCTTAGTGCTAAAAGTACTTAGTCCCTCTTTGTAGATGATCAGCTTTTTAGTTGCGGCGTATCTTGGTGGCGAGTCTACATTGCCAGTAAGTTGAGTGATATTGTCAGCGGAATGACACCAACTCTGTTGAATAGGTTGTCATTATGCGTGCGAAAAAAATACGAACGACTTTATTGGCGTTGGTGTTTGCCTCTTGGGCAAATAGCCTGTGTGCTGAAACCGGGGATACTATTTCCTCGGGTGACTTCTATAATCTCTCGTTGGCCGAATTGGGTCAGATTGAAATCTCTATTGCCACGGGCAACAGTACACCGTTGGATCGTGCACCAGCGACAGCGACAGTTATCTCCGCAGAAGAAATTCTTGCCATGGGGGCGCGCAATCTCAATGAGGTGCTGGAGACAGTCCCTGGATTGCATGTCTCGATTTCTTCTTTGAGCCGGTTGGATTCGGTTTATTCCATTCGCGGCATTCATACCGGTTTAAATCCTCATGTCTTGTTGATGTTGAATGGCATACCTGTTCAATACAACGCTCAGGGCGGGCGGCCCACTTTGTTTCGTTTGCCTGCCGCCAGCATTGAGCGCGTCGAAGTTATTCGTGGCCCCGGCTCAGCAATTTACGGTGCGGATGCTTTTTCGGGGGTGATTAACGTTATTACTAAAGATGCATCAGTAATAGATTCAACTCGCGTGGGCGCAACCTCTGGATCTTTTGGCAGCCGTGAATTGTGGTTGGAGACTGCAACTAATTGGCACGCTGTGGATGTTGCATTCACTATGGCATACCAAAACTCGGACGGTGATAAGGAGCGCAGAGTAAGTGCAGATTTACAGTCTACGCTCGATTCCCTTTTAGGAACCAATGCCTCGCACGCTCCTGGTAGTTTATCCACTCGCTATGAAGTGCTAGATACGCATTTGGCGTTGAGCAGTGCGCAATGGCAGTTTAATTTTTGGAATTGGTTGTCGCGGGATGCTGGTGTTGGTGCAGGCGCTGCGCAGGTGCTTGATGCCGCCGGTAGTGATGACAGCGATTTATGGATGGCCGATTTTACTTACCGTTTTGATAACGACAATAGCGATTGGGACAAGAGCGTGCGGCTTAGTTATTTCCGCTATGACCAGGAATCTATGTTTACTTTGTTTCCTGGTGGTGCGGTATTGCCCATTAGCAAATTGACTGGCAATCAGGGAAATATTGATTTCTCCCAACCTAATGTGAGTTGGACATTATTTTCTGATGGCTTAATTGGCAATCCGGGTGGAACAACGGAAGATGCGCAATTGGATTATGTCGCCATCTTTAATGGCTGGGATTCGCATAAGGTTCGTAGCGCAGTGGGTGGGCGGGAACAATCGGCCACACCGCGTGAGCGCAAAAACTTTGGCCCTGGAGTGCTTACCGGATCAGAGATGATGGTTGATGGAACCTTGATAGATGTGAGCGGTACAGAGTACGCATTTTTATCCAACTACTCCCGTTCTATCGGCTATTTATCACTGCAAGATGAGTGGCAGATTACGAGTGACCTGCAATTGACCAGCGGAGTGCGCTACGATCATTACTCGGACTTTGGTTCTACCACCAATCCGCGCGTGGCTCTCGTTTGGGCCACCAATGAACGTCTAACGACTAAATTAATGCATGGCCGTGCATTTCGCGCGCCGTCGTTTACTGAAAAGGCGAGTAAAAATAATCCCGTATCTTTGGGGAACTCTGCTGTAGGCGCAGAGCGCATCGCCACCACCGAGTTGTCATTTAATTTTTATATCTCTGAACGTCTTGGAACCAATCTGACATTATTTGATTATCGCGCTTCAGATTTAATTGAATTTGTTCCCACTGACCTTGCCAACAAAATTGCTAAAAATGCCGGCGATCAACAAGGTGATGGTTATGAGCTAGAGCTAAACTGGCGCCCGCTTGATACTTTCTCGCTCGCCTCCAGCTACTCCTATCAAAATGCACAGGATCAAAGTACTGGCTTTCCTGTGCATGAGGCGCCAGCAAAACAATTCAAATTAATGATGAATTGGGAATTCTTGCCCGAGTGGTATTTGCATAATCAATATGCGTGGGTGGGCGAGCGCAGCCGTCGTCAGGCGAACCCCACTCTTCAAACTCCAGGTGATAGCCGCAGCCCAATAGCCAATTACAGCTTGTGGGATATGAATGTGCGCAAAGCTAATTTTTTACCCAATCTGGATTTGATGATTGCGGTGCGCAATGTCGCAGATACAGAGGCGCGCGAGCCGAGTAGCGGTGAAATTCCAGAAGATTATTTGTTGGAATCGCGCAGTATTTGGGTGGAGTTTAGTTATAGGTTCAATTAATTCTACATATTCCTAATCAGCGCGGGACTGTGCTAATGCAAGAGCAAAAAACCAATCAGGTGCGCAGCAGAAATGAAGCTTTTACCGAGCGAGCCAGTACGAAAATTTATCTTGAGCAACCCAGCAATGATAATCCCTACATCGCCAGTGCGGCATTTTGCCATGGTTATGATCTCAATGAGTTGATGGCAAAGCGATCGTTTACCGATGTGTTTTATTTGTTATTTCGCGGTGAGTTGCCAGCGCCGGAAGAAACTCAAATTTTGCAACAACTGATGATTGCGCTCATCAATCCCGGCCCGCGTCATCCGGCTACCCGCGCCGCGATGAATGCAGGTATTGGCAAAACCGAGCCTGCTCACATACTCCCGATCGGCGCCGCGCTGCTCGGCGGCGATCATCACGGCGGCGGCTTAGTGGAAGACGCGATGCGTTTTTTGCGCAAGCAACACAATACCGATGCTACTGCGTGTGCGGTGGATCATCTGCAATCCTCAACATCTATTCCTGGGTTCGGCGCTTATTATGGCGGTGTTGATCTGCTTGCATGCAAGCATGCCGCGCAGCTCGCGCAACTACCCGGTGCAGGTAAAGCCTTGCATTGGGGCAACCAGCTGAGTGGTGCGCTTGCAGCAAATGGTATGGGATGGTTAATGCCCGGAGTTGCCGCTGCGGTCTTATCGGATTTGGGCTTTCAGCCTAAAGCGGGTGTTTGTTTGTATCAATTAATGGGCGCGCCGGGTTTGGTTGCTCATGGGCTAGAGTTAGCAAATAAACCTATCACCGCCATGCCGTTTGTCTCCGATGAAAATTATTTTATTGAGCGGTGATTAGCGTGAATCAAAAAACATTTAGCGATCAGCGCATCATTAAAATACTTGATGCCCGCCGCGGGAAAATAGTCAGCAAGACAGGAGGATGGTTTCCCGGTAAAGGCGTTTTTAGTCATGGCTATTCCATGATGGATGATTTGGTAGGAAAAAAATCTTACTTCCAGATTGTGGTATTAAACGCGACCGGAAAAATGGTTTCCCCGGAATTTGCTCATTGGGTAGAGGTGGGTTACTCCTGCTTGAGCTGGCCTGATCCGCGTATTTGGTGCAATCAAATTGGGGCGCTTGCTGGTAGTGCGCGCGCATCGGCAATTGCAGCTACCGCTATGGGCGTGCTGGCGACAGATTCGCGCACCTATGGCGTCTATCCATTAAAGGAGGGTGTGCAATTTATTCAGGCTGCCTTGGTGAGTCATCAGCAAGGGCTATCGGCTGAACAGATAGTGGCAAGTGTACCTGCGCGTGGTGGTAAGCCGTTAATTATTGGGTATATTCGCCCTATTGCGAAAGGTGATGAACGCATTCGTGCCATGGCAAGCATCGCGGAAGCTTATGGTTTTCCAACCGGCCCGCATCTGCAATTGGCAATGGAAATTGAGCGTGTTTTGCAGGAAAAATATGACGAGGGAATGAATATTAATGGTTATGTATCGGCTGTAATGGCGGATCATGATTTTTGTCCCGATGAGGTATATCAAATATTTACTACGCTGGTCGCCAGCGGTGTAACGGCTTGTTATTTGGATACCTACCATCAAGCGCCTGATACATTTTTACCGCTGCGCTGTGATGATATTGATTATCAAGGTGTTGCTATTCGCTCGGTTCCTGATTAATTCCATTTTTCTTTTTCTTTTTCTTTTTCTTTTCCGCAATTTTTTCAACAGAGAAATCATTATGCAAAAAACAGCGTTAGTTACTGGCGGCAATTCCGGTATTGGTTATGCGACGGCAAAACTGTTAAAAGCCAAGGGTTACGATGTGACTATTTGTGGGCGCAATAGTGAGCGTGTCGAGCGGGCTGCAGCGGAATTGGGAGTAAAAGGCATAGTGGCGGATATGGGCTGTGCCAGTGACGTAATTAAATTGGCAGGGCACTTTGAGGGGAAATCGCTGAGTGCGTTAGTTAACAACGCAGCAATTGCGCGTTTTGCTCCGCTTGCCTATTGCACAAGTGCCGACTTTGACGAGTTTATGAATACCAATGTTCGCGGCCCTTTGGATTTAATTAAAGGTGTTTTGCCGGCGCTACAGAAAGCGAGCGGCAGTATTACCAATGTGTCGTCGGCCGTGGTCAATAATGGTTTGGCGAATGCGGCGCTTTATGCGGCAACCAAGGGTGCATTAGAGGCGTGCACCAAAAGTTTGGCGATTGAATTTGCCCCTATTGGGGTGCGTATTAATGCTGTTGCACCGGGCGCAATTGATACGCCGATTATTACCAAACTAGGTCTTGATGAACAAACGCAAGCGGCAGTAAAAGCCCATATGGAAACCACTATTCCATTGGCTCGCTACGGTCGTGCCGATGAAGTGGCGGAAGTGATTGTCGCGCAGTTGGAGTCAAGTTATACCACCGGTGCCATTTGGGCTGTTGACGGTGGTGTGAATGTGACTTGATGCGAGCCTGATTGCTGAGTGAGTGCTGCGTATAATTGCATGAGTTAATTCAGCTGCAATTATCGCAGTACCTTCGTTTAGCGTGAGGTTTTGCTAATAGTTTGTTCGGTAAATAGTTGGGTGATTGGCAGCGGATGCCCGATGTGATAGCCCTGCACAAAATCTACGCCCATGGTTTTTAAAATGTCGAGAATGGCCTCGTTCTCTACATATTCTGCCACCGCTTTTTTGCCCAGAGCCTGAATGACCTGAATCATGGAGCGCACTAGCGTTTGGTCAATCGTATCGCGGTGTAAGTTTTGAATAAACGAACCATCGAGTTTAATGTAATCCGCCGGTAAATCTTTCAAGTAAGCAAAACTACTAAAACCAGAACCAAAATCATCCACTGAAAAGCTACAGCCCAACTTGTGTAGTTCGGCAATCACCCGCTGGGTGATGTGCAGGTTAAACAAGCTTGCACTTTCAGTGAGTTCAAAGGTGATGCGCTTGGGGTCTACTTCCGTCTCTTTTAAATTCTCCAGAATGGTGGGCACCAGATTTTCATCTTTAAACGCCTGGGCTGAGAGATTAATGGCGATATGGTTTAGTTCAGGGTGCGCTTTTAAGTTGCGTATGGCTAGTTTAATAATCCAGCGATCTAACAAATGCATTTCACCCGCCGCTTCCAGTGCGGGAATAAAATTATTGGGGCCAATAACTTTGCCATCGGTTTCTACCAGGCGAACCAGTGCTTCGTAATAGGATACTTTATTCTTTTTGATATCAAAAATAGGCTGAAAGTAGAGCGTCATCCGGTCATCGGCGATTGCGGCGCGTACTTTTTGCGACATATTAATCGAGTGGCGCAGCTCATCGCTTTCACTGTCGAGCGGATTGTATTGATGAATTAAATTGCGCCCGCGCCCTTTGGCGACATAGAGCGCTATATCGGCGCGCATCAAGTGCTCTTCCGCATTATTGGTACTACCATCAATTAGTGTGAGGCCGATACTACTGCCGAGGTTGACCCGCTGTTCATGCATTTGAAAACTGAACTCGCTAATAATCTGCTGAATGCTACGGGCAAACTCGTGTGCTTCGGTGCTGTGAATGTCGCGCAATAAGATGGCAAATTCATCGCCGCCTAAACGGCAGAGGATATCGGCGCCGCGAATGCGTTTACTCAACAGGTGCGACATTTCGCGCAGTACTTCATCGCCTTTTTGATGGCCGAAGGTATCGTTAATAACTTTAAAGTGATCCAGATCCAAGTACACCAGCGCGTGCTGGCGTTTATTGCGCACCGAGTCGGCGGTTAATTGTGCAAGTGTGGTTTCAAAAAAGTGACGGTTGTACAAACCGGTGAGCGAATCGTGCATGGCTAAATATTTAAGCTGCTCTTGCGATTCGCGCCGCTCGGTGATGTTGTCCAAACAAACAGTCAAATTGCCCTGTTGTTTGCTATTGCTGGAGCGGCTGATTTTTAATTGTGCCCATAATTTCTGGTGGCGATTATTGCTCAGGCAAATTTCAATTTCGGGGCAGGGCTTATTCTGTAGCAGGGCTTTGCGAATTTTATTTTGGAACAGCGAAAACTGCGCTACATCTTCTGGTGCGATAAAATTTTCCAGTGGCTGGCCGATGCATTCGCTAATGGGGTAGCCCATCATGGTTTCCCATGCGCGATTGAGGTAGCAGATTACAAAATGCTCATCCAGCTCCATCACCACTGACTGTAAATCTTCGAGCAGTTGATGGTGGTTTTGGTAGAGTTGGCGGTAGGCCAGCTCGCGTTCTTGCAGGGATTTCACGCGCGCGGCAAATTGCGCGTTGCTCACTAGAAAATCATCGCGATGAATGGCGATATCACAGACTTTACGCAACTGTTCCGCGCGAAATGGTTTAGGTAAAAAATCGACCGCACCGAGCAGCATTAATTCTTCGGCCTGATCGATGGTGGTATGCGCCGTCATAATCACCACCGGCTGGTTGGGATCAATACTGCCAATTTCAATTAAGATGTCGCGTCCGGATAATTTGGGCAGCATCACATCGAGCAAAACCAAATCGTGTCGTCGTTGTACCCAGGCGCGCAGGCCGGTGTCACCTTCGTAGGCAACTTCAATCTCAAACGAGGGCGAGAGTACGCGTTTGATCAAATCGGCGGTGTCGGGTTCATCCTCTACTACCAGCAAGCGCGGTTTGTCAGTGCTGTTGTGTTGCCGATGAGCCAGTTTTTGCACGGCGGCAGGCAGTTGTTTGATGTGATCGAGGGGGAGTAGTTGATTGATGCCATATTCGCGCGCGGTGACTTCGGCGATGCGCTCACACCAAGTGCTGGCGATAATAATAATCGGCAGATCAGCGCGGCATTCTAGAATGCCGCTGCGCACCAAACGCGATAAGCGCCAGCCATCCATATCGGCGGTGTCAACATCTACAATCAATACATCAACTGGCTGTTGGCGCAGGGCGCGTAGCGCTTGTTGTGCGGAGTCGACGCAGGTGTACTTATTGAGCCCAGCCGAACGTAAACTACCGGTAATGGCAGTCATCGCGTGGGCGTCGTTATTAACGATAAGGAGGTTAATAGGCGAGCTGGATTGATTGGATTGGGTGTTATCAGTTAACACTCGTCGGTCTCCGCATTAATATCCTTTCAGCCTAGCATAAACTGCGAGCTCCTTTTCGCCTAGGTAGGTTTTGCGTTACAAGTTTCCCCAATAATCAATCAGTTTAGTATTAACCTCCCGGTGTTGCCGAGCCATTTACCGCCAGACCTTTGATGCGGTCGCCCATGGGTGGAATTTCATTGCGGTCGATGCGGACATCAAGCAGGGTGGGGCCATTTTTTTGAAATAATGCGGCGTAATCCAGCGCGTCTAATTGTTCTGGTGAATCGATCACTATGCCGTCTACGCCCATCGCCTGCGCCATGAGTGCGTAATTGACATCATTTAATTCCCAGCCGATAGATTCTTGCTGCCCGAGCATTTGCCCGTGCATCACCATGCCCATCGCTGAATCATTTAATACTAAAAAAACCACAGGCAGCTTTTGCTGGGCAGCGACGGTGATTTCCTGTGCGCTCATCAAATAAGAGCCATCGCCCACAATACATAAGGTAGGTGCACCGGGATTGGCAATGGCAGATCCAATCGCGGCGCCAATCGACCAGGCCATGGAGCCGTAGCCCATGGCGATACGATACAAACCTTCACTATTTGCGCGCGTCAGGTAGTGGGTCGCCCAAGACCAGCCGTTACCGGCATCGACAAATATGCGAGTGTTGTCGGGTAGCGCGCGGGAGAGGTGGGACATCAACCGCTGGGGCTTTACCGGGCTGGCGTTGGAATAGCATTTTTCAGCATCGTTGAGCGTGAAAAAACCGCCGTTGGCATTTTCAGTGGCCGCACCTGGCAGTGTCTGCCAGCGGCGCCCCCATTTGCGCGCTTCGTGCACGCTCTTTACCAAACGATCAAAGATCACATCGATATTGCCGAACACATGCAGGTTCGCCATGGGCGAGCGGGTGAAGTGTTCGATTGATGAGTCGATATGCACCAGCTTGGTGTTGAGCAAATCGTCTTTCCAGCCGCTAGTGCCCAGCTCGCCCAGCTCGGTACCCACCGCCAGAATTAAGTTCACCGCCGGGTTTTGCAGCAGATTTTTAGCGCTCTCGTGCCCAGCAAAACCAAATACACCGCGATAGAGCGGGTGATGTTCATCGACCCAGGTTTTGCCCATAGGGCCAGTGACAAATGCCGCGCCGGTCAGCTCGATAAACTCCATGATTTGTTTGCTGGCTTTGCCTACGCCATTGCCGATATACATCACGATGTTATCGACCTTGCCGAGCTTTTCGCACAGGCGGGCAATGGCGGAATCGTCGGCCATGGCGAAATCGTGCACTAACAAGTCGCTGTGGATATGGGCATTGATGGTTGCTGGTGCGCGCAACACATCGGCGGGAATACTGATATGTACAGGACCGTTGGGTTTGCGATGCGCCGCCATGATTGCCGAGACCAATTTGCTCTCAAGCTGTTCGTGATGAGATACCAGGGTATTAAATTGGGTGACGTAGCGGAACATGCCCACAGTATCTATAGCGGTGCAGCTGGATTCCTGCAGTGCGCGTTTACCAAACTTGGGCAGTGGCGTTTGCGCGGTAATTACCAGCATAGGCACTTCATCGGCCAGTGCCGAGGCGACACCGGTAATCAGGTTGGTGGCGCCGGGGCCAGTAGTGGCGCAGACCACACCCATTTTGCCGCTTTCGCGCGCGTAGCCATCAGCCATAAAGGCAGCGCCGCATTCATGGCGCGCAACGACCAAACGCGGCCCTCCATTGCGCTCGCTGCGTGCCAATGAGTTAAGCAGGGGTTCAATCGCCCCGCCCGGCACGCCGAATACCTTATCTATACCCATTTGGGCGAGGTAATCCACAAGCAAGTCGGCATAGGTGGTGGTTAGTTCGGGGGTTGCTGCGGGGGCAGCTGATTGCGTTGGAGAGCTGGAGAAATGAGCTGGGTTGTGGATGAGTTGCAGCATGGAGTTCGCGCCTTGTTTCCAGAAGTGCGTGATCCGTCACGGATGAGTGTCATCAAATATGCTGCACAATATATACCAATGATGAAAAATGCGCCAGACAAAAAAATAATCACTGTGAGCAATATTTATTCGCTCTGTTTGCCGGTGAAAAAGTTGGCTTAGGTCAAATATTTTCGTTGGGGGTATAAAAAAGCCCCAGCAAGCTGGGGCAAACAGAGGACAGGAGTGCATGCCATTTGGGCATGGCGCTGCACTTTTGTAAGAATTGGTGCACTATCAGGCGACGCTTTTGGATTTTTCTGCAGTGCCTTTATCCTGTTTTTTTTCGGCGCGTTTGGCGTCGATCGATTCAATTTTTTTTTGCTTCTCATACAAAAAGCGCAACACCGATGAGCGATAGTGGTTGTACTCGGCATTGTCGGCCAGCTCCAGACGATTGCGCGGGCGCGCGAGGGGCACATCCAATATTTCGCCCACTGTCGCGGCGGGGCCGTTGGTCATCATCACTATGCGGTCAGAGAGCAGCACCGCTTCATCAACATCATGGGTAATCATAATGACGGTGTTGCCCAATTCGTTTTGGATTTCCATCAGCGAGTCTTGCAGGTGCGCGCGGGTGAGGGCATCCAGTGCGCCGAAGGGTTCATCCATCAGCAATACCTGCGGCTCCATCGCCAGTGCGCGGGCGATACCTACACGCTGTTTCATACCGCCGGATAATTCATCGGGGCGTTTGTGCAGTGCGTGGGTCATGTGCACTAATTCCAGATTGTGCTCAATCCACTCGCGCATTTCTGCTTTGGTTTTTCTGCCTTTAAATACACGTTTTACGCCTAGCTCTACATTTTCATAGGCGGTCAGCCAAGGCAGCAGCGAATGGTTTTGGAATACCACCGCGCGCTCGGGGCCTGGCTCGTTAACTTCGCGGCCATTTAGCATTACGCCGCCAGTGGTTGCTTGATACAAACCAGCGACAATATTTAACACAGTAGATTTGCCGCAGCCGGAGTGGCCAATCAGCGAAACAAATTCACCTTTTTTAATTTTTAAATCCACATTTTGCAGCGCGCAAAAGGGGCCTTTGGGGGTGGGAAATTCAATGCCGACTCTACTTAATTCCAAATGGATCTGGCTCATGCTGGATTCCTCTGTAACAAACTGAAATAAATAAAATAAGGTGCTCAGGATTTAATAGGCAATTAACGTACCCAATCATGCAGTGGTTAACGAACCACTGCGCTCTTATCCCAATTGATATAGGTTTGCAGCATCAAAATTGTGCGGTCGAGTAAAAACCCAATCAGACCTATCACTAAAATGGCCAAACAGATGCGGCTTAATGAATCGGAAGAGCCATTTTGAAACTCATCCCACACAAATTTGCCCAAACCTGGATTTTGCGAAAGCATTTCAGCGGCGATCAACACCATCCAGGCGATACCGAGAGAAATACGCAGGCCGGTAAACATCATGGGAATGGCGGAGGGCAAAACAATTTTCACTACGTGAGTAAACCAGCCCAAGCGCAATACGCGACTGACATTAATTAAATCTTTGCTTACGCCTGCAACACCGACTGCGGTGTTGAGCATGGTGGGCCAGAGCGAGCATAGGCTCACAGTTAAGAGCGAGATAATGTAGGACTTGGAGAACATAGGCGCGTCAGATACATACACAGCGCTCACTACCAGTGTGACCAATGGCAGCCATGCTAGTGGCGATACGGGTTTGAATAACTGAATCAGTGGATTGATCGCGTTGTACAGTGGCTGGCTCAAGCCGATCATAATACCTACTGGAATGGCGATAATCGTTGCCACTAAAAATCCCGATAATACGGTTACTAAACTGGTTTCAATTTTGTCGAAAAAAGTGGGGCGGCCACTGAAGGGGCGCTCATCTAATTTTGCCTCAGGGTCTTTGGCGATCAGCTCGGCATTGCGCTTATCTTGACGCTCATAATATTTTGCTTCGCGCGCTTGTTCGGCGGTGTACTCATCCACCAAATTGCCCCATTGTTCAAATACTTGTTTTGGCTGAGGGAAATCGCCCAGCGAGGTTTTAATGTTCGGTGCAGCGGCGTGCCAAACCATTAAAAACAATGCGATACCAATCATTGGCATAAGAGTTTTAACAATTAATTCTGGCCATTTAATGCTTTTTAATTGTTCTATTTTTACTGAAGCGAGAGTGCTGTTCATAATCTTTCCTCTGCATGCCCGCTTAATTGTATGTGCAACAATAAGCGGGCTTATGTTTTTACATGCTTAACAAAACTGCTAATTAAATTTGTTCGTCGCCTTTCAAACCAATCTCAAATTGTTTGAGGTAATCGTTTGGCTTGGTAGCGTCAAAAACTTTTCCGTCGATAAATTTGGTGTCTTCCGGTTTGCGGAAACCATCGGTTTTATCCAGTTCGGGGAAATCAGCAGCAGACATTTTTCCTTCGGCAATCAAATCTTTCACTGCTTGGCGATACACTTCTGGCAGGAATATTTTTTTCGCAGTTTCGGTGTACCAGCTATCAGGTTTTGGCTCGGCAATTTGGCCCCAGCGACGCATTTGAGTTAAGTACCAGATGGCGTCTGAGTAGTAAGGCATGTTGGCGTTGTAGCGGAAAAACACATTGAAGTCAGGTTGTTTGCGTACATCGCCGCGGTCGTATTCAAAAACGCCGGTCATAGAGTTGGCGATAACTTTGTAATCTGCGCCCACGTAGTGCGATGCGGAAATCATTTTGGCAGCAGCAGAGCGATTGGCGTTGTTGTTTTCATCCAACCATTTGGCGGCACGAATTAATGATTTCACTACGCGAATATGGGTGTTTGGGTATTTGTCTGCCCACTCTTTGGTAACACCAAATACTTTTTCAGTGAAGTTGCTGTGAATATCGTTGTTGGTAACAACCGGTACCCCAATACCGCGAAATACGGCTTGTTGGTTCCATGGCTCGCCCACCATATAACCTTTAATAGTGCCCGCTTCCAAAGTTGCAGGCATTTGTGGTGGCGGTGTTACTGAGAGCAAAACATCGGCTTTAATTTGGCCGGTGATATCGCCTTTAGCTGGAGCGTAAAAACCAGGGTGAATTCCGCCTGCGGCTAGCCAATAGCGAATTTCATAGTTGTGGGTTGAGACGGGGAATACCATTCCCATGGGGAATGTTTGGCCTGCATCTTTGGCTGCCATAACAACTGGTTTTAATGCATCAGCTTTAATTGGGTGAACTAATTTTCCATCGGCGCCGACTGGAACATTTTTCTTCATTTTTTTCCAAACATCGTTGGCAACTGTTAAACCATTACCGTTTAAATCCATTACAAATGAAGTCACTATGTGCGCGTTGGTGCCGAAGCCAATAGTAGAGCCAATCGGTTGGCCAGCCAGCATGTGTGAGCCATCTAATTCGCCAGTAATAACGCGGTCAAGTACCACTTTCCAGTTAGCTTGCGCTTCCAGTTCAACGCTTAAACCTTCGTCGTCGAAGTAGCCATTTTCATAAGCAACGGCCAGAGGAATCATGTCGGTTAATTTAATAAAGCCGAATTTTAAGGTGTCTTTTTCCGCGGGTCCGGTTTCGGCATGTGCGCTGGTCAGCAATGAAAACGCAGTGGCAATTGCCAATGTGGTTTTTGCAATCGGTCGCAATAAGCGTGAAATTTTATCTGTTGTTGTAGTGATTTTTTTCATCTCTTACTCCTGGCATCAATTAAAAAATTATCTGCAAAAAAATAAAGTAAAAATTTGTCTGGGTGGCTGCTCTAAAAAAACAAAACGTAAAAATAAAAGTGTGTGTAAAAAATGGTGGTGTAATGAATCAGTACACAATGGCTTATTCAAACACTGTGCCAAGATCGGCAATGCACTTTAACGGCGCAGTGTTTTTGCACTTATCGTGGCTTTTTATTTGGTTTTGCGCGCTGCTGGGTCATGAAAAAACTTACTGCTTTTTTTTGGTGCCAGAATCTGTGTTGCGAGTGAGCACGTGAAGTTGCCGAAGCTGAATACACATGCACTTATTTTGCGCAGCGGTGCGTTGATATCATTCAGTGCGTGCAACCATGTGTGTTTTAGATCGGCCAGCGAAGTTAAGTGAAAAGAAAAAAAGGCTTGTATCTCGCGGAGTTAGCGTGACATTTGTGACGCGCACAAGCGCCAAATACCCCCTATACTCAAGTGGAGTATTCAGCCCCCGATGAGCCTCAAAAGAATGAAATTATTCCGATTCCTAGTCATTTTCAGTTGTTTGACACTCTGCGCCTGTACTTCTGTGGTGCAAAAAATGCCATTTATGGCGGATAAAGGTGTTTTGGCACGCGAGCTGTCGGGCGAGCTGATTTTAGGGCGTCCCTATTTGCCCGAAGAGTTGCCCAATGCAGATCTATTCGGCATGACAAAAGAAATGCAGCTCTTTGCGGAGGCTGCCACTGCTCAGCTCAAGCGCAGCGATGCCAAAGCCGAAGCGTTGCATAAAGCCTTGATGACATCGGTTAGTTACGGCGGGCGCGGGATTACCTACAGCGCCTATGACACCATTACTGGCATAGAAGCATTCGAGCGGCGTCAGGCTAATTGCATCAGTTACACGCTCTTGTATGTGGCAATGGCGCGGCATGTGGGGTTGAAGGCTGAAGTCAATGAGGTGATCTTGCCACCCACTTGGGATATGCGCGCGAGTGATACCTATCTGCTGATGCGCCACGTCAATGCCAAAGTATTTATGCCGCGCGTGAACAAGTCCTATATTCGTATTATCGGCACGGCGGATGTGAGCGATATAGTGGTGGACCTGGAAATGCGGCGCTATCGCTCTCACTACAAACAGCAGGTGATCGACAAGGACTTAGTGGCCGCCCAGTTTTATTCTAATCGCGGAATGGAATTAGCAGCTGAGGGCAATGTGCGTGAAGGTTTTTTACATTTGCGTAAAGCGCTGCTGATGAGTCAGGAACCGAGTTATATTTGGAGCAATTTCGGCAGCTTTTATCGCCGCCAAAAGTTACTGCCGGAAGCAGAGGCGATTTACTTGCATGGTTTAAGCATCAATCCGCGCGATTACAATATCATGCACAATCTTGCTGGCCTGTATAAAGATATGGGCAAATTGGAACAGAGTGAATATTACCAAAAGCGGGTGCGCCAATATCGCAATGCCAATCCATATTTTATGTATAAACGCGCCGAAGAAAAGATGAATAAAAATGATCTTCAAGGCGCTTTAACCTTAATCAAAAAAGCAATTAAGAAGGAGGGCAATGAAGCGCGCTTCTATCGGTTAGCCGCGGACATATACGATCAGTTGGGTGATACAGATAATGCACAAAACATGCGCGATAAGTTATATCAATTACGAACGATACGGTTTTAATGTTATGACCTGGGGAGTTATTTTTTTACAATCACCAATTGAATACTGCCAACCTTGAAGCCCCATTTGCGCAACGTAGATTCATTGAGTAAGGTTTTGTTATCAACTTGCCACATCCAATCATCTACCTTGAGTTGCAGTGGTGAGCCTTTGTAATTGATCTCCAGCACATAGTTTAATTGCATGGCGTTGCCTTTGACTTGCGCCTTGCCTGTGCCAATCACATCCCCTGCGGTTGCGGCGTAGCCGTTGGTCGTTGGGGTGAGTGTCCAGTTGCGGTACTGAATTTCGCCGTCATCAAAAATAAATTTCTCTTCCAGGGTGCCAATACCGTTTTGCCAATAGGCATTGATGCTTGCGTTGAAGTAACGCGTGACTTTTCCGCTGCGATCTTTCAGCACACCGTGGGCGCTCAACTGGCCGTTAAAAAACGCTTGCGGATCAAGCTGTGGTTGATTGCTGGCGTATTCGTCGATGGATGTGGTTGAGCATGAAGAGAGCATAAGCATCAGGCCTGATACGAATAGCATTTTCCAAGGTTTGAACATGGATGGGTGCCTTGATTCAGTTAAGTGTTATTACAGTATACGCAAGGTTTCAACAGCAAGATCAGTGCGCATAAAAAACGCCAGCATTGGCGATGCTGGCGTTGCGGTTAGTTGTGCTGGATGGTGCCGCTGGGTGATTGTTTTGCGTGTTACTGTGCCGTTCCCCGTGTGACCAAATAGCCCACCAGACCTACAAGCCGATCCAGTGCATATCCAATCAGCCCTACATAAATCAACGCGAGAATGATGTCGCTGATGCGCGATGAGTTCCAGGCATCCCAAATAAAGAAGCCAATACCCACACCACCCACCAGCATTTCGGCGGCGATAATTGCCAACCAGGACAAACCTATGCCGATGCGCAAACCCGAAAATATATAAGGCGCTGCGGCGGGCAACATGATTTTGTAAAAATACTGCCAGCCATTTAAACGCACCACGCGTGCAACATTGCGGTAGTCGGCGGGAATATTTCGCACACCAACCGAGGTGTTGATAATAATTGGCCAGATAGAGGTAATAAAAATGACAAACAACGCGGACGGATTGCTGTCTTGAAATCCTGCAAGGGACAGCGGCAGCCAGGCGAGTGGTGGTACGGTGCGCAAGACTTGAAAGAGTGGATCCAGCCCGCGCATTGCCCACTTTGACTGGCCAACCAAAATGCCCAGCGCAACTCCGGCTATCACCGCCAGCGTATAACCAATCGCCACCCGCTTGAGGCTCGCTAATAATTGCCAGCCCATTCCGACATCGGTGCCGCCATTGTCGTAAAACGGATTTTCAATCAGGTAGCGTGTCTCCTCAAACACAGTGCTGGCAGAGGGTAGACTGGAGTCCGGCTGCGAGCAGGTAATTTGCCAGAGTGCGACCAATAAACTGATCACAACCAGTGCCGGTGTCACTCTGACTAAAAAATATTGCCCAATTGCTTTTGCCCGCTGCGCAATGCTGCGCGATTCGTCGGTAAATCCGCTGGTGGTGATGCTGGATTCGGCCATGGTAATTACTCCGCGTTATGCCAAGGTTTTAATCGCAAGGCTATCGAGATAGGCTTTGGGATTAGCAGGGTCAAACACTTTTCCATCAAAGAATTTTTCTACACCGCGTGAGGTGCTGGTAGGAATTTCTGCAGCGGGAATTTTTAACGTGGTTGCTGCGGCACGCCATAAGTCTTCGCGGTTAACTTTATCGACCAGTGCGTTAATATCGGTGCTGGCCGGTAAATAGCCCCAGCGAATATCTTCGGTGATAAACCAGGCATCGTGGCTCTTGAAAGGGTAAGAGGCAAAGTCTTTCCAGTAACGCATTTGCTCCGGGCTGTTTTCCACCACGCGGCCAGTGCCGTAGTCGAAATTGCCTTTCATGCGTTCAACCACATCATTAAACGGCGCACCGATCCATTTGCGGTCAGAACAAATTTTCGCAACTTCTTCGCGGTTTTCGGCTTTCTCGCAAAACATTTGCGCTTCCATTACCGCCATCAACAAGGCTTGGGTGGCGTTGGGATTTTTTTCAATCCAATCGCTGCGCATAGCAAAGGCTTTTTCCGGGTGGTTGTGCCACAACTCGCCAGTTGTTAATGCGGTGTAACCAATTTTTTGATTAATTAATTGTTCATTCCACGGTTCGCATACACAGAAAGTATCCATGTTGCCGACTTTCATATTGGCCACCATTTGCGCCGGTGGTACTACGATGGTGGAAATATCTTTGTTGGGGTCAATACCTGCCGCAGAGAGCCAATAGCGCATCCATAAATCATGGGTACCGCCGGGGAAGGTAACTGCAGCATTCACGGCTTTACCGCTGGCTTTTTTCGCGGCAACGGCTTCTTTAAAACCTTTTGCCTGCACATCCACTTTTAAACCTGCATACTCTTTGCCAACTGAAATACATTGACCGTTTAAATTCAGCCGCGCGAGTATGGACATAGGCACCGGCTGATTGTTTGCCGTCATTGCGCCGGTAGTAATCAGGTAGGGCATTGGCGATAAAATATGTGCGCCGTCGATGCCATTATTTTGTGAACCTAAAACAAGATTGTCGCGCGTGGTGCCCCAGGAGGATTGTTTTAATACTTCCACGCCGGTCATGCCGTACTTGGCAAAAAAACCTTTTTCCTGCGCAACAAATAACGGCGCGGCATCGGTCAATGCAATAAAGCCCAGTTTTGCTTTAGTGGTTTCCAGTGCCGCCGGTGCAGCGTAGGCAAGGCTGCCCAAGCCGGGCAGCATGCCAAGCACAGCGGCACTACCTGCTGCGCCAAGGCCAGTTTTTAATAACTGGCGGCGATTTAATTGCAATGTTTGATCGTTGCTATCGGGGGAGTTTTTTTTGTCCATGAAATAATTCTCGCAGTCAGTATGGTTTAGGTATCAGGTGATAGACGGACAATCCTTGCAGTATCGATCCTTACAACATTTACAGCGGTGTGTGAGCTCAAAATCGCTAAGGCATAATTAATGCCAATCACCAACTAAAAATTCTGAAATCATTTTCTCGGTTATTTTTCCCGTGTTAAAAAGGGTGTGTGCATTTTTGTGGTGCTCAGTTTTTTGCGGGAGTTGAAGCGGTGATTTTTTTGGATGCATTTTTGTTGGCTAAATTTCTTTAAAATGGTGCAGATTTCGAGTTTTGAGCTGAGTGGTTTTGCGCTTGGGTTTATCCTGCTCGGGAGTGTTTGCACGGTTGCTGTGCTAAAGACTATCCAATTACCTGTGGTTGCCCGAATTTGGCTCAGGGTAAAGGTCTGTAATTGTTAATCTGTATAGGTGGACGCGCCGCAATTCAGCCTTTAGCCTGCTGCAGTCAGGCGTACCACTAGGGGATAAAAACCCACAACTCTATAAAGATGAAATGAGGATAAGCGATGAAATTGGGCGGTTTATTGTTATGTGCTTTACTGGCCAGTGCTCCGGTGTTTGCGGGCAGCGGCGAGTGGAAATCCCTGTTTAATGGTAAGGATCTCAGTGGTTGGGAGCCTTATGTTAGCTTTCAGCCAGAAACCAATGAATACAATTTGGTATCCCGCCATCAGCCCCATGGTTTGAATAATGACCCTAACCATATCTTCTCCGTGGTTGATGGCTTGTTGCGGGTGTCGGGTGCGGAGTGGGGCGGGCTGACCAGTGTGGAGGAGTTTGAAAACTTTCACCTGAAGTTCGATATCAAGTGGGGCAAACAAAAATGGCATCCGCGTTTGGATGTAGTGCGTGACAGCGGTCTGTTGTACTTTGCTGTCGGCGCGCAAGGTGCACAGAGCGGCCACTGGATGCGCAGTCATGAATTCCAGGTGCAAGAGGGCGACAGTGGTGATTACCACAGCCTCGATGGTGTGATTATTGATGTGCACGCGGGTGATGCGAACGAAGGTGATTGGAAATTCTATCGCTACGATCCCAAATTGCCGCTGCGCAAAAATATAGCTGCGCGCGTATTAAAACTCGGCAATTATGAAAAACCCAGTGGCGAGTGGGATACCATGGAAGTCATCGCCGACGGCAAAACCCTGATTCACAAAGTTAATGGTCACGAAGTGTTTCGCGGGTTTAATTCACGTCACAAGGTGGATGGAAAATTTGTTCCACTTGCGCGCGGAAAATTGCAAATCCAATCGGAAGGAGCGGAAACGTTTTATCGCAATATTCAAATTAAAACGCTGGATAAACCCGCCGCTGAATACTGATATGCTACGCAAACGGAGGGCGGGGGCTGCTTTAATGCCGCCCGCCCTGCAGTCTGGTTTATGCTTGCTTTCACCAATAACTCTCACAGGTGACCTATGAGCCCTTTCTACAGTTTCACTGCTGAATCTTTGCGCGGTGCGCCCGTTAGCTTGTCTGACTTTGCTGGCAAGTTGGTATTAGTCGTTAATACCGCTAGCCAATGCGGCTTTACCCCACAGTATGCTGGGCTGGAAGCGCTGCATAAAGAATTTAGCGAACAGGGCTTGGTGATTCTTGGCTTTCCTTGCAACCAATTTGGCGGGCAGGAACCGGGCGATGCAATTCAAATCGCGCAGACTTGCCAGATTAATTACGGTGTGAATTTTCCCATGTTTGCCAAGGTGGATGTAAATGGCAACAATGCTCATCCTCTATTTAAATGGCTCACCGCAGAATTACCTGGCTGGTTGGGCAAATCAATCAAGTGGAATTTTACTAAATTTATTATCGGCCGCGATGGCACACCCATCAAACGTTTTGCCACTATAACCAAACCGGAAAGAATGGCTGAATTTATTCGCCAACAATTACTAAAATCCTGACACCTACTCCAATTCAACAATGAATAATAAAAAGGTTATACTTGTCGGCGCATTGGCGTTTACGCTGGGTTTTTACCTCAGCGAGTATCGTCATGCCAATAACAATCAACACCCGCAAATGAGTGTAAGCGTCGTTGCAAATGACGCGCCGTCTATATCGCCAATACATTCTTCTGCGCAAGCTGCTAGCTCGGAACCGTCTGCCAGCGCCGCTGAGTTTTTACCCGCCCGACCACAAACCCCCATTGAGCGTGCTAATCAATTAATTGCCAATGGCGCTTATGGTGAAGCGGTTCGCCTATTAAATAAATTGCTTGAACAGAATCCACAATACACAGAAGCTCTGTGGCTGTTGGCCCGTGTCTATGAGCAGCAGGGACAGCACAAAGAATCGGTCGCCAGTTGGTTTCGCTACATCAACACCGAAGTGGACGCACAAAAAATTGACAATGCACTCGCCTATTTAGCCAAGTATTTAATTCGCCTCACGGAAAATCCTTCTATTTTTGGTGAGAGCTACGAATGGTTAATGGCGCAAATTAACGACCTGATAAAACTCACACCTGACAATGGTGAATTACATTTACAGCTCGCCAAAATGAATCTAAAAATTGAAGATAAAGAGCAGGCGCAATACCATGCGCTGATGGCTGCTAATCAGCCAGCAACCCGCGCGCGTGCCGAGGGCATACTCGCCAAGTTGGATGAAGGCTCAACGGCTGACGATAATGCAGTGCCTGAAATAAGCGTGCAGCTAACTCGCTTCGGCGACCAATTTTTGGTGCCAGTCACTATCGAAGGTGTGCAAGTAAAGTTATTACTGGATACCGGCGCATCCATCAGCGGCCTCACTGCCAGTTTTGTCAATCGCCATTATTCCTTTGTTAAATCTCCCAAGCCCATTCAACTCAACACTGCAAGTGGTACGGTCGAGAGTTATTTATTTTTAGTGGATACTTTCACCATCGAAAGCGTTACCTTCAACAAACATATGCTTGCCCGCCTGCCGATGGATAATAGTGATCAATTCGATGGCTTACTCGGTATCGATATTCTTGGTCGTTTTGATTTTGTAATTGATCAGAATAAAGCGGTATTGCGGTTGAAGAAGCGGTAGTAAAACCTACTTGGCAGGCTTTGCCAATCTATGCCATATTGCACTCGCCATTTATCTGGCATGATTTCGGCTTTATTTTTTTAAATTACTCTGAAGGGAATTTATTTATGAATTTTAATAAAGTGGTTGTATTATTTTGTAGTCTTGTTTTTTCATTGAATGTATTTTCAAGTGAACCGGCCACTACTGCATCTGTAGAGAAATTGTTAGAGTTAACAGAGGCATCGAAAATGGTCGATGCGGTTTATGCTCAGATTGATAGCATGTCTTCTGGTATAGCAACTCAAATGGGTCTTACTGAAAAAGATAGACCTGAATTTGATGCGTATATGAAAAAAGTGAGTGCGCTGGTTACGGAGGAAATGAGCTGGGAAAAAATGAAGGAGCCAATGATGCAGGTGTATATTAAACATTTCACCGAGCAAGAGATTCAGGGAATGATAGAGTTTTATAATTCTGATATCGGTAAATCTACAATCAAAAAAATGCCGTTGGTGATGCAGGATTCAATGGGGGTTAGTCAGAAAATGATGGAGGGAGTTTTTCCAAAAATTAAAGTACTAATGGATGAGTTTTCTACTGAAATGAAAGCAAAAAAGGCTAAGCCAGAAGCGAAAGAGTGAAGTGTAATCTCGTAGCGATTTTTATAGGGTGGAAACATAATGTTTCTACCCTTTTTATATAGAGGGGGAACATAATGCCTCAATATATGGTGGCGGGTGTTATTGCACCGCTATGGATGTTACTAGGCGTCATTTTTGTGGCGCGTTTGTATCCCGGTTATGGTCATCGCCAACAAGTCATGAGTGAGTTAGGTGCACGCGATCGTGCTACCACAAAAATTCATCCGTGGATTAATAATTACCCAATTGGATTTTGGTTTGTATTGTTTGGTGTGGCGTTATTGAAAATGGAGTCCACTGATAATCTTTTATTTTTAACCGGCATCTTGATGGTGGTGCAAGGTGTATCGCATTGGGTAACAGGATTGTTTCCTTGTGATGAAGATTTGGGTATACCTAAATCATCAGTGGTGCAAATAATCCACAATCTTGCTGGTTTGGTTATGTACTTTTCTTTACTCGCTGCGTGTTTGCTGTGGGTAATTAGACAACATGATTTGCCGCAATGGTTCACATTCTATTCTGCAGCGAGCGCCGCAATATCTGTTGTTACATTGGTGCTGATGCTACGTGCACTTAAAACCAACATTAATGTGGGTTTATATCAGCGTATAAATTATGGTGCGTTAGCGGCTTGGGTGATGGTGATGAGTGTGATGCTAATGTCGGTGTAGTTAGACTGCCAATTAAACTAAAAAGCCGCATTGCATGGCGGCTTTTTAGTTTCTAATAATCAGCAATTATCTATTTGCTACACTTTCCGCACCTCATCCCTGAGTATCATTAATTTAATGCTAATCATTAGCTATTTTTGTGGGACGCCAAAGCCAAGGAACCAAGAGAAGTCCAGTGGCTTATAGCCTGCAGGTAAAGGTGTGGGCAGGCCGACGCTATTCGCTCCCGGCAGTGGGCCGCCTTGAGGGGTTTTGCCTGCGGCATTGCGCTGTGCATAGGAATGGCAGGTGATACAAGATGCTTGGTATGGCGACACCTGCGCATTAAACTCCACAAACGAGTTCCCCAGGTTGCCGTTGCTTGCAGCGGGTTGGTTGTATTGGGTTTGTGTTCCTACCAAACGGTAATTTTGGAATGACTTATCTAACTTGCTACCTGCAGCCTTGAATAGCGCCTGTAGCTTGGGTGTGGTTTTGGTTTTTGCCCCAGTGGACTTCGCTGGTGTTGAGCCCCAATGATCTAAGCAGGCATTGTAGAGGCTAGGGTTGCAGCGGTTGGGGTTGGTGCGTTTATCTTGCGGTTCAAACGTAGCCCAGAGCCAATTGGGATACAATTTTGAACTGATATGAATCCCCACCAGAGCGTAACATTGGCCATCAATGATTTCTTGGTAGTGAGTTTTGCTTGGTTTGGTGCAATCGAAGGTCACATCGGTGAAGGATGATGCGGGCACCCAATCTGCTTTGACCTCTATTGCCCCAGTTGGAAAATCAATAACACCGCCTGCTTGCAAATAGGTCTGTTGCCCCGCAACGGTTAATAGTCCTTTGCTTTTACCGTAAGCTTCTTCCGCCGGGCTAATAGTCACTTCTTCGCAAAAAACCGGTGATGCCGATAGATTTTTAGGGACAAAATTTTCCAAGCCGGACTCTGAAGCTGTTGCGGAGGTTGTCATTGGCGCACAGCCGCCAGTACGTTTTGGTGAGTCGTGTGTCGTGGCAAGATTGGCTGTACGCAACGCGCTTCCGTGCAAACGTTGGGTGGGGCAATCATTGGGATTCTTTAAGCAAGCTTGGGATTTCCATGTTTCCCAAGTCAATTGATTGTTTTTTACTTTGCAATTAATTGCGACAAAAAGTCGCCATGCAGTCTCTTCTTGTGTTGCTGCGGGTTTAGCGGGCAAGGCGCATGCATCGATTGCAACATCAAGTTCTGTTGCTGAAGTTAATGATGTGAAACACCCCAAATACACGCCTAGCGAGAGCAAAACAGATTTAGACATAAAATTTATTTTCATTGTTGTGTGTCTCCACGGTTAGTTAGAAAAACGATTCCATATTTTCAAACAGCTCATGGAGCCTAGTTGGCAAAAGCGAGTCCCGCTATTACGCCGTATTACACGAAAGACGAAATAGATTTAATTGTCGTTTAAGTAAACTAAATATTTAATTTAAGCTAATTGATGCGACAAAAACCGAACATAAAAAATGCATTTAAATTTCTTCTACTAAAAAATTGAAAAAGAAAGTCATATGAAAATTATTAATTTAGCCGACGCGCCTGAACATATTCCCACCATTGCCGCTTGGCACCATGCCCAGTGGGGCTATTTAAATCCGGGTGGCACACTTGAATCCCGGATCGAAAGAATGCAGCGTTTTTTAAAAGGCGCGGTTATGCCCGCAATGTATATCTGTGAAGATGGTAAACATTTAGTAGGTACTGCAGCATTAGTAGAGAGCGATATGGACAGCCACCCGGAATTATCCCCATGGCTCGCGAGCGTCTATGTAAACCCGATTTATCGCAAGCGCGGAGTGGGCGCAGCTTTAGTGAAGCATGTTGTCAGTCAAGCCAATGCGCATGGTTTCAACCCGCTTTATTTGTTTACACCGGATCAAGCCAAATTTTATCGCGAATTAGGTTGGCAGTTTATCGCGCAGGAATCTTATCGCGGTGGCGAAGCGACTTTGATGAAGATTGGGGTTCTGTGACAAATCCGCATATCAAAAACGATAAGGTTTTCTTTTACGATGAAATTCATCGAATGTTGTAATAGTTCTGTGCCTATGAGTTGTCGTGATTTGCTGTGCAATCCGATCCGTTGCACAATCTTTTCACTCTCTTGTGTACTAAATTGACTATCTTTTGATATTTTCCAGTCTTTAATGGGCGCAATGCTATAGCGAGAAGTATTATGAGATATGTCTATTTAATCGTAGCTAGTACACTGTTAATCAGTTGTGGCGGTGGAGGTGCAGCTTCTGCACCATTACCTACGTCATCTGCTCTGGTAAGTAGTTCATCGATTGCCAGCAGTGTTTCATCTGGAATGATTTCATCGGTGCAACAAAATTCGTCCAATGCTAGCGTGGCGGAAACCAAAACCAATGTGTTATTAATTATTGCCGATGATCTTGGGTTGGATGCATCCAACCAATACAGTCTATCGCAGCAGCGCCCTGCAACACCTACGCTCGATGGCTTGGCAGCACAGGGCATAGTGTTTGATAACGTTTGGGCGACACCGGCTTGCACCACTACGCGCGGCAGCATTATTACCGGCCAGCACGGAATAAATAGTGGGATTAGTTTTGTGCCTGCGATTCTCGACCCGCAAAGCCAAACCCTGCAGCGCTATTTACGCAACCAAAGTGCCAGCGCAAATTATAAAACCGCCGTGATTGGCAAATGGCATCTCGGCGGTTCCTCGCCTGTTAATTCCCACCCCACCGACAGCGGTGTGGATTATTACAGCGGTAATATTACCGGCGTGCTGCCCGATTATTTTAATTGGCCGTTAATTAGCAATGGTATTAGTACAACCAGTACCGAATACCACTCCACCAAAGTGACTGACTTGGCCATTAATTGGCTGGCGCAACAGCAGCAGCCTGATCCCCTCCGCCAACTTCGGACAGTTCACTAACATACATTTCTTGCCTCAAAGCGCTCTGGGCTAATAAAGCCAATAGCGCTGTGACGGCGG